>NZ_MWUM01000005.1 GCF_002028455.1 Zoogloea sp. LCSB751 | reverse complement strand
GCCAGCAGAACCGCTCGCTTGTTCAACCGCCGATCGCCCAGCTGTATCGTCCCGAACTCGTCTCTCGCCCAACTCATCAGCCAGCCTCGTCAGTTATTTGGCATGAAGCATACAGACTGGAGAGTTGTGTGTAAGGGGATGGGCTTACGGGGGGCGCCGACGGTGTGCTCCCGGCCCGCTGCATCCTTGGGTTCCTCGATTTTCCGCAGCATTCGGGTGTTTGCTTGTCAAAGTGTTGACGGCCAATGGAACTAATGTATGATTCAAACAAACGTTTTAATTAATTTTCGATTGTTGGGTCGATAGGTGTTCCATGAATGGCAGTCTCGCCAAAGGCAACGGAGATACTCGTAGCCGCATCCTCGACGCGGCAGAAGCCCTGTTCGTGGAGCAAGGGTTCGACGGAACCTCGATGCGCGGTATCACGGGTCGTGCCGGGGCGAACCTGGCGGCCATCAATTACCACTTCGGCTCCAAGGAACAGTTGATTCAGGAAGTCTTCCGGCGCCGTCTCACCGAACTGAACCGCATCCGCCTGGCCCGCCTGCATGAACTCGAGGTCGAGGCAGGGGAGGCGCCGATCAAGCCGAGCCGCATCGTCGATGCCTTTTTTGGTACTGCGCTGCGCATGGCGGCCGACGTCGAAGGTGGTGGCCACACCTTCATGCGGCTGCTCGGCCGGACCTACACGGACCCTCAGGGCTTTGTGCGCAAGTTTCTCGCCGAGGAATACGCTGAATGCGTGGAGCGCTTCCTGGCCGCCCTGTACCGAGCGTTGCCGGACGTGGATCGCAACGAGATCCTGTGGCGCTTCCATTTCATGATGGGTGCGATGTCCTACGCCATCGCCGGTACGGATGCGCTGCAACTGGTAACCGGCAAATTCGACGACGAGGATCCGTCGCGGCTGGTGTCGCGCCTGATGAGCTTCCTGCTTGGCGGGCTGCGTGCGCCGCTGGCGGATTTCGGATCGTCGCCATGAGCCGGATGCACGGCTGTAAAGACGTCAGCATATTATAGATGACAATGGCACTGCCAAGACGGTGCCGAGTAAAAGGAGACTTGTCGATGTCCTACGTTGTCCTGTTTTTCCTGCCTCTCCTGGCGGTCGTGCTCGCTTACGGGCGAGCACCATTTCCGGTGTGGTATGGGCTGGGGTTAGTGTGGCTGGCGGTGTTGGCGGGCCTTGCCGACTGGCCGCCGATGCTGGGCATCGGCGTGATCGGCAGCGTGGCGGTGGTCGGTGCAGCCTTCCTGTTGCCGGGGCTGCGCCGCGGATTCGTCACTGCGACGATTTTCAAGGCCTTCCGCAAAGCGCTGCCGTCCATGTCGCAAACCGAGAAGGACGCGTTGGAGGCCGGTACGGTGTGGTGGGAGGGCGAGCTGTTCGCCGGCCGGCCGGACTGGCAGAAGCTGCTGGCCTACCCGGCGCCGAAGCTCAGCGCCGAGGAGCAGCGCTTTCTCGATGAAGACACCGCCGAGCTGTGCCGCCTGACCCGCGATTGGGAAATGACCCAGCGCCAGGACATGCCGCCCGAAGTCTGGAAGTACATCAAGGAGCGCGGTTTCCTCGGCATGATCATTCCCAGGGAATATGGCGGCAAGGGCTTCTCGGCCTATGCCCATTCCCAGGTCGTGACCAAATTGTCCACCCGTTCGTCGGCGCCGGCGGTGACGGTGATGGTGCCCAATTCCCTCGGACCTGCCGAGCTGCTGCTGCACTACGGTACGCCCGAGCAGAAGCAGCATTACCTGCCGCGCCTGGCCGCTGGCCTGGATATTCCGGCCTTCGCGCTGACCAGCCCGTGGGCGGGCTCCGATGCGGCGTCGATCCCGGATGCGGGCATCGTGTGCCGCGGCCAGTATCAGGGGCGCGAAGTGCTTGGCATGCGGATCAGCTTCGACAAGCGTTACATCACGCTGGCGCCGGTGTGCACGGTGTTCGGCCTGGCCTTCCGCCTCTACGATCCGGATCGCCTGCTCGGCGATGTGGAGGATCTGGGCATCACCTGTGCGCTGGTGCCCCACGATCATCCGGGTGTGGATATCGGCCGCCGCCACTTCCCGCTCAACGCGGTGTGGATGAACGGGCCGATCCGCGGGCACGACGTGTTCATGCCTCTCGACTTCATCATTGGTGGCCCGCAGATGGCGGGGCAGGGCTGGCGGATGTTGATGGAATGCCTGGCGGCGGGGCGTTCGATCTCGCTGCCCGGCTCCAACACCGGCATGCTGAAGATGACAGCCCGCACGGTCGGCGCCTATGCCCGCGTGCGCTACCAGTTCAAGACCGCCATCGGGCGTTTCGAAGGGGTGGAGGAGGCGCTGACGCGCATCGGCGCCAATGCCTACCTGTGCGACGCGGCGCGGGTGATGACCGCCGGCGCAATCGACCTCGGCGAGAAGCCGGCGGTGGTGTCGGCGATCGCCAAGTATCACGTCACCGAACGGGCCCGCCAGGCGGTGAACGACGGCATGGACGTGATCGGTGGCAAGGGCATCTGCCTGGGGCCGCAGAACTTTCTGGGCCGGGCCTACCAGCAGATTCCGGTGGGCATCACCGTCGAGGGCGCCAACATCCTGACCCGCAGCCTGATCCTCTTCGGCCAGGGAGCGATCCGCTGCCACCCCTACGTTCTGAAGGAAATGGATGCGGCCCGGGCCGGCGACCTGACGGCCTTCGACAAGGCCTTCTGGGGCCACATCGGCTACACCATCAGCAATGCCGCGCGATCCTTCGTGATGGGCCTGACCGGCTCGCATTTCGTGGCGGTGCCGGCTGACGTGGCGCCGGAGACCCGCCGCTACTACCAGCAGCTCACCCGCTTCTCGGCGGCTTTTGCGCTGCTCGCCGATGTGTCGATGGGGACCCTCGGCGGGGCGCTGAAGCGCAAGGAGAAACTGTCGGCCCGCCTCGGCGACATCCTCTCGCTGATGTACCTGGCCTCGGCCACCCTCAAGCGCTACGAGGACGAAGGCCGCCAGGCCGCCGATGCGCCGCTGATGCACTGGGCGATCTGGGACTGCATGTTCAAGGCGCAGAACGCCTTCGAGGGCGTCATCGCCAATTTCCCCAACCGGCCGTTCGCGATGCTGCTGCGGCGCCTCGTGGTCTTTCCGCTCGGGCGTCCCTATGTGGTGCCGTCGGACGCCCTCGGCCATCAGGTGGCGGGCCTGCTCATCGAGCCGTCGGCGACCCGCGACCGGCTGACCTCCGATGTGTATCTGCCGAAAGACGTGGAAGAGCCGGTCGGTGCGCTGGAGGCGGCGCTGCATGCCACGATTGCGGCGGAGCCGGTCGAGGCCAAGGTGCGCCGGGCGATCAGGGAAGGCTATTTCACGCCCGGTCTGCTGGTCGGTGGCGGGGTCGATGCGTTGTATGACGCGGCGGTGGCCGGTGGCATCATCTCGGGTGATGAGTACGCGCTGATCAAGCGCCGCGGCGAATTGCGCGACAAGGTGATCCGCGTGGACGATTTTCCCTATGATTTCGGCTTGCGCGACGCGCTGGCGGACATCACCGAACCCCAGCACAAGATTGCCTGAACGGGATCGGGCGCGCCTGAGGAAAGGGACCCGTGCGAACCATGAACGAGCCGATCTACGTCATCGACGGGGCCCGAACCCCCTTTCTGAAGGCCCGCAGTGGCCCGGGGCCATTCGCCGCCGCCGACCTCGCCACCGCGGCCGGCAGTGCGCTGCTGCTGCGTCAGCCTTTTGCACCGGATCAGCTCGACGAGGTGATCCTCGGCTGCGCAAGCCCGTCGCCGGACGAGGTGAATATCGGCCGGGTCGTGGCGCTGCGCATGGGCTGCGGCCTCAAGGTGCCGGGCTGGACGGTGATGCGTAACTGCGCGTCCGGCATGCAGGCCCTCGATTCTGCGATTGCCAACATCCGTAGCGGTCGCTCGCAGCTGGTGCTGGCTGGCGGCGTCGATGCCTTGTCCCGTGCGCCGCTGTTGTTCTCCGATGAGATGGTGCGTGTCTTCGCCGGCTGGATGGCGGCGCGGGGTTGGGGCGCGCGGCTGGCCGCGCTGAAAGGCTTCCGCCTGAAGCACCTGGCGCCGGTGATCGGCATCATGAAGGGCCTTACCGATCCCATCGTCGGCCAGCTGATGGGGCAGACCGCCGAGAACCTGGCCTGGAAGTTCGGCATCACGCGGCAGGACATGGATGCTTACGCCGTCGAGAGCCACCGTCGTGTGGCCGCGGCCCAGGATGGTGGTCATTTTGCCGCCGAGCTGGTGCCATTGATCGGTTCCGACGGAACAGTTTATGGCTCCGACGACGGCCTGCGCCGGGATGCGTCGATGGCTGGCATGGGCAAGCCGAAGCCCTTCTTCGACAAGAAATACGGTCGTGTCACCGCCGCCAACAGCTCCCAGATCACCGACGGCGCCACCTGGCTGGTGCTGGCTTCCGGCCCGGCGGTGGAGCGTTTCGGCCTGCAGCCGATCGGACGCATCGTCGACAGCCAGTGGGCCGGCCTGGAGCCGGGCCAGATGGGGCTCGGCCCCGTTCATGCGGCAACGCCGATCCTGCAGCGCCATGGGCTCGGTCTCGACGACGTGGACCTGTGGGAGATCAACGAAGCCTTCGCGGCGCAGGTGATCGCCTGCCTGCGGGCCTGGCAGGACGACGAATATTGCCGCGAGCGGCTGGGTCTGCCCGGCGCGCTGGGTGCCATCGACCCGGCCCGCCTCAATGTGGATGGCGGCGCGGTGGCCCTCGGCCATCCGGTAGGGGCCAGCGGTGCGCGCATCGTGCTGCATCTGCTGCAGGCCCTGCGTCGCAGCGGCGGCCGGCGCGGCATTGCCAGCATCTGCATCGGCGGCGGCCAGGGCGGCGCGATGCTGGTGGAGGCCTTGTGATGGAACTGCTCAACTGGAAGCTGGAACGGGACGCCGACGGCATCGTCTGGGCGACTCTGGACGTGCCGGGCGCCGCCGCCAACACGCTGGGCAGCCGGGTGATGGCCGAGCTGGAGGCCATCGTCGATCAGCTCACGGTGCGTCCGCCGAGTGGATTGGTGATCCGCTCCGGCAAAGCCGCTGGCTTCATCGTCGGGGCCGATATCGAGGAGTTCACCCGCATCGACACGGCCGATGGTGCGCGCAAGCTGGTGGAGCGGGGCTGGAGCCTTTTCGGGCGGCTGGCCGCGGCGCGCTTCCCGACCCTTGCCCTGGTACGTGGTCACTGCATGGGCGGTGGGCTGGAGCTGGCGCTCGCCTGCCGCTACCGACTGGTGGTGGATGAGCCCGGCACGCGCCTGGCCCTGCCCGAGGTGATGCTGGGCATCATGCCGGCCTGGGGCGGCATGCTGCGCCTGCCGCGGTTGATCGGCCCGGCGGCGGCTCTCGACATGATGCTGACCGGCAAGGGCGTCGATGGGCCGAAGGCGAAGCGCCTGGGCCTCGCCGACGACTGTGTGCCGCTGCGGGTGATGGACGACGCGGCGCGGATCCTGCTGATGTCCGGCCGTCCGCCCCGCAAGCCGTCGGTCGTGCAGGCATTGATGAACGGCCCGCTGCGCGGCATCGTCGCGGCGCAGGCACGCAAGACGGTGGCCGCCAAGGTGCGCCGTGCGCATTACCCGGCGCCCTTCGCGATCATCGACACCTGGGCCCGCCACGGCGGCAACGCGCTGGCGGTGCCGGCTGCCTCGCCGTCGTCGCTGGAGGCGATCTTCCGTTCGTCGACTGCGCGCAACCTGGTTCGCGTGTTCTTCCTGCAGGAGCGTCTGAAGGCTTTCGGCAAGGAGGGCGACTTCCGGCCGCGGCATGTGCATGTGGTCGGTGCCGGCGTGATGGGGGGCGACATCGCCGCCGAATGTGCATTGCGCGGCATGACCGTCACGTTGCAGGACCAGTCGGTCGAGCGCATTGCGCCGGCGGTTGCCCGCGCCGCGCGGCGTTTCGGGCGCAAGTTCCGCAGCAAGCCGCGGGAAGCCCGTTTTGCGCTGGACCGCCTGATTCCCGATCCGGCCGGCCACGGCGTGGCGAAGGCCGACGTGGTCATCGAGGCGATCGTCGAAGACCTGGCGGCCAAGCGCGCGTTGTTCGCCGACATCGAGAGACGGGCCCGCCCGGACGCGCTGCTGGCATCCAACACCTCCAGCCTGCGCATTGCCGATATCGCGACGGCGCTGACGAAACCTGAAAGGTTGGTCGGCATCCATTTCTTCAACCCGGTGGCGGTGCTGCCGCTGGTGGAGGTGGTGCGTACAGTGCGTTCCAGCGACGAGGCCTTCCGGCGCGCGGCGGCTTTTGTGCGTCGGCTCGACAAACTGCCTTTGCCGGTGAAGGACGAGCCGGGCTTCCTCGTCAATGCGCTGCTCGGCCCCTACATGTACAAGGCGCTGCGCTGCGTGGAGGAGGGCATCGCGCCGGAGACGATTGACGCGGCGCTGGTGGCCTTCGGCATGCCGTTGGGGCCGATCGAATTGGTGGACACGGTCGGCCTGGACATCGCCGTGGCGGCCGGCAGGACCCTGGTCAGTGCCGGGGCGACGATGCCGCGGGCGCTGGCCGAGCGGGTAGAGCGTGGCGAACTCGGTAAGAAGAGCGGGCAGGGCTTTTACACGTGGAAGGACGGCAAGGCCCGCAAGGGGGTGCCAGCGGCGATACCGGCCGGCCTGGCGGCGCGGATCATGGCGCCCCTGCTGGCCGCCGCGGAGCTCTGTGTTGCCAAGGGCGTGGTGGAAGATGCCGATCTGGCGGACGCCGGGGTTATATTCGGGGCCGGCTTTCCGCCCTTCACCGGCGGCCCCTTCCACCAATCCCGCGCGGCCGCGTCATCCGGCGGCCGGCGCCGACAGGAGTTTCGATGAGCACCCCTCCCACCCAACTGCCGCCCGGCAAGATCCCCGTGCTGCGGGTCATGCCGATGCCCCGCGACCTGAACCCGTCGGGAGATGTCTTCGGTGGCTGGATCATGTCCCAGGTGGACATCGCCGGCGCGGTGCCGGCCCACAAGCGCTCCCGCGGCCGGGTGGCGACCATCGCCGTCAATTCCTTCCTCTTCAAGCAGCCCATCTCGGTGGGCGACATGGTCAGCTTCTATGCCGAGATCGTGCGTATCGGCAAGAGCTCGATCACCGTCGACGTGGAGGTCTATGCGGAACGCAATCCGGAGAGCCCGGTGGTCGTCAAGGTCACCGAGGCGACGCTGACCTATGTGGCGGTGGATGCCAACGGCGTCAAGCGCGAGGTCCCGCCGGAAATTGTTGCATGAATCCAACAGGGCCTCGATTTGCTGCGTAGCCGCAGTCCATCGGGGCTCTAGAATCGCCGCGGGTTTGCGCGCCCCGTGGCCAGCTCACAACTACAGCGCCCTTGTGAGGAGACAGTGGTATGAAGATGAAGACCATCGCCCGATTGATGCCCTTGCTCGCCTTTGGCGTGGCCAGCGGCCAGGCTGCGGCAGCCGGCTTCCAGCTGCTCGAGCAGAACGCCAGCGGTATCGGTAACGCCTATGCCGGTTCCGCGGCGGTGGCGGAGAATGCCAGCACGATCTTCTTCAACCCGGCCGGCATGACCCAGCTGAAGGATCGCGAGATCTCGGTCGGCCTGGCCGTCGTGCGCCCGACCTTCAAGTTTTCCGACCGGGGCTCCAGCACCGGGGTGCTGGGGGGGGCCGGCAATGGGGGCGATGCGGGGAGCTGGGCCTTCCTGCCCAATGCCTACCTGTCCTGGGCTCTGAGCAAGGATCTGTATGCGGGCGTCGGCCTTGGCGCCCCCTTCGGCCTGATCACCGAGTACGACGATCCGTGGCTGGGCGGCGCCCAGGCGATCAAGTTCGACATCAAGACCTACAACATCAACCCGAGTCTGGCTTATCGCCTGAACGACAGGGTCTCCATCGGCGGTGGGCTGAGCCTGCAGCGCATCGAGGTGGACTACCGCCGTCAGGCGACGGTGACCTCGGCTGCCCTGGCCGCCACCCATGCCACCTTCTCGGCCGACGATGTGTCCCTCGGCTGGAACCTGGGTGCCCTGTTCACGCTGAGCCCGACGACCAAGGTGGGGGTGTCCTATCGTTCTGAAGTCCGTCACAAGCTGGAAGGCGACCTGAAGATCGACGGCCCCGCCGCCGGCGCCACCGCCGGCCTGACGACCGGTGCGGCCAAGGCCAACGTGGACCTGCCGGCGACCTTCATTCTCAGCGTCACGCAGAACCTCAACGAGCGTTGGGAAATGCTGGGCGACCTGTCGTGGACCGGCTGGAGCAGCATTCCCAAGGTGGACATCGTGCGCACTTCAGGGACGCTCAACGGAGCCACCGTGCAGACCCTGGAGACCGAGTTCCGTGACACCTGGCGCTATGCGTTGGGGGCCAATTACCGCTACACCGAGGCCGTGAAGCTCAAGTTCGGTGTGGCCTACGACCAGAGCCCGGTTCGCGATCCGCAGCATCGGCTGGTATCCCTGCCGGACAACAACCGCACCTGGCTTACCACCGGGGCTCAGGTGAAGGTCAACAAGGACTCCGTGCTCGACGTCGGCGTCGCCTATCTGTACGTGCCGGAATCCCATATCGACAACAACCAGACCGCCCTGGGCCGTGGCCGGGTGACCGGCGTCTATGATGCCCGGGTGTGGATCTTCGGCGCCCAGTATTCGATGGCCTTCTGATAGGAGGCTGCTCAGGGGTTCTGTCGTGGGGGCGAATGAATTTGCCCCCACAGTGAAGCTCCTTGCGACTCAAGCTCGCCGAGGTGGCGCTTTGGGCTTCGATGTTCAACATTTCCCCGGCGCGCCGGGGCCTTGCCGCTGATTAGATTTCCCATGGGCCGTTCCGATTCTTCCCTACCTGACGTCAAGACCCGCATCCTCGACGCCGCCGAGCGCCTGTTCATGGAGAACGGCTACGCCGCCACCTCCGTGCGCATGATTACCGGCGCGGCTGGAGCGCCGGTGGCGCTGGTCAATTACCACTTCGGTTCCAAGCAGGGGCTGATGGAGGCGGTGTATGAACGGGCGCTGGGGAGCCGTGGCGGCAGCCGGGTCAGCTATCTCGACAAGCTGGAAGCCGAGGCCGCCGGAGCTCCGATTCCGGTGGATGTGCTGGTGGATGCCTTCCTGTCATCCGCACTGCGCCTGACCCGCAAGGACAGCATTCCCGGCGAGGTCTTCAAGCAGCTCATTGGGCGGGCCTTCTACGAGCCGGGACCGGGGACGGAGGCCTTTTTTCCTGCGGAGTACAAGGAGGCGGTGGACCGCTATCGCCAGGCCTTCATGCGCACCTTGCCGCAGCTGTCCCAGGACGATGTGGTGTGGCGGATGTACTTCTTCGTCGGCATCGTGGCCTATGCGATGGCCGGCAAGGATGTGATGCGGATGACCGAAAGCTATGCACTGGCCGATGCGGGCGATCCGGAAGCCATCATGGCGCGGCTGCGGCCCTTCATTGTCGCCGGTTTCCTGGCGCCCGCCGGCGTGCCGCCAAACGGGCTGGCAAGCGCCTGATTTTTAGACCATGTTGTACCTGAAGGAAGCATTGCGCTAAGATTTGAACGATTGTTCAAATCGAACTGCGGCGCTGTCGTCCGCGGTTCATGACAAAGGTCCGGGTGACGGGCCGAGCCAAAAGGAGACGCATGTGAGCAGACTGATCATTCGCAAGGTGGCCGTGCTGGGCGCCGGCGTGATGGGGGCGCAGATCGCCGCCCATTGCGCCAATGCCGGCGTTCCGGTCGTTCTCTTCGACCTGCCCGCGAAAGAGGGTGATCCCAACGGCATCGCCCGGAAGGCCGTCGACGGGCTGAAGAAACTGGAGCCGGCACCGCTGGCGACCAAGGAGCGCGCCCAGTTCATCGACGTCGCCAATTACGGCAGCGACCTGGACACGCTGCGCGAGTGCGACCTGATCATCGAGGCCATCGCCGAGAAGATGGAGTGGAAGCTCGACCTCTACGCCAAGGTCGCGCCTTACGTCCGTGCCGATGCGATCTTCGCGTCCAACACCTCCGGCCTGTCCATCGAGACCTTGTCCGAAGGCATGCCGGTGGCGCTGCGCAGCCGCTTCTGCGGCATCCATTTCTTCAATCCGCCGCGCTACATGGCACTGGTGGAACTGATCGCCACCGGCACCACCGATCCGGCCACCCTCCACGCCCTGGAAGCCTGGCTGACGACCCGCCTCGGCAAGAGCATCGTGCGCGCCAAGGACACGCCCAACTTCGTCGCCAACCGGGTCGGCGTGTTCTCCATCCTGGCGGTGATGCACCACACCGCGCGGCTGGGCCTCGGTTTCGATGAAGTGGATGCGCTGACCGGCCCGCTGATCGGCCGCCCGAAGAGCGCGACTTACCGCACCGCCGACGTGGTCGGCCTGGATACGCTGGCCCATGTGATTGGCACCATGCAGGCCACGCTGCCGGACGATCCGTGGCACGCCTTCTACAAGAGCCCGGACTGGCTGTCGGCGCTGATCGCCAGAGGCGCCCTCGGCCAGAAGACCAAGGGCGGCATCTTCCGTAAGAACGGCAAAGCCATCGTCGTGCTCGACCTGGCGAAGCAGGATTACCGCCCGAGTGCCGGCGAAGTGGCGCCGGAAGTCGCGGCCATCCTCAAGAACCGCAACCCGGTGGAGAAATTCGTCCAGTTGCGCGCCAGCAGCCATCCGCAGGCGCAGTTCCTGTGGGCGATCTTCCGCGACGTGTTCCATTACTGCGCCTTCCATCTGGCCGACATCGCCGACAACGCCCGCGACGTGGACTTCGCGATGCGCTGGGGCTTCGGCTGGGCGCAGGGGCCCTTCGAAACCTGGCAGGCTGCCGGCTGGCAGGCCGTTGCCGACGCGGTGAAGGCCGATATAGACGCAGGTGCTGCGATGATCGATGCGCCGCTGCCGGCATGGGTCTTCGATGGCCGCCAGGGCGTGCATGAAGCGTCGGGTTCGTGGAGCGCTACGGACGCGGCGCTCAAGCCCCGCTCCATGCTGCCGGTGTATGGCCGCCAGCTCTTTCCGGAGCAGGTGCTGGGTGAAGCCGCACCGGATGCCGGTGAGACCCTGTGGGAGAACGAAGGCGTTCGCTTGTGGAGTCTGCCGGCGAAGGACGCACGGATTGGCATCCTGTCGTTCAAGTCGAAGATGCACAGCATCGGCGACGAGGTGCTGGACGGCGTGCTGGAAGCGGTCGCCCGTGCCGAGCGCGATCTGGACGGGCTGGTGATCTGGCACGAGGCGCCGTTCGCCGTCGGTGCCAACCTGCAGCAGGTGGTGGAAGCCTGCAAGGCTGGCCAGTTCGACATGCTCGAGAAGACCGTCGCCAAGTTCCAGCGCGCCTCCATGGCCCTCAAGCATGCGATGGTGCCGACCGTCGCGGCGGTGCAGGGCATGGCCCTCGGCGGCGGCTGCGAGTTCACGATGCACGCAACCCACCGCGTGCTGGCGCTGGAAAGCTACGTCGGCCTGGTCGAAGCCGGTGTCGGTCTGATCCCGGCCGGTGGCGGTTGCAAGGAGTTCGCGCTGCAGGCGGCAAGCCTGGCCAGCCGGACGGCGGGCGGCGACGTGTTCCCCTTCATCCAGAACATGTTCCAGACCATCGCGATGGCCACCGTGTCGAAGAGCGCGCTGCAGGCCGTCGAACTGGGCTTCGCCAAGGCCTCGGACGACATCGTCTTCAACGCCCGCGAGTTGTTGCACGTGGCCCTGCATAGGGCGCGCGCGCTGGCCGAGTCGGGCTACCAGCCGCCGCTGATCCAGCGGGCGATTCCGGTGGCCGGCCGCAACGGCATCGCCACTTGCGAAATGATGCTGATCAACATGCGCGAAGGCGGCTTCATCTCGGCCTGGGATTACCGCGTCGCCAAAGCGGCGGCCACCGCCCTGTGTGGCGGCGAAGTGGATACCAATGCCAGGGTGTCCGAAGCGTGGATTCTCGACGTGGAGCGGGCCCAGTTCGTGGACCTGCTGAAGACCGAGAAGACCCAGCAGCGCATCGTGCACATGCTGGAAACCGGCAAGCCGCTGCGCAACTAAAAGGACGGAGACGAAACCATGAGCAAACAGATTCAGGACGCCTACATCGTCGCCGCCACCCGCACGCCGGTGGCCAAGCGCAACGGCATGTTCCGCAACGTGCGGCCGGACGACATGCTGGCCCACGTGCTGCGCGCGGTGGTGGACCAGGTGCCGGGGCTGGACGCCAATGAGATCGGGGATGTGATCGTCGGCTGTGCGATGCCGGAAGCGGAGCAGGGCATGAACGTGGCGCGCATCGGCGTGCTGCTGGCCGGTCTGCCCAACACCGTGCCGGGCATCACCATCAACCGTTTCTGCTCGTCCGGCTTGCAGGCGGTGGCGGATGCTGCGGCGCGGATCCGCCTCGGCGAGGCCGACGTGATGATCGCTGCCGGCACCGAGAGCATGACCGTGATGCCGCAGATGATGGGCAACAAGGTGTCCCTCAACCCAGCCATCTTCGCCAAGGACGAGAACCTGGGCATCGCCTTCGGCATGGGCCTCACCGCCGAGAAGGTCGCGCAGCAGTGGCAGATCGGCCGCGACGAGCAGGATGCCTTCGCGGTGCAGTCCAACCAGCGGGCGGCCGCGGCGATTGCCGCTGGCGCGTTCAGGGATGAGATCACGCCCTACACCGTACGTGCCCACGTGCCCGGCGAGGGTGGCGCGGTGCGTGTCGTCGAGCGGATCTGCGACACCGACGAAGGACCACGGGCCGATGCGTCGCTGCAGAGCCTCGGCAAGCTGCGCCCGGTGTTCGCCGTCAGAGGCTCGGTGACCGCCGGCAACAGCTCCCAGATGTCGGATGGCGCCGGCGCCGTGCTGCTGATGTCCGAGGCGGCGGTGAAGCGCTACGGCGTCACGCCGATCGCCCGCTTCTGCAGCTATTCGGTGGCGGGCGTGCCGCCGGAGATCATGGGCATCGGCCCGGTCGAGGCGATTCCGCGTGCCCTCAAGGCGGCGGGTATCGGCAAGGGCGACCTCGACTGGATCGAACTCAACGAAGCCTTCGCGGCCCAGGCGCTGGCAGTGATGAAACAGCTCGACCTCGACCCGGCCAAGGTCAACCCGCAGGGTGGCGCCATTGCCCTCGGCCACCCGCTGGGCGCCACCGGGGCGATCCGTGCGGCGACGCTGATGAGCGCCTTCCGGCGTACCCAGGCCCGCTATGGGATGATCTCCATGTGCATCGGCACCGGCATGGGCGCTGCCGGCGTCTTCGAGAAGCTCTAGGCGAGTCCGGTGGAGACGACGGGAGCGCTTCCCGTCGTCTTTTTTTTGCGGAAAATGGGGTTGCCAAGATTCCATCGAAATGCCATCGCGAGGACGAGATCATGACCGCGCCCATCCTGCTCGACATCGATGCCGGTGTCGCACGCCTGACCCTCAACCGTCCGGCATCCCTCAACGCCCTGTCCTTCGACATGATGGCTGCGCTGTCGGAGACGACTGGTCAGCTGGCCCGCCGCACGGACTTGCGGGTGGTGGTGATCGCCGGTGCCGGCGAGCATTTCATGGCCGGCGGCGACCTGAAGGATTTCGCCAGCCAGCTGCATCTGTCCCCCGAGAGCCGGCTGGCTAGTTTCCGGGCCACCATCGAGCAGCACATCAACCCGTCCATCGAGGCTCTGGCCAACCTGCCCGTGCCGGTGATCGCACGCGTGCAGGGGGCCTGTGCCGGCTTCGGGTTGTCCCTGGCCCTGGCTTGCGACCTGGTGCTGGCGGCCGACAGCGCTTACTTCACCACCGCCTACGCCAGCATCGCGCTGAGCGGCGACGGCGGCGTGTCCTGGTTGCTGCCGCGCATCGCCGGCCGCCACAAGGCCTTTGAGCTGCTGCTGCTTGCCGAGCGTTTCGACGCCGCCGAGGCTCAGCGCCTGGGGGTGGTCAACAAGGTGGTGCCGTTGGGCGGGCTGGACGACGCCGTGGCGGGGCTCGTCCAGCGGATCGTTGCCGGGCCGCGGGAGACCTACGCGGAAATGAAGCGCCTGCTTAACCAGTCGGCCTGCCACTCCCTCGATGCCCAGTTGCAGCTGGAAGCCGAGGCGTTTGCCCGTTGCGCCGCCCGGCCCGATTTCGATGAGGGCATCAACGCCTTCCTCGGCAAACGCAAGCCCCGTTTCAACGGCTGAGTCGATAGGCCAGCAGGCCCAGCCATTCATGCACGGCGTACCAGCCGGCATAGGCCGCGTTCATGCTGGGCATCTCCATCGGGGTATCGTCACCGCCGCCAGGGCCGGCGAGATAGGCGGTCGGCGCCGGCAGGACCTGAAAGCCGGCATGCTCGAAGGCTTCCACCGAGCGCTGCATGTGCGCCGCATGGGTGACCAGCACGATGCGGCGGATGCCGGCGGGGACCAGCGCAGCGGCGCAGAAGTCGGCGTTCTCGCGGGTGTCCCGCGATCGGCTCTCGGTCCACTTCACGGGAGTCCGGAAGTCCTCCTCCAGGGCCGCTTTCATCAGCTCGGCTTCCGCCACTTTTTGTGAGGGTCGGGGCGAGCCGCCGCTGACCATGACCGGCAGGCCCGTGCGCCGGGCCAGCCGGGCGCCGTAACGCAGCCGTTCGAGGGTCAGTCGATTGACCGTCTTGCCGCCGAACTCGGGAGCGTAGCCGCGCATGCCACCTCCGAGAATGACGATCGCGTCGGCCTGGCGCAGTTTCGCTTCGTCGAGTGGAATGAAGTGTCCTTCGAGACTCCGTACCAGCGGTGCAACCGAGAGCGGCGTGACCAGCAACAGGGCGGCGATCAAGCCGCCCCAGGTCAGCGCCTTTCCGGTACGGGGGTGGCGGCGCAGCAGCAAAAGCCCTGCCACGATGAGCAAAAGGGGGCTGAGGGGGGGCAGGATCAAGGTG
The DNA here is from genome assembly GCF_002028455.1 of Zoogloea sp. LCSB751. Lineage (GTDB taxonomy): Bacteria > Pseudomonadota > Gammaproteobacteria > Burkholderiales > Rhodocyclaceae > Zoogloea. The sequence goes on along the minus strand of NZ_MWUM01000005.1, from coordinate 261,522 downwards.
GAAATGAGCTTTTTAAGGTAGAACATGCGGAAAAGGCGGGCGCCGGGGGGCTCTCGCATTGTCGGTGAAGGGCGGCGCGGCTATTATCGCAGCGTCAATTGCCAGCCGTGCAGGCCGGCCGCCATCAGGGGAACGATCATTATCTGCATCGGGTTTGAATCAGACGGGTACGACAGGGCTGCCAGGGAGCATGCGCGATGATCAATGTCGGTGTGCGCGAGGCGATCCTGGCGCTGGTTGCCGTGTTGAGTCTTTACCTGGTGGTGGTGCTGTTTCGCCTGGCCCGCCATCGGCGTGGCACGCAGCCGCCCGCGGCACCGGAGCCGTCCGAGACCGCCGACGATGCGGTGGGGCGTTCTTCTGCGGTGGCGTCCGAGCCGGGGCCGGAAGAGGCTGCGGTATCTCGCGACCTGCTCAACGAGCTGGAAATCCAGCAACTGCGTCAGGATGTGACGCGCCTGCGCACGGACTGTGATTTTCTGCGCCGCGAGCTGGCGGTGATGCGCCATGACGTGGACCAGCTTGGCGAGCAGGCCCGCAGCGAACAACAGGCCGCCCAGGCGGCGCGGGAGCGGACCCAGTACACCCGCCCGGTTTCGCCGCAGCATTCGGAGGCCATGTTGTTGGCGGGTCGGGGCATGAGCGCGGTTCAGGTTGCCGAACACTGTGGAATTTCGGTCGCCGAGGCCGAACTGGTCTGTGCGCTGGCAAAGGCGGAGAGCGGATCATGACGGAGCGCCGCACCGACGCAGTCGATGATGGGGCGGGCGAAGAGGATCCGCGAAAGCAATTGTGGGTTCGCGCCGGCGTGGCCGGGGGTTTGATCACCGCGCTGCTGGGTGGGCTGGCGGTCTTCGATTACGTGTCCCGTCCGCCGGCTCCGGCGGAGGCGCCGTTGCCGACCCGACCCATTGCGCCCGCCCAAGTGACACCTGAGGTAGGCCGTGATGCACCGCCGGATGTCGTACGCGCCGGGAGCGAGGCGACGGCCCCTGAGGCTGTACCGCCCCAGGAGGAATCGGCACCGCCGATGCTGCCCGGCGGTGGCGTGGCGGCCGACACCGAGGCGCCATCGCGGGCGATGCGTAGCGGACGGATCGGCGAAGGGAGCCGGGGCGCGGCATCACCCGCGGGAGCCGTGACGCAGCACGTACAGACTCCCCGGCAGGCTTCTGCTCCACCGACGCAGAGCGGCGCACCGGCGGCCCCTTTGCCGCCACCTGCGGTGGCGCCTGCAGCGTCGTCGGCGCAGGTCATTCCACGCCCGCCTGTGGTCCAGGAGGCGCCCCACCCGGCGCCGGCCGCAGCGACAGCATCCCAGGCGCCGCGTCCGGCTGTGTCGGCAGCCCCGGTTGCCTCGGGGGCGGTCGCGCCGCGCCAGGTGCTTCCGGCGGCCAGTGCGGTGGCCCCAGCTCCAGTTGCGCAGGTGGCCACCAGCCCTGCGCAGAGCGCAGCGCAGCGGCCCTACGTGCTTGAATTCGGTGTGTTTTCCAGCGTGGCCAGCGCCGAGGCGCTGCGTGCGCGACTCGCCCAGGCCGGCATTCCATCCCAGCTGGAGACCCGGGTGGTGGTCGGTCCGTTCGCCGACCGCAAGGAGGCCCTTGCCGCGCAAGCACGCCTGCGTGAAAAGGGCATTGACCCGGGAACCCTGTTGCCCGTCGGGCGCTGAGCATTCGCGCCGTCGGGCGTATTTCCCTGAGGTCCGCGGCGGTTTCTTATTCCGTTTCGATGGTCAGGGCATGGCCGCTGCGGCAGTGCAGCGCCAGCCCCTGGCGGCCGGCTGTGGCCTCGGCGGTCCACACGGCGGCGGCCTCGCCGAGGCTGCGTGCAATTTCATAGCCGCGCTGCTTCAGCCAGGATGGATCCACATGGCGGGCCATCAGGCGCGGTGCATTGGGTTGGCGGGGCGAGGCGAGGACAAGGCTGTAGATTCCCATGGCAATCTCCCGAGAGTTTTGCGATGGAGCGAATCTAGCCGCGGAGTGTGACGGTTGTTGGTGGTGGTGTCTTGCGGGTGCTTGTCAGCCGAACTGAAGGCTGTCGGCGAAGGACAGGGCTTCGAGGTGGGCACGGTTGATCTGGTCCGCCGACAGGTGGAGTGCTTCCGCCTGGCCCGCCAGATTCTTTGCGTCGAAACCTTCCAGCGCGCAGGCCAGCTTGAGGAAGGGCGCATATACGCCGTCGCCACCGAGTAGTGCGTCGGCGATACCGGCCGGCAGGTGCATCTCGTCGAGGGCCGACTGCAGGCTGGCGCCGAGCAGCAGGTGCAGCATCGAGAAGGCGCCGGTGATGAACAGGTTGTCCAGTTCGCCCTTCTCGAAGAAGGCCGCGCCGATCTTTTCCATGAAGCGTCCGCGCGCGATGGCGGTCTGCATCAGGGCCGGTGCGGACGGGTCGCGACTGGCCGAGACCAGCAGCACCGACAGCCACTTGTTGAGCTTTTCGTAGCCGAGGATGGTCACCGCGTGGCGGAAGGACTGGATCTCGCACATCAGCCCGAAGCCGGCCGAATTGATGTAGCGCAGCAGCTTGTAGGACAGGGCCACGTCCTGCTTGAGGACGGTCTCGATGTCCTTCACTTCGGCATTCTTGCGCACCAGGTTCATCAGCCGGACGATCTGTGCATGGGAGGGTGCCAGCTTGCCGTCGGTCTTGATGCCGCGCAGGAAGAACCAGCCGGACGCGCCATCGTAGCCCTGGATGACGGCTTCCTTGAAGCTGGGCACGTCGGGCAGGCCCCAGGCCAGGGACAGCCCGGGCGGATCGGCGGGCAGGGGCTGACGCTTGGCGTCGATGATCACGAAGCGCCACGGTACATTCGGCGGCAGCACCGTGTCGGGCTGATACCAGGTCAGGTTGAGGCTGACACCGTTGGACTGCAGCTGGGGAATGAGCTGCAGCGTCAGCGGATGGCCGATCGACTGGGTCGGGATTTCGATCATCGCATTGGACGGCGCGATCCACTCCAGCAGGTCAGGAGTCGGAACCAGCTTGTACAGGCTGATGAACACCGGATGGGCTGCCGGCCACACGTCGGCCAGGCCGTCGAGCACCTCCACGGCCTGGGTTACCGATACAGCGTGGACCACCAGCCGGTTGGCGGTGATCTTGTACTGCTTGTTGATGACGGGTTCGCGGGTGATCAGCGCTGCATTGCTCATGGACACGGGGCTCCGGTTGCGGGCTCAGGCCGTCTTGGCGTCGTTCGAGAAACTGAAGGCGTCGGCAAAGAAGGCTTCCGCCGGCAGGCCGCAGCGCTCGGTAAGGTCCTTGCGGGCGGTATCGATCATCGCCGGCGAGCCACAGGCGTACACTTCGTGGCCGGACAGGTCCGGCAGGTCGGCCATCAGCGCGGCATGGGCGAGGCCGGTGCGGCCACTCCAGTTGTCGCTGGCGGGGGCGTCGGAGAGCACCGGCACGAAGCGGAAGCCGGGCAGACGCTCTTCCCAGCCGCGGGCCACGTCGAGCTGGTACAGCCCGGCGAGATCGCGGCTGCCCCAGTAGAGGGTCATCGGGCGGGCGAGGCCGCTGGCGATGGCGTTCTCGACGATGCTCTTGATCGGTGCGAAACCGGTACCGCCGGCGAGCAGCACGACCGGCTTCGGCGAGCCTTCCTGCAGGCGGAAACTGCCCAGCGGGCCTTCGAAGCGCAGGATGTCCTTCTCCTTGAGCTTGTCGAAGACGTGGGTGGTGAACTGGCCACCGGGCACCAGGCGGACGTGCAGCTCGAGGAAATCGGCGCCGGTCGGGGCGTTTGCGATGGAGAAGCTGCGTCGCTTGCCGTCGGCGAGCAGGAAGTCGATGTACTGGCCGGCGACGAACTGGAACTTCTCGCTGGCCGGCAGCTTGATTTCGAGGACGATCACGTCGGCTGCGGCACGGCTGATCTTCTGCACGCGGCACGGCAGCTTCTTGACCGGGATGTCGCCGGCGCGGGTCACCTGGCGCACCTCGACGCTCAGGTCGGAGCGGGGCTGGGCACAGCACAGCAGGGTCAGGCCGCGCTCGCGCTCGTCGGCGGTCAGGGTGGACTCCGAATAACGCCCGAGGTCCACCTCGCCGGACAGGACCTGGCTTTTGCACACGCCACAGGCGCCGTCGCGGCAACTGTAGGGGAGCAGCAGGCCGGCCGCGAGGGCAGCCTCGAGAAGGGTTTCGTCAGCGTTGGCGGAATACTGGAGTCCGCTGGGTTGGAGGGTGACCTGGAACGACATGATGGGTGGCCGTGAGATAATCGATTAATGAAACGTCGAAATATGAAGAAGGTGCTGATTGTCGGCAGCGGAGACGTGGCCCGCCGGATCATTCCGTGGCTGGTCAGGCGTTTTCGCGTGCGTGCCGTGGTCCGTCGGGCGGAGGAGGGCGCCGCGCTGCGGGCCCTGGGCGCGTTGCCGATCGTGGCCGATCTGGATCAGCCGGACAGCCTGACGCGACTCGCCGGTATTGCCGATTACATATTGCATTGCGCCCCGCCGCCCGCCGCGGGGCGGGACGACCCGCGTACCCGACGTTTGCTTGCAGCCCTTGCGCATCGCGGAAGTCTACCACGACGGCTAAGCTATATTAGTACCACCGGTGTATATGGAGACTGTGGCGGCGCCTGGGCCGACGAGACGCGGCCGCTGCGGGCGGCGTCTCCGCGCGGCTTGCGACGCGTCGCGGCGGAAGGGCATTTGCGGGCCTTCGGGCAGCGCACGGGATGCCGTGTGAGTATCCTGCGGGCGCCGGGAATCTACGACGCCGCCGAGCGTCTGCCGGTGGCACGGCTGCAGAAGGGCGACCCGGTACTGGCGCCGGAAGACGATGTGTTCACCAACCACATTCACGCTGACGATCTGGCCCGCCTGCTGGTGCTGGCCCTGTTCCGCGGCGGGCCGAACCGGGTCTACAACGCCTGCGACGACAGCGCGCTGCGCATGGGAGAGTATTTCGATCTCGTCGCCGACACCCTCGGTCTGCCGCGACCGCCACGCCTGCCGCGGGCCGAGCTGACCGGCCGGCTGTCGGAAATGACGCTTTCCTTCATGGCCGAGTCCCGTCGTTTGAAGAACGATCGCCTCAAGCGGGAACTGCGCGCCCGCCTGCGTTATCCGACGGTGGCCGATGCGCTGCAGACGCGCGCTGCGGCCACTTCCTGAACACTTCCACCCTTCGAGTCCATGCCATGCTCTATCTGAGTATCAAAGCCCTGCACATCATCTTCGTCATCAGCTGGTTTGCCGGCCTGTTCTACCTGCCGCGCCTGTTCGTCAATCACGCGATGGTGACCGACAAGGCCACGGTCGAGCGCCTGGCGCTGATGGAGAGCAAGCTCTACCGTTTCATGACGCCGCTGGGCATCCTGGCCGTTGGCCTGGGCATGTGGCTGTGGTTCGGCTTCGGCCTGGCCGGTGGCTGGCTGCATGCCAAGACCGCGTTGGTGACGCTGCTGATCGCCTATCACCTGTATTGCGGCCGTCTGATCCGCGCCTTCGCCGACGGGCGTAATACGCGCAGCCACGTGTGGTACCGCTTCTTCAACGAAGTGCCGGTGCTGGTGCTGTTCGTGGTGGTCTTCCTTGTTGTCCTGAAGCCTTTTTGATTTTCCGAACGGATTGCAATCTTGAATTTCTTTGCCCCTTGTCCTCGCGGCCTTGAGTCGCTCCTCGCCGATGAACTCCGTGCCCTTGGCGCAACCGACGCGAAGGCCATTCCCGGCGGCGTGCAGTTCTCCGGCGACTGGGCCCTGTGCTATCGCGCCAACCTGGAGAGCCGCCTGGCGACCCGTGTGCTGTGGCAGATCAGCATGGGCCGTTATCGCAGCGAGGAGGACGTGTACCGCATCGCTTACGCGCCGACCTGGGCGCGCTGGTTTACGCCCGACCAGACCATCCGCGTGTTCGTCACCGCCCACAAGTCGCCGCTGCGCAGCCTGGAATTCACGACGCTGAAGATCAAGGACGCGGTGTGCGACCATTTCCGCACCGTCGCCGGGCGGCGCCCGGACGTGGACACCCAGACGCCGGACATCCGCATCCATGCCTTCCTGTCGGCGGATACGGTGACGCTGTATCTGGACACTTCCGGCGATCCGCTCTACAAGCGCGGCTTCAAGCAGGCTGCGGTGGAGGCGCCGCTGAAGGAGAACCTGGCCGCCGGCATCCTGCGCCTGACTGGCTGGACGCCGGGCGAGGAGGCCTTGTGCGACCCGATGTGCGGCAGTGGCACCTTCCTCATCGAGGCGGCCCAGATGGCCCTCGACGTGGCGCCGGGCCTCGGTCGGCATTTCGCCTTCGAGCGCTTCAAGCACTATGAGCGCGATACCTGGCTGCCGATCCGCAAGGCTGCCGAGGCGCGCCGTAAGCCACCGCGCAAGCTGAACATCTACGGTTCGGACATCCTCGAGTCCCAGCAGCGCAAGGCCTACGTGAACCTGCGCAGTGCCGGCCTGGAGGGCTGCGTGGACGTGGGGCGCGCCGATCTGCTCCAGCTCAAGGCCCCGGCAGCGTCCGGCGTGCTGGTCGCCAACCCGCCCTACGGTGTGCGGCTATCGGACACCGCTGAACTGGAGGCCTTCTACCCCAAGCTCGGCGACGCGCTGAAGGCCAACTGGACCGGCTGGCGCTGCTACTTCTTCACCGGCGACCCGGCCCTGCCGAAGGGCGTCCGCCTCAAGGCCAGCAAGCGCACCCCGCTGTTCAACGGCGCCATCGAATGCCGCCTGTTCGAATACCTGATGATCGCCGGCTCCGCCCGCAAACCCAAGCCGGCGGAATCAGAAAACTAAACCTCTCGAACTACAAGCAGCCGAACGGGGGCAGAAAGCGTAGCGAGCGCTTCGAGGCTGCGACGAGAAGCACAGCCGTACAAGAGTACGGCGAGCATCGCAGTCGCAGGATCGGAGCGCGCAGTAGCTTTATGCCCCCGTTTAGACGATGTCGAGGTTCTGGATGCCGGAGAGCATATCCCGGTCGCCGCGGCGGCTCTTCAGCTTGATCTGCAGGCGCAGATCGTTCATCGAGTCGGCGTTGCGCAGGGCGTCCTCGTAGCTGATCAGGCCCTTCTCGTAGAGGTCGAAGAGGCTCTGGTCGAAGGTCTGCATGCCCAGTTCGCTGGAGCGCTTCATCACTTCCTTGATGCCCGGGATCTCTCCCTTGAAGATCAGATCGGAGATCAGCGGCGAGTTGAGCATCACCTCAACCGCCGGCACGCGGCCCTTGCGGTCGCACATTGGCAGCAGGCGCTGGGAGATCAGCGCCCGCAGGTTGAGGGACAGGTCCATCAGCAACTGGTGGCGGCGTTCTTCGGGGAAGAAGTTGACGATCCGGTCGATGGCCTGGTTGGCGCTGTTGGCGTGCAGCGTGGCCAGACACAGGTGGCCGGTTTCGGCGAAGGCGATGGCGTAGTCCATCGTCTCCCGGTCGCGGATCTCGCCCATCAGGATCACGTCCGGGGCCTGGCGCAGCGTGTTCTTCAGGGCCGGCTCCCAGGATTCGGTATCGATACCGACCTCCCGCTGGGTGACGATGCAGTTCTTGTGGGCGTGGACGAACTCGATCGGGTCTTCGACGGTGATGATGTGGCCGTAGCTCTTCTCGTTGCGGTAGTCCACCATCGCCGCCAGCGAGGTCGTCTTGCCGGTGCCGGTGCCGCCGACGAAGATCACCAGGCCGCGCTTGGACATGGTGATGTCCTTCAGTACCGGCGGCAGGCCGAGGTCGTCGAAGGTCGGGATCTTCTGCGGGATGGTCCGCAGCACCATGCCCACCTGGCCCTGCTGGATGAAGGCGTTGGCGCGGAAGCGGCCGATGCCTGCCGGGGAAATCGCGAAGTTGCACTCCTTGGTGGCTTCGAATTCCTGGGCCTGGCGGTCGCTCATGATCACCCGCGCCAGTTCCATGGTGTGGGTGTGGGTGAGTTGCTGATTCGACTGCGGAACGATCTTGCCGTCGATCTTGATCGCCGGCGGGAAGCCCGCCGTGATGAAGAGGTCGGAGCCATTCTTCTGCAGCATCAGCCGCAGCAGGTCGTGCATGAACTTGAGTGCCTGATCGCGTTCCATGGTGCGTTCCTGTCACCGGCGCGGCCGGCGGTTGCGGTTGTCGGGGCGGCCCGGGCGTTCAGGCCGGGAAGCTGTCCTTGTTCTGGGCTCGCAGGCGGGCTTCTGAGCCCGATACGATGTTGCGCCGCACCATGTCGGCCAGGCATTGGTCGAGGGTCTGCATCCCGACGTTCTGGCCGGTCTGGATCGCCGAGTACATCTGCGCGACCTTGTTCTCGCGGATCAGGTTACGGATGGCCGGGGTGCCGATCATGATCTCGTGGGCGGCGACCCGGCCGGTGCCGTCCTTGGTTTTCAGCAGGGTTTGCGAAATCACTGCACGCAGGGACTCCGACATCATCGCGCGGACCATCTCCTTCTCGGCGGCCGGGAAGACGTCCACGATACGGTCGATGGTCTTGGCGGCCGACGAGGTGTGCAGCGTGCCGAACACCAGGTGGCCGGTTTCGGCTGCAGTCAGGGCCAGGCGGATGGTTTCCAGGTCGCGCATTTCGCCCACCAGCACGACGTCCGGATCCTCCCGCAGGGCCGAGCGCAGCGCTGCGTTGAAGGAATGGGTATCGCGCATGACTTCCCGCTGGTTGATCAGGCAGCGCTTGGATTCATGTACGAATTCGATCGGATCTTCGATGGTCAGGATGTGGCCGTATTCGTTCTCATTGACGTAATCGACCATTGCCGCCAGCGTCGTGGACTTGCCCGAACCCGTCGGGCCGGTGACCAGCACGATGCCGCGCGGCTGGGTGGAGATGTCCTTGAAGATCTTCGGGCAGTTGAGTTCGTCGAGGGTCAGCACCTTGGACGGAATGACCCGGAACACCGCGGCTGCGCCCCGGTTCTGGTTGAAGGCATTGACCCGGAAGCGCGCCAGGTTGGGGATCTCGAAGGAGAAGTCGGTTTCGAACTGTTCCTCGTATTGCTTGCGCTGGGCGTCGTTCATGATGTCGTACACCATGCCGTGGACGTCCTTGTGCACCAGCGCGGGCAGGTTGATCCGGCGCACGTCGCCATGCACGCGGATCATCGGCGGCAGGCCGGCCGAGAGATGCAGGTCGGATGCCTTGTTCTTGACGGTGAAAGCAAGCAGTTCGGTGATGTCCATCGTGGCGACTCGCAGCGGGCTGCAGGATTACGGGTAATGGGGAATAAGCGTGCAAAACGGGCACCGCCAAGGCCGATGCTATACTCAACGGCCTCTTTAGCCCAGATTCAAGCTTTGGAAGATTATAAGTCAGGCATTTCCGGCCGCCTTCAAAACCTTGCCATGCGCATTGCCGCGGCCGCGCAGGCGGCGGGGCGTCAGCCCGCGGAAGTCCGCCTGTTGGCAGTGAGCAAGACCTGGCCGGCCGACAGCGTACGCGAGGCCGCAGCAGCAGGGCAGCAAGCGTTTGGCGAGAACTACGTGCAGGAAGGCGTGACCAAGGTCGAGGCGCTGGCCGGCCTTGGTCTCGAATGGCATTTCATCGGCCCGCTGCAGAGCAACAAGACGCGGCTGGTAGCCAACCATTTCGCGTGGGTGCATTCCATCGACCGGCTGAAGATCGCCGAACGCCTGTCCGAACAACGCGACGTGCATCTGCCGCCGCTCAACGTGTGCATCCAGGTCAATGTCAGCGGCGAGGACAGCAAGAGCGGCGTGGCGCCGGCCGAGCTGCCGGAACTGGCTGAAGCCGTGGCCGCGCTGCCGCGCCTGTGCCTGCGCGGCCTGATGGCGATCCCCGAACCGACCCCCGACGTAGCCGTGCAGCGGGCACGTTTTGCCAGCCTGCGGGCCCTGCGCGATGAACTCAACGGGGCCGGCTACGGTCTCGATACCTTGTCGATGGGCATGTCCGACGACCTGGAGGCGGCGATCGCCGAAGGTTCGACGATGGTCCGCGTGGGCACAGCGATCTTCGGATCGCGCGCCTGACTCACCCTCTACGAATCCAACTGACGGAAAGAATCCGATGAAAATCACCTTCCTGGGTGGCGGCAACATGGCGGCGGCCCTGATCGGCGGCCTGGTCAAGCAGGGTTTCAAGGCGGCGGACGTGCAGGCCGTCGAACTGTCGGCCGAGGGCCGCGCCAAGCTCGAGACCGTCTTCGGCGTGCGTGCCGTCGAATCCCTCGACGATCAGGCCCTGGCCTGCGACGTGCTGGTGCTGGCAGTCAAGCCGCAGCAGTTGAAGGCCGCGGTGGCACCGATCGCCGGCCGTCTGACCACGCAGGTAGTGGTGAGCATCGCCGCCGGCCTGCGCCTGACCGACATCGGCCGCTGGCTGGGTGATTACCACACGCTGGTGCGGGCGATGCCCAACACGCCGGCCCTGATCGGCGCCGGCATCACCGGCCTGTTTGCCGACCCGTCGGTCAGCGCGGAAGGCCGCGATGCGGCTGCCAAGGTGCTGTCGGCGGTCGGCAGCGTGGTATGGGTGGCCGACGAGGCGCAGATCGACGGCGTCACCGCGGTGTCCGGCAGCGGTCCGGCCTATGTCTTCCACTTCATCGAATGCCTGCAGGCGGCTGGCGAATCCCTCGGTTTCGACGCCGACACCGCCCGTAAGCTGGCCATCGACACCGTGCTCGGCGCCGCCAGGCTGGCGGCCGGCAGCGACGAATCCCCAGCGGTGCTGCGCGAGCGTGTCACCTCCAAGGGCGGCACCACCGCCGCGGCGCTGGCCTCCTTCGCCGCCGACGGCTTTCCGGCCATCGTGACCCGTGCGGTGGCCGCCGCCGAGGCGCGTGGCCGTGAGCTGGGCGAACAGCTCGGCCGCGATTGAGACGGAGCCGGCCATGCTCGGAAACCTGTTCCTGACCATCGTCGAAACCCTCGGCAGTCTGCTTTCCGGCGTGCTGCTGGCGCGCTTCGTGATGCAGTGGCAGCGGATTTCCTTCCGCAACCCTATCGGCAACTTCGTGCTGGCCACCACCGACTGGGTGGTGGTGCCGCTGCGCCGCTTCATTCCGGGCCTGTTCGGGCTGGATATGGCCAGCCTGCTGCCGGCCTGGATCGTGCAGACCCTGGTGGTCTTCGTCACCCTGTGGGTACGTGGCATCCTCGGCCTGGCCGACCCCCTCAGCCTGCTGGTGGTGATGTGGGGTGTCGGCCTGCTCGAGACCCTCAAGGCGGCGTTGTACCTGCTGATGGGCGTGGTGCTGATGTCGGCCATCCTGTCGTGGGTCAATCCGTATGCGCCGATGGCGGGCGTCATCAATGCACTGGCCGAGCCCTTCCTGCGTCCGTTCCGGCGCATCATTCCGGCCATTGGCGGGGTGGACCTGACGCCGATTGCGCTGCTGCTCATCCTCCAGGTGCTGCTCAGCGCGCTGGCGATGGGCAAGTACATGCTGATCGGGCTGGCCTGAGCCATGAACTGGCTGAGCCGGGCTGCCGACGGCAGCGTGATCCTGACGCTGCACATCCAGCCCGGCGCCAAGAAGACCGAATTCGCCGGCCTGTACGGCGAAGCCCTCAAGATCCGCCTCGCCGCACCGCCGGTGGACGGCAAGGCCAACGCGGCCCTGATCGCCTTTCTGGCCAAGACCTGTGGAGTGCCCAAGGCATCCGTAGAACTGGTCAGCGGCGACACCTCGCGCAGCAAGCGGGTCCGCGTCAGCGGCGCCGACCCGGAAAGCTTGGAGCGGTTGTTTGGCGAGGATTGCACTGGTTGACGCCTTGGTTTCGTCGGCTGGCGCTCTCTGGCCCGGAAGAGCCAATCTCATCTAGGATGCGGTCATTGGCCGTGTCAAGTTTCATAAGCAGTCAATAAGTACGTACGTATAATTCGAAGGCTTTTTCGTGCCACTAAACGCAATCCCTTCGGGATGAGGGGGCACCCTCCGGTATCTACACAAATGTCTTCGGATAATTCAATTTCAGCCCCACTGGTCGTCGATCTCGACGGCACCTTGACGCCGACCGATACGCTGGTCGAGTCGGTTATCCAGCTCGTCAAGCGTTCACCCTTGCACATGTTGAGCCTGCCGTTGTGGTTGTTTGCCGGGCGGTCTGCGTTCAAGGATGCTGTCGCTTGCCGAACGAGCCTGGCTCCGGAGCATTTGCCGTACCGGGAAGCGTTGCTGGCTTTCTTACGGGATGAGAAAGCCAAGGGACGAAAGATCATTCTGGCCACCGCTGCCCACCGGGATATCGCGGATGCGGTGGCGCGTCATCTGGGGGTCTTCGACGAGGTTCTGGCCAGCGACCGGACACGCAATCTGAAGGGGCTTGCCAAGCTCGACGCGATCCGTGATGCAGTGGGGGAGCACTTTGTGTACGCGGGAGATAGTAGTGCCGATCTGCCGATATGGGCATCTGCCGACGCTGCAGTCTTGGTCGGGGTGGCTCCTGATGTTGCACGTTCTGTGAAAAGGGATGGTCGGGTCGAGCGGGAGTTTCCGAATCAGGAGCGACGTCTGGCGGATTGGCTGCGCGCCATGAGGGTCCACCAGTGGATCAAGAATCTGCTGTTGTTTGTGCCGCTGCTGACGGCGTTTCCCGTGCCGTCCCCGGAACAGCTCATTGCCATGACTGTGGCCTTCCTAGCCTTATCCCTGACCGCGTCAGCAACGTACATCGGCAACGATCTGCTTGACTTGGAGAACGACAGGGGACACCTACGCAAGTCCAAGCGCCCCTTTGCCAGTGCCAGGTTACCGATCACTCATGGTGTGGGCGTTGCACTGGTGCTGCTGGTAGCCGGCCTGGGGCTCGCGGTGGCTTTGTCTCCGGCCTTTTTGGCGATGCTGCTGCTCTACCTCGTCACGACAAGCATGTATAGCTGGGTTCTTAAGCGTTATGTGTTGCTCGACGTGATTGTGTTATCCCTGCTTTATACCTTGCGCATCTTTGCGGGGGCCATTGCCGTGAAGGTCGCTGTCAGTCCGTGGTTGCTGGCCTTTTCCGTGTTCATCTTCTTGAGCCTGGCACTGGTCAAGCGCTGTTCCGAACTGGTTGTGAGCGGCCAACTGGGGAGAACGGCAGTACAGGGACGTGATTATCGGGTCGCGGATCTAGCCGTGCTGTGGCCTCTTGGCGTTGGCGCTTCGGTGGCAGCCGTTGTAGTGTTTGGCTTGTTCATCAGTGCTGCGGAAACCGTGGCCCGCTATGCCGCGCCGCAGATCTTGTGGTTCGTGGCTGTTGGTCTGATTTACTGGCTAGGCCGCCTGTGGATCAAGACATCGCGTGGCGAGATGCACGATGATCCCGTGGTATATGCAGTTCGGGACAGGGGCAGCTGCCTGACCGTGCTCGGGATGATCGTTACGGTGATGCTCGCCCGCTTCCTGTCCCTGGGGGGCTGCCTGTGAAGATAATGGCGACGGCGTTGTTCAGCATCCTGTTGTCGGTGATTGCCCAGTTTTGCCTCAAGGCGGGCATGTCGAGCACCGAGGTCAGGGACGCGTTAGCCCAATCGATCGGTCCCAAAACCCTGGTAACAGTTTTCTCGAACCTGTCCATTCTTGGCGGTTTTCTTCTGTACGGATTAGGTGCGGTGGTTTGGTTAGCGGTCCTCTCCAGGTGGGAGGTCAGTAAGGCCTATCCGCTGGTGGGGTTCGGTTTTGCCCTTTCTGTTGTAATTGGTGCGGTGCTGGGGGAGGGCGTGTCTCTGCAGCGCGTGGCGGGCGTTGCCTTGATCTGCGCTGGGGTATTCATTGTGGGACGGGCCTGATACCGTCCCGACTATTGCCCCTTTCTGGTCGAGGCTACGTCTTTATGAGCGCTTTGCGTCAGTGCTTTTTCCGCACAGGGTGGATTCTTGGATTGGCGTTGCTCTGCATATTTGCCGTGCAGCAGGGTGAGCTGAAAGGCGATGGCCGGGAATATCTGCTGTATGCCCAGGCACTCTCCGATCATGCGTCGCCCGAGATCCGCGCGCAGGATGTGGCCTATCTCAATGCGCTCAGGGCAAGCAGGGAGGCGGCAGCCGGCGCCGTGGATTTCGGGACCCTGGGGGAAGGCCACCATTTTGCCAGTGGTGCGGAGTTTGATGGTCAGGGCTTTGTCCGGACGCAGGGCGGGCAGGTCTATGCCTGGCATTTCTGGTTGTACTCCCTGTGCGTCCTGCCCTTCCTGTGGCTGGTGCGCAGCCTGGGAGGCGTGCCAGAAACGGCCTTCGTCCTGTGCAACTGGAGCTTCGTCGTTCTGGCCCTCGCTTACCTTTTCCGTTACTGGCGTGGGAGCGGTTTGCAGAAGTGGCTTCTGGCCAGCCTTTTCCTGCTGGGTGGGACAAGTTATTACATCTGGTGGGTACATCCGGAAGTCTTTACTGCGTCTCTGATATTGCTTGGTCTGATGGCCTGCAGTGACCGGCGGTATGGCTTTGGGATGGGGGCGACGGCGCTGGCTGCTACCCAGAACCCTCCCGTTCTCTTTCTGATGGTGTGTATGGCCGGCGGGGCGTTGCTGTTCCCGTCCGAGGCGCGTGAGCGAGGGCGCCTTCATGTCATATCCTTGCGGCAGGTCGTGTGTGCGCTGTATGTCAGCATCCCGGCGTTTGCGTTGGCTTTGGCTCCGGTGATGTTTTACCGGCTGAAACTGGGGGTTGCTAATCCGATTGCCGCAGCGGGCTGGGCCGACTGGTCGCTGATGAGTTTCGATCGGCTCTGGTCGGTGTACTTCGACCTGAACATGGGCATGATCGTCGCGCTGCCCGCCGTGTTACTGGTGGCGGTGTTGTCCATTCTCCTGTTCGTAGGCCTCGCGGTCATGGGTGCGCGGAGCCGGCTGCTGCCGGGCCCGGCGGTCCTCGCCGTCATCGCCGGTATCGTCGCGAGCGTGGTGATGGCCGTGCCGGCCCTGAGCACGACCAACTGGAACCACGGCCAGGCTGCCTTCGGCCGCTATGCGTACTGGCTGGCGGTCCCGATCGTCTTGGGCGTCGTCGTGTTGGCGGGGAGCCTGCCTGGGCTTCTGCAGCGCTGGATGGCGTCCTTCCTGTTGCTCGTGCAGCTTGCTTGCGTCGGCTACTATGGCTTTTGGGGGGACAACTGGCGTTCCTCCTATCTTGCATTCAAGCCATTTGTTACCCGGGTGTTGAGCCACTACCCGGCCTTGTACAACCCGCTGCCGGAGATCTTCGCCGAGCGCCTGCTGCAGCATGAGAACGCACTGCCGCAGATCCCGGGCGGTCGTTTTGCTTATCCGGACGAGAAGCAGCCGACCAAGCTGCTCGTGTCCGTGCAGGAGGCTGAGGCGCTTGGCGGGGCCTTGTCGGCCAGTTGTACGCAGGTCAGCATCGTGCGGCTCGAGCAGGGGTGGGCCTATGTCAACGTACCCATGAGTTGTTACCGGAAGCCGTGACGGATTGTTGATTGCCAAGTGAAACCGTTTCGGTGAGGTGATGTGGGCGGGAGTGTCGGAAGGCGTTACCGGCGACATGCGATCGTTGCTGTCGCCGTGGATGGTTCTGCCGACGCAGACAGGCTCAGGGATACAGCCCGCGCATCTCCCGCGCCTTGAGGATGCGCTCGCAGGCCAGGATGAAGGCCGCGGTGCGCAGGCTCACCTGCCGGCTGCGGGCGGTGTCGCGGATGGGCACGTAGGCTTCTTCCATGATGCGGTCGAGGCGGGCGTTGATCTCCTCTTCCGACCAGAAGAAGCTGGAGAAATCCTGCACCCATTCGAAGTAGCTCACCGTCACGCCGCCGGCGTTGGCGAGCACGTCGGGCACCACCTGGATGCCGCGGGCGGCGAGGATGTCGTCGGCCTCCGGCGTGGTCGGGCCGTTGGCGCCTTCGAGCACGATGCGCGTGCGGATGCGCGGGGCGTTGTGGAGGGTGATCTGTTGCTCCAGCGCCGAGGGCACGAGGAAGTCGCTTTGCACGTCCCAGAAGCTGTCGTCGGGAATACGCTCGCCGTCGCGGAACTCGGCCAGCGGGCGGCCGGCGGCGACCCACGCCAGCAAGGCCGGAACGTTGAGCCCGCCCGGGTGGAACAGGGTGCCGGAGACGTCCTGCACGGCTACCACACGGGCGCCGGCCTCGTGGAAGCAGCGCGCCGCGGTGCCGCCCACGTTGCCGAAGCCCTGGATGGCGACTCGTGCGCCGTCCAGCGCAATGCCCGCATCCTTCGCTGCCGCCGCGCCGACCACGAACACGCCGCGCCCGGTGGCGTCCCGGCGGCCGAGGCTGCCGCCCAGGCTCAGGGGCTTGCCGGTGACGACGCCGGTGGCGGTGCGGCCCTGGTTGATGGAGTAGGTGTCCATCATCCAGGCCATGATCTGCTCGTTGGTGTTCACGTCCGGCGCGGGGATGTCCTTGTCCGGCCCGATCAGCACGTTGAGTTCGCTGGTGTAGCGGCGGGTCAGGCGCTCCAGCTCGCCGTGGCTGAGGGTTCGCGGGTCGACCCGGATGCCGCCCTTGGCGCCGCCGTAGGGCACGCCGACGGCGGCGTTCTTGACGGTCATCCAGCCGGCCAGCGCCATCACCTCGGAGAGGGTCACGTCCTGGTGGAAGCGGATGCCGCCCTTGCCGGGGCCGCGGGAGGTGTTGTGATGGACCCGGTAGCCCTCGAAGTGGGCCACCGTGCCGTCGTCCATCTTCACCGGCACGTCCACGATGAGGACGCGCTTGGGGCGCTTGAGGGTGTCGACCCAGTAGGTCAGCTCGCCCAGGTAGGGCGTCACCCGGTCGATCTGCTGCATGTAGACGCCCCAGGGGCCGGCGTCGTTGCTGGGGCGGAGGTAGGAAGGCAAGGGGTCGAGCATGGTCTCTCCTTGGGGGCGGAGTGGTGTTGGACGCCGGCGGGGGAGGCCGCCAGCGCCCCGGGGGTTTAGAAGTTGTACTTGACGGCGCCCTGGACGCGGCTGGAGGTGCCTTCGGCGCCGCCCTCCACCTTGCGCTGGGACCACACGTATTCCATGCCCACGTCGAGCTGGGAGGCGGCCTTCCAGATCAGGTTGACGTGCACCTGGCGGGTGTCGGTGTTGAGGCCGGTGATGTCGCCGAAGCCGGTCTTGTTGTTGATGTGGGTGGCGTTGAGGGACAGCGTGGAGCGCAGCACGGTGTTCCAGAAGTGCTGCAGCGCCAGGTAGCCGCCGGCCGCCTTCTGGGCCGACAGGGTGCCGGTGCTGGCGTCGTAGGCGGCGGCGCCATAGACGTCCTGGATATAGCGGCCGATGCCCTGGCCGCCGTTGAGCTGGTAGAGCACGGTGTCGTTGGCGCCCAGCTTGAGACTGCCGCCGACGCCCAGCGCCCAGCCGTTGGTGGAGGCGCGGTGATCGCCGTTGCCGTCGTCGGCCTTCAGCGGGCGCACCAGGGCGCGCACGTTGAAGTGGCCGTAGTCGCCGCTGTGCTGCCACTTGGCGGTGAGGTCGGCGCCGCGGTCGATGGCGGTTACGTTGCCGCCGTTGTCGCGGGCGTCGGTCTGGGGGTTTTCCACCGACACCGAGAACTGGCTGGCGCCGCCGACGGCGGTGGTGTAGCGCAGCTGCGGCTGACGGATGAAGACCTGGCCGGTGGGACCGTAGAACTCCAGGGTCTCGGGCATCGCGTCCAGGTCCATGAAGTTGGACCAGGTCTGGCCGGCCAGCCAGTTGCCGACGGTCCCGTAGGCGTGGCGCAGGCGCGGACGGGCGGAGTTGGTGTAGGTCTCGCTGCCTTCGTCGGTGAAGAAGTCGAACTCGATCTTGGTCTTGATCTCGCCCAGCTCGCTCGGCGTGGCGGTCTGCATGTAGAGGCGCGAGCTGCGGGCGCTGAAGGTGGTGGTGCCCTTGCGCTTGGCATCGGTGCTGCCGTTGAGGGGCAGGTCGCCGGAACTCACCGCACGGCCCTGGTTGCCCTTGATGTCGTAGATGGCGTCGAGCTGCACATAGCCGCCGAACTTGATGGAAGTCTCTGTGCCCGGAACCTTGAAGGAGCCTGGCATCGAGCCGCGGACGACCACGTCGGCCGGGTTGAGGGCCGGCGCCGGGGCCGTTGCAGCGGCGGCGACGGGGGCAGCGGCCGGGCGGTTTTCCAGCTGCTCGATGCGCGCCTGCATCTTCAGCAGCATGGCCTTCAGGTCTTCCAGTTCGCCGGCACAGGCGATGCCGGGCACGGAAAGGACGCCGGCGGCGGTGAGGGCGAGGATCAGTTGCGGCTTCTTCATGGTGCGGACTCCCAATTGACGGTGTTGAAAACGGTTTCAGCAGGCAAGGCGCGCCCCTGCGCGGCGGGGCGCATCGAAATTCGGTCCGGGGTGAACCCCGTGTTATCGGGTAGGGGCGCCGCAGCCCCGGGGCGGGGACTGCGGCGGGAGGGCGCTCAGCCCTGGGCGGCGAGGACTGCGCGCAGGCTGGCTTCGAGCACGTCGAAGCCTTCTTCGAGCAGTGCGTCGTCGAGGGTCAGCGGCGTCATCAGGCGGATCACGTTGCCGTAGCTGCCGCAGGACAGCAGCAGGAGCTGGCGCTTGAAGGCTTCGGCGACCAGGGCCTTGGTGATTTCCGGGGCCGGGCGGGTGTGCTCGGCGTCGTGGAAGAACTCGAAGGCCACCATCGCGCCGAGGCCGCGCACGTCGCCGATGCACGGCGCCCAGCTGGCCATGTCGCGCAGGCGGGCCTGCATGCGCGCACCGATCTGAACGGCGCGCTCGCACAGCTTCTCTTCTTCGACGGCGTCGAGCACGGCCAGCGCGGCGGCGCAGGCCAGCGGGCTGCCGGAGTAGGTGCCGCCCAGGCCGCCGGGGGAGACGGCGTCCATCACTTCGGCGCGGCCGATGATGGCGGAGATCGGGAAGCCGCCGCCGAGGCCCTTGGCCATGGTGATGATGTCCGGCTGCACGCCGCTGTGCTCGATGGCGAAGACCTTGCCGGTGCGCGCCATGCCGGTCTGGATCTCGTCGGCGATGATCAGGATGCCGTGCTTGTCGGCCAGCGCGCGCAGGCGCTGCAGGAGCTCGGTGGGCACCGGGTAGTAGCCGCCTTCGCCCTGCACCGGCTCGATGATGAAGGCCGCCACGCGGGCCGGTTCGATGTCGTTCTTGAACAGCAGCTCGATGCCGTGGATGGCTTCGTCGATGCTGGTGCCGTGCAGCTCGCAGGGGAAGGGGGCGTGGTAGATCTCGGCCGGGAAAGGGCCCATGCGCAGCTTGTACGGATCGACCTTGCCGGTCAGCCCGAGGGTCATGCAGGTGCGGCCGTGGAAGGCGCCGTTGAAAGCGATGATGCCGGGCCGGCCGGTGTAGGCGCGGGCCACCTTGACGGCGTTTTCGACGGCTTCGGCGCCGGTGCTCATGAAGAAGCTCTTGGCCGGGCCGGCCACCGGGGCGAGGGCGTTGAGGCGCTCGGCGAGGGTCACGTAGCCGTCATAGGCGACGACCTGGAAGCAGGTGTGGGTGAAGGCTTCCATCTGGGCGGCGGCGGCTTCGACCACCTTCGGGTGGCAGTGGCCGGTGTTGACCACCGCGATGCCGGCCACGAAGTCGATGAAGCGGCGGCCTTCCACGTCCCACAGCTCGGCGCCCTTGGCGCGGCTGGCGAACAGGGAGTGGGCCTGGCCCACGCCACGGGGCAGGGCGGCGGAGCGGCGGGCCATCATGTGGGCGTTTTGTTGTTGAAGCGCTTGGTTCATTGCTGTTCTCCGTATGAAGGTCTGGATGTCTTGATGGAAAAGGGGCTTGAAGGGATCAGCTGTCGAGGCCGCCGAGGGCCACGTACTTGATCTCCAGGTAGTCATCGAGGCCGTGGCTGGAGCCTTCGCGGCCGAGGCCGGAGGACTTGACGCCGCCGAAGGGGGCGACCTCGGTGGAGATGAGGCCGGTATTGACGCCGACCATGCCGTACTCGAGGGCCTCGGAAACCCGCCAGATGCGGCCGATGTCGCGGCTGTACAGATAGGAGGCGAGGCCGAACTCGGTGTCGTTGGCCATGCGGATGGCGTCGGCTTCGGTGGCGAAGCGGAACAGCGGCGCCATTGGGCCGAAGGTCTCCTCGCGGGCCACCGCCATGTCGGCGGTGACGCCGGTCAGCACGGTGGGCTCGAAGAAGCTGCCGCCCAGCGCGTGGCGCTGGCCGCCGGTGAGGACGGTGGCACCCTTGGCCCGCGCGTCGGCGACGTGGCGCTCGACCTTGGCCAAGGCGGCCTCGTTGATCAGCGGGCCCTGGGTGGTGCCGGGCTCCAGGCCGTCGCCGACCTTGAGGGCCTTGACCGCCTCGGCGAGCTTGGCGGCGAAGGCGTCGTACACGCCGTCCTGCACCAGCAGGCGGTTGGCGCACACGCAGGTCTGGCCGGCGTTGCGGTACTTGGAGGAGAGGGCGCCCTGCACGGCGGCGTCCAGGTCGGCGTCGTTGAAGACGATGAAGGGGGCGTTGCCGCCCAGTTCCAGCGACAGCTTCTTGATCGACGGCGCGCACTGGGCCATCAGGCGGGCGCCGACGGCGGTGGAGCCGGTGAAGGACAGCTTGCGCACGATGGGGTTGGCGCACAGCTCGGCACCGATGTCGGCGGAGCTGGCCACGTCGCCGGTGACCACGTTGAAGACGCCCTTGGGGATGCCGGCGCGCTCGGCCAGTACGGCCAGCGCGAGGGCCGAGTAGGGCGTCTGCGGGGCCGGCTTGAGGACCATCGTGCAGCCGGCGGCGAGGGCCGCGCCGGCCTTGCGGGTGATCATCGCGGCGGGGAAGTTCCACGGCGTGACGGCGGCGCACACGCCGACCGGCTCCTTGCTGACGATCAGGCGGCGGTCGGGGAAGGGCGACGGGATGGTCTCGCCGTAGGCCCGCTTGCCTTCCTCGGCGAACCATTCCAGGTAGGAGGCGGCGTAGGCCACTTCGCCACGCGCTTCGGCGAGGGGCTTGCCCTGCTCGCAGGTCATGATGACGGCCAGGTCTTCCTGGTTTTCCAGCAGCAGTTCGTACCAGACGCGCAGCAGCTTGCCGCGCTGGGCGGCGGGCAGGCGGCGCCAGGCCGGCAGGGCGGCGTTGGCGGCATCGATGGCGCGGCGGGTTTCCGCCGTGCCCATCACCGGCACGGGGCCCAGGCTGGCGCCGCTGGCCGGGTTGAGGATCTCGCTGGTGGCGCCGTTGTCGGCCCCGCACCACTCGCCGTTGATGAAGGCGGCATGGCGAAGAAGGGTGGAATCACAGATTTTGGGCATGAGAAGGGCTCTCCCGACACGAGTGGGATTGAAAAAACGGGGGTGGATCAGGGGTTTAGGTTTTTAGCGCAATGCTCAGCGCGATTCTCAGCGCGACTTTCCGGTGCGCAGCTTCTCGGCGCGCTGGCGGAGCCATTCGAGGGTCAGCAGCATGAGGGTGGAAAGCACGATCAGGATCGTCGCCACCGCGGCGATGGCCGGGCTGATGTTCTCGCGGATGCCGGCGAACATCTGGCGCGGCAGCGTGGCCTGGCCGGGGCTGGCGAGGAAGAGCGTGACCACCACTTCGTCGAAGGAGGTGGCGAAGGCGAACAGCCCTCCGGAGACGATGCCTGGCGCGACCAGCGGCAGGGTGACCCGGAAGAAGGTCAGCACCGGGTTGGCGCCCAGGCTGGCGGCGGCGCGCACCAGGTTGTAGTCGAAGCCCTGCAGCGTGGCGGTGACAGTGGTGATGACGAAGGGTACGCCGAGGGCGGCATGGGCGAGGATCAGCCCGGTGTAGCTGCCGGCCAGGCCGAGTGGGGCGAAGAACAGGTACATTGCGACGCCGACGATGACCACCGGCACCACCATCGGCGAGATGAGGATGGCGGTGAGCAGCGCCTTGCCGGGGAAGTCGCTGCGCACCAGGCCGATGGAGGCCAGCGTGCCCAGCACCACCGCCAGCAGCGTGGCGGCCGGAGAGACGATCAGGCTGTTGAGCAGCGCGTTGCGCCACACGTCGGAGCCGATGATCTCCTCGTACCAGCGCAGGGAGGCGCCGGCCATCGGGTACATCAGGAAGGAGTCCGAGTTGAAGGACAGCGGCACGATGACCAGGATCGGCAGGATCAGGAACAGCAGGATCAGGCCGGCGATGACCCGGTGGGCGTAGAACCAGGTCCGTTCGAGGGGCGAGGCGTAGGCTTGCAGCATGGGTTTTTCCTCTCAGCGGGCCTTGGTCGCGTTGCGGCCCTGGCCGGCGTAGCGGGAATAGACGACGTAGAGCAGCAGGGTGGCGCCGAGCAGCACGGTGGAGAGCGCCGCGGCCATGCCCCAGTTGATCGTCTCGTTGGTGTAGAAGGCGATGAAGTAGCTGGCCATCTGCTCCTGCGGGCCGCCGAGCAGGGCGGGGGTGATGTAGTAGCCCATCGACAGGATGAAGACCAGCAGGGAACCGGCGAACACGCCCGGCAGGGTCTGCGGGAAGTACACCTTCCAGAAGCTCTGGAAGGGCGGGCAGCCGAGGGACTGGGCGGCGCGCAGGTAGATCGGCGAGATGCCTTTCATCACCGAGTACAGCGGCAGGATCATGAAGGGCAGCAGGATGTGGGTCATGGCGATGTACACCCCGAGGCGGTTGAACACCAGCTGCAGGGGTTCGTCGATGAGGCCGAGGGCCTGCAGGGCCTGGTTGACCAGGCCGCCGGACTGCAGCAGCACGATCCACGAGGCGACGCGGACCAGGATGGAAGTCCAGAAGGGCAGCAGTACCAGGATCATCAGCAGGTTGCTGCTGCGGGTGGGCAGGCTGGTGAGCAGGTAGGCCAGCGGGAAGCCGAGGACCAGGCAGCACAGGGTGACCACCAAGCTCATCCAGAAGGTGCGGCCGAGGACGTCCAGGTAGATGGCCTGGTCTTCGGTGGCGGCGACGATGGCGCCGTCGGCATCCACCGCGTGGTCGAGGGCGGCCAGCAGGTAGTAGCTGGTGTAGGGCTGGCCGGCACGGGCCATCACCTGCCAGGTGCGGGTTTCGCTCCAGCGCGGGTCGATGGCGGCGAGGCCTTCCTGCAGGTTGCTGCCGTCGGGCAGCGGCAGGCTGCGGGCGGTCTTCATGATCAGGCTGCGGTAGCCGGTCATCTCGGTGTTGAGGCGCTTGGCGGCGGAGGCCAGTTCGGTGCTGCCACGGGCGCCTTCCATTTCCTTCACGAAGATGGCGAGGGCCGAGGCGGGCGGCAGGCCCTGGCCGTTCCAGTGCGCCAGCGCGGCGGCGGTGGCGGGCAGGCCGCCGACCACTTCGGGGTTGTCCACGCTGCGCTTGAGCAGCGCGCCGATCGGCCACAGGAAGGTCAGCAGCAGGAACACGGCGAGGGGGGCGATCAGCGCCAGGTGCAGCAGCTTCTTGCGCCGCTCGGCCCGCTGCAGGCGGGTCTTGAGGGGCAGAGTCCGTTCGGCGGGCGGGGCGGCAGCGGCGGGAGCGGTCAGGGTGGTGGCGGTCATGGGGGCTTCATCCATGGTGGTCGTCGGGGCCGGAGCCCGGTCGGGTGACGCCCGGCCAAGATCCAGGGCAGGGGAGGGGGAGGCGCTGCTCGGGGACATGGCGGGCGTCATTCGGCGGTCTGTTTACTTGGCGGCCCAGCTGTTGAAGCGCTGTTCCAGTTCTTCGCCGTGCTCGACCCAGAACTGGGTGTTGCTGGGCAGGGCGCTGGCGATGTTGGCGGCCGAGGTGGGCAGCTCGGCGGCGATCTGCGCCGGCATGCCCTTGGCGGCCTTCAGGTTGGTCGGGCCGTAGGGGATTTCGCCGGAGAAGACTTGCTGGTTCTCGGCCTTGCTGGAGAACTGCAGGTACTTGTAGGCCAGGTCGCGGTTGGGGGCGCCCTTCGGAATGGCGTAGGACTCCACGTCATAGATGTTGCCGCCCCACACCATCTTGAGGTTCTTGCCTTCCTTCTGGGCGGTGGCGATGCGGCCGTTGTAGGCGGAGCTCATCACCACGTCGCCGGCGGCGAGCATCTGCGGCGGCTGGGCGCCGGCTTCCCACCACTGGATGGAGCCCTTGATCTGGTCGAGCTTCTTGAAGGCGCGGTCGACGCCGTCCTTGGTGGCGAGCAGCTTGTAGACCTGGTCGGGCTTGACGCCGTCGGCGAGCAGGGCGATTTCGAGGGTGAACTTGGCGCCCTTGCGCATGCCGCGCTTGCCGGGGAATTTCTTCAGGTCCCAGAAATCGGCCCAGCTGGTGGGGGCGCCCTTCAGCTTGTCGGCGTTGTAGGCGAGCAGCGTGGACCACACGAAGAAGCCGATGCCACAGTCGGTGACGGCCTTGCCGATGAACTCGTCCTTGCCGCCGATCTTGCTGTAGTCGAGCTTCTCGTACAGGCCTTCCTCGCAGCCGCGGGCCAGCTCGGGGGATTCGACCTCCACCACGTCCCAGGTGACCTTGCGGGCTTCGACCATGGCCTTCACGCGGGCCTGCTCGCCGTTGTATTCGCCGGGCAGGATCTTGTTGCCGCTGGTCTTCATGAAGGGCTGGTAGAAGGCCTTGTCCTGGGCCTTCTGGTTGGTGCCGCCGAAGGAGATCAGGGTCAGTTCGCTGGCCATGGCGCTGCTACAGGACAGGATGCCGCAGACAGCGAGGGCGATGGTTTTGAGGGCGTGCATGGTGGTGGTTCTCCGGGATAGGGATGGCGTGGCTGGGAGGGGCGACGGGTGCTGCGGGATTCGTCAGGCGCTCGGTGTGGGGGCCAGGGCGCGCAGGTGGGCGGCCGGGATGCCGACCTCGATGGGTTGTTCGGGGCGCAGCTCGTGGCTCAGCTGGGAGATCGGCGCCTTGACCATCAGGCTGGACTGGTTGCCGAGGTCGAGCTGCACGCGGACGTGGTCGCCTTGGTAGATGAGTTCCTTCACCTTGGCGCTGAAGCGGTTCTCGCAGCCGGCGGAGGCGCCGTTGAGGACGATGCGCTCGGGGCGCACCGAGACCACCGCGCTGCTGCCCACGGCGCCCACGTCGGCGGCCCGGGCCTGGACCACTGCGCCGCTCGGCAGGCGGATCGCACAGGCGTCGCCGTTACGTTCGAGCAGGGTGCCCTGTAAGGTGTTGCTCTCGCCGATGAAGCCGGCGACGAAGGCGTTGGCCGGTTCTTCGTAGAGGCATTCGGCGCTGTCGATCTGCTGGATCTCGCCGCGGTCGAAGACGGCGATGCGGTCGGACATGGTCAGCGCTTCGCCCTGGTCGTGGGTGACGAAGACGAAGGTGATGCCGAGGCTGTCGTGGAGGTGCTTGATCTCGATCTGCATGTGTTCGCGCAGTTGCTTGTCGAGGGCGCCGAGGGGCTCGTCCATCAGCACCAGTTCGGGTTCGAAGACCAGTGCGCGGGCCAGCGCGATGCGCTGCTGCTGGCCGCCGGAGAGCTGCTGCGGGTAGCGGTTGCCGAAGGCTTCGAGGCGCACCATGACGAGGGCGCGCTTGACCTTGGCGTCGATGTCGGCGGCCGGCAGCTTGCGCACGCTGAGGGGGAAGCGCAGGTTCTCGGCCACGGTCATGTGCGGGAACAGTGCGTAGTTCTGGAACACCATGCCGATGTTGCGGCGGTGCGGCGGCACCTTGTTGATCACCGTGCCGCCGACGCGGATCTCACCGGAGGTGGGCGTCTCGAAGCCGGCCAGCATCATCAGGCAGGTGGTCTTGCCGGAGCCGGAGGGGCCGAGCAGGGTGAGGAATTCGCCGCGGCGGATCTCCAGGTTGAGATCGCGGACGATGAGGGTTTCACCGTCGTAGGTCTTCTGGACGCGGGTGAAGGTGACGTGGGCTTCCTGCCCGGTACTGCCGGATTGTGCGGCCATTGGGTATTCCTCCAGGGTGCGGTTCACAGCGGGGCCGGATCGGTTGGCGCCGTTTGTTGCGAGTTCGTTAAGGCCATAGTAGGGTGCGGAAGCGGTTCTGTAGAGAGCCACTTTTTACGTATTGGAAGGAACCACTTTGCGGGAACCTTTCCGTTCGGGGCAGCTAGGCCCGTTTGCCGGCCGGCGCGTATTGCGCCGCAGAACGGCGCGGCCGCTGCTCCGAAACCCCTGACTGACGCAAGATTGACGCCACTTTTGCCCTGCCATGGATAACCGCCTGATCGTCGAATTGCTGCAGCAGCACCTGACCCGCCAGCCGGAAGGCCTGATGCTGCGTATCCGCACTTTTCTGGCCTTGCGCCAGGCCATCCTCGATGGGCAATTGCCCCCCGGTACCCGCTTGCCGGGCACCCGCTCCCTGTCCCGGGATTTGGGCATGGGCCGCAATACGGTGCTCAGGGCCTACGAGCAGCTGTTCGCCGAGGGCTATATCGAGGGCCTGATCGGCGACGGTTCCTACGTGTCGGAGGCGTTGCAGCGGGTCGGGCGCCATCCGACCCCCAAACGGCTGGTCGGGACGCGGCGGGAGGGCTTGTCGCGGCGCGGTGGAGAGATTGCGGCGGCGAGCAGCAGCAGCCGGATCCAGCGCGGGGCCTTCATGCCGGGGGTGCCGGATACCGAGAGTTTTCCGTTCGCGATCTGGCGGCGCCTGCTCAGCAAGTACTTCCAGCCGGCCCAGTCACACCTGCTGCAGTACGCCCACGGCGGCTACGGCCCGCTCAAGGTGGCCCTCGCCGAGTACCTGCACGTGACGCGGATGATGAAGTGCTCGCCGCGCCAGATCCTGATCCTCAACGGTTCCCACCAGGCGGTGGACCTGTGCGCGCGGATGCTCACCGACCACGGCGACCGGGCCTGGATCGAGGAGCCGGGCTACTGGGGCTCGCGCAACGTGCTGCGCGCGGCGGGGCTCGACGTGCGGGCGATTCCTCTCGACGCAGGCGGTATTGCGCCGACCCCCGAGGATTGGGAGGCGCCGCCGCGCATCATGTGCCTGTCGCCGTCCAGCCAGTATCCGACCGGCGTGGTGCTGTCGCTGGAACGGCGCCTAGAGGTGCTGGAGCAGGCCGAACGCTGCGGGGCGTGGATCATCGAGGACGACTACGACAACGAACTGCGCTACCACAACCAGCCGCTGGCCTCCCTGTTCGGCCTGTCGCGGACCCAGCGGGTGATCTACGTGGGCACGCTGAGCAAGGTGATGTTTCCCGGCCTGCGCCTGTCCTACATGGTGGTGCCGGAAGATCTGGTCGATGCGTTCTCGATCGGCAACGCGGAGCTGTTCCGCGAGGGGCGGATGGTCGATCAGGCGGCGCTGGCGGAGTTCATCGATTCAGGCCATTTCACCGCCCACATCAAGCGCATGCGCGGCATCTACCGCACGCGCCGGGACATCCTGCTCGACGAGTTGGGGACGCGGCTGGGCAATAGTGTTCGGGTCTCCGGCGGTCATGCCGGGCTGCAGCTGGTGTATCTGTTCGATGCGCCGGTGGACGATGCGGCACTGGCCGCCGACGCGCTCGCCGACGGGGTGGTGGTGCGGCCGCTGTCCCTCTACTACATGGACCGCAGCCGCAGCGAGCCGGGGCTCAACCTGGGTTTTGCTGCCGTGCCGGACGATCTGATCCGCCCGGCCGCAGTCAAACTGGCGCGGGTGGTGGAGACCCATCTGGAAAAAGCCGCCCGGCGCGGCTGACTGGCCTGATTGACGGCGGAGTGCCCTCAGTCAGGCCAGGACGATCAGGCGGCGCGCTTGGACCGGCGATTCAGTGCGAGGGCGGCCAGGCCGGTGCCGGCGAGGGCCATGCTGATCGGTTCGGGAACGGTGCTGTGCGGGTTGGTGGCGCTGGTGACGCCGTCGACCCAGACGCTCCAGTTGGTACCCATGTTGCAATGGCTGAACGGCTGACACCACTGACTCAGGGGGATAGGGGTCTCAGCGGCATACGCGAAGCCGGGGTCGGTGTAATAGTTGGCGTTACTGGGGACAAAGTTTGCGTACGGGGTCACGGTGAACAAGTAGTCACCGGCCGCCAGCGTGGCCAGCAGGAAACCGGAGTCGTAGGACGTCTGCCCCGCGGCGATGTTCGGGTTGTCGTCATTCTGGGCGATCAGCGCACCGGTCGTCGCATTCCAAAGGGCGGTGATCGGGTCGAAGTTGGTGCCGCTCAGATAGGAGTCCGTCCACACGCGCACGTTGGTCGCATTCTGGCCTACCGTGAAGGCGGTCGTGATGACATCGTTGTGGCTGGCGAGGTTGCCGGTGAAGTGGAAGGTGGCGGCGTTGGCTCCGGTGGACAGGGCGGCAACCAGGGCGGTAGCCAGTGCTTTCTTGATGGTCATGACGTTTCCTTGCGTTTATAGGGTTGTGGAATAAGTAATCGCATAAAAGCAAAAGAAAGGCCAGAAATTGTTTTTTATTATTAATCAGTGAGTTTTGGCGGGGACTTCTCTTGTTTTTGCATGTTTTGTAAAATTTATCGACAATGGGTCTGTGTTGTGCAGGGCTGGTTCGTTGTCGAGGATGAATGGGGGTATCAGTTGGTGGCCGAGATGTTGGCAAGATGGCGCACCATAAAAAAATCCGGCGCCTACAGGCGCCGGATTCGTGTGCAGCAAACCGGAGTCTGCGCAGGCGTTTATTCCATCGCCTCGTACAGCGGCAGGGTCAGGAATTCCGGGTACTCCGGGGTCAGCGACATCTTGTCGAAGATCACGGCGGCCTGGTCGTAGGTGGCAGTGTCCTCGCCCTGGGCGGTGACGGTGGCCTTCACCTTGGCCAGTTCCTCGGCGATCATCGGGCGCACCAGCTCTTCGGTGACCTTGCGGCCGTCGTCGAGGATGCCCTTCGGGCTGACCACCCACTGCCACACCTGGGAGCGGGAGATTTCGGCGGTGGCGGCGTCTTCCATCAGGTTGTGGATGGGCACGCAGCCGTTGCCGGCCAGCCAGGAGCCGAGGTAGTGGATGCCGACGTTGATGTTGTTGCGCAGGCCGGCTTCGGTGATCGGGGTGGTGGGACGGAAGTCCAGCCACTGGGCCGGGCCGAAGGAGCCTTCGACCTGCTTCTCGAACTGGTTCGGCTTGTCGCCCAGCACCTTGACGAACTCTTCCATGGCGATGGAGACGAGGCCCGGGTGAGCCACCCAGCCGCCGTCGAAGCCGTCGTTGGCGTCGCGGGTCTTGTCGTGACGGATGCCGGCGAGGGCCTTTTCGTTGGCTTCCGGGTCGCCCTTGATCGGGATCAGGGCCGACATGCCGCCCATGGCCGGCGCGCCGCGCTTGTGGCAGGCCTGCACCAGAGCCAGCGCGTAGGAGCGCATGAAGGGCACTTCCATCGTGATGGCGCCGCGCTGGGCCAGGCAGAAGTCCTTGTTCTTCTTGAACTTCTTGATGCAGGAGAAGATGTAGTCCCAGCGCCCGGCGTTGAGGCCGGCGGAGTGGTTGCGCAGTTCGTACAGGATTTCTTCCATCTCGAAGGTGGCGAGGATGGTTTCGACCAGCACGGTGGCCTTGATGGTGCCTTGCGGCAGGCCGATGTGGTCCTGGGCCATCACGAAGATGTCGTTCCACAGGCGGGCTTCCAGGTGGCTTTCCATCTTCGGCAGGTAGAAGAAGGGGCCGGCGCCGCGGGCGATCTGTTCCTTGGCGTTGTGGAAGAAGACCAGGGCGAAGTCGAAGATGCCGCCGCCGACGCGCTGACCATCAACGGTGACGTGCTTCTCGTCCAGGTGCCAGCCGCGCGGACGGATCTGAAGGGTGGCGATCTTGTCGTTGAGCTTGTATTCCTTGCCGGCTTCGTTCTTGAAGGACAGTTCGCGGCGGATGGCCTTGTAGAGGTTCACCTGGCCCTGGAGCTGGTTGTCCCAGTTCGGGGAGTTGGAGTCCTCGAAGTCGGTCATGTAGGAGTCAGCGCCGGAGTTGAAGGCGTTGATGATCATCTTGGCCTCGACCGGGCCGGTGATCTCGACGCGACGGCACTGCAGCGCGGCGGGCACCGGAGCGACCTTCCAGTCGCCTTCGCGGATGTGCTTGGTTTCCGGCAGGAAGTCGGGCATCTCGCCGGCGTCGATGCGGGCCTGGCGCTCGACACGGGCCTTCAGCAGTTCCTGGCGGCGGCCTTCGAAAGCGCGGTGCAGCTTGGCGACCAGCTCGAGGGCTTCCGGGGTGAGGATGGTTTCGTAGCCCGGACGAATCGGGGCATTGATCTGCATGCCGGCGGGGAGGGTGAGGCTCATGATGACTCCTGATTGAGAAGTTGAAAGGGTTGAAGCTGTTCAGGCGCGGTGGCGCGCCACGTAATCGACGACATCGGTCAGCAGGCGTCCCTGGGCGGTGGGGCTGACATCCAGTTGCTCAAGGGGCGAGCCGCTGCGGTTGATCCAGAAGGTGGTATAGCCGAACCAGGTGGCGCCGGCGGCATCCCAGCCGTTGGACGACACGAACAGGATGCGTTCGGCCGGGCAACCGAAGGCCTGCGGGGCCAGCGCGTAGGCGTCGGCGGCGGTCTTGTACTTGCGCACCGCATCCACCGACAGAACATGATCGAAGAGGCCGTGCATGCCGGCGCTCTTGACGGCGACCTGCAGCATCTCGGGCGTGCCGTTGGACAGGATGGCGGTGGGCACGCCGGCTTCCTTGAGGGTGCGCAGTGCGCCCAGGTTCTCGGGGAAGGGCGACAGGCAGGCGTACTGGTTCATCAGTTGGGTGCGGCGCTGGGCGTCGAGCTCCAGCCCCAGCCTGGCGGCGGCGTACTGCAGGCCGTCCTGGGTGATGTCCCAGAAGGGCTTGTAGCGGCCGGACAGGGTGCGGATGAAGCTGTACTCGATCTGCTTGATGCGCCACAGGTCGGCGAGGGCGGCGCCCTTGCCCGGGTAGAGCTGTTCGGCCAGCAGGCCCACCGAGTAAACGTCGAAGAGCGTGCCGAAGGCATCGAATGCAACAGCCTGGATTCGGGGCGCGTGCGCCATGCTCTTGATGTCCTTGTCGATGAAGCGGTTTGTTGTGGGTGGCGCTGCGGGGCGCTTCTACCGGGTTTCGGCCCGGCGGCACCGCTCAATCAGCGTTCTCCTCCACCACGTTGGAGCGAAGTTTATTTAATGACTAAACAAAAAAGAAGCCATAATAAAATCAAATGATTTTTTACTTTTAGTATCAAATGAGCAGCTTCAAGGAAATCGAGACCTTCGTCAGCGTGGCGACCCGCGGCAGCCTGTCGGCGGCGGCCCGCGCCGAGGGCGTAACGCCGGCGATGATGGGGCGGCGCATCGATGCGCTGGAGGAGCGGTTGGGCGTGAAGCTGCTGGTGCGCACCACCCGCAAGCTGAGCCTCACCTTCGAGGGCAGTGCCTTCCTGGAGGATTGCCAGCGCATCCTCAACGACCTCGCCAATGCGGAGGCGTCGGTGAGCCTGGGCGGGGTAAAGGCCAGTGGACACATCAAGGTGTCGGCGCCGGCGGGCTTTGGACGGCGCCATGTGGCGCCGCTGGTGCGGGACTTCCTGTCCGCCAATCCGGAGGTGACCTGCAGCCTGGATCTCAGCGACCGCCTGGTGGACCTGGTGAATGAGGGCGTCGATTGCGCGATTCGCATCGGCGAGCTGAGCGATTCCAGCCTGGTGTCAGTGCGTCTGGCGGACAACCGTCGCGTTGTGGTGGCGAGCCCGTCCTATCTGGCCCGCAACGGCATTCCGCAGTGCCCGGACGATCTGGCCCGCCATGACTGCCTGTCCCTCGACCTGCAACGGGGCTGGGTCTTCGCCGATCTCGACGCGCTGGGGCGCACGCGTACCGTCAAGGTGTCCGGGCGCTTCGAGTGCAACGATGGCACGGTGCTGCACGAATGGGCGCTCGGCGGCATCGGCCTGGCCTGGCGTTCCATGTGGGAGGTGGAGCGCGATCTGGTGAGCGGTGCGCTGGTGTCGGTGCTCGACGAATGGGCGGCGCCGGCGACCGGGATCTACGCCGTTTTTCCGCAGAATCGCCGTCTGCCGCTGCGGGTGCGGCTGCTGATCGACCATCTGCGCGGGGTGTTCGGGCGGCTGGACTATTGGCGGGGTTGAGCAGGCTCGTCGCTCGCCGCGATTCCGACATCGAATGCGAGCCGAAGCCGGCTGGGGGTTGGCTGACCCAGAATCTCACCCGGCTGAAAATGCCACTGGCGAACGATTTGCGTATAGATCTCGGCTGCCGGGCAGCGGGGCTCATCGCAATGGGGCACCACCAGATCCACCGTGCCGTCCGTGCCGATGGCGAGTTCCAGTTCAAAGCTGCCGGGCGCGACGCCAGGCAGCTTTGGCCAATTGCGTTCATCAACCGGGGTGAGCAGTTCTGGCTCCCGCGTCAGTTCCGACAGCCGCCGGTAGCCGGTCGGGACCTCGGCTGGCCACGCCAGAGGAGGTGGTGCGGACGGGGGGGCAAGAGCGGCAGGCGGTGATGCCTCGGAATAAAGGGGAGGGGCGGAGGGTATATCCGTTTCCGCATCCTGGAGCGGGGCATCCAGCACGACGTCCGGCCCGCTTTCCCCGATTGAATAGTTTTCGATAGCCGCCGTCAGCCGGACTGTAAGAGCAGGGCGCAGCTGTGACGAATTTTCCGCCGTGCTTCCGCCCGGCTGCAATCCCGTAGAGGCGCCTGGCACGCTCATCATCAGGGCCAGGTGGGCCGCAATGGAGGTCAGTGTGGCGAAGCCGAGACGTTGGGCTGGCGAGGTCGATCGAAAGTGGGGTAGGAACATCGGCACGGTACCGCGACGGCAGTGACAGGTACACGATAGCCCTTCGGATCTTGCACCCGTTACCGTTTGTCGGGATGGGGACGCCGCCAGTCGTATGAGGCTCGCATTCGTGCGCGTGCGGCCTCAGAGTACGTTCGAAGGAGAAAAAAATGAGACAGCGTGGTGTAACGCTCATCGAGCTGATGATCGTGGTCGCGATCGTGGGAATCCTTGCTTCTGTTGCGGTGCCGGCGTACACGGCGCATATCGTGAGGGGCAAGATTGCGCTGGGAACCGAGGCCTTGTCCGAGGCCAAGGCACGCATGGAGCAGAACTTCAACTCAATGCGATCCTATTATGCGAATGTGGCGACCACGACCTGTCCCGATTTGTCGGCGGTGTTTTCGGATGCGCCTTTCTCTGTCGCCGTCACGTGTGACAACACGACGTTTACTATCACTGCAACAGGCCTGGCAGCGAAAGGCATGAGCGGTTATGTGTACGCGATCGACCAGTCGGGGAGCAAGACGTCCAGCACCCCGGCAGCCACGACAACCCAGTCCTGCTGGTTGATGACCAAGGATGCGACCTCATGCTGATCGTGCGTGATCGGAGCGAACGAGGCTCGACCTTGCTCGAGATGATCGTGACCGTCGCTATCCTCGGCATCCTGGCGGCCATTGCGATGCCCCAAATGGGCGATTGGATTCGGCGCAACTCCATCAGTTCGGCGGCGGAGGTTCTCCAGAACGGATTGCGTCAGGCAGAAGTGGAGGCCATTCGCCGCAATGCGCGTGTGGAGTTTTTGCTCACAAATGCTACGCCGTCAAAAGCCGGCATTGTGACGCTTGTTGCTGCGGATAACGGAACGAATTGGGCGGTTCGGGCGCTCGACGAGAGTTATGCCCCGCTCGCCAATACGGACCTGGCTTACGTCAATAGCTACACGATGAAGGAAATCTCGCCCGACATCGCGGTGGGAGGTCCGGCCAGCCTGGTATTCAACGGAAGCGGCAGGATTACCAGCATTGCTGGCGCGGCGATCACCGAATACCAGGTTTTCCGAGTGTCACGCCCTTTGGCCGACCGTGCAATCTGTGTATTCGTGACCCCCGGGGGGGGTATCAAGGCTTGTGATCCTTCGCTTGCGTCCGGCAAGCCGTTCGCGTGCCTGCCTCTGGTGACGACTCAGATGTGTCCGACTGCTTGAACGGGAGAGGTTATGGAAAGGAAAAGTAATGCGTCAGGCTACGTGTTGCTCGAGGCGCTGGTTGCATTGTTGATTTTCTCCCTTGGCCTGCTTGGCTTGATCGGTTTTCAGGCGGCGTCCATGAAGATCGCAACGGACAGCCAGTTTCGCACCGAGGCCGCGATGCTGTCGGATGAGCTGATCGCCAAGATGACAGTCTATAACCTCAGCAATGTTGCAACGGATTTCGCGAGTCCCAGTGGCGCCCAGTTCTCTGCCTGGTTGAATAATCGTGTCAAAGGGGCGAGCCGTCTCCCCAATGCACAGGTCACCACTGAGTTCACTTCTGTTCCGAAAGCAACGTCGACCACGCTCGTCGTGAAGTTGAATATCACCTGGTCTGTGCCCGGCAGTACGACCGGGAGTGGTGGGCGCGAAATAGCTGGTGCGTACGAGACCAGGGCGCTGCTTTTTTAGGATTGGCCATGCGTATGAATCCTGTCTTTGGTCGGCGCTGGCCTGCAAGCGTGCGCGGGGTCAGTCTTGTCGAGGTGATGATTGGCCTGGCCGTAGGGCTGATTGCGTCCCTGGTGGTAATGCGTTCCTTTACTGCCAGCGATATGTTCAGACGCAATATCGGCGGTGCTACGGATTCAGTGCAGACCTTGGCGATTTCGGCGGCCAGGCTGAATGCATTGTTCGAACAAGCCGGCGGATCATTTGCCCAGGGGCGGAATATCTGGGGTTGTAGTCTGAAGGCGAAGCGTAATGGCGTTACGTTGTTGCCGGCGTCGGCTTATCCCGCCCCTTTCAGTGCATTTCCGACAGCGGTCCGGGTGCTGCCGGTAGGTATTCTCGATGGCGGGAGCGGGTCGGATATCCTGATGGTGATGGCCGGGAGTTCGCCTTCGGCAAACCGTGGTATCCCGTTTACGACTTCCGATGGTTCGACCTTGCTGGTGAGCAATCCGAATGGGGTTGCCATCGCCGCTTCTGCGGGTTCCAGTAATGATCTTTTGTTGTCGGTGCCACAGGATCTGGCAGTTGCGCCGGGGGAATGTCAGGTCGTTCAGGTCGCCAGTAACTACTCCAGTGGGCAACCTGTAACCGATGCTTCATTTGGCTACAAGGTCATGCCCGCGTCGGCCGCTGTTGTTGCGCCGGCATCCTATTCAAGCATCCGGCTGAGCAGTGCGAGCTCTTCCTATGGTGTGCTGCCTACGACTATCAGCAGTTTGAGCCCTTCGCTTTTTCATTTGGGAGCTGAGTCTGCGCCGACGTTCTCATTGGTCTCCGTGAATGAAAATGCCGAACTCGTCGAATACGATCTGCTGCAGCGTCGTGGGGCTGAGCCGTTTGGCGAGAACGTGATCCTTATCAAGGCGCGATATGGCGTCGACGATGGTGTCGGTGGTACTCCAAATGACAACGTGGTCGACGAGTGGGTGTCGCCGACCGATTCCGAGTGGACCCTGGCCAAGCTGACGGATGGCAATACGGCGACGGAACAGAAGATCGACCAGATCAAGGCGATCCGGATCGGTGTCATCGTGCGAACGCCCCAGGTCGTGGTCAGCAATACGAGGCCTACGACCCTCGTGTTGTTCGCCGACTTGCCTTCCGCACGCCAGGTCAGCCGGACGTTGAGTACCGAAGAGCAAAGCTATGGTTACCAGGTCTTTGATTGGGTGATCCCGCTGCGCAATATGAAAGCTACGCCCAAATGATCCCGGGTGCCGTCATGTCGTCTCGAATGCATTCCATCGCACCACCGTCCCGTTCCCGGGGGGTCGTGCTGGCCGTTGTGTTGGTGGTTCTCGTCGTCATGATGCTCGGTGGAATCTCGCTGCTCAGATCCATTGATACATCGACGATCCTGTCGGGCAACCTCGCCTTCAGGCGGGACTCGGTCAATCACTCCACGGTAGGGCTCAATGCGGCACTTGCGGCAATGCAAAGGGCTGATTTCAAGAATCAAATCATCGCGGAGTGCGTTCCTACCGCTGCGAGTTGCGGCAGCGCGGCGGCAAAATGGCTGGCGATGAACTACTGGCCGCGCTTGCTTGAGGCTGATAGCAACGGAGTGCCGGTGATCATCAAGAATACGACCACCTTTGACGCTAAGTTCGGAATACAGCCCAGCGCAGCCGATGGAACGCTGGAAGGGGGCAACAAGATCCGTTTCCTTATTGAGCGCATGTGTTCCGATTACGGCCCATCTGATGAAACGAAATGCTCGGTGTCGGATAATTACGAACTGGGTGGATCTTACCGCCAGGACAAGCCAGGGTCTATTTCCCTGCCTTTGTATCGGGTCACCATCCGCAGCGATGGACCGCGAAATACTTTGACGTATACCCAGGCGATTATTACCACGCGCATTAAATAGCTGTTGGTGTCGACAAGGATGCTGGAAATGAGAAAAACGACTTCCTGGTGGCGGTCATGTGCAGCCCTTTCATTGGCCGTCGGTCTGCAGGCGGGGGGGCAGGCCGCCACGACGCCGTTGGCCGATCAGCCCATCCTGGTTGCCGACGTGCCGGCGAATGTGATGCTGGCCTTGTCGGTGGAGTTTCCAACTGCAATCACGCAGGCATATACCTCGACGACGTTTGACCCTGCGGTGCGGTACATCGGCTACTTTGTGCCGGAAAAGTGCTACGACTATGTGACTCAGGGCGGTGTCAGCTATTTCACGCCCAGTGGCGCTCTGGTTTCCGCGGGGTCATGTGGCGGAAAATGGAGTGGAAACTTCATGAATTGGGCCACGATGCAGGGGGCCGACACATTCCGCTGGGTTCTGACCGGTGGCAATCGTCTTATCGATGAGCCGCAGGATTTTGCCCACGCGCCCAGTAGTGCTCCGTTCGGGCGTACCGTACTGCAACGGGCCTATGCATCCACGCAGGGAAGTTATTTGACCACCAACTTTCCCGACCGAATTCTGGCTCAGGCTGATGTGGACAAATATACCGGCCTGGGCAGCCCCTATAACACCGGGGCCGTCTGGATTCGCAACGGCGGTATGGGAACTCAGGTCCGTTTTGGGCAGGTCAAGGTGACCACTACCACAACGACATCCCATGGTCGCACGACGACGACGACGACGACCAATCCATGGACATGGAATTCCCAAAGCAGCTGCGATTCCGGTGTGGCGTGTTCATTGTGGAACGTAAATGTCGAGGTCTGTCGCGACGACAGCACGGGTGCGGCGAGCTCCGAAGCGAATTGCGTTGCGTACAAGGATTCAACCGGGACCAAGACGGTTTATAAGCCTGTTGGCCTGATGCAGCGCAATAAGGGCAAGATGTATTTTGGTGCTTTCGGCTACCTGGCACTGAATTCTGATCCGACTACGGACGCAAGTGGCGTTGCGAATAACCAGAAGGATGGCGGCGTCCTGCGTTCAAAGGTTCAGTCCATCGATGATGAGATATCGGAAACGGGATATTTCTATACCAATCCGTACGGTGCGACTGACGTAACCAATAGCGGAACGATCAATTATCTGAACAAGTTCGGCCTGAACTCGCAAGGCTACAAATATTATGACCCGGTGAGCGAGCTTTATGCTGAGGTTATCAAGTACTTCAGGCATTTGTCTCCCACTGCCAGTTATGTGTCCGGGTTGAATTCAGCGCTGAAGGACGGCTTTCCGGTCATCACGAACTGGAACGATCCGGCCGCTGATGCAAAATATCCGAACAGTGGGCCGTTGGCATGCAAAAAGAATTACATAATTGGTGTCGGCGATACGAATACCAATTACGACTGGAATCTTTCGGGATCGACTTACTCGAACCCGTCCCGCAGCCCCATCGCGCCAGCTGATGTGGACTGGGCGATGGGTACGTTTCAGACGGCCAAGGCTTGGACGGACGAAGTCGGTCGTTTGGAGTCGATTTCTTCCTTGGGAACGCGGCGTTCAAATGCCGGCGCCAATGGCAATGGGAGTTATTTGATAGCCGGTCTGGCGTACTACGCACACTCCTCGGATCTCAGGTCGGATCTCTCCGGAACCCAAACGGTCAGTACATATTGGATGGACGTGATGGAGAACGGCTACATCGATAAGAATCAGTACTGGCTGGCGGCCAAATATGGGGGCTATGTCAAGCAGAACGGATCGATAGGCCAGTTCTCCAGCGGGGACTATTGGAACAGGGCTGGCAACAAGTTCGGAACCTACGACCTGCCGGACAACTACTACACCGCCAACAGTCCCGACAAGATGAAGGCCGGCCTCGAGTCGGCATTCCAGAGCATTGCAGCGGGGAGCGGTGCAGCGACCGGGGCCGCGCTGTCGGCTTCCACGGTCAGCGCGACGTCGGGGGGAGCGAATACCTATCAGAGTTACTACGATGCTGCGCTGTGGACCGGCGACGTCAAGGCCGTGCAGGTCAATTCGGTCGACCCCAGCCTGGCATTGAGCTCCCAGAGTCAATCGACGGCCTTGTGGAGCGCAGCGGCCAAACTGGACGCCCTGGGCAGTGGTGGGCGCAAGATTGTGACCATGGCGCCGACGGACCGGACGCTCGTGTCGCCGACCCCGGCTAATTTGGCGGCCACTCCTTTTCAGTGGGCTAATTT
Source organism: Zoogloea sp. LCSB751 (assembly GCF_002028455.1). Lineage (GTDB taxonomy): Bacteria > Pseudomonadota > Gammaproteobacteria > Burkholderiales > Rhodocyclaceae > Zoogloea. Next base: position 223,329 of record NZ_MWUM01000005.1, on the reverse strand, counting down.
GAGTGGCACTCAACAACTCAATCTGAGCAGGACGGCCGCTTTACCGGCGGGTGATGCGACGGATGGTCAGCGCATCCTGAATTACCTGAGAGGGGACCGCACGTACGAGAGTACTGCGAGTACTTCCAACCTCTATCGACAAAGAGGCGGGCTGCTGGGCGATATCGTTGACTCCAAGGTTGTTTATCTCGGCGATCCGGAAGCCAGTTATTCCGATAGTGCCAACCCCGGTTATTCCACATTCAAAACGGCCAATACGGGTCGGCGCCCGATGATTTTTGTCGGGGCCAATGATGGCATGTTCCACGCATTTGATGCGGGGACGTCGTCAAATGCGGGTAACGAAGTGATGGCCGTCGTGCCTTATTCGCTGTACGCGGGGCCGGACGCCAATCCGGAGGTGAGTGGCATACAGGCTCTTGCCCGCAAGACTTATGCCCATCGCTATTACATGGACGCGACTGCGGAGATTCGGGATGTCGACTTTGCCAGAACTGGCGGGAAATTGAGTTCCTTCAGCTCTTCACTTGCAGCTGATTGGCGCAGCTTATTGGTGGTCGGTCAGGGTAAAGGGGGGCGTAGTTTCATCGCGATGGACGTGACGAATTTTACGACCTTGCCTTCGACGGAGACGGCTGCGGCCGGGAAGGTCTTGTGGGAGTACACACATGCCGATATGGGGTTCAGTTTTGGGCGGCCGCTGATAGCCAAGACCCGTCGTTGGGGGTGGGTCGTAATCTTGACCGGTGGTTACAACAATACTTCGGGAGGCCGGCCCGGACAGGGGGTGCTTTTCATTTTGAATGCAAAGACCGGAGCGCTGCTGGGATCGACCCCGGTTTATACGGGGAGCGGTTCGCAGACTTCGCCTTCGGGCTTTGCCCAAATTGAGGGATATACGCCCAGTTATCAGGATTACACGCTCGACTATGTCTATGGCGGGGATCTGGACGGCAAGTTGTGGCGCTTCAATTTCACCAGCGAGACCCAGGATCTTCCCCCGGTGGAGCAGATTGCTGAATTCTCGGTGGATGGGGTAGGCCAGCCAATTACGACGGCACCGAAGATCGAATACTCTGCGGACGATCTCAAGCGCTATGTTTTTGTTGGTACGGGACGCCTGCTGGCTACCGAAGACCAGAACAACACGCAGCAGCAAACGATGTATGCGGTGCGGGATGGGACCAGGAGCATGGCTTTCGGTTCGGAGAGCAATCAGGCGGCATTTCCTACTGGATTTTCGGCTTTTCCGGTAAGGCGCGGGAACCTCGTGCAAGTTACCGATCTGTTGGCGGGAGCCAGTTTGTCGGCAAGTACCCCGATGGGTTGGTATTACGACCTGACGGGCACGCAGATGCAGACCATCAATGGTGCGAATACGCTAGTCAGCAGGGAGCGTGTCGTTTTCAGTCTGCAGGCGAACGATGGTGTGTTGACGTGGGTCGGGACGATCATGACCAACGACCCCTGCAGCGCGAGCGTGACGGGGACGCTCTATTCCGTTCATTATGGCAGCGGCCAGAGCGTCCTTACAGCGCTCAATGCCCAGGGTTTGAGTTCGACGGTGCCTTATTTGGCTGGTATTTCCGGACTGACGGACACGACGCTCATTCGATTCCGTACCAGCACCGGTCAGAGTATTCGGATATTGGGTACCGATGTGACAGGTTCTTCAAAGCTATATGGAAGTTCGATTTCAGAGGCTGGGGAGCCACGGGTTGTAAACTGGCGAATCATTCGTGAGTGAGTGTTGCATGAGGATAGGGTGATCTGTATAATGCGCAGCTCTTGGAGCCGCTGTAGCTCAGTCGGTAGAGCAGCGCATTCGTAATGCGAAGGTCACCAGTTCGATTCCGGTCAGCGGCACCATTAAAAATAATGGCATTCAGGCCAACTCTCAAGAGTTGGCCTTTTTGCTGAGGCTTGTGTCGTCCGGGATGTGAATAGCGGTCGGCAAAGTCTTTAGAAATGATTTTGAAGTTGGCAGTGGCGGCATTAGCTCAGTTGGTAGAGCACTGGATTGTGATTCCAGGTGTCACCGGTTCGAAACCGGTATGTCGCCCCAGAATACATAGCAAAAAGCCCTGAGAGATCAGGGCTTTTTGCTTTTTGTGGCAATGCTCTGTGACAGCATTGCCAATAAGGTGGCTTGTCTTCTCAGGTCTTGCGCCCTAGCCCGCCGAGCAGGAAGGCAATGGGGCGCTGGGCCTTGTGAATTTCGCGTCCGGCGGTGGGCGCTGCGCCGGCCGCCTGCTGGGGCGGGGTGCCTGCAGGGGCTTCATAAGGCTTGCTGAAGTCGAAGCCGTCTGCTGCGATATGGCTGGGTTGGCGGCTGCGCGTGGGGGAAGAGCGCTCCCGCTCGGGGCGCTTGCGGCGTTCGGCCGGGCTGCTTTCGGGCTGCTGGCGGGAGGTCGCTGCGGGCGCCTTGCGACGGCGGCCCGATTCTCCTTCGAAGAAGTCTGCTTCCGGCTCGTAGCCCTGGACGACTTCCTGTCGGATCTCCAGCTTGATCAGTTTCTGGATGTCCGCCAGGCGATGGCGTTCTTCCGCGCTGACGAGGGATACCGCCTTGCCCTTCTTGCCCGCGCGGCCGGTCCGGCCGATGCGGTGGACGTAGTCTTCTGCAGTATGGGGAAGTTCGAAGTTGATCACCGATGGCAGGTCTTCGATGTCGAGACCGCGGGCGGCCACGTCGGTGGCCACCAGCACACGAATCTTGCCGCTCTTGAAGTTCTCGAGCGTTTCGGTGCGTGCCTGCTGGCTCTTGTCGCCGTGGATGGAGTCCGCGGAGATCTCGTGGCGCTCCAGGAAGTGGGCCAGTCGGCTGCAGGCGAACTTGGTGTCCACGAAAACCAGCACCTGATTGGCCTCGTCTTCATGGCGGATCAGGTGGGCCAGCAGGTTGCGCTTGAGGCCGCTGGAAACCGGGTGGACGATGTGGCTGATCGTCTCGCTGACCATGTTGCGCCGGGCCACCTCGATCAGCTGCGGGTTCTTCAGCATCTGGTCGGCGAGCTTCTTGATCTCATCCGAGAAGGTGGCCGAGAACAGCAGGCTCTGGCGGTTGCTGGGCAGCAGGGCGAGGATGCGACGGATGTCCGGGATGAAGCCCATGTCGAGCATGCGGTCGGCTTCGTCGAGAATCAGAAACTCGACCTGGCCGAGGGCAATGGTCTTTTGCTGGACGTGGTCGAGCAGGCGGCCCGGGGTCGCCACGACGATTTCGATGCCGCGGCGCAGTTCCTGGATTTGCGGGTTCATGTCGACGCCGCCATAAATGCAGGTGCTGCGCAGGGGCAGATGCTTGGAGTACATCTTGACCGACTCGAATACCTGCATGGCCAGCTCACGCGTCGGCGCCAGGATCAGGGCCCGCACCGGGTGGCGAGCCGGGCTGGTCGACGTGCTGGCATGGCGGGCCAGGCGGTTGAGCAGCGGAAGCGTGAAGCCGGCCGTCTTGCCGGTACCCGTCTGGGCGCCGCCCATGACGTCATGTCCAGCGAGGACCACGGGAATGGCCTGGCGCTGGATGGGTGTGGGTTCGGTGTAGCCGGCGTCGGTGACGGCCTGCAGAATTTCAGGGATGAGCCCGAGTTCGGAAAACGACATGGATGTGATCACGATCGCGGTACGGCGGGTTTAGTGCACCGCACCATTTAAGTAGGCGGACATTATACATCGACGCGCCCTCAGCGCCGCGTCAGATAGCAGGTGACCTCTTCCCGGTCATGGTAAAGGTGCTTGATTCTCAATGTGTATTTGATGCCGGCGGGGCGCAGGCGCTGGTCGATGAGGGCGCGGCAGCGCTCTACTTCCTCATGCCGGCGCTTCATCGGCAGCTTGAGGTTGAAGATGGTGTGCCGGCAGCGTCCACTGGCGATCCACTCAGCCATCAGGGGGGCGATGCGGGAGGGCTGTTCGACCATGTCGCAGACCATCCACTCGACGGGCTTCTTCGGGCGCCAGGTGAAGCCGTCGGCACGCTGGTGGGTGATGAGTCCGGTGGCCAGCGCCGATGGGGCAAGCGGGCCATTGTCGATGGCGGTGACCCGCAGGCCGCGGCTGGCCAGCTGCCAGCTCCAGCCGCCGGGTGAGGCGCCCAGGTCCACCGCTTGCAGGCCGGCGCGCAAGGTCGCTTGCTGCTCTGCCGGTGTCAGCAGGGTGAGGATGGCCTCCGCCAGCTTGAGGGTGGAGCGGCTTGGTGCTTCCTTCGGCATGCGCAGGCGCGGGATGCCCATCGGCCACGGTGAGGATTCGCTGGGCAGGCTGATGCCGATCCAGGCCTGACGACTGCCGACGAGGAATAGATGCAGGCGCGGCAAGTGGGGCGTGTCGGGCCGCAGCAGGCCGGCCTGGTTCAGTGATTCCTGCAGCAAGGGGCCGAAGCGCTTCAGGAAGCCCGATTGTTCTTTGCCGTCGTTGGTGTCGGGCGTCTCCAGCAGCAGGGCGGAGAAGCGTTCACCGAAGGATTGGATGGCTTGTTTCAAGGGCGTCAGCCGGTCGCGTTCAGGCAGGTCGTCGATGATCGCCAGGACCTGAAAGGCCTGGCGGGCGAAGATCAGCCGCGAAATGTCGAGGCGCCGCCGTATCTCGTCATGGGGGGCCGGGACGTCCAGGGCCAGGTATACGAAGCCGCTGTTGTTGCGCGTATCGATCCGGCCGGCGAGGCGTCGGCTTTCCGTCAGGAGTTCCTGAGCGGCATCGGTTTCGAAGCCGGGGCGGCATTGAACGAGTACGCCGAGCGCCGGGTGGGGCTGGTTGACAGACAACATGGAGGACTGGATGAGTGCCGTGGCAGGATGGATGTGTAGAATTCCGGAATACCCAGCGGCCACTGCCGTCATTTCCCGGCGCGGTGGGCGGGCCGACTGGAGCCGGATGATAACCGATCGTCGCGCCGGGGCCGTCTCTTTGCCGGGTTTTGGGAGCTATTTCATGGAATATCGCCAGTTGGGCAACAGCGACCTGCAGGTTTCGTCCGTTTGCCTCGGTACGATGACCTTTGGTCGGCAGAACACCGAGGCAGAGGGGCACGCCCAGCTCGATGCGGCCTTCGCCCACGGCGTGAATTTCATCGATGCGGCGGAGATGTATCCGGTGCCGGCCCAGGCCGAGACTTACGGGGCGACCGAGACCATCGTGGGGTCATGGTTGAAGGGGCAGGCCCGCGACAAGGTCGTGCTGGCCACCAAGGTGGCCGGGCCGGCGCGTGGGATGGGGTGGATCCGCGGCGGGCCGCTGGCCCTCGACCGGGACAACATCCGGGCGGCACTGGAAGGGAGCCTCCGCAGGCTCGGCACGGATTACATCGATTTGTACCAGTTGCACTGGCCGGCCCGCAACCAGCCGATGTTCGGGCAGTGGCGCTTCGATCCGGATGCCGAGCACGCGGCCACGCCGATCCGTGAGCAGCTGGCAGCGCTGGGCGAACTGGTTCGTGAGGGCAAGATCCGTTATGTAGGGCTGTCCAACGAACATCCCTGGGGCGTGATGGAGTTTCTGCGGGCTGCCGACGAGCTGGGGCTGCCGCGCGTCGTCACCATCCAGAACGCCTACAATCTGCTTAATCGAGTTTTCGAGCAGGGACTCTCCGAGGTGTGCTTTCGCGAGAACATCAGCCTGCTGCCGTATTCCGTGCTGGCGTTCGGCCACCTGACGGGCAAGTATCTCGACGACCCGGCGGCATCCGGCCGGATCTCCCTGTTCCCTAGCTTCGGTCAGCGTTACGACAAGCCGAATGTCCGTCCGGCGGTGGCGGCCTATGTGGATCTGGCCCGGCAGCATGGCTTGACGGGAACCGAGTTGGCGATTGCTTTTGCGGCCGCCCAGCCGCTGGTGGGCAGCACCATCCTAGGGGCAACTTCGGTCGCGCAGCTCCAGGCCAATCTGCGGGCGGCCGGGCAGAAGTTGCCGGAAGCCGTCTTGGCCGGGATAAACGCGATACACCTGCAGTTTACGAATCCGGCCCCTTGACCGCAGGGACCGGTCGTCGTTCGGGAGAAGTGCGTTGAGGGAAATCGTAGCCGCCCGCGATCTGAGCATCGGCATGTTCGTGGCCGAGCTGGATCGCCCCTGGCTGGAGTCACCGTTCCTGCTGCAGGGATTTCTGATCGAGGATGCGACGATTCTCGAGCAGGTGCGGCGGGAATGCCGCTTCGTGTACGTGGACCGGAGCCGTTCCGTCGGCGAGGCCTGGCGCCCTGATCCGAAAGAGCAGGAGGGGCTGCGGGGACGCCGGCCGGCTGCGGGCGCTCTGCAGGCGGAGTTGGCGGGGCGGCGGCGTCCGCTCGATTTCTTTGCGCTGTTGCGGGCGCTGCGTTCGGGGGGGCTGGGAGAGCAGGGCGAGGGTGAAGCCGTCGATGTCGGTGCGCCGGGCGTTAATGCCGCCGAAACGGAAGTTCCCCTTGAGACCGAAATCGCCGCGGTACTCCCGGTCATCGCGCGTGCCCAGGGTGTGCTCGAGCAGATTGCCCATGACGTGCAGAGCAGTCTCAACCCTGATCTCGAGCGGGTGCGCAGCGTTGTGGCGGAAATGGTGCTGAGCGTCGCACGCAATCCGGATGCCCTGTTGTGGCTGGTGCGTCTCAAGCAGACGGACCGATACAGTTACGACCATTCCCTTGATGTGGCCGCCCACGTGATGATCTTCGGACGGGCGCTGGGCCTGGGTGAGGACGCCATCTCGACCCTTGGCATAGCTGGCATGCTGCAGGACGTGGGCAAGCTGCGCCTGCCTCATCGTCTGCTGCACAAATCCGGCGGATTGACATCCACGGAGTACGAGATCTTCAAGACGCATGTAGACTATTCAAAGCAGATCCTGTCCGCATCGCCCCATGCAAGTCAGTTGATGCTCGAAATCGTCGCAAAGCACCACGAGCGGGTGGACGGCAGCGGCTATCCAGTCGGTCTGCGCGGAGAGGCTGTCGGCATCATGGCCGAGATCGCCGGCATCTGCGACGTCTATTGCGCGATGACCCGCGAGCGTCCCTACGGGCCGGCGGAGAGTTCCCAGGCGGCACTCGATGCGGTGCGTGCCCAGCGCGGCACACGCTTCTCCGAGAGTGTTGTCGATCAGTTCGTGCAGTGCATCGGCCTTTATCCCGTCGGCACCCTGGTCGAGCTCAATTCCGGCGAAGTTGCGGTCGTCGTCGCGCAGAACCGCATCCGCCGCCTCAAGCCGAGGGTGATGATTCTCCTTGGGCCGGACAAGAAGCCGAACACCTATCCCCAGACGGTGGATCTCCTGTACGACCGGCCAGGCGCGGTCGGTGAGCAGTATTTCATCGTGAAGGCCTTGCCGCCCGGGGCGTATGGCCTGGTTCCCTCCGAGTTCTATCTGGCATGAATACGCCAGCCCTCCGACCTGGTGGTTTTTTGGTGCCGACCTTCGAGGGGGACGCCCTGGCACGCCTGCTGTTGCGCTACGGCATCGGTCCGGCGGAGCAGGCGGCGATCCGGGCCTTTGGGCGGATCGTCGATCCCGCAGTGCTGGCGGCGGGGCTTGCCGAGCGCTTCGGGCTCCTTGGCGAGGAGGAGGGTGGGCCTCCGTTGGTGACGTTCTGTGCCGGCCTCACCCGCTGTGTCGAGTGGGATTTCTCGTCGGCCTGGCTCCAGGATCTGGTGGGGCGCTGGCTTGAGTGCTATCTGGCCGGTGCGGTGACCGAATTCCCCTTCCTCGCAATCGAGGCGCTGCTGGCGGATTGTCGGACCCAGTTGCTCGGCGAGCGGAGCACGGCCCATCGTCTCGAACTGGACATCCAGTCGGCGCTGGTGCGTCTCGGTTGCTGCCTCGGCGGGGTTCTGGCCGACGCGACCGTCGAGCAGGAGCAGGCTTTCCGTATCTGTGCAGAGGACGGTGATCCGGTGCTCGGCATTCCCAATCGACGCCGCTTCCTGGGGCTGCTGGATGAGCACCTGAGGCGAGTCGGAGAGGAAAGCGTGCTCGGGTTGGTGGTCGTCACCGCGGACTGGGGCTGCGCCGCCGACGTGTTGGCGCTGGATGAGCAGGACCACCTGCGCCTGGCCCTGTCCGACGCCATGCGGGCAGTGCTGCGCCCGCGGGACATCCTGTGCGCGCTGGGGAACGCGGAGTGGGCCGTGATCCTGCCCGATCTGCGCGGCTCGGCCCAGGTGTCTCTGGCGGCCTACAAATTGGTGGATGCCTGCGAAGCGGCGCGCAGCAATGCCTTTCCGGCCTTGCGTGGCCGCTTTTGTGCCGGGGGGAGCTGGGCGCCCGAGCATGCCCGGAACGTTCTGGAGCTGGAGCGGACCGCGCGCATGGCCGTCAATGTGGCCCGGCGCTCGGGGCAGCTCTTCGATGTGTATTGTCCCGATGTGGCGCGCCAGGCCGATGGCGATGCGCATTTCGAGACCGAGGTGGCCCGGGCCTTCGAGGCGCGCCAGTTCCAGCTCTATCTTCAGCCGCAGGTGGCCTTGCCGTCCCGTCGCCCGGTGGGGGCCGAGGCTTTGCTGCGGTGGATCGATGGCGACGGAAAGGTGGTGTCGCCGGCGCGGATTCTGCGCGTCTTCGAGCGTCTCGGCCTGATGGCCGATCTGTCGCGCTGGGTGATCCAGCAGGCGGCCCAGAGTCTTGCTGCGCTGGAGGCCGTCGGCTGCGGCCTGCGGATTTCGGCCAATCTCGTGGCGGAGGATCTGCAGGACCCTGAACTGCCCCTGTTCATCCGCCAGACATGCGAGACCTGGCGGATCAGTCCGTCGAACTTGTGCTTCGAGCTGACCGAGGGCGGTCTGGTGTCGAGTGAAGGCATGTCGGTGCGCACGCTGGAGGCGCTGAAGGTGGCTGGCGGTCGTGTGGCGCTGGACGATTTCGGAACCGGCTACTCGTCCATGGACTACCTGCGCCGCCTGCCGGTGGACGAGCTGAAGATCGACAAGTCCTTCGTCGAGCGTATCGTCGAGTCGGGCAGTGATCGCTCCATCGTCGAACTGATGGTGCGTATTGCGCATGCCTTTGGCCTCGAGGTTGTGGCCGAAGGTGTAGAGACCGCGGAAACGGAAAGCATGCTTTCCGACATGGGCTGCGATTGCGCCCAGGGTTATCTATATGCACCGGCGATGTCGGTTGAGGCGTTTATCGCCTGGTGGCGTGACGGAGCCGTCCAGGACGACTCTTCCTCCGTGGGCTGAGCTGTGCTTCGACTCTTATTCTCGGACGCGGCGGCGCTTGCGCGGCGTTTCGTCTGCCGTGGCGGAGTCGGCATCTGCCTTGCTGTCGTCTTCGCCGTTCTTGGCGTCATCCTGGGTCTCGGAGTCGGCATGCTTGGCCTTTGCCGGCTTGGTTCCGGGCGGAGTGGGCGGAGGCGGCGGCGGAAGCTGCGGCGACACCTCGGTGATCTTGTTCTCCGCCATGTAGTCATTCATTTCCTTCCAGCCGGCAAAAACCGCTGCCTTCGACGCGTTCGGGTTGAGCGTGAAGCAGTCTTCGATAGCCCGTCCGGCATGGCGGCAGGCGCTGCCGACGGCTTTGCCTTCGGCTTCGGTCTGAGCCTCGGCCTTGCCGTGGTCGGGAATGCCCAGGCGCTCGCAGCCACCGAGGAGGGCGGCAGCGCTGACAATCGAAAGCATGAGGCGCAAGGAAGGGGTCGTCATGGCTCGCTGATCGCGTTGCATTGCCCCAGTCAACGGCCCTTTGGTGCGGGACTTGAACGTCTTGTCACGAATCCGGGCGGCAGAGTGGGGCGCTTCTTACTATAATCAACCCCTGATTTGCGTCTTCCTGTCGATGGACCCCTCCCAATGAATATCTTGAGTCGTTCCGCCCTGGTGGCGGCTTTCGGCGCTTTGTGCGTCTCCCCGGTCATGGCCGCAGCCAAGTCGCAGCCGGCCGCCAAGCCCCAGGCATCCCGCGCCGCGCCAGCGGATGTCGCGGTGAAAGAAGTCGAACTGGTGCATAGCCTGGGCGCCGACAAGGGCGAGCAACTGCAGAAGCTGGTGGATCGCTACAACGCGACCAACCCGGCGGTGAAGGTGGTGGTGCGTGAGCGCCGCTGGAACGACGGTGCGTTGCCGGACATGATGATCCTCGGTGAGCGGGATCTGCCGGGCTTCCTGACCGGAGCTCCGCGTTACCGTCCCCTCCATCAGGTCATGAAGGAGGCCGGCGAGCGTTTCGAGACCCTGAAGGCCCCGGCCATGATGACGCCGACCCCGCTCGACAGCGCCAATCGCCTGGTCGCCCTGCCGGTCGCTCTGTCGACCCCGGTGCTGTTCTACAACAAGCAGGTCTTCCGTGATGCCGGTGTCGACCCGGATAACGCCCCGAAGACCTGGCAGGCCCTGCAGAAGACCCTTGGTCAACTGGTGGCAAATGGCGCCACCTGTCCTTACACCACGGCCCAGCCGGCCTGGATCCTGGTCGAGAACATGAGCGCCTGGCACAACGAGCCGGTCGTCTCCGAAGGCAAGAAAGCCAGTCTGGCCATCAACGGCATGCTCGAGGTCAAGCATGTGGCCATGCTGTCTTCCTGGGTCAAGGCCCGTTACCTGCATCTCTTCGGTCGCGACGACGAGGCCACCGAGCGCTTCGCCAAGGGGGAGTGCGCGGTGCTCACGGCGCCCTCCGCCGCTTTCCCGACCCTGCAGCGTCAGGCCGGTTTCGACGTCGGTGTGGCGACCCTGCCGTACCACGAGGACTATTACGGTGCGCCGCAGAACACCCTGGCGGACGGTCCGGCCATGTGGATCGCGGCTGGCAAGAAGCCGGCCGAGTACAAGGCCATCGCGCGCTTCGTCAACTTCTGGCTGAGCAGTGAGAGCCAGGTGGAATGGCAGCGTACGGCCGGTTACCTGCCCCTCAATCGCGCTGGCCTACTGGCGTCCGAGAGCCGCCTGTTGGCCACCGATCTGGCGGCCATCCGCGTCGGTGTGCAGCAGCTGGGGCACAAGCCGGTGACTTCTGTCTCCCGGGCGAGCAGCTATCCGCAACGCGCTGCCGTGCGTCGCATCATCGAGGAGGAACTGGAGTCCGTCTGGGATGATCGCAAGCCGTCCAAGCTGGCTCTCGACACCGCGGTGGCGCGGTCGCGGGCGCTGGACTGAGCCCGACTCGGTGATCAAGACCGGCTGGGCCTGGCCCGTGCTGCTGGCACACCGCTGCGGCGGTGCGCTGGCGCCGGAGAACACCCTGGCCGGCCTGGAAATCGCTGCCCGGCTCGGATGCGGGGCGGTCGAGTTCGACGTGATGCTGTCTGCGGACGGACAGCCGGTCCTGATCCACGACGAAACTCTGGAGCGGACGGCCGGGCGCTCCGGCCGGGTTGCGGAGCTGAGCGCCGCAGAATTGTCGGGGGTCGATGTGGGACAGCGCTTCCATCCGGCTTTTGCCGGCGAGACGATACCTGCGTTTGCCGACGCGCTCGACGCATGCCGGCGCTTGGGCCTGGCGGCCAATGTGGAGATCAAGCCGACAGTTGGCCTCGAACGGCAGACCGGCGAGGCCGTAGGGTACAGCCTGCGCGCCATGGATGCCGCGGGTGACCGGCAGGTTCTGCTGTCGTCCTTTTCTGCCGAGGCGCTCGAGGCTGCCGTCGCCGAAGTTCCCCGCTTGCCCAGGGCCTTGCTGGCGGCGTGTTACACGCCGGCTGCGCTGGCCTGCGCACGGCAACTGTCCTGTGTGGCGTTGAACTTGTCGCGGGATGGACTGACCGAGGAGGATGTCGTCGCTGTGCGCGAGGCGGGTCTGGCCGTGATGGTCTATACGGTCAACACGCTCGAGGAGGCCCGGCGTTTCCTGCGCTGGGGTGTTGCCGGTGTGTTTTCCGACCGCCCTGATCGCTTGTTCGGCCTTGTGACCGAATCGTGCATTACCTGATCGCCCCGGCTTGACGCCATCGCGGTCGGCCCCTAACATCGCGTTTTTCCTATTCTGGGCATGGTCTTGTCTCTCACGCAGCTTTACGCGCCGATCGCCGAAGACATGAAGGCGCTTGATGCCGTCATAAGGGATCGCCTTTACTCCGACGTGGTTCTTATTCGCCAGGTGGCCGAGTACATCATCGGTAGCGGCGGCAAGAGACTACGCCCGGCCATGGTCTTGTTTACGGCTGGCGCCGCTGGTTATCAGGGCACCTATCATCGTGAATTGGCTGCGGTTGTGGAATTCATTCACACGGCAACGCTGCTGCACGACGATGTGGTCGACGAGTCCGAATTGCGTCGCGGCAACAAGACGGCCAATGCCCTATTCGGCAATGCCGCTTCCGTGCTGGTCGGGGATTTTCTTTATTCCCGCGCATTCCAGATGATGGTCGGCACCGACAACATGAAGGTGATGCGTGTTCTTGCAGACGCCACCAACGTGATTGCCGAAGGTGAAGTCCTGCAATTGCTCAATTGCCACAACGCAGATGTCGAAATTGAAGATTACCTGCGCGTGATCCGCTACAAGACTGCCAAGCTATTCGAAGCGGCGGCTCGGCTCGGCGGCATTCTGGGTGGTGTTGGCGTGGAGCTCGAAGATAGTCTTGCGGCCTTCGGCATGCATATCGGCACGGCTTTCCAATTGATCGATGACGTACTGGATTATTCCGGCGAAGAAGCGGATACCGGCAAGCATATTGGCGACGATCTCGCCGAGGGCAAGCCGACCCTTCCGCTGATCCACGTCATGCAGCACGGCACGCCAGAGCAGGCGGCTTGTGTGCGGAAGGCCATCGAAACAGGTGGGCGGGATGACTTCGCGGTCGTGCTGAGCGCCATTCGCGAATCCGGTGCTATTGAAGCCACCCGTAAAGTGGCTGAAGAAGAGGCGAAGCTTGCTCTTAATGCACTTAATCAACTTCCCTCTTCCATTTTCAAAGAATCATTGATACAATTGTCTTCGTTCGCAGTCGCACGGAAATATTGAAGTTCGACATGCAGTACGAAAAATCTTCAAAAAAGATTTGACAAAGTCGAAATTCACTATATAATGTGCGACTTTCTGTTTTAGAGAATTGGCAGATCAGTGCTAATTCAGCAGCAAAGAGTCGGGGAATAGCTCAGCCTGGTAGAGCACTGCGTTCGGGACGCAGGGGCCGGAGGTTCGAATCCTCTTTCCCCGACCACCAATTCAGATGCGAATAACAATCTTATTCGTGTCGCCACGAAAATGGAGCAAAGTCAGAATCGGCTTTGCTCCATTTTCGTTTTTACTGCCGTAATCGGTAAATGCGGTTTATTGGCGATGGTATCGACGCTCGCTTCTCGCTGTCCAATCCGGTTGCTGCTTGAGCGGCCGTCCGGCCAGCCCGCCGCAAGGGGGCTCCGATATGAGCCTGTGTCGAAGCCGGTCTTTCGCTGTTCGCCACACCTACACCCCGTGACTCCCCGTTGCTGCCGCAGTGGTCGTGCTGCGCATTGCCGCGTTCTGGTCCAGAACGCAGTTGGGGAATGACCGACTCTGCTGATCTCCCATGATTGTCAAAGGCCCTGTCCGACCGGATTTCCTCATTGAAGAAACCCTCGCGGATCTTTTCGAGGCGACGGCGCGTCGTCATCCCGAACGTCCAGCCCTGATCGGGGGGGCAGAATGCCTGTCCTACCGCGTGCTGGAAGAGCGTGCGGATCTGATGGCACATAACCTCATTCAGGCGGGCGTGCGGCCGGGGGGCATTGTCGGCTTGTGGTTGCCGAGGGGGGCGGAGCTTCTGGTGGCCCAGTTGGCCATCGCCAAGACCGGCGCTGCCTGGTTGCCCTTCGATGCCGATGCACCTGTCGAACGGGTCGCTGTGTGTCTGACGGACGCGCAGGGGGTAGGGCTGATCACCCGTCGGGAAGCGCCGGGCATCGGATGTCCGGTGTGGTCGCCCGATGCGCTGGTGCGTGAAGCGGGGCGGCCGCTGCATCGAAGACGCGGTGCGAGCCCGGATGATCCGGCCTACGTAATCTACACCTCCGGTTCCACGGGCATACCGAAAGGCGTACCGATCAGCCAGCGGGCGATCTGTCATTTCTTGCGCAGTGAGAACGAGGTGCTCGGCATTCGGGCTGACGACCGTATCTACCAGGGCTTCTCGGTCGCCTTCGATATGTCCTTCGAAGAGATCTGGATCGCCTACCTGGTCGGTGCCAGCCTGTGGATTGCTCCGCAGGAGATCACCGCCGATCCGGATGCCTTGCCAAAGGCCTTGGAGGAGCACGGCATCACCGTGCTGCATGCGGTGCCGACGTTGCTGGCCTTGTTCGCCAGCGATGTGCCCAGCTTGCGGCTCATCAATCTGGGCGGGGAGGCCTGCCCGCAGTCGGTGGCCGATCGCTGGGCGACGCCATCGCGGCAGGTTTTCAACACCTATGGTCCGACGGAGGCGACGGTGTCGGCCAGCATCACGGCGTTAAAGCCGGGCGAGGCGGTGACGATCGGCCGGCCGCTGCCCAACTATGGCCTGCTGGTTGTCGATGCCGCGATGAAGCTGTTGCCTGCAGGGGAGACCGGTGAGCTGTGTATCTTTGGTCCCGGTGTGGCCGATGGGTACCTGGGCAGGCCTGAGCTGACCAGCGAGAAATTCCATGCCAATCCATGGGCTGAGCAACCCCACGAAGCGCGCCTGTACCGCACCGGCGACCTGGCGCGCATCGACGGGGAAGGCCGGGTGGAGTGTCTCGGGCGGGCCGACGACCAGGTGAAGGTGCGCGGCTTCCGCGTCGAGCTGGGCGAGATCGAGGCCGCGCTGACCCGCCGGCTCGTCAATGCGACGGCGGCGGTGGTACTCAAGCCAGTCGGCGAATTCGAACAGCTGGTCGCTTACATCATGGCGGCCGACAGCGGGCAGCTGGACGTGGCCGGCTTGCGCGCCCACCTGCGCGACACCTTGCCGCCCTACATGGTGCCGAGCCATTTTGAACTGATAGAGACGATTCCCCGCCTGACCTCGGGCAAGATCGACCGCAAGGCCTTGCGTGCCATGCCGATGAGTGTGCCGGCCGCAGCGAGCGAGTCGGACGAGCCGGCCTCGGAGGCCGAGGTCGCGTTGTTTGCCGGTCTGGCCCGGTTCTTCCCGGGGCAGGCCATCCGCCGGGACCGTGACTTCTTCAACGACCTCGGTGGCCACTCCCTGCTCGCTGCGCGGCTGGTTTCCGCACTGCGTGCGGATCCGCGTTTTACAGGGATGACCGTGAGGGACGTTTATTGCCACCGGCGGGTGTCAGACATCGCGACGGCGATGGAGGAGGGCGCCGGCCGACAGTCCGCGGCCACTGCGCGCGCCTTCGTGCAGGTGCCGCCACTGAGGCGCCTTCTGTGCGGCCTCGCGCAGGCGGTGACGCTGCCGTTCATGATCGGCCTGCACATCCTCAACTGGCTGGCGCCGTTCTTCACCTATCACTTCTTCACCGGCGACCCGGGAGACAGTGTGTGGCGCGCGATGGGCGCGTCGATGCTGGTGTTTCTTGGCACCTACCTCGTCACTTTCGGCGTGGCGGTGATCGGCAGCCGGACCTTGC
This sequence comes from Zoogloea sp. LCSB751, assembly GCF_002028455.1. Lineage (GTDB taxonomy): Bacteria > Pseudomonadota > Gammaproteobacteria > Burkholderiales > Rhodocyclaceae > Zoogloea. The sequence continues at coordinate 207,888 of NZ_MWUM01000005.1, read as the reverse complement.
TGGTCGGCATCGGTCCCGGACGCTATCCCCTGTGGGGGGCGACCTATTTCCGCTGGTGGCTGGCCGATCGTCTGCAGCAGACTGCGCCAGCCTATCTGTTGTCCGGTTCCTCTCTTTATTGTGTCTACCTGCGTGCCCTTGGGGCGCGTATCGGGCGGGACGTGGTGATCGGCTCGGTGACGATCCGTCAGCCGCATTTGCTGAGCATCGGCGATGGGGCCAGCATCGGCTCCCAGGTCAACCTGGAGAATGTGCGCGTCGAAGGCGGTGAGTTGGCCGTAGGGGCCGTCGTCATCGGAGCGGAAAGCAATGTCGGCTCCTATGCGGTGCTGGAGGACGATACCTCGATTGAACCTTATGGCCGTCTCGAAGGGCTGACGGCCCTGCCGCGGGGCGGACGGATTGGCGCGCGGGAGGTCTGGGACGGATCGCCGGCGCGTTACGTGCGTCACCTGACGGAGAATGAAAGACCCGCCCGGCCAGCGGTCAGTGCTTTGCGGCGGCAGGTGGAGGCCGCTTTCTTCGCGTTGGGGGCCGCGCTGACGGCCTTGCTGTTCTTCCTGCCGATCTTCCCGACCTTCGTGCTGATCGATGCGCTCGATGATGGCGCCTTCGATCCGGCGGTGGCCGGCGCCCAAGGCTATCTGTGGGCCGTGCTGCGCTATACCGTGCTGGCGCTGCCGGCCAGTAGCGTGCTGGTCATCGGCACCGCACTGATTGCCGCTGCTATCCGCTGGCTGGTGCTGCCGCGCCTGCTGCCGGGTACCTGGCCGGTACATGGCAATGTGTATTGCCGCAAATGGCTGGCCAACCAGATCCAGGTGGCGAGCCTCAACGTGCTGCATGGGGTCTATGCGACGATCTACGCGCCAGTGTGGTATCGCCTGCTCGGCGCCAAGATCGGCCGCGACGCGGAGATTTCCACTGCGATGGGGATCGTGCCCGACATGCTGACCCTCGGTGACGAGGCCTTCATCGCCGATGCGGTGATGCTCGGCGACGAGAAGATCGACGCCGGCTGGATGTCGGTGGATCACACGGTGATCGGCCAGCGCAGCTTTGTCGGCAATGGTGCCTACGTGCCCGACGGCACCACGCTGCCGCCCGGCGTGCTGCTCGGCGTGCAGTCGAAGGCGCCGGACTCTGCAAGAATGGTGTCGGGTCAGACCTGGATCGGTTCGCCGGCCCTGGAGCTGCCGTCCCGGGAGGCGATTGCCGGATTTCCCGATGCGCTGACCTTCCGCCCGTCCATCTGGCGACGTATCGGCCGTGGCATCGTCGAAGCGGCGCGCATCCTGATTCCCCTGTCCCTGATCATCGGTGTCGGCTACGTGATCGTGCTGGCCGCGATGCCTGCCGCCGCCGACGAGAACTGGTTCAAACTGTCCTGGCAGCTGAGCCTGGCCGGGATCTGCTACGGCATCGGCGGCTTCCTGCTGGTGGTGCTGCTCAAGTGGCTGCTCATCGGTCGCTACCGCCCGCGTGCCGTGCCCATGTGGACACCCTTCGTGTGGGTCAGCGAGGCCGTCACCAGCGTCTATGAGTCCATTGCCGTGCCCAACTTTCTGGAGTACCTGCGCGGCACGCCGATGCTGCCGGTAGTGTTGCGCCTGATCGGCGTGCGCACGGGGCGCGGCGTCTATATGGATACCACCGACATCACCGAGTTCGATTGCGTGACGATCGGCGATCACGCCGAACTGAATGCCTGGTCGGGGCCGCAGACCCACCTGTTCGAAGACCGCATCATGAAGATCGGCCGCATCGACATCGGCGCCCAGGTCACGGTCGGAGTGCGTGGTACGGTGCTCTACGACACCCGGATCGGCAACGGCGTGCGGCTCGGACCGCTGACCCTGGTCATGAAGGGCGAGGCCCTGCCGCCCCATACGGCCTGGAGCGGTTCGCCAGCCCAGCCCTGGCAGGGCTGAAGAGGGCGATTTTGGCAGTGCGCCCGAAAAGTTATTCGGCATGGAGCTGCAAAGCTCAGAAGAATTGCTTGGTTGGGCACACGGAAGGGGGAGACTAGAGTCGGACTTTCGAGTATTTCGTTGGTCTGTATCATGTCCCGTCTCTCCGCGCCCGCCCAAAACCATCGCCCCTTCTGGGACGAAGCCCTCGAAACCCAGTCCCGCGCCGATTGGGATGCGCTGAAGCTGCAGCTCCTGCAGAAGCACCTGCATCACGCCTATTACAACTCCCCGTTCTACCGGGCCAGCTTCGATGCGGCCGGCGTGCATCCGGAAGAGGTGCGCAGCCTCGACGACATCCGCCGTTTCCCTTTCATCAACAAGCAGACCCTGCGGGAACGTCAGCTGGCGGTGCCGCCTTTCGGCGACCTGGTGGCGGTGCCCGAGCGGGACATTGTTTACATCTCCGCCTCCAGCGGGTCGACCGGCATCCCGACGGCTTCGCCCTTCAGCGCCACCGACTTCGAAGAATGGATCGACTATGAGGCGCGCCAGTTCTGGTCTTCCGGGCTGCGTCCGGAAGACCGCTACGCCCACTCCCTGAACTTCTCCCTGTTCGTCGGCGGCCCCTGTGTGCTCGGCGCGCAGAAGCTTGGCGCCTTGTCCATCCACGCGGGCACCGTGCCGTCCGAACGCCTGCTGGCCATCCTGCGGCAATTCCAGGTCACCGCCATCTGGACCACACCGTCCTATGCCTGGTACCTGGGTGAAACGGCGATCAAGGAAGGCATCGACCTGCGCAAGGACCTCGCCGTGCGGCGCATCTTCGTGGCCGGCGAGCCCGGCGGCTCGATCCCCGAGACCCGCCAGCGTATCGAGGACCTGTGGGGAGCCTCGGTATATGACTACTACGGCCTGTCGGATATCTTCGGTTCCTGCGCCGGCATGTGCGAGGAGAAGGACGGCCTGCACTGGGCGGAGGACCACATCCTCGTCGAGGTGCTGCACCCGGAGACCAACGAGCCGGTGGAAGAGGGCGGCCGCGGCGAGCTGGTGCTGACCACGCTCAAGAAGAGCGCCCGTCCGATGGTTCGCTTCCGCACCGGCGACATCGTGTCCTTCACGTCCGAGCCCTGCGGTTGCGGTCGTACGTCGATCCGTCTGCAGCGCGTGCATGGGCGCCTGGACGACATGCTGATTATCAAAGGCGCCAATCTCTTCCCCAGCGACGTGGAAGCCATCGCCCGGCGCGAGCACGATCTCACCGGTGAATACCGGCTGATCGTCGAGCGGGAAAACCACCTGGACCGCCTAACCGTCGAGCTGGAACGCAGCGCTGCGTTCGCTGGCAGCGATGAGGACCTGGCCCGCCACTTTGCGCGCCAGCTGAAGTCCATCACCGGCGTCAGCGCGGTGGTGCACATCCTGCCGCCCGACACCTTGCCGCGTGCCACCCACAAGGCCAAGCGCGTTGAAGACCGCCGCAGCGGCGTGTGGGCCTGAGCAGCCCGGCATACGAAACGACAACAGACCGATACAGACAGACCAAGGAGCGCTTCCATGACCGACCGCAAAGCCGCCTACCGTTTCGAAACCCTGCAGGTCCACGCCGGCCAGCAGCCCGCACCGGGCACCAACGCCCGTGCCGTGCCGATCTATCAGACCACGTCCTACACCTTCAACGATGCCGACCATGGCGCGCGTCTGTTCGCGCTGAAGGAGTTCGGCAACATCTACACTCGCATCATGAACCCCACCACCGACGTCTTCGAGCAGCGCATCGCCGCGCTGGAAGGCGGCGTCGCTGCGGTGGCCACCAGCTCCGGCCAGGCCGCCCAGTTCCTGACCATCACCACCATTGCCCAGGCCGGTGACAACATCGTATCCACCAGCTACGTGTATGGCGGCACCTACAACCAGTTCAAGGTCACGCTGCCGCGCCTCGGCATCAACGTGAAGTTCGTCGAGGGCGACAACCCCGAGGACTTCCGCCGGGCCATCGACGCCAACACCAAGGCCTTGTATGTGGAGACCATCGGTAATCCGCGTTTCAACATCCCGGATTTCGAGGCGTTGGCGCAGATCGCCCATGAGGCGGGTATCCCGTTGATCGTCGACAACACCTTCGGTGCCGGCGGCTACATCGCCCGTCCGATCGACCACGGCGCGGACATCGTCGTGGAATCGGCGACCAAGTGGATCGGCGGCCACGGCACGTCCATCGGCGGGGTGATCGTCGATTCCGGCAAGTTCGACTGGGGCAACGGCAAGTTCCCGCTGTTCACCGATCCGGCGCCGGGCTACCACGGCCTCAACTTCTGGGAGGTATTCGGCAGCGGCGGTCCCTTCGGCAATATTGCCTTCGCGATCCGCGCCCGCGTCGAAGGCCTGCGCGACATCGGCCCGAGCCTGTCGCCGTTCAATGCTTTCCAGCTGCTGCAGGGCGTCGAGACCCTGTCCCTGCGCGTGCAGCGCCACCTTGAGAATGCCCTCGAACTGGCCCATTGGCTGAAGGTCCATCCGCAGGTGGCGTGGGTCGAATACAACGGCCTGGAAGACAGCCCCTACCATGAGCTGGCCAAGAAGTACCTGCGCAACGGCTTCGGTGCGGTGCTCAACTTCGGCATCAAGGGCGGCGCCAATGCCGCGCGGACCTTCATCGACAATGTGGAGCTGGCCAGCCACCTGGCCAACGTCGGCGATGCCAAGACGCTGGTGATCCATCCGGCGTCTACCACCCACCAGCAACTGTCGGAAGCCGAGCAGAAGAGCGCCGGCGTGCGGCCGGATCTGGTGCGCGTGTCGGTGGGCATCGAGCACATCGAGGACATCAAGGCCGACTTCGACCACGCCCTGCGCCGGGCCGGGCTGGAAGCAGCGGCATGAACGATTTCCGGCTCTCCGATCAGACCCGCCTGTTTCAGATGGGCGGCGATTTTGCGCTGGAGTCGGGCGAGAGCCTGCCAGGCGCGCAGATCGCCTTCCGGACCTGGGGACAGCTGTCGGCGCGAGCCGACAATGCGGTGATCGTCTGCCATGCCCTGACTGGCTCGGCTGACGCCGACGAATGGTGGGAACCGCTGTTCGGCAAGGGCAAGGCGCTCGACCCGAGCACCCAGTTCATCGTCTGCAGCAACGTGCTCGGCGGCTGCTACGGCAGCACCGGGCCGACGACGCCGGCACCCGACGGTCGGCCGTGGGGGGCACGCTTCCCGCGTCTGACCATCCGCGATCAGGTGCGGGCCCAGATCGCCCTGGCGGACGCCCTCGGTATCCGCCGCATCCGCTTCGTGATCGGTGGTTCCATGGGCGGTCTGCAGGCGCTGGAGTGGGCCCTGCTCGATCCGCACAGGGTCGGTGCGGTGGTGACGATTGCCGCCTCGGCGGCCCACTCACCGTGGTGCGTGGCCTGGAGCGAAGCCCAGCGCCTGGCATTGGCGGCCGATCCCAGGTACCGGGATGGCCACTACGATCCGTCCGATCCCCCGCTAGCGGGGCTCGCTGCAGCACGGGCGATGGCGATGGTCGGTTATCGCAGCCCGGCTTCCCTGACCCGGCGCTTCGGGCGCAGCGGTGCCGACGAGATTTTCGGCGCGCGGGCTGCCGATCCGGATGTCCTCGCCGTGCAGGGCTGGGTGCGCCATCACGGCGACAGCCTGACCCGCCGCTTCGATGCCCACAGCTATCGGGTTCTCCTCGATGCGATGGACAGCCATGATGTGGGGCGCGGGCGGGGTGGTTGCCGGGCGGCTCTGGAGCAGATCCGCCAGCCGGTGCTGGTCGGTTCGGTGCCGTCGGATGCGCTGTATGTGCCGGAGGATCAGCTGTTCCTGGTCAGCCAGTTGTCGCGGGCCAGCCTGATTGCCATCGATTCCGAGCATGGTCACGACGGCTTCCTGATCGACGCCGGGCGCTTCGAGCCGGCGGTCCGGCGTTTCCTGGCTGAATTCCACTCCGGCGATGTGCATTCCCTGCTTACAAGCAGTCGTGCGCCGAGTCATATTTCGTACATACATTAGGACGAGAATGCGGACCCCGGCTGGTCCGGCTGTTTCACAGGAAAGATCGACATGACCAATTCTCCCGTTCCCCGCCGCGCGAGCGCGGCGACGCCTCCCCAGGTTGGCAATGCCGTGTTGCGCAGTGCCCTGCTTGGAAACCTGCACGATGCAGGCGTTGCAGTCGTCCGTTGCGCCGCCGGGCGGGACCGGGAGTCCCTGTTTGCATCGCCAGCCCTGCGCGAGAAGATCCTCGAGTGTCTGGAGGTGATGCGCGTCAGTGCCCGTGACATGCCGGAGTCCGACAAGGAGGAAATGGAGCGCGTCGACTGGCGGGCCTGGGAAGGCCTGAACACCGCGGCCATCGGATCGCCTCGTCAGGGCCGTGAGCGCCTGTGGCAGATCATTACCGACCTGGTGCCGACCACGCTGGTCGAGGTCCGTCGCTACCGTCGCGCGCTGCCGGGCTGGTTCGAGATCTGACTCCCGGGGTCGGGCACAGCTGCCCGGATTCCCCCATCGCCTGCTGTAATTCCACCACGGGCTGCTGGATGCGAAACATCCGGCAGCCCGTAGTCTTTCCTGCCCTGGCTTGCATCGACCTTGCAGGGCTTGCGTAAATCTCCTGAAAAAACAAACCCCAGCAGTGCTGTGCAGGGGTGAGTGCCGGGCCTGGGTATGGTTCTTGCCGAAGCCTGGACATCATTCACTCGATAAGGCTCCGTCCGCGGGCCACAGCTCAGGGGGTTTCATGCGCAAAGTCGTACTTCCCGTCATCGGTTTTACCGCTGCCCTGTCTTTCGTCGCCAGCATGCCGGCGGCGGCGCAAAGCCTGGAGGGCGCCGTCAAGGCCCTGAATGCGGCCGACACCCATTCCCTGTCCCTGACCGGGACCGGCCAGTGGTTCCAGTTCGGCCAGGCGCCGAATCCCACGCTGGCCTGGCCGCGTTTCGACGTGAGTCGCTATGCCGCCGATTTCAACTACGACAGCGCCAGCGCGCGGGTGCAGATCACCCGCAGCCAGACCATCGAGCCGGGGCGAGTGCGCCCGGCACCCGTCGAGCAAAAGGTTGACCAGTACGTGAGCGGCGCCCACGCCTGGAACCTGCCGACGGCTAACGCTGCCAATCCGGCACCCGCTCCGCAGCCGGCCGCGCTGGCCGAGCGCCTGGCCGAGATCTGGTCTACCCCGCAGGGCTTCCTGCGCGCCGCGCTGGCCAACCACGCCAAGACCACGACCAAGGCCGGCGAGGCCGAGGTGAGCTTTACCGTCAACGGGCATTACCGCTTCGTCGGCATCATCAATGCCGCCAACCAGGTGGTGAAGGTGCGTACCTGGGTCGACAATCCGGTGCTCGGCGATACCCTCGTCGAAACCAAGTTCTTCGGTTATCGCAACTTCGGCAGCCTGTACTTCCCGTCCCAGATCGAGCGGACCCAGGGCGGTTATCCGGTGCTCGACCTGCAGATCACCGATGTGAAGGCTAATCCGGCCGTCGACCTGCCGGTGCCGGCCGAAGTAGCGAGCGCCAAGCCCGCCGCGCCGACGGTCACCGTGACCAAGCTCGCTGAAGGCGTGCTGTACCTGACCGGCGGCACCCACCACAGCGTGGCCATCGAGCAGAAGGACCACGTGGTGGTTGTCGAGGCGCCCCTCAACGAAGAGCGTTCCCAGGCGGTGATCGCCAAGGTCAAGGAAGCGATTCCTGGCAAGCCGATCAAATACCTCGTCAACACCCACGCCCACTTTGACCACTCCGGCGGCCTGCGGACCTTTGTGAACGAAGGCGCCACCATCGTCACGCCGGCGGCCAACGTGGCCTACTACCGCAAGGCCTGGGCCGCGCCGCGCAGCATCAATCCCGACGGTCTGGCCAAGTCCCGCAAGGGCGCCGTGTTCGCCGCCGTGGACGGCAAACGCGTGCTCACCGACGGCAAGCGCAGCATCGAGATCCACAGTATCGCGGGCAGTGGCCACAGCGATGCCTTCTCGCTGATCTATCTGCCGGCCGAGAAGATCCTCATCGAGGCTGATGCCTACACGCCGACGGCAGCCAACGTACCGCCCCCTGCCAGCCCGAACCCGTACTCGGTGAATCTCTACGACAACATCCAGAAGCTCAAGCTGGATGTGGAGCAGATCGCCGCCTTGCACGGTCCGCGTGTCGTCACCCTGAACGATCTGCGTACCGCGATCGGCCAGGCCAGCGCCTCCCGCTGAGCCCCACCCGTCGCGCCTCCGCCGCAGTGAAAATCTGAATAAGAATTCACTGCGGCAGGAATAAGCAAAAGAATTTTTCTTGGTTCGTCATTCGAATCTTCGTCTCTAGACTCGGTTTCACCCATCGTTAGTCAATAGGAAGTCCAATGAAATCGCGCTTTGCCCGCCGTTCCCTGTTGTCTCTTGCTCTCGTTCTCGGTCTCTCCAGCCTGGCCCAGGCTGATGTCACGCTGCTGAACGTTTCCTACGATCCGACCCGCGAGCTCTATCAGGATTACAACGCCGCCTTCGCCAAGTACTGGAAGGCCAAGACCAAGGAAGACGTGACCGTCAAGGCTTCCCACGGTGGTTCCGGCAAGCAGGCCCGTTCGGTGATCGATGGCCTCGAAGCCGACGTGGTGACCCTGGCCCTGGCCGCCGACATCGACGCCCTCAACGAAAACGGCAAGCTGCTGCCGGCCGACTGGCAGAAGCGTCTGCCGCACAACGCCTCGCCCTACACCTCCACCATCGTCTTCCTGGTCCGCAAGGGCAACCCCAAGAAGATCAAGGACTGGAATGATCTGGCCAAGCCCGGCATCGAAGTGATCACCCCGAACCCGAAGACCTCCGGCGGCGCCCGCTGGAACTACCTGGCCGCCTGGGGTTATGCCCTCAAGCAGCCGGGCGGCAACGACGCCACCGCCAAGGACTTCGTCAAGAAGATCTACGGCAACGTGAAGGTGCTGGACTCCGGCGCCCGCGGTTCGACCACCACCTTCGCCGAGCGCGGCATCGGCGACGTGCTGATCGCTTGGGAAAACGAAGCCTACCTGGCCGTCAAGGAATTGGGTCCGGACAAGTTCGACATCGTGACGCCGTCCCTCTCCATCCTGGCTGAGCCCCCGGTTTCCGTGGTCGACAAGGTCGTCGACAAGCGTGGCACCCGCAAGGTCGCCGAAGAGTACCTGAAGTACCTGTACTCGCCGGAAGGCCAGGACATCGCCGGCAAGAACTACTACCGTCCGACCGATGCCAAGGTGGCTGCGAAGTACGCCAAGCAGTTCGCTCCGGTCAAGCTGTTCAAGATCGACGACGTCTTTGGCGGCTGGGCCAAGGCCCAGAAGACCCACTTCGCCGATGGCGGCGTGTTCGACCAGATCAGCGTCAAGTAACAGGCGAGGGCATTCCGGCCCTTGGGCCGGATACACCGAAACCGCGCCAGGCCCCCAAAGCCTGGCGTTTTTTTCATCAAGGCGCCGAAACGGCCGCCTTCTGCAGGAGCGTTCGCGTGCTGCAAACCACCCTGATCGTTCCCGGACTCAACAACAGCGGCGCAGGCCATTGGCAAACCTGGCTGGAAGAACAATTGCCCGATGTGCGCCGGGTGCGCCACATCGACTGGGATGTACCCGTACTGGCCCGCTGGGCCACAGAAGTGCGGCGCGAAATCGACGAGGCTGCCGGCGTGGTGTGGCTGGTCGCCCACAGCTACGGCTGTCTGGCCTCGGTCGTGGCGGCGGCGGATCGCCCGGAAAGGGTGGCCGGCCTGTTGCTGGTGGCGCCGCCGGAGCCCGACCGCTTCACCGCCTTCGGCCTGCGCGACCCGCGCGACGTAGCCTGTAGAAGCGGGCTGGCCGAATGGATTCCGGCCTCGCCGATCGGCGTGCCGAGCATGGTCGTGGCGAGCCGCGACGACCCTTGGGCGAGCATCGAACAGACCGCCCACTGGGCTGACTGTTGGGGCAGCCTGTTCATCGACATCGGCCTGGCCGGTCATATCAACATCGAATCGGGGCATGGCCCCTGGCCCCAGGGCCTGGCGCTGCTCAACGCGCTGCGCGACTCCTACACCGGTCTGCCGCTCGGCAGCATCGACGACGGCAAGGTCACCAACCGCGGCAAACGCGGTGCGCTGGCCCGCCTGCGCCACCGGACCCGCTTCAACTGGGACGTGTTTACCGAGCTGTCCCACTGAATCCGCTTATCCAGAATAATGAAAAGCTTATTCGATTTGAGTTGCAAACCAACTGAATTATTGTTGGTTCGCTGCCCAAGTCGGTGGGCGTAGTGTGCTCCGCAATGCAGTACAGACATTCACTTACCTGAACCGATTGATCCAAGGAGATTCTGATGTCGAAATGGTACGCGGACAACGCACAGTCCATCGGCCACACCCCGCTGATCAAACTCAATCGCATCACTGACGGTGCGCCCGCCACGGTGCTGGCCAAGATCGAAGGCCGCAACCCGGCCTACTCGGTGAAATGCCGCATCGGTGCTGCACTGGTGGCAGACGCCGAAAAGCGTGGCCTGCTCGGCCCAGGCAAGGAGTTGGTCGAGCCGACCAGTGGCAATACCGGTATCGCGCTGGCCTTCGTCGCCGCCGCCAAGGGCATCCCGCTGACGCTGACGATGCCTGAAACGATGAGCATCGAGCGTCGCAAGCTGCTTACCGCCTACGGCGCCAAGCTGGTGCTGACCGAAGGCCCCAAGGGCATGAGCGGGGCGGTGGCCAAGGCTGAGGAAATCGCCGCCTCCGATCCGGACAAGTACGTGCTGCTGCAGCAGTTCAAGAACCCCGCCAACCCGGCCATCCATGAAGCCACCACCGGCCCCGAGATCTGGGACGACACCGACGGTGCGGTGGATATCTTCGTGTCCGGCGTCGGTACGGGTGGCACGATCACCGGCGTCAGCCGCTACATCAAGCAGGGGCGCGGCAAGGCCATCCAGTCGGTGGCAGTCGAGCCGTCGGCCAGCCCGATCCTCACCCAGGCCCGCGCCGGCGAACCGCTCAAGCCCGGCCCGCACAAGATCCAGGGCATTGGCGCCGGTTTCGTGCCGGGCGTGCTCGATCTGTCGCTGGTGGACGCGGTGGAGCAGGTCAGCAATGAGGAGGCGGTGGACTACGCCCGCCGCCTGGCTCGCGAGGAGGGCATCCTGTCCGGCATCTCCAGCGGCGCCGCCGTGGCCGCAGCCGTGCGTCTGGCCAAGCTGCCGCAGAACGAGGGCAAGACCATCGTCGTGATCCTGCCGGATTCGGGCGAGCGGTATCTGAGTTCGGTCCTCTTCGAAGGCGTCTTCGACGCTGCAGGCTTGCCGGCATGAACTGGCGAGAGCCCGTGAGCACGCACGCCGACTCCGTCGCGGCTGAGCACTGGGATCTCAATGCGGTGGTCACCGGCCTGCGGGCCGTGCGTGACCGCTGGCGTGAGGCCCAGGGCCGCAGCCGCGAGGCTGGCGGCCGCGAGTTCCCATCCCGGGAGGCTCTGGCCACGGTGGTCGGACAGTTGTGTGGGGCGCTCTTTCCGATGCGCCTCGGCCCGGCCGACCTGCGCCAGGAGAGCGAGGACTACTACGTCGGCTATACGCTGGACGCCGCCCTTCACGGGCTGCTCGAACAGGTCCGCCTTGAACTGGCCTACCAGGCCCGTCATGGGGATGTGGACGAGCAGGCGATCCGGCGTCAGGCCATCTACGTGGTGCGCGAGTTCGTGGCAACCCTGCCATCCACCCGCGCTTTGCTCGACACCGACGTGGAGGCCGCTTTCCTCGGGGATCCGGCAGCCCGCAGCGTGGACGAGGTGGTGTTGTGCTACCCGGGCATCCTGGCGGTCATCCACCACCGTATTGCCCATCGCCTGTATAGCCTCGGCGTGCCGCTGATTGCGCGTATCGTCGCCGAGCTGGCCCACTCGGCCACCGGTATCGACATCCACCCGGGCGCCGAGATCGGCCACAGCTTCTTCATCGACCACGGCACCGGCGTGGTGATCGGCGAGACGGCGGTGATCGGCAACCGGGTCCGGCTGTACCAGGCGGTAACGCTCGGCGCCAAGCGTTTCCCGGTCGGTGCCGACGGCAGCCTCGAGAAGGGACAGCCGCGTCATCCGGTGCTCGAGGACGACGTGGTGGTCTACGCCGGTGCGACCATCCTTGGCCGGATCACCATCGGCGAAGGTTCCAGCATCGGTGGCAACGTGTGGCTGACCCACAGCGTGCCGCCAGGCAGTCACATCACCCAGGCTGGCCTGCAGCATGCACTTGCCGGCCAGGAGCGGTCTGCCCCATGGCCGCGCTGACCCGCCGCTTCGGTCTGGCCGTCCGCCAGTTGCGGGAGGAGCGGGGTTGGTCCCAGGAGGTCTTTGCCGACCGGGCCGGCCTCAGCCGCTCCTATGCCGGAGAAGTCGAACGGGGTAACGCGGTACCGTCGCTGGCCACGGTGCTCAAGGTGGCTTCCGCCTTTGGCATCAGTGCCTCGACGCTGATCGAGCATTCCGAGAAAGCAGAAATCCGCCGCCCCTGAACCTCACGGGCAGGTGGATCGCCAGTCATCTCTACAGAAAAACAAACACATGAACTTGCGCAAGACTCTTCTGGCCGCCAGCCTGGCGGCCGCGGCGTGGCCTTTTGCCGCATCGGCCACCAACGGCTATTTCGCCCATGGTTACGGCGTGCGCGCCCAGGGCGTCGCCGGCGTTTCCATCGCCTTGCCGCAGGATGGCCTTGCCGCCGCGGCAAACCCGGCGGGCACGGCGCTGGTCGGCGACCGCCTCGACCTCGGCGTGTCCCTGTTCCGTCCCGACCGCGGCGCGTCCATCCGCGGTAACGGATACGGCGCCAATGGTGATTTCAGCGGCAACGACACCAGCAACTTCCTGATTCCCGAATTCGGCTATGCCCGCCAGTTGTCGCCCAACCTGGGCTGGGGCGTGGCGGTGTACGGCAATGGCGGCATGAACACCGACTACGGACGCAATCCCTTCGGAGCCTTCGGCTCCACCGGTCGCGCCGGTGTCGACCTGTCCCAGCTGTTCGTCACCCCCTCGGTGGCCTACAAGCTGACGCCCAGCCAGTCGATCGGTGCCGCGGTGACTTTTGCCTACCAGCGCTTCGCGGCCCGTGGGCTGGGGGCTTTCGACAACCCGATGACCTCGTCCAACCCGGGCTCGGTGACGGATCGCGGTCATGACAGCTCAACCGGTGTCGGCATCAAACTGGGCTGGATCGGCGAGGTGCTGCCGACTGTCAAGCTCGGGGCGAGCTGGTCTTCGCGCATCGAAACGGGTGAGCTCGGCCGCTACAAGGGGCTGTTCGAGGGCGGTGGCGGTTTCGACGTACCCGCCAACTACGGCGTGGGCGTGGCCTGGCAGGCCTTGCCGGCGCTGACGCTGGCGGCGGACTGGCAGCGCATCGAGTACAGCAGCGTGAAGGCGGTGGGCAATCCGCTGTCGGTGCTGTTCAGCGGCGGCCAACTGGGTGCCGACAATGGCGCCGGCTTTGGCTGGCGCGATGTGTCCACCGTCAAGCTTGGCGCGATCTACCAAGTGGATGAGCGCCTGACCCTGCGCGCCGGTGTGAGCCGCAACCAGCAGGCGGTGTCCGCCAACCAGACTTTTGTTAACATCCTTGCCCCCGGCGTGGTGCGTAACCATTACAGCCTCGGTGCCAGCCTGAAGAGCGGCCCCGGCGGCGAGTGGAGCGTCGCCTATACTCGGGTGCCCAGGACCACGGTGTCCGGCTCCGGCTCCATTCCCGCCAGCTTCGGTGGCGGCGAAGCGGATCTGCGCATGAGCCAGGACGTACTGACAGTGGGGTATTCCTGGGCACTGTGATGCGCGGGGCAGAGATTGATCCCGTGCGGGACTGGCCCTGGAAAGGGGCTTGTCCTGTGGGCGGATTGATCCTGCGGCGGTCGATCCTGTGGGGGCGAATTCATTCGCCCCCACTGTAAATGTGTCCCTACGGTGAGTGAGCCGGTCCGATGGCTTCACCAAACGAAAGGTATCCGATGAGTATCGCCTGGCAGGCCTTCACGCCCTGGTCTGCGCTGGCTGGCGGAGCCCTGATCGGGCTGGCCGCCACAGCGCTGTTATTGGTAAATGGCCGCGTTGCCGGGATCAGCGGCATCCTGGCCGGCTTGCTGCGGGCACCGGGCGATCGGGCCTGGCGTTTCGTCTTTGTGGCCGGCTTGTTGCTGGCGCCGCTGGTGCTGCATCTCTTCGCGCCAGGGCTGGGCGTTCCCGCCCCGGCGGACGCGCCGGATGCACGTCTCCTGCTGCTGGCCGGCTTGCTGGTCGGGGTCGGTACCCGCCTCGCCAACGGCTGCACCAGTGGCCATGGGGTGTGCGGGCTGGCCCGCCTGTCGCTACGCTCACTGGCTGCAGTGGCGGTGTTCATGGGGACCGCGATTGGTGTGGTGTTCCTCGTTCGTCACGGGCTGGCCGGAGCGGCGGCATGAGTACTTCCCAACTGAAGCAGGGGCCGACCATTACAACTGCGGTGCCGGCCAGCGGCGCCCGGGTGGTTGGCTGGCTCGGTGCGCTGCTGTCGGGCCTGCTGTTCGGCGTCGGTCTGCTGCTGTCGGGCATGACCGATCCGGCCAAGGTACTGGGCTTTCTGGATATCTCCGGGGCCTGGGATCCGTCGCTGGCCTTCGTGATGGTCGGTGGCATCGCCGCGGCGCGCGTCGGCGTGGCGATCGTTGGCCGTCGTGGCGCGACGTTTTCCGGCTTGCCGGTGTGCCTGCCGCCGAAGCGCGCCATCGATGCCCGTCTGATCGTCGGCAGTGCGTTGTTCGGCGCGGGCTGGGGGCTGGCCGGCTACTGCCCGGGCCCGGCGGTGGTGTCGCTGGGCTTCGGCTCCTGGTCGGCGGCAGCGCTGGTGAGCGGGATGCTGCTGGGCTTGTGGAGCGTGCCGCATTCCCGCCCACGGCAATAAGCAAAGCACTTTTTATTGGTTCGTTTTCCGCCGGGGCTTCGCAACACTTGAGGCCACTACACGCCGGACAACGCACCCATGAGCACCGAAACCGATCGTCTTGCCCACTGGCTGGTGAGCGGGCTCGAACTGGACGCCACGGTCTTCCACGTGGGCCAGTACTGCGGGCCGTGGCGGGCGTCCACCGCCGGCCGGGAGCAGGCCAGCTTTCACCTGGTGCTGCGCGGCCAGTCCTACCTGCACCTCGAAGGCCAGGCACCGATCGCCCTCGGCGAGCGGGAAGGGGTCTTCCTGCTGCGCGACATTCCCCATTGCCTGACGCCTGAACCCGATGCGGGGCCGGCCTTCCAGCCCTGCGACATGCAGCCGATGGCGCCGGTTCTTGACGGTGCCTGTGGGCTGGCCTGCGGCTTTTTCCAGTTTCGCGGCCTGCTCGGCGAGCTGTTCCGCAGCGCCTTTCCCGACTATGTGCTGATCCGCGCCGATTCCGCCGCCTTGAAGGCGGTGGCGCCGCTGTTCGACCTGATCCTGGCCGAGGCGGAGCGGTGCGACGGTGCGCCGTCTCCCTTGATCGAACGCCTCACCGAGCTGCTGTTCTTCTACGTGATCCGCGAGGTGGCGCGCCGCGACGACGTGGCCGCCGGCCTGCTGGCGGTGGCGCGGCGGCCGGAGTTCGCGCCGCTGCTCGACGACCTGCTGCGCGAGCCCGGCAAGCCCTGGTCCATCGAGGACATGGCCCGCGTGGCGCGCATGTCGCGGGCCAGCTTCTGCCGCCACTTCGTCGAGGCCAGCGGCCAACCGCCAGCCCAGTTCCTGCTTCAGGTGCGCATGAAGATCGCCGCGCGCCGCCTGCAGAGCGGCGACAGCGTACTGCGTGCCGCCGAGCACGTCGGCTACTACTCTCAGGCTGCCTTCACGCGGGCCTTCAAGAAAGTGATCGGCGAGCAGCCCGGCGCCTTCCAGCGCGCCCGCCGCAATCCGCTGCCGCACACCCACCGTTAGACGAAAGAGCAAAAAGCCGCGACGTTCGTGCATAGAAGGCGGACCGCCCAATGGGGAGAATGCGTCCATCACGAACAATGCTGTGGAGATTTCCATGACCCGCCTGACCGTCCATACCCCTGCTACCGCACCGGAGGGCAGCCGCGCCTTCATCGATACGGTGATCACCAACAACGGTTTCCTGCCCAACCTGATCGGCGTGCTGGCCAACGCGCCGGCGGCCCTCGAAACCTATCTCACGGTGTCCGGTATCAATGCCCGTAGCAGCCTCAGCCTGGCCGAGCGCGAAGTGGTGCAGATCACCGCCGCCAGCGTGCATGGCTGCGACTTCTGCGTCGCAGGGCACACCGCCATCGCCCTCAAGAAGGCCGGCCTCGAACGGGACCTGGTGCGTGCGCTGCAGGAACGGGCGAGCACCGGCAACGCCCGTTTCGATGCGTTGGTGGCCTTCACCCGCGCGGTAATCCTGACCCGCGGCAACGTGGGCAAGGGCGAACTGGCCGACTTCCTGGCCGCCGGCTTCGGCGAGCAGCAGGTGCTCGAGGTGATCCTCGGCGTCAGCCTGGCGACCTTGTGCAACTTCGCCAACAACCTGGCCGGCACCGGCATCAACCCTGAACTGCAGGCCTACCGCCCGGGAGCGCTGGAATCATGACCCAGGCGATCCGCAACCAGGACGACGCGCTGGCCTGGGTGGCCGCCCACGCGGCGTCCCTCGACCGGGAAGCGAGCCACGCCGACCAAGTGGTGCCAGTGCTCGGTGCCGCCGGTTTCTTCCGCATCGGTGTGCCGGTGGAACTGGGTGGCAGCGGTGGCACGACCTGGGACGCTGTCGAGGCCATCGCCCGCGTCGCCGAACATTCGCTGACCGCAGCCTTCGTCTTCTGGGGCCAGCGCTGCTTCATCGGCTACCTGCTCGACAGCGACAACACGGTGCTGCGCGAACGCGTTCTGCCGGTCTTGCTGAGCGGCGAGCTGGCCGGCGCGACCGGCCTGTCCAATGCCATGAAGTACCTGTCCGGCATCGAAAGCCTGTCCGTCGCCGCCACGCCGACTGCCGATGGCTGGACGCTCGACGGCCGCCTGCCGTGGGTCACCAACCTGCGCCGCAGCGGCTACGTGGTGGCAGCGGCGGTGGAGCCGACCGACGGCCAGCCGCCGGCGGTGGTGGCCTTGTTCCACGACACGCCCGGCGCGGTGCGCAGTGACGATCTCGAACTGCTGGCCCTGCGCGGCAGCAACACCGCGGCCATCGACATCCGTGGCGTGGCATCCGGGGCGGGCGAACTGATCGCCGCTGACGCGCGCGCTTTTCTGCCGCGGGTGCGGCCGGCCTTCCTGAGCCTGCAGTGCGGCATGTCGATCGGTCTGGCGCGGGCCAGCCTGGCGGCGTCGAAGGCCAGCGGCAGTGCCGCCCGGGCCGGCCTGCAGGCGCGCATCGACCGCATCGAGACCGATCTGGTAGACGCCATCGCCGCGCTGCGCAGCGGCCTCGCCGACGGCCGCTTTGCCACCCAGGCGGCACCGCTATTCCACATCCGCATCCGCCTGGCCGGCATCGTCCGCGAGGCGGCCGACCTGGAGCTGGACGCCACCGGCGGCCGCGCCTACCTGCTGGCGACCACCGGCGCTTTCGCGCGGCGTTGGCTGGAGGCCGCCTTTGTGCCGGTCGTCACGCCGAGCCTGACCCAGCTGCACGGCGAACTGGAACGCCAGGCCGCCTTGAGGGCCGCATGAACAGCCCGCTGGCGGAACCGGCAATCGCCGAAGCCGGCCTCGCGCCGGCGGTGCTGGAAGGCCGTGGCCTGTCCTATGCCCACGCCGGCGTCGGCACCATCTTCGACGGCGTATCGCTGACGGTGCGGCGACGCGAGATCGTCGCGCTCTTGGGCAGCAGTGGCTGCGGCAAGTCCACGCTGCTGCGCGTGCTGGCCGGCCTCGAAAAGCCCGTGGCGGGGGAGGTGTGCTTCCTCGGCGACGCGCTGGCCGAACCCCATCCGCGCAGCGCCCTGGTGTTCCAGCAGCCGAGCCTGTTGCCATGGCTGAATCTGGCCGGCAACGTCGGCTTCGGCCTCGACTTTGTCCACCAGCCGAAGGCCGCCAAGGCCGAGTTGGCCGAGCGCGTGTCCGCCGCCATCGAGGCGGTGGGCTTGGCCGGCCGCGAGGCGGCCTATCCGTCCCAGCTGTCCGGCGGCATGGCCCAGCGCGCGGCGCTCGCCCGTGCGCTGGCGCGCCAGCCGGAATTGCTGTTCGCCGACGAACCGTTCTCGGCGCTGGATGCGATCACCCGCGCCGAGATGCAGGCGCTGCTGGTGGACGTGGTGCACCGCTGGCATTCGGCGGTGCTGCTGGTCACCCACGACATCGACGAAGCCATCCTGGTGGCCGACCGCATCGTGCTGATGGGCGGCCGGCCGGGCCGGCTTGTGCAGGAATGGACGGTGGACATCCCGCACCCGCGGGAGGATTTCCCCGAGGCCGTCTCCGCCCTGCGCCTGGCCATCCTCGCCGCGTTGCGCCACAGCTGCCAATAAAACTGCACTCGACCGCGCATTGATCTGAAACTCCCACCGGAGACCGACTTCATGGATTACCGACCCGATTCCCGCTCCATCCATATCTGCCAGTCGCCGGACTGCGGCTGCGGCCTGAGCCGCCGCGACTTCCTGCGCCTGTCGGCGCTCACCGCCGCCAGCGTGGCGGCGCCGCTGCTGTCCGCCGGCGATGCGCTGGCCCAGGGCGCCGGCAGCGACCAGCCGGTGAAGATCGGCTACCTGCCGATCACCGACGCCACGCCGCTGCTGGTGGCCCACGGCCGCAAGCTGTTCGAGGCGGAAGGCCTGCGCGTCGAAAAGCCGCGCCTGTTCCGTAGCTGGGCGCAGATCGTCGAGGCCTTCGTCGCCGGCCAGGTGAACGTCATCCACCTGCTGTCGCCGGCCACCCTGTGGGTGCGTTACGGCACCCGCTTCCCGGCCAAGGTGGTGGCCTGGAACCACGTGAACGGTTCGGCGCTGACGGTGGCGCCGGGCATCAACAGCGTGGCCGAACTGGGCGGCAAGACGGTGGCGATCCCGTTCTGGTACTCGATCCACAACGTGCTGCTGCAGCAGATCCTGCAGGCCAACGGCCTGGTGCCGGTGACCAAGGCGCGGGACTCCGGCCTGGCCCGCAACGAGGTGAACCTGATCGTGCTGCCGCCGGCCGAGATGGTGTCGGCGCTGGCCGGCAAGTCCATCGCCGGCTTCATCGTCGCCGATCCCTTCAATGCACTGGCCGAGACGGCCGGCGTCGGCAAGGTGCTGCGCCTGTCCGGCGACGTGTGGAAGAACCACGCTTGCTGCGTGACCTTCCTTGCCGAACGCGATATCGCCGAGCGCCCCGAGTGGGCCCAGCGCGTCACCAACGCCATCGTGCGGGCCCAGCTGTGGACCCGCAGCAACCAGCTGGAGGCCGCCAAGCTGTTGTCCAGCGCCGACGACAACCGCTACACCCCGCACAGCCCGCAGGTGCTCGCCAAGGTGCTGGCGACCACCGATTACGCCAGCTACGAGGCCAGCGGCGCGGCGCGCAACAAGGGCTGGTACCAGCGGCGCATCGACTTCCAGCCTTATCCCTTCCCGTCCTACACCGAAGAGCTGGTGCGCGTGCTGCAGAAGACCAAGGTGGAGGGCGACAACGCCTTCCTGGCCAAGCTCGACCCGCGCTTCGCCGCCCGCGACCTGGTGGACGACCGCTTCGTGCGCAAGGCCATCGCCGCCGTCGGCGGGCCGTCGGCCTTCGGGTTGCCGGCCGATCTGCTGCGCAAGGAAGTGCTGGCGGTGTGAGGGTGGTGAATCTTCTGCTCCCGCTCACTGGCCTGCTGGCCGCAGCCCTGCTGTGGGCCGTCGGCGCCGGCTGGCTGGCGTCCCACACGCCGGTGGCGGCCAGCTTCGCGCCGCTGCCGGCTTTCGAGGCGCTGTCGCAACTGCTGCAGGGACGTGACCTGTGGATTCACGTGGGGATCAGCCTGCAGCGGGTCGGTATCGGCCTCGTCATCGCGCTGGTGCTGGGCATTCCCCTTGGTGTGCTCACAGGGCTGTCGAAGTGGTTCTCCCGCAGTACCACGCCGCTGTTCCAGTTCGCGCGGATGATCTCGCCGCTGTCGTGGATGCCGCTGGCGGTGATGGTGCTGGGCGTCGGCGATGCGCCGGTGTACTTCCTGCTGGCCTTCGCGGCGGTGTGGCCGATCCTGCTTAACACCGCGTCCGGCGTGGCTCAGCTCGACCCCAACTGGCTGCTGCTGGCGCGCAGCCTGTCGGCGACCCGTCGCGAGACCATCCTGCGGGTGATCCTGCCGGGCATCACCGCCCACATCCTGACCGGCGTGCGGCTGGCCATCGGCATCATCTGGATCGTGCTGGTGCCGGCGGAAATGCTCGGCGTGTCGGCCGGGCTGGGCTATTTCATTCTCGATTCCCGCGACCGCCTGGCCTACTCGGACCTGATGGCGGCGATCCTGGTGATCGGTTTCCTCGGCTACCTGCTCGACCACGCCGCCCGCAGCCTGCACCGGCGCTGGCTGCACGCCTGAGGAGGAGCCAGCCTCGGGGCGGTGCTGGCGCTTCGCCGGCCGGATCAGCCGTTGCCCGTCTGCTGTTCCTGTGCGAATGCCGTCGCCCCCACCGGGTGGCCGTAGGCGTAGCCCTGCAGCAGCACGTGGTCGG
The DNA here is from genome assembly GCF_002028455.1 of Zoogloea sp. LCSB751. GTDB lineage: Bacteria > Pseudomonadota > Gammaproteobacteria > Burkholderiales > Rhodocyclaceae > Zoogloea. The sequence goes on along the minus strand of NZ_MWUM01000005.1, from coordinate 187,352 downwards.
CGGCCAGCTCCGGCGCGGGCTCTTCCACGTGAGTGACGATGATGCGGGCGTCCTCGCGCAGGGCGGCCAGCCACTTCAGGCGCTCGTGGGCCTCCACGCCACTGCCGAGCTTGCGCCGGTCTACCTTCACGAACTGCGGCCACACGGTGTTGGCGATGGTCTGCCACTGGGCGGCGGACTCCACGTTGACGGCCACCCGGAAGCCGTTGGCGCGGTAGTTGCGCAGCACGAAGGCCAGCAGGTCGGGCTGGGCGCTGGCCTCCGGCGGCGTCTCGATGACGATGCTGTCCGGCTGCACGCCGAGGGCATCCACCACGCGGCGGAAGGCGCGGCCATGGTCGTCGCCGACGGCGGCCAGCAGGCGGCCGTGTACATTGAGGAAGAGGGGCACATCGTTGCCGGCGGCCAGCGCGTTGAGCAGGTGCACGGTGCGCGCCAGGCGGTCGAGGGCGATCAGCCGGGCATCCTCGGCGGCGGCGGAGAACAGGGTCCATGGCGACAGCCCGTGCTCGTCCGGATCGTGGCTGCGCAGGAAGGCTTCGCGGCCGACGACGGCGCCGTTCGCTGCATCGACGATGGGCTGGAAGGCGCTCGACAGCTCGAAGCCGAACCAGTCGCCCACCACCGCGCCGCTCTCCGTGCGGTGCAGCTGCTTGCCGGGGACGGGGGCCTGGGGCAGGCGGGTGAGGAAATCCCGGGCCAGCGGGTTGAGGTGGGAGGCGGCGGCTTCGGCCATGGGGAGACTCCTTGGTGGATCGGGTGCGGACGCGCGGCGGCGGTCCGGCTGCCAAATCTATTTCCGCCGGGCCGGCGGCGGAACCAATAAATTCTGCAAAACATATGCGGGCGTCCGATCCGGCGGCCCACCGCGGGGCCGGGCGCGGATCAGCCCAGCGAGCCGACGATGCTGACCTCCCTCTGCTCGGGGATCTCGTTATAGGACAGCACGGCCAGGCCGGGCGCGAACAGGCGCGCGTAGCGGGCCAGCAGCGGGCGGATCTGCGGCATCACCAGCAGGATCGGCGCTACGTTCTGCTGCTTCATCTGCTCGCGCACCTGGGGCATGTTGGTCTGCAGCTGGGCCAGCAGGTTGGGGTCGATCGGGTAGTTGTCGAGGGCCGCCTTGCCGCCCTGGCGGGCCTGGTTCAGGGAGCCGAGCAGCATGTTTTCCAGCTCGCCGCCCAGGTTGAAGACCCGCATCTCGCCGCTCGGGCCGGCCAGCGTGGCGACGAGCTGGCGGCGCAGCGTGCAGCGCACTTCGGCAGCGAGGAGGATCGGGTCGCGGGTGGCTTCGGCGTTTTCGAGCAGGGTGGTGGCGATCGGCACGATGTCCTTCAGGGACACGTTCTCGGCCAGCAGCACGCGGAAGATCTTCAGCAGCAGGCTGTGGCTGTAGGCCTTCTCGAGGGCCGCGGCGAGCTTGGGCGCCACGGCGGTCAGGCGCTCCAGCAGCGCGGGTACGTCCTCGTGGGCGATCAGTTCGGGCAGGTGGTCGCGCATCAGCTTGGCCACGTGGGTGGCGATGACGCTGGCCGGATCGACGACCTGGTAGCCGAGGCCCAGCGCGTGGGCCTTCTGTTCCGGCGCGATCCACACCACCGGCATGCCGTAGGCCGGCTCGACGCCCGGCGTGCCGTCCAGCTCGCCATAGAGCTGCGGCGACGGGATGGCCATCAGCTGGTCCGGGTAGGTGAGCACCTGGGCGATCGGCGTGCCGTTGAGGAGCACCGAGTACTGGGCCGGCTTCAGCGTCAGGTCGTCGCGCACGCGGACCTTCGGCAGCAGCAGGCCCATGCTCTCGCTGAGCCCCTGGCGCATGCCGGTCAGGCGCTTGCTGAGCGGGGCGCCGTGGGCGTTGTCGATGAGGCCGACCAGCTTGTAGCCGACGGCGACGCACAGCGGTTCCACGAAAGGCAGGCCGGCCCATTCGAGTTCGGGGGCGCTCTCGGCGAGCAGGGCCGCCTCGATGGCCGCCGTGTCGGCCTCGGCCGGCGCGGTGGGGCGGCGGCCGAGGCGCCAGGCGACGAAGCCGAGCACGCCGCCGAAGGCCAGGAAGACCGGCCACGGCATGCCGGGGATGGCCGCCAGCGTCAGCATCAGCCCGGCGGCGCCGTACAGCACGGCCGGCGAAGCCAGCATCTGCGACGCCACCTGCTGCTCGAACTCCTTGCCGTCGTTGCCGACGCGGGTCACCACGATGGCCGCTGCGGAGGACAGCAGCAGGGCCGGAATCTGCGCCACCAGGCCGTCGCCGATGGTCAGCAGCGCGTACAGGCGGAAGGCGTCGGAGAGGCTCAGGTCGTGCATCAGCGCGCCGATGACGATGCCGCCGAGCATGTTGATGAGCAGGATCAGGATGCCGGCGATGGCATCGCCGCGCACGAACTTCGAGGCGCCGTCCATCGCCCCGTAGAAGTCCGACTCGGCGGCCACTTCGCGGCGCCGCTGCTGGGCCTTTTCCTGGTTGATCAGGCCTGCGTTGAGGTCAGCGTCGATGGCCATCTGTTTGCCGGGCAGCGCGTCCAGCGTGAAGCGGGCAGCCACTTCGGAGATCCGTTCGGAGCCCTTGGTGACGACGATGAAGTTGATGATCATCAGGATCACGAACACCACCAGGCCGACCACGAAGTTGCCGCCGATCACCACGTGGCCGAAGGCCTCGATGACCTGGCCGGCGGCGCCGGTACCCTCGTGGCCGCGCAGCAGCACGACCCGCGTCGACGCCACGTTGAGGGTCAGGCGCAGTAGCGTGGAGGCCAGGATGACTGTCGGGAAGATCGAGAAGTCCAGCGGCCGCCGGGCATTCACGCTGACCAGGATGACGATCAGGGCCAGCACGATGTTGAAGGTGAACAACACGTCCAGCAGCACCGGCGGCAGCGGCAGGATGACCATGCCGAGGATGGCCAGTACGAACAGCGGTGCCGCAATGCGATGTCGGCTCAGATCGGAGAGGAGTTGGCGCAGGGTGTTCATGGGCGGGGTCCGTGGTCCGTCAGGGGGCGGGCTGGAATGGATTGCCGGAGGTGGCTCAGGTATCGGTTTCGGTGTCGAGGAACTGCCGCGGCACCGGTGGCGGGTCGGGCAGGTCCGGGCGTTGCGGGCGCTGGCCGTTGCGGAAGGCCTTCAGCTGCAGCACGTAGCCGAGCACCTGGGCCACCGCGCGGTACAGCGGGGCCGGGATCTGCTGGTTGACCTGGCTGGTGTTGTAGATGGCGCGGGCCAGCGGCGGCAGCGGGACGATCTCGACCTTGTGCTCGGTGGCCACCGCGCGGATGTACAAGGCCATCTCGTCCACGCCCTTGGCTACCACGAAGGGCGCCTCGGCGCGGTTCGCGTCGTACTTGAGGGCGACCGCGTAGTGTTCCGGATTGACGATCACCACGTCGGCGCCGGGCACCGTCTTGCGGACACCGCGGCGGGCGATCTGCTGCTGGATCTGGCGGATGCGCTGGCGCACTTCGGGGCGTCCCTCGGTGGATTTGTGCTCTTCCTTCATCTCGCGCCGGCCCATGCGCTGTCCGCGCAGGTAGATGAAGTGCTGCACCGGTACGTCGATCAGCGCGAAGACGATGAAGACCGCGCACAAGGCCATGATGCCGTCCACCATCAGGCCGGTGCCGCCGGCCAGGGCCTGGTCGAGGGGCTGGGCCTGCAACTGCATGAAGGCCTCGCGGCCGCTGCTGACCACATGCCACAGCACCAGGCCGAGTGCGGTGGCCTTGACGATGGTGGTGGCCAGTTCGACCAGGTGCTTGGGCTGGGTCAGGCGCTGGGCGTAGGAGAGGGGATTGAGGCGGTCGAGCTTGGGCTTCAGGTTCTCGCCGCTGAGCACCCAGCCGCCCGGCACCAGGGAGCCGATGGAGACGATCAGCGGCACCGCGAACAGCGGGGCGAGCATCTTGGCGAGCAGCAGCATGGTGGTCGTGAAGGCGATGGACCACAGGTTGTCCAGCGTGCCGTCGCCGTCCAGCGCCGCGAAGCCGACGCCGAACAGGGCGCGGAAATCGGCCAGGTAGCCGGGCATCAGCACGAGCAGCAGCTTGAGGCTGACGAGCAGGCCGAGGGCGGTGGCCCAGTCCCGCGAGCGGGCCACCTGGCCCTGTTCGCGGGCCTTGCGCAGTTTCTGCGCGGAGGCTTTTTCGCTCTTGTCCTCGGTCGAGGTGTCGGCCATCGCTCACAGTCCCATGTCGCGGTGGAGCAGGCGCAGCACCTGGCTGGTCATGCGCACATAGTGTTCCGGCACGAAGCCGACGATGCGTACCAGCATGTACAGCCCGAACAGCGTGATCAGCGAGAAGCCGAGGGCGTACAGGTTGAGGGCCGGCGCCACGCGGTTGAGGAAGCCGAGCCCGATCTGCACCACCAGCGTCGAGAAGATGATGGGAATGGCCAGCAGCAGCGCTGCGGAAAATACCCACGCGATGTTGAGGGCCAGGGTCTGCAGGGCCAGGAAGTCGAAGCCGCGGCCCACCGGCCAGGCGCGGAAGCTCTCGGCGAGCACGCCGGTCAGCACCAGGTGGCCGTCGATGGAGAAGAACACGATCACCCCGAGCATGTAGAGCAGGCTGGACACCACGTCCGACGAGGTGCCGTTCATCGGGTCGTTCATGACGGCCATGCTGAGGCCCATCTGGGACGACACCAGGTAGCCGAGGACGGTCAGGATCGCCATCAGCTGATGAAAGGCCAGACCGATCACGAAGCCGATCAGCACCTGTTCGCCGGTGGCCAGCAGGCCGGCCATCGAGAACGGGTCGATGTGCGCGGCAGGGCCGACGACCGGCAGCATGACCACCGCGACGAGCAGCGACAGCAGCACGCGGATCGGCACCGGCAGCATGTTCTCGCCGATCACCGGCGCCGCGCTGAACAGCGCCAGGCTGCGGCAGAACGGCCACCACAAGGTGTGCAGCAGGGCGAGCAGCTGGCCGAAAAGTGCTTCCATGACGCGGCGGGGCGGGGCTCAGCCGACCAGCGTGGCGGCGCGCCGGAACACGGCGACGCAGAAGTCCATCACGTAGGACGTCATCCAGCGCCCGGCCAGCGTGATCGCCAGCAGCGTGACGATCAGCCGCGGCAGGAAGCTGAGGGTCTGCTCGTTGATCTGTGTGGCGGCCTGGAACAGCGCCACCAGCAGGCCGACCACCAGGCCGGGCACGACCAGCACGGCGACCAGCACCATGACCATCTGCAGGGCTTCGCCGACTAGGTCGGCGGCGATCTCGGGCGTCAGCATGGCACGTCCTCCCTCACAGGCCGCGCACGCTGGTCACCAGCGTCTCGACGGTCAGGGTCCAGCCGTCCACCAGCACGAACAGCAGCAGCTTGAGGGGCAGGGAGATGACCAGCGGCGACAGCATCATCATGCCCATTGCCATCAGCACCGACGACACCACCAGGTCGATGACCAGGAAAGGGATGAACAGCATGCAGCCGATCTGGAAGGCGGTCTTCAGCTCGCTGAGCACGAAGGCCGCCAGCTTGACGGTGAAGGCGTGCTGCTCGGGTTTGTCGACGGCCTTCTCGCCGGCCAGCCGGGAGACCTGGGCCAGCGCGCTCTTGCTGGTCTGGGCGAGCATGAAGCGGGACAGGGGCTGCTCGGCGATGGAGAGGGCTTCCTGCAGGCCGATCTTCTCCTGGTCGTAGGGCTGCAGCGCCTTTTCCCAGATGGTCTCGCCGACCGGGCGCATGACCAGCAGCGTGAGGATCAGCGCCACCCCGGTGACGATGCGGTTGGGCAGACCCTGCTGCAGGCCGAGGGCCTGGCGCAGCAGCGACAGCACGATGACGAAGCGGGTGAAGCTGGTCATCATCAGCACCAGCACGGGCAGCAGCCCGAGCAGGGTCATGACGATCAGCACCTGGGTCTTGACCGTCAGCTCGGTCTTGGCGCCCTGGGTGGAGCTGGTGAACAGGCCGATCTGGTCGGCCATGGCCAGGTCGGGCAGGGCCAGCAGCCCGAGCGCCAGCAGGCCCAGGGCGGCCGTCGGCCACAGGCGCGCGTGCGCCGTCTTCATGCCGCCAGCCTCATGACGCCAGCGTGCCCAGGTCCAGGTCGCACAGCTCGACGACCTTCAGCCCGTAGTTTTCGCCGGCCAGCACGACTTCGGCACGGCCGATGGCGGTGCCGTTCACCTTGATCAGCAGCGGCTCGCCGGCCAGCGTGTCGAGCTCGATGACGCTGTCCCGGTCGATGTTCATCAGGTCCTGCAGCGAAATGCTCGTCGAGCCGACTTCCAGCGTCAGCCGCACCGGGATCTTGCGCAGCATCTGGGCCAGTGGCCGGGCAGGGCGCGGGGCCGGGGCGGCGGGCTGGGCGGCTTCGCCGAAATCGGCGGCTTCGCTGTCGAAGTCGCCCAACATGTCCTCGAGACTCTGGTTGATCGCGTCCATCCCACTCACTCCACATCTTCAAAAGCGGTTAAACAAAGCTTGCCCTTGTGCTCGACCACCTGGGCCGTGAACACCCGGGAATCGTCGACCAGCACGTCGGACGGCCCCAGGCTCACCGGGATCACGTCACCGACCCGCAGGTCGAGCAGGCGTCCCAGCGGGATGTCCTTTTCCAGCAGGCGCGCGGTCAGCGCCAGCGGCAGGCGGCGCGCAAAGGGCTGCGCCGCGGCCGGCTCGCCGGGCCGCTCCCGCAAGGGCGCCAGCTGCTGCAACAGATGGCGCTGCCAGGCCTCCTCGAGCACGAACCACATGGCGCCATCGACGCCGTGGGCCCGTTCGCGCACGCTGACGTGCAGCGCCCAGGCGCCCTGGCGGCGCAGCGGCGTTGTCGCATCCTCCAGCAGGCGCCCGGTATGCGCGCTGCCGTCGGGCGAGGGAGCCCGTCCTTCCAGGCGCTCCACCAGCGCACCGACGAAGCGGCGCCCGAGCAGTGTGGCCAGGCGTTCTTCCGTCGCCGTCACCGGCGCCTCGTCCCGTGCGCCGCCCTGTGTGGCCGGGTGGGCGCCGTAGCGGTAGTCGAGGGCGCACAGCAGGAGCCGCCGCTCCAGCGCGAAATCGATGCGCCCCCGTTCATGGGCAAACCCGGTCCAGCCGCCCCGGGCGGGGAGACCGTCGAGGGGCACGAGCCGCAGGTCGCCGACCTCGAAGCACGCCCGGTAGCGGCGGTTCAGGCTGCTGCGAAACGCCTCGTCGAGATCGCCCCGCGCCAGCGCGGTGAAGCGCTCCAGCAGGTGAAGCGGGCGCCCCAGGGTGAGCGGATCAAGCGTCACCCCTGCGGGTTGCGCTGCGGATTTCTGCATGTCTGGATTACCAATAATGGCCTGGTGATTCAAGCCGAAAGCCGGTCGCGTTTCGCCCACGAATAGCGCTCCCGAAAAGATCCATATCCGGAGAGAGATTTGTTCCTAATTAATTCTAGTTTGCGGGCTAATTCGATTTAACGCAACAGGGAATAAGCCGGCGCTTTTTGCGATCAATTTGGGTGTGGTGTGAATTGAAAAAAATGATTGCCTGCCGGAAAGCTTCTGTGCATAATTCATCCGACTCGCGACAGAAATCGCGAAAACTTAAATTGTTGGGCACACCCGTTCGAAAGACGGGGTCGCAAAGCCTCCGGTCTAAAGTCCTTCAGGGCTACGATAGCGGGGTTGCCAGACTGGAACCACTGTCTTGGTTCCGCCGGATGTCGTCCGCGCAGGTGCTGCCTGTGCCTGGCTCCGGGTCTGTCATGTCGCCGTTCTGGCGGCTGCGGCTCGTCTTTCCTGGGTGTGTGCCCCAAGCACATCGATGAGGGAAAGCACATGAACTGTCACATTCTCGTCTGAATACGCGCCAAGGCCGCCCGGGCATCGGTTCGTCCACATGCCCTCCGCACGCTCTGGATCCGATCCGGATTCCAATTCGGATTTCACTCGCCTGAATAAGCCCGGCGAGGGGATTGCTGCGTCCGGATCGGGTTAGGCCTTATTTCAGGTCCAATTTGTCAATTGATTCAAAGCGTCGATTTTCTATTTTCCGTTATTTGCGGAAGAGGGATTTCTTTGCCCAAAAATCGGGTTTTCATCGACGGATGGCGTGGGCGGTGGCGGGGCGTTTCCATATTGGTACGCGTGAATCGGAAACCGGTCTGCAAATGTGCCGTGTCTGTACGGGGGCATGCAGTTCCTGAAGGAGTGTGATGGTGGTGAATGAAATGCTGGCGTCGATCGGCGCCGATCTGGCAAGGCTGCAGGGCGGTCTGCTGAGTACCGAACCGGCGGTGCCCACGGCAAATCCGCTGGACGCCGCCGGAGCCGAAGCGGGGGGCTTTGGCGAGCACCTCAAGCAGGCCGTGCTGGGCGTCAATGAGAAGGACCGCGTCGCCGGCGAACGCATGGCTGACGTGGATAGCGGCCGCAGCGACGATCTGGTGGGGGCGATGTTGTCCAGCCAGGAGGCCAGTCTGTCCTTCTCGATGCTGATGCAGGTCCGCAACAAGATGGTCGGCGCGATGGACGACCTCATCAAGCTGCCGCTCTAAGCGCGCCCCAGGACTCCGCCCGTGAATCTCTCCCTCTCTCCCGCCCTGGCCCGCCTGCGGGCGCCCGGTGGCCTGCCGAAACTGCCGCCCGGGCTCGTCAAGGGACTGCTGCCCATCGTGCTGCTGGCGCTGGCGATCACCGCCCTGGTGCTGATGTTCGCGTGGACTGACCAGGCCGGCTACAAGCCGGTGTTCGGCAGCCGCGAGAAGGTGGCCTCCGCCGAGATGATCGCCCTGCTCGATGCCCAGGGCATTCCCTATCGCCTGCATCCGGATTCCGGCCAGGTGCTGGTGCCGGCCAAGCGGCTCGGCGAGGTGCGCATGCTGCTGGCGGCCAAGGGCGTCGTCGCCAAGCTGCCGCAGGGGCTGGAGCTGATGGACCGCAACGACCCGCTGGGGGTCAGCCAGTTCGTGCAGGACGTGCGCTTCCGCCGCGGCCTTGAAGGGGAGCTGGTGCAGAGCATCATGACCCTCGACGCGGTGGACTCGGCACGGGTGCATCTGTCCATCGCGCGCTCCTCGTCCTTCGTCGTCAGCGACGGCGAAAAGAGCACCGCCTCGGTGGTGCTGGCCCTGAAGGCCGGCCGCAACCTGAGCCCCGAACAGATCGCGGCGATCATCAATATGGTCGCCAACAGCGTCGCCAGCCTCGACCCCCAGCGGGTCAGCGTGGTCGACCAGGCCGGCAACCTGCTGTCGGCCCGCGTCGATCTCAGCGAAGGCTTCGAGGGCACCCAGCTCAACGACGCCTCCCATCGTTTTCGCGACGAAACCCAGCGCAATGCCGAGGATCTGCTGACGCCGATGCTCGGCAGCGGCAACTTCAAGGTCAGCGTCACCGCCGAGGTGGACAACGACCGCATCCAGGAAACCACCGAACGCTACGGCGAGGCGCCGAAGATCACCAACGAGGCGATGCGCACCGAGAACGGCCGCGATCCGCTGGCGGTCGGCGTGCCGGGTTCCCTCAGCAACCGCCCGGTGGCGGTGAAGGCCGAAGGTGGCAAGGTCGACGAGGAGCCCGAGGCGGTGACCACCAAGAAGAACGCTACCACCCGCCAGTACGCCTACGACCGCAGCGTGACCCAGGTCAAGCGCAGCCGCGGCCGCCTGAAGAAGCTCTCCGTGGCGGTGGTGATGAGCAACGCTGCCGCTGCCGACGGCAAGGCGTGGACGCCGGAAGCGCTGGCCAATGTGGACAAGGTGCTGCGCAGCGGCCTCGGCATCGACGCCGCCCGGGGCGACAGCCTGGTGGTTACCGCCAGCGGCTTCCGCAAGCCGGTGGATGACAGCGTGGCCTGGTGGCAGCAGCGCGACAACATCATCGAGATGGGCAGTTGGCTGGCCTACGCGATCACCTTGCTGCTGGCCTTCCTGTTCGTCGTCCGTCCGCTGATGAAGCTGGCCCACCAGCGCCTGGCGCTGCCCGCTGCCGAGACCATCGAGGAACTGGAGGAGGCGCAGGAACCGACCACCCCGGAACTGGCTGCGCCGGCCGCCCAGGCTGCGCTGGCCGCGCCCGATGGCGAACGGATGCCGGTTGCCACGCTGCTTGAGAACTACGACCTGCCGGCCCCGGGTTCGCCGGTGGACGTGATGGTCGAACACCTGAAGGTGCTGTCGGCGAAGGAGCCGGAGCGCGTTGCCGAAGTGGTCCGCCAATGGATGCAGAAAAATGGCCGAAGCGAATAATCTGCCCGACATGATCGTCCCCGGCGCCACGCCGACGCCGGTGGAGCAGGCCGCCATCGTGCTGCTGTCGATGGGCGAGGAGCCCGCCGCGGCGGTGCTGCGCTGCCTGTCCCGCGAGGAGCTGCTGGAAGTCACCCAGGTGATGTCGCGGATGAGCGGCATCAAGGTGGAGGTGGTGAAGAGCTCGCTGCAGCGCTTCTTCGACGACTATCGCGAGCAGAGCGGCGTGCATGGCGCGTCGCGCACCTACCTGCGGCGCTCCCTCGATCTGGCGCTCGGCGCCGACATTGCCGGCAGCGTGCTCAACAAGATCTACGGCGACGAGATCCGCCCGAAGATGGCGCGCCTGCAGTGGGCCTCGCCGAAGTGGCTGGCCGACCAGCTGATCAACGAACACGTGCGCATGCAGGCGGTGTTCCTGGCCTTCCTGCCGGCCGCGCTGGCCAGTGAGATCGTCGATGCGCTGCCCACCGACAACCGCGACGTGGTGCTGCTCAATGTGGCACGCCTTACCGAGATCGACCGCGAACTGCTGATCGAGCTGGAGGAGATGGTGCTCCGCTGCCTCGACAGCCTGGGCCTGCAGAGCGCCAGCGTGGAAGGTGTGCGCCATGCTGCCGAGATCCTCAACCGCTTGCCCGGCAACCGCCAGCAGATGGTCGAAATGCTGCGCGCCCATGATCCCGAGATGGTCTCGGAGATCGAGGTCAGCATGTACGACTTCTACATCCTGTCCCGCCAGAACGACGAAGTCATCACCCGCCTCATCGAGGAAGTGGCCCCCGACCAGTGGGCCATCGCCCTCAAGGGCGCCGAGCCGGCGGTGCGCGACGCCATCCTGCGTGCGATGCCGCGTCGTCAGGCGCAGGGCTTCGAGGAGCTCATGCGGCGCAGCGGCCCGGTGCCGCGCAGCCGCGTCGAGCAGGTGCGCGGCGAGATCATGGCCCAGGTCAAGGAGCTTGTCGATGCCGGCGAGATCGAGATCCAGCTGTTCGCCGAGGCGACGGTCGAATGAAGAACCTGCGCCCCTACCGTTTCCCGCCCCTGGCCCAGCTGGCCGCGGCCACGCCGGCTACAGCGGCGGAAGCCCAGGCCTCGCTGGCCGACGGTTTCCAGCAGGGCATGGAGCGGGGCTACCGGGAGGGGCATGAGCTGGGCGTGGCCCAGGGGCGCACGGAGGGGCTGGCGGAGAGCCGTGCGGAAGGACTGCGCGTCGGCCGCGAGGAGGCCCGCCGTGAGGCGCTGGCCCGGTTCGACACCCTGAGTGCGCCCATCGATGCGCTGATCGACGGCCTGCGCCAGCTGCAGGCCGACTACCAGGGCGCCTTGCGCCGGGAGGTGGTGGACCTGGTCGCCAAAGTGGCCCGCCAGGTCATCCGCAGCGAACTGGCCCTGCAGCCGGTGCAGCTGCTCGCGCTGGTGGACGAGACCCTGGCGACGATGCCGCCGGCCCGCGAAGGGGTCGAGGTCTTCCTGAATCCGGAGGAGCGTCAGCGCATCCTCGAGCTGGCTCCGGACCGTGCCGCCCGCTGGACGCTGATCGCCGATCCGCGCCTGGAGCCCGGCGAGTGCCGGGTCCGCGCCGACGGGCGGGAGGCCGACGCCGGCTGCCGCCAGCGCCTCGCCGCCTGCATCGAACAGCTGGAAAGCCATCTCGCCGAGGACGGCGAGGCGGAGGTCCACCCGTGATTGCCGCCGCGCTGCGCCAGCTCGAATTCGCCGACATCCCGGTGGCCACCCACACCGGCCGCCTGGTTGGCGCCTCCGGCCTGCTGCTGGAGAGCACCGGCTGCGCCTTCCAGACCGGCCAGTGCTGCCGCATCGAGACCGCCGGTGGCGAGTGGATCGCCGCTCAGGTGGTCGGCTTCCGCAATGAGATTTCCTACCTGATGCCCTTCAAGCGCCCGGAAGGCCTGGCCACCGGCGCCCGTGTGCTGCCGGCCGCCGAGCAGGCCGGCCTGATGATCGGGCCGTCCTGGCTGGGGCGCATCGTCAATGGCCTCGGCGAACCGATGGACGGCCGTGGCCGCCTCGGTGGCGAGCATCCGCTGGCGGCCCAGCCGCCGCGTGTCCATCCGCTGCGCAAGAAGCCGGTCGAAGGCGTCCTCGACGTCGGCGTGCGCGCCATCAACGGCGTGCTGACACTCGGCCGTGGCCAGCGCGTCGGCCTGATGGCCGGCAGCGGCGTCGGCAAGAGCGTGCTGCTCGGCCTGATCACCCGCCAGACCGTCGCCGACGTGGTGGTGGTCGGCCTGATCGGCGAGCGCGGCCGCGAAGTGCGCGAGTTCATCGACATGTCCCTCGGGCCGGCCGGGCTGGCCCGCGCGGTGGTCGTCATCGCGCCGGCCGACGAATCGCCGCTGATGCGCCTGCGCGCCACCGAGCTGTGCCACGCCATCGCCGCCCACTACCGCGACCAGGGCCAGCACGTGCTGCTGCTGGTCGATTCCCTCACGCGCTATGCGATGGCCCGCCGCGAAGTGGCGCTGGCCCTCGGCGAACCGCCGGCCACCCGCGGCTATCCGCCATCGGTGTTCGGCCTGCTGCCGCAGCTGGTGGAGAGCGCCGGCAACGGCGAGCACGAGGCGGGCAGCATGAGCGCCATCTACACCGTGCTGGCCGAAGGCGACGACCAGCAGGATCCGGTGGTGGACACCGCCCGGGCCATCCTCGACGGCCACATCGTGCTGTCCCGCGAGCTGGCCGACCGCGGCCATTACCCGGCCATCGACATCGCCCAGTCGATCAGCCGCTGCATGGCGCAGGTGACGACCCATGCCCAGCAGGCGGCGGCCCGCGAGATCAAGGCCCTGTATTCCCGCTACGCCCGCGTGCGCGACCTGCTGCCGCTGGGCGCCTACGTGGCTGGCGCCGATCCGGCCACCGACCGGGCGGTGGCCCTGTACCCGCAGATCGAGGCCTTCCTGCACCAGGGCACGCGGGAGGCGGCGCCTTTCGCCGAGACCCTGGCCCGACTGGAGAGCCTGCTGGCATGAGCGCCCATCCCAAGACCCTGCACGGCCTGGCCGCGGTCGTCGACCAGCGCCGCCGCGAGAAGGACAGCCTGGTCGGCGAGCTGGCCGGCCGCCGTGCCCAGCTCGAACGCCAGCGCGCCACGCTGGCGCGCCTCGAACAGCTGTACGCCGGCGCCGCCACCGACGCAGTTCGGGCGAGCGCCCACGTCGTGGCCCTGTCCCTCAACTGCGGCGACTACAAGCAGGCCGTGATGCACCTCGCCGACAGCCAGCGCGACGAGCTGCACCGTCGCGACGCCGACCTGCAGCTGGCCCAGCTCGCGCTGACCCGCGCAGTGCAGCGCCACGAGGCCCTGAGTCAGGTGCTCGACGGCAAGCTGCGGGTGCTGCAGCGGGAGCAGGCGCAGGGCGAGCAGAAGCGCCAGGACGAACTGGCCACCCTGAGCTGGTGGCGGGGGCGGCCATGAACACCGGGATGGACGCGGAATTTCAGGTGGAAGCGGATCCGGTCGCCTTTAACCAGGGCCAACCCCGATTCACTTCATGCCCTGCAGGAGATCTCCATGGCTAGCACGAGCATCAATCCAACCTCGATGGCCAATTCCCTGGCCACGGCCTATACCCAGGCCGCCCAGGACCAGCTGACCACCCAGACCAACAAGGCGCAGGCCACGTCCACCGCGCTGAATGCCCTGCGCTCCGCGCTCAGCACCTTCAACGGCGCGCTCACCGCCCTCAGTGCGAAAAAGGGCCTGACCCAGAACACCGCGACCTTCGGCAATCCGGCGATCGGCACCGCCAGCGCCACGTCCACCGCCCAGGCCGGCGCCTATTCCTTCTTCGTCGAGAAGCTGGCCACCGGCAGCCAGGTCGCCTACCAGGATCTGCCTGCTCCGGCGGCGTCGGAGGGCGGCCCGATCGTCGTGCAGATGCCGGACGGAACGCAGATCAACGTCACCCTGGCCGATGCCGACAATGACGGCACCATCTCCCAGTCGGAAGTGGCGCGCGCCATCAACCTGGCCCCGACCAACCAGGGCAAGCTCACCGCCGCCACCGTGACGGCCAACGGCAAGACCCAGCTGGTGCTGACGGCGGCGCAGACCGGGGGGCTCGCCGATCCGCTGAGCGGCGTCGTGCCCAACATCGCCATCGACGCCAGCGGTCTGCCGGCCGGCACGCTCAAGACCGCCCTGACTGGCGGCCCCAACGTGCTGGTCGCCGCCCAGAACGCCGTCGTCTGGCTGGGCGACCAGAACACCGGCATCAAGCTGGAGCAGGCCAGCAACACCTTCACGTCGATTCCCGGCGTCAGCATCACCTTCAATCAGGCCATGACGGCCGGCACCGCGCCGGTGGCGCTGACGGTGGCCGGCGATGCCAGCGGCACCGCGGCCAATGTGCAGACCTTCGTGGATGCCTACAACGCGCTCAACAAGGTGCTCGACGGCCTCACCGCCAGCGGCAGCGCCGACGGCAAGACCAACGCCGGCGCCTTCGCCTCCGACGCCGGTATCCGTGCGCTGCGCGGCAAGCTGTCCAGCATCCTGCGCCAGAGCTTCAGCGGCCTGGGGGTGATGGACTTCGGCGTCAAAAGCGACCGCAGCGGCATCCTCAGCCTCGACAGCGCCAAATTGAGCAAGGCCCTGGCGGCCCATCCCGACGGGCTGTCGCAAGTTTTCGGCAGCACGTCCGCCACCGGCAGCAGCGGCCTCCTCGGTGCCATGAACGATTACGCCGGGGTGTGGCTGAACAGCGCCAACGGCCTCCTCAAGAACCGCCAGGACTCGCTGCAACGCGCGCAGAGCGCGCTGACCGACAAGCAGAGCCGCCTCGACGCCACCTTCAAGCTGTACTACGAGCGCTACCTCCAGCAATTCACCGCGCTGCAGAGCCTGCAGGACCAGATGGGGCAGACCTCCAATCTGTTCAGCAGCCTGAGCAGCACCAGCAGCTGACCGACTTCTTCGACCCATCGAGACCACCACCGTGCATCACTCCGCTTATCAGAGCTATCACAGCGACAACCTGGCCGCGCAGACCGCCCAGGCCTCGCCGGTACAACTCGTGCTGATCCTGACGGACGGCCTGATCGAGGAGCTGTTCCGCGCCCGCGCCCACATCGAGGCCGGGCGCTACGAGCAGAAGGCCCACAGCCTCGACCGCGCCCTCGGCATGCTCAACGGGCTGGCCAGCGCGCTCGACCTCGATTCCGGCAGCGAGGTGGTGGCCAGTCTCGGCCAGCTCTACGACTACTGCGGACAGCGCCTGTACCAGGCCGGTGTGGCCCTCGACGTCGGCCTCATCGATGAGGTGGTCGGGTTGCTGAACACCCTGCGCAGCGGCTGGGAAGGCATGCAGGCCCGTCATGGCTAAACGGCTGGATGTCCTGGCTGCGTTGGCCACCCGTCTGCGGGCCGCGACGGCCGCCCGCCAGTGGGTGGCGGTGGGGCGCATCGACAGCGACGTCGCCGCGCTGCTGGCCGGCCTGCACAAGGGCTGCCCGCTGAGCGGCGCCGAACAGCAGGCGGTGGACGCGCTGGCCGCCGTGCATCGCATGGCCCGCGAGTCCTGCGCCGAAGAGGCGGCCCGGCTCGAACGGCGGCTGACCGAGATGTGTGCCCATCGGGACGGCTGGATGGCCTACGCGATGGCCGAGTACGACCTGTGGGAGCAGCGCCCGTGAGCATCGTGATTTCGACCGACAGCCCGACGGCCGCGCTGCCGCCTGCCGCGCCTGCGCCGGCGGCCAATGCGGGCCTGCCGGGCGTCATCGGCAGCGCCGACGCCGCGTCCCTCGCCGGTACTCCCTTTGCCGGTACCCCCTTCGACGCCGCCCTGCAGGCCTGGCTGGCCGCTGCGCAGGATCCGGACATGGCGGCTGCGGACGCCGGGGCGGACGGGGACGATCCCGCCGCTGCGCCATGCCCGGAGCAGGCGTCGTCGCCGGAAGCCAGGGACATGCCGGCCCAGCTGATGGCGCTGCTGCCGATGCTGGTGCAGCCGGCGGTGACGCCGGACGCCGCCGCGCTGGCCGTGGGGGCCTCGCCGATGCAGCCCCAGGGCCTGACGATGACCGCCGATGCCGCGCCCGTGTTGCCGTCGGCGTCCGTGTCCGCCGGCATGGATGTGGGCGTCGGTGCCGCCCCGGCGATTGCGCTGCTGCTCGCTGCCGGACGCGGGGCCTTGCAGCCACTTCCGTCGCCTGTCCGGGCCGAGGCGGTGCAGCCTGGCGTGGCGGCCGATACGGCCGCCGAGGTGGCACAACCGACCGCGACCCAGCTGACCGCCACCGCCGGCGTAGCGATGCCTGAGCGGCCTGCCGCCGTGGCGGGCGTCGTGGGCGGAGACGCCGGGCGCCAGCCGCCGGCCGACGGGGCGGATCGACAAGTCCTGGCGGCAGCGCTGCCCGTCGCTCCGGCCGATGCCGGTGCGGCGCCGCGCAGCCCGGATGCGCCGCTGCGGCTACCCAACGGGGACGCGGGCCAGTGGCGCCAGCCCCTCATGCAAGCCCTCGGCGAGCGTCTGCAGTTCGCCTCCGAACGGGGCATCGACAGCGCCGTGATCCGCCTCGAGCCGCCGCGCATGGGCAGCATCGAGATCGCCATCCGCCAGCAGGACGGCGCCCTGCAGGTCAATCTCAGCGCCACCCACAACGAGGTGCTGCGCCAGTTGCAGGACATCGGCGACAGCCTGCGCCACAGCCTCGGCCAGCGCCATGCCGGCGACGTGTCGGTGCAGGTCGCCGACACGGTGGCATCCCGCCCGGGGCAGGGCGACGGGGAACGCCAGCGGCAGCGCCAGCCGCAGTCCGAACAGGCCCCCGGCCGCGGGCTCGGCGATGCCGAGGCTGACGGCGGCAATCAGGGCTTCCGCCTGGCCCGGAATGAGGAATGAATGAGATGAGCAAACTGAATCGATCGCTCCTGCTGGTCGGTGCGCTGCTGCTGACGGCAGGTATCGGCGCCGGCGCGGCATGGTGGACCCTGCGCCCGCAGGACAGCACCGCGGCCGCCGCCGCAGCGCCGGCCGCCGATCCGCAGGATTACCGCTACATCAACCTGGAGAAGGTGATCGTCATGCTGCGCGGCAACGCCGGCGAGCCGATGAGCCACTACCTGGCGATGGACCTGGTCTTCAAGACCCCGCTCAAGAGCGAGAAGAGCACCAAGGAGCACCTGCCGCTGTTGCGCAGCGTGGCGGTGATGGAGCTGTCCCGCTACTCCCACGAGAAGGCGTCGACGATGACCCTCGAGGAATTCGCCGCCAACATCAACCGCGCCTTCAACGACCGTTACGCCCGTGAGCACGGCGACAAGCCCTTCGTCGAGGCGATGGTCAGCAAGCTGATCATCGAGTAGCAGCCATGGACATGTACGTGGGCTACGCCGAGCTGCACAGCGGCGCCGTCGAGCAGCACTACCTGCTGCAGTACGTGCCGCTGGTGAAGCGCATCGTGCGCCAGCTGCGCTCCCAGGTCGGGGCGGCGATGGAGCGCGAGGACATGGAGCAGATCGGTCTGCTCGGCCTGCTCGACTGCCTGCGCCGCTACGGCACGCCCGACGAGAAATTCGCGGCCTATGCATCGATGCGGGTGCGCGGCGCGATCCTCGACGAGCTGCGCCGCCAGGACTGGCGGCCGCGCAGCGTGCGCCAGGAAAGTCACCGCCTGCGCGACGGGATCCGCGCCCTGTACCGCCGTATCGGGCGCGAGCCGACCGACGCGGAGGTGATGCAGGCCCTCGAGCTGACGCCGGAGGCCTACCAGGAATTCCTGCTCGCCGAGAACGCCGAGGTGCTGGTCAGCTTCGACGAGGTGCTGCAGGAGATGGGCAGCCTGTCCGCCGACGGGCCGTCGCCGGAGGCCCAGCTGGTGCGCCGGCGCAGCATCGAGCAGGCGCTGCGGACCCTCGACGAGCGCGAGCAGCGGGTGATCCAGCTGTACTACGAATTCGACCTCAGCCTGAAGGAAATCGCAGCCGTGCTCGACCTCACCGAAGCACGGGTCTGCCAGATCAACAAGGGTGCGCTCCGCAAGATGCGGGTGTGCCTGCAACACTGAACGCCAGCCCGGCGGAGCGACGCACATGCAACAACTCATCGGAATCGCCATCGTTCTCGGCACCGTCTTCGGGGGCTTCGTGCTCGGCGGCGGCCTCCTGCAGGTCATCTGGCAACCGGTCGAACTGCTGATCATCGGCGGTGCGGCCTTCGGCGCCCTGGTGCTCGGCAACCCGCGCCACGTGCTGGCCGAGACCTGGCTGCAGATCCGCCAGATCGTCACCAGCCGCAAGCAGGGGCGGGAGTTCCAGCGCCAGCTGCTGCTGCTCATGTACGAGCTGCTGCAGACGGCGGCCGGCGGCCTCAAGGCCCTCGACGCCCACGTCGAGGAGCCCCACAACAGCCCGCTGTTCCGCAACTACCCGCTGATCCTCGAAGAGCCCAAGCTGCTGGCCTTCATCGTGGACAACTTCCGCCTGATGGCGATGGGCAAGATCAACGCCCACGAGCTGGAGGGCGTGCTCGAACAGGAGCTGGAATCCATCCACGACGAACTCGGCCAGCCGGCCAAGTCCCTGTCGAAGATCGCCGAGGCGATGCCGGGCTTCGGCATCCTGGCCGCGGTGCTGGGCATCGTGATGGCGATGAACACCGTCGGTGAGGGCGCCAACTCGGCCGAGATCGCCGAGCGCGTGGCGGCGGCGATGGTCGGCACCTTCATCGGCATCTTCTTCTGCTACGGCCTGCTCGACCCTATTGCCAACATGATGAAGCAGGTCGTCACGCGGGAGCTGTCGGCCCTCGAATGCGTCAAGGTGGTGCTGGTCACCCACGTGTCCGGCAAGCCGGCCCTGTTGTCCATCGACGCCGGCCGGCGTCTGGTGCAGCTCAACATCAAGCCGAGCTTTGCCGAACTGGAGAGCTGGATCACGGCCCTCAGCGGCGATCCGGACGCGGTGATGCAGCGTCGCGGCGGAGCGCGCGCGAATGCCTAGCCTGGCCGACAAGAAGCACGGCGAAGCCGTCGTCAAGCGGGTCTCCCGCAAGCACGACGAGGAAGCCCATGGCAGCGCCTGGAAAGTCGCCTTCGCCGACTTTTGCCTGGCGCTGATGTGCCTGTTCCTGGTGCTGTGGGTGATGGCCGCGCGCAATGCCGAGCAGCTGGCGGACATCACGCGCACGGCCACCGGCGAACTCCTGGAGGAGGGCGCCGGCCGCCGCCCGGAGGCGGTGGGCGGGCCGCGCGGCAGCCTGATCGAGCGCATGCCGATCCCCGACCATGGGGACGATCCCAAAGGCAAGCTGCGCTCCACCGGTGACGGCAAGCTCGGGCGGGAGGTCCCATTGTCGAAGACCCGTTTCGAGACTGCCTCCGACATGCAGGAGCTGGCCGAGGTGGTGAAGCGTCTGAGCGCCGAGACCGGCCTGGCCGGCAACCTGCTCACCGAGGTCACCCAGCAAGGCCTGCGTGTGATGCTGCACGACACCGACCAGCGCGGCATGTTCGCTCGCGGTTCGGCGCTGCCCAGCGAACCCTTCCGTGCGCTGCTGCGCAAGATGGGGCCGCTGTTCGCGCGCATCGAGAACCAGATGCTGATCCTCGGCCACACGGACGCCATGCCGTATGCCGAGGTGGGGCCGTCGGCCTATTCCAACTGGACCCTGTCCAACGAGCGGGCCATGCGTGCGCGCCTCAACCTGCTGGCCGGCGGCATGCGCCAGGACAGCGTGCTGCAGGTGGTGGGCATGGCCGACCGTGCTCCCCTCGACCCGAGCAATCCCCGCGCGGCGGTAAACCGCCGCATCGAACTGCTGATCCTGAGCAGCGAACAGGCCCGCAGCCTGTCCGCCACCTTCGGCATGCCTGCCGCAGTGGCGCCCCTGATCGACGGCGTCAATGTCGGCCTGCCCCGCGCCGCCGCCCGCGAGGGCGCCGATGCCCGCAGCCTGCTCGACGGCGCCGCCCGCTAAGCCCATGCGAACCAAACCCAGAGAGTCCCGTATGAAGATATCCGGTCCTTCCGTCCCCATGACCTCCGCCGCGGCGACTTCCGAAGTCGCGCCGGTCAGCAACGTGCCGGCCGTCACGCCTGCGGCCAGCGCTGCCGAGCAGGCCCCGCTGCAGTCGGCCGGCCTGCTGCAGGCCAAGGCGGCCCTGCAGTCCCTGCCCGAGATCGACCAGGCCAAGGTGGACGCCCTGCGCGAAGCCCTGGCCAAGGGCGAGCTGCCCTTCGACGCGGGCAAGCTGGCCGGCCTGATCGACCGCTACCACGGCAGCCGCTCGTGATGCAGCGCGTCACGCTCGCCCAGACCCTGGTCCGCCTCGCCGCCGGTGTGCGGGCGGACATGGCCGACTACGGGCTGCTGCAGGAGCGGCTCGAGGCCCAGTTCGACGCGGCCCTGCACCACGATACCGGACGGCTGGCCCGGCTCGCCGACGAGATCGTCGCGCTGTGCGGGACGCTCGACGCGCGGCGCGGGGAGCGCACCCGGCTGATCGGCGTCTTCGCCAGCGCCCTGAAGGGCACGCCGGCGGCGGACGCGGTTCCGGCCCTGCTGGCCCATCTGCCGGAGGGCCAGCGCGGTGCGGCCGCGGCCGACTGGGCCGACCTGTGCCTGCTGGTACGCGAGTGCAAGGCCCTCAATGTGCGCAATTGCCGGCTGCTGATGGACCAG
This sequence comes from Zoogloea sp. LCSB751, assembly GCF_002028455.1. GTDB lineage: Bacteria > Pseudomonadota > Gammaproteobacteria > Burkholderiales > Rhodocyclaceae > Zoogloea. The sequence goes on along the minus strand of NZ_MWUM01000005.1, from coordinate 166,532 downwards.
CACGACATCATGCAGCGGGTGCTCAACGATGGAGACGGCATCTATGCTCCGGCCTGACGCCGCTTTCCAGGCCGGCGCGGCCGGCCTGTCCGGTTTCGCCGATGACATCGCACTGCCCACCGGCGGTGCCGGTCAGGGCGATTTCGCGGCGCTGATGCGCGACGTGAACCGGGAGGTGACGGACTTCATCGAGAACGGCGGCGGCGACAGCGCCGCCGTCGCCGGCCTGAATGCGGCGGCCCGCGCCTACCTGGCCCGTCAGGGCATGGCAACGGCCGCCGAGCCGGCAAGCGCGGCGGTTCAGGAGGAGGGGCTGCCGGCGGACAGCCGCGCCTTCCTCAGCGCCATCGCCCCGCTGGCGGCAGAGACCGGGCGCCGCCTCGGCGTGTCGCCGGACATCCTGGCCGCCCAGGCGGCGCTGGAGTCCGGCTGGGGCCAGCGGCCGATCCGCCAGTCCGACGGCCGCGACAGCCACAACCTGTTCGGCATCAAGGCCGGCGGGGCTTGGCAGGGCGACAGCGCGAGCGTCGTGACGATCGAGTACGAAGGCGGCGCGAAGCTGACCCGGACCGAGCGCTTCCGCAGTTACGCCAATCCGGGCGAGGCCTTCCGCGACTTCGGCCGCCTGCTGCTCGACAACCCCCGCTACAAGGGTGCCCTCAACGCTGGCGGCGACGTCGCCGCCTACGCCCGCGGCCTGGCCCAGGGCGGCTACGCGACCGATCCCCAGTACGGGGCCAAGCTGGCGCGCATCGCCAGCCGGCTTCAGTCGGGAGAGTGAACGATGCCGACCGGCTCCACCTCGTTCGCACCCGTCACCCGCGCCCGGATCACCCGGCCGGTGGCGCTGTTGCGCACGCCGATGACGTCGTCGCGCCGTCCGGTCTCGGTGGCTTCGCCGGTCGAGCTGACCAGGATGCCCTGGTTGCGCGCCACGATGGTGACGGTGGCGCCGCGGCGCACCAGCACCGCCGGGGCCAGCGCGCGGCGGTCCACCAGCTGTCCCGGCCGCAGCGTGCGCCGGCTGGCCATGCCGACGAGTGCTGCCGGGTCGGACAGCGCGTCCTGCAGGTTCATCAGCGTGCGCCGCTCCAGCCGCAGGTCGTCCGCGACGATGGGCTGGCCGCTGTTGAGCTGGCTGGCGGCGACCACCACCTGGGCGCTGACTTCGGCGCGCAGCGTGTATGTCTCGCTCCAGCCGGCCGTCGCACAGCTGGCGACGAAGCGCATGCGCGACGGGAACTGGGTGTCGGCGGGTTCGACGTTGACGGGTTTGGGGCAGGGCTGGGCCTTCGCCGGGCTGCCGCTCACCTCGACGGTGAATTGCGCTTCCACCAGCCCGGCCCGTGCCGCTTCGGCAGCCAGGAACTGGCGCGCCGCGCGCAGCACGTCGCCGGCCGTGTCGGCCCGGGCCGGCAAGCTGCCGGCGGCCAGCGCGGCGGCCAGCAGGGAATTGATTACGGATCTAATTGTGGGGGGAAAACGCATGGGTATCGATTTCGACAAGGCTCTCGGAGTCCACGCCGACACGCTGAAGCTGCGTGCCGAGCGGACGAGGATTCTGGCATCCAACATCGCCAATGAAAACACACCGGGCTACCAGGCGCGGGACATCGACTTCTCGTCCAGCCTCCGCGAGGCCCTCACGGGGCAGGGCGGCGTGCCGGGCGGAGAGGGCGCCGATCTGCGCTACCGGGTGCCCAACCAGGCCACCGCCGACGGCAACACCGTCGAGCTGGGCGTCGAGCAGGCGGCGTTCTCCCAGAACGCGTCGGATTTCCAGACCAGCCTGAGCTTTATCAACATGAAACTCAAGGGCCTGGCCCGAGTCATCGAGGGGCAATAAGACATGTCGTTCAGAAGCATTGCGCAGATCGCCGGGGCGGCCATGACCGCCCAGAGCCTGCGCCTCAACACGGTGGCCAGCAACCTGGCCAACGCCCAGACCGCCGCGGCCAGCGAGGACAAGACCTACCACGCCCGCAAGCCGGTCTTCGCCACCCTCTACCAGGGCGGCATGGACGGCCAGCCGGCGTCCGCCGGCGTGCGCGTGCTCGACGTGGTGCAGAGCAGCGAGCCGGTGCGCAAGGTGTACGAGCCGGGCAATCCCCAGGCCAACGAGGACGGCATGGTGTTCTATCCCAACGTCAATTCGGTGGCCGAGATGACCGACATGATGGAGGCCTCCCGCGCCTTCGAGACCAACGTGGAAGTGCTCGGCCGCGTGAAGGGCATGCAGCAGGCCCTGCTGCGCATGGGGGAGAGCTGAGATGAGCGCCGTTTTCAATGCCTCCACCGGCGCGACCGGCGCCTCCGCCGACAGCACCGCCGTCAAGAGCAACGGCCTCGGTGTGAGCGACGACATGTTCATGACCCTGCTGGTGGCCCAGATCAAGAACCAGGATCCGCTCAATCCGCAGGACGCCTCCCAGTTCGTGACCCAGCTGAGCCAGCTCAGCCAGACCTCCGCGCTGCAATCTCTGGTCAGTCAGGGCAAGAGCGCCGCGACGCAGATGGACAGCCTGCAGACCCTGCTGCTCGGCGCCCGCGTCGGCAGCGACGTGGCGGTGCGCAGCGACAGCGTGGAGCTCGGCGCACAGACGCTCAACGGACGCTTCGAGCTGGCCAGCGGCAGCAGCGCGACGAACCTGGTGCTGACCGACTCGCTGGGCCAGACGCACAGCGTGGCCCTCGGCAGCCGCGGCGTGGGCATCAACACCTTCAGCCTCGATCCGGCCAGCCTGGGCCTGGCGCCCGGCCGCTACGCAATTGCCGTCAAGACCGACGGCGGTGAGACGCCGGCGGTGGACATCACCGGCAAGCTCGAAAGCGTCCGCGTTTCCGGCAGCGCGGGCGTGGTCCTGAAGGTCGCCAACGTCGGCGAGATCGGCTCGTCGGCGATCACCGGTTTCAACAGTCCCACGGGTTGAGTTTTCCGACCGAGCCCACCGAATAGCCCTGTCACAAGGAATCCATCATGAGCTTCGAAATCGCCCTGTCCGGCATCAACGCGGTCAATACCCAGCTGGACACCATCAGTAACAACATCGCCAACTCGGGCACTTACGGCTTCAAGTCCAGCCGTGCCAACTTCGCGTCGGAGTACGCCGGCTCCCAGTCCACCGGCACCACCGTTTCGTCCCAGACCCAGAGCATCAACGTCGGTGGCGGCGTACTGAGCACCGGACGCGGCATGGACGCGGCAATCCTCGGGCGCGGCTTCTTCGTCAGCAAGGACGTCTCCGGCCAGTCCGTCTATAGCCGCGTCGGCGTCTTCTCGGTGAACAAGGACGGCTACGTGGTCGACGGTTCGGGGCGCCGCGTACAGGGCTATGCGGCCATCGCCGGCAGCGCCACGCTGGGCGCCATGGGTGACCTGCAGGTGCCGGCCGGCCAGGTGGCGGCGAAGGCCACCGACAAGCTGCAATACGTGGCCAACATGTCAGCCGACTGGAGCACGCCGGCCGTGGCGCCCTTCGACCCGACCGACCCCCAGTCCTTCAATGGTTCCATGGTGTCGGTGGTGTATGACTCCCTCGGCACCCAGCACAGCGTGACCCAGTATTTCGTCAAGTTGGCCACCAACCAGGTGGTCGTCCATTACGGCTTCGACGGCACCGTGCAGCCCACCACCACGACGCTGCAGTTCGACCCCGCCGGCCAGCTCACCAGCCCGGCCGCCGCCGTTGCGCTGCCCCTCGGCACGCCCACCGGTGCGGCGCCGCTGACGGTGAACATCGATTACGCCGGCACCACCCAGTTCGCCGGCGAGGCCACCACCACGGCCAACGCCGCCAACGGCTACGCCTCCGGCACGCTGACCAGCGTCCAGATCGCCGACGACGGCGGCATCATGGTCCAGTACAGCAACGGCCAGAAGCAGCGCACCGGCACCCTCGCGCTGGCGACCTTCCCCGACGAAGGGGCGCTGACGCCGGCCGGCGGCACCAGCTGGGCGATGTCCAACGATTCCGGCACGCCGCTGTTCTTCACCCCCGGCAGCGGCATGGCCGGCAAGTTGACGTCCGGCGCGCTGGAGCAGTCCAACGTCGAGCTGACCGGCGAGCTGGTCAACCTAATGACCGCCCAGCGCAACTACCAGGCCAACACCAAGGTGATCTCGGCGCAGAGCCAGATGATGCAGAACCTGATGCAGGCGATCTAAGCCATGGATGCGCTGATCTACACCATCATGAGCGGCGCCGAGCGCGCCCTGCACGCCCAGCAGGTGCGCGCCAACAATCTGGCCAATGCCGACACCAGCGGCTTCCGCGCCGACCTGGAGCTGGCCACCAGCCAGGCGGTGCCCGGCTTCGGCTACGACAGCCGCCACTTCAGCCAGCTGCAGGCCAACAGCCTCACCATGCGCGGCGGTGGCGTACGCGAAACCGGCCGCGACCTCGACGTGGCGATCGGCGGCGACGGCCTGCTGGCGGTGCGCTGGCAGGGCGGCGAGGCCTACACCCGCGCCGGCAATCTGGCCATCGACGGCGAGGGGGCGCTGAGCGTGAATGGCCACCCGGTGCTCGGCGACGGCGGCCCGATCGTGCTGCCGCCGCACAGCCAGGTGGAGATCGGCAAGGACGGCACGATCTCGGTGCTGTCGCCCGGCCAGCGCGACCTGCAGCCGGTGGACCGCCTGAAGCTGGTGCGTGCCGACGCCGCCCAGCTCACCAAGAACGAGGCCGGCCTGATCGTCGCCCGCAACGGCGCCGCCTTGCCGGCCGACGAGGCGGTGACGGTGAGCAGCGGCCACCTGGAAAGCAGCAACGTCTCCGCGGTGGAGGAAATGGTCGCCACCATGAGCCTCAACCGGGAGTTCGAAATCCAGATGCGCCTGCTCAAGTCGGCCGATTCGATGGCCGCCAGCGGTAATCACCTGATCTCGGAATAAAGGAAGAAACCATGAATCCCGCCATGTGGATCAGCAAGACCGGCGTGCAGGCCCAGGATGCCAAGCTGCAGGCCATCGCCAACAACATCGCCAACGTGAACACGGTCGGCTTCAAGCGCGACCGGGTGGTCATGGAAGACATGTTCTACCAGGTGGACCGCCAGCCCGGCACCCAGGGCAACAATGCCGCGGCGAGTTCGCCGGTGGGCGTGCAACTGGGCAACGGCACGCGCCTGGTCGGCACCCAGAAGGTGTTCACCACCGGCAACCTGCAGACCACCAGCCAGTCGCTGGATGTGGCCATCCTCGGCAAGGGCTTCTTCCGCGTGCTGCAGCCCAGCGGCGAGATCGGCTACACCCGTGCCGGCCAGCTGCAGGTCAATGCCGAAGGCCTGCTGGTGAATGCCCAGGGTCGCCCGCTGCAGCCCGAGATCACCATTCCCGCCGACGCCACCTCGGTGACCATCGGCGACACCGGCACGGTCTCCATCACCCAGTCCGGCTCTTCCACCGCCAGGGAAGTCGGGCAGATCACCCTGTCCAACTTCGTCAATCCGGCCGGCTTGCTGGCCCTTGGCGAGAACCTCTACCAGGAGACCACCGCCAGCGGTGCGCCGACCGAGGCCAACCCCGGCGAGGAGGGTCTCGGCAAGCTCAAGCAGGGCGCGCTGGAAGGTTCCAACGTGCAGGTCGTCGAGGAAATGGTGGATATGATCGCCGCACAGCGGACCTACGAGATGAACACCAAGGTTCTGTCCGCGGCCGACAACATGATGCAGTACCTGTCCCAGGCGACCCGCTGAGATGGCCGCCGCCCGCGCTCCGTCCTGCCTCCGGAACGGACTGGCCGCCTGTGCCGCCGGCCTGCTGGCCGCGTGCGCGGCGATCCAGCCGGCGCAGATTCCGCCCCTCGACGACGACGCCCGCCCCAACATTCCGGCGCCGATGCCGCGCAAGGCGCGGGCCGGCGGGGTCTTCTCCAGCGAGCTGCCGTGGGCCATCACCGCCGACAGCCGGGCCTTCCGTCCCGGCGACCTGCTGACCGTGCAGCTGGAGGAAACCACCCAGGCCAGCAAGTCGGCGGATACCGCCATCGACAAGAAGAGCGGGGCGACGGTGGCGCCAATGACCCTGTTCGGCAAGGCAGTCAAGAGCACCGGCCTCGGTTTCGACGCCAACCGCAATTTCGCCGGCAACGCCTCGAGCCGCCAGCAGAACACTCTGCAGGGGGCGATCACCGTCATCGTGCAGGAGGTGCTGCCGAATGGCCTGTTGCGCGTCAGCGGCGAGAAGAGCCTCTATCTGAACCAGGGCGAGGAGCTGGTCCGCCTGGCCGGCTACGTGCGGGCGTCGGACATCGACACCGAGAACCGGGTCTCGTCCCTGCGCATCGCCAACGCGCGCATCGCCTACTCGGGGCGCGGCACGCTGGCCGACGCCAACGAGCCGGGCTGGCTGACCCGCTTCTTCTACAGCCCCTGGAGTCCTTTCTGAAAGCCCGCCCATGAATGCCTGTCTGCGCCTGCTCGGCCTTGCCGCCGCGCTGCTCCTTCCCGTTTCTGCGGTGCATGCCGCCCAGGCCCTCGGCCAGCTGGTCAGCGTCGAGGGTGTGCGCGAGAACCAGTTGCTCGGCTATGGCCTCGTCGTCGGCCTGCAGGGCAGCGGCGACAGTACCCAGGTCAAGTTTTCCGGCCAGTCGGTGAGCAACATGCTCAAGCAGTTCGGCATCAAGCCGCCGGAGGGCAACGCCTCGCGGCTGAAGAACGTGGCGACGGTGATGGTCAGCGCGGTCTTCCCGCCCGGCTACCGCCGCGGCCAGCAGCTCGACATCACGGTGTCGTCGATGGGCGACGCCAAGAGCCTGCGCGGCGGCATGCTGTTGCTGACGCCGCTGCGCGCCGCCGACGGCGAGATCTACGCGCTGGCCCAGGGCCAGCTGGTGGTCGGCGGGGTGACGGCGCAGGGCGCCAGCGGCTCCAGCGTGACGGTCAACAGCCCGACTTCCGGGCGCATTCCCAACGGGGCCACCGTCGAGCGGGAGATCGAGACCGATTTCGACACCCAGCCGACGATCCGCCTGAGCCTCAAGCGCCCCCATTTCCGCACCGCGACCAACATCGTCGAAGCCATCAACCGCCGCTACGGTCAGCTCGCGACGACCCGTGACGCGACCAGTGTGGACGTCATCGCACCGCCCGACCCGACCCGCCGGGTGGCTTTCGTGGCCGACCTGGAGGTGCTGCCGGTGGACATCGGCGAGAGTCGCCCGAAGGTCATCTTCAACTCGCGCACCGGCACCGTGGTGATCTCGGAAGGGGTGCGTGTGCGCGCCGCGGCGATCTCCCATGGATCGCTGAAGGTCATCATCTCGGAGATGCCGCAGGTCAGCCAGCCGGGCCCCTTCGGCCGTGGCCAGACGACGGTGGTGCCCCAGTCCCAGGTGAAGGTGGAGCAGAGCGGCGGGCACATGTTCAAGTGGCCGTCGGGCGTCAGCCTGCAGGCCATCATCGACACGGTGAACAGCATCGGCGCCAACCCCGACGACGTGATGGCGATCCTGCAGGCCCTCGACCAGGCCGGCGCCATCGACGGCGAACTGATCGTCATCTAGGAGAGGCCCGTGAAACTCGATCCAGCCAATTTTTCGTCTGCCGCCCCGACGGCCTCCGAGCGTGTCCTCGACATGCCGCGTGGCGCCGGTGGGGAAGACGCCGAGCGCGCCCGCGTGGTGGCCGCCGCCGAGAAGTTCGAGTCCTTCTTCATTGCCGACATGCTCAAGCAGATGCGTAGCGTGACGCGGGAGATGGCCGACGAGGACAGCCTGTTCCAGAACCGCATCAACCAGGACATGCTGGAAATCGCCGACGGCAAGCTGGCCGATGTGCTGGCCGGGCAGCGCGCCTTCGGCGTTGCCGACGCGATCCTCGCCCAGCTGCTGCCCGAGGCACGCAGCCCGGCGGCGGGTGGCCGGGCAGGGGCGTCGTCCGCCGCCGCTCCGGCGCCGGCCGCTACGCCCGCGACCCCGTTTAAGTCGCGGCCCTGAGGGGTCGCCTTTCCGTCAGGAAGGGGGCTGTCGCATTCCCGGCACCCCGATACAGGAAAAACCTGCCCATGAGCATCATCAACAACGCACTGTCCGGCAGCCTGGCCGCCCAGGTCGCGCTCAATGCGACCAGCCAGAACGTCGCCAATGTCATGACGCCCGGCTACACCCGGCAGGGTGCGCTGCTGGCCTCCATCAAGCCGGCCAACAGCGGCCTGTCCGCCGGCAACGGCGTGGCGGTGTCGGCGCTGACGCGCTTCGCCGACAGCTACAAGAGCCAGCAGATGTGGCGGGCGGCGTCCGGCCTCGGCCAGTACAACGTGGCCCAGCCCTACCTGACCCAGCTGGAACAGGTGATGGGGGACGAGACCTCCGGTCTCAACAGCGGGCTGGACGCCTTCTTCAGCGCCCTCAACGCGGCCAGCGTGGACCCCACGTCGAGTCCGTTGCGCCAGCAGGTGATCACCACCGGCGAGGCGTTGGCCCAGCGTTTCAACAGCCTCAACCAGGTCCTGTCCAACCAGCGGGCGTCGGTGCAGCAGCAGCGCACAGCGGCGGTGGGCCAGATCAACACCCTGTCGATGGACGTGGCCGCGCTGAACAAGCAGATCGCCGCCGCCAGGGCGACCGGGGTTAACGCCTCCGGCCTGATCGACGAGCGGGATCTGAAGATCGACTCGCTGGCCGATCTGGTGGGCGTGCAGGTGGTGGACCAGAACGACGGTACGCGCAGCGTGTCGCTGCGCTCCGGCCAGCCGCTGGTCGTCGGCGCCCTTGCCGCCACGCTGGGTGTGGCGTCGCTCGCCAACGGTTCGCAGGTCATGAGCCTGAGCTTCGCGCGGGAGAGCTTCAAGCTGCCCGGCAGCGGCCTGGGCGGGCAGCTCGGCGGCCTTGAGGAGCTGGAGCGCGGTGTGCTGGTGCCGACCATGCAGTCGGTCACCGACATGGCCGGCCAGATGGCGACGGCCTTCAACACCCAGCTGACGGCCGGCTACGCCATGAACGGCAGTCCGGGCACGCCCCTGTTCATCTTCGATGCGAGCAGCGTGACCGGCATGCTGCGGGTGGATCCCAGCGTGGTTGGCCAGGATCTCGGTTTCTCCAGCGATGCCAGCCTGCCGGGCGACAGCGCCAACCTGAAGATGCTGATCGCCGTCCAGCAGGCGCCGCTGACATTGGCCTCGCTGGGAACGGTGAGCCTCGGCGATGCGGCGACGCAGCTGGTCGGCAAACTGGGCATGGTCAGCCAGCAGAACCAGACCTCCCTCAAGACGGCCCAGACGGTGCGCAGCCAGAGCGAGGACAGCTGGGCGTCCACCAGCGGTGTGAACCAGGACGAAGAGGCGATGAACCTGGTCCAGTACCAGCAGATGTACAAGTCGAACATGAAGGTCATCGCGGTGGCCAACGAGCTGTTCGACGCGACGTTGTCGATGCTGGGCTGAGCGATGGCCGGGCTTGCCCCTTTGCCCGCCGATGCGGAGGCCGGCCCGGGCCTCGGCGACGAGGCCTTCATCCAGCGGCGCCGCTATGCACGCGTGCATGCGCCGGTCGGCCTGCCCTTCATGGCCGAGTTCAGCCTGGGCGGGCGGCTCCGCGTCCTGGGCGTGGACAATATCGCCCGGGGCGGCATCGGCCTGCGCGCTTCGCCGACGCAGGCCGCGCTGCTCTACGTCGGGCGGCGCCTGCCGCGGGTGTGGCTGGAGCTCGGTGCGGGGCGCGGTTTCCTGGCCGCGCTCGAAGTCCGTTCGCGGCGGGTTCTGCAGACTTTCCTGCTCGGCCAGCAATACGTGGTCGGGTGCCGCTTTACGGGTCTGTCGGCGCCGGCGGAAGCCATCGTCGAGCATGCTCTCGCCGAGCTGGAGCGCCGCCAGGGCGCGGCGGAGAAGACCGGATCCCTTGAAAACCAGTGAGGCCAGCGATGCGCATTTCCACCACCCAGTACCACAGCACGATGAGCAGCACGCTGCAGACGGCTTCGTCCCGGCTCGAAACGATCATGCAGCAGATGTCCACGGGGAAGAAGCTGCTGCGCCCCTCCGACGATCCGATCACCGACGTCCGCCTGTCCCGGCTGAACCGGGAGGAGGCTGCGGTCAAGCAGTACCGGGACAACATCGGCGCGCTGAAGGTGCGTCTGCGCCAGAACGAAACCAGCCTGGACAGCATGAACGCCGACCTTCAGGATGCCCGCGACCTGATGGTGTGGGCCCTTGACGGCTCGAACACCTCGGAAGACGTGGCCGCCATGTCCGCCTCGCTGAAGGCCATCGGCGACAGCCTGTTCTACGGCGCCAACGCCAAGGATCAGGAAGGGCGCTATCTGTTCTCCGGAACCAAGACCGCCACCCAGCCGATCGCCTACGACCCGACCCAGCCCGTGGGCACGCGCTACAGCTACCAGGGCAATCTCGGGCAGCAGCAGGTGGTGGTCGGCAACGGTGTGACGCAGGACGTCAATGTGACGGTGCAGGAGATGGCCGGCACGCTGAACCAGCTCGACCAGGCGGTCGGCCTGCTGGCCACGCCGGGTGTCAGCGTCAACGATCCGGCGACGCGGGCCCAATTGACGGCCACCCTGGGGGCCATCGACGATACGAAGGCGAAGTTCGGCAGCAAGATCGCCCACCTGGGCGGCATGCAGAACATTCTCGAGACCCTGGACGGCAATTTCGCCAATGTCAGCCTTTCCAACCAGCAGGCGCTGATCGATCTGGGCCAGCTCGACTACGGCGACGCGGTGATCAAGCTCAACGGCTACACGGAGGCCGCCCAGGCGACCCAGAAGGCCTATGCGCGGGTCAGCCAGCTGTCCCTCTTCGACGCGATCTGATCGATGCCGGCAGCCATGCAGATTTCCGCTGTACAGACCCGCGGCGCGACGGCGGCCGGCTCCGCCATCGGTGCCGCCGCACGCCCGGCCAGCGCCGCGACGGCGGGGCGGGACGTGCGGCTGCGGTCGGCCGCGCTGTCGTCCACGCCGCCCGGCGGCGGGCTTGAACTACGCGACGGCTTCAACCGGCAGGCCTCGGCCCTGCAGCAGAGCAAGGCATTCGCCGGCCGCGCGCAGGCGCAGCTCGGCGAGCTGAAGCGCGGCCTGGGGGATGCGCTGGCCGGACAGCAGCTCGCCGACTCCCGGCTGCAGCAGGTATTGCGGCGCTTCACCGACTTCTGGCAAACCCGCCCAGCCGCCACCGCCGGCAGCGTGGACGGCGCCCTGCGCCTGGTCGAGGCCGGCCAGGCCCGTCAGGGCTTCCGGCTGCGCGGGCTCGATACGCCGGCGCTGGCCGTGGGCGAGGCGGAGAAGCTGCAGTTTTCCGTGCGCGGCCGCCTGTCGCCCCCGGTGTCCATCGAGCCCGGCCTGTCGCCGGTGACGCTCGGCCGGCGCCTCGATCTGGCCCTGGCGCCGCTGGGCGTGCGCGTGGCCGCCGATGCCGACGCTGTGCTGCAGTTCAGCGCTCCCGAGGCGGACTGGCCGGCGGTGCGCGACAGCCTGCAGGTCAAGGGCGAAGGGCGGCGCTACCCGACCGGCCAGTTCAGCCGCGTGCGTATCGACGCCGACGCGGCGGCGATCCGGCTCGACAGCTGGAAGACCGACAGCCCGGCGGCCCTGCGCCAGACCCTGCGTGACGTGGTGCTGGCCGGGCAGCAGCTGGAGGCGCTGCAGCGCAGCGCCGACACGGCCCTGGATCGCCTGGCGACCCAGGCCGGAAGTCCGGCGGCGGCCGAACAGGCCCAGCGCGCCGAAGGCCTGGCCGTGCATTTCGAGGCGCAGGCCCGGACGGCCTCCTTCGCCGTCCTGGCCGATGTGCTGCCGGCTACCCGCGGCCTCACCCGCGAACGCGTCACGGCCCTGCTGGGTCTGGACTGAATCCTTCCCTGCCGGCCGCGGCGCCCGTCGCGGCCCATCCCCTCCAGCCCGTTCGGGCAGATCCATTCCCGACCCGTTGGGGCGAATTCATTCGCCCGCAGTCGGTCGATCAAAGTCCGCGGGCGAATGAATTCGCCCCAATGGTTTTGATATGGCCGCGGGCGTTTTTTCTTTCACGATCGAAAAAAATTTTCCAGATTGATTTAAGGACCCGCGCAGCGAGGTCGCCTTTGACTGGTGAGGGCGCAGGAAACGGTGCCCGGAATGAACAACCTCAATTAGGAGTCTTGCCATGCTCAGCCTGAACACCAACCTTGCCTCCCTGACTTCGCAAAGTGCTCTCAGCGCGACGCAGAAGAACCTGTCCACCTCGATGGCCCGCCTGGGTACCGGCTACCGCATCAATTCCGCGATGGACGACGCTGCCGGCCTGCAGATCGCCACCCGTCTGGACGCCCAGACCCGCGGCATGGCGGTGGCTCAGCGCAACGCGCAGAACGGCATCTCGCTGATGCAGACCGCCGAAGGCGCCTTCAAGGAAGTCACCGACATCCTGATGCGCATGAAGGACCTGGCGACCCAGGCTGCTGACGCGACCTCCAGCGCCGCCGACAAGACGTCCATGCAGTCCGAGTACGATGCGCTGGGCCGCGAACTCACCAATGTCATGAAGAACACCACTTTCGGTGGTCAGAAGCTGTTCGATGTGGGTACCAATGCCGCTGCGGTTACCGGCGGCACCAGCATGTTCGGCAAGACCGGTGGCGTGACCTTCCAGATCGGCGCCAGCGCCTCTGAAACGATGAACACCGATATGTCCGCGGCAGTGTCCCAGCTGACCAACGATGCGGGCGATCTGGGCTCCGTCAGTGCAGCCTACAAGACCACCGCGACTGCTGCGACGGTCGGCACTGAGCTGACCGCCAGCGCCAACGCGACGATCACCGGTCTGGATACCGCTCTGGCTTCGGTCAGCACCGTGCGTTCCGCCCTCGGCGCGGCCTCCAACCGCCTCGACCACGTTTATAACAACCTGGCCAACATGAGCACCAACACCTCGGCTGCCAAGGGCCGCATCATGGACGTGGATTACGCGACCGAAACCGCCAACATGACCTCCAAGCAGATGCTGATGCAAGCCGGCACCTCGATGCTGAAGCAGTCCAACAGCATGTCCCAGATGGTCATGTCGCTGATGCAGTAAGCATCCGGAACAGGATGACGGAGGCCCCCGCCTGGCGGGGGCGATGCACGACCCGATGGCGGCAGTCCGGCGCCATCGGGTTTTTTTGCGTGTCGGTGCGGGGCTCGTCAGTCGGTGGCGAGCTGCCAGCCAGGGTGCTGGAAGTAGACGCCGTAGGATTGCAGGGCCTGGCGCAGGCGCGCTGCGCCGGCATGCCGCCGGAGCGGGCTCTTGCCGCGCATCATCTCGGCGCCGCCGAGCAGGTCGGCGATGACGACGTGCAACACTTCATCGGCTTCCGGTGCCAGCCGGCAGTGCTCGACGGCGTAGGCGACCTTCTGCTCGACGCTGGCGGCGAGGGCCGCGTAGTCGCGCTTGCTGAAGCGCTCCCGGTGAATGGCCGGCAGCGCCTGGGCCAGGGATCGATTGATGTCGTCCATCGCCTGGCGCAGTGTGGCGTCCGTTTCCCATTGGCTGCCGGCATTCAGATGCAGCCCGGCGGCCGGTGCGGCGCTGCCATGGTGGTCGTGGTGGTGATGGGCGTCGGCGGCGAAGGACGCCTGGCCTGGGGCGGCCAGCAGTGTGAGGGCGCTGATTGCCAGGGTGAGCCACGGTCGGGTCTGCATGTCTTTTCTTCCACTTGGTCGGGCGAGGTTTCGGCATTGTCGGCCAGACTGGCGACCAGGGCTTTAACCGGTATCAAGGGTGGCCCGGATCCCGCGTCATCGCGCCTTGCCGGCCCGGCATTGCTATAGTTCGGGCCCGAACATGCATCAATCAGTGAGACGAGAAATGGCCCAGCAGGTGAGCAAGGTTTTCCAACACATCGACTTCGCGATCTGGCACGTGCCCCAGGCCGGCGGCTACGTGTATGAGGCCGCCGGCGTGGAGCTCGACGACGACAGCTATCAGGACAGCCCTTTCGAGGACAGCTACGAAGCCGCGCTGGAGGCGGCCTGCGAACTCTACGACGTGGAGATCGGCAGCCTGGGCGCCGAGCTGCCGGTGGTGTATGCCAACCGTCTGTTCAGCGTGTATGCGACGCCGGATGGGGAGTTCCTGTTCCACTTCGCTAGTGAAGACAGTGAGGCGCCGACGCTGGCCAGCTACGCCGGCCTGCCGGGGCCGCTGTTCGAGACGCGCGAAGAGGCCATCATCGCCGCCTTCGAGCAGGATCTGGAGCGCCGCAGCGAGCGGGCGGACTGAGCGTTCCGCGAGCTGATTCCCGTTGTGGCGGAGTCAGGTGCTGAACGGAAGAGGGGCGGGGCGCCGGGTGGTCGGCGGCCCGCCCCTTTTTTTGCTGGAGCGTGGCTCAGTCGGCGTATTTCACCGAGCAGCCGTAGGGCTTGGTGCTGGCGTGGGCCACCGGGCGGCCGGCGCCGAGGTCGGCGAGGGCCAGCTTGACGTAGTTGTCGGCCTTGGCAATGTCATCCTTGCGGGTGGACGGAATGCTGTCGATGCCGCCCTTGTACACCAGCTTGCCGGCCGGATCGACGATGAACAGGTGCGGCGTGGTCTGGGCGCCATAGAGCTTGCCGAGCTTGCCGTCCGGGTCGAGCACCACGGCGCTTGGCGCGGCGTTGCGGAAGCCGTTGATCTTGATCGCCGAGGCGCCTTCGACGTGGCCCTGCTTGCCGGGCGCGGAGGAGATCACCTGCAGCCACACCACGCCCTTGCCGGTGGCGTCCTTCTGCAGTTGCGGGATGTTGCCACTCTCGTAGTGCTTCACGACGAAGGGACAATCGTGATTGCTCCATTCGAGCACCACCGTCTTGCCCTTGTAGGCGGCCAGGCTGACCGGCTTGCCGTCGGCGCCCTGGGCGGTGAAGGCCGGGGCCGGCTGGCCGATTTCGGCGTTGGCGTGGGCACTGCCGACGGCGGCCAGCGGCAGGGTGGCGACGGCGAGCTTGAACAGGCTGCGGCGGGAGAGCGTGCGGGCGAGGGCGAAGGGCATCGTGATTACTCCTTGGCGAGTTTGGGGGAAGCGGTGGCCGGCCCGGCCGCGGCGATGGCGGACAGGACCGTGCTGGGGGTGAGCAGCTGGGGCAGCACTTGCGGCGCGCTGCCAGCGCCGGCCGGGTAGAGCAGGTACAGCGGCACGCCGCTGCGCCCGAACTCGGCCAGGTGGGCGGAGATCTGTGGATCCTGGTTGGTCCAGTCGCCCTTCAGGTAGGTGATGCCGGCCTGCCGGAAGGCGTCCGTCACGCTGGCGTCGCTGAGGGCGACCTTCTCGTTGGCCAGGCAGGTGATGCACCAGGCGGCGGTGAAATTGACGAACACCGGCTTGCCGGCGGCGCGCAGTTCGTCGAAGCGGGCTTTGCTGTAGGGTTCCCAGGCGTGCTTGCCGGCCGTGGCGGTGGCCGGGGCGGCCGCATTGGCGACGCTCGACTGAACGCCGGCGTAGCCGCCGCCCAGTGCCGCCACCAGCGTCAGCAGGGCCACCCCGGTGCCGCCGTGGCGGGCGAACACGTGGGCGTTGCGGCTGCTGTCGTAGAGCCAGGCGGCGAAGGCGATGGCCAGCATGCCGCCCAGCGCGATGGCGATGGCGTTGGGGCCGGCCTGCTGGGCCAGCACCCACACCAGCCACACGGCGGCGGCGTACATCGGGAAGGCCAGCGCCTGCTTGACCCGCTCCATCCACACGCCGGGGCGCGGCAGCGCACGCTGCAGCGCCGGCCAGAAGCACAGCAGCAGGTAGGGCAGGGCGAGGCCCAGGCCGAGGCTCAGGAACACCGCCAGCAGCACCGGCGCCGACTGGCCCAGCGCAAAGCCGAGGGCGGCGCCCATGAAGGGGGCGGTGCACGGGGTGGCGACCACGGTGGCCAGCACGCCGGTGAAGAAGCTGCCGGCATAGCCCGGCTTGTCGGCCAGGGAGGTGCCGATGCCGGCCGCCGAACTGCCCAGCGTGAATACGCCGG
Organism: Zoogloea sp. LCSB751; assembly: GCF_002028455.1. GTDB lineage: Bacteria > Pseudomonadota > Gammaproteobacteria > Burkholderiales > Rhodocyclaceae > Zoogloea. The sequence continues at coordinate 150,623 of NZ_MWUM01000005.1, read as the reverse complement.
ACAGGCTGAGGCCGACGGTGAACATCAGGTAGGCCACCGCCAGCACGAAAGGCGGCGACTGGAACTGGAAGCCCCAGCCGACCTGGGCGCCGCCGGCCTTGAGGGCGATCAGCACGGCGCCGAGGGCGGCAAAGCTGGACAGCACACCGGCGGTATAGGCGAGGCCCTGCAGGCGGACCTGGGCACGGTCGTGGCCGGCATGGCGCAGTACGGACAAGGCCTTGATGGAGAGCACCGGGAAGACGCAGGGCATCAGGTTGAGGATCAGCCCGCCGGCGAGGGCCAGCAGCACGGCCATGCCGACGCCCAGGTCGGCACTCTCGGCGGTTTGCGGCGCCGCCGCGATGGCGCCTGCCGCCGCAGAAACCGGCGTTGCGACGCGATAACCCTGAACACGGCCGTTGCCGTCACGGATGCTCAGCACGCCGCTGAGGGTTTCGGCGTCCTTGAGGGGTTCGTCGCCGGGCTTGATGCGGATTTCAATGGCGTTGCCGACGACGGTGACCGGCTGCGGCGCGTCGTGGGCGGTCTTGCCCCACTGGTCGGCATAGAACCACAGCTCGCCCGGAGGATGGGCGGCGAGGGCGGCAGCAGCGATGCGCAGCGTGATGGCGTCCTTGCCGGCGCGGGCTTCGATGGGCCACGGGCTCTCGATGGGGAGGCTGGTGCGGGCCTGTTCAATGAGCGGGCTGCCGGGGCCGACGCTGCTGCCTGCAGCCTGCACGGGGAGTGTCAGCTCCAGCTCGACCTGTTGCGGGATGCAGGTTTCCTGGCACACCAGCCAGTCCACCGTGGCCTTCACCGGGAAGCGTCCGCCGGCCTGAAGATCGGCTGGTGCCTTGACGGTGGCGAGCAGCGTGACTTCGTTTTCGTAGCCGTAGTTGACGACCGGGCCGAGCTTGAAGCGCCCGGGCGTCGGCCACTGGATGTCGCCGGCGCGGGCCCCTTCCGGCAGCGTCCAGCCGATCTGCGTGGCGAGGCCGGAGTCGCCCGGATTGACCCAGTAGGTGTGCCAGTGGGGAATGATCTTCTGGCGCACGCCGAGCTGGATTTCGTCGCCGGGGCGGATGGCGGCGGCGGAGGCGACCAGTTCGGCTTCGACCTGCGGCGTGCTGGCACGGGAGGACGCAGCGAAGCCGGTGTTGGCGGCGAGGCCCAGGGCCAGCACGGTCAGGCCGGAAGCGAAGCTCGCGAATGAGAAGGGGCGCATGGCGGTCATCGGGCGGGGACGGGCCCCGCGCTTGGGCCCCGGCAAGGCCGGGGCGGGGTGGGTCAGTTGGTGGCGAAACAGTAGAAGTAGCCGGCACCGCCGGTGCTGATCAGGTTCTCCTGGCTGCAGCCGCGGCTGCCGTGGGTGGAGTTCCACGACACGTTGCCGCCGGTGGCGCCGCGGTTGGTGCGGTCGGAGTGGCCCAGCTGCACGCTGCCTTCGCCGCTGCTCGTGTAGTTCTTGCAGGTGTGGTCGGCGGCGTCGCTGTAGGCGCGGCCGTCGGGCTTGGAGCCGGTGATGATGTCGTGCTGGTTCGGGGTTTCGCCGACGCCCTTGATCGGCTCGCCCTTTTCGGTCAGCGCGGTGGTGCGGTGCAGGTTGCTGCCGAGCTGGCCGAGCTCGACGGTGTCGCCGTGCAGGTGGGCCACGTCGTTGGCGACGATGGCGTTCTTGGCGTTGGCCCACGGGCCCTTGCCGATGCGGTCGCGGGCATTGACGGCCGGCTGGCCGTTGGCGGCCTGGGTGCTCAGGTAGGCGTGCCAGGTGCGGTTGCCGGCACCGACCGCGGCGGCCAGCTTCTGGCAGTGGGCATCGGCGCCGGCCAGGCCGCCCAGGTCGGCACCCTTGCCGAGACCGACGCTGGTGACGAAGAAGCCGAGGGGCAGCTTGGGCGCCTCGGCGGCCTGCTGGGCGATGGCGGCGCCGGCGGCGAGGACGAGGGCGGCGGCGATGAGGGTGGTGCGCTTCATGTGGAGTTTCCTGCGGTGGTTGTAAAAGCGGTGTTCAGCTCGCCGGGCTGTCGGTGGCCAGACGTGGCTGGCCGGCGGTCTGGGGCTTGCCGGGCTTGGCCTTGGGCTTCGGCTTGTCGGTCTCGAAGGTGCGGCGCAGGCGCTTCCAGCCGATCACCAGGCTGCTGGCCCCAAGCACTACGCCGAGCAGCACCCAGACCAGCATCCAGGCGTCCCACACGGGGCGCTGGTAGAGCACGCCGAAGTCCCAGTGGTGCAGCGCGGAGTACAGCCAGCGATAGACGCGGCGGCTGTCGTCCTGGCGCAGCAGCAGGCGGCCGTCCTGCGGGTCGATGTAGAGCCGCGTGGCGCTCTTGTCGTCCAGGTCGACGCGGACCACCGGCAGCGGACGCTCGACGGCGCCCTGGTGGTGGCGCGGGTAGTAGTAGCTGTCGTAGTCGTTGACGATGCTCTGGGTGGCGACCTTGCTGCCGGGAGCAAGCCGTTCGGCGGCCCGGGCGAGGGTGGTGGCGTCGAAGGCGCTGACCGTGGCATCCACGTTGTGCGGCGTACGGCTGCCGTCGGCGGCCTGGGCGACGAGGACGGCCTTGTCGCCGAGACGGCGCCAGGCCAGTTCGACGACGCGGCGGCTCTCGTCGGCGGTGACGAAGGCCGACGGGCGCCAGTCGCGCATCGCGGCCGGTAGCTCGGCGCCCTGGTAGCGGGCCAGCTCCTCGCGGTTGGGGGCGGCCGGGGAGAACAGCTGGAAGGGGTTGTTGCTCAGGTAGCCGCTGAGGGCCCACAGCAGCGCGGCGCTGCCGCCGAGCAGGCCGGCCCAGAAGTGGTACTTGAACCAGAACTCCCGGTAGGGCTGCTTGCGCCCCTGGCTGTAGGTGGGGCGGCCGCCCCAGCCCGGGCGCCAGCGCTGCCAGCCGATGATGAGGCCGGTGAGGCAGGCGGCAAAGGCGATGAAGCCGAGCCAGGCCAGCACGGTGCGGCGGGTGTCGGCGCTGAGGCCGGCGGTTTCGAGGGGGCGCAGCAGGTGGATCCAGTTGCCGGTCCAGTACAGCGCGCGGTCGAAACGGGTGGAGTCGCGTACTACTTCGCCGGTGCGTGCGGAGATCAGCAGCTCGCGCCCGCTGTCGCCGACGGCGAAGCGGTGGAAGGGACGCAGCGCTTCGTGGTTGCGCACGGCGCTGTCCTGGATGCCGGTGTCGAGATAGGTTGGCGCGGTGCTGACGGGCGCGCTGTCGGCGGCCAGCCATTGGGCGGCGATGCGGGCGGCTTCGTCGGCGGAAGTCTCGTGCACGCGGCCGTCCACGGCAGATAGGGCGAAGCGTGCGCCACGGTTGTCTTCGACCAGCCACAGGGGCTGGCCGGCCTGGCGGACCAGTCGGGCGTCGGTGGCGATGGCATTGGCCTGTGGGCGTTGTGCGGTGCTGCGCGTCCAGGCTTCACCCAGGCTCAGCCAGCCGAATTCGGGGTTGAGCAGCTCGCGGTGGGCCAGCTGCTCGGACTTGCCCAGCGCCGACGGGCCGGCGTACATGATGACCAGACCGGACAGGAACCAGACGAACATGAACAGGGCCAGGCCAATGCCCGCCCAGCGGTGGATCTGATACAGGAGACGTTTCACCGGGATGCCTTTCTTGTGACGGACGACAGGAGCCGGAAACGAAGTTCCGGAATGACGCCGGAGTGGCGATCCCGGTTGACAGGCAATCTTGATGCCATTCCCTTTTTAGGAAAGTGGTCTTTGTTATCAAGGGCTTGGAGTTCAGTAGCAAAATGGCTGCTGGATTCGGCGCATTCCGCTGCTGAATTCAAAGCACTCGTAGTCAAAAAAGCCCCCCGGGTGGCCCCGGGGGAAATCTCGAGATGACGAGGAGGTTCCTGCTTACAGCTTGCCGGTGAACATCAGGCCCACCCAGCGCGGTACTGCCGGGGTGAAGCTGTTCCAGGTGCTGGCCAGCGGCGTGCTGTCACCGAAGGCGTTCTTCACCAGCAGGCTCACGTCGTAGGCTTTGTCGGCACGACCGATGCCGATGGCCAGGTCAGTGATGCTGTAGTCGGAAATCCACGAGTAGCTGGACAGGGAGTTGTCCGAGTTGGCGCGGCTGTAATAGACGGTGTTGAAGCTGGCGTGGAATTCCTTGTCGCCGAACACCGGGCGGCGATAGTCGGCTCCGATGTTGAAGTTCCACTTGGAGGCACCCGGCAGGGTCTGGCCGCTCAGGTCCTTGTAGGCGGGGGCGCCAGGGTAGTTCTCCTCGTTGGGCAGGGCCGCGTTGGTGAAGTCCTTGTAGCGGGCATCGTTGTAGGCGCCGGAGAAGCGCAGGGTCACGTTGCGGATGCCGGCATACACGCCATCCACTTCGATGCCCTTGGCCTGCACTTTCGGCACGTTGCCGGTGGCGGAGGTGTAGTAGTTGGTGCCGTCGTTGTTCAGGTTGGTGGTGTATTGGTCAAGCACGCGCACCGACTGTTGGTAGTCGCGGATGTTCATCAGGTACAGCGCGGTGTTGAAGATCAGCGTCTTGTCGAGCAGGGTGGACTTCAGGCCCAGTTCGAAGGAGTTGGTCTTCTCGGCCTTGACCAGGTTGGAGACACCGTTGGTCAGCTGGGAGATGCCGGCCTTTTCACCATACTGCCAGGAGAAGTAGGTGGTCAGGTTCGGATTGACCTTGTAGGACGGGCTGACCACGAACGCCGGTTGGGTGTCGCGGTAGGACTCGGCCTGGGTCTGGTTGAACAGTACGCCCACCTGGGTCGCGCGGATCGCCTTGGCATCGGCGACCTGGCGCTTCTGCTCGGCGGTCAGGCTGTTGTAGGCGGAGCCCGGGCTGTTCGGATTGACGGCGACGCCGAAGTACTTGTTGGCGACCTTGTCGGCCAGCGCGAGCTGGGCCGCGGAGTTGGCGGCGGCGAGCACGCCGGTGCTGTTGGAGGAGAAACCACCCAACTGCACGCCGTTGACGGCGACCGGGTTGAGTTCGGCGCCGTTGCCGTAATCGCGGATGAAGCTGGAGCCGGTGTTGGAGCGGTCTTCGCGGGTCAGGCGCAGGCCGGTGGTCAGGGTCAGCGGCTCGCTCAGGTGCCAGTTGGCCTGGGCGAAGACGGCCGAGCTGGTGTTCTTGATGTTCTGCAGGCCGGTGGGGGAGTTGTAGGCCATCACCACGCGGTCCAGCGAGTTCTGCATCAGCAGCTGGCCGGCGGCGCTGGTGTTGAGGCGGTTGTACTGGGCGGTGCTGGCGAACCAGGCGCCGGCGTCGTTACCCCATTCGCGCTGGTATTCCGAACTGTTGGAGACGTTGATGTAGTACAGGCCGGCCTGGTAATCCACGAGGCCGCCGGTCTTGGAGCTGATCCGCAGTTCCTGGGTGCGCTGCTTGTAGTCGTTCCAGAAGCCGCCAGCGTTGCGGTAGATGTCGAAAGGCGTGCCGTCGTCGTTCACCGCGTTGAAGTGGTAGTCCTTGTAGGCGGTGATGGAGGTCAGGGTGTGGTTGCCGACGTTCCAGTTCAGCTCCAGCGAGGCGCCGTGGCTGCCGGTGACGAGGGGGCGCACGGTGTCGTTGTTGACCGCCCGGTGGCCGCCGCCATACAGGTAGTCGTTGGCGTAGTTGTAGGTGTTCTGCTGCTTGAACCAGGAGCGGGCCAGGCGGGTGGAGGCGTCGGTGCCGAGGGCGTTGACGGCGCCGTTGGAATAGAGCGTCGGGGTCGGCGTGTTGATGGTCCGGCCGTTGGTGGTTTCACCGGCGCGGGGTTGCAGCTCGACGGCCAGACGGGCGTTGAAGTCCTGGGTGGGGGTCAGCAGGAACTGGACGCGGCCGGAGACGCGGTCGATGTTCTGGTAGGTGATGTCCTTGTTGTCCAGGTTGCGGATGTCGCCTTCGCCCTTGTCCACCACGAAGGAGCCGCGCCAGGCCAGCAGGTCGTCGACGATCGGGCCGCCGCCGGCGAACTTGCCGGTCACCCGGTCGTTCTGGCCGAGGGTGATGGAGTAGTCGGCGCTGGGCGTGAAGGAGGGTTTGCGGGTGGTGATGTTGACCACCCCGAGGCTGGTGTTCTTGCCGAGCAGGGTGCCCTGCGGGCCGCGGGTGACTTCGACCGCTTCGATGTCGTGGTAGGTGAAGCTGGAGGTCAGCGCGTTGTAGGCGTAATTGACGCCGTCGACGATGACGCCGACGCTGGGATCCTGGGCTTCGGTCTGGCCCTGCTTGCCGATGCCGCGGATGGACAGGCTGGAGGTGCGCTGGTTGCCCTGATTCCAGGAAATGTTGCCGAGGCGCTGGGTGATGGCCTTGATGTCGTCGGCGCCGGTGCGGTCGAGTTCGCGGCCGGTGACGACGGCGACGGACAGCGGCACGTCCTGCAGGCGTTCGATGCGGTTACGGGAACGGATCACCACCGAGTCGAGGGCGACGGGTTCTTCCCTGAGGGGCGCGGCCGCGGGTTCGGCGGCTACCGGGGCGGATGCGGCGGGAGCGCTGCCGCCTTCTTTCTTCTGCAGTTCCTGCTGGGCCTTTTCAAGGGCCTGTTTGAGGCGGGTGATTTCCGATTGCAGTTCGGCGCTGGATTTTTCCTGGGCGTGCACCGCACCGCTGGCGAGCACCGAAACGGCGGCAATGGCGGCGGCGACGGGCGACAGGCGGAAACGGGCAGCTTCGTTGCGACGGGCGGCTGGGCGCGGTCGAACCTGGGTATTGCTGGTCATGACGGTACGGTTCCTCTTGGAAATATTCGAGGACCCATTCCGCAATAGCTATGCCACGCCAGCGAATTGGACTTATAAGAAATAAGGAAATCCATATTCCTGCCAATAAGTCGTGGAAAAACAGTGATTTTTTTGTCAGCTTTGGTGTGATTGACGTTATGACGGATAAGGATTGTGAAAATGGTGTAAGCAAATGCAAAACAGCGGAGTTGCTGATTAGGCAGCAGCTACGCATTCAGATTGTTTGTTGCGATGCAGCTGTACCCACCCCGTGGCGGGGTGGGCGTTTTTCAGATTATTCCATTCAAATCAGAGCTTGCCGCTGAAGACGATGCCGTACCAGCGGGGGTAGGGATAGGGCGTGTAGCTGGCCCAGCCCTGCTCGTGAGCAGTGTCGTTGAAGGCGTTCTTGGCGATGAAGGTCACGTCGTAATTGCCCCTGACGTGGCCGAGGCCGATGGCCAGGTCGGTGGTGGCATGGTCGGGCACCCACGCATAGTTGGAGATCAGCTCGTCGGTGTTGGCCTTGCCGGTGTAGGCGGTGGTGAAGCTGGCGTGGAAGACCTTGTCGCCGAGCACCGGGCGGCGGTATTCGCCGCTCAAGTTGGCCTGCCAGTACGGCGCTTCGCCCAGCCGCGTGCCACTGCGGTCGATGAAGGGGTTGGACAGGTAGGCCAGTTCGGACGGCTTGCCGGCGTTCTTGAAGTCCTTGTAGCGGGCATCGTTGTAGGACGCCGCCAGGCGGAAGCTCGTGAAGGGGATGCCGTTGTAGGTCGCGTCTACTTCAACGCCGGAGACCTGCACCTTGTTCACATTGCCCTGCACGCTGGCATACGCGGTCGGATTGGCGATGCCGTTCTTGATATTGTCCTGGGTGGCAAAGTCATCCACCGCGACAACCGTCTGCTGGTAATCCTTGATGTCCATCAGGAATACGTCGGCATTGAGGGTGAGCGTCTTGTTGAGCAGGAAGCTCTTGACCCCCAGCTCGTAGGCGTTGGTGCGCTCAGGTTTGACGGTGGTCGGAATGCCATTGACCACCAGGGCCGAGCCGGACTTCTCGCCGTATTGCCAGCTCGCGTAGGCGGTGATGTCGTCGTTGATCTTGTACTTCGGGCTCAGCACCGCGGAGTGGAGCTGGTCCTTGTAGTCGCTGCGCACGTTGTTGACCAGCGTGGCGATCTGCGATGCGCGGATCGCCTTGGCTGCGGCCACCTGGGCCTTCTGGGCGACGCTCAGCTCGGCATAGCTGGAGACGCCGAAGTACTTCTGGGCGACAGCGTTGGCCTGGGCCAGCTGGGCTGCGCTGTTGGTGCCGGCAAGGTTGCCGGCGGTTCCGTTGGCGACGCTGGCCGTGGTGTAGGCCACGGAGCTGAAGCCGCCGAGGGACTGGGTGTTGCCGGCGCCGTCGATGCGGACGGAGACCGGGTTCAGCGCGGTGCCGTAGCCCAAGTTGTTGAGGGCGTTGAACTGGGTGGTGGAGCGGGCTTCGGTGCCGATGCGCAGGCCGGCGGTGACGGTCAGGTTGTCGGTGACGTGGACGTTGGCCTGGCCGTAGATGGCCTTGCTGAAGGTCTTGATGTACTGCTCGCCCCACTTGTAGAGGCCGCTCAGCGAGTCGGTGGCCAGCGATCGACCTGCGCCAACGTTGGTGCCAGCGTTGGTGATGAGGGTGCCGTACTGAGCGTTGTTGGCGAACCAGGCGCCGGCGTCGGCGCCGTAGCCGGAGCGGGATTCGACCTCGTCCTCGGTGCGCAGCAGGAAGATGCCGGTCTGGTAGTCGACGAGCTTGTTCGGCTTGCCGGTCAGGCGGAATTCCTGGCTGGTCTGGTTGTAGAACACGCTGCCGCCGCCGAGCTTGCTGATGTCGAAGGGCGTGCCTTCGTCGTTACGGGCCTGGAAGGTGTATTGGCGGAAGCCGGTGATCGACGTGAGGGTGTGGGTGTCGTTGAGATTGTAGTTGAGCTCGGCAACGGCGCCGCTGCTGGACGCGATCTGGCCCTGCGTTTCGTTCTGGTAGACCTTGCCTTCGCGAGTGATGCTGTTGATGAAGGTGTTGTAGTCGAAATTGCGGCCGGCGAACCAGCTGCGGTTGAGGCGCGTGCGGTTGCCGGTGCCGCTGGGGTCCACCAGCGTACCGTTGGCGTAGTACAGCGGCGTGTCCACGAAGTTGGTCAGGCCGTTCTGCAGCTGCGGCGCGCGCGGTTGGATGTCCAGGCTCAGCTTGGCGTTGAAGTCCGGCGACGGGGTCAGCAGGAACTGGGTGCGGGCGCTGACCCGGTTGCGGTTGTACATGGTGTCGAGTTGCTTGTTCGAGTCTTCAGCGACGGTGTAATAGCCTCGCTGGTTGTCCACCACAAAGGAGCCGCGCCAGGCCAGCAGATCGTCGATGATCGGGCCGCCGAGGGCGCCCTTCAGTATCACGGTTTCCCGCTGGCCGTAGGTGATCTCCAAGTCGGAGCTGGGCGTGAAGGACGGGGCCTTGCTGGTAATGGTGAGGGCACCTGCGCTGGCGCCCTTGCCCTGCAGCGTACCCTGCGGGCCACGGGCCACTTCCACCGACTGGATGTCGTAGAAGTCGAAGTTGCCGAGCTGGGACAGGCCGTAGGGCACGCCGTCGACGATGATGCCGACGCTGGGGTCCTGTGTTTCGGTGAAGCCACGCCGGCCGAGGCCGCGGATCGACAGGGACGAGCCGCGGGTGTTGTTCTGGTTGAAGGTGATGTTGCCGAGACGCTTGGTGATGGCTTCGAAATCGGAGGCCTGTTCGCGCGCCAGTTCTCCACCGGAAACCACGGAAACCGACACGGGCACGTCGTGGAGCTTTTCCAGCTGGCGACGGCTGCGGATCACCACCGAATCCAGGGCTTGGGGCTTGACGGCTTCTGCTGCCTCCTCCTGGGTCGGTGCTGCAACCGCAGCAGGGAGGGCGGAGGGGGTGACTGCGCCGGAGGTGCCGCGTGACTTCTCGAGTTCCTTTTTGAGTTGCTGGATTTCCGCGTTGGCTCGGTTCAGTTCGCTTTGCAGCTCGTTGGCGGACTTTTCGCCTGCCGCATGGAGGGGCGCAGATGAAATCGCGAGACCGGCAATCAGGAAAGCGGCAATCGGCTTGAGACGGAATGAAGACGGAGACAGGGAAGAAGGCGTGGATGGTCGGTGGAATCGATCAGTCATGGCGGAGACTCTCTTTTTTAGCTGAGATGTAAATGGACGCAATGCCTTGAGCAACCGCTGTGCCAATCGAACTTTCCGGTTTTCTATTTGTCCGGCTGTTAATTAGATGAATCCTTGTGACTGTTTTGACAGGGTAAATGCAAGTCTTTTTGGGTATTCATAAATAATATTTAGCTTATTAGTAAAAGATATGTTGTTGGCTTGTGTGCAATTCTGACTCTTTGGTTGTGATTATTTGAACAGGTCTTGCCCGGCTGTTGGCGTCTGGCATCGGTCCGGGTATTCCTGTTTTTTCGTTAATTCCTGTGTGGATGCACGCACGCGCTGCGTGCTGGGCAGCAGCATGCCTGTAAAGCGTGTTGCCGCTTCAACATTAGCCACCGAAGGGGCTTTGCGAGCGTCGCCGGTTCGAATCTTTTTGTTGTTAAAAGATCCTTTGTAAACATTTGGTTGCAAGTGCATGCGACTCTTTTGAGGGGCGTTTTGGGCGTTGGCACGCTTGATGCGACTGAAATGGTCGCTGCGTGCGGAGTTTTCTTTCGGGTGTTGTTGCCGGTCTGGGGCTCCGTGGCGCTTTGTCTATTTGCAGAAATAGCATCGGGTGGCGGCCGGCTTGTTCGCCAATACGATGCTTTCCGGTTGTTCTTAAATGGCCTTAGGGGGTTGGTTGATGTTAAAAAGAAAAGGAATCTATATCGCTGTCGCCTTGGCGGTCAGTGCCTCTGCTATTCATGCGGAAGGAGATACGAAGGCTGCTCCGGCGGCGGCAGCCAAGGCAGTGCCGAATGGCTGGGCCTATCAGCCGGTGAAGCAGCAGCAGCCTCCTGCGGTCAAGCAGCAGAAGTGGGTGCGCACGCCCGTTGATGCATTTGTGCTGTCCCGTCTTGAGGAAAAAGGTATCAAGCCGTCGACGGAAGCCGATCGTGCCACCTTCATCCGCCGCGCCACCATTGATGCTTGGGGCTTGCTGCCCACGCCGGAAGAGGTCAAGGCCTTCGTCAATGACAAGTCGCCCAATGCCTACGAGAAGCTGGTGGATCGCCTGCTGGCCTCCCATCACTTCGGCGAGCGTCAGGCTCGGCGCTGGCTCGATCTGGCGCGTTATGCCGACAGCTCCGGTTTCCAGAATGACGCGACCCGTCCCAACAACTGGCGTTATCGCGATTATGTGATCAAGGCGTTCAACGACGACAAGCCTTTCGATCGCTTCATTCGCGAACAGGTCGCCGGCGACGAATTGTGGCCGGACAGCCAAGAGGCCAAGATCGCCACCGGCTTCATTGCCGGCTATCCGGACAACGCCAACTCCCGCGACCTGGTGCAGCGCAAGTACCAGATCTCCACCGATATCACCGACACCATCGGCGAGACCTTCCTCGCGTCGACCATCGGTTGCGCCCGCTGCCACAATCACAAGTCCGACAAGGTCAGCCAGAAGGAATACTTCCAGCTGCAGGCCTTCCTGGCCAATACGTCCTTCGATCAGCGTACGCCGCTCGCCAAGGGCACCGAAACTCCGTGGGACAAGAAGTTCGCAGAGCAGCAGGCCAAGTACCGCGAGGCGACCAAGGAAATCCGCGACAAGCAGGCCGCCATCCTGAAGCCTTATCGCGAAGCGGCCATCAAGTATCAGAAGGAACGCTATCTCACCGATAGTCGTGAATCGATCTTCAAGCCCGAAAGCGAATGGAATGCCCTCGACCGTTGGGTGAATTTCCGTCACAAGACTGTTTTCAATCCGGACACCGACACCGCCGGCTATCTGCGCCTGACTGCTGAGAACAAGGAGCACCAGGATTATTCGCCCGATCGCGCGGCAGCCTGGAAGGAATACCAGAAGCTGCAGGCCGAATTGCGCAAGTTCGACAATCTGCGTCCGATCGGTGGGTCGGTGAATATCACCGCCGCCACCGAACTGGGGCACTCCGATTCGCCGCCGACCTTCGTGCGCTTTGGCGGTATCCACGAGCGTCCGACCGAGGAAGTCCAGCCGGGCATCCCGACCCTGTGGGGCGGCGACAAGCTCGAGATCAAGCCGACCGCGACTTCGTCCGGCCGTCGCACTGCCTACGCCAACTGGCTGGCCAGTCCGAACAATCCGCTGACCCCGCGCGTCTATGCGAATCGCGTGTGGAGCCAGTACTTCGACAAGGGCATCGTGCCGACCGTCGCCGACTTTGGTCGTGCCGGTGAGAAACCGACCAATCCGGAGCTGCTCGACTACCTGGCCAGCTCGTTCGTGAAGAACGGCTGGAGCGTCAAGAAGCTGCACAAGGAGATCCTGCTGTCGGCGGTGTATCGCCAGTCTTCCGAAGAGCGTGCGGACGTTGCCAAGCTCGACCCGAAGAACGAGCTGCTGGCCGTTTATCCGCGCAAGCGTCTCGAAGCTGAAGAAATCCGCGATGCGCTGCTGTACGCGTCCGGTCAGCTGACCGATGTGGTTGGTGGCCCGGCGGTGTTCCCGCCGATCGCCAAGGTGCTGGAAGGCGGCCAGGCCGACTTCGACGGCAACCGTCAATGGACCGTGTCCAAGGACAAGGCCGACTGGAACCGTCGCAGCATCTACATCTTCAGCCGCCGCAGCCTGCCGTATCCGCTGCTGCAGAACTTCGACCCCGCCAATCCTTCGCAGGCTCACCACAAGCGTGACGTGACCACCACCCCGCTGCAGGCGCTGACCCTGTTCAACAGCGACATCGTGGTGAATTGGTCGCAGGCGCTGGCCGGCCGGATCATCAACGAAGCGGGCAAGGACCAAGCCGCCCAGCTCAGCCGTCTGTACCAGATCCTCTTCTCCCGCGAGCCGAACAAGACCGAACTCGCCGCACTCAAGGAATTCCTGGTGAAGGAAGAGGCCATCGTGCAGAAGAAAGTGGCTGACGGGAAGTTCGAAGCCGCTGTACCGACCGGCCTGAAGGACCCGAGCGTCATCAATCCGGTGCGCGGCGCAGCCTTCGTGGATCTGGTGCATACCGTCGCGAACTCCAACGACTTTGCTTACCGCTTCTGATTGACCCCCAACATCTGACGACAAGGAAAAAAATTATGAGCATCAACCGTCGCGATTTTCTGCTCAAGACCGGTCTCGGGCTGGGTGGCGCTGCTGCCGCCGGCGGCTTCATCCCCGGTCTCGGCTACATCAATGCAGCCACCGCTGCCGAACTGATCGACCCGCTGGCCGCCAAGCAGCCGCACTTCCCGGGCAAGATCAAGTCCGTGATCTGGCTGCACCAGAACGGCGCCCCCTCCACGCTGGATCTTTACGATTACAAGCCGGAACTTGAGCGTCTCGCCGGTACGCCGGTGCCGGCGTCCTTCCTGAAGGGCATCAAGACCTCCACCCAGGGTGGTGTCAGCAAGCTCTTCGCTTCGAAGCAGCGTACGTGGAAGCAATACGGTCAGAGCGGTGCATGGTTCTCCAACCTGCTGCCCAACCTGGCTCAGCACGCCGACACGCTGACCTTCGTGAAGTCCAGTGTGACCGTCGGTGCGACCCATGACATCTCCATCCTCAAGCTCAACACCGGCGACCTGAATCCGGGCCGTCCGTCGCTGGGCGCATGGATCACCTATGCCCTGGGTTCCTTGAACCCGGATCTGCCGCCGTACGTGGTGCTCTACAACGGTGAGCAGGAGCCCAGCGCGGGCTCGGTGAACTGGAGCTCCGGCTTCCTGCCGGCGGTGTATCAAGGCACGGCGTTCCGTCCGGGCGAATCCCCCATCCTCTACCTGGAGCGCCCGGACCTGCGTTCCGCATCCCAGCAGCGCGCTTCGCTGGACCTGCTGAAGCAGCTCAACCGTTTTGGCGGCGACCGTCGTCCGTCCGACACCGAGCTGCGTGCCCGCCTGGAGTCCTACGAACTGGCCGACCGCATGCAGACGGCGGCGCCGGCGGCGGTGGATCTCTCCAAGGAGTCCGAGGCCACCCTCAAACTGTACGGCATCGACGACCCGACCAGCGAGAGCTACGGCAAGGTGCTGCTGCGCGCCCGCCGTCTGGTGGAGCGCGGCGTGCGCTTCGTGCAGGTGGTGTCCGGCTACCCCAGCAACATCTCCGACCAGGAGCGCCGCAGCTGGGATGCCCACAGCGATCTGGACGGCAACCACGCCACCCAGGCACGCATGGTGGACAAGCCCATTGCCGGTCTGCTGACCGACCTGAAGGCTCTCGGCCTGCTCGACACCACGCTGGTGGTGTGGGCCTCCGAGTTCTCCCGCACCTCGTGGGGCGAGAGCGGCACCGGCCGCGACCACAATCCGTGGGGCTACACCCAGTGGCTCGCCGGCGGCGGCCTGAAGGCCGGTTTCACCTACGGTGAGACCGACGACATCGGCCTGCAGGTGGCGGACAAGGAAAAGGGCGTGGATACCTATGACCTGCATGCCACCGTGCTGCACCTGATGGGTCTCGACCACCTCAAGACCACCTTCCTGAACAACGGCCGTTCCGAGCGTCCGACCGTTGTTTACGGCAAGGTCGTCAAGGAACTGCTGGCCTAAGGGCTGGTGGTATCAGGCGGGGGCCGGCAGAACCGGCTCCCGCCTTTTTCCAGCAGAGCGGGTCGGCGCGCTGTGCTATTCGAAGAAAAATCATAATTCCCCAATTGGATTCAGCAATGAAGCGATCTCTTCTGTCCGGCCTGCTGCTCGCCAGCGTGTTTGCGATGCCCGCGACCGCGGCCCTCAACGAGGGCGACAAGGCGCCGGAATTCAGTACCCAGGCTTCGCTGGCCGGCAAGGCATTCAATTATTCGTTCCGCGATGCCCTCAAGAAGGGGCCGGTGGTGGTCTATTTCTACCCGTCGGCCTTCACGGGCGGCTGCAACCTGCAGGCCCACACCTTTGCGGAGAACATCGACAAGTTTTCCGCGGCGGGTGCGACGGTGATCGGCGTGTCCCTCGACAGCATCAAGCGGCTCAATGCCTTCTCGGCGGATCCCCAGTACTGCGCCAGCAAGGTCGCGGTGGCTTCCGATCCGGATGGCAAGATCGCCAAGTCCTTCAATCTTGCGGTGGCCGACGTGCCGGCAGGGCGCAAGGACACGCGCGGCGAGGACATCGATCACGGCCGTGTGGATCGTGTGACCTTCGTGGTCAAGCCGGATGGCCAGGTCGCTGCGACGATTGGTGGTGTGGCACCCGTCGAGAACGTCGAGAAGGCCCTCGAAACGGTGACGCGCCTGGCGTCCGCGCGGCGTTGAGGGTGATCGTTTGAGTTTTAGAGTTCGTAAGACCCCGGGCCTGGCCTGGGGGGCAGGGGGCTGCGCTGCGCTGTTGGTTGCGGTCTTCCTGTCCGGGCCGGTGTTGGCCCAGGCGGTAAAGAGCAAGGGGAAGTCGGTAGGGGGGGCGGTTCCCATCGTGGCCGCCCCCGCTCCGCGTACCGGCGATCCGGTTGCCGGCGCCCGTAAGTCGGACGATGAACGCTGCCAGGAATGCCACGGTGTCGACGGGCATGGGTTTGACCAGAGTGCCAGCTCGGAAGGGCGGCACCCCAAGCTGGGCGGCTTGCCCGCCGACTACATCGTCAAGCAGATCGCGGATTTCCGCAGTGGTGCGCGCAAGCATGACGTGATGACAGTGATGGCGCGGACGGTCGATCCTGCTGACATTGTGGATATCGCAGCCTATTTCTCCAGCCAGAAACCCATGAAGGGCGATGGCAAGGGGGACAACCCGGTGGGAAGGGCGCTGTTCGAGAAGGGTGATCCCGCCCGCGGCGTGGCTGCCTGCGTGTCCTGCCACGGTCCGGCGGGGAAGGGCATCGCAGCTCTTGGGGCGGCATCGCCTCCCATCGGTGGCCAGGAGTGGCGTTACCTGGAAAAGCAGTTGCTCGACTGGCGCAGCGGCGACCGCGGCAACAGCACCGACGGCGTGATGAACCGCATCGCCAAGTCCTTGAGCGACGAAGAGGTCAAAGCGCTGGCGGACTACCTGGCGGGGCAGCTCTGAAGCTGCCGCTGTACAGGGTGGTTCATGCTCTGTTGGCGGTGCAGCATTTGCGTTGTCCAGGGTGCTGGCAGGGCAACAGATAGGCTTGCTGATCCGGCTTGTCGGGGCCGGCGGCAGCGCCTTTTCTTTGCGTCGGGAGAATTTGTAAGCGATTGAAAAATTAAATTCTTGATTCCCATCCAATGACCTTGGAATGCATGCCCGGATAGGGCGGCATGGATTCTGCTGACAGTCTGGATGCCGATGCGCAGGTGTCGGTTCATCCAATCTGTCATTGGAAGGTTTGGGCAATGAAGAGTCTGAAATTGGCCATGTCGCCGACGCCGGCATTGATGGCGACCGCTCCGGCTGCCCGCTGAACCGAATGCAGATTTTCTATGCGTCGGTTCGGTGAGGAGTCGACGCAGGCACATGGAGTTGAAACGATGAAGAGAAAAGCCGCATCCCTGGCTGTGGCCTGGAGCCTGGTCGGGGTTATGAGTCTGGAGTCGGTGGCCGTGCTGGCCGCCGAAACCGCATCCGCCGAACAGGCGCGCTCTGCCCGTTCGGCGCAAAGTCAGCAGCACTGGGCCTATCAGCCCGTTGCACGGCCGGCCACGCCGGCCGTGAAGGACGGCAAGTGGGTACGCAGCCCGATCGACGCCCTCATCCTGTCCCAGCTCGAAGCCAAGGGCATCAAACCGTCCGCCGATGCAGACCGGGCCACGCTGATCCGTCGCGTCACGCTGGATACCTGGGGCATCATTCCGACCCCGGAAGAGGTCAAGGCTTTCGTCAATGACAAGTCGCCCAACGCCTACGAGAAGCTGGTCGACCGCCTGCTCGCCTCGCCGCGCTACGGCGAGCGCTGGGGCCGCCGCTGGCTGGACCTGACCCGCCACGCCGACAGCGACGGCTACAACACCGACGGCACCCGGCCCAACATGTGGCGCTACCGGGACTACGTCATCAAGGCCTTCAACGACGACAAGCCCTACGACGTCTTCATCAAGGAACAACTGGCTGGCGACGAGCTGTGGCCTGACCGTAAGGACGCCCTGGTGGCGACCGGCTTTCTGCGCAACTTCCCGGACGAGATCAATGCCCGCGATCTCAACCTGAAGAAGCAGGAGATCGCCAACGACCTGACCGACACGGTCAGCTCGGTGTTCCTGGCCACCACCGCCAACTGCGCCCAGTGCCACAACCACAAGTTCGACAAGTTCAGCCAGAAAGAGTACTACCAGCTCCAGGCCTACTTCGTGAACACCAGCTTCCGTGACGACGTCACCCCGCTGTCCGGCAAGGAGCTGGCCGACTACTCGGCCAAGCTCGCCAAGTGGGAAGAAGCGACCAAGGACGTTCGCGCCAAACAGGAAGCCCTGCTCAAGCCCTACATCGACAAGCTGGAGGCGGACCGCCTGCTCGGCTTCGTGCCGGAGACCCGCGAGTCCATCACCAAGCCGGAGAAGGAACGCAACGCCTACGACCGCTGGATCTACCACCGCAACCTGTGGACCATGTCCGGCCGCACCCGCAATGCGGCCAACCAGATGAAGGAAAAGGACAAGGCCCAGTATGCGGAGTACGAGAAGCTGCAGGCCGAGCTGAAGAAGTTCGACGACCTCAAGCCGAAGGATCCGGGCAACATTTCCACCGCCACGGAGCTCGGCCACAGCGATTCGCCGTCCACCTTCGTGCTCTTCAAGGGTATCTACGACCGCAAGCTGGAAGAAGTCCAGCCCGGCCTGCCGGCTGCCCTGTCCGGCGGCCAGAATCCGCAGATCGTCGCCACCGCTGCCTCGTCCGGCCGGCGCACCGCGCTCGCCAACTGGATCGCCAGCCCGTCCAACCCGCTCACCGCGCGGGTCTTTGCGAACCGGGTGTGGAACAACTACTTCGGCCGCGGTCTGGTGGATACCGTCAATGACTTCGGCAAGATGGGCCAGAAGCCGGTCAATCCGGCGCTGCTCGACTACCTGGCCGACAGCTTCGTGAAGAACGGCTGGAGTGTGAAGAAGCTGCAGCGGGAGATCCTGCTGTCCAGCGTCTATCGCCAGTCGTCCGACCATCGCGAAGAACTGGTCAGCGTCGATCCGGAGAACAAGCTGCTGGCCTATTTCCCGCGCCAGCGCCTGGACGCGGAGCAGGTGCGCGACTCCCTGCTCTACGCCGCCGGGCTGCTCGAAGAAAAGATCGGCGGTCCGTCGGTATTCCCGCCGGTGCCGGTCAATTTCGACAACCGTAACGCGTGGAAGGTCTCCGACAGCCTGGCCGATCAGCACCGTCGCAGCGCCTACATCTTTGTGCGTCGCAATACGCCGTATCCGCTGCTCGACACTTTCGACTGGGCCAACCCGCAGCTGGTCCATGGCCGCCGTGAAGTCACGACCACCGCCCCGCAGGCGCTGGCCCTGGTCAATAGCGACCTGGTCTTCGAGTGGTCCAAGGCGCTGGCTGGCCGGGTGATTCGCGAGGTCGGACAGAACGACAGCGCACGCCTCGACCGCCTTTACCAGATCGCCTTCGGCCGTACGCCGGACAAGGCCGAGAAGGAGTCCCTGCTGGCCTTCCTCGACAAGCAGGAGAAGGTCGTCGCCGGTCAGCTCGCCGGTGGCAAGAAGCCGGTGTCGCCGGTTGGTGACAAGGACGCGGGTGTCGTCCGCGAAAAGGTCGACGGTCTCTTCAAGACCCTCTACGGACGTAGCCCCGACAAGTTCGAACGGGCCACCCTGCTGTCCTACCTGGATACCCAGCAGGCCAAGCTGAGCAAGGCTTCCGATGACGGCGACGACAGCGCCGGCGGCGCCAGGGCGGTGACCAAGGACAGGACCAGCCCGGCCCGCAGCGCCGCCTTCGTGGAGCTGGTCCATGCCGTGGTGAACTCCAACGAATTCCTCTATCGCCTGTAAGCGCTACATCGAGAACAAGGCAGGAACACATACATCATGACTCACGATCACAACGCCCGTCGTCGCTTCCTCGTCAATGCCGGCTATGGCATCGGCGCCTTCGCCTTCAGCGGCGTGCTGCCCGGTGGCGGCTTCATCTCCTCGGTGCAGGCCGCGGAGTACCTCGACCCACTGTCCCCCAAGCAGCCCCACCACACGCCCAAGGCCAAGGCGGTGATCTGGCTCCACATGGCCGGTGCGCCGTCCACCCTCGACCTGTTCGACTACAAGCCCGAACTGGTCAAGCTGCACGGCCAGCCGCTGCCGGATTCCTTCTCCAAGAACCTCAAGACGGCCACCGACGGCGGTGTCGGCGCCCTCTACGCCACCAAGCGCACCTGGAAGCAATACGGTGAGAGCGGTGCCTGGTTCTCCGACCTGGTGCCCAACCTGGCCCAGCACGCCGACAAGATCTGCTTCCTGAAGGGCAGCAAGACCGAGGGCTCGACCCACGTCATCGCCTCTCTCAAGCTGCACACCAGCGGCCTGGTGCCGGGCCGCCCGGCCCTCGGCTCGTGGATCCAGTACGGCCTTGGCACCAACAACCCCGACCTGCCGGCCTTCGTGGTGCTCGCCAACGGCCGCAGCACTGGCGGCGGCGGTCGTGGTCAGGTGATCTGGAGCTCCGGTTTCCTGCCGGCGGTGTACCAGGGCACGGCCTTCCGCCAGGGCGATTCGCCGATCATGTACCTCGACCGCCCGGCCGGCGTGTCCGACTTGGAACAGCGCAACACGCTGGAGCTGCTGAAGACCCTCAACCAGCGCACCACCGCGCGCTTTCCGGCGGATACCGAGCTGGAAGCCCGCCTGCGCTCCTACGACTTGGCCTACCGCATGCAGAAGTCCGCGCCGGACGCGGTGGACCTGTCCAAGGAAACCGAGGCCACCAAGAAGCTCTACGGCCTCGACGACAAATCCACGGTGGAATACGGCACCAACCTGCTGCGTGCCCGCCGCCTGGTGGAGAAGGGCGTGCGCTTCGTGCATGTGATCTCCGGTTCGCCGGACGACAGCCTGCCCGACTGGGATGCCCACAACAACATCGAGAAAAACCACGGCACGATGGCCAAGCTGGTGGACAAGCCGATCGCCGGCCTGCTCGCCGATCTGGAAGCCCGCGGCCTGTTGAAGGACACGCTGGTGGTGTGGACCTCCGAGTTCGGCCGTACGCCTTACGGCCAGACCGGTGACGGCCGCGACCACAACCCGTGGGGCTTCACCTCGTGGATCGCCGGCGGTGGCATCAAGGCCGGCTACACCCACGGCGCCACCGACGAGATCGGCCTGCGGGCGGCGAGCGGCATCGTCGACACCTACGACCTGCAGGCCACGCTGCTGCACCAGCTGGGCCTCGACCACCGCAAGCTGACCTTCCAGTACCAGGGCCGCCAGGAGAAGGCGACGACCGTCTTCGGCGACGTGGTGCCGGAAATCATTACCTGACCGGCAACGGGGGGCGAGGGCAGGGGCCCTCGCCATGCCCGCCGGCATTCACCCTGAGCTTCAACCCATGTACAAGAAAAGACTGTTTCGCCTTGCCCTGACCAGCCTGCTCGCCACAACCGCGCTCACCGCCTCCGGGGCGGTGGATGAGGACTTCATGCGCACCGTGGAGGACACCTTCAAGAGCGCGGATGCCGCCATCGGCATCAAGGACGCCAAGACTGCCACCGCCGACGCCAAGGAGCTGGAGAAGCTCTTCAAGGAAGTGGTGGACCATTACGTGAAGAAGGGCGATGCCGAGGACGGCGTGAAAATGTCCCAGAAGAGCATCGACCTGTCCGCGCGCATCGTGACCACTGTCGCCGCCAAGGATTTCGACAGCGCCGCCGCCGCATCCGCCGAACTCGGCCGGACCTGCAAGGCCTGCCACAATGTCTACAAGCAGGACTGATCCCATGAAAACCCTCGCGATCGGCGCCTTGCTCGCCGCCCTGGCCGTGCCCGCCGCTGCTGCTCTCAAGGAAGGCGACGCTGCGCCGGACTTCAAGGCCCAGGCCTCGCTGGCCGGCAAGGCCTTTTCCTATTCCCTGAAGGACGCCCTCAGGAAGGGGCCGGTGGTGGTGTATTTCTACCCGTCGGCCTACACCAACGGCTGCAATCTGCAGGCCCACACCTTTGCGGAGAATATGGGCAAGTTCAACGCTGCCGGCGCCACAGTGGTCGGCGTGTCCCTGGACAGCATCGGCCGCCTCAACGAATTCTCGGCCGATCCCGAGTTCTGCGCCGGCAAGCTGCCGGTGGCGTCGGACGCCGACGGCCGCATCGCCAAGACCTTCGACATTGCCGTGCGCGAGGCGCGTAGCGGGGCGAAGGACACCCGTGGCAAGGACATCGACCACGGCTTCTCCGAACGCACCACCTTCGTGATCCGGCAGGACGGCCGCATTGCTGCCACGGTGGCCGGTCTCCAGCCGGTCGCCAACGTGGACAAGGCCCTTGAAGTGGTGCAGGCCCTGGCGGGCGGGCAGCGTTGAGCTTCGCGCTGTCCCGCCTGCTGTCGGTTGCCGCGCTGAGTGCCGGGGCTTTGTGCGCCGGCGGCGCCACGGCCGACAGCATTCTCGAGTTCGACGTGTGGATGCAGAAGATCGACCGCCACAGCCAGTCGGTGCTGCTCGCCCTCAAACGCAAGGACGCTGCGTCAGCCACCGCCGAGGCCCGTGAGCTGGAACGCCTGTACGGTTTGATGGAACGCTTCTACGAAGCCCGCGGCGAGCACGACGATCCGCTGCTGCTGTCCTGGGATGGGCGCCAGCGGGCGGCCCGTGCGGCGAGTCTGGTCGAAGGTGGTGACTTCGACGCGGCCTACGAGTCGGCGTTGGGCATCGCCCGCGATTGCCGGGCCTGCCACGACCGCTTCAAACCGATCCGGCCGCTGGGGTGAGCGCGATGCGGCTTGTGTTTTCACTCCGGGTGCTGCTGCTCGGCGCGCTGTGCGTGGCCGGCGGCGCGGCCGCCGCGGAGCGCATCGGCGACCCGCTGGCCGGCAAGGCCTGGTCCGACGAGAACGTCTGCAAGGAATGCCACAATCCCGACGGCAACAGCACGGTGGCCGAGTACCCGCGCCTGGGCGGCCAGCAGGCGGCCTATCTGTACAAGCAGCTGCGCGACTTCCGCGACGGGCGCCGCCGCAACGTCATCATGCAGGCGCTGACGCAGGAGCTGGGCGACGCGGAGCTGGCCAACGTGTCCGCCCATTTCGCCGCTCAGCCCGTCATGGCGGGCGCCACGGCGGGCGCCCGGCCCGTCAGCGCGCTGGGGCGCAGCCTCTTCGAGCAGGGCGACAGCGCGCGTGGCATTCCGGCCTGCAGCGCCTGCCACGGGGCCGACGGCAAGGGGCGGTTGGCTGGCAGCCTGGCCTACCCGGCCATCGGCGGCCAGCACCGCTTCTATCTGCGCGGTCAGTTGCAGGACTGGCGCAGCGACACCCGCCGCAACAGCCCGGACGGCGTCATGAACCAGATCGCCAAGGCGCTGGGCGACAAGGACATCGAAGCGCTGGCGGACTATCTTTCAGGTTTGTAGGGCGCGCTTTCAACCATCCGGATCGAATCAATCCATGAGCAAATACACCCTCTCCATCAACGGTCGCAGCCGCAGCGTCGAGGCCGCGCCGGAAACGCCGCTGCTGTGGGTCCTGCGCGACAGCCTGTCGCTGCTCGGCACCAAGTTCGGCTGTGGCATCGGCCAGTGCGGCGCGTGCACGATTCATCTCAACGGCGTGCCGACCCGCGCCTGCATGACGCCGGTGTCCACTGTCGGTCGCAAGCAGGTCACCACCATCGAAGGGCTCGATCCGCAGGGCGAGCACCCGCTGCAGCGGGCCTGGAAGGAGCTCGACGTGCCCCAGTGCGGCTACTGCCAGGCTGGCCAGATCATGACCGCCGCGGTGCTGTTGAAGGAGAACCCTCGCCCCAGTGACGAGGACATCGATGGCGCGATGGCAGGCAACCTGTGCCGCTGCGGCACCTATCTGCGCATCCGCAAGGGTATTCACCGGGCTGCCGAACTGGCCGCCGCCGACAAGAAGCTTCGCAAATGAGGTCGCCAATGAACGCCCCCGATCTCGCCAGCGCCGGCCGCCGCAACTTCCTCCGCCAGTCCGCCTTGGCCAGTGGCGGCCTCGTGCTGGGTTTTTACCTGAACGGCACGACCCAGGCCGTCGAGCGGCTCGAAAAGCCCGCTGCCGGTGGTGCCGGGTTCAAGCCCAACGCCTTCATCCGCATCGGCCACGACGGCGTCGTGACGCTGGTGTCCAAGCAGCCGGAGATCGGCCAGGGCATCAAGACCTCCCTGCCGACGGTGATCGCCGAGGAGCTGGAGGTCAGCTGGAAGGACGTGCGCATCGTGCAGGGCGACCTGGACCCGGCCTACGGCCGCCAGAGCGCCGGCGGCTCCACGTCCACGCCGACCAACTATGAAGACTTCCGCCGTCTCGGCGCCGCGGCCCGGCTGATGCTGGTGGAAGCGGCCGCCCGTAGCTGGAAGGTGCCGGTCGGCGAGTGCTTCGCGGGAGATTCGGCCGTGCATCACCGCCCATCGAAGCGCAGGCTGGGCTACGGCCAGCTGGTGGACGCGGCGGCAGCGCTGCCGGTGCCCGACCCGAAGAACGTGCAGGTCAAGGACCCGAAGGACTTCAAGCTGCTCGGCAAGCGTATCGGCGGCGTGGATAACCACCAGGTCGTCACCGGCCAGCCGTTGTTCGGCATCGATACGCAGCTGCCGGGCATGCTCTACGCGGTTTATGAGAAGAGCCCGGTGTTCGGCGGCAAGGTCCGCTCGGCCAATCTTGACGCGATCAAGGCGCTGCCGGGTGTGAAGGACGCCTTCGTGATCGCCGGCACGGACGAGCTGCGTGGCTTGCTGCCGGGCGTGGCGATCGTCGCCGAATCCACCTGGGCCGCGTGGAGCGCCCGCAAGCAACTGCAGGTGGACTGGGACGAAGGGCGCTTCGCCAACCAGAGCTGGGCCGGCTTCGTCGCCGAGGCTCAGCGTCTTTCCGGGCAAGCCGGTGGAACCGTGCTGCGCCGGGATGGCGACGTGGGCGCCGCGCTGGCTGGCGCTGCAAAAACTGTCGAGGCGGCTTACAGCTATCCCTTCATCTCCCACGCCAGCTTCGAGCCGCAGAACTGCACGGCTCACTATAAGGACGGTGTGCTCGAACTGTGGGCGCCGACCCAGAACCCGGCCGCCGGCCAGGAGCTGGTCACCGCCACGCTGGGCATTCCGAAGGACAAGATCGTTCTGCACGTCACGCGCAGCGGTGGCGGCTTCGGGCGGCGCCTGTCGGCGGATTACATCGTCGAGGCGGCGGCCATCGCCCAACGCGTCAATGCGCCGGTCAAGCTGACGTGGACGCGGGAGGACGACCTGCGCCACGACCATTTCCGGCCGGCCGGCTTCCACTTCCTGCGCGGCGGCGTCGATGCAAAGGGCAAGCTGGTCGCCTGGCACAACCACTTCGTGACCTTTGCCAACCCGGTGACCCGCGACGGCAAGACCAGCTTGGTGCCGGGCAGCGGCGGCAGCCTGTCGGGCGACGAGTTTCCCGGCCGCTGGATCGACAACTGCCTGCTGGAACAGTCGGCTATCGAATGCGGCGTGCCGATGGGGCCCTGGCGGGCGCCGGGCAGCTGCGTGTTCGCGTGGGTCTTCCACAGCTTCATCGATGAGCTGGCCCATGCCGCCGGGCGCGATCCGCTGGAGTTCCGCCTCGACATCCTCGGTGACAAGGCCATCGTCGCCGGCACGGGTGAGCGGGGTACGCCCTACGATGTCAGCCGCATGCGCCAGGTGTTGCTGCATGTGGCGGAGAAGGCCGGCTGGGGCAAGAAGAAATTCCCCAAAGGCCAGGGCCAGGGCATTGCCTTCCATTTCAGCCACCGGGGCTATATCGCCCAGGTGGCCGAGGTGACGGTAGCCAAGGACGGCACTTTGAAGGTGGACCGGGTGGTGGTGGCCACCGACATCGGCGCGCAGATCGTCAACCTGTCCGGCGCCGAGAACCAGGTCGAAGGCTCGGTGGTGGATGGTCTCGGCACGCTGATGTTCCCCGAGCTCAACATCGAGCGCGGGCGCATCGTGCAGGGCAATTTCAACGAGTATCCGCTGATCCGCATCGCCGATGCGCCGCCGAAGATCGAGGTGCATTTCGTGAAGACCGACTACCCGGTCACTGGCCTCGGCGAGCCGGCGCTGCCGCCGCTGGCCCCGGCCGTCTGCAACGCGATCTTCGCCGCCACCGGCAAGCGCGTCCGCCAGTTCCCGCTGTCGCGGACCGACCTGCGCTGGGGCTGAGGGTCTTTCGCAACATGTCCTGAAGGAGGGTTCCGATGCGTTACGTGATCCTGCTCGTGTGGCTGGCCGTCGTCGGCGTGATCATCGGCTGGCTCGGTCTGGCGGCGGCGGAGGACGAGGCCGGCAAGAGCGAGCCGACCAATGCGCCGGAACTCTCCATTTCGGCGGTCAACGGCCGCGGCGTCCGCGACTGGATCGCCGAGGACGACAGCACGCTGCTGATCCAGGACAACTTCCGCAAGTGGTACAAGGTCCGCCTGATGGCGCCGTCGCGGCATCTGCTCCACGCCGAGAGCATCGGTTTCGTTACCGGGCCGTCGGGCATCCTCGACAACACCGGTGCGGTGGTGGTGCGTGGGCAGAAGACGCCAGTCGTGTCGATCACCGCCAGCGAAGGGCCGAAGCGCCAGCGCCGCTGAAGGGCGCGGCTTCGGGTGGTCCGGCCATACCGACGGTGGACGTCGGCATGGCCTGGTCGTGGGACGTCTTACTTCTGCAGCTTGCGGCGCGCGAGCAGGGCCAGGGCGCCGAGGCCCAGCGCCAGGCTGCCGGGCTCGGGCACCTGGTTGGCACTATTCAGGCGGATGTTGGCGAGGCTCAGCGACGAAGTGCCGACGTAGTCGTTCACATCGACGATGCCGAAAGCCAGATCCACGTTGCCATCGGCGCCGAAGGTGGTGCTGAAGTGGCTGCCGGTGGCGCCGCCGAACACGTCGGCCAGCGTGAACAGCGACTGGCCGATGAGCACGAAGGCGTAGTCGTTCATGCCGCTGAGCGGGTCTTCCTGGCTGGAGAACAGCCAGTCGAAGCTCAGCGTGTCGCCGGCCTTGACCGCCAGGGTCTGCTTCAGCGCCGAGCCTTCGAAGGCCCAGCTGCCGGCCGCCGGATCCGGATCGAGGCCGCCGAGGGGCAAGCCGACGAAGCTCTCCACACCGCCGGCCACGCCGACCGGTGCAGAGGAGGTGCCGGAGACGTTGAAGGCCCCGGCGCCGGCCGGTGCGTCATCCACGTCCAGCGAGGCGGTGGTGAGGGTGGCGCCATTCACCGCTGCCACGTCGCCGAGGGCGGACCAGCCGGTGAGGCCAGCCGCGAAGTTGCCATTCACCACCGCGGCGTGGGCAGGCGCGGCCAGGACGCCGGCGGCCAGCAGGGTGGCGGCGCAGCGGGAAATCAGGGTATGCAGTTTCATTGATGGTATTCCTTAGTTGGTGCGGTTCTGCTGGACGATGAAGTCACGGCGCAGGTCGATGGCGCTGACCGGCACGCCCTTCAGCAGTACCAGCGGGCGGGGCAGGGCGCTGCCGGCGTCGCCGTCGCTGTCGAACTGAACGCTGGTGCCGGCGGCGGTCTGAACCAGCTTCAGCACGCCGCGGCCCAGGTTGTCGGAGGTCACGCCGAGCTGGCTGACGTCGATGCGGTCGCTGCCCGGCGCGAAGTCGGTGATGGTGTCGCCGGCTTCGCGCAGGCTGCGATACACGAAGACGTCGGCACCGCCGCCGCCGGTCAGGGTGTCGGCGCCGTCGCCGCCGACGATGACGTCGTCGCCGGGTGTGCCGACCAGGGTGTCACGGCCGGCCGTGCCGTCGAGCTTCTTTACCAGTTGCAGGCCGATCACCACCGGGTCGTGGTCCGACGAGCGGTAGGGCGTGGCGGAGTACAGGTCCGGTTGGCAGGTCGGGCAGGCGGGCTGCTTGAACTCCAGGTTGTAGTCGAGGAAGGAGGGCTCGTCGGCGTTGATGTGCCAGTGGCCGACGCTGCCCATCTGGGTGGTCAGGGAGGCGGTGGTCAGCGCGTGGTCGATGTAGCCCAGCTCGCCGTCGAAGACGTAGGAATAGGCATTGCTCTCGTAGGCGGCGATCTGGTTCACCAGGCCGCCGGCGGTGAGGGCGTTGATCGGGTCTTCCTTGCCGTAGGCGTTCATGTCGCCGATCAGCACCACGTCGTCGTCGCCGGCCTTGCTCTTGACCTGCTCGACGAAGGACAGCAGGCGGGCGGCCTGCTGCAGGCGGCGGGCGTTGTAGCAGCCCTGACCGTCGCCCTGGTCGAGGTCGGCGCCGCTGGCGTCGGTACAGCCCTTCGACTTGAGGTGGTTGACGATCACCGAGAACTTCTCGCCGTTGAGGGCGGCGAAGGTCTGGGCCAGCGGCGGGCGGCTATTCACGGCGTCCGGATCGGACAGTGACGCACCGACGCGGGTGACGCTGGCCGGCTTGTAGATCAGTGCGACCTTGATCTCGTCCGTACCGGTGCCGGTGGAGGGATCGGGTACCGCCGCGTAGGTGCCGGCACCCATCGCCGCGTTGAGGCCATTCACCAGGTCCTGGATGGCGCTGGTGCTGCCGTAGCCGTCGTTCTCGATCTCCATCAGGCCGACCACGTCGGCGTTGATGGCCTTGATCGCGCCGATGATCTTGGTGCGCTGGCGCTCGAACTCGGCGGCGGTCGTGGCGCCGCGAGCGGTCGGGAAGCCGCCGCCGGTGCCATTGCCGTTGAAGTAGTTGAGCACGTTGAAGCTGGCCACCTTCACGTTGCCGCCGACGCTGGCCGGCGTGGTGGTGCGCGGGTTGGCGCGGGTGAAGCTCACCGCCTCGGTGGGGTGCAGGCGGTAGTCGATGGCGGCCGGGCTGCTGGCGTTGATCGGGCCCTGGTCGAGCACGCCGACCAGCGGGCCGTTCACCGTGTCGCCGGCGCGCACGGTGTTGCCGGCACCGATGTAGGGCGTCGGGCTGGGGTTCTGCAGGGACGAGCCGTCGTCCAGCACCAGCAGGCGGCGCTGGTTCTCGTCGGCCAGCGCGACGGCTTCCGGCGTGCCGGCGGCGTAGCGGTTGGTGGCCTTCTCGATGCGGCCGTTGGCCGCCAGGGTGAGCTGGCCGTAGCGGCCGAGGAAGTAATTCTGGGCGACGCTCAGCGGGCTGACGATGCGCACCAGCATGCCTTCGTAACGCTCCAGGTCGCCATTCACGGCTTCCGGCAGGCTGACGTCTACCGGCTGGACGCTGTTGCCGGTGGATAGCACGGTGACGGCGCTCGGGGTGGTCAGCTCGGTCAGGCCGTTGAACTCGGCCACCGTGCCCTTGACGGTGATGCGGTTGCCCACCGCCACGCCGGCCGGCATGGTGGCGTTGTTCACGTACACGAAGATGCCGTCGGAGGTCGCCGGGTTGCCGTCACCGCTGGGGTCCTGCAGGTAGAAGCCCTTCAGGTTAGGGAAGACCGCGGTGATCACGCCGCCGGTGGTGAGGGTCTCGCCCGTGCGCGGGCTGGTCGGGCCGCTGCCCTGGATCTCATAGACCGGGGTGAGGGCCGGCGCGGCGCCGACGCTCACGTCCACCGTGCAGCTGGCACTCTGGGATTCGTTGTTGCTGAACTGCACCTGCACCGGGTAGTTGCCCACGGCCAGGCCGGCGGCGGCCTGCAGCGTCACGCTGGCGGTGCCGCCGTCGGCGTCCGCCGGGGTGACCGGGCCGAGGCTGATGCCGGCAACCGGCGCGCCGACGATGACAGCGCCGGTGACGATGCTGTCCGCATCGGTGGCGGTGAGCGTCACACTGCCGGCGCTGCCGACCTGCACGGCGAGCGGGCTGCAGCTCGTCACGATGGCAGCGTTCACCGGCGCGGACACGCACTGGTTGAGGGGCGAACTGCTGTTGCGCGGCGACGGCGTGCCGGTCGCGAAATCGGTGCCGTTCTGGTCGGTGTCGCTGCAGCCACCGTTGGCGCGGAACAGGGCGGAGCTGCCGTTGGCAGCCGGCGCGGTGGCCGAGCCTTCCTTGAAGTTGGCGCTGCCGTAGCCGACCAGGTCGGCGATCTGTGCGCTCTGCTCGGCGGAGCACGGCGTGCTGCCGCCGTTACAGGCCAGGCCGGTGCCCACGTTGGCGAGGATCACCTTGCCGGCGCTGGCCGACAGGTTGAGGTTGCCGGTGGCGTCCGGTGTCGGTACGGCCGTGCCCGCGGTGGCGGTGGCCAGGCGTACCAGCAGGTACTGGCCGGGCTGCAGGGTGCCGTTTACGGCGGCGACGCCGTTGCCGCTGAAGTTGCCCGTGCCGGTGGCGCTGGCGTACTGCACCGACCAGTTGGACAGGGTGACCGCCGTGGCGCCACGGTTGAACAGCTCCACGTAGTCGGCGTTGTAGATGTTGCCGTTGCCGCCGTAGATCTGGCTGATGACGACGTCGGACGCAGCCGTGGCCAGGCCGCTGGCAGAGAGCAGGCCGACGGCGCAAAGGGCCGTGGCGAGACGATGGGGTGTGGGCATTGGGGCTCCGTGTTCTTTCTTGAGAGAGCCCGCCACTCTAGGCACCGCAGGCTACAGGGATCGCTTCGCCGGAACCGCCAAAACTGGGCTGACCGGATCAGGCCGGGCGAATGATCGTGTAATGAAAATGGTGTATGCCATAAGACGGCTTGTAGTTGAAATGGATCCTGTCGCCGGTCTTTCAAATTCCTGTCATGGAGCATGGCTAGCCTTTGCCGGCTATGCCTACGCCTGACCTTCGTCCCGTCCGTTCCTATCGTTCACATCGTCCGCGGGGGTTCACACTTCTCGAACTACTGGTGGTGATGACCATCATCGGCCTGCTGGCGGGCTACGTGGGGCCCAAGTTCTTCGCCCACATCGGCAAGTCCGAGATCAAGGCGGCGCGTGCGCAGATCGACGGGCTGGAGAAGGCGCTGGACCAGTACCGCCTCGATGTGGGCCGCTACCCAACGACCGAGGAAGGCCTGCGCGCCCTCACCGAGAAGCCGGCCGATGCGGCCCGCTGGGCCGGGCCGTACCTCAAGAAGGCGGTGCCCGATGATCCCTGGGGCAAGCCCTACCAGTACCAGCAGCCGGGCGAGCACGGGGAGTTCGACCTGTATTCCTTCGGCCGCGACGGCCAGCCCGGTGGCAGCGGCGAGGCCGCCGACGTCGTCAACTGGTAAGCCATGCGTTTCCGTATTCGCGCCCTCGGGGCTGCATCGTCCGTGGTGGACATCGAGGTCGATGCCGCCGATGAAGCCGCCGCCCGCGCGCTGGCCGCCGAGCGCCGCCTGGCGGTGCTGTCGGTCGCCCCGCTGGGGCGGCCGGCCCGCGCTGCGCGCTTCCCGCTGATGCTGTTCAACCAGGAACTGGTGGCCTTGCTGCGGGCCGGTATTCCGCTGGCCGACGCGCTGGCCGCCCTCGCCGAGAAGGAGGCCCGTCCGGCCCTGCGCGCGGTGGTGGACGCCCTCGGCCATGGGCTGCGCGAAGGCCGCAGTCTGTCCGCCGCGCTGGAAGCCCAGCCCGCCGCCTTCCCACCGCTCTACGTGGCCACCGTGCGCGCCGCCGAGCACACCAGCGACCTGGAGCCGGCCCTGTCCCGCTACGTGGCCTACCAGCGCCAGCTCGACGCAATCCGCGGCACGCTGGTTGCAGCGGCGGTGTACCCGGCCTTGCTGCTGGTGGTTGGGGGCGCGGTCATGCTGTTCCTGCTGCTCTTCGTGGTGCCGCGCTTCGCGCAGGTCTTCGAGAGCGTCGGTGGCGAATTGCCGTGGATGTCGCGTCTGCTGCTCGACTGGGGACAATTGATGGAAGCCCACGGCGGGCTGATCGGCGGCGTCATCGTCGCCGGGCTCGGCGGGCTGGGGGCGCTGGCGGTCCGTGCCGAGAGCCGCGCGGCGGCGTTGCGTCTGGCCTGGCGCCTGCCGCGCCTCGGTGAGCGGCTGCGCGTCTTCGAGCTGGCCCGTCTGTACCGCACGCTGGGCATGCTGCTGCGCGGCGGCATCCCCGCGGTGGCAGCGATGGGCATGGTCGAGGGCCTGCTGTCGCCGGTGCTGCGCCCCGGCCTGCTGGCCAGCCGGGCGGCGGTGCGCGAAGGGCAGGGCTTCACTGCCACGCTGCAGGCGCATGGTCTCGCCACGCCGGTGGCGCTGCGCATGCTGGCGGTGGGGGAGAAGGCCGGCAACCTGGGCGACATGCTGGAGCGCGCCGCCGACTTCCACGACCAGGACAACGCCCGCTGGCTCGAACTGATGGCCCGCCTGGCCGGGCCGCTGCTGATGCTGGTCATCGCGGTCGGCGTCGGCGTGGTGCTGGTGATGCTCTACCTGCCGATCTTCCAGGTGGCGGAGAGCATCCAGTGATTGCCTCCATCGGCCACGCCGAGCTTTTCGCGCTGCAGCCCGAGTTCGCTGCGCTGTCCTTCGACGACGCGCTGCGCCGCGACGCCTTCGCCGGCCGTAGCGACGACGGGCGGTTGCTGATCGCCGTCGCCGACCCGCAGGACACCGACCTGCTCGACGGCCTCGGCGGCCGCCTCGCCGAACCCTTCGCGCTGCGCCTGGCGCGCCGCGACGACCTGGCCGCCTGCCTGGCCCGCCACGCGGAATCCGGCCGCGTCGTCGCCGGTGTGCTCGGCGAGGCCGCCGCGGCCCGCGTGGACGACGGCGAGGACTTGTCCCTGCGGCGCATCGCCAGCGACGCCAGCCCGGTGGTCAAGCTGGTCAACTCCACCCTCTACGACGCCATCCAACAGGGGGCCAGCGACATCCACCTGGAGAGCGTGCCCGGCGGGCTAGTCGTCAAGTACCGGGTGGACGGCGTGCTGACCCGCGCCGGCGGCGCCCAGGGCAGCGAGCTGGCCGAGCAGGTGCTGTCGCGCCTCAAGGTGCTGGCCGAGCTGGACATCGCCGAGCGGCGCGTGCCCCAGGACGGACGCTTCAAGGTCCATGCCGCCGGCCGCCCGATCGACTTCCGGGTCTCCATCATGCCCAGCATCCATGGCGAGGACGCCGTGCTGCGCCTGCTCGACAAGGAACACCTGACCCGCGAGATGACGGCGCTGACCCTCGAAACCCTCGGCTTCGACGCGGCCACCCGCGCCACGCTGCGCCGCCTGGCCATGGAGCCCTACGGCATGCTGCTGGTCACCGGGCCGACCGGCTCGGGCAAGACCACCAGCCTCTACGCCGTGCTGTCGGAAACCCACTCGGGGCAGGAGAAGGTCGTCACCATCGAGGACCCGGTGGAGTACCAGCTGCCCGGCGTGCTGCAGATTCCGGTTAACGAGAAGAAGGGCCTGGGTTTTGCCCGCGGCCTGCGCTCCATCCTGCGCCACGACCCGGACAAGATCATGGTCGGCGAGATCCGCGACCCGGAGACCGCCGAGATCGCCGTGCAGGCCGCGCTGACCGGCCACCTGGTATTCACCACCGTGCATGCCAACAGCGTCTTCGACGTGATCGGCCGCTTCATGCACATGGGCATCGACCCCTACAACCTGGTGGCCGCCCTCAACGGTGTGGTGGCCCAGCGCCTGATCCGCATGAACTGCCCGGCCTGCAGTGCCGACTGCACGCCCGACGCCGCGCTGCTCGCCGACTCCGGCTTGGGCGGGAGTGGGGCGGCAGGCGGCTACCGCTTCCGCGCCGGTAGCGGCTGCGGCGCCTGCCGTGGTTCCGGCTACCGGGGCCGGCGGGCCATTGCCGAAGTGCTGATCCTCGACGACGAGCTGCGCGATCTGATCATTGCCCGCGCGCCGCTGCGCGAGCTGAAGGCGGCGGCCCGTCGGCGCGGCTTCGCCAGCCTGCGCGACGCAGGCCTGGCCCTGGTCCGCGACGGCCTCACCACTTTGCAGGAGCTGAACCGTGTCACTTTCGTGGCCTGAGCGCGCGACGCTGCACATCGGGCCGGACGCGCTGCGCCTGCAGTGCCGGGCCGGCGCGATCGAGCGGCCCCTTATCGATGCCGACTGGGGCGCAGCGCTGGCCGCCTTGCCGGTCTTGCCGCGTTTTTCCCGCCTGCGCGTCAGGATTGCCGACCGCTACGTGCGCTATTTGCGGGTGGCCTGGCCGCCGGGTCTGTCCGCAGAGGAGCGACGGGTTTTTGTCGAATATCGATTCGTTGAGGTTTTCGGTGCCGGGCCTTGGGCTGTGCTCACCGACCGCAACGCTGCCGGGCCGCAGTGCCTCGCGGCGGCGCTGCCTCTATCCCTGCGCGACGCGCTGCGGGACTGGGCGCGGACGCGCCGGTTGAGTTTGCGGGCGGTGGAGCCGGCCTTTCTGGCCGACTTCAACGAGGGTCGTCGCCGGCTCCGTGGCGACGGGGCGTTTGCCCGGCAGGAGCGCGGGCGCGTCACCATCGGGTTGTGGGCGGCCGGCGCCTGGCGGGCCTTGCGCAGCCTGCCGGTGGGCGAGGCGGACGGCCGCGCCGCGGTGGACGGCCTGGTCGCGCTGCTCGCCACGCTGCCGGAGGCACCGGCCGCCGGCACCTTCCACGTGGCCGGCGTGCAGCCGGCGGATGCGCCGCTGCCGTCAGGCTGGACCCACGCCGACTGCGCGGAGGCCCGTCCGTGAGTCGCGCCGTGCCGGCAGCCGTGGATCTGGACTTCAGCGGCCGCCGCCGACCGCCCGGCGCGCTCGGCTGGTTGATGCTGGCCTGCGGGGGGCTCGCCGCGCTCGGTGTGCTGCATGAGTTCGACGTGGCCGAGACCCGCCTCGCCGAAGCCCGTCATGCCTATGAACGGGCGCGCCGGCAGAGCGCCGTGACCCGCCCGGTCCGACCACCGGAGCCACCACTCACAGACCCTGAGCGCCGCGCGGCTCTCGGCGTGGCAGCTGGCCTCGGGCGCGACTGGAATACCTTGCTGGCGGCTCTCGAAAGCGCCGCCGACGATCCGGGCCTGGCCCTGCTGGAGCTGGACCAGGACGGCGCCAAGGGGCGCCTCAAGCTCAGCGGCGAGGCCCGCAATCTGCCCGAGGTGTTCGCCTTCGTGAAGCGCCTTGAAGCCATTCCGGCGCTGCGTGACGTGCGTCTTGTGAGTTACGCCTTCCGCCAGGACGGACCGATCCAGGTGGTCGGCTTCGACCTACAGGCCCGCTGGGAGGCGCAGCCGTGACGGCGCTGCGTCTGGCCGTCGGTCTGGCCACCTTGCGGGCGGACGCGCAGCGGGTCCTGCGCGGGGCCGGCTGGGCTGGTGTGCTCGGCGTGGCGCTGACGGTCTTCGCGCTGGCCTTCGACGCCAGCGGCAACCGGCCACTTGCCGACGAGACCGACACGCTGGAGCGCCAGACCCGCAGCCTGCTGCGTCAGCAACGCCACACGGTGCCGCCGCCGCTCACTGAACGGGCGCGTGTCGACGCCTACTACGCTGCCTTCCCGGCCAGCGACGGCCTGCCCGACCTGCT
The DNA here is from genome assembly GCF_002028455.1 of Zoogloea sp. LCSB751. Lineage (GTDB taxonomy): Bacteria > Pseudomonadota > Gammaproteobacteria > Burkholderiales > Rhodocyclaceae > Zoogloea. The sequence goes on along the minus strand of NZ_MWUM01000005.1, from coordinate 116,477 downwards.
GGTGCGCATCCACGGTTACGCGCTGGCCCGCGGCCTGGCCGCCGACAAGGCCGACTACCGTTCCACGCCGGTGGCCGGCACGCCGCTGGAGCAGGTGGCGCTGGAGCTGCCGCTGCACGGCCGCTACGCCGCGCTGCGCTTGTGGCTCGGCGACCTGCTGGCCGAACTGCCGGAGGTCGCCATCGATGGGCTGCTTCTGAAACGTGCCGACATCGGCGCCGAGGAGCTGGACGCACGGGCGCGGCTGGTGATCTTCCTGCGGGGGCGCTCGTGAAGCGCGCCCACGGACTGATCCTCGCGCTGGGCGCCGTGCTCGTCGCTGCCTGGTGGGCTGCCGGGCTGGACGACGCGGGTGAGGGTGGCCCGCGACCGGTGCGCAAGGCCGGCCGGGCGCGTCGCGTTGCGATGCCGGCCACGCCGCTCGGCGAGCTGCGCCTCGCCGCGCGTCCGCTGGCCGATGCCCCGCCGGGCGAACTCTTCCCGGCGCGGAGCTTCCTGCCGCCACCACCGCCGCCGGTCGAGACCAAGCCCGTCGCGCCGCCGCTGCCTTACCGCTACGGCGGCGCGCTGGAGGACGGCGGAGCGCCGGCAGCCTTCCTGCTCGAACGGGACGAAGTCCGCGCGGTGCGCCCCGGCGACGTGCTCGACGGCCGCTACCGGGTGACGGCGGTGAGCCGCCAGCGCATCGACTTCCTGTACCTGCCCCTCAATGAAGCCCAGAGCCTGAACACAGGCAATCCATGAAGCCACGACGTCCGTTCCGCACCCTGTTCGCCGGGGCCGCACTTGCCCTCGTAGTTGCCCTGTTGACCGCCTGCGCCGCCAACCCCGCCCTGGAAGAAAGCCGCCAGGCCTTTGCCAGCGGTACGCCGGAGGCGGCCCTGCGCGAGCTGCAGCAGAAGATTGCCGCCGACCCCGCCAACCTGGCGCTGCGCAGCTACTACCTGCGCCAGCGCGACCGCCTGACCCTGCGCCAGCTGGCCGTAGCCGAAGAGGCGCGGGCCGGCGGGCGTTTCGAGGACGCCGAGGCGGCACTGGTGGTGGCGCGCCAGTACGACCCCAATCATCCGCGGGTGGCTGCCGGGCTGGATCTGATCGCTGCTCAACGCAAGCGCAACCGGACGGCTGCCGAGGCCGAGAAGCGCCTGGAGGCACGGGACTTCGCCGGTGCAGAGCAGGCCGCCCGCAGCGTGCTGGCCGCCGAGCCCGGCCATGCGGTGGCGCGTGGCGTGATGCGTCGGCTCGACGAGCGTACTGTCGCCCGCGACCCGCTGCCGCTGGCGCTGAAAGGGCCGCTGGCCAAGCCGATCACCCTCGAATTCCGCGACGCGCCGCTGCGTGGCGTGCTGGAGGTGCTGTCGCGGGAGTCCGGCCTCAACTTCGTGCTCGACAAGGACGTGCGGCCCGACACCAAGGTGTCGATCTTCGTGCGCCGCAGCAGCATCGACGACGTGCTCAAGCTGCTGGCGGCGACCCAGCAGCTTGAACGCAAGCTCCTCAACGACAACTCGATCCTGATCTACCCCAACACCCCGGCCAAGCAGAAGGACTACCAGGAGCTGGTGACGCGCAGCTTCTACCTCGCCAACGCGGCGCCCAAGCAGGCCATGGAACTGATCAAGCAGATGGTCAAGACCAAGGACCTGTTCGTGGAGGAGCGCCTCAACCTGCTGGTGATGAAGGACACCCCGGACGCGGTGCGCCTCGCCGAGCGCCTGATCGCCGGCCTCGACCTGGCCGAGCCGGAGGTGATGCTGGAAGTGGAGGTGCTGGAGATCAGCCGCAACAAGCTGCTCGAACTGGGCCTGCGTTTCCCCGACCAGATTGGCTACGGCCTGCTGCAGCCCAACACCACCAGCGCGGTGACCACCACCACCGGCACCACCATCACCGAGAACCTGGGCGGCCAGCTGCTCAGCGGCAACGTGAACCTGCGCAACACCGGCGCGATGGTGCCCTACGTGGCCAACCCCGGCCTGCTGCTCAACCTGAAGGACCAGGACGGGGATTCCAACATCCTCGCCAACCCGCGCATCCGCGTGAAGAACCGGGACAAGGCGCGCATCCACATCGGCGAGAAGCTGCCGGTGTTCACCACCACCTCCACCGCCAACGTGGGCGTGTCGGCCTCGGTGAATTACCTGGACGTGGGCCTCAAGCTGGAGGTGGAGCCTTCGGTGCACCTGGACGAGGAGGTGGCGATCAAGGTGAACCTGGAGGTCAGCAGCGTGGTGAAGGAAGTCCTTGGCCCGTCCAACTCCCTGGCCTACCAGGTCGGCACGCGCAGCGCCGCCACGTCCCTGCGCCTGAAAGACGGCGAGACCCAGGTGCTGGCCGGGCTCATCAGCGACGAGGAGCGCAGTGCCGCCAACCGCCTGCCGGGTCTCGGCGATCTGCCAGGGCTCGGGCGGCTGTTCAGCAGCCAGCGCGACGTGGCCAACAAGACCGAGATCGTGCTGTTGATCACCCCGCGGGTGCTGCGCAACCTCAACCAGCCGGCGCTCGCCAGTGCGACCTTCGGCGCCGGGACGGAGTCGGCGGTCGGTGCCGCGCCGCTGCTGCTCGCACCCGTGGCGGGGCCGGCCGCCGGACCTCCGCGGGCCGAGGCGGCGCCTGCGGCGCTGCCGGTGGTGGCGATGTCGGCCGAGGTGTCCGCTGGCGAACTGCAGTTGGTCGCCCCGGAGCAGGTCCGTCCCGGCGAGGCCTTCGCGGTGCGCGTCAGCGGCGCAGTGGGGGAAGGGCGCCCGTTGCTGCTGGCCTACGACACGACGCTGGTCGAACCCCTCGACCAGCCCGGCGAGGGCGGCGACGCGCTGGCCCTGCGCTTGTCGGGTGGCAGCGTGGACGCGCGCTTCCGGGCCCGCGCCAAGGCCGCCGGCAATACCGTCTTCAGCCTGCTGGCGAGCGACCCGCGCAGCGGCGGATCGGTACAGCCGCTGAGCAACCCCGCACCGTTGCGGGTGCGTATCGCGCCGTGAGCCCCGGTGAGCGCCCTGCAGCCATGAACCGCCGCGGCTTCACGTTGATCGAGATGGTCGTCACCGTGGCGGTGGTGGCGGTGCTTGCCGCCATCGCGGTGCCGGTCGCCCAGCTCACAGCCCAGCGCGCCAAGGAAAGCGAACTGCGCCTGGCCCTGCGCCAGCTCCGCGAAGGCATCGACACCTACAAGCGCTATAGCGACGAGGGCCGTATCGCCCGCGCCACCGATGGCAGCGGCTATCCGGAGAAGCTGGAAGAGCTGGTGCGCGGCATCCCGGATGCCCGCGCTCCCGGCCAGGCGCGCATCTACATCCTGCGGCGGATTCCGCGGGACCCCTTCGACACCAGCGGCCAGGACGCCGCGGCCGGCTGGGGCCTGCGCAGCTACGCCAGCCCGCCCGACGCGCCGCGGGAAGGGCGCGACGTGTACGACGTGTATTCCCGCGCGCCAGGCTCCGGGCTCAACGGCGTGCCTTACCGGGAATGGTGACGGACATGCGGAACCGTGGCCGCCGTGGCTTCACGCTGATCGAACTGCTGGTGGTGATGGCCATCGTCGCGCTGCTCATCTCGATCGCCGCGCCGCGTTACTTCGTACACCTGGAGCGGGCGCGGGAGGCTGCGCTGGCCGAGACGCTGGCGGTCACCCGCGACGCCATCGACAAGTTCCACGGCGACACCGGGCGTTACCCGCAGGACCTGGCCGAGCTGGTGGACCGCCGCTACCTGCGCGCCGCGCCGGTGGACCCACTCACCGAGCGCCGGGATGGCTGGCAGTTGGTGGCCCCGCCCGGCGGCACCGGGGTGTGGGACCTGCGCAGCAGCGCCCCCGGTACGGCCCGCGACGGGCGCCCGTTCGGCGAGCTATGACAGCACACGGACGCCAGCGCGGCGTCACTTACCTCCTGATGCTGTTCGCGGTGGCAGCGCTGGGCTTCGGCCTGGCCCACTTCGGCGGCCTGTGGGCAACAGCAGCCCAGCGGGGGCGGGAGGCCGAACTGTTGTTCATCGGCGGTGAATTCGCCCGTGCGCTGGCCAGCTACCAGGCGGCCCTGCCCGACGATCCGGCTCCGGGGCCGGCGACGCTGGACGCGCTGCTCATCGACCCGCGTGTGCCCTTCGTCCGGCGCCACCTGCGCCGCGTGTACCGTGACCCGATGACCGGGGCGGCGGACTGGGTCTTGGAGCGGCAGGACGGCCGCATCGTCGGGCTGCGCAGCCGCTCCGAGCGTGAGGTGCTGCGCAGCGACGGCCTGCCGGAGTGGGTCAGCTCCAGTGGCGTGGCCGCTGCGGGCCTGCGCTACCGCGATTGGCTGTTTCGCCCGACGGACGTGATGACCCGAGGCCGCCCACTGCCGGCGCCGGGTCGATGAGGGCACGACGATGATGCTGCTCACCGACCTCGACCGGGAGCGCCTGCCGCTGGTGCTGGATGAGGCCATCCGCATCCGGCGCAGCCACCAGTTCTACCTGTGGGCGCAGGGCGGGCTGCAGAGCTTCCTGCCCCACGAAACCCTGATCTGCCTGAGCCGCTGGCCGGGCGGCGGCCGCGCCGAGGTGTTTTCCCGTCTGCCGCTGCCGGGAGGGGCGGAGGAGGGCGTGCGGGAGGCGGGTGAAGCCCTGTGTCTGGCGCTCTCACGCCACTGGAGCGCCCATGACAGGCTGCCCTGTTGCATTGATCCCACGACGGACTGCCCGCTCATGGTGACGGTGCTGGGATCGAAAGTGGGCGGGCCCGGCCTGCTCCATGCCTGCGACCTGTCAGCGGAAAGCGGGACGAGCGTTTTCGTGTTCCTGGGGCTCGCCGGCACACCGGGCGAACGGGAGCGCTACTTCGCCCGCCTGCTGCTGCCTTATCTTGCCAACGCCCTCGCCAGCCTGCCGCCCTCGGGTTTGTCGAAGACGCTTGAGTCCGATCTTTCGCCACGCCAGCGCCAGGTACTGGCCGGAATCCGCTGCGGCCTGTCCAACCGGGAAATTGCGGCCGAACTGGGCCTGAGCCCCCAGACCGTCAAGAACCATGTCCAGCAGCTGCTCGACAAACTGAAGGTGTCGAACCGCACCGAGGCTGCGCTGTGCTCCGTCATCACCAGGCCGGAATGAAGTGCAGACGGGCTGGCGTGCTATGTCGAGCTAATGTGCGTGAGCCTGTCGCCGAGCCACCGGTAGCCGACGTGCTCCTGTTCCAGGCGCAGTCCGGGCTGAAGATGATCGAAGCGGAGCGTGTCGTAGAGCGTGGCCTCCTCGGCCGTGAGGCGTGGAAGCTCGTGCTGCGTGGGGGCGGGTTCCTTGCCCCAGTGCAGGCGGTGGGCCAGAAGGGTCTCCCGGTCCATCAGGAACGAAGCCGCGTGGGGAAGGTATTGGCGCAACTGATCGAGGATGGCGAAGCCGTGGGTGTCGAGGTCGCCCCAGTAGTGCACGTTGCAGCCCTGCAGCCAGGTGGCGGGGGCCAGTGTTTCCCAGCCGTAGCCGGCGCCGAAGACGACGATCGCCTTCGCCACGGGCGGGAAGGCCAGAAAGTTGGTCTCGTTCTCGGTGATGAATACCCGCCTGACGGGGAGGGCAAGGCGGCCTTCCTCTCGTCACCGCCGGGATGAAGCGCTCGCCGTACAGGATGGCGAACTGGTTCATTACGGCTTTCCAGTATGTGATCGCGCTCTTCTTCTCGTTAGTCGTGGTGTGTAGTTCGTGCAGCAGCTGAAGTATTCCTTCGGTGTATGGAAGTGGGGAAGATTCTCGCCTCTTACCCACGCTCCGGTGTCGCGACGGTAGCGGTGTGATGGGCGGTGAATTCAACCTGCTTGTGGCGCCGGATGGTCAGAGCGGTTTGCAGTTGTGCTGCCATGTGGTCGTTCCTTGTAGAAGGCGATGCGTCCCGATCCAGTTCGGAAACCACGGTCCGCGATCCGCAGAGGCTGCATCCAAGCCTACAGGGGACCGTTATTGGACTGCGTTGATTTCATGAGAATTCTTCCGGAACGAAAGTTGGCAGAAAACCAGTGTCAGTCGAGGAAAGAAAACCGCTGCTTCTTCCATTGGAGTTGACGCGGGAAACTCAGGTTTTCTCCGTTCAGGCTCTGCCCGCGTCACGCCGCTTCCGGGCGTCGCGCAGGGTGAGCTCGGGATAGAGACGCTCACGGCCAGCATCTTGCGTTTTCCGTCAAAGCGGTAGTCGAAGTGCCATCGCTTACCGCCATGAGTTACCGGCTTGCAATAGCTCATACCGGACTACTCCGGACGTAAAAAAGGCCGAGAACCCTGATATTGCTAGGTTTCTCGGCCTTTTCCGGAACATCCCGGACTCGATTCTGGTGGAGCCGGGGGGAATCGAACCCCCGTCCGCAAGTCCTCTACAGTCAGTTCTACATACTTAGCCGACTTATTTGGATTTAACCCGGAGTTTAGCCAATCGGCAGGCCGACTACGGGCGAGTCACCTAGAGTTTCGCGCGGGACCAAGTAACCCGATCCGTTGCTAGTTCCTGTAAATGACACTGCATTGGGTTTGACCCCACCTGACCCAGGAACGAATCAGTGCAGTGGCTTAGGCCTTAAGCGGCCAGAGCGAAACGCTCGTCGTTGGCGTTTGTAGTTTTCCAGTGGATTTACGAGGTAACTGGTCCTCGGTATGCCCTGATCTGCTTTGCAACCCACGTCGAAGCCAGGTCGGCCCCTGTTTGTTACATCTTTTAGTTCCAGCCTGAGCTGGAAAGTTCCGCATGTTAACACAAACTCAGGTAGTGCTGAGCAGCGGCAGGATTTCGAGCGGATGCTGGATGATCACGTCGGCTTCCCACGCCTGGATCGACACGCCATTGCCGAGATAGCCGTAGGCGGCGGCCACCGTTTTCATGCCGGCGGCGCGACCGGCCGTGATGTCGCGGATGTCGTCGCCGACGTAGAGGCAATCCAGCGGATTGGTTCCCGAGACCTGGCAGGCGTGCAGCAGCGGATCGGGATGGGGCTTGGCGCGGGCGGCCGTGTCTCCACCCACGATGCAGCGACTGCGCTGGGCAAGCCCGAGTGTTTCGATGATCGGGCGTGCGAAGCGCTCGGCTTTATTGGTGACCACCCCCCAGGCGATGCCATGGGTGTCCAGGGCATCGAGGAGTTCGGCCATGCCCGCAAAGAGTTGCGTTTCGATGCAGAGGGTGTTTGCGTACAGATCGAGAAAGCGTTTGGCCAACGGTGGGTAGTCGGCCATGTCCGGCGTCAGTCCGAAGCCGATGCCGAGCAGCCCCCGCACGCCATTGGAAACCATCGGACGCAATTGCTCGAACGGCGTTTCGGGCAGGCCGTGTTCGGCCTGGAGGCGATGCAGGGTACCGATGAGGTCCGGCGCCGTGTCGGCGAGGGTGCCGTCCAGGTCGAAAAATACGGCTTCAGCCACGCTTGGAGGTCCGCATCAGGTAGTTCACGTCGGTATTGGAGCCGAGGGAATAGACCTGGCTGAGCGGGTTGTAATGCATGCCGGTCAGGTCTTCCACGTCGAGTCCGGCTTCGCGTACGTAGCGGGCGAGTTCGGACGGTTTGATGAACTTGGCGTACTCGTGGGTGCCCTTGGGCAGCAGGTTTAGGATGTACTCCGCACCGACAACCGCCATCAGGTAGGACTTGAGATTGCGGTTGAGGGTGGAGAAGAACACCTTGCCGCCGGGCTTGACCAGCGCGGCGCAGGCACGGATGGTGCTGGCCGGGTCCGGGACGTGTTCGAGCATTTCCATGCAGGTCACGACATCGAAAGCTTCGGGGTTCTCGCGCGCGATCTCTTCGGCAGAAATATGCCGGTAATCGACCGTGTGGCCGCTTTCGTAGAGATGCAGGCGGGCGACGCCGAGGGCCTTTTCGGAGAGGTCGACGCCGGTGACCTGAGCACCGCGAGCCGCCATGGATTCGGCCAGGATGCCGCCGCCACAGCCGATGTCGATGATGCGCTTGCCCGCCAGTCCGGCGGCGGCGTCGATCCAGTCGAGGCGCAAGGGGTTGATCTGGTGGAGGGGTTTGAACTCGGACTCTGGGTCCCACCAGCGGTGGGCAAGGTCACTGAATTTCTGCAGTTCGGCGGGATCGGCGTTCATGGAGTCGGACATCAGCAATAAGTCGGTGAGCAGATTGGAATTGTATGCGAGAGGCCGACCCGGGCTCAAAAACAAAAAGCCCTGCAACGCAGGGCTTTTTGCTGACTGGCGCGGAACCAGCGAATCGGCGATTACTTGGTGCCGATGACTTCGATTTCCACGCGACGGTCCGGCTGCAGGCACTCGACCAGCTTCTTGTTCTTGCCGGATTCCTTGCCGAGGTTCTTGCAGGCGTTGCCGGTGACGGGCTGCTTTTCGCCCTTGCCTTCGGTGTACACACGGTTGGCTTCGACGCCCTTGCTGACCAGGTAGCTCTTCACAGCGGCAGCGCGCTTTTCGGAGAGCTTCTGGTTGTAGGTGTCGCTACCGATGCGGTCAGTGTGGCCGACAGCCAGGATGACTTCCAGCTTGACGTCCTTGGACTTGGCAGCCAGATCGTCGAGCTTGGTCTTGCCGGCGGGCAGCAGGACGGCCTTGTCGAATTCGAAGAGGGCGTCGGCGGCCAGCTTGACCTTTTCGGAGACGGGAGCCGGGGCAGCAACCGGAGCCGGAGCGCTCTTGGCAGCAGCAGCGGGGGCGGCAGCGGTCTTAACGCACTTGTCCTGGGGCACGACGTCCTTGTCGCACTCGCAGCCAACCGGCAGATCGCCAGCCAGGGTGGTGGAGGCAGCCGCGGGCGTCCAGTAACCGGTACGCCAGCAGAGGTCGTGGCCGCTACGGGCAACAACGGAACGGGCGTCAATCACGTAAGGAACTTCGCCTTTCGTATCCACGACGACATCTTTGGCGAAGCTGGCGGAGGCGGACAGGCCGAGCGCGGCCATTGCGGCGGCAATCAGCAGTTGTTTTTTGGCTTGTTTGATCATCGTTTTCCTCGTCGCAAGGCAAAGGGGTAGAACCGGAAGTTACTTGCTCGCCGCGCTTATGCCATAGGCACTTAGGCAGCATATCCAATTCATTGGCGGAACTTATTCTGCCATAGCCGAGCGGCGCTAAATAGCTCAGTGTTGGTTATTTGCAACAGTTTTCCGCTGGTCAGGCGTTGTTCGCCAGCGACCCATACATCCGATACGGAGCGTCGTCCGAGCACGTATACCAGATGCGAAACCGGGTCGAAGCACGGGAGTTCATCCGCTTCGTCTACGCGTACGGCGCATATGTCGGCGGCCTTGCCGGGAAGCAGTGAGCCGATCGTCGAGTCCAGTCCGAGTGCCCGCGCACCCAGAAGCGTTGCCATGCGCAGGGCCTGGTGGGCTGGCAGGGTGGAGGCGTCGCCGCTGCTCAACTTGGCGAGCAGGCTGGCCTGGTGCATCTCGCGGAACAGGTCGAGGCGGTTGTTGCTGGCGGCGCCGTCGCTGCCGAGTCCCACCGTGATGCCCCTGTCCAGCAAGGTGGCAACCGGGGCCGCGCCGCTGGCGAGCTTCATGTTCGAGGTCGGGCAGTGGGCGACCGCGCAATGATGCAGGGCCAGGCGTTCGATGTCCTCGTGGTCGAGGTGTACGGCGTGCACACCGATCAGGTTGGGGCCCAGTAGTCCGAGGGCGTCGAGGCGTGCCAGGGGACGTTGCCCGCAATCGCGCAGACTGTCGGAGATTTCGGTGGCGGTTTCATGGATGTGGATGTGGACAGGAAGGTCGAGTTCCCCTGCCAGGGCGCCCACCCGTTCGAAAGTGCGGTCGGAAACGGTGTAGGGCGCATGGGGTGCCAGCGCGAAGCGAATCCTCGGGTGGTCGCGCCATCGGTCGTGGGCAGCGAGCCCCTTGGATAAGTAGTCGTCCGCGTCCGCCGCATATTGGGACGGGAATTCAAGCACGGTGATGCCGAGCACGGCGCGCAGGCCGAGGCGGTCGAAGGCCTCGGCGGCGGCCTCCGGGAAGAAATACATGTCGTTGCAGGTAGTGATGCCACCGCGCAGCATTTCGGCGCCGGCCAGCAGGCTGCCGTCGCGCACGAAGGCGGGTGAAACATGGCGTGCCTCGGTTGGCCAGATGGCTTCCTGCAGCCAGCGCATCAGCGGAAGGTCGTCGGCCAGGCCGCGCATCAGGGTCATTGCCGCGTGGCAATGCAGATTGACGAGGCCAGGGATCAGGATATGTTCGGGTAATTGGACGCAGTTCTGGGCTGAGAATCGTGTGCGGGCTTCGCTGGTCGGCAGTACGTCGACAATCCGGCCGTCGCGGATGGCGATCGTATGGTGTTCCAGGGTGGTGTCGTCGGGCTCGACCGGGATGACCCAGCGAGCTTCGATGAGCAGGTCGACCTCGATAGGCGTCATGGCTGTTCCCGTTCTATCTCTATTAAGCAAACGCACCCTCGCGCCGTACCTGTCGAAGGGCTATCGATTAGAGCATAGGCATGCCGACCGTCACAATTGGCCGCAGTGGTGCCGCAGTGGGGCATTGCGGGCGGGAGTTGGCCCCTCGTGGCGTGCTAAACTCGCGGCTTTTCGTCTTTTCGACGAACTGTCGATTCCCGCGGTGCCATGATCCCGTTCGCCAAAGAAACTCTCCCTATCAGCCTCGAAGACGAGATGCGTCACGCCTACCTGGATTACGCGATGAGCGTGATCGTCGGGCGGGCCCTGCCGGATGTGCGTGACGGCCTCAAGCCTGTGCACCGGCGCGTGCTGTTTGCGATGCACGAGCTGGGCAACGACTGGAACAAGGCTTACAAGAAGTCTGCCCGTATCGTCGGCGACGTGATCGGTAAGTATCACCCTCACGGCGACCAGTCCGTTTACGACACCATCGTGCGCATGGCGCAGAATTTTTCTCTGCGCTACATGCTGGTGGATGGTCAGGGCAACTTCGGCTCGGTGGATGGCGACAGTGCGGCGGCCATGCGTTACACCGAAATCCGCATGGCCAAGATCGGCCACGAGCTGCTGGCCGACATCGACAAGGAAACGGTCGACTTCGGGCCGAACTACGATGGCTCGGAGAAGGAGCCGCTGGTGCTGCCGGCGCGCATCCCGAACCTGCTGATCAATGGTTCCGGCGGTATTGCCGTCGGTATGGCGACCAATATCCCGCCGCATAACCTCAGCGAAGTCGTCGACGCCTGCCTGCGCCTGCTGCAGGAGCCGGACGTTTCCATCGAAGAGCTGATCAAGATCGTGCCGGCGCCGGACTTCCCGACCGCGGGCCTGATCTACGGCCTGTCCGGCGTGCACGAGGGTTATCGCACCGGCCGAGGCCGCGTGGTGATGCGTGCTCGGACCCACTTCGAGGACATCGGCAAGGGCGACCGCCAGGCAATCATCGTCGATGAGATTCCTTACCAAGTTAACAAGAAGACCCTGCTCGAGAAGATTGCCGAGCTGGTGAACGAAAAGAAGATCGAGGGCATCAGCGAGATCCGCGACGAGTCGGACAAGTCCGGTATGCGCGTGGTCATCGAGCTGAAGCGCAACGAAGTCCCTGACGTGGTGCTGAACAACCTGTTCAAGCAGACCCAGCTGCAGGATACCTTCGGCATGAACATGGTGGCGCTGGTGGACGGCAAGCCGCGCCTGCTGAACCTGCGGCAGATGGTGGAGTGCTTCCTGGCACACCGCCGCGAAGTGGTCACCCGCCGCACGATCTTCGAATTGCGCAAGGCCCGTGAGCGTGGCCACATCCTCGAAGGCCTGGCCGTTGCGCTGTCTAACGTGGACGAGATCATTGCGCTGATCAAGGCCGCGCCGACGCCGCCGGAAGCCAAGAAAGCGCTGATGGGGCGCGAGTGGCGTTCGGCGCTGGTGGAGGAAATGCTGGTGCGTGCCGCTGCCGACAGTTTCCGCCCTGAAGGCCTGGCGCCGGAGTTCGGCCTGTCCGCCCAGGGCTACCGCCTGTCCGACGCCCAGGCGCAGGCCATCCTCGAGCTGCGCCTGCAGCGCCTGACCGGCCTGGAGCAGGACAAGATCGTTACCGAGTACAAGGAAGTGATGGCCAACATCGCCGACCTGCTCGACATCCTGGCCCGCCCGGAGCGGATCACCGCGATCATCGGCGACGAGCTGACGCTCATCAAGCAGCAGTTTGGCGACCCGCGGCGCTCCGAGGTGGTGATGAACACTGCCGACATCAATATCGAAGACCTGATCGCCCCGCAGGACATGGTGGTGACCCTGTCCCATACCGGTTACTTCAAGCGTCAGCCGCTTACTGACTACCGGGCCCAGAAGCGCGGCGGTCGTGGCAAGCAGGCGGCGGCGGTGAAGGACGACGATTTCGTCGACCAGCTCTTCGTCGCCAATACCCACGACCACATCCTGTGCTTCTCCAACCGCGGCCGCCTGTACTGGCTCAAGGTGTACGAAGTGCCGGAAGGCACCCGGAACTCCCGCGGCAAGCCGATCGTCAACCTTTTCCCGCTGCTCGAAGGCGAGAAGATCACCGCCGTGCTGCCGGTCAAGGAGTTCGACGAAGGGCATTTCATCTTCATGGCCACTGCCGAGGGCACGGTCAAGAAGACGCCGCTCACCGACTTCTCCAACCCGCGCAAGGCCGGCATCATTGCCGTGGGCCTTGACGAGGGCGACTACCTGGTCGGGGTGGCGATCACCGACGGCAAGCATGACGTGATGCTCTTCTCCGACGCCGGCAAGGCGGTGCGCTTCAGCGAGAACGACGTGCGCCCGATGGGCCGCCAGGCCCGCGGTGTGCGGGGCATGACGCTGGAAGACGGCCAGACCGTGATCGCCATGCTGGTGGCCGAAAACGAAGAACAGAGCGTGCTGACTGCCACCGAGAACGGTTTCGGCAAGCGGACGCCGATCGGCGAGTACACCCGCCACGGCCGTGGCACCAAGGGCATGATCGCCATCCAGACCTCTGACCGTAACGGTAAGGTGGTGGCGGCAACCCTGGTGACCGAGAAGGATCAGATCATGCTGATCACCACCGCTGGCGTGCTGGTGCGCACCCGCGTGGCGGAGATCCGCGAGATGGGCCGTGCCACCCAGGGGGTGACGCTGATCTCGGTGGACGAGGGCAGCAAGCTGTCGGGCGTGCAGAAGATCCTCGAAGGCGACGAGGAAGAGCAGGACGTGGTTGGTGAGGCTGGGGCCGAAGGCGCTGAACCGGAAGCCTGAGTGAACTGAGTAAGGATTCAGACGATGCGGATTTTCAATTTCTCGGCGGGGCCGGCGGTGTTGCCGGGCAATGTGCTCGAACAAGTGCGCGACGAGTTGCTCGACTGGCATGGGCGTGGCATGAGCATCATGGAGATGAGCCACCGGGGCAAGGATTTCACCGGCGTGATCGACGAGGCCGAGGCGGACCTGCGCACCCTGATGGGCATTCCGTCCAACTACAAGGTACTGTTCCTGCAGGGGGGCGCGACACAGCAATTCGCGCAGATTCCGATGAATCTGCTGGATGGGCGTTCCGCCGACTACATCGTGACCGGCTCCTGGTCCAAGAAGGCCTACAAGGAAGCCCTGCGTTTCGGCGCCGTGCGCTTGGCCGGTTCGGCCGAGGCCGATGGTTTTGCCCGGGTGCCGACGGCCGGGGAGTTGAAGCTCGACCCGCAGGCCGCTTATCTGCACGTCTGTACCAATGAAACCATCCACGGGGTCGAGATGTTCGACCTGCCGGTCGCGCCGGAGGGCGTGCCGCTGGTCGCGGACATGAGTTCCCACATCCTGTCGCGCCCGATGGACGTGTCTCGCTACGGTCTGATCTATGCCGGCGCGCAGAAGAACATCGGCCCGGCCGGGCTGGTCATCGTCATCGTCCGCGAAGACCTGCTCTGCAAGGCTTCGGCGATCACCCCGAGCGTGATGAACTACGCGACGATGGCGGAAAACGGCTCCATGCTCAATACGCCGCCGACCTTCGGTATCTACCTGGCCGGGCTGGTTTTCAAGGACCTGATTGCCCAGGGCGGCCTGGAGGCGGTGGAGCGGGCCAATGTTGCCAAGGCGCAGCTCGTTTACGATGCCATCGAGGCCAGTGGCGGTTTCTACCGCAATCCAGTGCAGGGCCCGTTCCGTTCCCGCATGAACGTGCCGTTCACGTTGGCCAACCCGGAGCTGGACGCCGCCTTCCTGGCCGAGGCGGCCGAACGGCAACTGTCCGGCCTGAAGGGGCACAAGTCGGTGGGTGGCATGCGTGCGTCGATTTACAACGCCATGACGGTGGACGGTGTGCGGGCTCTGGTGGATCTGATGCAGGATTTCGCCGCGCGCAAGGCGTGAGCGTTACGGACGAGGAGAAGGCATGAACGACGAGATGCTGCGTGAGCTCGGCGTGGTGCGCGAGCAGATCGACGCCATCGATGCACAGATGCTGGCGCTGCTCAACCAGCGGGCCCAGTGTGCTCAGCACGTGGGCGAGATCAAGGCCAAGTATGGCGATGCCGGTTACATTTACCGGCCGGAGCGAGAGGCACAGGTGTTGCGGCGCGTCCAGTCGCTCAATGAGGGGCCGCTGCCGAACGAGAGTGTCACTTTCTTCTTCCGGGAGGTGATGTCGGCCTGTCTGTCGCTGGAAAATCCGCTGGGCGTTGCCTTCCTGGGGCCGCTCGGCACGTTCTCCGAGAGCGCGGCGGTCAAGCAGTTCGGGCATGCCGCCCGTCTGGCGCCGCAGACCACCATCGATGACGTCTTCCGTGAAGTGGAAGCCGGACATGCAGACTATGGCGTGGCGCCGGTGGAAAACTCGACCGAAGGTGCGGTCGGCCGAACCCTTGATCTGCTGCTGGGCTCCCAGCTGAAGATTTGCGGCGAGGTGGTGCTGCGCATCCATCAGAACCTGTTGACCCGCGAGACGGAGCTGTCGGCGATCCGCAAGGTGTATTCCCACGCCCAGTCTTTGGCCCAGTGCCATGAATGGCTGAACAGCAACTTGCCGGGTGTCCCGCGTATTTCGGTTGGCAGCAATGCGGAGGCGGCCCGCCTGGCCTCCCTCGAGCCCGGTGTGGCGGCGATCGCGGGTGAGGCTGCGTCCGAGCGTTACGATCTGCCGCGGCTCGTCGAGAGCATTGAAGACGAGCCCAACAACACCACGCGCTTTCTGGTGCTCGGTCGTCATGACGCAGGGCGGACCGGTGCCGACAAGACTTCGCTGATCATGTCTGCAGCCAACCGGCCGGGCGCGGTGCACGAACTTCTCGCTCCGCTGGCTGATGCCGGGGTTTCGATGACCCGCCTTGAATCCCGTCCGGCCCGCGCGGCCTTGTGGGAATACGTGTTCTATGTGGATATCGATGGCCATCGCGATGATCCGGCTGTGAAGGCCGCCCTCGATGATCTGGCACGAAACGCCGCCTATCTGAAGATCCTGGGTTCCTATCCCCAGGCCGTGTACTGATTCCCAGGAGTTGTTCATGTCTTTGTGCGATCTGGCGCCTGCCCACATCCGGGCCATTTCTCCCTACCAGCCCGGCAAGCCGATTTCCGAGTTGGCCAGGGAAATGGGGTTGGCCGAAGAGTCCATCGTCAAGCTGGCCTCCAACGAAAACCCGCTGGGTGTTGGTGATAAGGCCCGTGAGGCGATGCTCAAGGCAGTGGCGGACATCGCCCGCTATCCGGACGGCAATGGTTATGAACTGAAGGACGCGCTGCATCGCCGTTATGGCGTGGGTCATGATCAGGTCGTGCTGGGCAATGGCTCCAACGATGTGCTCGAACTGGCGGCTCGCGCCTTCCTCGGGCCGGGCGTCGATGCCGTTTATTCACAACATGCTTTTGCGGTCTATCCGCTGGCGACGCAGGAGGCGGGTGCGCGGGGCATCGAGGTGCCGGCTAAGCACTTCGGTCACGACCTCGATGCCATGCTGGCCGCAATCACGCCGGCGACCCGGGTGCTGTTCATCGCCAACCCCAACAATCCGACCGGCACTTTTCTGCCCGGTGCGGCGATCGAGGCCTTTCTCGCGCGGGTGCCCGACCACGTGCTGGTGGTCCTCGACGAGGCATACACCGAATATCTGTCGCCGGAGCAGCGTTACGACGCCATTGCATGGCTCAAGCGTTTCCCGAACCTGCTGATCAGCCGTACCTTCTCCAAGGCTTATGGTCTGGCTGGGCTGCGCGTTGGCTATGGTCTGGCCAGTCCGGCGGTTATCGACCTGCTGAACCGGGTGCGCCAGCCTTTCAATGTGTGCAGCCTCGGCCTGGTTGCGGCTGCTGCGGCCTTGTTCGACGACGAATTCCTGGCGCGTAGCTACGAGCTCAACCGCGCTGGCATGGCCCAGCTGACCGCCGGTTTCGCGGAGCTTGGCCTGGACTGGATCCCGTCCGCCGGCAATTTCGTTACCTTCAAGGTAGGTAACGGCGCGGCTGTCAATCAGGCGCTGCTCAAGCAAGGCGTGATCGTTCGTCCGATCGGTGCTTATGGAATGCCGGAGTGGCTGCGGGTTTCCATCGGTCTGGAGAGCGAGAGCGCGCGCTTCCTCGAGGCCCTGCCGGTGGCGTTGGGCTGAGATGGGGCCGGCTGTGAAGACGATCGACAAGCTGGTGGTTTGCGGTGTCGGTCTGATTGGCGGTTCGGTGGCGCTGGCCCTGCGGCAGGCGCGGCTGGTCAATCGCATCGTCGGTGTTGGCCGGCGGCCCGAGCCGCTCGCCATGGCGCGCCAACTGGGCGTCATCGACGAAATTTCCACCGACTGGGCTGACGCCCTCGACGGCGCCGATATGGTGCTGCTGGCGATGCCGGTCGGTCAGATGGATGCGGTGGCTGCGGCGATGGCTCCCCACCTGTCGGCCGGAACCATCGTGACGGACGCGGGCAGCACCAAGCGCGACGTGATCGAGGCCATCTACCGCCATCTGGGGGGGCATCTCGCCAACGTGGTGCCGGCGCATCCTATCGCCGGTGCGGAAAAGAGCGGTCCGGCTGCCGCCCGCGCCGAGTTGTATCGCGGCCGCAAAGTAGTGGTGACGCCGCTACCCGAGAATTCCCCCGAGGCGGTGGCGCGAGTCCGCGAGCTGTGGGCCGCTTGTGGTGCGGTGCTGCACGAGATGAGTCCGCAAGAGCACGACCGGGTCTTTGCCGCGGTCAGCCATTTGCCGCATCTGCTGGCGTTTGGTCTCGTGCATGATCTGGCCGGGCGTGCCAACGCCGAGCAGTTGTTCAGCTATGCGGCGAGCGGTTTCCGGGATTTCACCCGCGTGGCGGGCAGTCATCCGGAAATGTGGCGGGACATCTGTGTTGCCAACCGGCATTCGCTGCTGGCCGAACTGGACGCCTACCTGTCCGAGCTGGCCTATCTGCGCGCACTGTTGGTGGCCGGTGACGGGCCGTCCCTCGAAAAGGTCTTCGACGAGGCCAGTCGCGCCCGCAACGCATGGGCGGACAAAGCATTTCCCGCGACGCCTTCGGGCGAGTAATCAAAAGGAGTTTTCATGGAATTCATCGACCTGCCTCCGATGCAGAAGGCCGCGGGCACGGTGCGCCTGCCAGGCTCCAAGAGCATTTCGAATCGCGTGCTGCTGTTGGCGGCGCTCGCCGAAGGCGACACGCTGGTGGAGGATCTGCTGGACTCCGACGACACGCGGGTGATGCGCGATGCGATCGCCGCCCTCGGCGTGACGTTGACGGAGGAGGGCGAGGCGCTGCGCGTGCAGGGCTGTGGCGGCCGTTTCAGCAATCTGCGGGCCGACATCTTCGTCGGCAATTCCGGGTTGAGCATCCGAACGCTGGTGCCGGCCATCGTGACGAGTCTGTCCGGCTGTGCCGACGAGGCTGCCGAGGTGCGCCTGTCCGGCGTGCCGCGCATGCACGAGCGGCCGATCGGCGACTTGGTGGACGGTCTCAAGCAACTGGGTGCCAAGGTCGAGTGGCTGGGGCAGGAGGGCTATCCGCCGCTGGCGCTCAAGCCGGCGCTACTGGGTGCCGAGCGGGTCAGCGTGCGCGGCAACGTGTCGAGCCAGTTTCTGACCGGGCTGCTGCAAGCTGCTCCGCTGGTGGCGCGGGACAAGCCGCTGGTCATCGAAGTCGAGGGCGAGCTGATCAGTCGCCCCTATGTGGAAATCACCCTCAACCTGATGGAGCGCTTCGGTGTCTTCGTGCAGCGCGAAGGCTGGAGCCGCTTCATTGTGCCGGCGGGGCAGCGCTACATGTCCCCCGGGCGTATTGCTGTAGAGGGCGATGCTTCGACAGCCAGTTATTTTCTCGCTGCCGGTGCGCTGGGGGGCGGGCCGGTCCGTGTCGTCGGTGCAGGGCGGCGCAGCATCCAGGGGGACGTGAAGTTTGCCGATGCGCTGGCGAAGATGGGGGCGCAGATCGTCTGGGGCGACGACTGGATCGAGGCGCGTGCGCCGGCGTCCGGTGGCCTGAAGGCCTTCGATCTCGATCTGAACCACATTCCTGATGCGGCGATGACGCTGGCGGTGGCGGCGCTGTTTGCGGATGGTCCGAGCGTGCTGCGCAATATCGGCAGTTGGCGGGTCAAGGAAACCGATCGCATCGCCGCGATGGCGGCCGAATTGCGCAAGCTTGGTGCAACGGTGGAGGAGTATCCGGAGAGCATCAAGATCATTCCGCCCGCGCAGCTCAAGCCGGCGGTGATCGATACCTATGACGATCACCGGGTGGCCATGTGTTTCTCGCTGGCAACCCTGGATGGGCCCTATGTGCGGATCAACGATCCGAAGTGTGTGAACAAGACCTTCCCTGGCTACTTCACGACCTTTGCTGGTATCGCGACGCCGGTTCCGGTGGTCGCCATCGACGGTCCGTCGGCGTCCGGCAAGGGCACCGTGGCGGCGCGGGCGGCAGAAGCCCTGGGTTTCGATCATCTGGACAGTGGCGCGCTATATCGGCTGGTTGCGCTGGCCGCCTTGCGGCAGGGCGTTGCACTGGACGACGAGAGCAGTCTGGAAGCCATTGCGGCGGCATTGCCGGCGCGTTTCGACGGCGATCGCGTGCTGCTGGATGGTAACGATGTGACCGAGGCGATCCGCAGTGAAGAGTGTTCCGCCGGTGCGTCCAAGGTCGCCGTGCTGCCGGCCGTGCGCGACGCGCTGTTCTGGCGCCAGCGGGCGTACCGCAAGTCACCCGGGCTGGTGGCGGAAGGGCGCGACATGGGGTCGGTGGTTTTCCCCGACGCGGGGCTGAAGATCTTCCTGACGGCTTCTGCGGAGACGCGGGCGGAGCGCCGCTATAAGCAGTTGATCGATAAAGGAATGGCTGCTAACATGACAGATCTGCTCAAAGATCTGCATGAACGTGATGCGCGGGATTCCCAGCGCGCCGTTGCTCCTTTGAGGAAGGGCGAGGATGTCGTTCTGCTCGACACTTCCGGGTTGACCGCCGAGCAGGCGGTCGATTTCGTCATCGAGCGGGCTGCTTCATTTCGCCCCTGATTGTTTGCTGTAAAGGATCTTCCCGAACCATGAGGGGCGGGAAGGTATGTTCAACCAGGAGCCGTTTTACGACGGTTGTAAGGTTCTTTTTTCAATATGTCCACTGCCACCCCTGTTTCCTTCGAGGAAAGCTTTGCCGCCCTGTTCGAGGAGTCCCTCAATCGTCAGGAGATGCGTGCCGGCGAAGTGATCACCGCTGAAGTCGTGCGGATCGATCAGAACTTCGTTGTCGTCAACGCTGGCCTCAAGTCCGAGAGCTACATCCCAATCGACGAGTTCCGCAGCGATCGCGGCGAAGTGACCGCTCAGGTCGGCGACTACGTGCAGGTTGCCATCGAGCAGCTCGAAGACGGCTACGGTGAAACCCGCCTGTCCCGCGACAAGGCCAAGCGCATCGCCGCCTGGAACGACCTCGACAAGGCGCTCAACGACGCCATCCTGGTCAAGGGTGTGATCACCGGCAAGGTCAAGGGTGGCCTGACTGTCATGGTCAACGGCATCCGTGCATTCCTGCCGGGCTCCCTGGTGGACATGCGTCCGGTCAAGGACACCACGCCGTTCGAAGGCAAGGAATTCGAATTCCGCGTCATCAAGCTTGACCGCAAGCGCAACAACGTTGTCGTTTCCCGTCGCGCCGTGCTGGAAGCCTCCATGGGTGAAGAGCGTCAGAAGCTTCTCGAAACCCTCAAGGAAGGCACCGTCGTCAAGGGTATCGTCAAGAACATCACCGACTACGGCGCATTCGTGGATCTGGGTGGTATCGACGGCCTGCTGCACATCACCGATCTGGCCTGGCGCCGCGTTCGTCACCCGTCGGAAGTCCTGTCCGTCGGCGACGAACTCGAAGCCAAGGTCCTCAAGTTCGACCAAGAGAAGAACCGCGTCTCCCTGGGTCTCAAGCAGCTCGGCGAAGATCCGTGGGTCGGCATCTCCCGCCGCTACCCGCAGGGTACCCGTCTGTTCGGTAAGGTTACCAACATCACCGACTACGGCGCATTCGTTGAAGTCGAGCAGGGCATCGAAGGCCTGGTGCACGTGTCCGAAATGGACTGGACCAACAAGAACATCCACCCGACCAAGGTTGTCCAGCTGGGCGACGAAGTCGAGGTGATGATTCTGGAAATCGACGAAGACCGTCGTCGTATCTCCCTGGGCATGAAGCAGTGCATGTCCAACCCGTGGGACGATTTCGCCATCAACCACAAGAAGGGCGACAAGGTCCGCGGCCAGATCAAGTCCCTTACCGACTTTGGCGTGTTCATTGGTCTGGAAGGCGGCATCGACGGTCTGGTTCACCTGTCCGACCTGTCCTGGTCCCTGACCGGCGAAGAAGCTGTGCGCCAGTACAAGAAAGGCGACGAAGTCGAGGCCGTGGTGCTGAACATCGACGTCGAGAAGGAGCGTATCTCCCTCGGCATCAAGCAGCTCGACGGAGATCCGTTCACCAACTTCATCGCTACCCACGACAAGAACACCCTCGTGAATGGCACCGTGAAGTCCGTGGATGCCCGTGGTGCTGTGATCGCCCTGAACAGCGATGTCGAAGGCTACCTGCGTGCGTCCGAGTTCTCCCGTGACCGTGTGGATGACCTGTCCCTGCTGCTGAAGGTCGGTGAATCCGTCGAGGCTCTGATCGTCAACGTCGATCGCAAGACCCGCGGTATCAATCTGTCCATCCGCGCCAAGGATCAGGTCGAGCAGAACGAAGCTCTGAACAAGCTGGCTTCTGACAGCGCTTCCGCCGCCAGCGGCACCACCAACCTCGGTGCGTTGCTGAAGGCCAAGCTCAACGAGCAGAAGTAAGCGGTTCGAGCATGACCAAGTCGGAGCTCATCGCCCGGCTGGCGGAGCGTTTTCCCCAGTTGGTTGCGAAGGACGCCGAGTTCGCGGTCAAGATGATTCTCGATGCGATGACTGATGCCCTGTCGCGGGGCGATCGCATCGAGATCCGCGGCTTTGGCAGCTTTGCCTTGAACTACCGCCCCCCTCGCGTTGGGCGTAATCCCAAGTCGGGTGAAAAGGTGCAAGTGCCGGAGAAGTATGTTCCGCATTTCAAGGCAGGCAAAGAGTTGCGGGAACGTGTCGACATGATGGGGTGATCCCATTTGCGATGCTTTCTCATCCGGTGGCCAAAAGCTCGAGCAAGAAGGCGGCGTAAGCCGCCTTCTTTTTTTTGTCTGCGTCGGGGATAATTTCAGCCATGCGTGCTCTCATATGGCTTATCCGACTCTTCCTCTTCTTGGTGCTGTTCGGTTTTGCACTCAAGAACGACGAAGTGGTCGTCCTGCATTTCTTCTTCGGTGGTCAGTGGCAGGTGCCGCTGGTGCTGGTCATTCTGCTTTTTGTCGTCATTGGCGTTCTGATCGGCGTGACGGCATCGCTGACGACCGTCTATCGCCAGCATCGCGAGATCGCCCATCTCCGCGGCAAGGCGGGTTCCGGTTGTGTTCCGGAGGTGCGCAGTAGCGCTCCAGTGGTTAGCGGCCCCGATCTTCCCGAGAGCTACTAGTCCCTATGGAATTCGAACTCTGGTGGCTGTTGGCCTTCCCCCTGTTTTTTGTATTGGGGTGGCTGGCGGCTCGAATCGATATCAAGCATCTGGTCAAGGAGTCACGCGCGTTGCCGCGGACTTACCTGACTGGGCTCAATTTTCTACTTAACGAACAGCCGGACAAGGCGATCGATGCCTTCATCGAGGCGGTGAAGATCGACAACCAGACCGTCGAGTTGCATTTCGCACTCGGCAGCCTGTTTCGTCGTCGGGGGGAGACCGACCGGGCCATCCGCATGCACCAGAACCTGGTCGATCGTGACGACTTGTCCGAGGATCAGCGTCTGCAGGCGCTTTCCGAATTGGGGCTCGATTTTCTGAAGGCGGGGCTGCTGGATCGTGCCGAGGCGGTTTTTCTGCAACTGCGCGGTAGTCGAGTCAACGACTTTGCGCTGAAGAACCTGCTGGATATCTATCAGCAGGAGAAGGATTGGCGTAAGGCGATCGATACCGCAATGGCTTTGCCCGAACATGAAAGCGTGCTGTGGGAGAAAGAGGTTTCGAACTTCCACTGCGAACTCGCCGCCGCCGATCTGGCCAACTCCCGGTTTGACGATGCCGAGGGGAGCGTCAGCCGAGCGCTTGAAATGAACCGGAAATCGGTACGTGCGAGCATGTTGCTTGGCGATCTGCACGCGGCGCGGGGAGATGATCGAGGCGCGTTGGAAGCCTGGAAGCGGGTCGAGAGTCAGAATCCGGTTTATCTCGCACTGGTAGCCGAACGGATCATGGATGCCTATCGGCGCCTGGGCGAGCTGGAGCAGGGGATGCAGCTGTTGCGTAGCTATCTCGATCAGTATCCGTCTCTTGACCTGTTGGATGCCTTGTTCCAGTGGGAGCTGCAGCAGGAAGGGCCGCAGGCCGCGTATAGCCTCGTGCGCGATGAACTGCGCCGGAATCCCACATTGCTGGGGCTCGACAAGTTGCTGGAGGCGGCGCTCCTTACTGCGCCGGTGGCCCAGCGAACCGACATCGAGCTGGTCAAAGGGCTGGTTCATGGCCATACCCGGCGTGTGGCCCGTTATCGCTGCGAAGCCTGTGGTTTCAAGGCGCGGCAGTTTTATTGGCGTTGTCCTGCCTGTGGCGGTTGGGAAACCTATCCTCCAAAACGGACCGAGGAATTCGATCTGGCCCCATAGCGTCGTTGAAGGAGCGCAGTTGGCACGTTTTCTGGATTCTTCATTGGAAATGAGCGTATGAAAATCACTGTAGTCGGTACTGGGTACGTGGGCTTGGTGTCGGGAGCCTGTCTGGCCGAGATGGGCAACGATGTGCTGTGTCTCGACCTGGATCCCGAGAAGATCCGGATTCTCGAGGAGGGTGGGATTCCCATTCACGAGCCGGGCCTGGATCAGGTTGTTGCGCGCAACGTGGCCGCAGGTCGCCTGCACTTCACGACGGATGTCCAGGCCGCCGTGCAGTTCGGCACCATTCAGTTCATCGCTGTCGGTACGCCGCCGGACGAGGATGGTTCCGCGGACTTGCAGTACGTGCTGTCGGCGGCTCGTGCCATTGGCCGGCACATGACGGACTACAAGGTAATCGTGGACAAGAGCACGGTGCCGGTGGGTACCGCGGATAAGGTCAAGGCCGCCGTACAAACTGAGCTCGACGCTCGCGGCGAGGCCATCCCCTACAGCGTCGTGTCCAATCCGGAGTTCCTGAAGGAAGGTGCGGCAGTCGATGATTTCATGCGTCCGGATCGCATCGTGGTGGGGGCTGAAGACGATCAGGCGATCTTCCTGATGAAGGCCTTGTACGCGCCCTTCCAGCGTAACCACGAAAAGCTGCTGATCATGGATCTGCGCAGCGCCGAGCTGACCAAGTATGCCGCGAACGCGATGTTGGCCACCCGCATCAGCTTCATGAATGAACTGGCCCTGCTGGCGGAGTCCCTTGGTGCAGACATCGAGCTGGTTCGTCAGGGCATCGGCAGCGATCCGCGCATTGGTTATCACTTCCTGTACGCCGGATGTGGTTACGGTGGTTCCTGCTTCCCCAAAGACGTCAAGGCGCTCATCAAGACCGGTGCGGACGAAGGGCATGCGCTACGCGTGCTGAATGCCGTTGAGGATGCCAATGACGCGCAGAAGCTCACGTTGGTGAACAAGATCGTCGCCCATTTCGGCGAAGACTTGTCCGGGCGCAATTTTGCCATCTGGGGGCTCGCCTTCAAACCGAATACCGACGACATGCGCGAGGCGCCCAGTCGGGTGATCATCGCCGAGCTGTTCCGTCGCGGTGCGACGGTGACGGCCTACGATCCGGTGGCGATGGACGAGACCCGCCGGATTTTCGGCGACGAGCCGCGCCTGCGGTATGCAGAGCGTCCGATGCAAGCCCTCGACGAGGCGGATGCACTGGTGATCGTGACCGAGTGGAAGGAGTTCCGCAGTCCGGATTTCTCGGTCATCAAGGAAAAGCTGAAGACGCCAATCATCTTCGATGGGCGTAATATCTTCGATCCGAAGTTGCCGCGTCAGGCCGGCCTTACCTACCTGAGCATCGGCCGGCCTTAAGTCTGGCGCAAAGCTGACAAATTGTTCGGGGGCTTCCGTCGGAAGCCCCTTTTCCATCTGACGGTGCTGTTGTGCCAGCGGTGTCGAGAGGGTGGCTTAGGGTTTGCTTGTCTGGGTTTAAGCGGCGTTCGATATGATCGCTTCAATCCGGCATCCCATTGGACGGAATCATGGAATTCAAAACACTCGAGGACTACGTGGGCCAGACCCCGCTGGTCCGTCTCAAGCGCATCACGGCCGGCCGCAACAACGTCATCCTGGCCAAACTGGAAGGCAACAACCCGGCGGGTTCGGTGAAGGACAGGCCGGCGCTGTCGATGATCCTGAGGGCTGAGCTGCGGGGTGACATCCGGCCTGGCGATACATTGATCGAAGCGACCAGCGGTAACACCGGTATTGCGTTGGCAATGGCCGCGGCGATCCGCGGCTACGGCATGATCTTGGTCATGCCTGAGAACCAGAGTATCGAGCGTCGGCAGACCATGCGGGCCTTTGGCGCCGAATTGGTGTTGACCCCCAAGGAGGGCGGCATGGAGCTCGCCCGTGATGTGGCTGAGAAAATGCGTGACGAAGGTCGTGGCGTAATCCTCGATCAGTTCGCCAACCAGGACAATCCCCAGGCGCACATCGATGGGACCGGTCCGGAGATCTGGCAACAGACCGGCGGAACAATCACGCATTTCATCAGCAGCATGGGGACTACCGGGACCATCATGGGGGTGTCCACCTACCTGAAGACGCAGAACCCGGCGATCCAGATCATCGGTTGTCAGCCGACCGACGGAGCTCAGATCCCCGGCATTCGTAAATGGCCGGAAGCCTATCTGCCACGCATCTACGACAAGAGCAAGGTTGATCACCTGGAGTATGTGGCCCAGGCCGACGCCGAGGAAATGACCCGTCGCCTGGCCAGGGAAGAGGGGATCTTCGCTGGCATCTCGTCCGGTGGCGCCATGCACGTCGCCCTGCGCCTGGCCGAGCAGGTCGAGAATGCGGTCATCGTCTCGATTGTCTGCGACCGGGGCGACCGTTATCTGTCGACTGGAGTGTTTCCTGCCTGATGGCTGCGATGGCCACAACCCTGGTTTTCGACATCGAAACGATCCCGGATGTCGCCGGGATTCGTGCCCTTCATGGTCTGCCGGCCGAGCTGCCAGATGAAGAGGTGGCCGAGTTCGCCTTTCAGCAACGGCGGGCGGCGAACGGGACGGATTTCCTGCCTCATCATCTGCAGCGTGTCGTCACGATTTCCTGTGTATTGCGCGATGCGAGCCAGTTTCGGGTGTTTTCTCTGTCGGAGCCGGAATGCACGGAAGGGCAGTTGATCCAGCGCTTCTTCGATGGTGTCGAGCGTTTCACGCCGCAGATCGTGTCGTGGAATGGCGGCGGTTTTGACCTGCCGGTCCTCCACTATCGGGGGATGTTGCACGGTGTTGCAGCACCTCGCTATTGGGATCTGGGGGATGGGGATTTTCACGACTCCCGCGACTTCAAGTGGAACAACTACATCAGCCGCTACCATACCCGTCATCTGGATCTTATGGATCTGCTTGCGCTCTATCAGCCTCGGGCCAATGCGCCGCTGGATGATCTGGCCAAGCTGATGGGCTTTCCGGGCAAGCTGGGCATGGATGGTTCCGCTGTCTGGAAAGGCTATTGCGAGGGGCGGATCGGCGAGATCCGTGATTACTGCGAGACCGACGTCGTTAACACCTATCTGGTGTTCCTGCGCTTTCAGTTGATGCGCGGGGCGCTCGACAAGGCGCAGTACGAAGCAGAGATTGCTTTCGTGCGGGAGTCTCTCGCGCGGGTGGCGGCTCCCCACTGGCAGCGTTTTCTGGAGGCTTGGCCGCAGGTGGACGTTGGGGAGTAAAAATAGTGTTGACAGTTTCTGAGGCTCGTCTATAATGCGGGCTTCTTAGGCGCGTAGCTCAGCTGGTTAGAGCACCACCTTGACATGGTGGGGGTCGTTGGTTCGAGTCCAATCGCGCCTACCAAACACCTAAGAGGAAAACGCAATGTTTCGAACTTGCAGCGTCCTGGACTAAGTATCGTCGAGTCTGCTGTAAGGCGTTTTTCGGTAGAGAAAAAAGTGCGGCTCGGCCGCACTTTTTTTTTGCCCAGATTTTTCCTTTGAGCGAGCCATCATGCCCAACATCACCTTGCCCGACGGTTCTGTTCGCAGCTTCGAACAGCCTGTAACCATAGCCCAGGTTGCGGCGTCGATTGGTACCGGCCTTGCCAAGGCAGCTCTTGCTGGCAAGATCGAAGGCAAACTGGTCGATACCTCGTTCTTGATCGAATCCGATGTGTCGCTGTCCATCGTCACCGACAAGGATCCTGATGGTCTCGAGACTATCCGTCACTCGACCGCCCATCTGCTGGCCTACGCGGTCAAGGAGCTGTTCCCCGAGGCTCAGGTCACCATCGGGCCAGTGATCGACAACGGCTTCTATTACGACTTTTCTTATAAGCGTCCCTTTACGCCTGAGGATCTCGAAAAAATCGAGGTTCGCATGCAGGAACTAGCGAAGCGTGACATCCCTGTCGAGCGCAGCGTCCTGCCGCGGGATGAAGCAGTGGCTTATTTCAAGTCAATTGGCGAGCACTACAAGGCAGAGATCATCGCATCGATCCCGGAAGATCAGGATGTCTCCCTGTATCGGGAGGGTGATTTCACCGATCTGTGTCGCGGTCCGCACGTGCCATCCACCGGCAAGCTGAAGGTCTTCAAGCTGATGAAGGTGGCGGGTGCCTATTGGCGTGGCGACTCCAAGAACGAGATGCTGCAGCGCATCTACGGTACCGCTTGGGCCAAAAAGGAAGATCAGGAAGCCTACCTGCACATGCTGGAAGAGGCCGAGAAGCGGGATCATCGCCGTCTGGGCAAGCAGCTCGACCTGTTTCACCTGCAGGACGAGGCGCCGGGCATGGTGTTCTGGCATCCGAATGGCTGGACGCTGTGGCAGCAGATCGAGCAGTACATGCGCCGTGTGTTGACCGAGGCTGGCTATCAGGAAGTCAAGACGCCGCTGGTCATGGATCGTCAGCTTTGGGAGCGTTCCGGCCACTGGGACAACTATCGGGACAATATGTTCACGACCGAGTCGGAGAAGCGCGACTACGCGATCAAGCCGATGAACTGTCCGGGGCATGTGCAGATCTACAACCACGGTCTGCATTCCTATCGCGATCTGCCGCTGCGTCTCGCCGAGTTCGGCTCCTGCCACCGCAACGAACCTTCCGGTGCATTGCATGGTCTGATGCGTGTGCGTGGCTTTGTGCAGGACGATGCCCATATCTTCTGTACCGAAGATCAGATCGTCGCCGAGGTGACCGCCTTCAACGAACTGCTGTCCCGCGTTTACAAGGACTTTGGCTTTACCGATGTGGCGGTGAAGCTGTCCCTGCGTCCTGAGAAGCGGGCGGGTAGCGACGAAATCTGGGATAAGGCCGAAACCGGTTTGCGCGAGGCGCTGGCTGCTTCCGGCCATAAGTGGGAAGAGTTGCCGGGTGAGGGCGCTTTCTACGGTCCGAAGATCGAGTATCACGTGAAGGATGCGTTGGGTCGCTCCTGGCAGTGCGGTACGATGCAGCTCGACTTCGTGTTGCCCGAGCGCCTTGATGCCGAGTATGTGACGGAGGATAACTCCCGTCGTCGCCCGGTGATGTTGCATCGTGCAATCCTTGGTTCGCTCGAGCGCTTCATCGGTATCCTCATCGAAAACCACGCGGGCGCCTTGCCGCTGTGGCTCTCGCCGGTGCAGGCCGTTGTCCTGAATATCTCGGAGGCGCAGGCCGATTACGTGTCGGAAGTGGTGAAAACCCTGCGCGCGCGCGGCTTCCGCGTTGAGGCCGATTTGCGCAACGAGAAAATTACTTATAAAATACGCGAACATAGCGTACGTAAGCTGCCTTACATCCTTGTCGTGGGCGATAAGGAAAAAGCGGCAAATGTAGTGGCCGTGCGCGCCCGGGGTAATCAAGACCTCGGCCAACTGACCCTTGATTCGGTTGTTGAGCGTTGGCAGCACGAGGTTTCCTCGTTTGCCGGCACGGCCTGATTTTTTTGTTTTCATAGGAGATTTGAACCATCGCTCAGGATAAAAAGCTGCGCATCAACGGTGAAATTAGCGTGCCGGAAGTGCGCCTGACGGGTGAGGACGGTGAGCAGATCGGCATCGTTTCTCTGCGTGCTGCACTGGAAGCGGCTGAAGAGGCTGGTGTGGATCTTGTCGAGATCGCCCCGATGGCCAAGCCGCCCGTATGCCGCTTGATGGACTTCGGCAAGTACAAGTACGAAGAAGCCAAGCGGGCTCACGAAGCCAAGCAAAAGCAGAAGCAGATCCAGGTCAAGGAAGTAAAGCTCCGTCCGGGTACGGACGAGAACGACTACCAGATCAAGCTGCGCAACCTGATCAAGTTCCTGAACGATGGTGACAAGGCCAAGGTGACCCTCCGTTTTCGTGGTCGTGAAATGGCCCACCAAGAGTTCGGCATGCGCCAGCTCGAGCGGATCAAGGCTGACCTGGACGAAATCGCCCAGGTCGAGCAGATGCCGAAGATGGAAGGGCGCCAGATGATCATGGTCATCGCGCCGAAAAAGAAGCACTGAGAAATCCCGGAGTCGCGAGGCTCCGGAATACGGCGGGCAGCATAGTCCGTCGGCAACAAGTGGTGACGGGTTGTTGAAGCGTTTCCGAAAGTCGGAAGCCACCCGGGGCCATGACATAAGTGGAGTACTTCATGCCCAAGATGAAGACCAAGAGCGGGGCCGCCAAGCGGTTCAAGGTCCGCGCTTCCGGCAGCATCAAGCGTTCGCAGGCGTTCAAGCGCCACATCCTGACCAAGAAGACCACCAAGAGCAAGCGCCAGCTGCGCGGCATGACTGCCGTGCATGCTTCGGACGAAAAGTCCGTCCGCGCAATGTTGCCTTACGCTTGATTTAGGAGAACGCAATGCCCCGAGTTAAACGCGGTGTAACCGCTCGCGCACGTCACAAGAAAGTCCTCGATCAAGCCAAGGGCTATCGCGGCCGTCGCAAGAACGTATATCGGATCGCCAAGCAGGCGGTGATGAAGGCCGGTCAGTACGCTTACCGTGACCGTCGTCAACGCAAGCGTCAGTTCCGTGCTCTGTGGATCGCGCGTATCAACGCGGCCGCCCGTGAAGTTGGTCTGACCTACAGCCGCTTCATGAACGGTCTGAAGAAGGCCTCCATCGAAGTGGACCGTAAGGTTCTGGCCGATCTGGCTGTTTTCGACAAGCCCGCTTTTGCGGCGCTCGCCGAACAAGCCAAGGCCAAGCTCGCTGCGTAATCTTGCGCAGCACGAAAAAAGGAGGCCTGGCCTCCTTTTTTTTGTCCTGAACCCGGGATAAGACAGGAAAAATGGATCAACTCGATCAACTCGTCGCGCAAGCGGGCGCCGATTTCGCCGCCGCAGCAGACGGAGCTGCCCTGGAGGCCGCCAAGGCGCGCTACCTGGGCAAGGGCGGTTCCCTTACCGAACTGCTGAAGGGCCTCGGCAAACTCGATCCGGAAGCGCGCAAGACGGCCGGTGCCGAGATCAACAAGGCCAAGGCTGCCATCGAAGCGCAGCTCAACGCACGTCGCGATGCGCTGCAACAGGCGGCGCTTGAAGCCCAACTGGCTGCTGAAGCGCTGGATGTGACCCTGCCTGGCCGTGGCGCCGGCCTTGGAGGTCTCCACCCTGTGGTTCGTACGCTGGAGCGTGTCGAGCAGCTGTTCCGCTCCATCGGCTTCGACGTGGCTGAAGGGCCCGAGATCGAGACCGATTTCTACAATTTCACGGCATTGAACACCCCGGCCAATCACCCGGCCCGTTCGATGCACGACACCTTCTATCTGGAGAACGGTGAGGGCGTGCTGCTGCGCACCCATACCAGTCCGGTCCAGATCCGCGCCATGCAGGCCCACGTCGAGGTTTACAAGGATCGCGATACCATGCCCGAGCTGCGCGTGATCGCGCCGGGCCGTGTTTACCGCGTCGACTCCGATGCTACCCACTCCCCGATGTTCCATCAGGTTGAAGGCCTGTGGATCGGCGAATCGGTGAGCTTTGCCGACCTGAAGGGCGTGGTAGCGGATTTCCTGCGCCGCTTCTTCGAAAGCGATGACCTGCAGGTGCGTTTCCGTCCGTCCTTCTTCCCGTTCACCGAGCCGTCCGCCGAGATCGACGTGGCCTTCATGAGCGGTGCCCTCAAGGGGCGTTGGCTGGAGATTGCGGGCTGCGGGATGATGCATCCCAATGTATTGCGCTCCGGTGGCATCGACCCCGAGCGTTACACCGGCTTTGCTTTCGGCATGGGGCCCGACCGGCTGACCATGCTGCGGTATGGCGTCAATGACCTTCGCCTGTTCTTCGAAGGCGATCTTCGTTTCCTCGGTCAATTCAGGTAAGCCATGCAATTCTCAGAACTCTGGTTGCGCAGCTTCGTCAGTCCGGACCTTGATTCGGACGCGCTCGGGCATTTGCTCACGATGGCGGGGCTGGAAGTGGAAGAGCAGGACGGCGTGGCCGCCCAGTTTTCCAAGGTGGTGGTCGCGCAGATCGTCGAGGCCGAAAAGCATCCGAACGCCGACAAACTGCGCGTCTGCAAAGTGGATGCGGGGCAGGGCGAATTGCTGCAGATCGTCTGCGGTGCGCCGAATGCGGCGGCCGGCATCAAGATCCCGTGCGCACTGGTTGGCGCCGACCTGGCCGGCTTTGGCATCAAGGCGGCCAAGCTGCGCGGCGTCGAATCCTTCGGCATGCTGTGCTCCGCCAAGGAACTGGGTATCTCCGAAGAGAGCAACGGCCTGCTGGTACTGCCGGAAGATGCGCCCGTCGGCACGGACCTGCGCGAATACCTCGACCTCAACGACACGCTGTTCACCATCAAGCTGACGCCGAACCGCGCAGACTGCCTGAGCCTGACCGGCATCGCCCGTGAAGTGGCGGCGCTGACCGGCAAGCCGCTCAGCCTGCCGGCGAGCGAGCCCGTGGTGCCCGCACACGACGCCGTGCGTGCCATCGTGCTCGACGCGCCGGAAGCCTGCCCGCGTTACGCCGGCCGGATCATCCGTGGTGTCGATGCCAAGGCTGCGACGCCCGACTGGATGAAGCAGCGCCTGGCCCGCAGCGGCATCCGCTCGATCAGCGCGCTGGTGGACGTCACCAACTACGTGATGCTCGAACTGGGCCAGCCGCTGCATGCCTTCGACGAGGCCAGGTTGAACGGCGCAATCCATGTGCGCTTACCGCAAGCAGGCGAGCAGGTGCTGCTGCTCAACGGCCAGACCGTCACGCCGGCTGCCGACACCCTGCTGATCGCCGACGAGTCCCGCGCGCTGGCGCTGGCCGGCATCATGGGCAGCGAGGAAAGCGGCATCACCCTGGAAACTACCGATCTGTTCCTGGAAAGCGCTTTCTTCGCGCCGGAGGCGATCGCCGGACGTGCGCGCGCCTACGGCTTCTCGTCCGATGCGTCCTACCGCTTCGAGCGTGGCGTCGACTTCGCGCTGGCCAGCCAGGCCATCGAGCGGGCGACCCAACTGATCCTGGACATCTGCGGTGGTGCCGCCGGTCCGGTGAACGAAGTCGTCGATGCCGCCAAGCTGCCCGCCCGTGCGCCGATCCGCCTGCGTGCCGCCCGTGTGCGTCGCGTGCTGGGCATTCAGCTGACGGCGGACCACGTCGCCGAGATGTTCACCCGCCTGAATCTCCAGGTGGCCCGTGACGGCGAGGATTTCGTCGTGACGCCGCCGTCCTATCGCTTCGACCTGGAGATCGAGGAAGACCTCATCGAGGAAATCGCGCGCCTGCACGGCTACGACAACATCCCGACCGTCGCCCCGAAGGGCCCGATCAGCATGCTGCCGCGTCCCGAAGCCCGCCGCGACACCATGTCTGTTCGGCGGCTGATTGCCGGCCGTGAGTACCAGGAAGTCATCAACTTCGCCTTCGTCGAAGAAGCCTGGGAGAAGGACTTCAGCGGAAATGCCGACCCGGTCCGCCTGGCCAACCCGATCGCCAGCCAGATGAGCGTGATGCGCTCCAGCCTGATCGGTGGTCTGGTGTCCAACGTGGTCACCAACCGCAAGCGCCAGACTAACCGCGTCCGCGTTTTCGAGATCGGCCGCTGCTTTGCGAAGGACGCTGCCGGCAAGCCGGTGGAGGGCTACCACCAGCCGCTGCGCGTCGCCGCACTGGCCGCCGGCCTGGCCAAGGCCGAGCAATGGGGCGAGTCCAACCGCAACGTGGATTTCTACGACGTCAAGGCGGACCTGGAAGCCCTGCTGTTCCCGCGTGTCGCCGAGTTCGAGCGGGCCTCGCATCCGGCCCTGCATCCCGGCCGTTCTGCACATGTGCTGCTTGATGGCCGTGAAATCGGCTTCATTGGGGAACTGCACCCGATCTGGGTACAGCGCTATGAGCTGGGCACCGCGCCGGTGGTTTTCGAGATCGAACTCGAGGCGCTGCTTGGCACGCTGACGCCGGCCTATAAGGAGCTGTCCCGCTTCCCGGCGGTGACCCGTGATCTGGCGCTGGTCGTCGAGCAGAACGTGACGGCGGCAAGTCTGTTGAAGGGCCTTCAGCAGGTCGCGCCGGCCATCGTTCAGCGCATCGAACTGTTCGACCAGTACCAGGGCAAGGGTATCGAGCCAAACCGGAAAAGCCTTGCTTTCCGTGTAGTTATGCAAGAAACTCAGCGGACTCTGGAGGACGCTGAAGTGGATGCCGCGATGACTGCCCTGACCCGCCACGCCGAGGAAAACCTCGGTGCGAAGCTGAGGGCCTGAGTCATCATGGGTATGACACTTACCAAGGCAGAACTCGCCGATATGCTCTTTGAACAGGTGGGGCTCAACAAGCGTGAGGCCAAGGACATGGTCGAGTGCTTCTTCGAGGAGATCCGCCTGGCACTGGAGCGGGGGGATTGCGTCAAGCTCTCCGGCTTCGGCAACTTCCAGCTTCGCGAGAAGCCTCAGCGTCCCGGTCGCAACCCCAAGACTGGCGAAGAAATCCCCATCACCGCCCGGCGCGTGGTGACTTTTCACGCCAGCCAGAAGCTCAAGGCCAATGTGGAGCAACTGAGCGATGTCGCAAAGTGAAGTTCCGGCGATAGCCGAATTGCCGCCGATTCCCGCCAAGCGCTACTTCACCATCGGTGAAGTCAGTGACCTGTGCGGGGTCAAACCCCATGTGCTGCGATACTGGGAGCAGGAATTCACCCAGCTGCGGCCGGTCAAGCGGGGCGGCAACCGGCGCTACTATCAGCATCACGAGGTGCTGCTGATTCGCCGGATTCGCGAACTGTTGTACCGGGATGGTTTCACCATCTCCGGTGCGCGCAACCAGCTCGGTGAGCTGGGGGCACGCAAGCTCGAAGACGTGGAAGAAGCCGCCGGCCTGCGCGGGCAACTGGGTGATATCCGCGCCGAGATCAAGTCGATTCTCGAAGAACTGCGTCGCTGAAGCGCGGCAGTCTTTCGCGCGCTCTCCACGCTTCTTTCATATTCCCGGCGGTCCGTCATCCGGACCGCCTTTTTTCTTGGGATCTTCCCCATGACTTATTGTGTCAGCATGTTGCTCGATGCCGGTATGGTTTTCCTATCGGATTCCCGTACCAATGCGGGTGTCGATCACATCAATACCTTCCGCAAGATGAGCATCTTCCAGCGCCCCGGGGAGCGGGTGATGGTCCTGATGAGCTCGGGCAACCTGGCGATCACGCAGCAGCTGGTGTCGATGCTGCGGGAGGCGATGGCCGCCCAGGATGGGCGGGAGAACCTGTGGTCGGTGCCGAACATGTTCGAGGCGGCCCGTCACGTGGGTGATACGCTGCGCGAGGTACATCGGCGGGACGCGGAAGCGCTGCAGAGCTTCGGCATCGATTTCACTGCTGCATTGATTCTCGGCGGGCAGATCGGCAAGGAAGCGCCGCGCCTGTTCCACGTCTATGCGGCCGGTAATTTCATCGAGGCCACGCCGGATACGCCGTACTTCCAGATCGGTGAGTCCAAGTACGGCAAGCCCATCATCGATCGCGTCGTGAAGAGCCAGACCAGCCTGGACGAGGCGGCCAAGCTGGCACTGATTTCCATGGATTCGACGATCCGTTCGAACCTGTCGGTGGGCGTGCCCCTCGATCTAGCGATTCTCAAGACCGACGAACTGCAGATTTCGTCCCACGTCAGCATCGACGCGAAGAACGAATATTTCGCGATGATCCGCAATCGCTGGAGCGAAGCCCTCGGTCATGCCTTCGACGAACTACCCAATCCGGACTGGCTCAGTAAGGAGGCAGCCCCGACGGGCGACGCCTAGCTCCGGGTATTACCTACCACCCCTGGGCCATGCGCCGGCCCTGCTCGCATTCGTTGCGGAACTGCAGGAACTGGCGCAGGCGTCGGGGATCGATCCGGCCGCTGTCGGCGGCCTCGCGCAGCGCGCATCCCGGTTCCGCATCGTGGCGGCAGTCGCGGAAGCGACACTCGCCGCGGTAAGGGCGAAACTCCCGGAAGCTGTCCTCGAGCTCCTCTCCGCTTAGGTGTACCAGCCCGAAAGTCTGCATGCCGGGGCTGTCGATGATGCCGCCGCCTTCCGGCAGCGGGTAGAGGCGGGCGAAGGTGGTGGTGTGCTTGCCGGTGTCGAGCACTTCAGATATCTCGCGCGTTTCGGCCCGTGCCTCGGGGATCAGCGCATTGGTGAGCGTCGATTTGCCCATGCCGGATTGCCCCACCAGCAGGCTGGTTTCACCGACCAGGCGGGTGCGCAGCAACTCCACGTCACTCAGCGCGGATAACTCCAGCACCGGGTAGCCCAGCGCGACGAAGGGCGCCAGTTGAGCGCGGGCTGCATCGAGGCTGGCTACGATGTCGGTCTTGTTCAGCACGATCAGCGTCTTGAGGTGCTGGCTTTCCGCCGCGCACAGGCAACGCGACAGGAACTCGTCGGAGAAGCTGGGTTCCGTTGCCACCACCAGCACGACCTGGGTCGCGTTGGCCGCGATCAGCTTCTGGCGCCAGGCATCCGAGCGATAGAGCAGGCTGCTGCGCTCGATCAATTTCTCGATGACACCCTGGCCGGGGCCGGTCGGAACGTACTGCACCCGGTCCCCACAGGCGAAAAGGCTCTTCTTGCCCCGCGGTACGCACAGGAAAACTTCACCGTCGTCGGAGCGGACCTCGTACTGCCGCCCGAAGGCGGCCATCAGTGTGCCGACGGCCTTCATCGGGCACGCCCCCCCTGCAGGCGCGCAATGCGGATCGCCGCAGGCGGGTGGGAGTCATAGACGCTGGAGTAGAGCGGATCGGGGGTCAACGTCGAGGCGTTGTCCCGGTACAGTTTGACCAGTGCGCTGACCAACTCTCCGGCCGGTGCCTGGCTGGCCGCATAGGCATCTGCCTGGAATTCGTGGCGTCGCGACCACATGCTCATCAGCGGGGTCAGCGGGAAGGTGAACACCGGCAATACCAGCGCGAACAATACCAGCGTGGCGGCCGTGCCGCCCTCCTGCACGCCCAGGGCGTTGAAGAACCAGTCCTGGCCGGCGAGATGGCCGAGCAACGCAAAAAAAGCCAGGCTGCCGGCTCCGATCACGGCCAGCCGCTTCCACAGATGGTGGTGGTGATAGTGGCCGAGTTCGTGGGCCAGCACTGCTTCTACTTCCGTGGGGGCCAGTTTTTCCAGCAGGGTATCGAAGAAGACGATCCGCTTGGCCGCGCCGAAGCCGGTGAAGTAGGCATTGCCATGGGCGGAGCGCTTGGAGCCGTCCATCACGAACAGCCCGGACAAGCGAAAGCCGCAGCGTTCCATCAAGCCTTCGATGCGATTTTTCAGGGGGCCGTCCTCAAGGGGCTGGAACTTGTTGAAGAGCGGGGCAATGAAGGTTGGGTAGACGAGCAGCACAAGCAGGTTGAAGCCAAGCCAGAAGGCCCACACGTACAGCCACCACAGCGGGCCCATCGCCGCCATCAGCCACAGCACGAAGGCGATCAGCGGCAGGCCGATGACGGCGGAGAGGACGATGCCCTTCAGCGTGTCGGCGACGAACAGGGCAGGGGTCAGCCGGTTGAAGCCGAAGCGGGCTTCGAGCCCGAAGCTGCGATAGACGGTGAGCGGCAGGTCCACCAGCCATGAGACGGAAGCGACCACCGCGATGAAGGTCACGCCGTGCTGCAGCGTACCGGGCGTGAATACGGCGGCGCTCAGTTCGAACAGGGTCTGCAGGCCGCCACCGAGAGTCAGACCCAGCAGCAGGGCCGCGGAAATCAGCAGGTCGACGATGCCGAGTTTGACCCGGGCCACCGTGTAGTCGGCGGCTTTCTGATGGGCATCGAGAGCAATGCTCGCCGAAAAGGCTGCTGGAACCGCCGCCCGATGAGCGGCTACGTGGCGGATCTGGCGGCCAGCCAGCCACAGGCGGGTGAGCAGGCCGGCGCCGAGGGCAACGAGGAACAGGGCGGTGAAGCTGCTGGAAGTCATCGGCTAAGAAAGGAAACTGCGGGAAGGTGTGACGGGAAGCGGCAAGTGCGTAAAATCGCGCCTTTACCGAAAAGCGAGCCGATTATGGCACAGGACCAGAATCACCTCATCTGGCTGGACATGGAAATGACCGGCCTGAATCCCGACAGCGACCGCATCATCGAGATGGCGATGGTCGTCACCAACGGCAATCTCGACGTGGTGGCGGAAGGCCCGGTCATCGCGGTGCATCAGCCGGATGCCGTGCTCGACGGTATGGACGAGTGGAACAAGAATACCCACGGCCGTTCCGGCCTGATCGACCGGGTCAAGGCGTCCACCATCGGCGAAGCGGAGGCCGAGGCGATCTACCTGGACTTCATGAAGCAGTACATCCCGTCGCGTACCTCGCCGATGTGCGGCAACTCCATCGGGCAGGATCGCCGCTTCATGGCCCGTTACATGCCCAAGCTGGAAGACTGGTTCCACTACCGCAACCTGGACGTGTCCACCCTCAAGGAACTGGCCCGCCGCTGGCGTCCGGATGTCTACAAGGGTCTCGAGAAGAAGGGTGCCCACCAGGCCCTGGCCGACATTCACGAGTCGATCGCCGAACTGCGCTACTACCGGGACAACTTCCTGAAGGTGTAAGTGTGATGTCCCGCGTGGCCTCGCCGCTGATGTGCAAGGTCTACGGCTGACTGAATTCCCGCGGTGTTCGCCGCGGGAACTGCCACTCACGAAATCTGCTGCAGGCCCTTGCCGATCAAGGCCAGGCCGGAGGCGATCAGGAACAGGTTCAGCAGCCTCGCAAAACCCGCTCCGCTCAAGCGTTTGTCCACATGCCGGCCTAGCGCCATGCCCAGATAGGCGGCCGGCAGCAGCACCAGCGCGGTGAGCAGCAGGCGTCCGTCGATGAGGCCGGCGGCCACGCACAAGGCGATCCGCCAGCCGGTGGACAGGGCGATCATGACCGCCTGGGTGGCCCGATAGGCTTCCCGTCGGGGCAGATGGGCCTGCAGGTAAGTGGCATAGACGAAGCCGCCGCTGCCGAACAGCCCGCCCAATACACCCCCGAATCCCCCGTACAGCCAGGCAGCACCTTGCCCCGGCGCGGCAGACCCGCGACGTCCGCGCAGTTCGCGCAAGCCGTAGCCGGCCACGAAAAGGCCGAGCAGCATCGCCAGGATGCCCAGCGGCAGATGGGCCAGCAGGCTCACTCCGAGCAACTGGCCGGCCAGCATGCCGGGCACCAGGCGCCCCAGGCTGCTCCGGTCGATCAGGTGGCGTGCCTGGTAGCCCCGCTGCAGCGAGCCCGCGGCGTCGAGCAGGGCCAGCAGGGGCACGATGCGGCTGACCGGCATCACCCAGGCCAGTGGCGTGCTGGCGATGAGTGCGGAGCCGAAGCCGAGTAGCGCGAAGATTGCGTAGGCGATGACCAGAATCGCAAAGGCTGCTGCCAGGGCGGCAATATCGGTGGTGCTGAAGAGCAGGGTGGGCATCCAGTTTTCCATGATCGCTGTGTGCGGAATCGACGTGCATGGAATTCTGGAATTGGCCAAGGTATAACGCCAATATCAGTTTATTCGTCCAGCCATGACTTTCTGGAATGCTTAGCCTGCGTCAGATCCGCTACTTCCTGGCCGTTGCCGAAACCGGCAATCTTTCCCAGGCGGCCGCCGGGCTCTTCGTCGCGCAACCGGCGCTCAGCCGGCAGATCGCGCAGATGGAGGAGGAGCTGGGTTTTCCGTTGTTCGTCCGCGAGGCACGCGGCGTGAGTCTCACGCCGGCCGGCGCGCTGTTCCGCGAGCGTATCGGGGAGGTGGCCCAGGCCATCGACGAAGCCGCGGAGGATGCGCGCTGCCTGGCCCGCGGGGAATCAGGGGTGCTGCGGCTGCTGCATTCGAGCTCGATCCCTATCGGCGGTCCGCTGCTGGCCAGCCTGCAGGCATTTGCGGAGGCGGCGCCCGCGGCGCGGGTGGATCTGGACCGGGTGTCGTCAGAGGTGCAGGTGGTCGAGATCGCCGCCGGCCGGGCCGACATCGGTGTGGCGCGGATGCCGGTGCTGCGCCGGGATCCGGCCGTGCAGTTCGTTCCGCTGGCGAGGGAGCGGCTGGTCGTTGCGATCCCCGCTGCCCATCCCCTTGCCGACCGGCAGAGCCTTCGGCTCGCTGATCTGGCCGAGGTGCCCTTCGTGTCGGCGGTGCACCGGGAGCGCGGCGGGCTGGCCCGGCGGATGACGGATCTGTGTCTGCAGCGGGGCTTCGTGCCGCGGATGGGCAATGTCATTTCCCGCAAAACCTCGATGCTCAGCCTGGTGGCGGCCGGCTTCGGCATTGCGGTGATTCCGGAGTGCATGGCCGCCCTGGTGCCAGCCGGCGCACGGGTGCAGCCGCTCGACGACAGCGATGCGACCGCTGAAGCGGCCATTCTGTTGCCGCAAGGCCCGTCACCGCTGGCCCGGCGCTTTGCGGCCTTGTGTGAGGAGCGCTGGCGGCAGGCCCTGGTTTTGCCGGGATAGCCGTTCAGCTCCCGCGCAGCCATTTTCGGCTGGTCTGGCTTTCGAGCAGATCCTGCGGAGTGGTGAGCCCCTGGGCCTTGGCGCGGGCCAGTGCCACCTGGTGGAGCTGGGCTACGGCCAACGCTTCCAGCACCGCATCGTGGCGGTCCAGCCGGTCGATGCCGAAGGCGCCCAGCCAGGCGTCCATGCGGGCTTGGCCGGCGATCCGCTCGGGGTAGAGGCTGGGCATGATCACCATCAGGTCCAGCCATTCCAGCGCTGGTACGTTGCCCAGGTTCTGCTCGAAACCCCGTTCGAGAATGCCCTGGTTGAAGGGGGCGTTGTACACCACCAGCGGCGCCCTGGCGACGAAATGCAGCAGGCCCAGCAATGCGTCGGCGGGCGCCGTGCCCAGTTCGGCACGAAAGCTCTCGGCCGGGTGCAACAAGCCCCGGTTGATGGCGACGGCACCCACCCCCAGCAAACGCTGGCCACCGCCATCCATCGGCCGGCTTTCCGCATTGATGATCACGTAGCGCGTCTCGAAATGGCTGCGCCCCAGGTCCGGGGCCGGTCGGGTCGTGATCGCCGCCAGGCTGGCCTGTTGTTCGGGACTGAGGTCCGGTCCGCTACCGGGCAGGAGTCGGGAGAGCCAGCTCATATTTGGTAGTCCAGCTTGAGTCGCAGTTGGATCTTGCGGGCCTGGCGGAAGGCTTCCTTGAGGATGCGTCGGTCCAGCTCGTTGAGATCGTCCGGCTTCACCCGGTTGTCGCCCGGTGCACCGTGATCGGTATCCAGATGCTGATGGCGCAAGCGCAGCAGCTGGATGAAGTGGAAGCCATCGGCCATCGCGGAGAGTTCTTCCGCAGGCATGCCGATGCGGCCGCCTCCCTGGCGCAGGCGCTGCACGGTGCTGGTGGCCTCGACGCCGGTGCGCAGCGCGAGAACGCGGGCCGCGTCGACGAACAGGCGGGCGCCGAATTTTTTCAGGTCGATGGTGCCCGGGTACCTGGGGTCGTCGTCGGTGACGAAGTCGCGGATCTTGCCCAGCGGTGGCGATACATCAAGTGCATTGGTTGCCATGGCCTTCAGGAAAGCTGGATTGCCGCCGGTCATCGACAGCAACCAGTGGCGCAGCTTGTAGGCCAGCTTTTCGTCGCCGAGCAGTACGCGGAAGTCGAAGAAGATTGTGGCGTTGAGCAGGGCTTCAGGGTGCGGTTCGCGGATCCAGTTGCCGAAACGCTCCCGCCATTCGTCGATGGTGAGGCACAGGTCCGGATTGCTGGCCATGATGTTGCCTGTGCACAGTGGAAAGCCGCAGCTCGCCAGGTCGTTATTGACGTCGCGGGCGAACTCCAGCAGGCGCAGCTTGAGGGGTTCCTTGTCGGCCCATTCGGGCAGCACATAGATGATCCCGTTGTCCTGGTCGGTGGACAGGGTCTGCTCGTGGCGCCCTTCGGAGCCGAAGGCCAGCCAGGCGTACTCCACGCCGTAGAGGTCGTGGCGGTCCAGGTTGAGCTCGATGATGCGCCGCGTCAGCGCATCGTTGAGGGCCGAGATGAACTGGGTCAGCTGCTCGGCACCGATCCCCTGGGCGAGCAGGTTGAGGGCCAGCTGGCGGATGTCCTGGCTGGCCTGCTGCAGGGCCTGGACGTTGGCGGCGCTCTCGATGCTGGAACGGACCTGGCGCAGGCCGATGCGTTGCAGCGCAAACAGGTCGCGCTCGGAGATGACGCCCTTCAGCTTGTTTTCCGCGTCGACCACCAGGATGTGGCGCACACCGTGGGTGGCCATCTCGAGGGCCGCATCGTAGGCACTGGCATTGGTGCCCAGCGTGTGGGGCGGGGCGGTCATCACGTCGGCGATCGGCCGGGTCAGGTCGAAGCCGGGGAGCACGATGCGCTTCAGGATGTCGCTCTGGGTCAGCACACCGACCGGCTTGTCGTCGTCGCCGGCTACGGCCAGGCAGCCGACGCCGGCTTCCACCATCTTTTCGAGGGCGGTGCGGGTGCTGAGCCCGGGGGCGACGAAAACCGGTGCCTTCTTGAACAGATTGGACAGCGGGGTCGTCATCGTCTGCTGTTCGGCGGCCCGCTGGGAGAACTGGACCTGCAGTTGCTCCCGCGACTGGTTGAGCAGGCTGGCGATGTAGCGTGTACAGAAAAGCTGGAAGCTCGGACTGATTTCCTGCAGGCGCAGGAAATCGGCAGCCGGCAGTTGGAAACAGTAGCTGTCTTCCACCGCGATGTAGCCATTGGTGGACGGGCGTCCGGCCGAGATGGCGCCGATCGGGAAGCCTTCGCCAGGGCCGAGGGTCAGCGTGGCGTATTCGGTGACGGCGACACCACCCACCTGGCGCGCCTGCACCTTGCCCCGATAGACGATGTAGAAGAAGCTGGGCGGGCCGTCTTCCGGCATCAGGATTTCCGAATCCGCGGGGTAGAAGGCGGTGGCCAGGCGCTCTCCCAGGAAATGCAGGGCGTCGGCTTCCATCCGGTCGAAGGGCGGATGGCGGCGCAGGAAGTCGAGATTGGTGCGGATCAGGGTGTCGGGAGCGGTAGTGACCATAAGCGGTACGCAAGGCACGGATCAAGCTCATGAATCTACCTTGCCCTTGTCCCCCAGTCATGATCTTGCGCAATAAATCGTGACTTTCGTGCATGCGGCGGCGACAGCCCGCTTTGCTGCGAGCCTTACCCCGACCCGGCTACAATCGGCTTCGCCCCCAAAGGAGACACCATGACCGTTCCGCTTTTGCCTGCCGTTGAACTCCTGACCGCCCCGGAGCCGACCCACGCCGTGATCTGGCTGCATGGCCTGGGGGCCGATGGGCACGACTTCGAGCCGGTGGTGGAGGCGTTCGACATCGAGCGCCTGCCGCCGCTCCGCTTCGTCTTTCCTCATGCGCCGCTACGGGCGGTGACGATCAACGGCGGCTACGTGATGCGGGCCTGGTACGACATCGTCTCGTCCGATTTTTCGGAACGGCGGGAAGATCCGGCCGGGGTGCTGGAGTCGGCCGGCCAGGTGGCGGCGTTGATCGCCCGCGAGAACGCCCGAGGCATCCCCGACGAGCGCATCGTGCTGGCCGGCTTCTCCCAAGGCGGGGCCATCGCCCTGCATGCCGGCCTGCGTCATCCGCGGCGCCTGGCCGGCATCCTCGCCCTATCCACCTATGTGCCGCTGGCCGACACTCTGGAGGCGGAGGCCAGCCCCGCCAACCGGGACGTCCCGATCTTCATGGCCCACGGTCACGACGACCCGGTGATTCCCTACGCTTTCGGCAAGCGCTCCGGCGATCTGCTGGCATCGGCCGGCTACCCGCTTCAGTGGCACGGCTATGAGATGGAGCACAGCCTGAATCTGGACGAGGTCCGGGATATCGAGAGCTGGTTGC
Organism: Zoogloea sp. LCSB751; assembly: GCF_002028455.1. Classification (GTDB taxonomy): domain Bacteria; phylum Pseudomonadota; class Gammaproteobacteria; order Burkholderiales; family Rhodocyclaceae; genus Zoogloea. The sequence continues at coordinate 73,691 of NZ_MWUM01000005.1, read as the reverse complement.
GTACGGTGTTGCAGGGCTGACTTCTCCGCTCAAGGAGTGGTGGGGAGCAGCACTTCTTCGCAGACCGCCAGCCACGCCCGGGCGGCGTGGGACAGGTAGCGACGGGGTTTCCAGATCAGTGCCACGTCCCAGTCGATGCCGGGGTCGGCCAGCGGGCGTACCACCAGTTCGTCTCCCACGTTGAGGCGGGCCAGCAGCGGCGCCGGCAGCAGCGTCGTGCCGAGGCCGGCTGCGGCCATCGCGACGAGAAAATCCCATTGCCCGCTCTGGGCCGCGATGCGTGGCGTCAGGTGGGCTTCGTCGAAAGCGGCGCGCAGGCGGCGGGTCAGCGAAAAATCGTCCGGTAGCAACACCAGCGGTTCATCGCGCAGGGCTGCGATGCCGACAGCCGCTTCCCCCGCCCAACTGACTTGGCGCGGGCCAACGACGAGGATGGGATAGCGTCCATAGCGGCGGCTCGTCAGTTCGAGGGCCGGTTCGGCGGGGAGGATGGTGACGCCCACCTCCAGTTCGCCACTGGCCACCTGTTGTTCGATTACCTGGCCACCATTTTCCTGAAGGGTCAGGCGCACGCCGGGGTAACGCTCGCAGAAGGCCTTCACCACCGGCGAGAACAGCAGGTTGATCATCGGCGGCATGCCTACCGTGAGCTCGCCGCGGGTGAGGGCCGTCAGGTCGGCCACTTCCCGGGACAGCTCCTGCATCACGCCGAGGGCCTCCTGGCCACGCGTGAACAAGATGCGCCCCACGTCGGTGAGGCGCAGTTGACGCCCTTCGCGGCTGAGCAGCGGCTGGCCGATCTCGTCCTCCAGCTGACGGATCATCTTGCTGACCGTGGACTGGGTGACGTGGAGTTTTTCGGCCGCCAGCGTGAAGCTGTTCTGGCGAACGGTCTCGATGAAATAGCGGAGGGCACGCAGGTCCATTGATCATGAAAAAAGCGACTTGTATCAAGTAGTTTAAGTCATCCAATGACTTATTTCCGACTTCTATACTTCAACGTGAACTTGCCCGTCGAGGCGAGCCCAACAAGATTAGAAGGATCGGAGAAATAAGTATGTCCATGGACCGTATTCGCCTGCAGCGCCTGCGAGAGCGCATCATGTCGCCGGAAGAGGCCGCCCTGTTGTTCAAGGACGGCATGACCGTCGGCATGAGCGGCTTCACCCGTGCCGGCGACTGCAAGGCGGTGCCCTTTGCGCTGGCCGAGCGCGCCACCCGCGAGCCGCTGAAAATCACCCTGATGACCGGCGCGTCCCTGGGCAACGATATCGACAAGGTGCTGACCGAAACCAACGTCATCGCCCGCCGTATTCCCTTCCAGTCCGATCCGACCCTGCGCCGCAAGATCAACGCCGGCGAAGTCGCCTTCATCGACCAACACCTGTCCGAGACCGTTGAGCAACTGCGCTCCGGTCAGATCGCGCCGGTCGATATCGCCGTCGTCGAAGCCACCGCCATCACCGAGAACGGCGGTATCGTGCCGACCACTTCGGTGGGCAACTCCGCCAGCTTCGCCGTGCTGGCCAAGAAGATCATCGTCGAGATCAACGTGAAGATGCCGGAAGGCCTTGAAGGCCTGCACGACATCTACATCCCGACCTACCGTCCGCACCGCTTGCCGATCCCGCTGATTTCCCCGGAACAGCGCATCGGTCTGCCCTATATCCCGGTCGATCCGGAAAAGATCGTCGCCATCGTGCTGACCGAGAAGGCCGACAGCCCGTCCAACGTGCTGCCGCCGGACAACGAAACCAACGCCATCGCCGGCCACCTGAACGAGTTCCTGTTCCACGAAGTGAAGGCTGGCCGCCTGTCGCCGTCCCTGCAGCCGCTGCAGGCCGGCATCGGCACCATCGCCAACGCGGTGCTGCACGGCATGCTGGATTCTCCGTTCCGCGACCTCAAGATGTACTCCGAAGTGCTGCAGGACAGCACCGTCGAGCTCCTCGACGACGGCCGTCTGACCTTCGCGTCGGCGTCCAGCATCACCCTGTCGAAGGGCGCCTACGAGCGCGTGCTGGGCGACATCGAGCGCTACAAGCAGCGCCTGGTGCTGCGTCCGCAGGAGATCAGCAACCATCCGGAAGTCATCCGCCGCCTGGGCCTGATCACCATCAACACGGCGCTGGAGTGCGACATCTACGGCAACGTGAACTCCACGCACGTGGGCGGCACGCACATGATGAACGGCATCGGTGGCTCCGGCGACTTCGCCCGCAACGCGCACCTGTCGGTGTTCGTCACCAAGTCGATTGCCAAGGACGGCAAGATCTCCAGCATCGTCCCGATGGTGTCCCACGTGGATCACACCGAGCACGACACCGACATCATCGTCACCGAGCATGGCCTGGCCGATCTGCGTGGCCTGGCGCCCCGCGAGCGGGCCCGCCAGATCATTGAAAACTGTACCGATCCGCTATACCGCGACGTGCTGCGCGACTACTTCCTGCGCGCCACCAAGCGCGGCGGCCACACCCCGCACCTGCTGCAGGAAGCCTTTGCCTGGCACCTGCGTTACGAGCAGAGCGGTTCGATGCTCGACAAGCAGCCGGAACCGGCTTTCGCGTAAACCATCAACCCCAAACCGGAGCGCGCGCAGGCCGCGCTCCCGGCTCCTTCGGCCGTCGATAATGCCCTTCGATCCGAAGTCCAGGTAGTACCGCCTGCATCTCCCCCAAGGCCAGCCCGCATTCCGCGTCCCTCTCCCCGCGGAATGCGGCGTTGGTTTTTTTGTGCCTACCTGCGATCCAGCGCACGCAGCACGTCCGCCAGTTTTCCGACCGCAATCTCCAGCTCGTTCGGCGCATGGGCGGCGAAGCCCATGAGGAAGCCGGCTTCACGATTGCCGGACGCATACAATGTGCTCAGGCCCAGCAGGTCGATACCGGCCCGACGGGCGGCTTCGACAGCTTCCTGCTCGGGAATGTCGCGGATGAGGATGCACGGCATCTGCATCCCCCCGGCCGGCACCCGCGCCTTCAGGAAGTCGGCCAGGTGCGTGCTGACCAGCCGCGCCAGCACGTTGCGTCGTTCGGCATAAACGGCGCGCATGGTGCGCACATGCGCGCCGAAATGTCCGCCCTCCATGAAGCGCGCCAGGGTGAGCTGCGGGATCGGCGCGCTGTGTCCATCCAGCAGGGTGCGCGCCACCGTCATCGGTCCCACGAGCTGTGGCGGCAGGACCATGTAGCCGATGCGCAGGCCGGGAAACAGCGATTTGGTGAAGGTGCCGATGTAGACCGTCCGCTCGTGCGGGTCCAGCCCCTGCACGCAGGCCTTGGGCTTGCCGGCATAGTGGAACTCGCTGTCGTAGTCGTCCTCGATGATCCAGGCTTGCTGTTTGTAAGCCCAGTCGATGATGGCCAGCCGTCTATCCAGCGCCAGCGTCGCCCCGCTTGGAAACTGATGCGAAGGGGTCAGGAATACGGCCTTGGCGGATGGTTCCGCATCGTACAGCTGTTCCACCCGCATGCCGTCGGTGTCCAGCGGTATGGGGACGCATTCCAGGCCGGCGGCGTCGAAGGCCTTGCGCGCACCGTGATAGACGGGATCTTCGATGAAGATCCGATCGCCGGCATCGAGCAGTACCGTGGCGCACAAGGTGAGGGCCTGCTGGGAGCTGGTCAGCACCAGCACACGTTCGGGCGTCGCCCCTGCGCCGCGTTCCAGATTGACATGATCGGCGATGGCTTGCCGTAGCGGTGCCATGCCCTGCGGCGGACTGTGCAGCAGGGCATGGGTGCCATGTTCCTTCAGTACCTGCCGCTCCAGACGCTCCCAGGTTTGGAGCGGAAAATTGCGGGTCTCCGGCAAGCCGGGTGCAAACGGGCGTGGCGCCAGGAAGTCGCGTACGCCGCCGCCCTGGTGGATGGCGCTGCCGCGCCGGCTCAGATTCGGTATTTCCCCGGTAGCCCCGGCTTGCCGTGCAATTCCTTCGTGCCTTGTCAGGCGCCGCGCCCGTTCCGATACGAAGCTGCCGCTGCCCACGCGTCGCTCGATGAAGCCTTCCGCATGCAGCTGGCTGTACGCCGTCTCAACCGTATCGCGGGAGACCCCCAGAGAGAGGGCCAGCGCGCGCGATGCGGGCAATGGCCTGCCCACATCGAGTGCGCCGTCGAGAATCAGTTGCCGGACGGCCCGCTGGATACGCGCATGCAAGGACAGGGCGCCATGCGCCGGGTCGCCGATCCAGGCTTTGACGGATTCGAGTTGGGCATGTTTGAACAATTGGTCTGTATCTGTCAGGAAAATTGGTGGGGAATTCCAAGCCATTCCGAGGATATAAAGATGTCATTCCTCAGGTCAATCACACCGTCTCCAGGAGTTGCATACAGACCATGTCATCCGCCAGCCCCCCTTCCTCAGTTCGTTGGAACGATCTCGCCCACCCCATCGTCGCCGGTTTGATATCGGTCATCGTCAACTATGGCGGCACCTTCATCCTTGTATTCCAGGCCGCCAAGGTGGCCGGCCTCAGCCCGGAGCTGACGGCTTCGTGGGTGTGGTCGATTTCGATCGGTGTGGGCGTGACGGGGATCATCCTGAGCTGGATGTTCCGGGAACCGATCATCACGGCCTGGTCCACACCGGCCGCCGCTTTTCTCGTCACGGCCTTGGCCACCACGTCCCACGCTGAAGCGGTGGGCGCGTACCTGATCTCGGCGGCGGCCTTCGTGGCGCTCGGGCTGTCGGGCTGTTTCGAGAGGGTGATCCGCTTGATCCCGCCGGGCGTGGCTGCTGGCCTGTTGGCCGGCATCCTGCTGCAGTTCGGTGTAAAGGCATTCGGCGGTATGAGCATCGACCCCGTGCTGGCCGGATTGCTGATCGCTACCTACGTGGTGCTCAAGCGCTTCACTGCGCGGTATGCGGTGGTGGGCATCCTGGTGCTCGGGCTGGCCTTCCTGCTCGTACAGAACCGGGTCGAGCTTTCCGGGCTGGAGCTGAAGCTCGCGACCCCCGTCCTCACCATGCCGGTGTTTTCGCTCAATGCGCTGCTGAGCGTCGCCTTGCCGCTGTTCCTGATCACGCTGACCGGTCAATACATGCCCGGCATGCTGGTGTTGCGCAACGACGGCTTCAAGACCAGCGCCAACCCCATTGTCACGGTCACCGGGCTGGGGTCGCTGCTGATGGCGCCGTTCGGTTCGCATGCCTTCAACATAGCCGCGATCACGGCAGCGATCTGTACCGGCAGGGAGGCGCATGACGAGCCATCCAAGCGCTGGATCGCCGGCATCGCTGCCGGTGTGTTCTACATCCTCGTCGGGGTGTTCGGGGTCACGCTGGCCGCGCTCTTCATGGCTTTCCCCGCCACCTTCATCACCACCCTGGCGGGGTTGGCACTGCTGGGCACCATTGGCGGCAGCCTCGCCAGCGCCATGGCGGATGCGAAGGTGCGAGAGGCTGCGCTGATCACTTTTCTGGCCGCGGCCGCCAACATCACGATGTTCGGTATCGGCGGTGCGTTCTGGGGGCTGCTGATCGGTCTGCTGGCGTACGCCGTGCTCAACGGGCGTCTGCCGCAACGGACGGCAGGGCAGATCCTGCAGCCAGCCGGCAGCGTGGCAGGCAAAGGCGTGCCCAGCTGATGGCCGGCACATTCGGCAGACAAACCCGGCACGGCCAGTATCCCCAGGCCGTCACCGGCGAGACCAAGGTGCAGGAGGCCTTCGGAAAGTGGGAGGCTACGCAGGACCTGGCCGACCTGCAGTGGCCGGTGATCGACCACCTGCCGGCCAACCAGGCCCGACTGGTGGCACGTCTTGCCGCCGGGTTCCAGGCGCTGGATAGCATGTGCACCCCGCGCGAGCTTCTTTCATGGCCAAGTGCGTGAAAGCATTGGCCACCGCCCCGTGATGCGGTGACCCCGACCCCGGCGTGGCGCTCCCGCTTACTTCTCCACCTGAACCTTGGCCGCGCCGGCATGCATGCGACCGATCACCGCCGCATCGGAGAAGCCGCCGTTGCGGAAGGTGGCGAGTACCGTGTCGACGGTGTCGGGGGAGCACGCCACCAGCAGGCCGCCGCTGGTCTGGGCGTCGGCCAGCACGCTGCGCTGCCATTCCTCGACCCCGTCGGCAAATTGCACGTCGTCGCCACAGCTGGCCAGGTTGCGGGCGATCGCGCCGGGGCCGATGCCCTGCTGCGCAAACGGAATTGCCGCCGGCATGACGGGCAGGGCGCTGGCTTCCACCGTTGCGCCGAGGCCCGCACCGCGGCACACCTCGAGCAGGTGGCCGAGCAGTCCAAATCCGGTGACGTCGGTCAGTGCATGCACGTCCGGCAGCTTGGCCAGCGCCGGACCGACCTTGTTGAGGCGGGTGGTGGTGGCGATCATCTGCGCGTAGCCGTCGGCGTCGAGGACGCCCTTCTTCATCGCCGAGCCGAGGATGCCGACGCCGAGGGGCTTGCCGAGCACCAGCACGTCGCCCTCGCGGGCGTCGCGGTTGCGTTTGATCACGTCGGGGTGGGCGATGCCGAGGGCCACCAGGCCGTAGATCGGCTCCGGCGAATCGATGCTGTGGCCGCCTGCCACCGGGATGCCCGCGTTGGCGCAGACCGCCGCGCCGCCTTCGAGGATGCGCCCGATCGCTGCCAGCGGCAGCTTGTTCACCGGCATGCCGACGATGGCCAGCGCCATGATCGGCGTGCCACCCATCGCATAGACGTCCGACAGGGCGTTGGTGGCGGCGATGCGTCCGAAGTCGTAGGGGTCGTCCACGATCGGCATGAAGAAGTCGGTGGTGGCGATCAGTGCCTGTTCGTCATTGAGGCGCCACACTGCAGCGTCGTCCGCGGTTTCGGTCCCCACAAGCAGGTTGGCAAAGGGCTGGGCGGCGGGCATGTGGGAGAGCATCTCGGTCAGCACGGCGGGGGCAATTTTGCAGCCGCATCCGCCGCCGTGAGACAATTCGGTGAGTCGCAGGGGGGCTTCGGTCATCTCTGATTCCTGTCTATTTCAGTCGTTTTCATCGTGTCCCATCCCGCCCCATTTTCTGCCAGCCTCGATCGTCTCGACGAGTTCGACGCAATCATAGACGTCCGTTCGCCGGCCGAATACGCCGAAGACCATATTCCCGGGGCGATCAACTGTCCGGTTCTGGATGACGAGGAACGTGCCCGGGTCGGGACGCTGTACAAGCAGGTGTCGCCTTTCGAGGCGCGCAAGATTGGGGCAGCGCTGGTGTCACGCAATATCGCGCAGCACATCGAGACGCATTTTCTCAATAAGCCGAAGGGCTGGAAACCTCTGATTTACTGCTGGCGCGGCGGCCAGCGCAGCGGTGCGATGACGCTGGTGCTCGGGCAGGTCGGCTGGGGCGCGCGGCGGCTCGAGGGGGGCTACAAGAGTTTCCGTGTGCGCGTGCTGGAGGATCTCGCGAGGCTTCCCGCGAGCCTGGGTTTTCGCATCTTGTGCGGTCCGACGGGCAGCGGCAAGACGGCGCTGCTGGAGGCGCTGGCGGCGGCCGGCGAGCAGGTCCTGGATCTTGAGGCGCTGGCCAACCACAAGGGCTCGGTGCTCGGGGCCGAGCCGAACAGCCAGCAGCCGTGCCAGAAGGCATTTGAAACGGCCCTGTGGGCGCAGTTGCGGACGTTCGATCCGGCGCGGCCGGTGTGGGCCGAGTCGGAGAGCCGGCGCATCGGTCGTCTGCATCTGCCCGTAGAACTCTTCGAGCGCCTGCGTGATGGCGACTGCCTGCGCATCGACGCCGCGTTGCCGGCGCGGGTGGCGCATCTACTGGACCGCTATGCCAGCCTGATTGCCGATCCGGCCGATTTCAACGCCAAGCTGGAGCGCCTGATCGGTCAGCATGGGCACAAACGGGTCGGCGAATGGCAGGCGATGGTGACGGCCGCTGAATGGCAGCCGCTGGCTGAGCAACTGATCGTCGATCACTACGACCCGGCCTACCGGCGTGGTGGCGCGGGTCTGTACCGGCGGGCCGAGCAGGCTGGCGTGTTGTCGGTCGCCACGCTGGATGCGGCCACCCTGGCCGGTGTCGCCCGCAGCCTGCAGGAGGGTGCCGCTCAGCAAGGCGGGCTGATCATATCCCCGTAAGGGCGAATGAATTCGCCCTTACGGTCAGGCTTCCAGGTGGCGGGAGACTTCGGCCAGGGTCGCCTCGAGGGCGGTGGCCAGTTCTTCAGCGAGCGTCAGCGCCTCGGGCAGGGATTGGCGAGAGGCCTGTTCGGTGCGCAGGGCCAGGGCCATCAAGGCGTTGGCCATGATATTGCCGGACGAGCTTTTGAGCGGATGGGCGATGGGCGCGATCGCCCCAATGTCGCCACAGGCTGCCGTGGCCCGCAGCGTCGCCACCGTCGGGGTCTGGCTCTGGATGAACACGCCGAGCAGACGGCGGATGAAATCGGCCTTGCCCGGAAAACGGGCCTCCAGGGCCTGCCAGTCGATCGTGCCGGCCGACCGTTCCACGGTGTGTCGGCGGATCAGGGTGACCAGGGCTTCGGGGTCGATGGGCTTGCTGATCTGCGCCGCCATGCCGGAGGCTCGGCAGCGCGCCAGTTCGTCGGCGCCCGAATTGGCTGTCTGGCCGATGATCGGCAGTGCCGGTGCATGGGCGTGGATGCGCCGTGCCGCTTCGTAGCCGTCCATCTCGGGCATCTGGATGTCCATCAGCACCAGCTGGAAGGCATCGGGAGCCGCGGTGGTGATGCGTTCGACAGCGGTGCGTCCGTTACCGACGATTTCCACGCGGGCACCCTCGTAGCTCAGGACGTCATCCAGCACGATCTGGTTGATCTCGTCGTCCTCCGCGGCGAGAACCGTGATCCCCGTCAGGCGGGGGGTGGGGGAAATGTCTTGTGTTGTCTCGTTCATCGGATTTTTCTCCCGGTGGCCGGGTCCGCGTTATTGTTGTGGAAGCCCCCGCTGGGGGGCGCGGAATGCGCTGGAGCAAGCAGCCCATCCCGCGTGCTGCGTACTTATAAGACTTCCGCCGCGTGGTCCGCAAGCCGCGAGCGTTCGCCGCGCTGCAACGTGATGTGGCCGGAGTGCGGCCAGCCCTTGAAACGGTCCACCACGTAGGTCAGGCCCGACGAACCCTCGGTGAGGTAGGGCGTGTCGATCTGCGCGATGTTGCCCAGGCACACCACCTTGGTGCCGGGGCCGGCACGGGTGATGAGGGTCTTCATCTGCTTCGGCGTCAGGTTCTGCGCCTCGTCGATGATCAGGAACTTGTTGATGAAGGTGCGCCCGCGCATGAAGTTGAGGGACTTGATCTTGATGCGGCTGCGGATCAGGTCGCGGGTGGCCGCGCGGCCCCATTCGCCGCCCTCGCCGGTGGTGCCGTTGAGCACGTCCAGGTTGTCTTCCAGGGCTCCCATCCACGGGGCCATCTTCTCTTCCTCGGTGCCCGGCAGGAAGCCGATGTCCTCGCCCACCGGCACGGTGACGCGGGTCATGATGATTTCGGAGTAGCGCTTGGTCTCCAGCACCTGGGTCAGGCTGGCGGCCAGCGTCAGCAGCGTCTTGCCCGTGCCGGCCTGGCCGAGCAGGGTGACGAAGTCGATCTCCGGGTTCATCAGCAGGTTGAGGGCGAAGTTCTGCTCCCGGTTGCGGGCGGTTATGCCCCACACGTTGTTCTTCTGGTGGGAGAAGTCGATGAGGGTCTCGAGGGTGACCGTCTTGCCGGCCTTCTCCTTGACCCATGCCTGCAGCGGCTGCTCGCCTTCCTGGAAGACGAACTCGTTGATCAGCATGTCCGGCGCGTCCGGACCCTTGATCTTGTAGTAAGTCCGCCCCTCCTGCTTCCACGACTCCATGTCCTTGCCGTTGGCGTCCCAGAAGGCGGTGTCGATCTCCTTGGTGCCGGTGTACAGCAGGTCGGTGTCTTCGAGGACCTTGTCGTTGAAGTAGTCCTGCGCCTCCAGGCCCAGCGCGCGGGCCTTGATGCGCATGTTGATGTCCTTCGAGACGAGGATCACCGAGCGCTTCCGGTCGAACTTCTCGAACAGGTGCATCACCACCGCGAGGATCTGATTGTCACCCTTCGCGGTGGGCAGCGCGGCTGGCAGCTGGCTGTTGATGGCTTCCGTCTGCAGGAACAGGCGGCCGCTGGCCAGCTCGCTGGAAGGGCCGACAAGGCTGATGCCGGCTTCGATGCCCTCCGGGCAGCTCTGCACGATCTCGTCGAGGGTGCGGCTGGCCTGGCGGGCGTTGCGGGCGACTTCCGACATGCCCTTCTTGTTGGAGTCGAGTTCCTCGAGGGTCATCATCGGCACGAAGATGTCGTGCTCCTCGAAGCGGTACAGGCTCGTCGGGTCGTGCATCAACACGTTGGTGTCGAGGACGAAAAGCTTGGTAGCGGGGGTCTTGGACTTCGCAGGGCGTCGGGTAGCCATGATGTCGGTCTTCTCGTCGGTCGTGGAAGGGGATGGAGCAGTCCTGCCTTACAAGGTCTTCACGTAGTCGAGCACCTCCTGGGCGTGGCCGGGGACCTTGACGCCACGCCACTCGCGGCGCAGCACGCCGGCGGCATCGATGACGAAGGTGCTGCGCTCGATGCCACGTACCTGTTTGCCGTACATGTTTTTCAGCTTCATGACACCGAACAGCGTACAGGCGGTCTCGTCCGGATCGGAGACCAGGTCGAAGGGCAGGGCCTGCTTGGCGCGGAAGTTGTCGTGGGACTTGAGGCCGTCCCGCGAGAGACCGAGCACGACGGCGCCGGCGGCCAGGAACTCGGGATGCAGGTCGCGGAACTGCTGGCTCTCGGTGGTGCAGCCGGGGGTGCTGTCCTTCGGGTAGAAATACAGCACCACCTTGTTGCCCTTCAGGGCGGAAAGGGTGAGCGTCTGCCCACCAGTGGCTGGCAGGCTGAAATCAGGGGCGTCCTGGTCGAGCATGGTTTCTCCGGAAAAGGGGGTATTCCGGCATCAGCCTAATCCCAAGACGCAGGCCTGGCAATGCATCCAGGCATATGAAGGGTATTCACTCCGGATCGAACAGAAGCGCCGCGGCCACGTTACGATGTTCCGCTACCAGGATGTTGTAGGTCCGGCAGGCGGAGCCCAGATCCATCACTTCCAGCCCGATGCGGGCGTCGATCAGCGCACGCATCAGGCGCGGTTGCGGAAAGCGCTGCTTCATGCCGGTGCCGAGGATCAGGATCTCGCAGCCCAGCGCCGCCAGGCGCTGGAAGGCGGCTTCGTCGAGCGCATCGAAACCGCCGGCGTGCCAGTCGGCTTCGATGCGCTGGGGCATCACGATCAGGCTGGATTCATAGCGGGTGTCGTCAATCTGTACGTGGCGGGCGTCGTAGCGGGCAATGGTGTTGTATTGCGTGCTCTTGTCGAGGTGGAGTTTCATGGGCGGCTTCTCTGCGGTGGGCACTCTTACTGATTGATTGGACGCGGATTTGCCCGGTCCGGGTGGCTTGGGTAACATTATAGCTTTGCGTCGCCGGGCACCCGACCGGGTTTCATCACCGATCGTCCCTGACGGGGCCATGACCATGAGCCGCCAAGCCAAATTGCGTGTTGCCACCGGGCAATCCGCTCTCATCAGTAAGGAAACGGAAACCGCCGTGCAACCAATCCGCAAGTCCGACAAGCTCGCCAACGTCTGTTACGACATCCGCGGCCCCGTGCTGCAAAAGGCGAAGCAGATGGAGGACGAGGGCCACAAGATCATCAAGCTGAACATCGGCAACCTGGCCGCGTTCGGCTTCGATTCCCCCGAAGAAATCCAGCTCGACATGATCCGCAACCTGCCCAACGCCGCAGGCTACTCGGACTCCAAGGGGATCTTCTCGGCCCGCAAGGCGATCATGCATTACACCCAGCAGAAGCGCATCAAGGGCGTGACGCTGGAAGACATCTACGTCGGCAATGGCGTTTCCGAACTGATCGTGATGGCCATGAACGCGCTGCTCAACAGCGGCGACGAAGTGCTCGTTCCGGCCCCCGACTATCCGCTGTGGACCGCCGCCGTGAGCCTGTCCGGCGGCACGCCGATCCACTACATGTGCGACGAAGCCAACGAGTGGCTGCCCGATCTGGCCGACATCCGCGCCAAGATCACCCCGCACACCCGCGCCATCGTCCTGATCAACCCGAACAACCCGACCGGTGCCGTCTATCCGGACGAAACGCTGAAGGCCATCGTCCAGATCGCCCGCGAGCACGGCCTGATCATCTACGCCGACGAGGTCTACGACAAGGTGCTGTACGACGGCATCGAGCACACCTCCATCGCCTCCCTGTCGGAAGACGTGCTGACCGTTACCTTCAACGGCCTGTCCAAGAACTACCGTTCCTGCGGCTACCGTGCCGGCTGGCTGGTGGTGTCTGGCGACAAGCGTCCGGCGGCCGACTACATCGAGGGCCTCAACATGCTGGCCTCGATGCGCCTGTGTGCCAATGTGCCCGGCCAGCATGCCATCCAGACCGCCCTCGGCGGCTACCAGAGCATCGAAGACCTGGTGGCTCCCGGCGGCCGCATGCGTCGCCAGCGCGACCTGGCCCACGAGCTGATCACCGCCATCCCGGGCGTCAGCTGCGTCAAGCCGAAGGCCACGCTGTACATGTTCCCGCGCCTCGACCCCAAGATCTACCCGATCGAGGACGACCAGCAGTTCATCGCCGAACTGCTGGAGGCCGAACGCGTGCTGCTGGTGCAGGGCACTGGTTTCAACTGGCCGAACCCCGACCATTTCCGGCTGGTCTTCCTTCCCCATGAGGAAGATCTCAGACTGGCCATCGCCCGCATCGCCCGCTTCCTGGAAAGCTACCGCAAGCGGCACGGCACCTGATGCCGGGAGAGGGAAGGGGGCCGAGCCGCCAAACATGCACTCCCAACCCTTCCTTTTCCCAGACTCTCAACCCTAGACCCTTACCTTCACCAGACACATGAAACCCATCAATGTTGGCCTCCTGGGCATCGGCACCGTAGGCGGTGGCACCTTTACCGTTCTCAAGCGCAACGAAGAAGAAATTACCCGCCGTGCCGGCCGGCCGATCCGCATTACCGCGGTGGCCGACAAGAACCTGGAACTGGCGAAGAGCGTGGCCGGCGCCGGCGTGCGCCTCACCGATGACGCCTTCTCGGTGGTCACCGACCCCGAGGTCGACATCGTCGTCGAGCTGATCGGCGGTTACGGCATCGCCAAGGAACTGGTGCTGAAGGCCATCGAGAACGGCAAGCACGTGGTCACCGCCAACAAGGCGCTGCTGGCCGTGCATGGCAACGAGATCTTTGCCGCCGCCCAGAAGAAGGGCGTGATGGTTGCGTTCGAAGCCGCCGTTGCCGGTGGCATCCCCATCATCAAGGCGCTGCGTGAAGGCCTCTCCGCCAACCGCATCCAGTGGCTGGCCGGCATCATCAACGGCACCACCAATTTCATCCTGTCCGAGATGCGCGACAAGGGCCTGCCCTTCGCCGACGTGCTCAAGGAAGCCCAGCGCCTCGGCTACGCCGAAGCCGATCCCACCTTCGACATCGAAGGCGTCGATGCTGCCCACAAGGCGACCCTGATGGCCTCCATCGCCTTCGGCGTGCCGGTCCAGTTCGACAAGGCCTACGTGGAAGGCATTACCAAACTCGAAGCGGCCGACATCAAGTACGCCGAGCAACTCGGCTACCGCATCAAGCTGCTGGGCATCGCCCGCCGCCGTCCGCAGGGCATCGAGCTGCGCGTGCATCCGACGCTGATCCCCGAGAAGCGCCTGATCGCCAACGTGGAAGGCGCCATGAACGCCGTGCTGGTGCAGGGCGACGCCGTCGGCGCCACGCTGTACTACGGCAAGGGCGCCGGTGCCGAGCCGACCGCCAGCGCCGTGATCGCCGATCTGGTGGACGTCACCCGCCTGCACACCGCCGATCCGGAACACCGCGTGCCGCACCTGGCCTTCCAGCCGGACCAGATCACCGACGTGCCGGTGCTGCCGATCGAGGAAGTCGAGACCAGCTACTACCTGCGCCTGCGCGTGCTCGACAAGCCGGGCGTGCTGGCCGACATCACCCGCATCCTGGCCGACCAGTCGATCTCCATCGACGCCATGCTGCAGCGTGAGCCGGAAGAGGGCGAGTCCCAGACCGACATCATCATCCTGACCCACCTGACCATCGAGAAGAACGTGGACACCGCCATCGCCAAGATCGAGAGCCTCGACTCCGTGACCGGCAAGGTGATCCGCCTGCGCCTCGAGAACCTCTGATCGGGTTTCGCGTTTCGCAAAAAAGAGCCACGCTATGTCGTGGCTTTTTTTTCGGGCCCGGCCAAGACGGCGGGGAGGCCGGCAGGGATGACAGCCGCGCGTGGCAGACTATGCTGAGTACTCGGGCTGTGGCGAAGGCATGGTGCATGCCGGCTGCGCGGCCCGCGAGGAGAGCTTCATGGATATCAGTGCGTCAGTGGGGGCGTGGGAGCGCGGCGCCCACAACCAGAAGGCCGATGTGATCACCGTTCAGACCTTGCTGACCGAGGCGGCCAGGCGACTGGCCAGGCCGGTGGTCGACCCCCAGGGCATCGACGGGGGCATTGCCCGGCCGCCGAAGGAGTCCGCCACGGTGGCGGCGATCAAGGCTTTCCAGATCCTGTCCGGTCTGGCGCCCAGCGGCCTGATCGCCGTGCAGAGCCAGGACTGGCAGCACTTGCTGATGGCCGCCGGCAATGTCGATGGCGGTAGGCCTGCAACAGGCGAAGAGTGCTTTCCGTTGGCGACCCTGCCCAGAACAGACTGGACCCAGGCGCCGCGGGCCTACGGGTCGAACCGCAGCAGTGGAGCCCGGGCCCATGCCGGCTGCGACCTTTACGCGTCCATCGGCACGAGCATCCATGCCGTCCGTGCCGGCGTGGTGCTCCGCGATCCCTACCCCTTCTATGCGGAAACCGATGCGCTGGAGATCGACCACGGGGATTTCCTGATCCGCTATGGCGAAATCCAGCCCGGCTCGCCGCTGCGCAAGGGCGACCGGGTGATCGCAGGCCAGTTCATCGCCAAGGTGGGGCGTCTGGTCGGCATCAGTGTGCCGAGCGCCATGCTGCACCTGGAAATGTATGCCGGCACCGCCAGTGGCCGCCTGACCGTGGCCGAGGATGAGTCCGCCCGGCGTGCAGATGGCGTACCCTTCCTGCGACGCGCCGATCTCATCGATCCGACCCCCTATCTCGACAGATGGAAGCTGCACCTGCCCAAGGCATGAATTATCGAACGCTCCTGTACGGCGGCCTGGCCGCCTTGTTGACACTCTCCGTTCCAAGCCACGCCGCCACACCCTGCCAGGCAGGCCCTCCTGCCGGTGCAAGTGTATTGCACGGTGATTTTGACGGCGACGGCACGGCCGACCGCCTGTGGGTGCGCCGCCAGTCGCGGGCCGCCATCCCCGCGCTGGCCTGGGACCCGTGGAACGCGCGCTTGCGTCGTAACGCCGGCGTGCCCTTCATGCTGGTGCTGGATCGCCGCGACGCCTGCACGCTGATCCAGAACCGCCGTTTCTTCTCCACCCCGATCTGGAACGAGGGCCCCCCACCGCTGCAGATCCTGCCCCAGGATGCGCCCCAGGCCGAGTCTTGGCGCACCTTTGCCCCGCGCTGGCGAGGCGATGGCATCCTGCTCGGTAGTGAGGCGGGCATCGACATCCTGCTGTACTGGGATGGGCGCCGCTTTCGGGTCGTGCATTCGAATGAAACGCCGTAGCAACAGGTGGCAAGGGCGCAAGAAGTCGCCCCAACGCATCGAACCCGCTTTCCCCTGCAGGAGCGAATCCATTCGCCCATCCCACCAAACGAACTGCATATTTCTTGGCACTTCGATGCGTCTCGTCTAACTTTGGATGACGCCGGCCTAGCGCGCCGGCACCAATCGGACGAGGGCGAGATGGCGACACGATTCAAATACGAGAACGATTTCCTGGTGGGCGGCCCGGCGGCGGGCAGCGTGACGCCGAGCTTCCAGCTGCGCGAGTACGCCCGGCCGGACGGCAGCGTGCATATCCATCGGGAGCTGGTCGGCTCCGTGCAGGTCCTGCGCGACGCCATCGGCATGCCGCTTAAAATCGCCTCGGTGCAGCCGGTGGATGGCCACGGCGCGGGCCTGGAGGGGCGCTTCGTGTGGGTGACCTGCGCCAAGCCCGAAGAACTCGCCAAGTCTGCTTCCCGCCTTGCGCAGGAAGGGCACTTCCAGCGCGTCGAGCAGGAAGGCAAGCTGGTTTATCTGGAAATGCCCGATCCCGCCGCGTTGCCGGCGGTGCGGCCTGAACTCGCCATCGCCAACGCCTTGCGCGTCACCGCTGCCTTCGAGACCAGCGGCGACCCCTTCCAGCAGGTCACCGGCAATTTCGACGGTGCCGGCCTGTCCTTCGGGCCACTGCAGGTCAATCTCAAGACCGGCACGCTGCAGGAACTCTTCAAGCGCTTCGCGGTGCGCGACGAGGCGGCCCTCAAGGCCTGTTTCGGCCCCCTGTGGCCGGAGTGGCAGGCCATGCTCAAGCTGCCCAGCCTGGCCAAGCAGGTGGCCTGGGCCGATGCCCTGTCCCGCGGCGGGCGCAAGACCGACTTCGATCCGGCCTGGAAGGCCGCGCTGCAGGCGGTGGGCCGCGTCCCGGCGTTCTACACCGAGACCCTGCAATACGCCTACGACGTGTATGGTCGCAAGCTCATCGCCGCACTGTCGTGGCTGCACGGCCTCAACCCGATCCGCATCGACAACGTGCGCTGCCTCGCTGCTCTGTACGACCTGTGCGTGCAGCAAGGCAGCCTGGACAAGGCGCGTGACGCCATCCGGGCCCGCGTGGACAAGGAGAAACCCACCGACCAGTTCCAGCTCACCCGTATCGCGGTGGAAGAGCGCGGCAAGACCGCGCTGCCCCCGTGGCGGGCCGACTGCGTCAGCCGCCGCCTGTGCATCCTCGACCGGGAGCCGGTGCCGGTCACCCTCAACGGCAAGTCGGCGGAGCGCGTCAATCCCCAGCTCTACCTGCTGCGCAACGCGCCGGTGAGCCGCATCGAGCAATATCTGCTGTAAGCCAGCGGCGGGCGGCGCTGCTTAGTGGTGGTGGCCGCCGCTGTTGAGGCTCTTGATCACGTCCCGCGTCACCTCGCCGAAGATCAGCACCTTGCCGCCCTGGGCCTTGGCGAAGGCGTCCGCCGCTTCACGGCTGGCGAAGGCCGGCAGGTTGGGATCGTTCATCGGGCCGGTGGCCTTCGAGCCGAGCACGAAGAAAGCCTTCTTCGCATCCACCGGCGTCTTGCGCTCGTAATCCGCCACGTAGATCGCGCCGATGTCCGCCGGCTTGTGCTGCTTGTCGAACAACACCATGTTGTTGAGAAAGCGGAACAGATCCACCGGCGAATCGAAATGGCTGGCGCTCTGGTCGTTGAAGACGATCTGCGCCGCCCACTGGGGCGTGCGCGCCGGATACATGCCGCACACCGGGCAGCGTGCAGCGCGCGGGATCGCCTGGGCGGCGAGATCGACGGCGAAGGCCGGTATAGACAGGGCCAGCGCCAGCAGCGGCGCGGCGAGGCGGGCAGGGAACAAGCGGGAAATCATGTATCAGCTCCTGGGGCTTAGGCGGCGGGCCGGCGTTCGAGCAGCGGATCGGCGAGCACCGCATCGAGCACCGCGCGCAGATTGTCCCACGGGGCCGCGCCGCAAACGGTCAGCGGATCGTGCTGCAGAGTGCCGTCGGCACCATGCATATGGTTCGGCCAGGTGGCCAGATCCTGGTGCACCGGCGCGGTGTCGATGCGCAGTTCCGCCTCGCCCCAGGCCCACGCGATGGCATAGGCGTCGGGGGCGGCGATGCGCGCCTCCATCACCACGCCGTTGTCCAGGCGCAGGATCAGCGCATCCAGCTTGATCTCCGGCGGCGATTCCAGATGGGCGCCGAAGTCCTCTTCCACGCGGGCGGCGAGTTCCAGATGCAGGTTCATTGTTCCTGGGCCTCCTTGACGAGGGCGGCCAGCTCGGCGCGCACCTGGTTGTGCAGCCCGTTGAGGATGCGTACCGAAAGGTAGTGTTCATAGCCCGGATGCTCCGGCAGCGCACCGTCCACGATGCAGGCCAGCGCCTGCTCGGCATCGGCGGCCCCCAGGCGCGCCAGCATGTTGTCGCGGGCGGCGCGCACTTCGTACATCAGGCGCGACACGCGCTGAATCTCCAGGGCCCGCTCGGCGGGAATCTTGTCGTAGAAATTGTCCATCGGCCTACATCCTTTGATCGTGCAACGCGCCGCCATCCAGGCGGGCCATTTCGGGGGTGACCTCGGAGAATGCGAGCACCTTGCCGCCCTCGGCGGCGGCAAACTTCTGCGCCCCCTCGCGGGTGCCGAAGGAAGGCAGCGTCGGGCCCATCGCGGCGCGCTTCTTGGAGCCCACCACGTAGAAGGCCGTCTTGGCGTCGATCCAGGCGCCCTTCGGTTCCTCCCAAGTCGTCTTGTCCAGATCCTGCACGTAGATCGCTGCCACCTTGCGGGCCTGTTCCGGCTTCAGATAGATCGAGAACATCTCCATCGTGTCGCAGAAGAACTCCGGCTCCGGCTGGCCGGCGTAGTGGATCTGCGCCTTGGGCCCGGGATAGTCGCCGAGCAGCATGCCGTCGAGGGCGCAATAGGTGTCCTTGCCGAGCTCGGTCGGGGCGACGCTGTTGTCCATTGTCTTGCCGCAGGCCGTCAGCAGGCCGCAGGCCAGCAGCACGGCGGCCAGGCGCGGCAGGGTGCGGAAGGGGGAGGGGCGTTTCATCGTTCGAATCTCCAGATGGCCACCATCAGCGGGCCGGCGATCCACGCCAGCATCACGCCGCCCAGGGTGGCCGGATGGCTGAGGGCTTCGGGGAACACGGTGGCGAGCCCGTACAGCGTGCGCACCTCGTCCAGGCTGAACACGTTGAGCACGCGGAACACGTCTGCCGGGTTGAGCAGCAGCAGGTAGGGAAAGACCGCGCCGCCGTAGTCGCCGGCGGTGACCACCAGCGCGCCGAGGATCAGCAGGTCAAACACCAGCACGAAGAAGAACCAGGTGCCGATGGCCATGCCCGAGGCCCGCGTGCGGTCGCCGGCGAACACCGACAACATCACCGCCAGGCTCAGGAAGGCGAAGCCGAGCAGGATCGCCGAGGCCATGAAGCCGGCGTAGTGGAACAGCGCGTTGAGGTCCAGCTGCGGCGACAGGATCACCCCCACTGCGCCGAAACCGGCGATGGTGGAGAAGGCCAGCGCGCCGGCCAGCCCCGCGTACTTGCCGAGGATCAGCTCCTTGCGGGTGATCGGCAGCGTCAGCAGCAGGTCCAGCGAGCCCCGTTCCCGCTCGCCGACGATGGCGTCGAAGCCGAGGATCAAGGCGATCAGCGGGATCAGGTAGATCACCAGGCTGACCAGCGAGGCGATGGTCACGTCGATGGAGTGGAAACCCACCGTGCCCTGCTGGGCCGCGCCGAAATAGGCGATGACCAGCGCGAACACCGTGAACACCACAGCCACGGCCAGCACCCAGCGGTTGCGGATGCGGTCCCAGAATTCCTTGCCGGCGACGATGCCGATCTGTCTGAAGTCGATGGAGAACATGGTTCAGGTCCGGTAGCCGAAGAACACGTCCTCGAGGGACGGCTCGCGCACGTGGAGGTCGCGCAGCGTTTCGCCGAGGGTGGCGAGGCGGGCGAGGGCGGGCATCTTGGCTTCGCGGGGCAGGCGGATGTGCAGGCTGTGGCCTGAATCGTCGATGCCGTCGATGGCGATGCCTTCGAGCACCCGCGCCACCTGCTCGCGCAGGCCGGCGCCGCCGGCAATCTCCAGCGTCAGCGGCAGGTTCATCGCCTCGCGCAGGGATTGCACCGTGCCGGTCGCGCGGATCGTGCCGCCTTCCATGATCGCCAGGCGATCCACGCGCTCCTGGATCTCGGCGAGGATGTGCGAGGTCAGCACCATCGTCACCCCCTCGTCGCGCAGCTCCCGCAGGATGCGGTAGAAATCGCGGATCGCACCCGGATCGAGGCCGGTGGTCGGCTCGTCGAGGAACAGCAGGCGCGGCGTGCCGAGCAGGGCCTGGGCAAAGCCGAGGCGCTGGCGCATGCCTTTCGAGTATTCCCGCACACGCCGGCCGGCGGCGTGGCCGAGGCCGACCTTCTCCAGCAGCGCAGCGCATTGCCCGCGCGGCACTGCCTTCAGGTCGGCGAAGAAATACAGGGTCTCGATGCCGGTCAGATTGTCGTAGAGGACGACGTTCTCCGGCAGGTAGCCGATCTTGCGGCGCGTGTCCCGAAAGCGCGGCCCGGTCACGGATTCCCCGTCCAGGCGGATCTCGCCGCGGGTCACAGGGATCAGCCCGAGCATCATCTTGAACAGCGTGCTCTTGCCGGCGCCGTTGTGGCCGATCAGGCCGAACAGCTCGCCGGCGGCGATGGAAAGGTCAACCCCCTTCACCGCCTGAATGGACCCAAAGTCCTTGGTCACGCCGCGGGCTTCAACGATAGTGCTTGCCAAGCCAGTTTCTCCAGTCGGAATGTTCGGGGCGCATGCGCGGATTCTTGTCCACGATGCTGGGGGCGCGCAGCAGCGGAAACTGCTGGGCGATCAGGCGCAAAGTCTGGATGGCCGGGCTGGCGAGCAGCAGCTTGACCATCGGATGTCGCCACGACAGGCGATCCACCATGTCGTTGGCCTCGTAGGGCACGTCGCCGTGGCCATCGCCATTGCGGTCCCAGCCCACGTAGTTGCTCCAGTGGTTGCCCACCTTGCCACCCCAGGGTTCATCCTTGGTGGCCACGTACTTGATCTGCTCCCGGTTGGAGATGAAGTCGTTGCCTTCCACCGTGTTGCGCACCGAGCCCGCCCACAGGTGCACGCCCACCTGGTTATCCACCACCAGGTTGTTGCGCAGGGTGTTGTACTCCGCGTCGTAGATGAAAAAGCCGCGCGCATTGCCGGCCACCACGTTGTTCTCCACGACGGAATCCTGGATCGTCCGCAGCATGATGCCGTGGTCCGAATTGCCCCAGGCCTTGTTGTTGCGCACGGTCAGGTTGCGCACCTCCATCAGGGCCAGGCCGCCGCGGTTGAGGTAGCTCTCGTTGTCCTCCCACAGGTTGTAGTGGGAGTTCATGTAGTGGGTGCCGTAGCGGCTGTGGTGCATCTTGTTGCCACGGAAGACGGCGTTGTTGGTGATGTCCACGTAGATCGCATCGCGCACGAAGCTGATGTGGTTGCCGATGATCTGCGCGCCGGCGCTGTTGTAGAGCTGGATGCCGTTGCCGCGCTGGGCCGAGTCCACGTCCCGTTTGCCGGTGATCAGGTTGTATTCCACCCGCACGTTGCGGGCCTTCTCGATCCACAGCCCGAACAGGGTGTAGCTGAAGTCACAATGGGCCACCCGCGCCCGGTCGGCGCCGGGCTGGATGTACACGCCGGCGTTCTGTGCGCCCAGGTCGGCACCGGAGTTGGCAATGATGAAACCCTCGATGCTCACATCGGTGGCCACTACGCGGATGGTGTCGCCACGGCCCTGGCCATCGAGGGTCGGGCGGCCGTCGCCGATCAGCTTCACCGGCTTTTCGATACGCAGGTTTTCCGCGTAGGTGCCGCGGGCCACGTGCACCGTGTCGCCGGCCGCTGCGCGTGTGAGCGCAGCCTGGATCGACTCGCCCGGCTTCACCAGCCAGTCGGCCCCATGGGCCGCCAGCGCCGGCAGGGCCAGCAGGGCGGCAAGGCCACTGCGGACGACGGAACGAAGGATGAAACGAGAAAGCAGCATGAATGGAAGCAGCTGGCGGGAAGTCACTCTGGCCGCCAGTCTGCGGCGGAATGTCGCAGTCGGCCTTGATGTAGGTAAAGTCGGCGGCCGCGCGACTCACTCCCAGCGTTGCCGGTACGAGAAGGTCGGCAGTTGCCAGCCGCGATGAATGGCCAGCAGGCGCAGGGCGAGGCCGCCGGCAAAGCACAGCGTGGTATTGAGGTCGGGGGGCGCGCCGGCGGTACGCAGGGCGAGGAAGAGCAGGCAGACGGCGAGCGAGACACTGGCGTAGAGCTCACGCCGGAAGACCACGGGCACCTGGTTGCACAGCACGTCGCGCAGGATGCCGCCGAAGATGCCGGTGATCATGCCGGCCATGACCACCACGACCGGCGGGTAGTGCAGGGTCAGGGCCACATTGCAGCCGATCAGCGAGAAGGCCACCAGCCCGAGGGCGTCGAGAACCAGGAAGAGGTGCTTGAGGCGGTGCATCATCGGCGCCAGCAGGGTGGTCAGCAGGCCGGCCGAGATGACCAGATAAACGTATTCCGGGTGCTGGGTCCAGCCCACCGGAAAGCGGCCGAGCACGAGGTCGCGCAGGGTGCCGCCACCCAGCGCGGTGACAAAGGCAATCACGGCAACGCCGAAGATGTCCATGTTGCGGCGCCCGGCGGCAAGGGCGCCGGACATCGCCTCGGCGGCAATGGCGACGAGGTAGATGCTCGTCATCAGGTCGAGTCCGGCGAGGAGTTCGAGGAATGGGGGAGGCGAGGGCAGGGCGAGTTCAGGCATCGGGGAGACTCCGGTCAAGGGCGGGCCCGTTCGATGACGGGCCTGCAGCGCCTCTCCCCCTGTCCTTTTACCTGAGAGTTCCGGCGCCGTGCGGCGCCTGCCCCTTCGGTGAGCCGGGCAGCATGCAGCGCATGCTCCGGCTTCTCTCCAGTCGGCAAACAAATCCTGCGGTACGGTGTGCCTGAGCGATTATGGGAGCTTGCGCCTTCGGCGGAGGCCGTGGGCCTCTCTCTCCAGCAGGATGCGGTCGATTATGGTTTTGCCGGCGGCGCGCTGTCAATCGCGCTGGCTGGCCCGGCGTTCGATGTGGCGACCACCATATTGCCGGCGCTGGCTGGCGGTGCGGGGCAACGCTTCTCCGTGCCCGGCTCCAGCGCCGGCAGCAGCAGCGGCCCCATCGATTTCAGGATCTGCACCGGCAGCGCCGAGGTGAAGTGGTAGCGGGCGGCGTCGGGGCCGATGACGTAGGCGGTCAGCGTACCGAAATGGCGGGGGCCCAAATAGAAGACGAAGGTGGCCGTCCGGTTCAGCGCCACGCCGCGCGTTGCGCCGCGGCCGAGCACGATGCGGTTGTCGCCGGTGCCGGTCTTGCCACCAACCCCCAGCGTACTGCCATCGGCGAGCTTGAAGGCGCCGGCCAGGCGCCGTGCCGTACCACCTTCGACAACCTCGGAGAGCGCGCTGCGCAGCGCGGCGGCCACTTCCGGCGCCATCACCCGCTCGCCCTGTTCGCCGTTGCCGGCAAAGTGGGTTTCGTAGGGCGTGCCGGTAGCAAAGTCCAGCTTGTCGATGCGCCGCGTCGGCAGGCGGACGCCATCGTTCTCGATGATGCCCATCAGCTCGGCCAGCGCTGCCGGACGGTCGCCCGAGCTGCCCAGTGCGGTGGCCAGCGAGGGCACGAGATGGCCGAAGGGGTAGCCGACTCGGGCCCAGCGGCGATGGATGTCGAGGAAGGCCTCGACTTCCAGCATCGTGAAGATGCGTGAATCCTGGGCGCCCTTGAAGCGCGTGCGGAACAGCCAGCGATAGACCGCCTGGCGTTCGGCCGTGCTGGCTTTCACCAACTCGTCCCAGCCGGCTTCCGGCTTGGCCGACAGATAGCCGACCAGCCACAGCTCAAGCGGGTGGACGCGGGCCACGTAAGCGCGGTCGGTCAGGTCATAGGCTTCCGGCGCGTTGCGGGTGTACAGCCGGGTGAGGTGCTCGGCGCTCAGCTTGTCGCCTTCCAGGCGCTGCTTCATGAAAGCGCCGAGGTCGTCCTGCGAGGCCTGCGGCGACAGGTAGCGGAAGACCGCGGCGAGGCGATCCGCACCAGGGCGCAGGCCATCCAGGAAGTCGTCCTGGATCTCGGCGGGCTTCTTGCCGCGGTACTTCAGCCAGAAGCGGCGCAGGAAGACCTGCCCCTCCTTGTCGGCGAAGCGGGCCAGGTAGTCCGCGCGGCGCGGGTCGTCGGCCTGCTGCAGCAGCTGCGCGGTACTGCCGGAAATCTGGTACATGGCGTGGCGCACCACGTCACGCATCAGCCGCACGAAGGGCAGGTTGATCGAGCCCTGCAGGGCCTCGCGCACGGTGGGCACGCGGCCGTCGTCTTCCTTGCGGAAGTTGTTGAAGGTGTGCACGCCGCCGCCGGTGAAAAAGCTCTCGCCCGGGCTGGCCGAGTAGCTGCGCGCCAGGGCCGCCTGCAGCATGGCCGGCAGGCTGCGGTCGCTGGCGTGGGCCAGGTAATCGATGGCCCAGCGGGAGATGTTGTCGCGCGGGTCTATCTGTAGTTTGCGCAGTTCGGCCGGCGTCTTCTCGGCGTGCTTCTGGTGCAGTTCGGCAACGATCTCGAGATAGGTGGTCAGCACGCGCAGCTTGGCGGTGGAGCCGAGCTCGAGCTTGCTGCCTTCGTTGATGTCGAGGGGCTGGTCGGTGGTGTCGGTCTGCACGCGCACGCGGTTGCTGCCCGGCGTGCTCTCCACCAGGTTGAAGCTGTAGCGCACGGCGTCGAGCTTGCCGGCTTCGAGCATGCGCTCGCCAATCAAACCCTGCTGGCGGGCGAACTCCGGTTCGACCAAACGCCCGAGGTAGGCGCTAACGCGCTGCTGCAGCGCACCGTCCAGCGTGGTGGACACATCGGCGTCGTAGCGGTCGAGCTCGTACAGCGAAACATTGAGGAGGCCGGCCAGGCGGTTGCGGATGGCCGTCGCCCCCTTGCCGGCATCGGCCGGCAGCAGCGCGGGGTTGGCCACCATGTCGCGGAACTTCAGCGGCTCGGCCAGCGCAGCATCGCGCAGCGCGGGGCCGATCATGCCGTTCTCGGCAAACAGCCGGATGTAGCTCGCCGACAGCTGGCCGAGGTTTTCGCGACCCTTGGGGGCGAGATAGTAGGACGGCCGACGGTGGGCGATCATCAGCGCCACCACCTGGCGCAGCGCACGGCCTTGCGCTGCGAGGCGCGGGCCGCTCTCCTCGGGGGCGGCGAGCAGCGTGTTGACCTCGTTGAAATCCGCAGCGAACCACACCCACAAGCCATCGCCGAGGCCGTTGACCTCGCCGAAGCCGGGCGCCGCCGACAGCGGCACGGTGTTGAGGTAATCGATCAACAGGCCGCGGCGCTGAGGCAGAGTCTGCTCGCCGTCGCGGTAGGCGCGCACGCTGGCCGACACCATCTGGCGCAGCTTCTCGCTGCTGTTCGGCGTGACGCCGTCCGGCGAGTGGCGGAACTTCTCGATCTGGGTGGCCAGGGTGCTGCCGCCCGGCGCATCGAAATCCTCATTGACGAGACGGCCGACCCGGCCGACGACGGCGCGGGCAAAGCGCACCCAATCCACCGCCGGGTTCATCAAGGGGCGCGCTTCGTCGAGCAGATCGCGGTTTTCGATGAAAGTCAGGGCCTGGGCGATGCGCGGTGGCACCGCCGCGAAGTCGGCATAGGCCCGGTACGGATAGCGGAAGCGGTACAGCGTCTCGCTGCGGCAATCGGTGACGGTGAGGCCGGCCGAGGTCTTCTCGCGATAGGGCGGAAAGTAGCCGCGTCGGGTGTAATCGAGCAGCGCGTTGGAGAAGTGCGCCTGCCGCGTCAGCCGGAAGCCGTGCGCTGCAAGGCGGGTGCCGATCTGGGGGAGTTCGCTGTAGCCCATGCGTTCATCGAAGGGGCCGTGGGCCGGCGTGCGGATGGCGTCGCTGCGGCCATCGACCAGCGCATAGTTCAGGTCGGCGGCGTAGCGCGCCAGATAATGCGCCTGCAAGCGCGAAGTCTTGACCTCGTCGGCGACGAGCACGCCACCACCGACAACAATGACCGCCAGCAGCCCGCCGAGGGGCCAGCGCAAGCGGTGCAGCAAGCTTTTGGGCTGGTCTTCTTGCACTTGGGATTCGTCGTCTGACCTCACGGCGCCAGTATAGGGGGATCGCGCGCTAAGCGGCCAGAGGACTGGACTTGAATGTCATCGATCTTCCCGCACTTGTGTTGCGGAACGACGATGGCGCCGGCTCATCCCATCGGAGGACGGCCCTGCAGGCCTGCCTCAGACCGGCAGCACCTCCGCAATCGCCGCCGGCAGGTCTTCCATGCGCTCCACCAGCGGATGCCGGCAATACTTCTGGAACTCCGCTGCCCGCGTAAAACCCCAGGCTACCCCCAGGAAAGCCATGCCCACCGCCGCGGCAGCCTCCGCATCGCGGATCTCGTCGCCCACGTACACCACTTGCTGCGGCTTCAGCCGGCTCGACCACAGCAGCTCCTGCAGCTTGAAACGCTTGCCGAACAGGGACGCGCCGCAATGTACCTGGGCGAACAGCGCCAGCGTCTCGGCCCCCAGCACCGCATGCACCGCCTCGCGGGAATTGGATGTCACCAGCGCCAGCGCCGTGCCCTGGCCGGCAATCGCCCGCAAGGCCTCCGCCGTGCCCGGATAGGGCCGCACCATGTCGATATGCGCCAGCACCCGCTGCCGCATGTCCACCGCAATCGCCGGCACCTTCCAGAACGGAATCCCCAGGTAATCCATCAACTGCCGCCCCGACATCTTGCGCGGCTCTTCTGTTGCATCCGGCGCAATACCCCGAAAACCATGCCGCTTGGCCACCTCGTTGAGGGACACAAGGAAAGCATCGAAGGAATCGGCAAGCGTGCCGTCGAAATCGAAAACCGCGAGGTGCTGCGACATGATGGAGAGAGCCGGAACAGACGAAAGTGAAAGGTGCTCGGTCGATGTTGACGGAGTATGTCAAAAGGATTGCTGGCGCAGACTACGCGAAGCCGCGTGCACGGTAAAGAGTGTGGCGTCCACATACGATGTGGCGGCCCGCTCGTAGAGCAAGGCCGGCGCAACATCGAATGTTGACCGCGCATTCCTCTATACGCACACCGCCACATTCGATACCGCTTTGCCCAAGGTGCCATGTTCACCTGTCAACAAAGCATGTTCACGTCGCAACATCGAATGCGCCGTCGGCAACATTCACAGTGGACGCGACAACATCGAATGTGCACCGTGTAACACAAAATATGCTATTGAGTTAACTTTAATAGGTATTTAACATAAATGAAACAGACCGCGCATTTCCTTTCAAACCACACGCAGGAGGACTCATGGCAAACCCGATGTTCAAACGGCTCCCCAGTCAGGTAACCCTGGCCGACCTCGAAACCTACCGCGCCTTCAAGGCCATCCCCGACTACAAGCCAGCCAACACCGACTACAGCTTCGACGTCGTCACGGCCCTGTTCAACAAGCTGCAGGCCGCCCTCGACGCCGAACTGCACACCCAGAACACCTACGCCGCCGCCCGCGACGCGGCCGTCGCCATCCAGCACGAATTCCACGCCGCCATCCTCGGCGTAAAGAACCAGTTCAAGGCGCAATACGGTGTGGATTCGGACCAGGTCGCGGCGCTGGGCTTGAAGAAGAAGTCGGAACGGAAATCGCGGGCGAGGGTGGTGAAGGAGGCTGCGGAGCAACTGTAACCGGCGGTTGAGTATCCATCACGAGGCCTCAGTGAGGCCTCGTATGAGCTAATCGAAATGGGACAGACGTTTCTGCAGCATTTTCTGCAATTTCACATCCAAGAACTTCCCTTATGCCTTATATCTACTTGAAGACGGATGATCTCGATCAGACAGACTTGGTTGGATCCCATCAATGCGTAGCACTGGTGCAGCACTACGCCAAAGCGCCACATACATCCACCTGGAGGGAGGGGGACAAGGTTAAAGGCAACTTGACCATCAGGAGAGGTACAGCTATTGCTACGTTCGTGAATGGAAAATACGCCAGCAACGCTCATGGAAATCATGCTGCGCTTTACATCAGCCAAGACGTCGGTGGCATTTGGGTTATGGATCAATGGAAGGGTGACCCTAAGAAGCCGAAGGTGTCGAAAAGGTACATTCTCTTCAAAGGTACATGGAAAGATGGTAGCTATGCTGACCCGAGCAATAACGCAGACGCCTTTTCCATCATCCAATGATTAATGCACGTATGCTGTCCTCTACAAAGCTTGCTTTGATCGTTATCGCGCTTTTCAGTGGCATTTCAATGTACCCATCGCATGTGCTCGCTGATGGCCAGACCGTTGAATGCCCTCTCACCATTTCGGCTGAATCGGTGTACATCGCAGACCACAAGGATGGTTGGACGAGCTTTGTTCCTCAACCACTCAGGTTGACAGCGGCAGGCTTCATGCAAGGGGAGCCATCGATGCGGGCAGATCTCAAACCATCGTTTACAAGAAAGACCGCCAGTAGCACCACGCTCGTATGGGCTTTTGAGGGTTCCTATCCTCAGGGAAAGTGGCTCTCCTGTGAGTATGCTAATGGGGTTGTTTCTCTTGCAAAGAGAGTTGCGGACACCACGACGGAGTGTTCCATCACATATAAGAGTGTGAAACAGGGGGCGCAGACTCCTCAGGGGATCGTGTGCCGGTAATGAGTCGGCCCCGAAATATTCGCTCAGCTGCAGTCAGCCATCCCCAGTGGGCCGTGTAGCGCGATTGCCGAGCCTGTGTGCTCAAGCATCGCGATCAGAATTTCGAGCATATAGAGGACTTCAGCACCAGACGGGTGATCAGCGCATCAACCGGCGCAGGTTGTAGCCTGCGGCGGACAGAACCGGATGCAGCACATCCCATTCGGCCCCTTTCAACCATTTGCGCCGTCGTTCCTTAGGTGTCTGATCACGGGGCGACGGCTTGACATTGTTTGAGCGACAAGTCGCGGGCAAGGGCGGGGAAGGTGGAGGAGGCGACGACGTAGACCGCCGTTCGAAGGTCTGAGACGAGGGCGTTACGCAAAGCCCGCAAGGCCCAGCAATCAGCTGGGCCTTGTCACGTCGAGGGGGCGCTGCTGTCAAGAGTGAAGTTCTGCACTACCCAATATGGTCAACTGTCATAGTTTTCATGTGTCATCTCATGGGAGTCTCAATGCATCACAAACTATATGAGTTTGCTGATCAACTGAAGGCGACTGCCAGCCTTCGTGCATAGCGTAGTGCGGTCTTCGGGGGCGGTGCTGAATTGGATGAGGGCGGTGATCTGACTAGTCAGCTCCACTGATGGAAGGGCCGCTTGTCGGCCATTGCGGACCTCGGCCTTGGGTACGGAATCAGGCAGCAATCCGTCCCTCAACTGCCGTATAGCCTAGAGAAAAGTTTGAACAGAAGCTTTCCCATTCTGTGAAAGCAAGCAATCGTCAAAATATCGATTTGCATACTCTTGATACCAGCAGCGGACGGTCAATGATGCGATTTGAGTCAGTCACTAAGATATTTTTGGAAGAAAAGCATGACGCTATTGGCGCAAATTCTTCAATGGTCAAATTCAAGCCTCAAACCCTGGCAACAGGACGCTGCGCGGCGCCTTTTCCAGAACACCTTAGACAATGGAGCCCTCGACGATCTCTATGCGATGCTAAAGAGCAGCGTCGGGCTGGAGGACCCTCAAGGCAGAACACCGGCACCACTCTGCCAAGACCATCTGCCTGTAACGGCCGCCAAGAATGATGCCGCAGTCTTAGTTGCGCTGAAGGACATAAGGAATGTCAACAGGCTAGCCGCCAATCAGAGCCTTAACTTTTCTAAACAGGGCGTCACCGTTATTTATGGAGCTAACGGCGCTGGAAAATCTGGCTACTCTCGGGTGCTGAAGCGAGCCTGCCGGGCACGCGATGTCAGCGAGGATGTGCGACCGAACCTGCTCGACAAAGCTAAGGCCACCGCAATCCCCGAAGCAAGCTTCGACATCGAACTCGGAGCGAAGCCGGCCACCGTCAACTGGAAGAAGAACGGGCATGCCCCAGTCGAACTTGCCACCATTGCGGTATTCGACACGCACTGCGCGCGCTCTTACCTCGACTTGCAGCAGGAAATTGCATACCTGCCTTATGGGCTGGACGTCGTGGAGAACTTGGCACAAATCGTTTTGCCGAAAATCACAGAGAAACTGAACGCGGAGATCGCCGCAACACCAACCACGAAGGAGGCGTTCAGCCATTTGGCGCGACCTACCAAAGTATCCGAGCTTATCGACTCGTTAAGCGAAAATACCAAGATCGCCGACGTAGAGGCACTTGCCCTGATGAGCGAGGAAGAGACCGCACGGATGGGAGAATTGGATAAGACCCTCAGCGAGGCGGATCCGAAAGCAAAGGCGAAAGAGCTGCGACTAGCGATTGGACGCATGAATGCCTTGAAAACGAAGATCGAATCGTCGGCGAACTGGGTCAAGCACGAATCCGTACAGAAGTTCCGGACCATGGACGAAGACGCGGAAAAGGCATTCGCCGCCGAAGCTGAAGCCGCCAATGTCCTGCGTGCTGGAGAGGCGCTACTGCCAGGAACCGGCGATGTGCTGTGGAAGGCGATGTACGAAGCCGCGAAACAGTTCTCTCTGGGGGCAGCTTATCCAGGTCAGGCGTTCCCTCATGTGCCTGAAGGTGGCAAATGCCTGCTATGCCAACAAGACCTTTTAGATGACGGCACGGCCCGCATGAAGCGGTTCGAGGAATACGTCCAGCATAACGTCGCCAAGCTCGGGGCGGACAAACGGTCTGCAAGGGCTACCGCAATAAGCAAGATCGAGGGCGCAGCACTTTCCATCGACTACAAGCCCTACGTTGATGAGCTGAACCACCTCGACCCGAACGTAGTAGCTGAAATCTGCGCGTTCAACAACGCTGTCACCGAGAGGCAGAAATGGATGCTGGCAGCACAAAAAGCCCACGCATGGGACGGAATCCAGGAATTTCCGGCAGATCTTTGCGTAAAGCTGAAGGCGATTGCGGATGCACTCACTTCCCAAGCAGAGGCATACGAGAAGGCAACTGACGACAAGCAGAAACTCCTAATGAAGGCGGAGCTCACGGAACTAAAAGCGCGAGTTGCCCTGCTTCCTCAGAAGGACGCAGTCCTTGCACTTATCGAACGGATGAGGGTCAAGGCCCTGCTCTCGAAGTGCAAGGACGACCTGAAGACAAAGCCCATTTCCGACAAGGCCAAGGAGTTCGCGACCAATGCTGTGACAGCTCCGCTACGACAGGCCTTGAAGGCAGAGTTCGATGCGCTGGGGGTTGCGCATATGGCACCTCGCCTCGACGAAAGCGTTGAGCGCGGCAAGATGAAACATAAATTAGCGTTGGACGTCGTTATTCCGACCCAGATTCGCGACATCCTGAGCGAAGGTGAACAACGTGCAATTGCACTTGGATGCTTCTTAGCCGAGCTCCGAACCGGAGGCCATGGTGGTGGAATCGTATTCGATGATCCCGTTTCTTCCTTGGATCACACCAGGCGACAGAACGTGGCGCGTCGTTTGATTGAAGAGGCCAAAAACAGGCAAGTAATCATCTTCACACACGATACGTCGTTCCTAGGAGAACTTCGCGACCTGATCGATCAAACGGGAATAGACCACGTCATCCATCATCTTGAATGGCACGGCGAGTTTTCTGGCGTGGTCCAAAACGGACTGCCTTGGGAACACAAGAGCTATAAGGACCGCATCGACAAGTTGCAAAAAGCGCAATCAGCGCTAGCGGCTGGTTGGCCGCCGTACCCGAACGGGGAGCAATCGGCAGTCATGCGGCAGCAATACAACTTGATGCGCGCGACAATCGAGCGTGTTATCCAAGACTTGGTGTTCAACGGGGTTGTGGTCAGGTACAGGGATTGGATCAGGGTTACGCCAAACCTTTCCAAGGTTGTCGGCTTTGAACAGGCAGAATGCGATGAAATCGAGCGCCTTTACCAAGTTTGCTGTGACGTGGTTGACGCTCATGATCCGGTGTCCGGCAAGAATTCGCCGGTTCCGACTGCGACCCAATTGGGACTGGACATCGAGGCACTTGTCGCACTTACCGGCGCTATTGAAACTCGCAAGAAGCAAGCGGCCAATGGAAAAAGTTAGTCCTGCGGGTCTCTGCCAGTTTAGTTCAATGGCATGAGGCGGAATGACCCGAATGGCCGCATTTTCATTTTCCAATCGCCGCATATGGATCGATAGCGGACTCTACTTGCCAAGGTCGTAGATGTCCGTTTTGGCTGAGGAGGTGCCCGTCGAACCAGCGACAGCATCTCGGCCATTGCTGGCATTGGTCCCGTGGCTTCACTCAGTCGGCTTTGCTTCCGTAGCCGGGCTTTAGTCACGGAGACTCCGCAATACCGCACAAGTGAGCGGTTGCATTCCCAGATAGTCGTAAAATTACAGAAGCAAATATATCGCGGGATGAAAATCCAGATGCCGTTCAGAACGTCCATTTACGACTATGAGCTTGACCAACTTTTCCGTCGATTCCGCCACCTTATCGGGGAAAGCAACTGGCGCCAACGCGTCAAAAAACTCGAAGAGGAGATTCGCGGAAACAAATTCCTCCGCCATTACCACCTCCAGGAAAACGATATCGCTTATCAGTTTAATTATTGCAGCAACCTGGAACGTCAGTATGGAACGTTGCCAGTTGGCCGAATGGACCTTTCTCCTGTCTATCCCGCGTTGGCATTTGCATCCCATTGCCTGAGCACTATGGATAGGATGGGAGCCGAGAACCGTACCAGGACGATTGGTCGAATTCGGGGGGCTTTTAGAAACCCTGAAGACATGCGAGCCCTTCAGCTCGAGTTTACCGTAGGCTTGCATTTCTCGAAGCTCGGCCATCGGCTGGCATGGCCCGAACTGGAAACCGGCGGGGATACGTACGATTTGCTGGTTGAAGATATCGGACCTACAGGCTTAGAAGTCGAGTGCAAGGCTGTCTCGGAAGAAAAGGGCCGGCAGATCCCTACCCGTTACGCACTTGAATTCTGGAACCTAATGCAGCGCGACCTTATGGCTGCAACGCGTGGGCTGCGTGGAGGCCTTTCGATTGTGATCAAGTTGCCAAGCAAGCTTCCGACCAGCTTTGCTGAGAGGAAGGAACTGGCCAAGCTCGTGGCAAAGACCATCCTGTCTGGGCAAAGCCAGATTTACCCTCAGGCTGACATCTTAATTCGTTATTTTGACGCTCGGCTGCTTGCCGGTATCGACTGGATTAATGCTGGATCGGGCGCGCGAGAATTGATCGAGTCAATCACTGGCACCACAAATCGCCAGGCCATGGTTACTGGGCTAAGGGGCGGAGGTGCCGTAATGTGCGTCATTCAAAGCAGTCAAGATGACTCTCTGTTCGACGCTGTCCAGAAAACTACAAAACGGGCTGCCGTCAAGCAATTGACTGGTAAACGACCTGGATTGATTCTTTTGGAGTTCGGGGGGATGTCGCCGGAGGGAATGGAGTCTCTTGCTGAGCACGACAACGTCCCCAGTAATACCCCGACCGGATTACGCCGGTGGGCGAGCGAATTCCTGTCAAACTGCACCGACCGGGACCATGTTGTAGGCATCGGTTTTCTCAGTAGAGGGACTGTTAGGAGGCCGAGCTCAAACGTTGTCACCAGCAGTGGCTCCGCATATGTGTTTCCAAGACGGGATAGTAACCAGTGGGACGATGCATTCAGTGGGTTGTTCAATCAATAAGCCGAATATGATGAGCAGGTAGGCTGCTAACGGCTTGAGCTTGTGGTTACAAGAGACCTAGCCGTCGGTGTCCGCTCCGTCAGCAAAGAGTCACATTGCTGACGGAGCTTTGCAGGTCCCCCAACGACAGCTCAGGCCGATAAGCAGACGCGCAGCAGGTATCTCACTTCAGCTACATCAGAACCACCACCAGATGGCAGACATCGCTTTCTCGTGCCTGCCATCCCAAACCTCTACACCCGTTCCCTTCCTCCCCGATCATCCTGCCCCGCAAACCTGCGCCCCTCAATCCTCCCCATCAACTCCCTGGCTTCATCCGCGATCATTCCGCAGGCCCACAGGTAGTGTTCCTGGTTTTCTGCATCCATGCGCCGGAATACATCGCCGGCATTGCCACGGGTCATGGCGAGCAGGGCTTGTAGTTGGGCGAGGCGGGCGCTGAGTTGGTCGACGAGGGTGAGCGTGTCCACATTGTCTGCGAGCACATAGAGCGGTGCCGAGGGGGCGGGGAAGTTCATCGGGGCGTTCATGTTGCGGCCCTCTGTGCGCGGTGTGTCGTGTGTGCAGGGTGGGGCGCGGGGTGTTGCAAGGCGATGCATGTGCGCGCTTGGGCGCACGGCCGGGCGTGACGAGTCATGGCGTGTTGCTCCTTGATTGCGGTCTGAATCTCCGCCATCCACTTCTCACGGTGGGCGGCGGAACCGTGCGGGGGTGAGAAACCGGAATCAAGGAACCGGCCAGCCTTGCGGCTGCCCCGCACGGCCCGCCATTGGACAGACGCGACCATGCTCCGACAAGAAAAAGCCGCGTCAAACGCGGCCTTCATCGGCCTTGATTCAATCGGGTTCTCACGCCCGATCACCACTGTTTAGGTGACGTGGTGAGTATCGGCGCGGGCAGGGGAGGGCGTCAAGGGAATGACGGCGTATTTGGATGCAGGGTTTGTGACGGCAGCCGTTTCCGGATACTAAGGCACCAATCCGGCGTCTCGTAGCAAAGGCTCCTCATACACGGAATCTTCTGCTGGATAGCGCAGGCCCGGAAGATTGTGCGCTTTGGCATGCGCCCAAATGATGCTCTCGCCGGCAGGAAGGGTGTCTGGTGCTTGTGCGTACAGCGGATCTTGAAATGCGGTGTTCGCAGAGATGATTGTCCAGCCGTGAGCTGTCAGCGCTGAAACCACCTCCGGCAAGGCTTCGGCATTGATCTGGTTGGTGTGGAGGAGCATGACATGGGCCGGGCTTCTGCCGAGGATTTCGCGGGCGAGACCGTCGTAATAGGCCGCTCGGTCGAGCAGATGGCGGATATAGCGCTGTTTCACGCGTTCCGCCTTGTCGGCATCGCCCGCCTTCAGGTGCGCGGCATAGACGAGGTTGTAGTACCAGTCGCTTGCGTCGATGGATACTGGGGCGCTTTTGTAGCCATTCCGGGCCATCCAGGCCCTCAAACCATCACGCTTGGTCAGGGTGTCGCCTTCCTTCAGATAGGGAAACCGCAGCATCGGCACGAAGCTGGGTAAGTCTCTGACCATCGCGTCCGCGGCCTGGACGTCGGAAATGAACCATTCCAGCGACACTTTCGGATCGGCCAGGCTGCGGTGACTGGCTGTATGGTTCCCGACCAGATGCCCTGCCTGTGCCCATGCCGCCACCAACTCAAGCCCTTCAACACCGCCCATGCGCGCCAGTGAAGGGAACAAGGCGGATTGGATTTTGTGTTCATGCAAGGCGGCCAGCATCTGCGCATTCCACTGCGTCGCCCTGGGCTGCGTAGTGGGATTGAAACCATCATCGAAGGTCAGCGCGAGCGTCTGCGCGGAGCTCCACGGGGCCCATAGGGAGAGAACAAAAACAAGGATGAGTCGGAAGGAGGAGAAATGGGAAAGCATGTTGGTAAGCAAGGCGCGTGATGTTACGGGGAGCTTCGCAGCCTGCCATTCCAATACCTGCGAGCAGGGAGTTTGGTCTGGGTTTCAGGCCCATGGAAGAAACGCTGGCGGACGAAGCCGGTGGCACCGTCAGCGCTTGGCTGAATCGCCCTCACTGCCCTGAGTAACGCGCGCGCCTCGCGCTGAGGCTCAACAGGATGGCCTTACTTCCGTCCGAACTTTTCTGCCAGTGTAGCCAACTTGCGCATGCGTTCCTGCTCGGCTTCAACAGCCTCTGCTGCCGCTTTTTCCGCTCTGCGCTTCTCGGCGCCAAGCTTGAAGCGCTCGCGCAATTGTTGTGCGGCGAGTTCCTGTTGTGCCGGAGTGACCGGGTCCGCAGACGTTCCGTCGATATTGAAGCGATGGGTGGCGTTTTGCAGGGCCTTCAGATACGAGATTGACCGCGTATGCAAGCCTATCGCAGGCTTGAGGAGCTTCTTGTCGAAGTCGGGGCGAATGGCCATTGCTTGCTTGTCTATGCCAATGGCCAGTGGTTTGTTGTCCGCGAACACGGGGAATGCTTCGCGCAGTGCTCTAAGCATGTCTTTTACGGTAAGGAGCTCGGCGGACGCTTTCGGTGCGAGGGACGGTGTGTGGTCTTCCATGGATCAGAGGTACTTGGCTTTCAACGGGATGCGATGGTAGCACTGCGATGCTCGCTGGCTTCAGTCCTCGATCATCCCCATTTCCTTCAACACCTCCTGGGCGGAGCGGAAGGCGTCGATGGCGAGGGGGACGCCGCAATAGACGGTGGCGTGCAGCAGTGTTTCCTGGATTTCCTTCACGCTCGCGCCGTTATTGATGGCGCCGCGCACGTGGCCTTTGAGTTCGGTTGCGCGGCCAAGCGCGGTCAGCATCGACAGCGTCAGCAGGCTGCGGGTTTTCAGGTCGAGTCCGTCGCGGCACCAGGTGGTGCCCCAGGCGTTGCGGGTGACGAACTCCTGGAGGGGCGCGGTGAAGGCATCTGCGTTGGCGAAGGCCTTGTCGACAAAGGCTTCGCCCATCACTTGTTTGCGCTTTTGCAGTCCTTGTTCGAATTGTGCGTCGCGAATCATGCTGGAAACTCCTGATGGAAAAGGGGGGGAGCTTATATGCCTAGAGCCGCCACATTGGCCCGCGCCATGTGCAGTTTCTTGTAGCTGTCGATCAGGCGCTGGTGCCTGTCGAGCCCTTCCAGTTTCAGGTTGGTTGGCGTCAAGCCGAAGAAGCGCACGCTGCCGTCCACCGAGCCCAGCACCGCATCCATCCGCGGGTTGCCAAACATCCGGCGGAAATTGACTTCGTAATCGTCCAGTTCCAGGTCGTCGTCCAGCAGCACTTCCAGCACCACGTTCAAGGCCTGATAGAACAAGCCGCGCTCGACGGTGTTTTCGTTGTATTGCAGGAAGGCTTCCACCCGCTCCTGCGCTGCTTCGAATTGCTTCAGGGCGAGATTGATCAGCAGCTTCAACTCCAGAATCGTCAGCTGTCCCCACGCCGTATTTTCGTCGAACTCGATGCCGATCAAGGTAATGATGTCGGTGTAGTCATCGAGTTCACTGTCTTCCAGGCGTTCAAGCAATGCTTCCAGGCGGGCATCGTCGAGGCGATGCAGGTTCAGGATATCGTCGCGGAACAACAGGGCTTTGTTGGTGTTATCCCAGATCAAGTCTTCTACCGGATAAACTTCAGAATAGTCCGGCACCAGGATGCGACAGGCCGTTGCGCCGAGTTGGTCATATACCGCCATGTATACTTCTTTGCCCATCTCTTCGAGAATGCCGAACAGTGTCGCGGCTTCGTCGATATTGGAGTTTTCTCCGTGGCCGGAAAAATCCCACTCGACAAACTCGTAATCGGCTTTGGCGCTGAAAAAGCGCCATGACACCACGCCGCTGGAATCGATGAAGTGTTCAACGAAGTTATTCGGCTCAGTGACGGCATTGCTTTCAAAGGTGGGCCGGGGCAAATCGTTCAGGCCTTCGAAACTGCGCCCCTGTAGCAGTTCGGTAAGACTGCGCTCCAGCGCCACTTCCAGGCTCGGGTGCGCGCCAAAGGACGCAAATACACCGCCGGTACGTGGATTCATCAGGGTGACGCACATCACTGGAAATTCCCCGCCGAGCGACGCATCCTTTACCAGCACCGGGAAGCCCTGCTTTTCCAGTTCCTCGATGCCGGCCAGAATGCCGGGGTATTGGGCCAGCACTTCGTGCGGCACATCGGGCAGGGCGATCTCGCCTTCCAGAATTTCGCGTTTGACTGCCCGCTCGAAGATTTCCGACAGGCATTGCACCTGTGCTTCGGCCAGCGTATTGCCGGCACTCATGCCGTTGCTGAGGAACAGGTTGTCGATCAGGTTGGACGGGAAATACACCACCTGGCCGTCCGACTGGCGCACATATGGCAGCGAACAGATGCCGCGCTGTATGTTGCCGGAGTTGGTGTCGTACAGATGCGAGCCACGCAATTCACCGTCCGGGTTGTAGATCTCCAGACAGTACTCGTCGAGTATTTCGGCCGGCAGTGCATCTTTAGGGCCGGGCTTGAACCAGCGCTCATCCGGGTAATGGACGAACGCTGCGTTGGCAATGTCTTCTCCCCAGAACTGGTCGTTGTAGAAGTGATTGCAATTCAGCCGTTCGATGTATTCACCGAGTGCCGACGCCAATGCACTTTCCTTGGTCGCGCCCTTGCCATTGGTAAAACACATCGGCGAGTGCGCATCGCGGATATGCAGCGACCACACGTTGGGAACCAGATTGCGCCATGAGGCGATTTCAATCTTGATGCCCAGGCCGGCCAGAACCCCCGCCATATTGGCGATGGTTTGCTCCAGCGGCAGATCCTTGCCCACAATATAGGTACTGGCTTCGGAATCCGCTTTAAGCGTCAGCAAGGCCTGTGCATCGGCGTCCAGATTTTCTACTTCTTCGATGACAAAATCAGGGCCGGTTTGCACGACCTTTTTTACCGTGCAACGGTCGATGGAACGCAAGATGCCCAATCTGTCCTTGGCGGAGATATCGGCCGGCAATTCCACCTGAATCTTCAGAATCTGTTTGTAGCGGTTTTCCGGATCGACGATATTGTTTTGCGACAGGCGGATGTTTTCAGTGGGGATGTTGCGGGTTTCGCAGTACAGCTTCACGAAGTAAGCCGCACACAAAGCCGATGAAGCCAGAAAGTAATCGAACGGACCAGGCGCCGAGCCATCGCCTTTATAGCGGATGGGCTGGTCGGCCACCACCGTGAAGTCATCGAACTTGGCTTCAAGACGAAGCTTGTCGAGAAAATTGACCTTAATTTCCATGGGGGAATCCTGAAATAGCGTTCGAAACGAATTGGCCGCTATTATCGCCGTTTTCCCCGTGTAAAAACCGTGCTTCCCGGCAGCGCGAGGATCCGGGTGCCGGCGCCGACTATTTCTTAAGCCACTTCAGCATGACTTGATACAGCGTATCCGGCGCAACGGGCTTGGAGACGAAGTCGTTCATGCCGGCGGCGAAGCACAGCTGACGGTCCTCCTCGAAGGCATTGGCGGTCATGGCGAGGATGGGGGTGTCGGTGTTGAGGGTGCCTGTGTGGGGGCTGCGTATGGCCTTGGTTGCGTCGACGCCGTTCATGTTGGGCATCTGCATGTCCATCAGGATCAGGGCATAGCGGTTTTGGTGGGCGAGGGCGAGGGCCTTGTTGCCGTCCGGGGCGACGTCCACGTGGAATCCGACATCTTCCAGCATCTCGCGGGACACTTCCTGATTAACCGGTTCGTCTTCGGCCAGCAGTATGCGGGAGCCGGCGTGTTCGTCGAGCAGGCGCTGTTCGGTGGAACGCAGCGCGGGCGCCGGCGATCGGTAGGGGGTGTGTTCATCGGCCTTCGGGAGCCAGGTGGTGAACCAGAAGCGGCTCCCTTGGCCCAGTTCGCTGTCCACCCCGATGTCGCCACCCATCAGCTGGACTAGCCGTTTGCTGATGGCCAGGCCGAGCCCGGTGCCGCCGTACTTGCGGGTCAGCGAGCCGTCGGCCTGTTCGAACGCTGTAAATAGACGCTTCAGATCGTCGGTCGAGATGCCAATGCCGGTGTCGACGATGTCCCAGCGCAGTTGCAGCCGGTCGTCGTCTTCTGCGGCGCACCGGCAACGCAGGGTGATCGTGCCGCGGTCGGTAAATTTGACGGCGTTGCCGCTGAGGTTGAGCAGGATCTGTCCAAGGCGGGTCGGGTCGCCGAGCAGGGCGCGGCGGGCGACCTCTGCAGGCAGATCGATGCGGAAGTCGAGGCCCTTTTCGGTGGCTTTCGGGCCGATCAGGGCCATGAGGTTTTCCACGGTGTCACCGACGCGGAACTCGATACGCTCCAGGATCAGGCGCTCGGCTTCGATCTTGGAGAGATCGAGGATGTCGTTGATGACATGCAGCAGGTGGCGGGAGGCGACGTCGATCTTTTCGATCTGTACGCGCAGTTTCGGCTCCTGGACACGGCGCAGCATGATGTTCGCCATGCCCATGATGGCGTTCATCGGTGTGCGCAGCTCATGGCTCATGTTGGCAAGGAAGGTGCTCTTGGCGCGGCTCGCCGCTTCGGCGAGTTCCTTGGCCTTGTTCAGCTCCTCGGTGCGTTCGGCAACCCGCTGCTCAAGGGCCAGCTCGATCTTCTTCTGTTCGGTGAGGTCGTAATTGACGCCGATCATGCGTACGGGCCGGCCCTGATCATCGAAGCTGGTGTGGGACATTGCCTGGATGTAGCGGACGCTGCCGTCGGGCCAGACGACGCGGAATTGCGGTGCGTATTCCCGCTCGCCGCGCAGGGCGGCCTGGATTTCGTTTTCCGTGTAGGGCCTGTCCTCCGGATGGATGGCGCGGGCCCAGGCTTCGTACGCCTCACCGAAGTCTTCTTCGCGCAGGCCGTAGAGCTGGTACATCACCTTATCCCAGATGAGCCGGTCTTTAGGTATGTCCCAGTCCCAGACCCCGACGATGCCGGCGGAGGCGGCGGCTTCGAGGCGTTCCTTGGCTTCGCTGAGTTGGCTTCGGTTGGTTTCGGCCGCGATGCGGGCGGCTTGAACCTCCAGCAGCGAGTCTTCCAATAGGTTCAGCGCGTGATTGATGTTCGCCAGGTCGTCCGCGTCGTGGGGCGGCATGCGGTCGGTGACGCCCCGCAAGCGATACAGACGGTCGACGATCGTATGCAGCGGGAGAATGAGATCCCGCTTCAATACGCGCCGTGCCAGACAGGCAAGCAGCAGCGTCAGGGTTAAGCCGCCCAAGGCTCCTGCCAGCAGCCAGCGTGCCCGTTCCAGTTGCTGATGGACATAGTCGCCCACCATGCGGTCGGTGCTGTCGACCATCTCGATGATGGAGTCCAGGGCCGGGACGGATTTCTGTGCGTAGGTATCGACGGTCAGTTCGGGCAGATGGCCCTGCCGGGCTGAATCGAGAACGCCATCCATCAGGGGGAGAAAGTCCGCGAAGAAAATCCGGCGGACTTTGTCTTTTGCTGCCTGGAAGGATGGATCGTTCAGGCTGCCGCTAGCGTCTTCGATGTGCTGCCACGACTGTTGGGAGGCGCCACGCAGCAGGGCGGTCTTGCGTTGGATGTGGGCGTCCGGGATGCGATTCGCTGCAAGTTCGCCAGCCAGGAGGGTGGATTCCGAACCGACCGCGTTGCGGAATTGCAGGGCGTGGATGCGCATCGATGCCAGTTGGGTGAAGACGAAATCCGCCTCGGATACCCTCGAAGCGTGGGCGAGCAGGATCTCCAGGTGAGCGACGAGACGGTTGGAGGCTTCCAGCCAGCGCCCCAGCAAGCCGGGATCGCGTTCGGCAAGCGGTAGCGCGAAATTGCGCTCGACTTCTTGACGCAGGATTTTGATCGCAGCCCAGTCGCGGTCGACATCGTCGGCTTCGTGGGGCAGGTGCGTGGCGCTCTCCAGGGCCGTCGCAATGGCGGCATCGCCGTTGGCACGCCGTTCGTCGATGAAAGCGCGGTTGGCATCCGAGATCGGCGCCCTGCCGCGGAGAATCACATTGGTACGGCCGCGCTCGAAGGCAAAATGCTTGACGGCGGCCAGGCTGTGGGTCGCGATGGTGTTGTGCGCTGCGACGTGCATGGCATCGCGCCAACTTCCCAGGCCGAAGTACAGGCCCACCAGCGCCATGGATACGCCGATGGCCGTCAGCAGACTGAATAACAGCGAAATGCGTTTCCGGACGGGAAGCGGTGACGAGGGCTTCATGGCACGAACTGGGTTCTGGCGGGATGGTTGAAGGACGTCAGATCTTGTCCCGTATTGGGCATAAGCATAAGGCATCCTGGCCAGGCTCGATGGCAAGGAACGGTTAAAGGTGTGCTTGGCGCGCTGTGAGGGCCGTGCCGGATGGGGCCATGCCGAACCCCGCTTGCACCGATCGGACGATCGGTCGTCCGCGACCGGAGCGGCCCGCTATCAACGCTCGTCAGTCTGGGGAGGGCTCACCAGCGGCAACGCTGCCAGGGCCAGCACGGCATCGATGACGTGCTGCCGGGCGTGTGGAGCGAGCTCCGTTTCCCTGCCGTTGCCGCGCAGTATCGACAGCCCCTCGATCAGCGCGACGATGAGCACGGCGCGTGCGCGAATTGATGCGGGCGTTGCATCGGGAAAGCCATGGCATACGAGTTCGCACACCCGATCCGTATAGCTTGCGTAGAACGTTCTGAGGGCAGCTTCAGCGGCCTGATTGCGACCGGACATGGCCCATAGCTCCCAAAGCAGTTGGCAGTCGCCATGCTGAAGCTGGCAGTTCAGCATGAAGTCCAGTGCGCCGGCCAGGTCGGTGGGGGCGTCGGCCATCAACACGTCCCATCCTTCGAGGTAGTGGGCCATGACTGCTTCGATCACCACATCGAGGGTCTTGTAGTAGTACTGGACATGGCTGATGCCAACACCGGCTTCGGCGGCGATGGCCCGCATCCGGAAGCCGTGCGCGCCATCGCGCACCAGCACGCGCATCGCTGCCTGCAGGATCAATTCACGCCGTTCCCCACCTCGTGCCGACATCGCGCTTCCTATCGTTAATCATCGCGTGCGTTATTTTAATTGTTCATTTGACCAAATTCATGTTTCAATGTTGGTCAATTGACCAATTAAGGATTTGGCATGAACTCTCAAGCGGTCGTTCTTGTCGGCGGTAGCGGTGTAGTGGGGGCGCAAGTGGCGGCCTTGCTGGCACGGCGCAAACCGGATGTGAAGCTCATCATCGCCAGCCGGCGTCTTGAAGCGGCGCACACCGTCGCCGCGCGCCATGGCGCTGTCGCGATCGCGATGAATGTCGATGCGCCGATTTTGCCGGAGAGGTTTGCGGGGGCCGTCGTTGTGGGATTGGTCAACGATCCCCATGATCGCCTGCTGCATCTCGCCTTGTCGCAAGGCCACGCCTATGTCGATGTGACGCGCTGGACCGAAAGGCTGAAACAGGCACTCGTCAGCACCGCCGCTTACGGGCGTTTGAGGGCTCCGGTGGTCTTTTCGTCGGCCTGGATGGCAGGTACCGCCAGCTTGATTGCGCGCGATGCGGCCAGGACTTTCGCCAGCGTCGAACGTATTGGCATCGACATCCTTTTTGCGATGGCCGATCGGGCGGGGCCGAACTCGGTCGCGTATATGGATCGTCTGTCCGAACCTTTTCACACGGTGGAAAACGGCGCATGGATCAAGCGTAGCGGCTTTCTCGACGGTCATGCTGCCGATTTTGGCGACGTCGGCTGTCGTCAGGTTTACCGTTTCGATACCCCTGATCAAGCGAGCCTGCCTGCCATTACCGGGGCAGCCACCGTGGATGCGCGGATTGGTTTCGATGACCGTAAAGCCACCGCACTGTTGCACCTGCTGGTGCGCAGCGGCGTATGGCGCGTCCTGTCGCGCCCCGTGTTCGACAGCACGCGGCGTGCGCTTCTCTACAATCCTGGACCCGGTGCCGATCATCGCATTCGAATTACGGTAGAGGGTAAGGACGTCGATGGCCGGCCGCGTCGCAAGGAGGTGCAGGTGGTCGATCCGCTGGGGCAAACCCATCTGACTGCGCTTGGCACGGTATTGCAGATCGAGAATCTGTTGGCGCCGGATGGGCCCGCTCCCGGTATTTACCTCGGGGAGGCGCTTGTGGATCCGGCGCATGCCTGCCGACAGCTTCAAGAGGAGGGCGTGCGCATCGTCGACAACCGGGCAAACCAATGTTTGGTGGGTTGTTATGTCGCCTGACGTTCAGTACAGCTGCAGTTTATTAAGGCGTCTCGCTTCAGCCATTTCCCGCGCAGAGTAGCTGTCGACCTCAGCGTACCTGGCAGAGTGGATACCCCATACTTTTCTGCAACGGTGAATTTCACCCATGATATGGGCGTCGAGGGCCGCGTCGCTGAGGAACTCTCGTCGCTCTGCAAGCCGGCGAGGTAGAGACCATCGGTCCCAGAATATTGCCTGCCTGTCATGCACGAGTTCCATCGCTTTTTTGCAGGCGCGGGGAGTTCCGTCAATAAGTCGGTAACTGATGAGGTCGAAGGCCGCTGTACTTAATTCTTCTGCCCAGGCGAGTAATGGATCCGCATCCTCCAATTCGCGCATGCTTTGCAGGGCTTGGCCGATGGGTTGGGATGGGTGGCTTAGAATGGGGCGGACAATGCCTGACAGACTTCTTGTATGCAGTTGCTTAATGCACGCGGTAGCATCGCGGAGTGGGAACCACCGAGAGCCCTGGCCGGCCTGATAACGGAAGGTGCGGGCTGGTTGCTCGTCAGCTCTGTGATAAGGGATAACGTCACAAACCGATATCTTGGCGTCGAGTGCCGCAGGAAAGCTCCCCCAAGGGGTAACGAGTTGCGA
This sequence comes from Zoogloea sp. LCSB751, assembly GCF_002028455.1. Lineage (GTDB taxonomy): Bacteria > Pseudomonadota > Gammaproteobacteria > Burkholderiales > Rhodocyclaceae > Zoogloea. The sequence continues at coordinate 29,466 of NZ_MWUM01000005.1, read as the reverse complement.
GAAAAGCCAAATGGTGTCGCCAATCGCCACCCGCGTAGCAGGCCCTGAAGTAGAGCGGGTAACGTGGTAACTGGGAACTTCAAACCCTTGGTCATCAGGTTGGTTTTCGGCAAACCACTGTGCCGATCTGTCTGCATAGTCAGGCTCTACGACTTTTCTGGGCAGGTAGTGAACATAATGTGCCACAAGAATCAAGCTCCCTGAAATTGCCGATGACGAACGGCATTGTCAGAACTCTTTCTGGAGAAAGAGTTACCACGCGCTTTTGGGGTAGGGAAGAAGTGCGCTCATGGGTGTTTCCGATTTATGTTGCTGCGTTGTGCCAGTTCAATTCCGCGGACCGAGTTGAATTGATCGGCGTCCAGGAGGCTTTGGGCAAATGAAACGCCAGTCATCTCCTGGATGTCGGAAAGGGGATGCATCGTCCTTTCGAATACGGCAGGCACCGCGAACTCGAATTGGACATCGCTGAGATTCTGCTCCAATACGAAGCCGTAGCTCGCAATGCCGATTGCATTCCGTGCGACGATGAGCTTCCAGAAGCGCGAGGGGATGCGGGCTTGCAGCTTGCGGCCGCCTTCACCCACTCCGTGAAAGATCGGGTCGTGAGGATCGAAAACTGGACCGGCAAAGATGCAGAGGCGTTCGTTGGCGGCATCCGCTAACACGTAGTTCTCGAGATCCCCCCAGTTGTCGTCCCCCTGATTGGAGCGGTTGAAGCCGGCCACTTGAGGGGAACAGTTGGTCACGTGGTAGCTGTCGCCGTTTGCGCGCTTCAACTCGTCGTAGGTATTGCCCCAGGCAACGTCGTCGCGCCTGACGATGTGTCCTTTGTCGAACGCTTGGCGGTCTTTGGTGAAGAACACGTCGGGGATCTGGAATGCCGCGTCCAGTCGTGGGTCGAGAAACCACTTCTCCATGTCATTCTTGCCTAGGTTGGAAAGCCCTTTTCGGGTGTAGTCGCGGCCTGGCTCCGGGTTGCGTAGGGTTGGCTCCCTGGTCACATTACTGCCCGTGACCAAGGCAAGCTTTCGGGCCGCATGCATCCGGATCGAAAAGTTCTGGTAGTGAAGGATGTCTTTACCTTCGAGGGTTTTCGCGAGTATCTGGGGATCGGTGGCGCTTGGCATCGGGACCTGCACGGCGGGGAGCCCCGGGGTGTTCAGAAAGAGCGGATCGTATCCCCGGCGCGAACTGTAGTCGGAGTCGTGCTCGGGCTCGCGCAAGGCTTCGAGCTCGTCTCCGGTAATGCTTTCGACGGGGGCTTCCGCTTGGGCGGAGAGCACGCGGTGCGTGCCTACCGAGATACTGATACGTAGTGGGATTTCGATGGTCAGGGTGTTATTCCCGCGTGGTGCGTCCGGTGTGGTGGGCGCTTGTTGCTCGGAGCGATCCGTGGCCGTTTCCTCTCTCTGCCCGGCGTCTGCACGCCGCCACCATGTTGCCCAGTCGGTATCGTCGGGGTGAGGGGTTCCGACGAAGTTGACGCCGGCATCTACGATGCGCTGGTCGCGCGCCAGTTCTGAGGTGGGCACAGCGAAATTTTGTTCCCGATAGCTGCCTCCGAAATGCAGCGCCAGGACAGCCCCGGTGTCGAGGTCGATGAGGCAGGAGCCAGAGTTGCCGCCCAGCGTAGAGCAGTCGTGTGTCGCCGCGTTAACGAGCTTCTGGAAGCTTGCGGTCTTCTTGCCGCCCTGTAGCTCACCGGGTTGAAGGCGCTTCACCCCGTAATTTCCATGGAACAGACCCTGCTGCACGTCACTCGGATTGCGGGGATCGAAAGCCGGATAGCCGATGACCGCGATATCGTGACCTTGAATGTCACGGGCATCGATCAGCGACAGTCCCAATTTCCGGCGGCTATCGAGTCCTTCTACCTGGAGTAGCGCCATGTCCCAGTACGGATGAATCATCACGACCCGCGTCACTTTGAAGATCGTACCGGGTGGCTGATTCAGTTCGCGCAGAAAATCGATGCCGGCCTGTGCGCCCGGCTTGAATGCGAGTGACCGCGTTCCCAAGCCTGCTGCAAAAATTTCCGCGACATGGCGGTTTGTCATCAGAAGGCCTTCGCCCACCAGGAAAGCGGTTCCTCCATAGGGCAGGCGATGTCCCGGAAGCTCGACGCGTCCAATGGAACTCATACATGCTTCCAGCCGGCCTCGAATCCCGTCGTCCGTTGAGAGTTGGGTCCATAGGGGGTGCGTGCTGTTGAACCGGCCGTCGATGACGTCGATGACAGGGCGTATTTCTGCAGAGATGATCGCTTCCAGCCCAAGCAATTCTCCCCGTTCCAGTTCGCGGTCGGACTCGAGTGATTCCAGTGCTTTACGGGCGGCAATATTCGTACCCTCATTCTCTGGGTTTGCCTCCAGCCCCAGTGGACTTTCCTGCGTCAGTTTCGAGCCTATGGTGTGGCGGAGCCCTTCAAGGCCACCGTACTTCCTGGCGACAAGCTCGACGTATTTCTTGAGGCTGGCTGTGTTTTGCTCGTTCATCGGTTTTCCTTCAGTCCTGTGGAGTCACCGGCCAACTGCTGCTGCAATCAGCCAGCGTCAAGTACGGCTCGGATCTTGGCGACGATTGCATGGATGTTGATACCTTCATTCGCCTCGTACGTGCCCGGCTGGCCGTGGAGCTTTCGCATGTCGGACTTTCCGGCGTGGTGAAGGGCGATCAGTCGCCATTGATCGTCGAACACCGGACTGCCAGAGCTTCCGGGTTCCGATGGCGTTCGGTAATGCACCTTTTGCTCGTCCCAATCGAGCAGAAGATTGTCCTGAAGTGAGAACGACAGGCCTCCGCCCTGCGGATGGCCGACAATATAGGCGCGTGGCTGGCTATCCATCCGCGGCAGGCTCGGTGCCAACGGGTAACCGATGGCGCCTTCCACCGGACGGTCGAGTTGCAGGAGCGTGGCGTCGAATTCTCCGATAGGGGACGTGAAGATCGTTTTCTTGATCGTCCAGCTCTTTCCTTCAGCGCCTGGCAAGCCCTCGAAGCTCAATTGCGCCTCCTCAGGCGTAAGTGCAAAGGAGACTTCGGGGTGCGGGCTTATGACATGGCTGTTGGTAAGGAGGTACAACTCATCACCCAGGGAGGGATGAAGGGTCGTGCCCTGGATAAGGAAGCCCGTGCCTACGCCCCGGGATGACATCGGACGGCCGATGCGCGTGACACAGGCGCAACGTGCAAGCCCCGTGCGATACCAGTCGAGGGACTGGAAACGGTCCGTTCCAAATACGCGCTGAAGGTCTGCATGCGCCAATTCCTGCAATTCGCTGCGAACGCCAGCAGCCGTATGCTCAATGGTGCCGCCCTCTCGTTCGAGGATCGAGGCGCGTAGCATGGAGAGGATCGCCTCTTCGTCGGCTCTGAGCTCGGGGTTCTGGCTGCGCGGCAGATTCCATACGTCTTCAAGTTGCCGTAGCGTGCTTGCAAATTCGAAAGCGTCGGCGGCCTGATTCTTGACGTACTGGCGAATCCAGTGCAACCCGTCTTTCGCCTTTCCGAGAGCGATGCTCGCTTCGGCTGCGGTGCCGTAGTCCCACATGCTGGCGGTATCGATCGCATCCTTGGCCTCGACCCGTTCAAGAATTTCCTGCGCGAGCTTGGTCGGCAGAGGGAGCCCGGGTGTAATCAGCGGCACGTGGTCGCGCACGGCGCGATCGGCGACAGCCACCACGTTAATGCCGTGCCAGGCGAAGGCTTCGGGGTTGCGTTGATAAGGTCCGTAATAGGACTTCGCCGCCTCGTCCAGCCACTTCTGGTTCCGCTTGATGCTGGACTGCTTGGCGTTAGTGTATAGCTGTTTGTACGCCCGCCCGAGCAGCCCTCGTGCCTCGGCGTTCTCGCCGGAGTCGGTGCCCTCCGTGCTCTCGACCAGTTGGTCGAGCACGAGCATTGCTGCAGTGAAGTGCCCCTGATCAAGCAGTGCCTGCGCGTAGAGCCTGCGTACGGCATTTGATCCCGCTCCAGTCTGGATGAACGCATCGGCGAGTTTCTCCATTTGCGCGAAGCTGCGCTTCCGACGCAGTGTAGATAGCAGTTTCTTGGCCGGATTTTCGGGGTAGGGCTCTGCGGTCGCGTAAATTCTCTCTAACAGGTCGTCGAATAAGCTTGATGTGGCGGCCTTGTCTTGGAGATCAAATGCGGCGTTCAGTTTCTCCAGATCAGCATTGGGGTCCCAGGCCATGTCCAGCCTCCTTCTCATATATCACTGCGATGACAATGCAGCGTCTACAGTCGCCACTGCGCTTGAGAGTCGTAAGCGGCCGCCTCCGGTTTAACTGACAGATGAACATGGTGATCATGGGGGTTGGCGCCCGTGTAGGCCCTCCAGACCCATGGTTGTACCGTGGAGCTGCAAATGCGGCGGTTCCAGATGATGTATTTGATGCGAGGGTCGCGGCTTGTGCGCAGCGCTTCAGCAATTCGCTCGCCCGTGCAGCCGGACAACGGATCGTGTGTAATATCCATCGCCGTTACGACCCCGAGGCCGCCTGCCTGTACCCAGGGGTTGTGATCTGAATTGCGCGTGGCATGTGCTCCGTCACCGATGGTGCCGTCGCTAAGCCTGCTGCGGTTCGGATAGAGCGAGTCGACCTGCCGTTTGAGTTGCAGCAGTGCATTGGCGACCCGCCACGGCGTGACCGAAGCCTCCAGCCCTTTTGGGTTTGTGGTGCTGCCAGCGCGCTCTTCCTGACTCAACTCGACACTGTCGCATTCGCAGGCCACGGGGTGCTCTTCGGTTGGCGTACCCTCAACTCCATGAATTGCGCTGCGCAATACTATTGCGAACTTTTGTGCGACGCGCGTATAGCCTTCGTCCGTCGGATGCAATTCGTCTGCCCACAGGGGGGGGACGACAGTGCCGCGTACGTCCACGTGGAAGGCAGTGCGGAAAGCGCCGTTAGGATTGTTTCCACCGCACAGGGCACGGATTCGTTCGTTGAGGCGGTCGATCATGAGTCGGACGATGGCACGCTGGAGGCTGGGGTCTCTTATGCCTAGCGTCTCGCGCATGGCACGACCGATCCACTGGTCCTGTTTTGCCCACAAAGGACTCCGTTCGTCGCCGGGAGCACCTCCCGGAATCACATAGTCATAGCCGTGGCAGATCACGGGCAGCCGAGGAAACTCCGCCGCTACGTTGGTGATCACCTGGCGATAGCACGCCTCGATGAAGCGCAGCCTGTCGGCGAGGGCTTCGTTGTCCAGGTACCACGCTGGCGATCTGTCTGCCTCGAAGGGCCGGATGATCTGTGCAATGACGGCCCGTCCCCTCTCATCCTCTCCCACGATGTCGTTGCCGCCACCGGAAAAGAGGAAGGCCCGTACCTGGCCCGCCTGAGCCCGTAGCGCCTGCATGTATTCCGGGTTATCCACGACCATGTTCTGCAGGGTGTCGCCGGCGGCGTCGACGCTCCATATGTTGAATTCGTGAAGAAGGTTGTCGATGACATCCTCAAGGAAAATAGGAAACTGGAACCAGGAATCCCCCTCGGACACGAGCACCAACCGGCCTTCGCCCTGCCGCCGCCTGAATTGTGCCTGGCGGCGCAGCCGACAGAGGCCATTCGCCCAATCCATCATCATGGCACCCTCAAGAGCGTCCCCAGGAGGGGAGACGGTGACGCGGGCGGGGTCGGGGATGACGGCAGGCGCGAATGGACGCGAGACGGCGGGACTGACCGTGAAGTACTGTTTGAGCTTCGAATCCGGTATGTCGGGATCGCGCATCATGCGCTGTAATTCGGCCATCGTGATGGGTGACTCGGCCGCTCCGACCCCCTCCAGCGCAGCATGTGTCTGCAGCTCTTCCAGCAGCAGTTCAGCGGTGCGCAATGCGCGCAGTGCAGGCTGCCCTTCGAGGACGGCGGCTTCGCGGGGGGGCGCGACGGAGAAGCCGGCATCGTTGATTTCCCGATTGAAGATTTCCACGATACGTTTCTTGTCGGCCTGCACCAGATCGGCGCTCAGCCAAACTGCGCGGCGCAGCTGGTCGAAACGTTGGCGTACCTCATCCTCCGGCCTGCCCTCTTCCGCGGCACCACGCACTGCATTCCAGCTGTCGCGGACCTCCGGGATCTTCGCGTAGTCGGACCGCTGTGTCGTTGCCTCGATACCGAGAACCAAGTACGGAAAGCCACTAATGGGCTTGCCATTGCGGTCGAGCAGGCCGAAGTCATTCGGGTCCAGATGCACGCCGTCAAGTGAAGAGGACCCCTTCGGTACGCGCGCAACCACGATGTTTCCGGTCCGAAGCTGGTTATCCGTACGTGCAAAACCGATCTCCAACTGAGCTCCATCGCTCTTGAACAGGAGTTGCGCGCCGCGCTTGATGGGGTCGACGAAAGGCTTGAGCTGACTCAGAAAGGCCACACTGGCCGTGCCGCTTAGGTCGGACAGCAGTTCCAGGTACGGTTTGGCGAGATCGGTTGCAGCTATGCTGAACAAGGCGACCTCCATCGCGAGTTCGCCTCGGTATGGGATGGGACCCAGAAGGGGCTGGTTCACGACGATCAGACGGTCTATGTGCTTCGGATCGAGTGCCTCGAAGGATTTTTCCGGTGAGATCACGCTCACCAACTCCCTTTGTCCGGCAGTGCGATCGGGATAGGCGAAGTGCGCGTGCACGGTCGCGAAGAACTTGGTCGTCCAACGTCGGACGTCGACCAGGCGCGCAGACCGGAGCCACACTCGGACATACTGGGTGTCAGGGGCCACCAGAACTGGTTCATCGTCGTCCGCCACATAGAAATGGGCATAGTCCGTCGAGGGTTCGTTCTTGAGCCGGCCAAGGAGATCGTTCAAGAAGGCCATTGCGTTCTCCTGAGGTTGGGGTCGGGGAGGCTGCATTGGACGAGCTGTTGCTTGACGTTGGAATGACAAGCCCTACTGGCAGACCAGTACGGTCGGCAGCTCAGACGATTGTCGCGACATCAACGATGCACTGTGGTGCCACTGGCCAAGCCAAGCGTTTCTGGATCAAGGTAGTCCTGGAGCCCGGCCTGAACCCGAGGACATATTGCATCGGTATAGCATAGTCCGTTCGGTCTGCAAGGCCTCATGGAGAGAAAGGATCTTCGTTGATAAGCAAGCAACGAAGATCATTGAGATTTGAAGGTTGCGGGCGTCGGGGCACTTGAAGTGGACACCCACAGCAAGAGCCTGCGGCTAGAAGAGCAGCGGCCAGGGATTGATATCCAGTGCGACCAGAACATGCTTTGCGCCCATATTTATTACTGTGCGAACGGCCTTCATCGATTTCTTCTATTGACATGAAGGCTATGCGTTACTAGCGTATGGAGGTACGGGCTGTTCCACTAAAAGAGTTTTCGCGGTGTGATTAACCTCCATCCCGCGGCTTTGCTGAGGAGCAGGGGGTGAGCTATGAATATGACGCTTTTGTCAGTTATCGGCACACGACCGGTGCCAAGGATTGGGTGCGCCAGATTTTTGTGCCGGAGTTGAAGAAATGGCTGTCGAACATACTGCCGACTGAGCCAAGTATATTTCTTGATTCTGAAAGCATTAGAGCTTCGGCAAACTGGAAGGCCAAGCTTGAACATGCTATCAGACGGTCGAAGTGTCTTATTGCCGTATTGAACGGCCCTTATTTTTCCAGTGATTATTGTGTGGCTGAGTGGTTCTCGTTCATCAGTCGGGAACAGATTCTCGGCTATGGCCAGCCCGGCACACCGGAAGGCCTCATCGTTCCGATTCGATTCTTCGATGGCCAGCACTATCATGAGAGTGCCAAAGCGAAACAGTTTCTGGACATGACGCCGTGGGCGCTGACTGGTAGGGCCTTTGTCGAGTCGGCCGAATTTCTGGAGTTTCAAAGAGCCGTTCAGAGTCTCGCCATTCAATTGACTGACGACTCTATCGGGATTATTTCAAATCCGCCAAATTTCCAGGAGTGGCCTGTTTGTTTTCCTGACGCCTCTCCTTCGGTTTCCGGTATGTCACTTCCCAGGATTCGATAGCATGGCCGGGAAAATAATAACCTTTTATTCATACAAGGGCGGTGTGGGGCGTAGTTTCTTGCTGGCGAATGTTGCTGCCTTGTTGGCTCGTTGGGGATATCGAGTATTGTGTATTGATTGGGATCTGGAGGCGCCTGGCCTTGGGCACTATTTTAGATCGTGGATCACTTCTGAGAAGCCCGGGGTTGTCGACTTGGTTACCGATTTCGCGAGCAATCGCAATGCTCCAAATTGGGTTCAATTCTTGGGGCGGGTTCAGATCCCTTCCTTTCAGGCAAAGTTTGATTTCATCTCGGCGGGCACGGGCGGTGATCAGTACTTGGTGCGGGCCCAAGGCATTGACTGGGATAGCCTTTATGGCGAGCATGGTTTCGGAGAGTTCCTGGAGGGGCTACGTTCGACTTGGAAGTCTTTGTATGATTTTGTCCTTGTTGACAGTCGCACAGGGATATCCGATCTCGCAGGCATTTGCACGATTCATCTTCCTGATTTGCTTGTTTTCTTGTTCACGGCGAACAATCAAAGCTTGGAGGGCGCGACGTCAAGTGCTGCACGGATCGTTGAAAGCCGGAACCAACTTCCCTTCGACCGGGAAAAATTGCTCTGTCTGCCCGTTCTCTCCCGATTTGCAGTCGACAAAGAGTATGAGCTCGCTAACGATTGGATGCTTCGTATTGAAACGTCAGTTAGTGATTTCTACACCGATTGGCTTAGCCGCGAGGTGCCAGTGCGCTCCTTGCTTCTCAGTACTCGTATCCCGGAGAATGTGTATTGGACATTTGGCGAACGTCTACCCGTCGTAGAGGATCAGCCAGCCGCCAATGACCCGCTGTCGATCAATCAGCCCATGATGAATATCGCTGCTTTGCTTGCCAGGGACCTTTCCGGCGTGCAGCAGTTGATGTTGAGCCGCGATGCTTATCTGGCAAGTGCGGAACAAAATAGGAGAAAGATCCTGCTGAATATGCGGTCGAGTCAAACAGCTCCTCAAGTCTTTCTTAGCGCGCCGTTCGATGAGGCTGAGTTTGCAGAGTCGTTAGCCAGAGAGCTTGGGGAAAGAGGAGCAGACGTTCAGGGCGACTGGAAGGGTGTCGGTAAACGCGGCGATAACTGGAAGCACGATCTGCTGCGCGAGTTGCGGAATGCCCGCTATTTGATCGTGCTCATCGTCGGAAAATTTGATGATCGACAAGATGCAGCTGTGGAGAGTTTTTTCTCGTTGAGCGTGCGGGGGCGTGACGACGGACGGATTATTCCTGTGCTCTTGAACGAAGAAAGTATGGCCAGCGTTCCATCCATACTGCGGTCACTGACCTTCGTTGATGGGCGGGACAGATCTGTCGAGACTGTTGCATTCAAATGCTCGAGGATTATTTGGGCGGATAGCGATGTCGAGCCGCTCGCTCTCGTGTAGCTTCAGTTGCTGGAAGAGTGTGAGAATTGCATTTCGAAAGTGGTTGGCAGTCAACGTGCAACCGTCTCAGAGTCGAAGGGTGCGCTTTGGGCTAAACGGTGAGTTTGGCGAATTCAAGCCTGCCTACAAAAACAAGGAAGTGTCGGGTTATAGATATAGGCAGCCTTTCTAATTTTTCTGTCACGTATTTGCCATCAAACCCTATCCACCGGTTTAGAAACGTCCTCAAAATGACACCTATCAGATGGGCCTGGATCTTCTGGTGCTATTGATGTTCTGCGCTCATTCCAAAAACCCTATCGCCAACACAGTTTTTTTGATTCATACATGGACATATCCTAGAAATGTATTGAGCGAGGCGCGTTAGCGCGCCTCTTTTTACTCCCGTAACCAGCGAGTCCGCCCATGGGTTCCTTGATCTCTCCGCAAGACTTGCCGACCTGGGTGCCGGGGCGGGTGTTGTCGGCCAGCGACGGACTGGGGTGGAAGGATGTGGGCCATCGGTCCTATCTTTACACAGGGCTCGATGTGGCGATTCCGCCGGTCGATCATTACATGGTCGTCCGGTACCGTACCGGGCAGACGCCGATGGACCGGCGCGTGGAGGGGCGGTGGACGCGGCGGCAGTGTGCGCCGGGGGAGTTCTCCCTGCTGACCCGTTCGGAACCGTCCCACTGGCATTGGACGGAATGCATCGAGGTGTCCCACACCTATCTGTCGGACGCGCTGATGCAGCGGGTGGCGGCGGACATCACCGAGCGGGCGGTGGCCGACATCCGGCTGCACGATGTGCTGCAGGCGCGGGACCCGGTGGTGATGAGCATCGTCGATGCGATTGCTGCCGAGGCGGAGCGGACGGGCTTTGGAGGTAGCCTGTACGTGGAGGCGCTGTCGATCCAGCTGGCGGTGCATCTGTTCCGCCATTACGCGTGCATCCAGTTCCGTGACGAGGTGCCGGCCGGGCCGTTGTCGCCGGCGCGCATGCGGCGTCTGAACGAGTTTCTTGATTCCCACCTGCAAGACAGCATTTCCATCGAGCAGATGGCGGCGACGTTGGGCTTGGGGGTGTGGACTTTCTCGAAGCATTTCCGGGCGACGACAGGGGCTTCGCCTTACGACTACGTGACGCGGCGGCGGCTGGAGCGGGCGGTGCGTCTGCTCACGGCGGGGGAGCTGGCGATCAAGGAAGTGGCTGTGGATTGCGGTTTCTCCGACCAGGCCCACCTGACGCGGGTGATGCGGGCACGGATGGGCACGACGCCGGCGCGTATGCGCAAAGAGGGCGGCAGCGCATAAAAAGGGGCGCAACGGCAATGCCGATGCGCCCGAATGGCGCGTCCTGAAGCAAGGGGCGCCTGCGCTTGCAGCCGGTCAGGGCCGCCTGGGCATCACCTTCCGGAGGTGATCGGTTGCACCAGCAGTTCCTTCAGATGGCCGTCCAGTTCGGCAATGCAGTTGGTGTCGGTGCCGAACAGGGCGAGATGGCCGTCGATGCTGTTGATCGGCCGGAACGCGCTGTTGGGGATGAGCTGCTGCTCGGCCAGGCAATCGGTGGGCGGGAAGAACATGTCGTGGCTGATCGGCATCACGAAGGTTTTGGCCGTGATGCGGCCGAGGGCTTCGGTGAGGTTGCCGCCGGTGTGGCGGCTCACGTCGCCGCGCTGCCATTTCCAGGCCATGCACAGCAGGTTGTTCGGATCCATCGGGCCGAAATAGCCGTTCATGAACTGTTCGACGAAGCTCTGCATGCTGTCGAAGCCGAGCACCCGGTGGCGGCCACAGCGGAAGAACTCGGTGCTCCAGCCCATCACCGTCCATAGCTTGGCGTGCCGCTGCAGGCCGGCGGCCACGTCCGCAGGTGACGTGTAACTGCCATCGCGAAAGCCGGGATCGGTGGTGATGGCGTCCATCAGCGTGTCGGCAAACACGAAGTCATGCTCGGTGTTGCGGGCCGTGCCGGCAATCGGCGCGGCGCGTTCGACCATCTCCGGGTAGCGCACCGCCCATTCGTAGGTCTGCTGGGCGCCCATCGAGCCGCCGACCACCAGCGCCAGCCGTTCGATGCCGAAATGCTGGACGAGCAGCCGGTGTTGGGCGCGCACGTCGTCGCCGATACGCACGCGGGGGAAGCGCGGCCCGGCGATGTCGGCCGGCGCGTTGCTGGGCGACAGGGACAGGCCGCTGCCGATCTGATTGACGACGATGATGAAGTAGCGCTCGGGGTCGAGGGCGTGGCCGGGGCCGATGTAGACCTGCTCCATGATCTTGCTGGTGCCGGAATACCAGGTCGGCACCAGGATGGCGTTGTCCCGCGCGGCGTTGAGGCGGCCGTTGGTGGCGACGGCGAGCGTGCACTCTTCAAGCACGCCGCCTTCTTCGAGTTCGAGGCGGCCGATGTCGATGAGCTTGAAGGGGCCGTGGTTTTCCTGGGTGTAATAGGTGTTCATGATTTTGTCTCCTCCTGGGGGCGATGGCGTGGCTCAGCGCATGGCGAAGCCGGGGTAGCCCTGGCTGGCGAGCTCGTCGCACTGGCGGTTGTAGTTGCCGACACCGCCAATGTAGGAGATCAACCGGCGCGGCTTGCCTTCGACGTTGGAGCCCATGTACCAGGAGTCGGTCTTGACGACGAGGGTGGCGGCGGCGGTTTCGTCATGGTGCTGAACCCAGGCGTCTTCGAAGTCCTGAGTGGCTTCGATGACCTGTTTGCCGTTCTGGCGGGCGTAGGCGATGCAGTCGGTGATCCAGTCCACCTGTTGCTGCAGGCAGGTCGTCATGTTGCACAGGGCGGCGGAGGGGGCGAGGGGCGCGCCGGTGGTGAACAGGTTGGGGTAGCCGTGTACCTGCAGGCCCATGGAGGTGCGGATTTCCTGGCTCCATTGTTCCTTGAGGGAGCGCCCGCCGCGGCCGCGGATGTCGATGCGGCTAAGGGCGCCGGAGCCGGCGTCGAAGCCGAGGGCCAGGATGATCACGTCTACCTCATGTACCGTGCCATCGGCGGTCTGGATGCCTTCCGGAACGATCCGCTCGATGGGCGCCTTGCGGCAGTCCACGCCTTCCACGTTGGGCTGCAGGTAGACCTCCAGGTACTTGTTCTCCAGCGGCACGCGGTGGGTGCCGAAGCCGTAGTCCTGCGGGATCAGCAGCTCGCACAGGTCGGCCCGGTGCTGCAGGCGGTCGCGCATCTTGGCGCGCACGAACTCCGACACTTCCTCGCTGACCGCCTCGTCGAAGAACATCTCGGGGAATGAGGCCAGCCACAGGGCGAGGGAGCCGTCGTTCCAGTTGCGTTCGAGGATGGCGGTGCGTTCTTCGGGCGTCTTCTCGTCCCACGGGCCGGCGTCGAAGTCATAGTCGAAGCCGGCAAAGGTGCTGCGCACGCGCTGTTTGGTTTCATGGAAGCGCTCGCCCCATTTCTGCCAGTCCTGCTCGGAGTATTTGGGGTTCTGCATCGGGATGATGTACTGCGGCGTGCGCACGAAGATCTTCATCGAGCCGACTTCCGGTGCGATGGTCTGGATCACCTGGATGCCGGTGGCGCCGGTGCCGACCACGGCGACCCGCTTGCCCTGCAGATCCACCGGCTCCTTCGGCCACAGGCCGGTGATGAGCACTTCGCCCTTGAAGCTGGATTGGCCCGGGAAGCGGTCGACGATGGGGGCCGACAGCATGCCGCAGCAGGCGAGCAGATACTGGGCGGTCACCGTTTCGCCGGCGGCGGTGGTGATACGCCACAGATCCTCGGCCTCGTCGAAATGGGCCGAGGCGATGCGGGTGCCAAACTGGATGTCCTTCTTCAGGTCGAGTTTGTCGGCCACGTAATTGAGCCAGCGCTCGGTTTCCGGCTGCGCGGGGAAGCGCTCGGACGGTTGCCAGGATTTGTACAACTCTTCGGAGAACCAGTACTGGTAGATCTCCGCCTGGGAATCGAAGCGGGCGCCGGGGTAGCGGTTCCAGTACCAGGTGCCGCCGACGCCGCTGCCGGTTTCATAAGCGCGCACCTTGAGGCCCATCTCGCGCAGGCGATGCAGTTGATACAGGCCGGCGACGCCGGCGCCGATCACCAGCGCGTCGAGATGTTCGGGCTGAGCTTGTTGGGGGGCGGGGTTCTGCGGGGTGTGTTGCGTACTCATGTCTTGTCTCCATTGCCTTATCGTTGTGCGAATGGCCACCGGGCCGCTTGCCGGCCTGGGTGGCGACCCGACGTGCCTCGCTCGGGGCGTGGCTGCTGTCGTGTCGGAGATCAATCTATGAGCGATGGGCCTGGGGTTTCTTGTCGATCCTTGGCGAAGTTTTGAACAAAACGGAGAAAGTGCTATTTGGCGGTGGGCGTAGTCTGCCGGCGGCGGGCCGATCCTGTCTTCGATGCATCCGCACGTAGTGCGGCCTCGAAGGCATGGCGCGCCCACTGCGCGGCCTCGTGAATGTCCTCCAGAACGGATTCCGGGGCCTGGTAGTAGGAGAGGCCGATGGTCTTTCCCTGGCGCACGTACTGGAACTGGCCCAGGCCCAGGGCTGCGAAGTCCGCGACGGTTTGCGCATCGGCCTTCAGGTACAAGGTCTCGTCATGGATCAGGCCGAACATGATGCCGTCGTGAAAGACACCGTAGCCCGAAAACATCCGTTTCAGGCCGATCGGTCCGAAGAGCCGGAAAATGTCGGATAGATGATGTGCGAATTCTCTGGTCATGGTCAATTGTTGCTCCTGATTTCCCTGCTTTGAAGTGACAATTCAGAGGTGGCGATATTTACATATTCATTTTATTCATTCGGGTAATGAATGCACGGTTGTGGTGATTCTCTCCGGAGAATGAACCTGTTTGGTGCAAATGCCAGAAAATTAGGCGTTATTCATGATGTACGGTTGATTCTATATAGCGCTCCTTTCTATTCTTTTGTTGCGATGTGTTTTTTGCTGCACGTCTGACACGCACTGGACTATCTCTCGAAAATCATCCCGTCTATTTCGCCTGGTTTTGTCAGGGGGCGGATTCGTCGAGAGGCGCTGCAGTGGATCGATACGATGAAAGGACTCATATGACCAACACGACGGCTGAGCTCGAAGAGCTCCTCATGCAGCGTTCGCTGACCGACGCGCAGCTTCTGGCTGCGGCGGACAAGGCGGCGGATTTCCGGATTCTGCCGGATGCCACGGTGATCAAGATCGGTGGGCAGAGCCTGATCGATCGCGGCCGCGCGGCGGTCTATCCGCTGGTGGACGAGATCGTTGCAGCCCGCAAGGATCACAAGCTGCTGATCGGCACCGGCGCGGGGACGCGCGCGCGGCATCTGTACTCGATCGCCGCCGGGCTCAATCTGCCGGCCGGCGTGCTGGCGCAGCTCGGTGCGTCGGTGGCCGACCAGAATGCCGCGATGCTGGGGCAACTGCTGGCAAAGCACGGCATCTCGATGGTCGACAGTGCCGGCATGTCGGCAGTGCCGCTGTTCCTGGCCGAGGTGCATGGCGTCGTCTTCAGCGGCATGCCGCCGTACAAGTTGTGGATCCGGCCGGGGGCCGAGGGCGTGATTCCGCCTTATCGCACCGATGCGGGCTGTTTCCTGGTGGCCGAGCAGTTCGGTTGCAAGGCGATGATCTACGTGAAGGACGAGGACGGCCTGTATACCGCCAACCCGAAGACCTCGAAGGATGCCAAGTTCATCCCGAAGATTTCGGTCGATGAAATGAAGGCGGCCGGGCTGCACGACTCCATCCTCGAGTTTCCGGTACTCGATCTGCTGAAGGACGCACGCCATGTCCGCCAGGTGCAGGTCGTTAACGGCCTCGTACCCGGCAATCTGACCCGCGCGCTCGCAGGCGAGCACGTCGGCACCCTCATCACCGCGAGCTGAGAACCACCGCCATGGCTGAAACTACCAATACCATCAAGCACGTTGCCTCGCCGCTGGCGCGTCAGACCCTTCTCGACGGCGATCTGGTCCGTCCCGTCGCGGGTGTTCGCCCGATCCGTCTGCTGCCGTGGCTGCAGGTCGTCAAGATCGGCGGCCGCGCAATCATGGACCGCGGCGCCGAGGCGATCCTGCCGATCGTCGAGGAACTGCGCAAGGTGCTGCCCGAGCACCGCCTGCTGATCCTGACCGGCGCCGGCATCCGCGCCCGCCACCTGTACGGCGTGGGCCTCGATCTGGGCCTGCCGGTCGGCTCGCTGGCGCCGCTGGCGGCCAGCGAGGCCGGCCAGAACGGTCACATTCTGGCATCGCTGCTGGCGCCGGAAGGGGTTTCCTACGTGGAGCATCCGACTATCGCCGGGCAGTTGGCGATCCACCTTGCCGCTGCCCGTGCGGTGGTGGGCAGCGCCTTCCCGCCGTATCACCACCACGAGTTCCCCGGCTCACGCATTCCGCAGCACCGGGCCGACACCGGCGCCTTCCTGCTGGCCGATGCGCTTGGCGCGGCGGGCCTGACGATCGTCGAGGACGTGGATGGCGTTTATACGGCGGATCCGAACGGACCCGATGCGGCCAAGGCTCAACTGCTGCGCGAGACGAGTGCGGCCGAACTCGCCAGCCAGGAAGGCACGCTGCCCTTTGACCGCGCCTTGCCCGATGTGATGGCCAACGCCCGCCATCTGGAGCGCGTGCAGATCGTCAATGGTCTGGTGCCGGGCCGGCTCACCGCTGCGCTGCGCGGCGAGCATGTAGGGACAATTGTCCACACCGGGCTGCGCCCGCTGTAACCACGCGGTTCGAAGCGCTTCCATGGAGGAGCCTTTCCGGTGAAGGCTCCTCTTTTGGCAGTGCCGTTGGGGGCGCTGATTTATCCGGCCTGTTGGCGCTGCCCGGATCAGCGGTCGATCGGGACGAGCACGACCGGTACGTCGGCCTTCATTGTGACCTTGTGGGCCACGGAGCCGAGGATGAGCTCGCCGATGGCGCTGTGGCCGGCAGCGATACCGTCATGGCGTGGAGCTTGGCCTCGAACCTGGTGGCCAGCCCGACCGCGTGGCGGAAGACGGCGGGAGAGCGCGGGGTCAGGTCCGACGCGTAGAGGATCGATTTGATCTGATAAGCCATGTCTGCCTCCTGGACGTTGTTGTGTGTGACGGAGTCTAGAGGCTTATCGGCGCACCGATGTCGTCAGTGGCTGATGTGCGCTATTCGCTTTCGGATATGGACAGACCTCAATGGCATCGAACCTGCTAGATCTCGATATGCAGGGGGAAAACCCCCGGCTTTTTGTCGCAAATCTTTCATGGAGACCTTCATCGTGCCCACATTGGCCGAGAACACGACACATATCGATCTGGCTATCGCCAAGCCCAAGGGCCTGAGCCTGCAGCAGTTGGGGGTGCCGCTGCTGGAAGGCACGGTGATCAAGAAGGGCAAGCTGCCCGAGTTCCTGCAGTTGTTCGAGGACGGCAAGGCCGGGCGCCGCTACCAGAACATCCGTGTCACCGCGGCCAAGGCGCTCGAAGGAGAAGTCGAGACGGCGCGGTGCATCGTGCAGTTCGAGGTGTTCGGCGATGAGAACGTGCCGGTGGCGGACAACAGTGGTTTCGGCATCACCCTGTGTGCCGGCGGTGAGGCGCTGCTGGAGTTGCCCCAGACCGCGGCCTTCCTTCCCTATGCGGCGTGTTGGTATGAAAACCAGTTTTTCTACGAGGTGCCGCCGGGGCTCTTCGACCGCGTGGACGGCCTTCGTTTCACCCTGAAGACGGATCAGGTCCGGCCGCTCTGAAGCACGCTCAACGCCTTTGTGGCAGCGGGCTTCGCGCAGGGCGGGCCCGCCTTTGTCTTACTGGCGCGGTCCGATCCTGGCGGCCAGGGTATCGGCCGCTGCGCCGATGTCCTGTGCCCGTTGGCGCATCAGCGTCAGCATTTCTCCGAGCAGTTGTTCCGGCGCCGCTTCCACGACGCCTTCGCCGATCAGCCAGCAACGAGAGTGCCAGGATGGTAGGCGATGCAGCCCGGCTTCAATGTGGCGACGGTGGCATGCTGGCCTGCCGCGATGCATGCAGCCATTTCTGCAGGATCCGGTAGAAGTCCCCGGGGTTGAAGGGTTTGCAGAGGTAGTCGTTCATCCCCGCGTCCAGGCAGCTCTGCCGGTCTTCGGCAAACGCGTTGGCGGTCAGCGCCACGATGGGCGTGTCCCGGTAGCATTCGAGTTTCCGCAGTGTCCGCGTGGCAGTCAGGCCATCCATGTTCGGCATCTGCATGTCCATCAGGATCAGGTCGTAGTGCATGGCTCGGGCCATCTCGAGCGCCATGTTGCCGTCGTCCGCCACGTCGACCGTCAGCCCGGCATCGCGCAACAGCTCGTGGGTGATTTCCTGGTTGATCAGATCGTCCTCGACCAGCAGAACGTGGGCCTCGCCGAGCGTTGCGGTCGCCAGCGGCGCCGGCGCACGCAAGTGCTGCGCAGCCTGTGGCGGTGGGGCGACATTGCTGTCCGCGTGGGCGCGCGCGAGGCGCAGCGAGAAGGAGAAGCGGCTGCCTGCGCCGACCGTGCTTTCGACCTGCAGGTGGCCGCCCATCAGCTGGATCAGCTGGCGGGTGATGGAAAGCCCCAGACCGGAGCCCCCGTATTTGCGGGTGGTCGAGCCGTCGGCCTGTTCGAAGGGTGAAAACAGGCGGGGAAGCTGCTCGGCGGGGATGCCGATGCCGCTGTCGATGACCGTGAAGCCGACCTGCACGTCCGTCGGGGTCTCCTCCTCGATGGTGACTGAAACCTGCACGGCACCGTGTTCCGTGAATTTGATGCCGTTGCCGATCAGGTTGATCAGCACCTGTTGCAGGCGCAGGGGGTCGAAGACCAGCATCAGCCGTTCGAGTTGCGGGGCCATGGCCAGTTCGAAGCGCAGGGCCTTTTCTGCGGCCTTGTCGGCGAGCACATCTTCGACGGTATGGAGGACGCTGGCCAGATTGCCGGGTGTGGATTCGAGCGTCAGGCGTTCGGCTTCGATCTTCGAGAGATCGAGGATGTCGTTGAGCAGACCGAGCAGGTGGTTGGCGGCCGTGGATATCCGGTCGACCTGGTGGCGCTGGAGCGGGCTCAGGCTGCTGCGGGCGAGGATGTGGGAGAAGCCGATGATGGCATTCATCGGGGTACGGATT
The DNA here is from genome assembly GCF_002028455.1 of Zoogloea sp. LCSB751. Lineage (GTDB taxonomy): Bacteria > Pseudomonadota > Gammaproteobacteria > Burkholderiales > Rhodocyclaceae > Zoogloea. Next base: position 10,992 of record NZ_MWUM01000005.1, on the reverse strand, counting down.
TCGTGGCTCATGTTGCTCAGGAAGGTGCTCTTGGCGCGGCTGGCGGTTTCGGCGGCTTCCTTGGCGATGGACAGTGCCGTGGTGCGCTCGCCCACCAGTTCTTCGAGGTGTTCGCGGTGGCGGGTCAGTTCGGCGTTGCGCTGGACTTCGTCGGCGATGTCCTCGACCAGGGACCAGATATAGCGGGCACCGTCCGCGCTCTTGATGATGACGCCGTTCAGGCGGATGGCGGCCAGGCTGCCGTCCTTGCGCCGATATTCCTTCTCGTAGGGTCCGTATTGGCCGGTACGTTCCAGGGACTCCAGTTGCTGCATCTCGGCCGCGCGATATTTGTCTGGCGTCAGTTCCCAGTAGTCGATGGTTTTGAGCTCGGATTCCGGGTAGCCGGAGATGCGCCGGAACGATTCGTTGAATTCGACGAACTGGCCGTTCATGTCGGTCAGGGCAATACCGACCGGCGACATGGTGAACAAGCCGCGGAGCTTTTCGTCGGTTTCCATCACCCGCACCTGGGCCTGGTGCCGTTCGATGGCGGCGCCGATCCAGCGGCTGAGGAGCAGCATGAACTCTTCGTCCCGCTCGTCGAACTCTCGGGTGTAGGGCGTCCGAGAGCTGAAATTGATCGTTCCATAGAGGCGGCCGGCGACGTGGACCGGAGAGCCGATGTAAGCCTCGAGCTTGAAATTCCGATAACAGGGGTGGCTGGCGTGGGGCGAGCTGCCCATGTGGGAAATGGCCAGCACGCCGTCGCCACGGGCCAGCGTGACGGCGCAGTAGGTCCCGGCGTAGCTGAACTCCTGGCCGTCCTGCAGGGTGTCCGGTGGAGAGACCTGGGAGACCACCTTGTAGATGTCGTCGTCGATCCGGCTGATGATGCCGATGTCGAGCCCGAACTGGGTGGTGCCGATGCGCAGCACGGCCCGCAGTTCGTCCTCGAGGGAGTCGTAGTGGATGACGCCCAGTTCGTTGAGGGCCTTCAGCCCGGCCAACTGGCGTTGCCGCGCCTGGTCGCTGGCGCGCCGGTCGTTGATGTCTTCCAGGATCCAGATGCTGTCGTGCTCTGAGGGGGTGCCGGCCAGCGGTCGGCCAGACAGCCTGATCCACAGCGGCGCTCCGTTCCGATGCCGCATCCTGAGCTCGAGGGTGTGCTGTTGCCCGTTGGCCAGCGCGGGATAGGACGTCTTGCCGAGTTCGGCATGGTCGGCGTCGTTCAGATAGAACAGGCGCGTCGGCTGGTTCTCCATCTCCTCGGGGGTGTAGCCGAAGATCTCCCCCATCTTCCGGTTGGCCCACAGGATCTTGCGATCCTTGATCAGGGAAATGCCGACCCCGGTATTGTCCAGAATGCCGGCGAGTTCTTCATGGCGCACGGTGGCATTGAGCAGGTCGATGTTCATGCGCTGTTCGCGCCGCTCCACTTCGATCAGGCTGGCGTGCATGTCGTGGAGCTCCCGCACGAATGTCCGGGGCACGGGAACGGCCTCGCCCTGCTGCAGGGCGCGCGGCGCTTCGGCAAGTTCGGCGATCTGCCTGGTCAGGGTGCGGGCGAGCCACAGGGCGCCCAGGGCGCCGAGGGCCGCACAGCCGAAGCCGGCCAGCAGGAGCTGGTGCAAGGGGGTGTAGAAGGCGGTGTTGAGCGTCTCGATGGGCGCGCCGACGATGACGCGCCAGCCCCAGTCGGATACCTGGGTGACCGTCGTGCTGACCCGCACGCCGTCCAGTGTGAAGGCATCGAAGACGCCCCGTTTGCCTGCTCGCAAGGCCTGCTGCAGCGAAGGAGAGATCTTCTTGCCGATGAATTCGTCCGGTGCCCGCGAGCGGGCCAGCACGAGGCCTTGCTCATCAACGATGACGCCGGTCCAGTCGCCAGGCAAGCGTTGTTCGAAGAGCAGCTGGTTGAAGGATGCGGCTGCGAGATTCATGCGCAGACAGTAGGCGGGCTTGCCGTTCAGGAAAACCGGGACGCTCAGGGCGGTCTCGAAGCGGCCGGAGGAGGGATTCCTCAGGGCGCCGGAGATGACTGGCTTGCCCGTCGACAAGACGCGCTTTACGTCGTCCTGGTTGCCTGCCGCCGCCGCCGGGCTGTCGATGGGCGCCGATGTGGAGAACAGGCTGTGACCGTCCCGCGCGATGAGGGCAATCGATGTCGCATCCGGGTTCAGATCCAGCACCCGTTGGGCATGCCCGTAGATCTCCTTGAGGTCGTCGTTTTGGGCAGAGGCGGAGGTGGCGATCCCGTTGAGCTGTCCGAGGGCCATTTTGAGGCGCTCGTTGGCGGCGCTGGCGGCGGCCTCGGTACGCTGCTGCAGTCCGACCTCCAGGGCCGCATGCCGCGCCCTGTTGATCTCGAAGACCGTGTAGGTGGAGAACAGAAGGAGTGGAATCACGCCGAGGGTGGCCAGCACCAGCAGCCACACCCGCATGCCGAGGCGGGGGAAACGAAATCTATGCATAGTCTTTGTTGCGGCTTCCCTTTCGAGGTGCCCGCTGTTTCCGGTCGTTGCTCCGCCAGCTGGGGTTGTGTGTCATCGATGCGTCGCGAGGTGTTTCAGGCCACAGTCTGCAGGCGGGTGAAGCGGAACGTCGAGCCGGCGCCGGGCAGGCTATGTACCACGATTTCACCGTTCATCAAGTGTGCCAGTTTCCGGCTCAAGGCCAGTCCCAGGCCCGTGCCGCCGTATCTGCGGGTCGATGAGCCGTCGCCCTGTTCGAAAAGGGCGAACAGACCTGCGTTGTCGGCTGCTGGAATACCGATCCCCGTGTCCTGCACATCGCAGCGCAGCGTGAGGGTGTTCGCCGCCTCCCGTTCAGCGGCGTGCGCAATTCGTGGCTGACGTTGGCAATGAACATGTTCTTGGCCCGGTGGGCGCTCTCGGCCGCCTCCTTGGCGATCCGCAGGGCCATCGTGCGGTTGTCGACGAGAGATTCGAGATACTCCCGCTGCTCGGCGATGGCCAGCTTGGCGCGGGTGGGGTGTCGGGTGTGGCGTTCATGGTCTGCTGTCGGTTCGTCTGGTCTGACCGGCTCCCTGCATTATCGCCATGTTGGTGGGGAGTATTGTCGTTTTCGTCACGGCGGCGCATCGATGCGGTGCCCGGTACTTCGGCTTGTCTGATACCGAGTGTGTCGTGCCCGCCACGCCCCTGCCCATAGCCACGGGGATGGTGCAAGAATGCCGCTGTAGACAAAGGGAGGTAGAAGCCATGAGCCACAAGCATCGGAACGTGCTGGAAGCGATCTTCCGCGACCCGCTCAGCAGCAACATCCAGTGGCGTGAAGTGGAGTCGCTGTTGCATCACCTGGGGGCTGAGGTGGAGCCGAATCACGGCGCGCGCTTCCGTATCGTGCTGAACAGGCATGAGTTCTTCATCCATCACCCGCACCACGGCAACGAGTTCACGAAGCAGGAGGTGAAGTACCTGCGCGAGGCGCTGGCTGGAGCGGGCGTCACCCTGTCCGCTTACGACGAGCTGGAGCGCAGGACCTGAGCGGCCTGCCCGCAGCGCGGGCGCTGATTCATGGGTAGAGCAGGAAGGCCGCCCGTCGGGCGAGATAGGCTGCCTGCGCGTCGTGCCAGGCGGCGACGATGGCGGACGGCGGCGTGCCGGCGCGGATCGCGTCGAGGCTGGCCTGGCTGCCCAGGTTGCCGAGGATCCTGTTCAGCGTGAAATGCCGGGGATGGAGGCGGTGCAGGCTCGCCGCGAGGGCGATGCCGAGGGCCGGTGTGTCGATGGCGTCGCGGTCGTCGACGATGACGCGGACGCCGTTGCAGGTTTCGCCGGCGTAGGGGCCTGCCACCGGCTGGAAGCGGGTGGCGCTGAAATGCACGCCGTCCAGGTGCAGGGCCTCCAGTTCGGCGGCGAGTTGTGCTCCGTCAATCCACGGTGCTCCGACAACTTCGAAGGGCGTCGGTGTGCCGCGGCCAACCGAGACTTCGGCGCCCTCAATGAGGCCGACGCCGGGATAGAGCAGCGTGGCGGTGAGGCTCGTCAGGTTGGGCGACGGCGGCAGCCAGGGCAGGCCGGTGTCGTCGTACCACAGGGTGCGGCGGTAGCCCTGCATCGGGATGACCTGCAGCTGTACATCCACGTTGGCCTCGGCGCGGAACAGGCGGGCGAATTCGCCGAGGGTCAGGCCGTGGCGTATCGGCAGTGGCCAGTAGCCGGTGAAGCCGCGGCGCTCCGCGTCGAGCAGCGGGCCTTGCACCCGGTCGGCGCGCAGCGGATTGGGGCGGTCCAGCACGATGACGCGCACGCCCTGGGCGGCGGCGGCTTCCATCAGATAGGCGAGGGTGCTGGCGTAAGTGTAGAAGCGCACGCCGGCATCCTGCAGGTCCACCACCACCGCGTCGAGGCCGTCGAGCATGGCTGCGGTTGGGCGGCGGGCGGCGCCGTACAGGCTGCGTACCGGCAGCCCGCTGAGGCTGTCGATGTCGTCGCCGATACGGCCTTCCCGGTCGGCGGTGAGTCCATGTTCGGGGCTGAACAAGGCGACGAGCGTCACGCCCGGCGCACGGGCGAGGACGTCGATGTCCCGCCGTCCGGCTGCATCCACGCCGCTGCGGTTGGTCAGCAGGCCGACGCGCAGACCACGCAGCGCGGCGAAGGATTCCCCTTCAAGTACATCGATGCCGGTCCGGACCGGCTGTGCGACCGTTTTCGGGATGTAGGGTGCGACCTGGGCGGCCTGTTCGGGGTCGGCGCCGGCGATGCGCTCGGCCGGCAGCGCCGGCAGGGACGAGGCAATGGCATCGATGATGCGGGCGCGCAGCGGCGCGGCATCGCCACCGCCGTTGGGATGCACGCGATTGCTGAGGATCACCACGTAAATGCCCGAGAAGGGGTCGATCCACAGCCCGGTGCCGGTGTAGCCCAGGTGGCTGATCGCGCCGAAGGGCGGCAGGGCCGCCCGGTTGGCTGCGAGCGGAGCCTGCGGACGCCAGCCGAGGCTGCGCGGCGATGCGGCCGGGTAGGTTTGCGGGATGAAGAGGCTCTGGAGCGAGGCGGGTGTCAACAACCTGGGATCGCTGTCGAGCACGGCACGGGCGAAGCTTGCCAGATCGTCTGCGGTGCCGAACAGGCCTGCGCTGCCGGCTACGCCGCCGAGGCGGGCGGCGAGGGGATCATGTACCACGCCGCGCCGCGGGCCGCCGCCATTCCAGGTGGTCGGCGCGATGCGCGGCAGCTGCGTGGCCGGTGGCAGGAAGCCGGTGTCGTGCATGCCGAGGGGGTTGAACAGCCGGCGCCGGCCATATTCGTCGAGTGGCAGGCCCGACACCCGCCGGACCAGCTCGCCGAGCACGATGAAATTGACGTCGCTGTAGAGCGGATCGCCGCCGGCCCGAGCGATGGGTTTGAGGGCGACGATGCGGGCCAAGACATCCTCCGGGCGCATGGCCTGGCGGATGTCGACCCCGGCGGGCAGGCCGGAGGTGTGGGCCAGCAGGTGACGGACCGTGATCGCCTCCTTGCCCTGGGCGGCGAACTGGGGCCAGTAGCGGGCGACCGGTGCATCGAGGGTCAGCAGGCCACGTTCGACGAGTTGCAGCACGGCCGGTGTGGTGGCAATGACCTTGGTCAGGGAGGCCAGGTCGAAGACGGTGTCGACGGTCATCGGCTCGGGCGCCGGCACCAGGGCGCGCTGCCCGAAGGCGTGCCGGTAGACGACCGCGTCGCCCTCGCCAACCAGCACCACCGCACCGGGAATGTGTCTTGAGGCAATTTCCGCTTCGACGATGGGGGCGATGAGCGCGTCGAGATGAGCCTCGTCGAGCCGGCCGGCCGCGGCGGCACTGAACGACAGGCATACCGCAACCAGCAGCCACAGTAGTCCGAGGAGCCCTCCCGTAGGGGCGAATTCATTCGCCCTCAACCGGCTATTCGAAGTCCGTGGGCGAATGAACGGGCCCCTTTCGTCGGGGTGTTGGCGCCGGGAGCACAAAGCGGCTTTCATTTCTTGCCGAGTCCATCCGCGGTGTAGGCGTTGCGTGGGTTCCACAACATCCAGCCGCTGGTGCCCACGTTGTCGGCTGCATCGATCTGCTTGCGGATCTCCGGGCCGCCGAAGGCGCGGTGGTCGAAGGCGTAGTCGCGGAAGCCCTGGATCCATGGGCGTAGCCGTAGCGGAGAGATGCCGGTTCGTGCGATAGCGTGTTTGAGGGTGAGGTGGACGATCTCTTTGGGATTGGCGACCGGGTTGGTGTAGCCGGGAATGCCAAACTTGAAGCCGGACGGGTAGAGCATCGGGGCCAGATAGTCCAGGTGGCTTGCCAGTATCTCGAGCTTCTGGCCAATGAGGGTGTCGTTGGTGTTCCAGAACACGTAGCCGAAGATGTCGGCGCTGAGAAAGACGTTGTACGGGAGCAGGCGGCTGCGTGCCGTCGTCAGAAATCCGGAGATGGCGGCGACGCGGTTTTCTTCGGTGTTGGCGACCGAGAAGTGCAGGCCCGGTGAGTCGGGGAAGCGCACGTAGTCGAACTGGATCTCGTCGAAGCCGAGGCGGGCCGCTTCGACGGCCAGGTCGAGGCTGTAATTCCACGCTTCGCGCCGGGACGGATCGATCCAGGCCAGCTCTTCCCCATCGTGGAAGACGGCGCCGGTGGCCGTCTTGACCGCCCATTCGGGGTGGGCGTTGGCGAGCGGATCGTCCTTGAAGACGACGATGCGGGCGATCAGGTAAACGTTCTTTTCCCTGAGCTGGGCGATCAGTTTGCCCATGTCGGCAACCGTGGTGATCTTTCTCGCACCGATGGTTTCCGCCAGGCTGACGGCGGTGGGATAGGGCACGCCACCGCGGTCGCCTTTCATGTCGATGACCAGGGCGTTGAGTTCGGTCTGTTCGATGAGCTCGAGCGCGGCCTGGCGCAGGCCCTGGTGGCCGACGCCCCAGAAGGACAGGTACAGGGCTTTCGGGCGGATGGCGGCGAGGCGCAGGGGCGGGGCGGATTCCCCGTCGGGCGGTATGACCGATGCACGGCGGTAGCCGATGGCGCGGGCGGCCACGGCGGCGCAGGTGCCGGGAAACGCGTAGCGACCGTCGACGCCCGTGGTGAGGACGTCCTTGCCGCGGGTGACGAGTGCGCCGGCCAGGGGCTTGTCGCTGCTGGCTTCGACGACCTGGCCCGTGCAGGTCTGGGCTTCGGTGGCGATGAGCAGCAGGGCAAGAAAGAGGAGCACGTACTTGGCAACGTTTGTCATGGTTGGGCTCCGTTGGCAGAGCGCTCCCCGGCTTGCAGGCTGTGGATCAAACCGCTGACCCCGCGCCCGTCGACGATCAGGTAGCGCGGCAGGGCGAGAGGGGAATCGCGGGAGGTCGCGTGACGCTCGTCGAGGATGAAGGCGGCTTGGTAGCCGGCTGCTTTGGCGGCTGCCTCCAGCCCGGCGTCGTGGATGCCGAAGGGCCAGGCCAGGTAGTCGGCCTTGACGCCGAGCCGGCTCTGCAGCACCTGGCGGGGCTTGTCGAGCTGTTGGCGGACGAACTGCCGGTAGGCCTCGGCGTCGAGGCGCCGCCGCTCGACGCGGAAGTCCGGGTGCCACCAGGTGTGCGATTGGACGTGCACGCTGCCGGTGGCTAGCAGTTCCTGCAGCTGGGCCCAGTTCATCGCGTAGCTGGCACTGGAAATGGCCGATGGATAGATGAACAGCGTGATGGGCAGGTGCTCCCGACGGATGATCGGCAGCAGATCGGTATACACCGTGCGATGTCCGTCATCGACGGTGATGGCGACGGCCCTGGGCGGCAGCGGCACGCGCCCGGCGAGGCCGTCCACGACCGTGGCGAGGGGGACGATGGTGTAGCCGGCGCGACGAAGCGCAGCCAGTTGGGCGACGAAGACTTCGGTGCGGGTCGTCATACTGTCGGCCACTTGCGGGCCGAAGCGGTGATAAACGAGGATGGCGGCGGACGACGGTGCTGCCCGTGCCGGCCAGCTGAAGAGTACGGCGACAACGATGAGCCCTGCCCGCAGCATCTGCAGGCAAAGACTCACTCTCGATGCGTTCCCTCGGACATCCATTTCGGCGGGCTCTGCCATCGTCAAGTGCTGCCCCAGTCCCGCTCAACACCGTGGGGGCGAATGAATTCACCCCCACGTGGGACACGGACTTCTTCTTTCAGGATAGTCCGATGGCCGCCGGGCTGAGGACGGGGCTGGGGCCGACTGCCAAATCCGGCACGGGGCTTACACGATCAGTACGCCCGCCGTCTTTAGTGCGATGAACAGCACGGCGCCGATCAGCAGGTTCTTGAAGCTCACGTAGCAGATCATGTCCATCACCGTTGCGCGGCGGTACAGGCGGCCCCACCAGGGTCCTTCCTTCACGTAGGGCTTGGCGTCGAGGCGCACCAGCACCTCGAAGACGCTCCAGCCGAACCACCAGCCGATGATGGCGCCGGCCTCCAGGCGGCCGAGGGCGGCCATCACCCAGGCCAGCGTGGCGGCGATGGCTAGCGCGAAGCCGGCGCCCTGGATTGCCTTGCGGGCCGGCTGGCCCTTGCCGGCCCACGGCCACAGGTGGTCGCGGAGTTCGGCGATGAGCCAGGGCAGGCCGTGGGCTTCGCCGTAGGCGGGCTGGCGCAGCTCGTTGCGGTCGGCGATGGTCATGCCGTGGCTCCTTTCTTCTGCGGTTCAGCCGGCACTTGATGGATGGGGATGAAGTAGCCCTTGCCGTTGATCGGCGTCAGCGGCTGGCCGGCCTTGCTGCGGCGTTTGCGTTCCTGGGCCAGCGGCGGGCAGGCGTGGTCGTCGTAGTAGAGCACCATGCAGTCGAGGCACAGCATGCATTCGCGCTGGTCGATGTTGCCCTTGGCGTCAATGGCCTGGGAGCCGCAGCCCTTGGCGCAGGCCTTGCACGAGGTGCATTCGTCCTTGCGCTTGAGGCCGAACCAGCGGAAGGTGGTCGGCATGGCCAGCGCGGCGCCGAGCGGGCACAGGTACTTGCAGAAGGGCCGCTCGATGAAGATCGACAGGCCCAGCAGACCGGCCGCGAACAGGCTGTACGGCCAGCTGCGGTTGGTGATACCGACCAGGAAGGTGGTCTTGAAGGGTTCCACCTCGGCGAGCTTCTCGGCCAGGCCCATGCTGAAGAAGGACACCGCGAGGAGGCCGAAGAAGACCACGTACTTCACCCACTTGAGCTTGTCGTGCAGCGGCTTGGGCAACTGGAACTGGAAGCGCTTGAGGCCGACCAGCCGGCCGAGGCGGAACAGCAGTTCCGACAGGGAGCCGAAGGGGCACAGCCAGCCGCAGAAGAAGCCGCGCCCCCAGATGAAGACGGTGGCGATGATGAAGACCCAGAACACGAAGATCAGCGGGTCGGACAGGAACAGCTCCCACTTCCACTGGAACAGCAGGCTGTGGAACCAGGTGAGCACCTGGGTGATGGACGGCTGGGCCATGGCCGAGAAGCCGACGAAGCCGATGGAGATCACCCAGCCGGTGTACTTGAATGCATTGACCGGCCAGCGGCGCTGGCGGTTGGCGCGCCGGACCAGCTTGTCGCGGCTGGCGTAGGCGGCGGAGAGGGCGAGCAGGAAGACGATGAAGCCGGCGATCTCGACGGCACGCTCCTTCCACACCTTGAGCCAGGTCGGGTCGGGCTTGACCACCACCGGGCGGCCGCCTTCCAGGTACTTGTCGGCCAGCCAGTATTCCTTGTCGAAGTTGGCGAAGGTCTTGGCGGCGGTTTCCTTGTCGATCTTGTTGCCGAGGAAGACAAGCTTCCACGGGTAGGCGGCCGAGAAGCCCTTGCCGCGGATGATGAAGATCGCCGATTCGCTGAAGGCCGGTGCGCCGGCGGCGGCGACGCTCCACAGGTTGACGTAGTCGAGGTCGCGGAAGGTGAAGCTGTCTTTGTCCTGGCGCACCTGCACGCGGTCGTAGATACCACCGCGGACGAAGCCGGAGCCCTTGAAGGAGTCCATGCCGGCGGGCTTGATGATGAAGATGGCGTGCTCGCCGTCCTTCAGGCGGCTCATCAGGCTGGCGTAGCCGTCCTTGCCGAGGATGGCCTGGCCGATGACGGGCTGGTTGAGGTAGCCGAACCACAGGTCCATGTAGGGGCCATCGCCCTTCAGGCCGACTTCCTCGGGCTTGACGGTGAGGCGCTGCACGCTGCCGTCGGCGACTAGGTCGCTCCACGACGGCGTGCCCGTGGCGGGCGGGAACTTGGCCTGCGGGCGGATCACCGGCTTGAGGATGCCGACCTGTTTGGCAACCGTGGTGCCGGAGGTCATCATCACCTGGTTCTGGGCGATGACGGTGACGGTGGCGCCGGTGATCGCATCGAGGCCGATGATGTTCTCGTCGGGGCGCGACTTGCCGATCTCGATGTTGTCGCCGACGAACTTGCCCAGGTACTGGTTGTTGAACTTGATCAGCAGGGATTCGGGAATGCCGAGCAGCAGGATCGGTTCGGAGTGCTTGAGGATCTTCACGCCGACGAACTTGCCGGCGGTGTCCATGCCGATCAGCGTCACCACCGGCTTGCCGGAGTAGGCCGGGGTGTCGGTGATGTCGGTGGACAGCATGACGTAGCCGAGGAGCTTCTTCTGGCCGCCTTCGTCCTTGTAGGCTTCGACGAAGGGCGGCTGGCCCTTGCGTTCCGAGAAACTGGTGGCACCGGGCATGACTTCCGCGCAGGGCGCGTAGTCGCACATCTTCGGCGATGTGCCCAGTTCGGGGGGGAGCTTGACCTCGTAGGTGTCGGCATGGACCGCGCTGGCAAGGACGAGTCCGGCCAGGGCAGGGATGAGGCGGCGCAGGGCGCGCAGGGCGAACATCGGTGACTCCGCTCGATCAGGATGTCGGCAGATTGTGAGGATGTGTGGCGGCGGGCGCCTTAAGCTGGGTCAATTTGTCGCAGAGCCTTGTCCGGCGGACTCTGGGAGGCGGACGGCACACAGATCGAAGGGGGAGTGTCAGGAATTTTGTGTTTGAGGCGCTTCATGCACCTGCTCAGCCATGGTTGAGCAGGCGCGGCGGTCTTCATTTTG
>NZ_MWUM01000059.1 GCF_002028455.1 Zoogloea sp. LCSB751 | reverse complement strand
CACCCACGGCCGCAGCCGATCCGGCAGCAGCGCGTAGTCGAACGGGGCGACCGGCGCGAGGCCTTCCGGCAGCGGCAAGGGATCGGGCCAGGAGGCGACCGGCCAGGTACGCGGATCGCCCAGCGCCGGGGCCAGGGCGGCCCGTTCCTCCAGGCGGGCCGGCTCATAGGGAGGCGGCGCCTTCATGGCTGCACCTCCTGCCCATAGGCCTCGCTGACGATGAACTCCGCCGCCGGCGTACCGCCCGGCCGCAGCAGGATCAGCCGCTTGGGGCGTGCCGACACCAGCTCGGCCAGCAGATGGCGCAGGCGCGCCCCATCCGGCGCCGGTGGCGGCACCACCAGCACCGACAGGGCCGCCAGGTAGCGCCAATCAAGGCGGGACGGATGAAAGCCCGGCGGGCAGCAGATCGCCGGCCCCAGGCCGGTGACTGGCCCAGCCGGCCAGTGGTCGAGGAAGACCACCACCTGGCGCTGGGTGGGCACCAGATCCCGTGCCCGGGCGTCGGCCAGGTCACGGGCATAGGCTGGCAGGCGTCGGCCCGGAGAGCAGCGCCAGGCGGTGCGAGGGTCAGCGTTTGGGGCGCTCATAGCAAGCCCTTTTCTGCAAAGCTCAGTGGGCGGGATGCCCCGGCAACAATGATGTGATCGAGCACCCGTACATCGACCAGGGAAAGCGCACTGCGTAGGCTTCGGGTCAGATCGATGTCGGCCCGGCTGGGTGCAGACTTCCCGGAAGGATGGTTGTGGGCCAGGATCACGGCCGCCGCAGAGAGCTCCAGTGCGCGGCGAACCAGCTCACGGGGATAGACATTGGTTTGCGCCAGCGTGCCAACGAACATCGGTTCGAACGAAATAACCTGGTTCTGCGCATCGAGGTAGAGCACGCAGAACACCTCGCGCGCCTCCTCGGCCAGTTCGAACTTCAGGAACTCGCGTACTTCGTTCGGCGACTCAATTGCGACAGTTGTCTTTAGGAGGCGCTTCTCAAGCACCTTGCGGGCGCGGGCCAGCAAGCGTTCTTCCCGGTCGAGTTCGCTGAGCGGCGGACGGGTACGCGTGATCGGGGCCACGTAGTGGGCGGCCACTTCGGCCACTTTGACACGGCGGTTGCGGGGTGCGACCGGCGGGGCGCCGGTGAGACGTTGGATGCTCATGACCGATCCCCCTTCACGAACGGGCGGCGACGCCGCGGCAGGTCGTCGAGGGCGGCGATGTCGGCCACGCGGCGGGACACGGGTGCCGGCATCGCCGGGGCTGCCGCCGTCAGGAAGCTGAACAGTGGGACCAGGCCCGTGCGGCGCGGCTGCGTCGAGGGCGGTGCCTTGAAGGTACGGGTGCTCATGCTCCGGCCCTCCTGGCAAAGGTCAGGCGGAAAGCCAGGGCCGGGCCAGCGAAACGACGCAGGGTACGGTACAGATTCAGGGTGAGGATGGGGGATGCAGGCGCGTGCAGACGTCTGCACGCCAAGGCGAGGGTTGCCATGGTGCGGTACTCCTAGGATGCGGACTCAATCCACCTCCCGTCGCCAAACGGGGGGCGGGCCAAAGCGGGGTTGGCGAACCGGCATCCTAGGAACCGGCAGCCCGTGAGGGCTCCCCACCCGGCCCGCCATTGATCAGCGCGCACCAAGGGTGTTACGGACGCAAAAAAAGCCGCAGAGCGGCTATCGTCCGCCTAGGAATGTTCAGGTCGCCAAACCTGGTCACCACTGTCTAGGTGACGGTGGCGAGTATCAACCCGGCATCGTGGACGCGTCAAGCCCCTTTGAACGAAAGCCGGGGGAGGTGGGCGCAGGGCGCAATTTGCGCCAGGTTCGAACAGGAGTGCGCTTGCGCGGGCCCCGATGCGTGTTCCGACTAATATTGGTTGTTCCGACTTGTTCACTACATAAGTCGGAACAACCTGCACCCCGCAAAGCCGCGCTGCTGCTGGACTTCCGGTTTTTGTTCCGACCGTTCCGACTGTTCCGACCCGTTTTGGAATGCCCAAGCCTTCGCCGTTGTCACATGCCACCGCAGACACCCCCGAAAGCCGCGCCCGGCAAGGGCTTCAGGGGTATGAAGGCGCGGTGTGGTTTGGTGCTACCGATGACGCTGCACAGGAAGGCGCCAGCTCGACGATCCGGCGCCGGGGCACAAAAAATGCCACTCGCTTCCCATTCGTGCATTGGATGCTCAGACCTTTTAACCCCCCCCCACCCCCCGAAAATCGTCTCCATAAAAATGTGGCTAGGCGTCCGGTCCCGAGACGAATTTCCGTAGAGATTTGACCCCCCTACCCCCTGCGGGCGAGGGGAGTACCCCCCGGTCGAAACTCCCGCACACAAAAAAATGGCGGGACGTCCGGTCCCGCCGTGCCCTCTGCCAGAAATTGGATACCCCCTACCCCCTGGCGGGGTGCTTCCCCAGGGCAGGGTGAAGCCGCCAGATGCTGCAGCTCGCTCCGCCATCCTCGGGGAGCTGGCGTAGTGGGTGCCCAGGGGTATAGGCCGGCGGCAGATCGTCCCGGCCACCGCAGTACCCATCGGACAGTCCAGGGCGACGGAAGGAAGCACAGCGCCTGCAGGCGAAGTCGAGGGCTTTTTCCGATGGCGCAAAGCCTTCCTCAACTCCACCCCCAGCCGAGTTTTTAAATGACGATGGATTGCTATTTTTGCTTCTCTCTTCCCTCGTCCCTTCAAAAATGGTCGGAACGGTCGGTACAGTCGGAACAGAGTCCGCAAACCCAGAGCTGGCGCGGCTTCCCACTGTTCCGACCTTTTCTGGATTTTGGCTGTTGTTCCGACCATTCGAGTCGGAACAAGGCAGACTTGCCTCATTTTTAGGCAAATCGGGGAACGATTGGGCGACAAGTTCAGACCAGTCAATCATGAGTTTTCAACCCTGATGGCATGGCCGCACCCATCTGCTTTTGGACGGGCGCGG
>NZ_MWUM01000585.1 GCF_002028455.1 Zoogloea sp. LCSB751 | reverse complement strand
AAATACAACGCTTCCTATTATCAGGGCTGTTTATTCAGCCCCTGGTAAGTCACGCATCACTTGCATTGGTCGTAGGCTATCAACCAAACTCTTTAATGCGTTGGATACTGTGTGTGATTATTTTTATTGTCATGAGGAAGTATCGTCAGCGCATCCAACGGTAGAGTTATTCCTAACGCATATGCGAGAGGTTTATGGATTGCACCTCATCCATGAGCGATATCTCGATGGTGATGTC
>NZ_MWUM01000584.1 GCF_002028455.1 Zoogloea sp. LCSB751 | reverse complement strand
AGCATCACCGTTCATCACGATTGGATTTGGACCAAGCAGAGGCGAGCTTAGGCTCACGTCACCTTTCACATCTACATTGGGCATCACATAGATACCACCAGCAGATAACTGACGACCTTCTAAATAGGTCAGCATCGCAGGGTTGCGCGCTTGTGCCGAAGCATTATCAGCAATTGCGGCTTCACCGGCGAAGGCGCGGCCTAAGCCAGTTGCCGAGTATTCGGCAAGTTGAAAACCT
>NZ_MWUM01000583.1 GCF_002028455.1 Zoogloea sp. LCSB751 | reverse complement strand
AATAATAAGTCCGAATTAGCTGGTGTGCTAGAAAGAAAACTTGGGGAATAACGTGAGATAAAGTGTGATATGAGAAAGAAGTGGTGGAGGGAGAAGGATTCGAACCTTCGAAGGCGGAGCCGTCAGATTTACAGTCTGATCCCTTTGGCCACTCGGGAACCCCTCCACATATTTTCTTCCGACTTTTAAGTTGCGCTTAAAAATCATCTTAAATCTTGGCCAGATTTAAGGGTAAAGC
>NZ_MWUM01000582.1 GCF_002028455.1 Zoogloea sp. LCSB751 | reverse complement strand
CGGGTCATCACATAGCTGGCGGCTGCGGTGGGGGTGGAGCTGATGAGAAACAGGATGCCGAGGGCCTGGGTGTTGAAACCGAGCGCCCAGGCTCCCAGCACCAGCAGCACGGGAATGCAGAACAGACGGTTGGCGGTGGCCCAGCCGGTCAGCATGGCGCCGCCGCGCAGGGCCTTGAGGTTGAGGCTGGCACCGGTGCAGAGCAGCGCCAATGGCAGTGTCATGTTGGCGAAGTAGT
>NZ_MWUM01000581.1 GCF_002028455.1 Zoogloea sp. LCSB751 | reverse complement strand
CGCACGATTCACGTCGGCCAGAACCACCCGGGCACCGGCCTCGACCAGCGCACTCGCCGTCGCCGCCCCCAGACCGGAACCACCACCGGTTACCAGAAAAACCTTGTCCTTGAGCTGCATTGCCCTCTCCTCTGCATGAACGGCCGCCTTTCCAGACGGTACCGTATGGTAAAAAGAACATCTTACTCCGGGAGCGGGCAAAGAAAAATCCCCGCCTCGCTTCCGGTGATATGATCAA
>NZ_MWUM01000580.1 GCF_002028455.1 Zoogloea sp. LCSB751 | reverse complement strand
TGATAGACATAATATTCTCCAGTTGAACGTGCGGTTCTCCCGGAGAGAGGACATCACCCTGCGGGACAACCGCGGGTGATGAAAAGGCAGGTGTTACCTGTTCCCTCCACGCGGTAAATAAAGAGCACGAGTCTTCGCGCTGCCATTGCAGCGATCGAACGCAACGTTGAACATGGAATGTTGCATGATCGTCTCCTTACCGTGTGAAAGTTGAACAAGTTGCCACAGTCTAAAAAAA
>NZ_MWUM01000579.1 GCF_002028455.1 Zoogloea sp. LCSB751 | reverse complement strand
CGTTAACCCACACCATCCATATCAAGGAAATAACATGACCACACTTCCGACCGTCTTTATCACCGGCGCCTCCAGCGGTATCGGTGCCACCTATGCCGAACGTTTTGCTCGCTGTGGCCACGATCTTGTTCTTGTTGCACGCAACAAGTCGCGCCTGGATGCGCTGGCCATGCGCCTGCGTGAGCAACACCAGATTGCCGTTGAGGTGCTGCAGGCTGACCTGACCAATTCGGCAGAG
>NZ_MWUM01000578.1 GCF_002028455.1 Zoogloea sp. LCSB751 | reverse complement strand
GCGACGAGCCCATGCGCTGCGCTGCTTGACGTGATCCCCCCGTTGACTTCGATACATAGTTGGACAGTGCCCGTCCGAGACTGGCACGGTCACTACCGCCAGAACCAGAAAATCGCGTGAAGTTGCTGCGTGCCCCAGAGAAACGTTGGGGGTCAGCCATCTCGGGAATAGGCGGCCGACTCGGTGATACCGGTGGTTCGTCACCACCAGGTCCACTACCAGATGGTGCAGGTACGGGA
>NZ_MWUM01000577.1 GCF_002028455.1 Zoogloea sp. LCSB751 | reverse complement strand
TAACCACGGCTAGTTGATTTTAAGCGGTCGAAGAAGTCCATCACCACTTCCGCCATTGGCAGATGGGAAGTTACGGCCACTTGATTACCGTGGTAAACGATATTCACTTGAGTACCGCGTTTTTCGATACACAGCGTAATTACGTTACCTAAGTATTCTTTTGGTGCCAGAATATTGGCTTCAACAATCGGTTCACGCATCTCTTCGATGTTGTTAATTGCAGGCAAATCTGCTGGATT
>NZ_MWUM01000576.1 GCF_002028455.1 Zoogloea sp. LCSB751 | reverse complement strand
CTGGCCGAGCTGGTCAACCACCAGTACCGCCATGCCTTCGCCGCCCACTGGGGCGACG
Source organism: Zoogloea sp. LCSB751 (assembly GCF_002028455.1). GTDB lineage: Bacteria > Pseudomonadota > Gammaproteobacteria > Burkholderiales > Rhodocyclaceae > Zoogloea. The sequence goes on along the minus strand of NZ_MWUM01000576.1, from coordinate 181 downwards.
GCACCACCTCATCCTCCGATGGCCAGCGCTTCCGGGCGGGCGGCCGGGGCGAAAGCACCGGGCACGTCAACCCGAAGTACGGCAGCGAGCCGGGGCGACTGTTCTACACCCATATCTCCGACCAGTACGCACCGTTCAGCACCCGCGTGGTGAATGTCGGCGTGCGTGACTCCACCTATGT
>NZ_MWUM01000058.1 GCF_002028455.1 Zoogloea sp. LCSB751 | reverse complement strand
GCCCGCTTTGGCACGCTGGGGCGCGTGAAGGAGCCCTTCCTGCTCCGTTCGGACAACGGTCTGGTCTTCACCAGCCGCAGCTATACGGCCCTGGTCAAAAGCTACGGCCTGAAGCAGGAGTTCATCACGCCCTATACCCCGCAACAGAATGGCTTGGTGGAGCGGATGATCCGCACGCTGAAAGAGCAGTGCATCCACCGGCACCGCTTCGAAACCCTGCAGCACGCCAGTCGCGTGATCGGCGACTGGATTCAGTTCTACAACCACCGGCGGCCGCATCAGGCGCTGGAGATGAAGACGCCGGCGGAGGCATTCGCTTTAGCTGCGTGACCTGTGCAGGATTTGATGGGTCAATACATGGTCGCCCATCGGCGCCGTGACCCTCAATCCGGAACGGGATGCGGTCATTGCGACAGCAACAGGTGAAGCGAATAGACAGCCATTGGCTGCATGAATCAGGCGACAACTATCTTGACGCGCGCCGACCCCTCGAGTGTGGGGCTGGTTCAACCATCATCATCGGCCGCTCGCGCCTATTGGCTACCTGCCGCTGGTTGAAGCTTAGGCAAGCTATCACCGTAGTCAAACCGATCAGGCTGTGAGAGTCTGACTCAAATCCAACCGCCTCCGCGAAACCCAAGGCGATTCAATGCAACTTCTGGGCAGTGCAGTTGATTTCGACTGGATCGCTGCCTATTGCGACGGGGCTTGCTGCTCTGCTCGAACACCATGCGTATTCTGCATGTGCGATATAGGGTAATCTTGAGAGTTGCGTTTGAATGAGGGGGAGTCTTCTAAGACTTCGATTTCTCCACAGCTTCAGTCCTGTATGGTAAGGGCAAGAAAACGTGGACTCGTTTGATTTGCAATGAAAACAGTATATTGCTGGTGCGGACGGAGAGACTCGAACTCTCACGCCATCGGCGCCAGAACCTAAATCTGGTGCGTCTACCAATTCCGCCACGTCCGCTAGAGCGGCTCGCATTGTAAAGGTAGTGACGTACCATTGCCAGTATTTCTATGAATGCAGATGTGTCGTTGGAAAGGCAGTACAGCAAGGGCCTTGATACTATCCTGGAAGGTGTGTGGCTTTCGCAAGGGTGTCAGTTTGAATGCCAGGGCTTAGAATCCCAATTTTTCAGGCCAGACTACATGTGGAGTTATGCGACTGTGGAATAAAAAACCCCCGGCAAGGGGAGCGCCGGGGGTCGAAAAACGCCTTGCTTGCTCAAGGCACCCGCTCAGGGAGGTATAGCGGGAGACGGTTCAGCACCATCTGTTAATTAGTGTAGAGGCCGGTGGAGAAAGTTCCCGCGGCATTTCGTTTCTAGATGTAAGTACTTGAGACTTTTATGAGCCCAGTTCAGTCTGTATTCCCGGCTATCCGAATGCGTCGCATGCGCAGGGACGAGTTCTCCCGTCGGCTCATGCGTGAAAATCGGCTGTCAGCTGATGATTTGATCTACCCGGTTTTCGTTCTCGAAGGGCAGGGAGCTACGCAACACGTGGCGTCGATGCCCGGTGTTGCTCGTCTTTCGCTCGACAATCTCCTGGGTGTCGCCGAAGAGGCTGTTCGGCTTGGCGTGCCGGCGCTGGCTTTGTTTCCGGTTATCGAGGATGGCAAGAAGTCCTTGGGGGCTGAGGAAGCCTACAACCCTGATGGCCTGGTTCCTCGTGTTATCAGCGAGTTGAAGCGCCGTTTTCCTGAGTTGGGGGTGATTACCGACGTTGCCCTTGATCCGTACACCGTTCACGGTCAGGATGGTCTTATCGATGCAAGCGGTTATGTGCTCAATGATGAGACGCTCGAAGTCCTTGCCCGTCAAGCCTTGTGTCACTCCCAAGCAGGGGCTGACATAGTTGCGCCGTCGGACATGATGGATGGCCGGATAGCCCGCATTCGTGCAGAGTTGGATGGTGCGCAACAGATCTATACGCGCATCCTGGCCTACTCGGCCAAGTATGCATCGAGCTTTTACGGTCCATTCCGGGATGCCGTAGGGTCAGCTGGCAATCTTGGCAAGGGCAACAAATACACTTATCAGATGGATCCTGCGAACTCCGATGAGGCGATTCGGGAAGTTGCGCTCGATATTGCAGAAGGGGCTGACATGTTCATGGTCAAGCCGGGCATGCCTTATCTGGACATCGTGCGGCGCGTGAAGACCGAGTTGCGGGTTCCGACCTACGCGTATCAGGTGAGCGGCGAGTACGCGATGCTGAAGGCTGCGGTGGCTAATGGCTGGCTTGACGAGCGTGCTTGCGCGATGGAAGCTCTGCTTGCCTTCAAGAGAGCTGGAGCGGATGGGATCCTGACTTATTACGCATTGGATGCGGCACGCTGGTTGAAGGAAGGTCAGTAAGTGCGGAGCTGAAGGGCGTCGGCCCCAAGGGCCGTCGCACTCGGATGGCATACGCCCTTCTCCGCACCTCCAGACAAATTGCTGACGTTAAAAGGGTTCGCCAGCGGCCTGTAAGCAGCGCTCATATCGCGTCTAGTATCGCTTTTGGATTGATGTATGAGCGTTGCCGGAGCGAGTCTGATGGAGCGTCTGAGCGATGGCGGCGCTGGACCGGTGGCATCGTCGGTGCTTTGGATGGAAGTATCTCCATCGATGGCAAGACCCTGCGTCGTTTGGCCAATGGCAGCGCATCAAGGGCTTGCTGGTGAGCATCGATGCGATGGGCTGCCACCGCGAAAGTACCGCGAAGATTGTTCAAAAGGGCGGCGATTACCTGCTTGCGGTCAAAGGCAATCAGCCCACGCTCTACCAACAGGTGCGCGATCTGATCGTAAGCCCCCGGTAATCCCCATCCCCTTACACACAACTCTCCAGCCTGTATGCTTCATGCCAAATAACTGACGAGGCTGGCTGATGAGTTGGGCGAGAGACGAGTTCGGGACGATACAGCTGGGCGATCGGCGGTTGAACAAGCGAGCGGTTCTGCTGGC
>NZ_MWUM01000575.1 GCF_002028455.1 Zoogloea sp. LCSB751 | reverse complement strand
TGTTCGATCCGAACACCATTGCGGATAAAGGCACTTTTGTTGAACCCAATCAGTACCCGGAAGGGATTGAAATTGTCATGGTTAATGGGCGCATTGCCTTAATCAATGGCACGGAAAGTTATGCCTGTAGCGGTACGGTTATTAGAAAACAATATTAATAAATAACGCTAAACACGCATGGATCTATCGCGACTATTTATGGCCGCGGTAGATCACTACACCCTAAGGACATCACAATG
>NZ_MWUM01000574.1 GCF_002028455.1 Zoogloea sp. LCSB751 | reverse complement strand
TCCTTAAATTCTTTTGGTGCATTTGCTACCGCGCTTTATTGCTGAATGTTGTGGCTGAAAAATGCTGGTTCATCCCAAACACAATAAGCGATTGCATTTACTGCATTTTTAAAAAGTTACCTAGGATTTGTGCACCCACGGCGGCGCTCTTCTCGGGGTGAAATTGCACGCCCATAAAGTTGTCTTTACCGATGGCGGCGCTAAAGTCCTCACCATAACGGCATTGTACCAAGGTGTAG
>NZ_MWUM01000573.1 GCF_002028455.1 Zoogloea sp. LCSB751 | reverse complement strand
GCAATGCCCCACATGGAGACGAGCGCCATGTAGAGCGGGAAACGGGCAGCCCCGGTGGCGCGCAGGGCGTTGATCACCACCAGGTTGAAGGTGCGGCCGGGTTCGAGGATGAGGCTGATGAGGAACAGTTGCGCCACCTGGGTGATGATGTCGGCGTCGTCGGTGAACAGGCTGATGATGGCGCGTCCGTTCAGGGCTGCGGCGATGGCAATCAGGCTGGTGACGATAAGGCCGAGCTT
>NZ_MWUM01000572.1 GCF_002028455.1 Zoogloea sp. LCSB751 | reverse complement strand
GGAAGGCACCGTCTTCGCCACCCTCAAGACCTTCGGCGTGGTGCTGGTGATGGCCATCGTCATGCACTGGCTCTGACTCTCCGTGCTCTTCATCGGCACCGGGCTGGCGCTGGGCCGCTCCCCCGCCATGCTCATCAAGAACATGCTGCCCGCCTACTTCACCGCGCTCGGCACCATGTCCAGCGCCGCCACCATCCCGGTGGCCCTGCAGGCCAGCAAGAACAACGGCGTGAGCGACA
>NZ_MWUM01000571.1 GCF_002028455.1 Zoogloea sp. LCSB751 | reverse complement strand
TTCTACGTTTAAAAGCAATCCATTGAAAAAACAAGCAATTAAAAATAAATACCATGCCAGAATAGAAAAAGACAGAGGATAAGCTACGTTCTAGATAATTGATCGGTGTCAACAGTAATGCCGCAATCGCGATTGTAGACGTCAATAAAAGTAAACGTTCTAAATACGGATAATGGCGATTGGCAAAACGCCAAGCAAATAAACAGAGGCAATAGGTATATCCAACTAAAAACACGAGA
>NZ_MWUM01000570.1 GCF_002028455.1 Zoogloea sp. LCSB751 | reverse complement strand
CAGGATCACCAGCGCCATCATGTCCGCCACCCGCGAGAGCGAGGCGCCGCTGTCGGTAAAGTAGAGCGGCAGCAGGCCGTAGATGGCCCCGAGGATGAGGCCCGAGGTGAAGCTGCTGCCCATGCCCGCCGGGGTGAGCCGGACAAGCTCCAGCACCCCGACCGGCTGGGGTGCCACCATGGCCGGAGTGGGCACCCGGGAGAGGGCGAGCGGCACCACCGACAGGGTGGCGGCCATGG
>NZ_MWUM01000569.1 GCF_002028455.1 Zoogloea sp. LCSB751 | reverse complement strand
ATGCTTACTTGCTGCCGGTACCCGAGTTGCGGGTAGAGGAAGTCGGCTTGCGACGGGCCGTGGTGCTGCGGGCGCGCGGCTCCATACCCTGCATGTCCTTGTGACGCTTGACGGCACGACGGATCTGGGCAGCCTGCTTGTGGCGGGTGCTCTTGCCATCCTGCTGCAGGTCGACCTTGGATTCGGTCTCCGGCGGCATGTTGACCAGGCCGCGCAGGTAGTTCACTTCCGGCAGTTTC
>NZ_MWUM01000568.1 GCF_002028455.1 Zoogloea sp. LCSB751 | reverse complement strand
ATGAGGAGTGTGGAATGAAGATTGCCATTATCTCGGATCTGCACGGCAGTCTGACAGCCCTCGAGCAGGTGCTGGCGCAACTTGTTCCCTGGCAGCCTGATCACTATTTGCTGCTCGGGGATCTGCTCAATCACGGGCCGCGCAATCCGGTGCCGGAGGGGTATGATCCTGCAGCTGTGGCGGCAAGGCTCAACGAGCTGGCCCCCCGCATCATGGCGGTGCGTGGCAATTGCGATTCG
>NZ_MWUM01000567.1 GCF_002028455.1 Zoogloea sp. LCSB751 | reverse complement strand
CGCGCTGTATGTACTGAGTATGGGCATGGGCGTACCACTACTTATCATTGGCACCTCGGGTGGTAAGTTACTGCCTCGTGCTGGCGCTTGGATGAATATCATTAAAACCGTGTTTGGCTTCCTGCTGATTGCAGTATCGATTGTGATGCTTGGCCGTATTTGGACGGGCGTGGTTTCCGATGTGCTTTGGTCGCTTTGGGGCATTAGCTTCACCGGTTACCTGATGCACCAAAATAAGC
>NZ_MWUM01000057.1 GCF_002028455.1 Zoogloea sp. LCSB751 | reverse complement strand
CACCCACGGCCGCAGCCGATCCGGCAGCAGCGCGTAGTCGAACGGGGCGACCGGCGCGAGGCCTTCCGGCAGCGGCAGGGGATCGGGCCAGGAGGCGACCGGCCAGGTACGCGGATCGCCCAACGCCGGGGCCAGGGCGGCCCGTTCCTCCAGGCGGGCCGGCTCATAGGGGGGCGGTGCCTTCATGGCTGCACCTCCTGCCCGTGGGCCTCGCTGACGATGAACTCCGCCGCCGGCGTGCCGCCCGGCCGCAGCAGGATCAGCCGCTTGGGGCGTGCCGATACCAGCTCGGCCAGCAGATGGCGCAGGCGCACCCCGTCCGGCACCGGTGGCGGCACCACCAGCACTGATAGGGCCGCCAGGTAACGCCAATCGAGACGGGCCGGATGGAAGCCCGGCGGGCAGCAGATCGCCGGACCCAGGCCGGTGATCGGCCCAGCCGGCCAGTGGTCGAGGAAGACCACCACCTGGCGCTGGGTGGGCACCAGATCCCGCGCGCGGGCGTCGGCCAGGTCGCGGGCGTAGGCTGGAAGGCGCCGGCCTGGAGAGCAGCGCCAGGCGGTGCGAGGGTCAGTGTGCGGCATGGTCATCGCCATCCCCCCGCAGTACGGACAAGGCCAGCTCGAAGGCGCTGACACGCCCCTGGTAGAAGGCTTGCCCCTGGCCGGCTTCCTTGCTGGCCTGCCGCCGGCTGTCGGCGGCCTGCGCTTCCAGGAAGGCGATCACGTGGGCGAGGTGGGCGGCGTCGAAGCGTTGGGTGGTCATGATTGCCCCCGCTCATTCAGCTGGGCGAGCGCTTCCCGCGCATAGACCTGGGCATCGCAAGCGAGCGTCCAACCAAGGTCCGCGAGGACGGCGGCATCGGAATCCTTGGGCGCCTTGTCCTTGAGAACCTGCATCAGGGCCGCCAGACGGTTGAACGTCTCACCACTGCACTCGAGGCAAACCGCCACGTCGTCCAGGAGATCCGATTGAGGCGTGGCCACCGGGGCCGCCACGGTTTGAAGCTTCTTCATGCTTCACCCCCATTCGAAACCGTGCCCCCGGAAGCTACGCCCCTTGCGGCTCTCCGAGCCCGCGGCGGCGGCACCAGGCCAGGCACCAAGGCCTTGAATGCCTGGAATCCCTGATCCTGGCAGGCGTCCATGTAGCGGAAGTAATTCCGGTTCCACTCCGCTTTGCCCTCGGGGCTGTGGCGTTGAATCATTGCGGCCAGCTCGCGGAACTTGTGCTGAATCCGCCTTTCCTCAAAGCTGGGGGCAGCAATCGGCCTCCAGCCCAGATGCCACCAATCGCAATTGAAGAACTGGCGTTGCGGCCCCTTGGCACCTGCAGGCCGCCGTCGGCTGAGCGAGAACTCGAATTGATCGGACTCCCACCGGAGGTCGGCATAGTTCCGGGGCCACTCCAGTCCATCGGGAATCAGCCCCTCTGCCTCCAACTGGGCCCGCGTGCCGTGGTATTCGCATATGCCGAGGTCGCGATGGAAGTAGACGACCAGCTCTTGGGGAACGAGGATCGGTGACGTGCTCATGACCGATCCCCCTTCACGAACGGGCGACGCTGCCGCGGCAGGTCGTCGAGGGCGGCGATGTCGGCCACGCGGCGGGATATCGGGGCCGGCATGGCCGGGGTGGCGGCCGTCAGGTAGCTGAACAGCGGGGCCAGGCCCGTGCGGCGCGGCTGCGTCGAGGGCGGTGCCTTGAAGGTGCGGGTGCTCATGCTCCGGCCCTCCTGGCAAAGGTCAGGCGGAAAGCCAGGGCCGGGCCAGCGAAACGACGCAGGGCGCGGTACAGATTCAAGGTGAGGATGGGGGATGCAGGCGCGTGCAAACGTCTGCACGCCAAGGCGAGGATTGCCATGGTGCGGTACTCCTGAGCTGCGGTCTAAATATCCGCACCCCGCTTCCCAACGGGGTGGCAGAACCGTGTGAGGTGGGAAGTACCGGGCTCAGGGACCGGCCAGCCTCGCGGCTGCCTCACACGGCCCACCATTGAACAGGCGCAACCATGTAACCGACGTAAAAAAGCCGCGACGAACGCGGCCTCATCGGCCTGAGCTTATCCGGGCTTCCCAACCCGGTCACCACTGTCTAGGTGACGGTGGCGAGTATCAACCCGGCATCGTGGACGCGTCAAGCCCCTTTGAACGACAGCCGGGGGAGTTGGGCGCGGGGCGCACTCTGCGCCAGATTTGGAAGGGAAAGCGCCTGCGCAGAACCCGACGCGTGTTCCGACCCTATATAGTTTGTTCCGATTAGTTCACTACATATGTCGGAACAAACACCCCCCCGCAAAGCCGCGTCCTTGCTGGGTTTCCGATTTTTATTCCGACCGTACCGACTATTCCGACCGTTTTGAGGAGGGCTGATCTGAAGCCCCCCCACCCCCCCAAAACCTCCGCACGAAAAAATCTAGCTACACAACCGGTCCCGAGAGACCTTTTCCGTAGCGGATTTGACCCCCTTACCCCCCCTCAGCGGGTATCCCGCAGCCAGACGGGGCAGTTGGCGCCCCGGTCGGGCGGGAGCTGGCGGAGCGGGTGGAGGGGACCATACGCAGGGGGCAGGTCGTCACGGCCGCCACCACACAACCCGTCGGCCAGGCCGGGACGCGCGAAGTGCCGACAGGTCAAGCAGGTGGTTTCGTGGGTTTCTCCCCATGGCGCAAAGCCTTCCTCAGCACCACCCCCGTCCGAGTTTTTTAATGACGATGGAGTGCTGTTTTTGCTCGTCTCTTCCCTTCTCCCTTCTAAACCTGTCGGAAAGGTCGGGCCAGTCGGAACAAAGCCCGCAAACGCAGTGCTGGCGCGGCTTTCCGCTGTTCCGACGTGATCGGATTTTTGGACCGTATTCCGACCATCCGACTCGGAACACGGCATTTTTGCCTCATTTTTGGGCAAATCTGGCAGCGATTTGGCAACAAGTTCAGACCAGTCAATCATGAGTTTTCAACCCTGATGGCATGGCCGCACCCATCTGCTTTTGGACGGGCGCGG
>NZ_MWUM01000566.1 GCF_002028455.1 Zoogloea sp. LCSB751 | reverse complement strand
AGCGTTAGCAACTATTAGATATCATAGTTGTTAAAGCCAATAATATACATAAATTTATAGACATAACGACATTATCCGTAGAAATTTTCTGCTTAGTGTCACATCATAGCATCGTAAAAAAGTACTCATATCGGCATGAAACTTGCTTTCAAACAATGGATGCTGAGCAAACATCTTAAAGTACGATAGTTACGTTCTCGAAACTGACAATAAATTGACATAATCTCAAACACAAAACC
>NZ_MWUM01000565.1 GCF_002028455.1 Zoogloea sp. LCSB751 | reverse complement strand
AATTTATTCAGGGCGCGTTCCACTAACTCATCCTTTATCGCCATGCTCTGGCTGCGATACTCGCGAATACTATCGACCGACTCTAAAGAACGCACCCACTCCATAAAGAGGTGAGATTGTTCTTCAGTAATTAATTCAGCTTGCTCGGCGGCCTCCTTACGGGAAGCCTTATTCTGCTCAATAATGCTATGCAGGTCGTCCACTGTATACAGAAACGCATCGTCCAAATCGGCGACTTC
>NZ_MWUM01000564.1 GCF_002028455.1 Zoogloea sp. LCSB751 | reverse complement strand
CAAATTTATAGATATATTCACCTTGTGAATCATCACCCATATAGAACGCTAGCGGTTGGCCTTTAATAGCACGGCTTGCACGGCAGTCTTCATGTGCAAAGCGACCGAGAGCCGTACGTTTTACAGGGCGTTCTGTACCATTGAACGGATCAATTTCTACAATCCAGCCAAAAGTGTTGTCCGAATGGCGGAAGTCTTGTTGAGCAGTTCCATCCGTTGCTTTTACTAACCAACGTTCA
>NZ_MWUM01000563.1 GCF_002028455.1 Zoogloea sp. LCSB751 | reverse complement strand
CCCGCGAACAGTTGCGCACTATTGCAGAAGGGCTACTGAGCCCTGACAAACCCCAACGTCCCCGGTCAGTAGAGGGCTCTACATCAGACAAGGGATGCCAAGGACGATGTGCAAAGTGTGATGTTAACTTTGTCTGTGCACGTGGGCGACTTGAAACTGGCCTTGTTTCCCAAATCGGCCATTGAAACACCATTCCCTCAGCCCTGAGAGATAACCACACTTGGGGCTGAGGAAGTTGC
>NZ_MWUM01000562.1 GCF_002028455.1 Zoogloea sp. LCSB751 | reverse complement strand
CGAGGCTGGCATCCAGCATGTGACCGTTGTTGATGGCCCAGATGAACAGCAGCCAGTTGCCGCCGACGGTGACGGAGGTGAAGGCCAGGGTGAGCAGCACTTTGGGTTGGCGCAGCACCGCCTGCACCTTGTGCCACTGGCGACCGATCAGGGTCAGCACCATCAGCAGGGCGCAGGACCAGATCATGCGGTGGGTCAGGATCTCGGCGGCCGGGACGGCGGAAATGGTCTTGAAATAG
>NZ_MWUM01000561.1 GCF_002028455.1 Zoogloea sp. LCSB751 | reverse complement strand
AAACGACCGATAGCACTTTTAGTCTGAGTAACTTTTACAGTTTTAGTTGCCATGGTGCATTACCCCCGAATTTCGTCAACATTCAGGCCACGCTTAGCTGCGATTTGCGATGGTGACTTCATGTGCACCAGAGCATCTACAGTCGCGCGAACGATGTTGATCGGGTTAGTAGAACCGTATGCTTTAGACAGAACGTTATGAACGCCTGCAACTTCCAATACGGCACGCATTGCGCCACC
>NZ_MWUM01000560.1 GCF_002028455.1 Zoogloea sp. LCSB751 | reverse complement strand
CCTCGCGGATGCGTTCGGCCTTGTCCTGCATGCCGAGGTATTCCAGCATCTGGATGGAGGCGAGGATCACCGAGGTCGGGTTGGCGATGTTCTTGCCGGCGATGTCCGGCGCCGAGCCGTGTACCGCTTCGAAGATGGCGGCGCCCTCACCTATGTTGGCTCCTGGAGCCATGCCTAAGCCCCCCACCAGACCAGCGCAGAGATCCGAGAGGATGTCGCCGAACAGGTTGGTGGTGACC
>NZ_MWUM01000559.1 GCF_002028455.1 Zoogloea sp. LCSB751 | reverse complement strand
TGCCCATGCCATAGAGTCCTGTTGCTGGGCCTTTTAAGACCTCCACGGATTCCACATTGGTTAGGGAGCGAGTGGGGTTAAAGGTATTGCCAAGGCCGGCACCGCCATACATGCCGTCATAGGTGTAGTTTGCGCCGAGGCCGCGAATCACTAAGTTATCTCCAATGCCGTAGTTATTGCCCGCTTGAGTCACCCCGCTGATATTGCGAATCAAGTCCTGCAGATTGTCGACTCCTTGGC
>NZ_MWUM01000558.1 GCF_002028455.1 Zoogloea sp. LCSB751 | reverse complement strand
TGGGGGCTAACCACAATGGATAGAACGATGGGAGTTGGTCATATGAAGCGGATCCTGATGATGTTGAGTCTGTGTGTGACGGTAATGGGCATGGGAATGGGGGTGGCCCAGGGCGCAACCTCTGGCGCGCAGCAAGAGTGCGAGGCCCAGGCGGCGGTGAAGAAGCTGGCGGGCGCCGCCAAGACCAGCTTTGTGGGCAAGTGCGTCAAGGATGCCTCGGCCAACGGTAAGGCAGCCCAG
>NZ_MWUM01000056.1 GCF_002028455.1 Zoogloea sp. LCSB751 | reverse complement strand
TCCATGATTCTCGTAACCGGCGGCGCCGGCTTTATCGGCGCCAACTTCGTACTGGACTGGCTCGCAACCCGTGACGAGCCGGTGCTCAATCTGGACGCCCTGACCTACGCGGGCAACCGCGAGAACCTGGCCTCCCTGGAAGGGGATGCGCGGCACGTCTTCGTGCACGGCGACATCGGCGACCGCGCGCTGATCGACCGCCTGCTGGCCGAACACCAGCCCCGCGCCATCGTCCACTTTGCCGCCGAAAGCCACGTGGACCGCAGCATCCACGGCCCCGGCGCCTTCATCCGGACCAACGTCGAAGGCACCTTCACCCTGCTCGAAGCCGCCCGCGCCCACTGGCAGGGCCTGGATGAGGCCGGCAAGGCCGCCTTCCGCTTCCACCACGTGAGCACCGACGAAGTCTACGGCTCCCTCGGCCCGAACGACCCCGCCTTCACCGAAACCAAGACCTACGAACCCAACAGCCCGTACTCCGCCAGCAAAGCCGCCTCCGACCACCTCGTACGCGCCTGGCACCACACCTACGGCCTGCCGGTCACCACCAGCAACTGCTCCAACAACTACGGCCCCTATCACTTCCCCGAGAAGCTCATCCCGCTGATCATCGCCAACGCCCTGGCCGGCAAGCCGCTGCCCGTCTACGGCGACGGCCAGCAGATCCGCGACTGGCTCTACGTCACCGACCACTGCAGCGCCATCCGCGCCATCCTCGACGCCGGCACCCCCGGCGAGGTCTACAACGTCGGCGGCTGGAACGAAAAGCCCAACATCGACATCGTCAAGACCCTCTGCGCGCTGCTCGACGAACTCAAGCCCGACCCCGCCGGCAGCTACAGCCGCCTCATCACCTACGTCGCCGACCGCCCCGGCCACGACCGCCGCTACGCCATCGACGCCCGCAAGATCGAACGCGAACTCGGCTGGCGCCCCGCCGAGACCTTCGAGACCGGCATCCGGAAGACCGTCGCCTGGTACCTCGCCCACCAGGACTGGGTCGCCCACGTCCAAAGCGGCGCCTACCGCGAATGGGTCGAACAGAACTACACCGCCCGCTGAAGGACGCCCTCGATGAAAATCCTCCTCTTCGGCAAGAACGGCCAGGTCGGCTGGGAACTGCAGCGCAGCCTCGCCCCCTTGGGTGACGTCATCGCCCTCGACCACGACGGCGCCCCCGGCCTGTCCGGCAACTTTGCCGACCCGGACAGCCTCGCCGCCACCGTCGACGCCGTCGCCCCCGATCTCATCGTCAACGCCGCCGCCCACACCGCCGTCGACAAAGCCGAAAGCGAACCCGACTTCGCCCGCGCGCTCAACGCGCTGGCCCCCGGCGTCCTCGCCCGCGAAGCGGCCCGGCGCGGCGCGCTGCTCGTCCATTACTCCACCGACTACGTCTTCGACGGCAGCGGCGACGCCCCGCGCACGGAAGACGCCCCCACCGGCCCCTTGTCCGTCTACGGCCGCACCAAGCTCGAAGGCGAAGACCTCATCCGCCAGAGCGGCTGCCGCCACCTGATCTTCCGCACCAGCTGGGTGTACGCCGCCCGCGGCGGCAACTTCGCCAAGACCATGCTCCGGCTGGCCGCCGAACGGGACGCCCTCACCGTCATCGACGACCAGCATGGCGCCCCCACCGGCGCCGAACTCCTCGCCGACGTCAGCGCCCACGCCGCCCGCGCCACCCTCGCCAACCCCGAGCTCGGCGGCCTCTACCACCTCGTTGCCGGCGGCGAGACCACCTGGCACGCCTACGCCCGCCACGTCATCGAATTCGCCCGCGCCCGCGGCGTGCCGATCCAGGTCGCCGCGGACGCCATCCGCCCGGTGCCCACCAGCGCCTTCCCGACCCCGGCGGTCCGCCCGGCCAACTCCCGCCTCGACACCCGCAAGCTGCAGGCCGCCTTCGGCCTTCGCCTCCCGGCCTGGCAGCAGGGCGTCGACCGCATGCTCACCGAAATCCTGAATTGACCTTGAACGGGACCCCCCCATGACCACCCTGCAACGCAAAGGCCTCATCCTCGCCGGCGGCTCCGGCACCCGGCTCCACCCCGCCACCCTGGCGGTGTCCAAGCAGCTCATCCCGGTCTACGACAAACCGATGATCTACTACCCCCTCAGCACCCTCATGCTGGCGGGCATCCGCGACATCCTGATCATCTCCACCCCCCAGGACACCCCGCGCTTCACCCAACTGCTCGGTGACGGCAGCCAGTGGGGCCTCAACCTCCAGTACGCCGTCCAGCCCAGCCCCGACGGCCTCGCCCAGGCCTTCCTGATCGGCGAAGACTTCATCGGCAACGCCCCCAGCGCCCTCGTGCTCGGCGACAACCTCTTCTACGGCCACGACCTCGCCGCCGACCTGCGTGCCGCCACCCAGAAGGAAGACGGCGCCACCGTCTTCGCCTACCCGGTCACCGACCCCGAACGCTACGGCGTCGTCGAATTCAACGCCGACGGCCACGCCATCAGCCTCGAAGAGAAGCCCAAGGTCCCCAAGAGCCGCTACGCCGTCACCGGCCTCTACTTCTACGATCAGCGCGTCGTCGACGTCGCCAAGTCCATCCAGCCCAGCCCGCGCGGCGAACTCGAAATCACCGACGTCAACCGCCAGTACCTCGACTGGGACGCCCTCGACGTGCAGGTCATGGGCCGCGGCCACGCCTGGCTCGACACCGGCACCCACGAAAGCCTGCTCGACGCCAGCCTGTTCATCCAGACCATCGAAAAGCGTCAGGGCCTCAAGATCGCCTGCCCCGAAGAGATCGCCTGGCGCGCCGGCTGGATCGACGCCGCCCACCTGCAAAAGCTCGCCGCCCCGCTCGCCAAGAACGGCTACGGCCAGTACCTGCTGCGCCTGCTTGAAGAGAAGGTGTTCTGATGAAGGTCACCGCAACGCGCATTCCCGGCCTCTTGATCATCGAGCCGAAAGTCTTCGGCGACGCCCGCGGCTTCTTCATGGAAAGCTTCAACGCCCAGGTCTTCCGCGAGGCCACCGGCCTCGACGTGGACTTCGTGCAGGACAACCACTCCCGCTCCGCCAAGGGCGTGCTGCGCGGCCTGCACTACCAGATCCAGCACCCGCAGGGCAAGCTGGTGCGGGTCGTCAAGGGGCGTGTCTTCGACGTGGCGGTGGACCTGCGCCAGGGCTCGCCGAGCTTCGGCCAGTGGGACGGCGTCGAACTCTCCGAGGACAACCACCGGCAACTGTGGGTGCCGGCGGGCTTTGCGCACGGCTTCGTGGTGCTCAGCGACTCGGCGGACTTCCTGTACAAGACGACCGACTACTACGCCCCGCAGTTCGAGCGCAGCCTGGCCTGGAACGACCCGACGGTGGGCGTCGCGTGGCCGCTGCACGAGCTGGACGGCCCGCCGCTGCTGTCGGCCAAGGATCAGGCCGGCAAGGCGCTGGCGGA
>NZ_MWUM01000557.1 GCF_002028455.1 Zoogloea sp. LCSB751 | reverse complement strand
CATAGGGGTGGCGCGGGTGCAGGGCTATCTGGGTGCAGGCCCCCACGGTCGCAACTATGGCATCCATGTCAGAGAGATCCAGCTCGGGATCGATGCCCTGGCTGTAGAGGTTCATGGCCATGGTGACGATATCCATGTTGCCGGTACGCTCGCCGTTGCCAAGCAGGGTGCCCTCGATGCGATCCGCCCCCGCCAGCACCGCCAGCTCGGCCGCCGCCACCCCGCAGCCCCGATCGTTGT
>NZ_MWUM01000556.1 GCF_002028455.1 Zoogloea sp. LCSB751 | reverse complement strand
ACTCTGCCAACTCACCAAATTGTCGGTTTAGGTGAAGCTGCGGCGATTGCAAAAGCTGAAATGGCAACAGATGACGCGCGTATTGCTAAGCTGCGTGACAAATTATGGAATGGCATCAAACACATTGAAGAAACCTATATCAACGGTGATATGACTCAGCGTGTGAGTGGCAGTCTCAACGTTAGTTTCAACTATGTTGAAGGTGAGTCACTGATGATGGCCTTAAAAGATTTAGCGGTT
>NZ_MWUM01000554.1 GCF_002028455.1 Zoogloea sp. LCSB751 | reverse complement strand
GATCATAAAGTTATTAATGGTTCTGTGGAATAAGGTGCCGTTATAGAAGGACTTATCGACATACTGTTTAAAGTTCTTGCCCGTGATGGGCATATGGGTGAGGTCGATGGCTAAGGTTAAATCCCCCTTTGTGGTACTCATTAAATAACAGACATCGGCACTTAAGCTCGGTGGAGTTGGGTCGGGTTTGGGGATATTGGGAGTGAGATCATCTTCGCCACCGCCGCAGGCACTGAGGAC
>NZ_MWUM01000553.1 GCF_002028455.1 Zoogloea sp. LCSB751 | reverse complement strand
CGGTGCGGCAGCATCAGCGGCTTGGAAGAGATCAGGCCACGCAGCTTGCCGAACGCCACCACGGAACCGGTGAAGGTCACGGCACCGATGAAGACGCCCAGGAAGACTTCCACTAGGTGGATGTTCAGCATGGCGCCGGACAGGTGCTCGACCTGGGCGACGCTGGCCGCCTGCTCGAACGCCGCCCGGGCCGCAGCCAGGGTTGCATCCAGGTTGGAGCCGACGGAGACGACGACCTCA
>NZ_MWUM01000552.1 GCF_002028455.1 Zoogloea sp. LCSB751 | reverse complement strand
GGTGTTGGCTATCTTGGTGGCTGAGCCGACCTTGACCCTTAAACAAGTAGCCGAGCGGATAGGCAGATCGACCAGTACGGTGGAGCGAGCGGCGGCGGCGTTGGTTAAGGCGGGACGATTACGCTTTGTTGGTCCGCGCAAGGGTGGGCATTGGGAAGTGTTGTCATAGGGCAGCTTGCTAAGGCCACCGAGTGTGTTACTACAGCCGTCCAGCTTCCGGGTTGCATCAGTAAACATACAA
>NZ_MWUM01000551.1 GCF_002028455.1 Zoogloea sp. LCSB751 | reverse complement strand
GAGAACGCCACCACCGGCACGTCCGTGGCTTTCAGCCCCTGGTTCGCCAGTTCTTTATAGAAAGGCACGTTGGAATCACCGTTGATGGTGGAGACCACCGCCGCTTTGCCGCCCGTGGAGAACTTTTTGATACTGGCGACGATGGTCTGGTAATCGCTATGTCCAAATGGGGTGTAGACCTCTTCAATATCTTTATCTTCAACGCCTTTCGAGTGCAGGAAGGCGCGCAGGATCTTGTTGG
>NZ_MWUM01000550.1 GCF_002028455.1 Zoogloea sp. LCSB751 | reverse complement strand
TTGTCATTAAGAAACCAACAAGAAAATCAAAGAGCCTAAAAAG
Source organism: Zoogloea sp. LCSB751 (assembly GCF_002028455.1). Classification (GTDB taxonomy): domain Bacteria; phylum Pseudomonadota; class Gammaproteobacteria; order Burkholderiales; family Rhodocyclaceae; genus Zoogloea. The sequence continues at coordinate 198 of NZ_MWUM01000550.1, read as the reverse complement.
TTGATGTACATCAATTATCATTTCTCTTCATATCATCCATTACGAAAAAAAGCATGTTATGGTCTCCACTCAACGAACAAAAGAGGAAAGAACTATGACTCAAAAAGCGCCAAGCCAGCAACAGGATGACGCCTGGACTGTCATTTTTAATGGACTGGTAGAAGCAGTAAAGATGATGTTTTCTTCTATATTTTCACA
>NZ_MWUM01000549.1 GCF_002028455.1 Zoogloea sp. LCSB751 | reverse complement strand
GGGGCGCGCTGGGGCATCAGCTCCAGCTTGCCATAGAAGGGGAAATCGCTCGGCACGGCGCGAATGGACGCCAGCTGCAGGCCGTCGCCGTGAAACAGCATGCTGTTGAAGCTGACCGTGGTCTGGACGAGGAGCCCCTCCTGCTTCGCCTGGGTGAGCCAGGCCTCGGGCGCCGGTGTCGCGGAACGCAGCACCCGATCCGCCCCGATAAAGTCCCGGCCCGAGGCCTTGAGCCCCGCAT
>NZ_MWUM01000055.1 GCF_002028455.1 Zoogloea sp. LCSB751 | reverse complement strand
GCGCCGGGGTCCCCGCAGGCTTCGATCAGGGACTGTTTGAATGCCTCGGAGTGAGTGCGACGGGTACGGCGGGGCTGGGTGATAGTCATGGAAGTGTCCACTTCTATGTGAGAGTGGGCACTATTTTCAGCGAGTTAGCGGACTGGATGAAGATAGGGCCCCTGAGGGTTTGCCGCTCAACGACCCAACTACCGCGAGTCATTTAATGCAAGTGAAATAATGCGTTTTATGTTCAAAGTTATTGTGGGACGATTCTTTGGTCATTAATCCTTCGGCGGAACGTATCCTTATGAGATGTTGGTGCGAGCTTTTCCGAGGGATTGCCATCTCTTGCGTTCTGTTGTCCCTGGCTGCTTGCGGAGGAGGAGGTGAAACGACGCCGGATGCTGAACCCGTCAGCTACGACCTCGTGTTCGACAGTGCGGGCCCGGACGATGTGCCGCGTCTGTATCGGGCGGATACCAGTACGGGGGCGATAGCGGCAATTGCAGGTGGTATCCCGGGTTATCGTCCGTCGGCCGATCCGCAGGGGGATAGGCTGGTGTTTGCGGCGAAAGCCAGTCAGGATCCGCTGGCCAAGTATTCCCTCAGGTTGCTTGAATTGGCCAATGGGGTGCAGAGCAGGCTCTCTATTGACGATGAAGCTATCGAGGCGGAGGCCGGCTTCGCTCCTGATGGAGTCGGCCTGGTATACACATCGGATCGGGATAACGGAGATAGTGACATCATTCATGCCCGGCTGATAAGCGGTGTCTTGAAGGATGTCCGTAATCTGACGGCTCCCCCTTCTTCACTGTATGACGAGGATCGGACCCCAGCCTGGTCACCTGACGGGAGCCGAATCGCATTCACTGCTTATCGTTCAGGAAGTCCCACGATCTGGATCATGAACGCCGACGGTACTATGCTTCGGCAGATAACCGTTGCGGGAAACTGGGGCGATTTCAGCCCTTCCTGGTCTGCAGACGGTCGCACGTTGGCATTTCAGCGTGTGGACATCGTGGATGGGCTGGTCCGCTCGCGGATAGGGCGGGTACCTGTGGCGGGTGGTGCGGTCGAATTTTTCAATTTCTCTGGCAGTGTCTACGATCCGCGCTATTCACCGGACGGGAAATATATTGCTTTCTGGGCAAAGTCCGATGACGGGGGAGACATTTATGTCGCGGATCTGAGAGGACAGATCCTGCAACGTCTGGCGACTCCGGGTGCCGACCGACATGCAGCCTGGATTCGACGCAAGTAGGCACGGCACAGTATGAAGAGGCTGTAGGATTCAGATCAAAGTCATGAACTGGTTCTTTTCAGCCACTCCAGCAAGCATGCGAATAATGCTTCGGGATCAACAGGCTTGGCGATGAAATCGTTCATGCCTGCATCAAGGCAGCGAGCCTTGTCTTCTGCAAAGGCATTGGCGGTCATGGCAATGATCGGGATCGCATTGTCATGATCCAAGGCTCGGATTCGGCGGGTCGCCTCCAGTCCGTCGAGTTCGGGCATTTGTACGTCCATCAGGATCAGGTCGTAGGACTGCTGCGCGGCCTTGTCCACGGCCTCCAGTCCGTTGGTGGCAATAGCCACCTCAGGCCAGATGTCCTTCAGCAGTTCCAGCGTTACTTCGCGATTGACGGGTTCATCTTCCACCAGCAAAAGACGTCGATTCCCGTACTCCCGTAATAGAAGCGATTCCGGCCCTTCGATCGTGACCACTGTGGGTGCGGATACACTTGCTTCCTGCCGTTGCTGCTTTTTCAAGGTGGCGGTGAACCAGAATGTGCTGCCGCTGCCCGGGTGTGTCACGACGCCGGCATCGCCGCCCATCAATTGAGCCAGTCGGCGGGTGATGACGAGCCCTAGCCCGGTACCGCCGTAGCTCCGGCGGATCGAGTTGTCGGCCTGCTCGAAAGGGGAAAACAGTTTGTCTACCCGATCAGGGGGAATGCCGATTCCCGTGTCTTCCACCTCGAAGCGAATCCGTACGCAATCTTCCCGTTCTTCCTCGAGCCGCGTGCGCAGGGCGACAGAACCTCGAGGTGTGAACTTGATGGCGTTGCTTCCGTAATTGAGCAGGGCCTGCTGCAGCCGCGCGGGATCGCCAAGCAGGGCCGCCGTTATCGGCGGCGAATCGATATGTAACTGCAGATGCTTCTCCTGGGCGCTTTGGGCCAGCAGTGAGGCGACATTGGCAACGACGGCACCGACGTGCACGTCGGTTGCGTCGATCGAGAACTTGCCCGCTTCGATCTTCGACAGATCGAGGATGGCGTTGATGATGTCGAGCAGATGTTTGCCGGCCACGTTGATCTTCTCCAGGCGGGCGGCCTGTTCGGGAGGAATCCCGGCCCGCTGGATCAGATGCACCATCCCGGTGATGGCGTTGAGCGGTGTGCGTATTTCGTGGCTCATGTTGGCGAGGAAACTGCTTTTCGCCTGATTGGCCCGCTCTGCTTCGTCTTTGGCTTGGCGGAGTTCCGCATTGGCCCGGGTCAGATCACGGGTACGGTCGGCCAGCAGTTCTTCCAGGTGATGTCGATGCTGTTCGAGTTCCCTCGCGGTTTGTTTCTTCTCGGTGATGTCGCGGGCGGAACAATAGACATAGCGCCTGCCGTCGATTTCGATGCCACCGCCAAAGATCTCCACGTCCCTCAGGCTGCCATCCTTGCGCCGGTGACGCGTCTCGAAAGTGGCGGGCGCACTGTGCATGTCTTCGAGGAGCTTGTAGAGGACTGCTTCCGGAAAACTGGCATCCCAGTCGGAAACCTTCAACTGGCAGAGCTCCTCGCGGGTATAGCCCAGGTGGGCCATGAAGGAATCGCTGAATTCGTGCAGACGCCAGTCCTCGTTGAAGATGTGCACCAGGTCGGTGGCGGTACGCAGGATCTGTTGATAGCGCAGACGTTCGCTGGCGAGTTCGGCATTGGCCTTGGTCAGCTCCGCCGTCTGTTTTTCCACGCGCTGGGAGATGATCCGATTGCGGCTGTTCAGGGAGTGCAGGAGCATGCCGAGTATCAGGCTGACGAACAGCCCCCCACCCAGCGTCAACCAACGGACGGCCGGACCCGACGAAGATGCAAAGCCGTCGTGTGCGGTGATGACGGCCCGCCAGATCTTGCCGTCCGGTAGCCGGATATCCTCGCTGTAGGCGAAGTCAGCAGCGGAGGCTGTCTCCTTGTGGAGCGACTGTGGCGGTACCGAGCTGATATCGTCCAGGGTGATAGCGATTTCGTGGCTTGGCTTGCCTACGCTGTTGCGGGCTGCCTGGACCAGATCTCCGATGCGGATGACCAGTGTCAGAAAGCCCTTCACTGATTGATCGTCTTGGGTGTGGATCGGGGAGAAGGCAATGACGCCTGTTGTGCCGCTGGCACGGGCCAGGACCAGCTGGATCGGTCCGGTCGTGGCGGTCTCTCCGCTGGAGAGGGCGCGGCGGACGGCTGCGACCCGTTCGTTGGACTGCAGGCCGGGTATCTCGCCGGGGTTGACCAGGCTGTCGAATCCTTGCGCGGCTCGATTGTTTGCCAGTGGTTCGACGCGGAGAAAGGGGTAGTACTCTGCCCGCTTCCCGGCGGGGCTGAAGGTGCCGGTCCGGCTGGCTTCGCGGATGACGAATCCTGGAATTTCGTGCTGCAGGCGTGCCTCGAAATCGGCGCGCTCATCGAGTAACACACGAGGGTTCAGGCCAATCGCCTGCAGGTAGGGATGGTCGCGCAGCAGGGGCGTGGTAATCCGGCGGAAGCCGAGCTCGCTGTCGTCGCCGGTCATCTCGAAATGCTCGGTGAGTGTCTTGAGCAGATCGTAGGTCACCATCAGTTCGCGGCGGATCGTGTTGATCTGCGTGGCGGCGAGCTGTTCGAAGCGCAGTTGGTCGGCGGTGTGTTCCTCGCGCCCAACCAGCGACGCCAGGTAAAAGGGCAGCACTGCGAGCGCGGCGTACACGACGCCGGTGCGCAGCATGCCGAGCAAACCTTGACGGTCTGCAGGCACCGTTACCATGAATTCCCCCAGAGCTTGTAGTGTTATCTTGTCCGGGTAATGGTAGCGCCGAATGTACTGGACCGCCGCCTGTCCGTTGTATAGAGGCGGCTACATCTCACAGTGGAATGGCGGTTTCGCGCAGTGCTTGCTTTGGCGGGAGCGTCACTGCGGGGCAAGAGAGCCCCTTGAGGGCAATGGTTTCATGCGCTTGCCACTTCGCCCCGCGCGCTGCCAGCGACGCGCGGGGCGGTTTTCCGTTGGAGTTCAGCCGCCCTTCAGCATGGGTGCTTCCCATTCCTGAAAATCGTCGGCCTGTCGCATGCGCAGGGCGCGTTCGGCGGAGCGCAGGGTGTTCTCGAT
>NZ_MWUM01000548.1 GCF_002028455.1 Zoogloea sp. LCSB751 | reverse complement strand
TCATCTCTTTACCCAACATCGACTTTAAAATCGACTTGTCGAGTAGTTGGCTCACGCCAAGGGCTAGGGCAAATAACGCATAAATAATAGTGACTTTCCACTTGATAAAGGCATCGTCATGGAACACTAAGGTGAGGGTGCCAAACACTGTCACCATAGCGAAGGTAATCAGGTGCATCTTCTCCAATTTTTTATACAGCGCATAGGTCACGACTAATTGCAGTGCGGTGGCTGCGATTAA
>NZ_MWUM01000547.1 GCF_002028455.1 Zoogloea sp. LCSB751 | reverse complement strand
GTTTGACGTATTGTTGACGCCAGATGTTGAGGGCGTGCGAGCCGTAAGAATAGGCATTTTACCAGGCAGAAGGAATTTAGGCGTAATCGGGGTTGGCCAGAAAGGAATGAAGGTAGGAAGTAAGACGCGCTTGAATGGCAAAGCAATGAGAGGGGGTTCCTTGTCGAGCTGCACAGTTGGCGTACTATGGGGGGCACAGATGAGGAAATGATCGAATACAGTGTAGCAGTCGAATGGAGGA
>NZ_MWUM01000546.1 GCF_002028455.1 Zoogloea sp. LCSB751 | reverse complement strand
TCCCGATTACCCATCTTAATCGAAATAATCAACCAGACTAGACTCGCTGGCAATCCCACTCATAGCGATTTGAAAGGAACTGCCATGAAAGCCATCGCCCTCACCCATTATCTGCCAAGCGATCACCCCTACTGCTTCATCGAGACTGAACTACCGGATCCGACCCCGGGCCCACGGGATCTGCTGGTGAAAGTAACGGCAACCTCGGTCAACCCGGTGGACACCAAGGTACGCGCCCACA
>NZ_MWUM01000545.1 GCF_002028455.1 Zoogloea sp. LCSB751 | reverse complement strand
CATTCATTTATCTTCCTTCGCTAATCTTCGCGTAGGTAGTAGACCAATTAACAGGTCTAAAGTGGTATTGCCCTCGTAAGCGCATACACTTATCGTACTGTTTTTTCAGGTTTATTATCTCGCACCTAAATCAAAGCATTCTTTTGCTCGTGCAGTAACGCTGCGGCTAAGTCATTCATTTTGAATAAATCTATCTATTTATTCTTGGACGACTTATAGCTTCATCATATCTGCACACGGA
>NZ_MWUM01000544.1 GCF_002028455.1 Zoogloea sp. LCSB751 | reverse complement strand
TGGCTGTTTTGGTGCCGACGACGTTGCTGGCCCAACAGCATTATGAGTCTTTTAAAGACCGTTTTGCAGACTGGCCTATTCGTATCGAAGTTTTATCGCGTTTTGGCAGCAGTAAATCACATACCAAAACGATCGAAGACTTAGCTGAGGGCAAAGTCGACATCGTGATTGGTACGCATAAAATTCTACAAGAAAGTGTCCAGTTTAAAGACTTGGGCCTGATGATTGTGGATGAAGAACA
>NZ_MWUM01000543.1 GCF_002028455.1 Zoogloea sp. LCSB751 | reverse complement strand
GATCCGTCATGGCCCACACTTGACCGGCCCACATCACGCCAGCCGTCTGGCCAAGGTCACTTTCGAAAACCACGGCATCACCGCGCTGGGCCATTTCAGGGATAACCCGTTCAAAGTGGGCATCCAGTACGGCGGGGATGGAGCCGTGCAGCTTGGCCAGCACCCGCTTGGCGCCAACTTCCGTGGTGTAGCGGTTGCGGTAATCGGCGGCGGGGTCTTTGCCGCAAGCCGCGACACAGCA
>NZ_MWUM01000542.1 GCF_002028455.1 Zoogloea sp. LCSB751 | reverse complement strand
CGGGCCTGGTTCGTGGCCCTGCTGGAGCGGATGCCCGAGGTGGACAAGGCCATCCCCATGCCGCTTGGCCACGGTGACTTCAAGCTGGGGGCCCGCCGTCGGCTCGGCAAGCAGCTGGCGGCAGAGCAGTACGATCAGGCCATCATCCAGCCCAACTCCATGAAGTCGGCGCTCATCCCCTGGTTCGCCAGGATCCAGGTGCGTACTGGCTGGAAGGGGGAGCACCGCTTCGGCCTGCTCA
>NZ_MWUM01000541.1 GCF_002028455.1 Zoogloea sp. LCSB751 | reverse complement strand
TCATGTAACCCAGCTTGCTGCCGCAATCGTGACTGCGACCCTTCATGAAGTAGGCATTGACCTGCTCCTTCTCCATCAGCATGGCGATGGCATCGGTCAGCTGGATCTCGTCGCCCGCCCCGGCTGGGGTCTTCTCCAGCAGGGGCCAGATGTTGGCGGAGAGCACATAACGGCCGACCACGGCCAGGTTGGAGGGCGCCTCGTCGCGCGGCGGCTTCTCGACGATGGCCTGCATCGGCAG
>NZ_MWUM01000540.1 GCF_002028455.1 Zoogloea sp. LCSB751 | reverse complement strand
TGCCTGAAATAGCTGGTCAGTGTATCAAGGATTGTCTGGTAATCAGGCGCACTAATCCCCTGGGCGGTTACCGTTGCCGATAGCCCCAGCGTGTCGAGGTTCAAAGCCATTTATGCCTCGCTTGTTACAGTCGTCTGGCCGTAGATTGTGTCAATGGAGGAAGTGAAGGTGACGCGACGGCTGGTGCCGTCATAATTGGTATCGAAGGAAAGAATCGACAGAACGCCCGGTGTATCCTGTAT
>NZ_MWUM01000539.1 GCF_002028455.1 Zoogloea sp. LCSB751 | reverse complement strand
GAGCAGGAGCTGGGCTTCCAGCTGTTCGTGCGGCAGACCCGGCGCATCGCCCTGACGCCGGAGGGGGAGCGGCTCTATCGCCAGGTCAGTCGCCATTTCGGCTCGGTCTGCCACGAGATCGAGGACATTCGCCACCAGGCGTTGCGTGGCAGCCTGGAGATCGGCAGCACGCCGACCTTTGCCCAGCACTGGCTGGTGCCCCGGCTCAAGGGGTTCTATGGGCTCCATCCTGAACTTAGTAT
>NZ_MWUM01000054.1 GCF_002028455.1 Zoogloea sp. LCSB751 | reverse complement strand
ACAAGTTCAGACCAGTCAATCATGAGTTTTCAACCCTGATGGCATGGCCGCACCCATCTGCTTTTGGACGGGCGCGGCACGCTGCTTCAATCGGCTGTCAGGGCTTCAACGGCCGCCCGGGCTTCGAGCTTTGTCACGCGGGCATCGAGCACCTTGAGCTGTTCGAGCACATCGTTGATCAGCTTGAACTGCTGGTTCTGGAACTGCTGCACCTCGCCGAGCGCTTCCGTACCGCCGCGGATCTCCGCCTGGATCTTGCCAACCTCAGTCATCAAGGCTTGCTTGATCGGTTCGAGGACGGCGCGGATCTGTTCGCGGGCGGGGTCTTGCTTCTGCTTCTGAAACATCATGGTGACTCTCCTGAATGGGGTCAGGCCTGCGGGCCCGTCGTGTTGAGTTGAAGGGCTTCCTGCTCGATGCGCTCCACCAGCTTGGTGACGATGGCTTCGAGCGCAGCCTGTTTCTTGGCTTCGAAGGCCGGGCGCATGAAGGGATGGGCAGCCATCTTGCTGGTGCCGAATTCCACCCAGCGCCAGTAGTAGGCATCGGTCCGGCCGTAGGCCTTCACGTTCTTCTGTCCGACCGATCCGTTCTTGGCCTGGCGGACATAGACCTGTGCCACCTCGCGGGTGGGCGTGCAGTCGGCCTGCACCCGTTTGACGGCAAGTGCCCGCTTGAGGGTGCCCGGCGGCGGGTGCCCATCCCTGACCTTCCCGTGGTACTCGGGGGCCTGCTGCTTGGCTTCGTCCCGGATCACGGCCGCACCGGCATAGACGGCCGCCCGCAGGGCGTTCTTGGCGACCCGCTTGGGCAGCTCCTGCAGGGCTTGGGCGATGGCAGCCACGCCCTTGATGTCGATGCTGGAAGTCATCGCACGGCCCCCATGGCGGGGCTCAGGCCGTAGCGCTGCTCCATGATCTTGGCAATGTTGCCGCTCTTGGCGATGTCGCCCGCCACGGCCCCCTTGACCCGTTCCACGAGGACGGTGATCACATCCACGCCGCCAGGGCCCTGCGACTGCTGCACCTGGCCACCGTTGCCCGGCGACTCGACGACATTGACCACCACACCTTGCCGGCCCGCTACGTTGCTGGCCGCGGCGTTGAAGGCCTTCGGGACGATCATTTCGCCTTCATGGATCATGGCGATCATGTCCTTGGGCACATAGTTGGTCCCCACGTCGAAGGACGGCAGCTTGAGGCCCTGCCCACCGCCCATGCTGGTCAGGTTGGAGCCCGACGCCAGGGAGTAGGTCGCGGACGTACTCGCCGTCGACAGACCCAGGAAGCCGGTCACCGCATTGATGAAGCCGCCGCTGCCCGACAGCATGCCAGCCATCTGCTGGCGCACCTGGATGCGCACGATGTCGGCAATGATCGAGTCGGAGAAGCTCTTGAAATTGAGCTTCCCGGTCGTGGTGAAGCTGACCAGGGCGTCTTCCATCGTGCTGAAGCTGCGGGTCAGCGAGGATTCGACCGACTTGCCGACGTTCTGCACATCGCTGATGTAGGCCCGAATCGCCCGACTGGTGCCGGCCTCGGCGGTCGTCGAAGCGCTCTCGATGGCCCTGTCTCGCAGGGCTTGGAGTTTGTCGAGCGCATCGGTCAGCCCCTCGATTTCCAGCCGCTTGGCGAGGGCGGCATTCTGCGTATCGAAGGTCATCGCCGCGGCCGCCTCGGCATTGCCCCGGAGCGACTGGTAACGGGCGTCCAACGCCTCCAGCTGCCGGCCCAACTGCTCGTAGGCCTTGGCCTGATCGAAGGCGTTCTGCTCCAGCTTGGCGCTGCCGTCCTGCATGGAGCGCGCGCTGCGGTCCTTCACATCGGCCAGTTTGTTCTGGGCTTCCGCCTTCAGGCGCGTGTCAGTGGTACGAGACAGGAAGTCCTTCAGAATCTGTTCTTCCTTGGCATAGGCCACTGCCGCGTTGTCCGTGCTCTGCTTGATCGCACTGGCTCGGTCGGCGTAGTAGCTTCCGATGCTCGTCAGATCGTCCTTGTAGCTGCGGTCCAGCATGGCCGTCCGTTGGCCGAGCAGATCCTTTTCCGCCTGGATGCGGCGTTCCTGTTCCTTCAGCAGCCCATCCAGCACCTGCCGGCTGGTATCCACGATCTTCTGGTCATCGAGCGGCGAGGCACGGGGCGTGTACTTGAGGACTGGCTTTGCCTGCTCGGCAATCGCGGAGTCCGGGAAGTTGGCGGCGGCTAGGGCAAGCTGGGCCGCCCGCTGGATTTCTGTGCTGTAACTGGCGTAGGCCTTGGCCACTGCTGCCGCGTTGTCCGCATAGACGACGGGGCGTTCCTGCTTCTCCTTGAGGAGGTTCTGGAAAGCGATCTGCTTTTGGACGGCCTCGATCTGCTGTTCCACATAGCGGAGCGCCCCCGCCGCCATTTCAGGGTTGGGTGGATTGACCGTCGACATGATCCTGGTCCGCTGGGCCTGCAGATCGGCCAGGCGCTTCTGGATCTCGTCGATATCCACCTTGGCGCCGCCCAGAAAGCTGCCAATGCCGAAGGTGTTGAGGGCCTTCCAGAAGCCCCCGGCGATCTTCGTCCCATCGTTCATGCGGTCGACGAAGGTGTTGAGCGTTGGCAGTGCGTCCATGGCCAGCGTGCGGTAGAACGTGCTGGTGCCGGCCGTGAGGCGTTGCAGTGCCTTTTCGTAGTGATCGGCCATGTAGGCGGCTTCGTCCGTCACCTTGCCGACCAGATCCTGGCGTTCGGCCAGTTCCTTCAGGAAGGGCAACAACTGCGCCCCGCTCTTGCCGAAGAGGTCCAGGGCCAGGGCGGTCTTGCCGGCGCCGTCGCGGTAGTCGCTCATCTTGTCGGCCACGGTCTTGAGGGCATCGGCCGTATCCATCTGCCGCAGATCCTTGGCTGACAGTCCCAGGGCACTGAGCGCCTGGCCGGCGCCCTTGGCTTCGTCGTCGGCCCCGGACATGGCCTTGGCCATGCGGACCAGGCCGGTTTCCACGGTGCCCATTTCGATGCCGGCTTGTTTGGCGGTGGCACTGAGCGCTGACAGTGCCTGCACGCGAGCGCCTGTCTTCTCAGACATATCCTTTAGTTCCGCCATGCTGGAAATGGCTTTGTCCATCTGGCTGACGATGGACGAAACCCCCAGGCCTGCACCGATGCCCAGGGACCCCATTGCGAAGTTGGCCATGGCCGACTTGGCCTTATCGAAAGCCGAAACCAGGTCGTTTCCGACGATGCCGCCGAAGCTGGTCAAGGTCTGCGAGCCTCGCGCGAGCATGGCGTCCACCTGGGCCATGACGTTCAAGTTGTCATTGGAGGCTTTGCCAAACTGCTTGGTGAGATCGGCGGCCCGGTTCAGGGCTGATTCAAAGTTGGCGGTCTCTGCCGAAAGGGAGACGGCCAACGAGCCGAGTGATGCCATAGGTAATACTCCTGAAGGGCGCGATGAAAGACCAGACCGCACCTGCGCCCGACGGCGCGGGCTGGGGGTTCAGTCGTCGCCGTCCAGGCTTCCTGTGATGGCGGGGGTGAGGAGGTAGAGGCGGCTGTAGCCGGCGCCGGGCTCGCGAACCTTCACGGGGATGTTCTTGCCATCGCCGTGGGCCAAGAGACCGCGCTTGAGCAGTTCCTTTACCACCTGGCACGGGTCAAAGCCGGTGCATATCTCTTGCTTGAAAACCGTCGGATAGATCAGGTATTCGAACACGTGATCCTTCTCATGCAGCGCCGAACTCTCGGCCGTAGGGCGCTTCCAGCCCGCGCGGTTCATTGTTCTTGGAGCGTGACTATCGACCACGGAAGGCCGTCGCCAGTCTTCCAGCCGACCGCCGGCATGGGCCTGAATCCAGGCCTGTACCTGCTCCACCATCTTTCGGGGCTCGCGGTTCTCTTCGCCGCCGAACACATGCAGCCAATCGCGGAAAAGGCGGCCTGCGGCGTTGATCGCTTCCCCCTGTGGCCACCCCGTCAGCCCCCATTCGGTGGCCTTCTCGCCGGCATAGGCCACGGCAGCAAAGCGGGTTGCCGCACGGATCGCCTGAGAGCCGGCCTTGTCGGAGAGGGCGCGCTTCTCGAAGCTGATCCGGAGTTGCTCGAACTCGGCCGGCATTGCTGACCTGTGGTCGAGCACACGGCGGATGAACTCCGGATAGGCCGAGCCGTAGTGCTCTTTGGCTTGCTGCTGGAGGTGTTCCGAGAAGCGGGCCCCATCAGGCTGGCCGTGTAGTGTCTCCCAGCAGCCGAAACCGGCCTCGGCATCGGCGGGCAGTTCGCAGAACCGCACCTCCTGGCCGGCGTAGGCGCGCTCCTGGTTCTCCTCGAGAAACTGAGTCAGGCCCAGTTCGCCGTTCGACTGGAACAGCAGCGAGAACGCCGCCGTTTCCCGAAGCCCTCCGGTTGCCTGCCCGCGGCCCTTGCCCTGGCCGCTGGCGAGCATGTAGGCGGCCTGGGCCACGTCGCGGGGGTTGCCGGACTGCTTGAGTTCATCGAGGAGAAGCGGCGCATCGCAGTGGCCGGCGGCCAGCATTTCGACTGCAGTACCTGTCTGCAACCAGCTTTTGCGGAACTCGGGCGAGCCACACAGGCTGGCGGCCGCCAGGAGCAAGCCCGATTTACCCAGGCTACTGGTTCCCATCCAATGGAACCCCCCAGCGATGTTGGGGTGTAGCCAGCAGAGCCCGCCGGCAAACGCTGCCGAAATAGCGAAAGCGAGGCGGGAATTCCCAACGGCCAGCGCCGCTACATAGGTACGCCATTGCTCCAGGCTGCCTTCCTGCTTGAACTGAGCGTGACCGCTTCCCACCGCCTGGTGAAGCCAGAGCTCCGCGCCTTCTGTGGCAATGGGGTCACGCTCGCCGCCGACTACAAATGACCAGCGACACGACTCGTTATTAACATCCTTGTGCCAACCGATCCGGCCCGTCACACGGGCACGCGCCGCAGGGCGGGATCGATTGACATACATCTTCAACAGCCCACCCTTGTTGTCGCCGATGAAGAGACCGTGCCCGCGAAGCAACTTCGCCAGGGCAGCGCCATCGCCTTCCAGCATCTCGTCGGGCACCAGCACGCGGCGGCGGCGGCCGTCGTGATCCTGGAACGTCGCCAGACGGCACCAGCCTTCGCCCTTGGAATCGCGCACCAGGTGCGTGATCTCCAGCGG
>NZ_MWUM01000538.1 GCF_002028455.1 Zoogloea sp. LCSB751 | reverse complement strand
TAGTCGGCGATGGTGAGATCGACTAGGTTGACGAACTTGGTGCCGTCGGTCAGGTCGTCGATGACCACGATATCGGTCCGTCCTTGAGCGTTCAGCTGCTTGACCAGATTGCTGCCGATAAAGCCAGCACCGCCAGTTACTACGATCATGGAGTTTGCCTCGCGTACGTTGATGGCCCCGTGTGACTGCCTGTTAAAGCTGTGTATAGTGGGCCAATTTGAAATTGCCGAAAAGTTTATCAC
>NZ_MWUM01000537.1 GCF_002028455.1 Zoogloea sp. LCSB751 | reverse complement strand
GATGATGTTGGCGCAAGTACAGGGATCGAGATCCCTTTTAGTCTATAGGCTGAATGCGGCAGATTGGTAAAGAGATTTAAGTAACGTTGCTGGAAGCTAATCGGATCGATTTCTTCACCTGACCACACATGGATGTGCTGGTATATAAAATGGCCGCTCAGGAATTGGCAAATTTTGGTTTACTGATGATGTGACATTATGAATAAAAAAATGGTTAGATTTTCGGCATTAGCATTGGCAAT
>NZ_MWUM01000536.1 GCF_002028455.1 Zoogloea sp. LCSB751 | reverse complement strand
CTGGCACTACGCCAGGCCCCCTCAGGCAGACCGGCAGGCCGGATGCACTCGCTGCTCATCTTGCTCACTCCTTGTGTTTGCCCGCACGGGGAATGCCCCTTGCAGTCGGCACTCAACGAATTTACCTTAGACTAACAATTCACTTACGTTTACGCTAACGTAAACTTAAATCACAGATGGACTGACCAGTTAACCCTCCTTTTTCGGGAGCGTGGCACCGGTGAGCACCACAAACCAAGGAG
>NZ_MWUM01000535.1 GCF_002028455.1 Zoogloea sp. LCSB751 | reverse complement strand
TGTCACCTATGTTGATGATGAGGGTGCCAAAGTCGCAGGGCACGTCCATCCACTCCCCGTCCGAGCCTTTCACCTGCAGGCCGGGCTCGCTCGCGGCGGGCAGTATGGTCAGCAGGTTGATGTCTTCATGGGCCGCGGCGCGGATGGCCCCCGGCTCTTCGGTGCCGTCGAACGGCGGATAGTGCAGCACTCGCAGCAGGGTCTTCTGGCTCTCTTCGATCATGGAGGAGAGCGGGCAGCTG
>NZ_MWUM01000534.1 GCF_002028455.1 Zoogloea sp. LCSB751 | reverse complement strand
AACAGGCGCTGCGTCGAGATCCTCCGGCCGCCGTTACCAAGGCACTCAGTCAATAAGCGTACGGGTAGCCGCCTCGCAGGCGGCTACCCGTTCCATCTCACGGAAGGAGTTATCACATGGAGCTGTACGCCATAGAGGCGAGTGGTATCAAGAAGGGGTTTGACGGCATCCCCGTGCTCAAGGATGTGTCGTTTCGTCTCAAGCGTGGCGAGGTGCATGCCATCGTCGGTCAGAACGGGGCG
>NZ_MWUM01000533.1 GCF_002028455.1 Zoogloea sp. LCSB751 | reverse complement strand
GCTCGGCCAGTTCAAAAGCGATGGGATGGCCCATTTGGAAGGAGGGGGCGTAATCCATTTCTCGAATTTGTTTGCTGACGGCCTCACTTATCTCACGTCGACCATGGCCTGCATTACAACACCATAACCCCGCGGTTGAGTCTAATACCTTGTTGCCATTGATATCGGTGTAATACATGCCTTCAGCTTTGGCGAGTAATCGAGGGCTCGCTTTAAATTGGCGATTGGCGGTAAAAGGCATC
>NZ_MWUM01000532.1 GCF_002028455.1 Zoogloea sp. LCSB751 | reverse complement strand
GACCCGCGGCATCGACGTCGGTGCCAAAAACGAGATTTACAACGTGATTTACGATCTGGCCAAGGTGGGCATCGCCGTGGTGGTGGTATCGAGCGAGCTGCCGGAAGTGCTGGGCATCGCGGACCGGATCATGGTCATGCGGGAGGGGGAGATCGCCGGCGAGCTTTCCCACGATGAGGCCAACGAGGTCAAGGCGCTCAATCTGGCCATGCCGGCCCGTTGATCTGCTGACCGCAACGAGA
>NZ_MWUM01000531.1 GCF_002028455.1 Zoogloea sp. LCSB751 | reverse complement strand
CACGGTTTCTAACCACTCACGGTCAGATTTGCCGTAGATCTTGGCCTTTTCTTTTTCCAGCAACTCGGCTACCGCATTGGTACCCGCTTGCTTACTGAGTGCGGCCACCTGCACTTGCAGCTCATTAAAGGCCGCAACAGGCACAAACTCAGATATATCGATGCCAGTAGATTTGGCTTTGAGCGCTGCAATTTCTGTTGCTGCGGCCGTGGCCGAATCGGTGTTCGCCTTAATAGCGGCAA
>NZ_MWUM01000530.1 GCF_002028455.1 Zoogloea sp. LCSB751 | reverse complement strand
ATTTTATGGCTGAAGTGTTCACCTAAAAACGGCAGGGTTTTCAGCATCTCAATGCTTGGGGTTAGATCGGTATCGGCTTCGAATAGCGCGACAACCACGGTATCACGCCACAGCGGGGTTTCGCCCAGTTTAGGTTCAAAAATCGGGGTGTCTTTACCATCTTCAAAGGTAATGGAGACTGCGCCTTCTTCCATGAGTAAGTCGCTGATGGTTTCTGCATCATCACTGTTAGTGTTAATGCG
>NZ_MWUM01000529.1 GCF_002028455.1 Zoogloea sp. LCSB751 | reverse complement strand
AGGACTGATCCTTGACACCTATCCACTTTAATGACACTTTCATTAACTTCTTGTGACTGTAGTTCCTTAACCATATGAGCAATCCCTTCAGGTTAAAGCATTGATAAAGCAGTGAGCGGTACTGGGACTTGAGCTTGAACGGAAGGAGGAAGTCGATGATGAACGAATAGTCGAATTTGGAGAAATGAATAGTCTCAAAGAATTGCAACGAAGAAAGGACATGACGATGCCTGAGACGACTT
>NZ_MWUM01000053.1:2500-5674 GCF_002028455.1 Zoogloea sp. LCSB751 | reverse complement strand
ACCTGAGCAGGGATTTACTGGATCAATACACCGAGGTGTTCGCGGGGCGCTTGGAGGCGGCGGGAGGTGTGGGTATTTTTGTTTTAAGGCATAAAAAGCATAAAACCCCCGCAGATTTTTCTGCGGGGGTTTTGATGGGGTAAGTCTGACGATGACCTACTTTCACGCACGGTTGTGCACTATCATCGGCGCGGTCTTGTTTCACGGTCCTGTTCGGGATGGGAAGGGGTGGTTCCAAGACGCTATGGTCGTCAGACTATAACTTGTACCGTTCAACGCAAGCAGCGCTGAACGCAAAGGGAAGAAGTGTTTTTTGAGGTGTGTGACTGCGCACGCTGCGTTCATTCTGTCGCGCTGTGTTTTGCAAGGTTATAGGATCAAGCCTCACGGGCAATTAGTACTGGTTAGCTTAACGCATTACTGCGCTTCCACACCCAGCCTATCAACGTTGTGGTCTTCAACGACCCTTTAGGGGAATCAAGTTCCCAGGGATATCTCATCTTGAGGCGAGTTTCCCGCTTAGATGCTTTCAGCGGTTATCTCTTCCGGATTTAGCTACCCGGCGATGCGACTGGCGTCACAACCGGTACACCAGAGATCCGTCCACTCCGGTCCTCTCGTACTAGGAGCAGGCCCCCTCAAATATCCAGCGCCCACGGCAGATAGGGACCAAACTGTCTCACGACGTTTTAAACCCAGCTCACGTACCACTTTAAATGGCGAACAGCCATACCCTTGGGACCGGCTACAGCCCCAGGATGTGATGAGCCGACATCGAGGTGCCAAACTCCGCCGTCGATGTGAACTCTTGGGCGGAATCAGCCTGTTATCCCCAGAGTACCTTTTATCCGTTGAGCGATGGCCCTTCCATACAGAACCACCGGATCACTATGACCTGCTTTCGCACCTGCTCGACTTGTCGGTCTCGCAGTCAAGCCTTCTTTTGCCATTGCACTATCAGTACGATGTCCGACCGTACCTAGAAGACCTTCGTACTCCTCCGTTACCTTTTGGGAGGAGACCGCCCCAGTCAAACTGCCTACCATGCACGGTCCCCGATCTGGATTCACAGACCTAGGTTAGAACCTCAACGACACCAGGGTGGTATTTCAAGGACGGCTCCTCTGGAACTAGCGTCCCAGTCTCATCGCCTCCCACCTATCCTACACAAGTCCCGTCAAAGTCCAATGCAAAGCTACAGTAAAGGTTCATGGGGTCTTTCCGTCTAGCCGCGGGGAGATTGCATCTTCACAAACACTTCAACTTCGCTGAGTCTCAGGAGGAGACAGTGTGGCCATCGTTACGCCATTCGTGCAGGTCGGAACTTACCCGACAAGGAATTTCGCTACCTTAGGACCGTTATAGTTACGGCCGCCGTTTACCGGGGCTTCGATCAAGAGCTTGCACCCCATCACTTAACCTTCCGGCACCGGGCAGGCGTCACACCCTATACGTCCACTTTCGTGTTTGCAGAGTGCTGTGTTTTTAATAAACAGTCGCAGCCACCGATTCTCTGCGGCCTCTTCGCCCTTCGGATGTACTCCTACAAGCTACCGAGGCATACCTTCTCCCGAAGTTACGGTATCAATTTGCCGAGTTCCTTCTCCTGAGTTCTCTCAAGCGCCTTAGTATCTTCTACCTGCCCACCTGTGTCGGTTTGCGGTACGGTCACTCTATGACTGAAGCTTAGAGGCTTTTCCTGGAAGCAGGGTATCAATCACTTCGGTCTCAAAGAGACCTCGTCGTCACGCCTCAGCTAAGCTCTCCGGATTTGCCTAAAGAGCACGCCTACACGCTTAAACCGGGACGTCCAACACCCGGCTGACCTAACCTTCTCCGTCCCCCCATCGCATCATAGAGCGGTACAGGAATATTGACCTGTTTCCCATCGACTACGCATTTCTGCCTCGCCTTAGGGGCCGACTCACCCTGCGTCGATGAACGTTGCGCAGGAAACCTTGGGCTTTCGGCGAGGGTGCTTTTCACACCCTTTATCGCTACTCATGTCAGCATTCGCACTTCTGATATCTCCAGCATCCTTTACAAGACACCTTCACAGACTTACAGAACGCTCCCCTACCATCTCTTACGAGATCCGCAGCTTCGGTTCATGGCTTGAGCCCCGTTACATCTTCCGCGCAGGACGACTCGACTAGTGAGCTATTACGCTTTCTTTAAAGGGTGGCTGCTTCTAAGCCAACCTCCTAGCTGTCTATGCCTTCCCACCTCGTTTTCCACTTAGCCATGTATTTGGGACCTTAGCTGGCGGTCTGGGTTGTTTCCCTCTTGACGATGGACGTTAGCACCCACCGTCTGTCTCCCGTGTATCACTTTCCGGTATTCGGAGTTTGCTATCGCGGGGTAGATCGCAATGACCCCCCCAACGATTACAGTGCTCTACCCCCGGAAGTGTCCGCACGAGGCACTACCTAAATAGTTTTCGGGGAGAACCAGCTATTTCCAAGTTTGTTTAGCCTTTCACCCCTATCCACAGCTCATCCCCTAATTTTTCAACATTAGTGGGTTCGGACCTCCAGTGCGTGTTACCGCACCTTCATCCTGGCCATGGATAGATCACTTGGTTTCGGGTCTACGCCCAGCAACTGAATCGCCCTTATCAGACTCGCTTTCGCTACGCCTCCCCTATCCGGTTAAGCTTGCTACTGAACGTAAGTCGCTGACCCATTATACAAAAGGTACGCAGTCACCCCTTGCGAGGCTCCCACTGTTTGTATGCATGCGGTTTCAGGATCTATTTCACTCCCCTCCCGGGGTTCTTTTCGCCTTTCCCTCACGGTACTGGTTCACTATCGGTCGATCACGAGTATTTAGCCTTGGAGGATGGTCCCCCCATCTTCAGACAGGATTTCACGTGTCCCGCCCTACTTGTCGCACGCTCAGACCCGCCGGCTACTTTTCACATACGGGGCTATCACCCACTATGGCCAAGCTTTCCAGCTTGTTCTGTTAAGTAACCGGTTTAGTCGTGCAGGCTCATCCCCGTTCGCTCGCCACTACTTGGGGAATCTCGGTTGATTTCTTTTCCTCGGGGTACTTAGATGTTTCAGTTCTCCCGGTTCGCTTCCACTGACCTATGAATTCAGTCAGGGATACCTCAAAGAGGTGGGTTTCCCCATTCGGATATCGGGGGATCAAAGCTCCATTGCCAGCTCC
>NZ_MWUM01000528.1 GCF_002028455.1 Zoogloea sp. LCSB751 | reverse complement strand
CCGTGAGGCTTAACCATACAACACCCAAGAAGTGTTCTAAGGCTTGTAGCAAATTGAAGAACTACTACCTAATTCAGTGATAGCGAAGCCAACAGGCAACTCGTTATTCACGTCAGCTTTCTAGATTAAGAATTTGCCTGGCGGCCATAGCGCCGTGGAACCACCTGATCCCATGCCGAACTCAGAAGTGAAACGTGGTAGCGCCGATGGTAGTGTGGCATTCGCCATGCGAGAGTAGGACA
>NZ_MWUM01000527.1 GCF_002028455.1 Zoogloea sp. LCSB751 | reverse complement strand
TGGGTTTTCAGCTTCAGCAACAGGTTCAACAATAACCACAGGCTCGTCTGGAGTACTCGTTTGGCCACTGGTTGTATTTGTGGCTTCAGGCTCTGGCGCAAGGGTGGCTAAATCTTCATTCGCTGGGCTTTCAACCGCATGTTTAGGCAATTGATTTCGATATAAATCAATCATACCCATCACCTCGGACAGCGCCTTAGCGTGATCCGACGTTAAGATCCCATTATGCCCAGAGACAATTTC
>NZ_MWUM01000526.1 GCF_002028455.1 Zoogloea sp. LCSB751 | reverse complement strand
GGTTGTCTGACTCACCTTATCGTAAAGAGATGATAATTAACGTATTAGAGCATATGATTTTACCTGTGCTCACCCTCGCGTTAGCGCCAACAACGGAAGTCATTCGCTTGGTGAGAAACAGTACGGAGGAAATCGCGAACGAAAACTACATAAAAGCTGCTGCAATTCGCGGGCTTTCACGCATGAAAATCATTCGCCGCCATATTTTTCATAATGCTATCCCCCCAATTATTCCCAAACTTG
>NZ_MWUM01000525.1 GCF_002028455.1 Zoogloea sp. LCSB751 | reverse complement strand
AAGCAGTTGTACTACTTGGTAAAATGCCTCTTTGCCCAGCAAAATGCTCGACTCGAAGTGCATATGCAACAACAGGAAGCATCCCAACATAATGCCTGTCGCGCTCTGTAATCGATCAGCCTTAGCCGACCAAGGGTGACCTATCCCCTGTGTTTTCACCCTAGTGTGAACGCGCGTTACGCTTATCATCTTGCTTTTACCTTTGATGGTTTGTTGACACCTCTTTGCAAACTACACCATAGC
>NZ_MWUM01000524.1 GCF_002028455.1 Zoogloea sp. LCSB751 | reverse complement strand
TAACTGGCCGTGCGCGGCTCGCACCAGACCCCGGACAATCCTGGGGTCGATATGGCGGTTCGGCACATCCAGGATCTCGATATGGCCGTAGCGAAGATCTATCAGCGGCAGGGTCAACAGGCCTGCTTCGTGTTGGCGCTGGTGCTGCTTTTCACGGTGCAGCAGCATCAGGTATTCATCTACCTTGCCCTCACTGAAGCGGGGCACAAACAGGTCGGTAGGTTTGTATCCCTTCAGGCTCTT
>NZ_MWUM01000523.1 GCF_002028455.1 Zoogloea sp. LCSB751 | reverse complement strand
GGCGCGGCTTCAGGGCAGATACGGGGTGAGGGTACTGCCGCTCGCGCTGGATCTCTGCGACGGCGCCCAGGTCCGCGCCTGCCACGCCGAGGCCCGGGAGCGGCTAGGCCCCATCGATCTGCTGGTCAACAACAGCGGGGTCGGCAGCGACTACCTGGTGCAGGACTTGCCGGAGTCGGAGTGGGACAGGGTCATGGACACCTGCGCCAAGGGGACCTTCCTGCTGACCCAGGCCTGCCTGCC
>NZ_MWUM01000522.1 GCF_002028455.1 Zoogloea sp. LCSB751 | reverse complement strand
GGGCTTAGCGTAAGTTTTCTCGGCTATCAGTTGCTTACACGCTATCACTTCAACACTGATCACCAAGTGGGTGACATTATCGACTCCCTCAATGGAATCGAGATTTACTATAACGGTGGCGTTAACACTAATGAGGGACGCAACCTCTCCCTCGACGGCTATAACCTCGGCATAAAATATCAATGCGTAGAATTTGTTAAGCGCTACTTTTACCAACGATATCAACACAAAATGCCTGACAGT
>NZ_MWUM01000521.1 GCF_002028455.1 Zoogloea sp. LCSB751 | reverse complement strand
GAAGAAATTCGTGCTTCTCAGGCCCGTCTGGCTTTACTAAATACTGAAATCGAAAAGGAGAATGCTCAGGAGTACGCACGTAACAAAATTCCGGCATCACGGTTGGCTCACTTCAGGCTCTGGTTCCCTCGCCGATTTGGTAATGACACATCCCGTTTGATTGAGTCCGTGGACACCTACTGCGAGGAGCAGAATCCAGTAATGGATGAGCAACCGGCTGTATTGCCATTACCACGCGGTCACC
>NZ_MWUM01000052.1 GCF_002028455.1 Zoogloea sp. LCSB751 | reverse complement strand
CAAAATGAAGACCGCCGCGCCTGCTCAACCATGGCTGAGCAGGTGCATGAAGCGCCTCAAACACAAAATTCCTGACATTCCCCTCTCGACTCGACAGAAGCTCTTCTCAGCCATAAAATGCGCAGCGTTTCTGAATTCATATCGAATTTCAGCAAACCCATGCAGCAGGTGCCCTAAATGCCATGGTATTTAGGGTTAAACGGGAACAAGGTGCGTAGTTTTTCTGCAAAGCCTTGGCTGCCCCCGCAACGGTAAGCAAGTTCAGGTGCATCCCGGTCGTCCCTGACGGCCAGCCACTGATCTCCTACGTGACGTCGAACACGGCGTGCGCGAAGAGTTTGGGAAGGCGATGTGCTCGACATCGGTCCGATGTCACTTGCGAGCCCGGAGACCGGCCTGTTGCTCGATGTCCCTGGATCACCAGGGGCGCTTGCAACAGACCGTCTGCGGGGTGCAGAGGGCGGCAAAAGCACACTGCCTCCGGCATTGCCTGTCGTCCTCGCTGTGCGGACGGTCCATCAGGACGTTCGACACCATGCCAGACGCGCAACGCAAGTTCCGCCCTCCCCCACTTTGCATTCTCTTTTATAGCGCAGCCCCCCCGCATTGCACATGCAGGGCAGCAGCATGAGCTACGCGCGAAGCCGCTTTCCCGTCTCTCGACGTGGCGGCCTGCTCGGCATCGTCCTTGGTGCGCACGCCGCGGTCGGGCTGCTCCTCATCGTCGCCAAGACCGTTGCACCGCAGCCACCGGACACCCCGCTCGTCATCGACTTGCTGGCCCCGCCCGAGCCACCCCGGCTCGAAGCGGCCAAGCCCTTGCCGATGCTGCAGCCCCCCCAACCGAAGCATCAACCGCCTAAGGCACCACAACCGCCCTCCCCCGCTGCGAGCACCAGCGCAGCAATACCTGCCAGCCCATCGGCAGCGCTCGCCACGACCACTTCGGAGGTCGCTTCAGCTGCGGCGCCCCCCGCCACACCTCATGCCGTAGCGGCTCCGCTGGCACGCGAGCCAGTCACGCCAGCGAGATTCGATGCCGAATATCTTCGCAACCCCGCACCACCATATCCATCCGTGGCGCGCCGGATGAACGAGGAAGGCAAGGTCGTCCTGAGTGTTCGCGTCAGCCCGCAAGGCACCGCGGAACAGATCGAAGTCAAAACCTCATCCGGCAGCGTCCGTCTGGACGAAGCCGCCATCAACACGGTTCGCAACTGGAAATTCGTGCCCGCCAAGCGGGGGGACACCCCGATCGAGAGTTGGGTGCTGGTACCAATCGCTTTCAAACTGGAGCAATAAAAACATGCCGGAAAATTCCTTTGGCTTCGCCCACCTGTGGGCCAGCGGAGACGTCGTTTCCCACACCATCGCCATCGTTCTGGCGTTCATGTCCATCACAAGTTGGTACCTGATCCTGGCGAAAGCCGTCGACTGGTTCCAGATGCGTCAGGCCGCCCGAAAATTGGACGATTTCTGGGCGGCCCGCTCGTTTGGCGAGGGGGTCGAACGACTGGCGAGCAAGGGCGACACAAACCCCTTCGTCCAGTTGGCCGAGCAGGCGGATCACTGCAATCAGCAGTGCATGACTGCCAGCGACCAGCTTTCGGCGCGCTTCCATCCTGCTGAGCAGATGGAGCGCAGCCTGCGGCAGCAATTGTCCGGCACCCAGGCGGAACTGGAATCCGGCCTGACCCTACTGGCCACAACCGGCGCAACCGCCCCCTTCGTCGGACTGTTCGGCACGGTCTGGGGGATTTACCACGCCCTGGTCGCCATCGGCATCTCCGGCCAAGCGGCGCTGGAGAAGGTTGCCGGCCCGGTTGGCGAAGCTCTCATCATGACCGCCGCCGGCCTGGCCGTGGCGCTTCCGGCGGTCTTCGCCTACAACGCCGTGACTCGCGCCAACCGCGTGATCCTTGCTGCGCTCGATGCCTTCGCCCACGACCTGCACGCGTTCTTCACGCTCGGCAAGCGCATTGCATCGCCCGGAACCCAGGCCAACTCGACGCTCTCCCGCGTCAAGCCCAACACCGCAAAGGCTGCGTAATCATGGCGATGGGAAGCTTCAACACACAGGGCAGCCAGATGCCAACGGCAGAAATCAACATGACACCGCTGGTCGATGTCATGTTGGTCCTGCTGATAATCTTCATCATCACCACACCGCTGATGACGCACGCAGTCAAGGTCGATCTGCCACGAGCGGCCAGTAACCCGACACCGCAGAAACCCATGACCTTGCAGGTCTCGATCACGGCCGAAAACCAGGTCTTTGTCGGCACCAAGGTCGTTGACCGTGGCCAGCTCGAACAGAGTTTCCACGAAGCCGTTGCCCAAGATGCAAATGTGGAGATGCACCTCTCGGCAGACCGGGCCACACGCTACGAAGCGGTTGCCGAAACCATGAGCGCAGCCCGGCGCGCCGGGCTGACCAAGATCGGCTTTGTCACTCAACCCAATCAATAATCCGAAGAACAAGACCCATGATGAACTTGCGCATGCGGCCCATTATGCTGGCCGTCCTCTCCACGTGCTCCGTCCCTGCTTTTGCAGCCGGTATTCCCACGCTGCAGGAAGTCACCGTCAACAGCAGTAGCAGAGATTTGATCGGAGTCGCCGATTCCGCGAGCGAAGGAACCGTAACGGCAAAGCAACTCGCCAACCGACCGCTGCTTCGCCCTGCCGAAGTGATGGAGGTCGTGCCCGGGATGATCGTCACCCAGCACTCCGGCGACGGGAAGGCCAACCAGTATTTCCTGCGCGGCTTTAACCTCGACCACGGCAGTGACTTTTCCACCCACGTCATGGGCATGCCCATCAACATGGTCAGCCATGCTCACGGCCAGGGCTACATGGATCTGAATTTCCTGATCCCCGAACTGGTCAGTACCGTGAAGTACAAGAAGGGCGTGTACGGTGCGGAGGACGGTGATTTCGCGACCAGCGGCAGCGCCCGCATCGACTATCAGCGCAAACTGGCCGCCCCCTTCATCGACCTGACCGTTGGCCAGCACAACTACCGCCGCTTGCTGACTGCCGGCAGCACGGAAATCAACGGTTTCAATCTGCTGGCTGGCATCGAGTTGGCCGGTAACGATGGCCCCTGGGTTCAACCGGAAAACCTGGAGAAGCAGAACGCCGTCTTCCGGCTGTCGTCGGGAACCACCGCCAACGGCTTTGCCCTGACGGCCATGCTCTACAAGGCCGACTGGACGGCCTCCGAGCACGTGCCGGCGAGGGCCATCAGCAGCGGCGAAATCGGCCGCTACGGCACCCTGGTTCCCAACGACGGCGGACACACACATCGCTACAGCCTGTCCGGCGAGTGGGCGCTGACCGGCGAGAACAGTGTCACCCGTGCCAACGCCTACGTGATCGATTACGGGCTGAATCTGTTCTCCGCGCCCTCTGGCTACATCAGCGGCCTCGCCGGCGACCAGCACGAGCAGGCGGACGCGCGCATCGTATGGGGCGGCGATGTTCGCCGCACCTGGTTCCTCGGTCCCGAACTGCGGGATACCGAGCTCACCGCGGGTGTGCAACTGCGCCAGGATCGCATCAGCAAAGTCGGTCTCTACAACACGGTCAACCGTCAGCGGATCAATACCGTTCGCGAGGACAGGATCACCGAAACCGCATCGGGACTCTTCATTGACGCCAAGACGCAATGGCTGCCCTGGTTCCGCACCAACATCGGTGCACGCTATGACGCCATCCGTGCCGAATCGACAGCACTGGGCGGCGCCAACAACATGACGAACGGCGGCAGTGCCTCCGCCAGTCAGGCCAGCCCGAAACTGGGCGCAGTCTTCGGCCCCTTCAATCTGGTGGGCCCTACCGAGTTCTACGCCAACTGGGGCCACGGGTTCCACAGCAACGATGCGCGCGGAGCCAGCGCGAAGGTGAATCCGCAAGATGGCAGCGCTGTCGACGCGATCCCCCTGATCGTCAAGGCTAAAGGTAGCGAACTCGGCGTGCGCATGGTTCCGCTGCCCGGCTGGAACAGCAGCCTGTCGGTGTGGCAGATGGACCTGGCCTCCGAGCTCGTCTTCATCGGTGACGAAGGGGTGACAGAGCCCAAGGGCGCATCGAAGCGCAGCGGTATCGAATGGTCCAACTACTTCACGCCATTCTCCGGTGTCATCGTCGATGCCGATCTCGCGCTTTCCAAGGCCCGGTTCAGGGATGACGTCAACGGCGGACGGCGTGTCCCGAACGCAATCCCCCTGGCCGCCTCGCTCGGCGTGACCTACGACGATGGCGGCCCCTGGTTCGGTGGGGTCCGCATGCGCTACCTGGGCTCCTACGATCTGGAAGAAACCGGTACCGAGAAATCCGAGGCCTTCTGGATGACCAACCTCAAGCTCGGCTACCGCTTCAACAAGCAATGGCAGGCGACGTTCGATGTGCTGAACCTCTTTAACAAGAAGGCCAACGACATCGAATACTGGGGTGGTGCATGCACGCGCAGTGAAGCACTCGCCGGCACCGGCGGCTGCGGTACCGGGTCGGCCATCGACGGGCGCCTGGTACACCCGCTGGAGCCGCGTACGGTTCGACTTGGCGTGCGCATCAGCTTCTGATTGGTTACGCCAGAAGGGCCCAAGGCAAGTCGCAGGGCCCTTCCGCTCTGAAATGGAAGCCTGTCCAGGTACAACCTTCAGGCTTCCAATCGTCCCTTAGGCTATTGCGCGCAAGGTTCTGGCGGCTGCCACCATTTGTGTCAGCGCCGGAATCACCTCGGCCCACTGGCGGGTCTTCAGGCCGCAATCCGGATTCACCCATAGCCGTTCCGCCGGAATGCGCTCCGCGGCTTTCTTCATTAATGCGACGATGTGCGCCTCGGTTGGGATGTTCGGCGAATGGATGTCGTAGACGCCGGGGCCGATTTCATTGGGATACTGGAAATCGTCGAAGGCATCGAGCAGTTCCATGTCCGAACGGGAGGTCTCGATGGTGATCACGTCGGCGTCCATGTCGGCGATGGACGCGATGATGTCGTTGAACTCCGAGTAGCACATGTGGGTGTGGATCTGGGTTTCGTCGCGCACGCCGTTGGCAGCGATGCGGAAGGACTCGACCGCCCAGTCCAGGTACTCCTTCCACTGGGACTTGCGCAGCGGCAGGCCTTCACGCAGCGCCGCCTCGTCGATCTGGATCACCCGGATACCGGCCTTTTCCAGGTCCAGCACCTCCTGGCGGATCGCCAGCGCAAGCTGCTTGCACGATACCGAGCGCGGCTGATCGTCGCGCACGAAGGACCAATTGAGGATGGTCACCGGCCCGGTGAGCATGCCCTTCATCGGTTTCGTGGTGAGGGACTGCGCATAGGTAATCCACTCCACGGTCATCGGTCGCGGCCGGCTGATGTCCCCAAAGAGGATCGGCGGCTTCACGCAGCGGGAGCCGTAGGACTGAACCCAGCCGAACTGGCTGAAGGCATAGCCGTCGAGCTGCTCGCCGAAATACTCCACCATGTCGTTGCGCTCGGCCTCGCCATGCACCAGCACGTCCAGGCCGAGGGCTTCCTGCTCCCGCACGCTGCGGGCAATCTCGGCCTGCATCGCCGCCTTGTAGCCGGCGGCGTCGAGACGGCCGGCCTTGAAGTCGCTGCGGGCCTGGCGAATCTCGCTTGTCTGCGGGAAGGAGCCGATGGTGGTGGTCGGGAAAGCCGGCAGCTTCAACCATTCGGCCTGCTTGGGCGCACGCTTCGCGTAGCGGCTTTCACGCAGCCCCAGGTGGGCATCGATACGAGCTACAGCGGCCTGGACGGCGGGGTTGTTCACTCGCGGTGACACCCGCCGGGCCGTTAGCGCAGCTTGGTTGGCCACCAGCGCATCCCTAACGGCTTCGCGCCCCTCGCGCAGCGCGGTACCCAGCACCCTCAATTCGTCGAGCTTCTGCAGCGCAAAGGCCAGCCAGGACTTCACCTCGACATCCAGCTTCTCCTCGCTGGCGAGGTCCACCGGCACGTGCAACAGGGAGCAGGACGGTGCAATCCACAGGCGGTCGCCCAGGCGCTGGGCCAGCGGCTCCAACCAGTCCAGCAGCGCCGTCAGATCGGTCTTCCAGATGTTGCGGCCGTTGATGACGCCAAGGGACAACACCTTACTGGACGGCAGCAGGTTGAGGATGGGACCCACGTCATCCCGCCCGTTGATCACGTCGATGTGCAAGCCGGCAACCGGCAGATTGGCGGCGAGGTACTGGTTTTCCTGCAACTGGCCGAAATAGGTGGCCAGCAACAGCTTGACGCGGGCGCCCTTGAGTTCGTGGTAAGCCGTGTTGAAGGCGTGCCGCCAGTCGGCGTCGAGCTCGGTGACCAGCAGCGGCTCGTCGATCTGCACCCACTCGACACCCTGCGCGGCCAGCACGTCGAGCAGGCGGGCATACGCCGGCAACAGGCGCGGCAGCAGTGCCAGCTTGTTGGAATCGTCCTTGGCCTTGCCGATGGCCAGGTAAGTCAGGGGACCGATGATGACCGGCTTGGCCTTCACGCCCTGGGCCTGGGCTTCGGCGAGCTCACCGAGCAGACGGGAGGCGTCGAGCTGGAACTCGGTGTCGGCGGTGAATTCCGGGACGATGTAGTGGTAGTTGGTGTCGAACCACTTGGTCATTTCACCGGCCGCCACGCCGCCGCAGCACGCGCCATGGGCCTCGGCTGTCTGGGCGGAACGGCCGCGGGCCACACGGAAATAATTGTCCAGCGCGTCGCCATGGAAATCACGTACCCGCTCCGGCAGATTGCCGAGCGCGAAACTCATGTCCAGCACTTGGTCGTAGAACGAAAAATCGCCGACCGGCACCAGATCGAGCCCTGCCTGCTGGGTCCAGTGGCGCTGACGCAGATCGGCGCCGAGCTTTTTCAATTGATCCAGAGACGATTCGCCCTTCCAGTAGGACTCCAGCGCGAATTTGAGTTCGCGCCGGGCGCCGATGCGCGGAAAGCCGAGGTTATGGATGGTGGTCATGAGCAGCTCCAGAATTCAATAGAGCCCCGATGGTATGGACCACAAATCATGAAGTAAAATGGTCTTATTTCAACAATCAATTAATTTTGTTCACGCAAAATGCTGGAGCGAATTCACCTGTCCATCGTGGCGGAAGTCGAGAGGCGCGGCTCGCTGACGGCAGCCGCCGAAGTGCTGTGCGTCACCCAGTCGGCCCTCAGCCACAGCATGAAGAAACTCGAACAGCAACTCGGCACCGACATCTGGCTGCGGGAAGGCCGCAGCCTGCGCCTCACGCAGGCCGGCCAGTACCTACTGGCCGTGGCAAACCGGGTGCTGCCGCAACTTGCGCTGGCCGAGGAACGCCTGCACCAGTTCGCCAAAGGGGAACGCGGCACCCTGCGCATCGGCATGGAATGCCATCCCTGCTACCAGTGGCTGCTCAAGATCGTCTCGCCCTACCTGGCAGGTTGGCCCGACGTGGATGTGGATGTGAAGCAGAAATTCCAGTTCGGTGGCATCGGGGCGCTGTTCGGCTACGAGATCGACCTGCTCGTCACGCCCGATCCGCTCTTCAAGCCGGGGCTGCACTTCGAACCGGTCTTCGACTACGAACAGGTGCTGGTAGTCGCCCGCCATCATCCGCTGGCACAGCAACCCTACGTCACCCCAGAGGAGATGGCGCAGGAAATCCTCATCACCTATCCAGTCGCTCCAGAGCGGCTGGATATCTACACCCAGTTCCTGCAGCCGGCCGGCATGGCCCCCAAGCGCCACAAGACTATCGAGACCACCGACATCATGTTGCAGATGGTGGCCAGCCAGCGCGGCGTGGCCGCGCTGCCTCGCTGGCTGGTGCAGGAATATACGGCCAAGGTCGACGTCGTCCCGGTGCGCCTGGGGCCGGACGGAATCGCCAAGCAGATCTTTCTCGGCGCACGCGAGGCGGACCTCGACATTGACCACCTAAAGGCCTTTATCGAGTTGGCGCGAGGATCAGCAGAAGCGCTCGGAACCTATATCCAGAAATAACTTCGTCCGGTACCGATCCAATCTAACTACGCCCTGCAGGTTGCGCATGAGGGCGGTACAAGTTTCGCGCACATCCACAACGAAATGACTTGAATGTCATTTCACGCCGATCCGTGCGCAACGCACAATCTGTCCCGTCAAGTGCACCCCCTTACACACAACTCACCCCTGATCCATTTTCCTTGCCTGGCGCATGCCTTCGACAAAGACGGCCAGCTGCTGGAGACCGAGCCAGATTGTCTTGGCGCCGGGCTCACCATCATGTCGGCGGGCCAGGAAGCCTCCACGCTGGGCGATCAGGCGCAAGACGGTGTTCAGCGCGGGCACGGCTGTCGGGATGGGCTTCTTGTTCAGGATAAAGGCGGCCCGCCACTCATCGGCTTCGAACGCCATGTCGGCGGGTAAATCGGGCAGGCTCCGACCCAGGCGCATCAGGCG
>NZ_MWUM01000520.1 GCF_002028455.1 Zoogloea sp. LCSB751 | reverse complement strand
TCGCGCTAAACAGTTAGCTGATAATTTGGGAAAATAAGCGTACAAGTCTATTCCTAGCCATCAGTGATACTTGTCGTTGTTGATCAATTAATATAAACCCCAGTAAAAACTGGGGTTTATATTTTATCGATAGGATAATGCTCGAGCCGTGACAACAAAAAAGCATGCAGTGGATAACCTGCCTTTAGTGATGGTCACAGATATTGAGCGTTAGGTTGCTGGGTAAGGCGAGCCAGAGTATTGC
>NZ_MWUM01000519.1 GCF_002028455.1 Zoogloea sp. LCSB751 | reverse complement strand
GTTTCTCAACCTATGCGACTTGGTGGATCAGACAAACCATCGAACGTGCAATCATGAACCAAACTCGCACAATTCGCTTGCCTATCCATGTAGTAAAAGAGCTTAACGTATATTTACGTACAGCTCGGGAATTAGCGCAAAAACTTGACCATGAACCTACGGCAGAAGAAATTGCCGAGAAACTACAAGTATCCAGTGTTGACGTCAGCCGTATGCTGAAGCTCAACGAGAAGATCACTTCTGT
>NZ_MWUM01000518.1 GCF_002028455.1 Zoogloea sp. LCSB751 | reverse complement strand
GCCAAAAAAATAGGCAATACCAGTCTGACCCATGACTATGTTTACTTTAGCACGGCCCAGCAAAAAGTCGTCGCCACCGCATCGTCCGTCATTGTGTTTTTTGACCAAACCGGCAAAAATAAACAACCGATTTCTGATGGTCAGCGCCAACAACTTGCCGAGTTAGAAAGTCATACGGTTTAAAAGTTATAGTGTTTAACTATTACTAAAATTGTTAAAAAAGCCACAAGTTGCAATGCTCGTG
>NZ_MWUM01000517.1 GCF_002028455.1 Zoogloea sp. LCSB751 | reverse complement strand
ATATCTTTGGCGAATAAATTTGCTTTTTCCTTGGCAAATTTGTACCAATCAACCATATATGCGTTTTGATTTTCATCACAGAATTTTTTGATTCTTGCATTAATTGGATCTTCCCAAGATTGGCTGTTGATAGTATTTACAAAAAATACCTTTCTTCCTTCAGAAATATTTAAAATATCAAGCATATTTTGCTCGCTTAAGGTTCCATTAGAACCAAGGCTAACAAGGATTATATTTCCAAGTC
>NZ_MWUM01000516.1 GCF_002028455.1 Zoogloea sp. LCSB751 | reverse complement strand
CCTGCCGGATGGGGGCCATCAGCCCGGAAGGCAGGCTGTTCGTGGATCAGGATATTCCGGTCAAGCGGGGCGCCGAGGGCTGGGCCTTCGTGGTGGTGCATCCCCTCGCCGGCTCCCATCAGCTTGCCATCGGCACTCAGGTGGAACTGAGGGTGGACGCCGGGGCTCGCCACTCCTTAAGTCTGGGTCACAGCGGCTGCCATCTGGTGGCGCTGGCCCTCAACCGGGCACTCGTCCCTTATTG
>NZ_MWUM01000515.1 GCF_002028455.1 Zoogloea sp. LCSB751 | reverse complement strand
CGAAGGCGGTCACGTCCACATCGTGGAAACGCATCTCGCTGGCGATCACCACGTCCCCGATGTGCAAGTCCTGAGCGAAGCCGCCGGCGGAGCCGGTGTTGATGACGCAGTCGGGGGCAAATTTTTCCAGCAGCAGGCTGGTGGCGACGCTGGCGGCAACCTTGCCGATGCCGGAGCGGGTCAGGATCACCTCTTTACCGGCCAGACGGCCCTGATAGAACTCGCAGCCGCCCAGTTGCAGGGT
>NZ_MWUM01000514.1 GCF_002028455.1 Zoogloea sp. LCSB751 | reverse complement strand
TCCGTCAGGGGGACGGTTACGCACTGCGTGCCAGCAACCCCAGCCTCTATCACGTCAGCATCAGCAATCTGGAGCTGCAGGCGACGGCGTCGTCGAAGCGCTACAGCAACTCAAGTGGCGGCATGGTGGCGCCGGGGGGCAGCTTCGATTTTCCCCTTGAGCCGCTGTCCGGGGCTGTCCATGCCAAGGCAGTGACCTTCTATTGGCTCAACGACTATGGTGCCCGCGAGGTGGGCCAATTCG
Source organism: Zoogloea sp. LCSB751 (assembly GCF_002028455.1). Lineage (GTDB taxonomy): Bacteria > Pseudomonadota > Gammaproteobacteria > Burkholderiales > Rhodocyclaceae > Zoogloea. Next base: position 1 of record NZ_MWUM01000514.1, on the reverse strand, counting down.
T
>NZ_MWUM01000513.1 GCF_002028455.1 Zoogloea sp. LCSB751 | reverse complement strand
TCTAGTTCCTCAGGGCATTATTTATCTAAAGGAGATACTTTAGATTTTAAACCTACATCTCTTAAATTATTAGATGAACTACTCAAAGCTAGCGCATTTATTATGGAGAGGGCTAAGGAAGAAGAAAAAAATTATTCTCCTATTAGTGTTCTTCCTAAGATGAACACTAATACAGAACCAAGTAAGTTAGTTATAAATGCTTCTTTGGATTCAAAAATAGTAGATTTACTTTGTGCAACTCAAG
>NZ_MWUM01000512.1 GCF_002028455.1 Zoogloea sp. LCSB751 | reverse complement strand
ACTGTTTGCCAGCCTGCGCAGCAAACAATCCCAGAAAGGCAAAAAGTTGAAAATTCAGGACTGGTGGGTGCCCCTGCTGTGCCTGTACGCAGGGTTGTGGCCTTCCGAGGCCTGCCAGCTCAAAACTCAGAACATCAAACAGGTTGAGGGGATTTGGTGTTTGATGGTCGATGCGGGAGAGGCGGATCAACAGCTCAAAACTGTCAATGCGTACCGTACCGTGCCACTGCACAGTGCGTTGATC
>NZ_MWUM01000511.1 GCF_002028455.1 Zoogloea sp. LCSB751 | reverse complement strand
TGCAAGGGATGGACTTCCTGCTGATCGCCCTGCTGGCACTGGGTGGTGTATTCCTGTTCCGAGCCCTGCGCAAGAACAAGGCGGCGGCACCTCAGCCACAGACGGCCTACGCGGGCTATCAGCCTCCGTCGGCAGCGCCTCAGCAGTTCGAACAGAGCCACGGTGCCCCGCAGGCAACCGGCTTTGCCGACAGTGACGTCCCCTTCCGCCTGCCGCCAGGTTTTGACATGAACGGTTTCCTGTC
>NZ_MWUM01000051.1 GCF_002028455.1 Zoogloea sp. LCSB751 | reverse complement strand
GCCGTCGCGGCATGGTCGGTGGCCAGGAGGACATGATCGAGGATACGGCCATCACTATGGCCCGCGAGCGGGGGCTGACGGTATGAAGCTCGATCAAGCCACCATCGCGCGCCTCGCCGAGCATCTGGAAAACTGCGAGCTCGAGGCCAGGGACACCGTCAAGATCACCGACGAGTTTCCGGACATGGACTGGGACGATGCCTACGCCATCCAGGACACCATCAAGGCCCGCAAAGTGGCCCGCGGCACCCGCATCGTCGGCCTGAAGGCCGGCCTGACGTCCTTCGCCAAGATGAAGCAGATGGGCGTCGAGACGCCGGTCTTCGGTTTCATCACCGATTACGGCACGGTGCCGGACGGCGGAGAAGTGAAGGTGTCCGAGCTGATCCACCCGAAGGTGGAGCCGGAGATCGCCTTTGTGATGAAGCACGCCCTCAAGGGGCCGGGCTGTCACATCGGCGCCGTGCTGGCGGCCACCGACTTCGTGATCCCCGGTATCGAGGTCATCGACAGCCGCTACCGCGACTTCAAGTTCGACCTGAAGAGCGTGATCGCCGACAACACCTCATCGGCCCGTTTCGTGGTCGGCGGCCAGCCGCTGCCGGTCAGCGAAGTGGACCTGCGCACGGTCGGCGTGGTGATGGAGAAGAACGGCGAGCCGGTGGCATTCGGCGCCGGCGCTGCGGTGCTTGGTCATCCGGCGGCGGCCATTGCGGCCCTTGCCAACCACCTCGGCGCCCGTGGCGAGGAGATCCCAGCCGGTGCGCTGATCCTGTCCGGCGGCATCACCGAAGCCGTGGCGGTAAACGCCGGCGACAACGTGACCCTGCGGGTCCAGGGCATGGGTTCCGTGTCCATCCGTTTCAAGTAATCAAGTAAGCAAGGGAGATAAGCATGCCTTTCGCGCAGATCTACATGATTGAAGGCCGTACCGAAGAACAGAAGCGGGCGGTCATCGAGAAGGTTACCCAAGCCCTCGTCGAGGCCGTCGGTGCCCCGCAGGAGAACGTTCGTGTGTGGATCCACGACGTTCCCAAAGCCAACTGGGGTATCGCCGGCGTCAGTGCGAAAGATCTGGGACGCTGATCTTCCCGTGAGGCTGGCGGCGAAGCCCGCCGCCAGCCTCTGACAATTCGGGCGAGTGACGTCGCCAAAACAAAAAGAACTCCAGGCTTTTGCCATGGAGCGGGGCCGCTTTGCGCCCAAAAAACGAAATAGCTGGAGGAGACCCAGTGAAAGTCAAAATCGAATGCCGCGCACGCGGCATGGTGGCGTTCGCCAGTGCTGCCACCTTTCTTGCCGCTTGCCACGCTGCGCCCGACCTCTCCGGGGTCGCCAGCGAGTCGGCCAAGCCCGTTCAACGTTATGACACCACCCAGGCCCTTGCCAGCAACGGCAAGGTCGTCGTTGCTGGAACCCAGAGTGGGGCTCTGTTGGTTTCCGGTGACCAGGGACGTACCTGGAAGCGCCAGCCGCTGGCCGGCGCCTCGGTGATCGGCATTGCCACCTGCCCGGACGGGCGCTTCGTGGCGGTGGATTTCTTCCGCAAGGTTTGGAGCGCCGATGCCTCCGGCAGCGGCTGGAAGTCCGTGTCCCTCGACAAGCCGCGCACGCCGCTGGCCATCAGCTGCGATGGGGAAGGTCGCTGGTGGGTGGCCGGTACCGGCGCGACGCTGGCGGTGAGTGCCGACGCCGGCGCCAGCTGGAAGGTCACCGACCTGCAGGAGGATGCGCAACTCACCGGCATCCAGATGGTGGATAAGGAAGTGGGCTACGCCACTGGCGAGTTCGGCCTGGTGGCGACGACCACCGATGGCGGCACGACCTGGACCCGCCAGGGCAAGATGCCCGACGAGTTCTATCCCTACGCCAGCCTGTTCGCCAGCCGGACCGAAGGCTGGGTCAGCGGTATCGCCGGTCAGATCCTGCACACCACCGACGGTGGCAAGAGCTGGGCCAAGCAGACCAATGCGAGCCGTGCGCCGCTGTACCGGCTGTTCATGCATGAGGGCGTGCCCTACGGCGTTGGCGCCGGCGGTGTCGTCGCCCGCCTGGAAGGCACTACCTGGCGCAACGTGGCCTACCCGGACGCCGTGCCGGTCTTCCTGGCCGCCGCCGTGTCCCTGCCCGAACAACACGCCATCGTCGCCGGCGGACCGGGAGGCCTGCTGCGCCTCATCGGTACCCAGGCCCAACCGCTCGTCGCTTCCGCGGCCCACTGAGGCGCATCATGGTCAGCCAATCCCGTCACCGCATCACCCACGCCCTGCACAAGGGTGAGGCGTGGATCTTCGCCAACCCGAAGATCGTCCTGTCCCTCATCTTCTTCGTCACCTTGCTCTTCGGCGCGATGGTGCCGAAGCTGCGCATCTATTCCGACTTCGCCGACCTGCTGCCGCAGAACCACCCCTATATCCAGACCTACAACCGCCTGAAGGAGAATTTCGGCGGCGCGAACATGATCGTGATGTCCGTCGAGGTGGAGAAGGGCACGATCTTCAACGACGAAACCCTGGCCCTGATCCACAAGGCCACCCAGGGTCTCGACAGCCTGCCCGGCGTCAACCACAACCTGGTCAACAGTCTGACCCACCGCACCGCTCGCAAGATCTTCCTCGACGAGCAGGGCGGCTTCGCGTCGGAGTCCTACTACGACCCGCTGAAGAGCGGCCGCACGGTGGCCGAGCTGGAGCAGCTCAAGAAGGACGTGATCGCCAACCCGACGATCTACGGTCTGCTGGTGTCTCCCGACCTGAAGGCGGCCCTCATCAAGGCTCAGCTCAACGAGGCGGACATCGACTACCCGAAGACCTTCGCCGCCCTGCAGCAGGTGCGTGAGTCCCTTGCCAGCCCCGGCCACAAGATCTACGTCACCGGCAACCCGGTGCTGACGGGCTGGGTGTACACCTACCTCAACCAGATCGTCGAGATTCTGGCGTGGACGCTGGCGCTGCTGACTTTCCTGCTGGTGATCTACTTCCGCCGCCTGTACGGCATTGCGCTGCCGCTCTTGGGCATTGCGCTGTCGTCCATCTGGGGCCTGGGGTTCATGGCGCTGATGGGCATCAACCTGGAGCCGCTGTCGCTGCCGATCCCGTTCCTGATCGCCGCCCGCGCCACGTCCCACGGCGTGCAGCTGGTGGTGCGCTATTACGAGGAACTGGCCATCGTGAAGAACGGCCAGAAGGCTGCCCGCAACGCACTGGACGCGCTGTTCCGGCCGGGCTCGCTGGCGATCATCGTGGACGCAGTGGGCATCGCCGTACTGGTGCTCGGTGCTGCGCCGTTCAACCACAAGCTCGGCCTGGCGGCCGGCTTCTGGGGCTTCTCGGTGATTTTCACGGTGCACTTCATGGTGCCGCTGGCGCTCACCGTGCTACCGGCGCCGAAGAACACCGTCAATGCCAACGAAGGCGTGCGCAATTTCCTCGGCGCGGCGATGGCCCGCACCGGTGGCACCGACGGCGGTGCCCGCAGCATCCTGCTGCTGACGCTGATCGGCGCCATCGGCGGTCTGTACTTCGTCGGCAAGGTCCAGCTCGGCGAGTCGGAACCGGGTTCCCCGCTGCTGCACGTCAATCACGACTTCAATGTGTCCACCAAGGCCATCAACACGCGCTTCCCGGGCTCCGAGGAGTTGCACGTGCTGATGCGCACCGACGAGAAGGGCGGCATCAAGCGTCCGGAAGTGATGGCGGCCATCGAGCGCTTCCAGGCCCACATGCTGTCCGACCCGACCCTCGGCGGCGCCAAGGCGATTCCCGGCGTGCTGCGGGTGGTGAACAAGCTGACCCACAACGACGATCCGCGCTGGATGCAGGTGCCCGACACCGCCGACGAAGTGGGTGGCCTGATGTTCGCGTACATGGCGGCCAGCCCGATCCCAGGCGCGCTGAAGGAGTTCGTTAACGCCGACGAGAACGAAGCCAACATGGTCTTCTACTACAAGGACCACCAGGCCGACACCATCAACCGCGTCGTCGCGCTGGCCGAGGAGGGCAAGCGCCTGATCGAGGCCGACGTGAAGGGCATCCATATCGAGCTCGGCGGCGGCATCGTCGGCGTGACGGCGGCCGGCAACCAGGCCCTGCACACCGACCACATGATCATCATCCCGACCGTGATGCTGATCGCCTTCGTGATCGTGATGATCTACTACAGCTCGCTGCACGCCGGCTGGCTGATGGTCCTGCCGATGCTGTTCGCCACGCTGATGACCTACGCCTACATGGGCGCTGCCGGCATCGGCATCAATGTGAACACCGTGCCGGTGATCGCTGTCGGCGTCGGTGTGGGTATCGACTACGCGGTGTACTTCATGGACCGCATCCGCGAGGAATACGCGGTGCTGCAGGACATCAAGCAGGCGGTGATCCGCGCGGTGGCCACCACCGGCTACGCGGTGAGCTTCACGGCCATCACCCTGATCGCCGGCGTGGTGATGTGGATCTTCATGTCGGATCTGCGCTTCCAGTCGGATGCCGCGGTGCTCCTGTCCTTCATGCTCATCGTCAATGCCATCGCCGCGGTGCTGATCGTGCCGTCCTGGTGCGTGGTGTTCAAACCCAAGTTCGTCACCGCCGCTCACTACGACGCGGACGGCGTGCTCGAGAACGACTAGGAGGAAAGTCCGCCACAGCCAAATCTACCGATTCAAGGGAGGGCGGCTGGCTTTGCTCCGGCCGCAATCGAAAATTCAAGGAGGAGACACCATGAAGAACAGATCAAACCGGGCACAACCGGCTCTCACCCTTTGCGCACTGGCGGTGGCATCCGCCTGTGCATCCCAGGCTTTCGCCGAGGACAACCTGCCCGACATGGGCAGCAGCGCCGAACCGTGGAAGGTCGACACCTTCTACGAGAACCACACCGCCTTCCGTGGCCGCGACGACACCGGCAAGGTCGTCGGCCTGTCCAAGTTCCGCAACACCATGCAGGTCGAGGCGGACAAGAAGCTGTCCGGCGGCTGGGCCTTCCACGGCGTATTCCGCGGCAGCTGGGACGGCGTGTATCGCATGAACAAGGGCCAGTATGGTGAGGACGCGGGCGGTGCGATCACCTCCCAGAGCGTCCTGGGTGGTACGCAGACCACCGTGCCGTGGGGGACCACCTCGCCGGCCGGTCCGATCGGCTACACGGCCGTTGCGGGGCTCGGCTATCCCGGTTCGACGAACAACGCGTTTCTGGATTCCTACGCAAACAATCCCAACGCCGGTCTGCGAATCCTCGGCGACCGCTGGCACAAGACCAATGGTGGCGTGGGTTTTGCGACGCCGGTGCGCCCCTGCAACGTGGACAGCCGCGGCTGTGCCGACTTCGGCGGTTACGGCGACAAGAACCTGAACGAGCTGGAATTCCCTGAGTTCAACAGTCGCCTGGACTTCATCCGTGAAGCCTACGTGAAGAACAGCATCGACATCGGCGGCGGCCAGGAGCTGTTCCTCAAGCTCGGCAAGCAGCAGGTGGTGTGGGGCCGGACCGACCTGTTCCGCGTTCTCGATGTAGTGAACCCGGTCGATTTCTCCCGCAACAACATCTACGACGAGCTCCAGGACATCCGCATTCCCATGTGGATCGCCCAGGCCGAGTGGCGGATGGGCGCCAGCGAGTCCATGCAGGACCGCAACCTGCAGCTGATCTGGAACGTGGACCAGTTCCGCGCCAACAACCTGGGCCAGTGCGGTTCGCCCAACGTGGCGCTGGATGCGGGCTGCTTCTTCCGCGGCATGAAGAGCCTGTGGGACAACGGCGGCACCGTGGCCAACTTTGCCAACGTGGCGCCCAACACCTATCTGGCGACCAACTTCGGTCCCGGCCAGATCGGCCTGGCCGACGTGAACCTGCCCAAGTGGAGCCTGGCCAACACCCAGATCGGCGGCAAATTCGAAGGCGTGACGATGGGCGGCCTGTCCTTCTCGGTGAACGCGCTGCATTACCGCTCGCAACTGCCTTCCCTGCATGGCGGCAAGCGGGCTACCAACTCCTTCACCGGCGCCTACCAGAACGCCTGGCCCTACCTGATCTCCTTCGACATGAACTTCCCGCGGGTCAACCTGCTGGGTGGCTCGCTGGACTTCCAGTCGGAGACGCTGGGCGCGGCCTTCCGCGTTGAAGGCGCGATGACCTGGGGCGAGGAGTTCGCCAACACCCTCAAGCCCGAGCTGTTTTCCAAGAACCGCGTGTGGCGCAGCGTGATCGGTGTCGACCGGCCGATGTTCGTCCCCTTCATCAACCCGCACCGCACCACGCTGTTCTCCGGCCAGCTGTTCTGGCAGCACATCTTCGACCATGAGCTGGAGAGCACATCGATGGGCATGCGCGGCATTCCGGACTTCAAGGACAACGTGATCGGCACGCTGCTTATGAAGGGTTTCATGGCGGGTGACCGGATCAGCCCGCAGCTGATCATCGCCCGCGACTTCCGCGCCCGTTCCCATGCCATCGCCCCGGCGGTGGAATGGAGCACCACCGACAACCTGAAGTTCACCTTCGGCGCCAACTTCAAGGGCGGCTCCAACGGCCGCAACGAATTCGACGACTGCCGTTCGTGCAACCCGTTCGCGCCCTACACGTCCGGCTCCTATCCGGGGGATCCGATGGTGGCCTATTCCCGCGGCCTGGCCGGTATGGAACCGCTCGGTCGCTTCCGCGCCGGCCCCATCGGCGCCGCCATGCGGGAAGATGAGATCTACCTGACCATGCGTTACAAGTTCTGATCGAGGAGACACCTACATGAAAAAGACCTTCATTGCCGCGGCCCTGGCCGTGCTCGCTTCCGGCCTTGCCCACGCCGCCACCGAAGCCGACGTGGAAAACACCTTCAACCCCTACAAGGGCGGCTTCCCCAAGGCGGCTGGCCTCAGTGCCGGCACGGTGATCAACAAGGGCAACGCCGATCAGTTCAAGGATGTGCTGCCGGCTGGCGTGTTCAAGCTGCTGAAGGACGGCCTGTTCGAGATCAAGGTCGGCCCGACGACCCAGTTCGAACTCTCCAAGCCCTACATCGAGGCGACCCGCAAGAACCTCGGCAAGGCCAAGCTCGGTGCCAAGAACGGCGACATCGAAGGCTACGTGGCCGGCCGGCCGTTCCCGGAAGAGCCCGACGCCAAGGACCCGCGCGCCGGCGAGAAGCTGGCCTGGAACTACAAGTACGGCGTGAACTGGGGCGACAACGCGGCGATCTATCCGTTTTACTGGAAGTTCCGCAACATGCAGACCGGGCAGGTCGAGAAGACCCTCAAGCTCAACATGCACTTCCTCAACTTCAAGCACCGCGTGAAGGATGCGCCGATGCCGGAAGTGACACCGAATCCGTCCGAGCTGTTCCGCGCCATCTACATGAAGGTGCTCGAGCCCCAGGATCTGAAGAACACCCAGCTGCTGATCCAGCGCTACGAGGATGACCAGAAGCTCGACGACGCCTACCTGTACCTGGGCTTCCAGCGTCGCGTGCGCCGCCTGGCCACCGGACAGACGACCGACGCCTTCCTCGGCTCCGATCTGATGATCGAAGACTTCGAGGGCTACAACGGCCGCATCTCCGACATGAAGTGGACCTACAAGGGCACCAAGAACGTGATCCTGCCCATGTGGAACCACAGCGAGCTGAAGCTCGCCGGCGACATGCCGGCCGAAGGCGACAACTTCAAGTACGTGAACTTCGGCGGGCAGGGCGGCTGTTTCCACGAAGGCACCTGGCAGTTGCGCAAGGTCTATGTGCTCGAAGCGGCGCCGGTCAATCCGAACCACCCGGTTTCCAAGCGGGTGTTCTACATGGACGCCCAGCTCGGCAACCTGAACGGCGCCAACGAGATCTACGACCGCAAGGGCGAGCTGTGGAAGGTCTTCATGGTCGGCAAATCCCATCCGGACCACCACCTGCCGCTCAACAAGGGTTCCGGCATCGGCATCGACGACGCCTTCTCGATGGTGGACGTGCAGAGCAAGCACTGCACGACCGGCCAGTTCAAGGGCCAGGTGGACGCCAAGCTGAACCCGCCGTCCATGTTCCAGGTGCAGTACATGCGCGGCGGCGAGTGATTGATCCGCTGATGGCATGACTTCAGGCCAGCCCGCGGAGCCTCCGCTGGCTGGCCTTTTTTCTCCTTACGCAGAGCTTTTCATGACGACTGAAATTCTCGCCTCCGGGATCGGCCTGATCCTGTTGCTGGCCGTCGGTACCTTGGTGTTCGCGCTGGCGCGCCGTCCGTTGCGCCAGGTGCAGCACCAACTGGATGCCATCCGCGGTCTGCTCGACGACGCCAGCGCGTCGGCCTCTGCCGCCGATTCGGTGCGCCGGCTCGAAGGCCTCCTGCAGCAGAAGGTCGCTGCAGCGCGTCGCATGGGTGAGCTGGCCCGCGACCTGATGGTGTCCTCCGGCACGCTGGTGTCGTCCTTCACCGACGTGGTGCAGACCGCCGATCAGCAGTCGGAACTGGCGCTGGCCGCCTCGGCGGCGGTGGATGGCATGGCGGCCGGCATCGGCGCGGTGTCGACGGA
>NZ_MWUM01000510.1 GCF_002028455.1 Zoogloea sp. LCSB751 | reverse complement strand
ATCCGACACGGGAGCTTCCACCAACACGAAGTTCTCGGCCTTGACTCCGTCCACGACGTCGTTGTGGAGGATCAGGAAGCGGTCCTCTCCCCCGATCACCGCGTGTTCAGCGCCGTACTCGACGCCCTCGCGACGCGGGATGATGACGCGGAAGTCGCCTTCCGGGTTCGCCGATTCCAGCATCCAGCCTTCGCTGGTCACCTTGGAACCGACCCAGATCATCAGGTACTTCTCACTGCGGGTA
>NZ_MWUM01000509.1 GCF_002028455.1 Zoogloea sp. LCSB751 | reverse complement strand
AAGGTCGCAGTGCCTTTATCCGCAGCCACAACGAGGTATGGATCATCCTCATCATGACGCACCACATCTACTGGATGTACGATTTCACCGTTAACGATGTTGTCAGTAATATCGAGCAGTGCACGAATAAAGATGCGGTAGCACTCTTGGCCTTCAGTGAAGAATGCCTCACGGCCCCCTTCAGTTGGCAGCTGCTTACAAACGAAACCACCTTTTGCCCCAACAGGGACAATAACGGTGTTTT
>NZ_MWUM01000508.1 GCF_002028455.1 Zoogloea sp. LCSB751 | reverse complement strand
AAACAGAGGCGTTAGTGTATCCAAATTCCCCGCCAGGCGGAGCGCCGTTTTTTGCCTGTTCATCAGGGGATTCGTTTTCCTGGACGGTAGAGGGTAGAGCAATTCATCGTGGATCGAAAAATAAGCAGAATTTTAACCTAATATGTAGCGTTTTATTCCGTCTTATGTATCGTTATTTTATGCTGTTTACTGGACTTTTTTTGTTTATCTTCCAGCAAATACAGAATATTATCTTTGCTTAATC
>NZ_MWUM01000507.1 GCF_002028455.1 Zoogloea sp. LCSB751 | reverse complement strand
CACACAGGCCACGCGCCTAAGCGCCGCCGAGCAAGGCTTATTAGCCTCCCTCGGCCTTAACCGTGTGACGGTTTATCGCCGTCCAACAGTAGCCGTGTTTTCAACTGGGGATGAAGTCAGCCAACCCGGCGAAGCACTGAATCCAAACTGTATTTATGACTCAAACCGTTACACCATCAAAGCGATGGCAAAACGTTTAGGTTGTGACGTCATTGACTTAGGCATTATCGAAGACTCCGAAAGC
>NZ_MWUM01000506.1 GCF_002028455.1 Zoogloea sp. LCSB751 | reverse complement strand
TATGCCATAATCATATCCTCGCTTTATTCTCTTCAAAGACACCATATGCACTACAGGAGAGACTTTAGCACCTTTAAACACCCTTGCAAGACATTTTGCTACGCTGTGGGTATTTTTTTTATGGAGGAGTAATGATTAAGTGCCACTTGTCGAGAATTTTAGGTGAGCGAAAGTTGAAAGTTGCTGAAGTAGCTAGAGAAACAGGTATAAACCGGAACACCATTCACCGTCTCTACAATGAAACT
>NZ_MWUM01000505.1 GCF_002028455.1 Zoogloea sp. LCSB751 | reverse complement strand
CGGAATTAAATAAGCGTGGATTTTGCCCAAGTAACTCTTCCCGCGAGTAACCTGTAATCTCGTAAAAGGCACCATTAACATCGGTAATATTACCGTGCCTATCAGTCACGACTACACCTTCAAGGGAGTGTTTAAAGACATTGGTAGCGAGGGTAAGTTGTTCTTCCACTTCTTTATGTTTAGAGATATTACGGGTCATGCCTATCACGCCCGCCAGTTCACCCTCGGGCGTTAAGGCGGGGATT
>NZ_MWUM01000504.1 GCF_002028455.1 Zoogloea sp. LCSB751 | reverse complement strand
TATAGGCAAGATTGAATACCTAATAAATATGTAATTTGCCCTACACAAATTACTCGGCATCGCCTGAAGGCCCGGCCATATAAAAATAATCAAAATAATGCCACCTCTAAGCGTTGCTTATAAGCGACTGATTTCTATTTATTTGTTTTTTCTTTTGGAGAGCTATTATGACTGATTTAAAAAAAGCAGCACAACGCGCCATCGAACTTATGGATTTAACCACCTTAAATGATGACGATACCGAT
>NZ_MWUM01000503.1 GCF_002028455.1 Zoogloea sp. LCSB751 | reverse complement strand
CAGCGACGGCTTACTGACCAGAGACATCAGGATCTCTTTCACCGCCTGCGCCTGCGGTGACAGGGAGCCGCGCGCGGACATATTCAACGACAGCGGTAAGCTCATGGATGGCGTGGTGATGCGGGCCATCCAGCCGTTCGCCGCGCTGCACAGTGAACGTGCGGCAGACTCGGGCAGAACCGTTACACCCATGCCGCTGGCAATGGCGGCAGTCAGCGTGGAGATGGAATCAATCTCGCCGATGA
>NZ_MWUM01000502.1 GCF_002028455.1 Zoogloea sp. LCSB751 | reverse complement strand
CGAGATCGCGCTGGCGATCGGCGTCTTCCTCGGCGGCCTGGTGCAGTTTCTGTTCCAGTACCCCTTTCTACGTCAGATCAACATGCTGGTGTGGCCCAAGTGGGGTTGGCACCATCCCGGTGTGGTGAAGATCCGCACCCTGATGATACCGGCGCTGTTCGGCGTCTCGGTCAGCCAGATCAATTTGCTGATCAACACCATGCTTGCCTCCTTCCTCGCCACCAGTGCCATCAGCTACCTCTACT
>NZ_MWUM01000501.1 GCF_002028455.1 Zoogloea sp. LCSB751 | reverse complement strand
ACCGACATAGCGGCCAGGGGTCAGCACATGGCCGTGCTCGGCAATCTCGGAAAGCCGAACGCTGCGGCAGAAGCCCGGCACGTCCTCATAGGGTTGCGCCGTCTCACCATCGGTTTTCCAGGCGTGGAAGGTATCGGCAATCTTGGCGATGGCCGCCTCATCCAGTTCACATTGCACCCGGCTCACCATGGTGCCGAGCTTGCGGGCGTCGATAAACAGCACCTCGCCGGGGCGGCGGGTCTTGC
>NZ_MWUM01000050.1 GCF_002028455.1 Zoogloea sp. LCSB751 | reverse complement strand
CCTGGTCGGCGAGGTGATCGACACGCTCGCGGAAGCCCTCGCGCAGCTGCTTCGAGAGGGCCTTGCCGTCGATGATCTGGGCGGTCACGGATTCAGTCTCCTGGAAAAAAGCGGGGCGATCCGTGGTCGGATCGCCCCGGCGAAACGCCTTGCGGGGCGAGAGGGAGAAACTTGCTTGCTCAGAAGCCCTGGCCGGGGATCCAGTTGGTGCCCGCCAGAGGGACGCCGGCCATGGCGGCGGCTTCGATGGTCAGGGCCACCAGGTCTTCCGGCTCCAGGTGATGCACGTTCTGCTTGCCGCAGGCCCGGGCGATGGTCGTGAGTTCCATGTTCAGGGTCTTGAGGTAGTTCTTGAGGTGCTTGGCGCCTACCGCCGGGGTCAGGCGCTGCTCCAGGGTGGCGTCCTGGGTGGTGACGCCGACCGGGCACTTGCCGGTGTGGCAGTGGTGGCAGAAGCCGGGGGTGGTGCCCAGCGCGTTGTAGTCGGCAATGGCGTCGTGGTGGGCGCCATTCTGGTAGTAGGTCTCGCCGTTGCAGCCGAGGGCCACCAGCACGCCCTGGCCGATGGCCACCGCGTCGGCGCCCATCGCCAGCGCCTTGGCCACGTCGGCGCCGGTGCGGATGCCGCCGGAGACGATCAGCTGGACCTTGCCCTTCATGTCCAGGTCTTCGAGGGCATTGACGGCCTGGCGCACGGCGGCCAGGGTCGGGATGCCGATGTGTTCGATGAAGCAGGTCTGGGTGGCGGCGGTGCCGCCCTGCATGCCGTCCACCACCACCACGTCGGCGCCGGCATGGACGGCCAGCTTGACGTCGTTGAAGGTGCGGGTGGCGCCGACCTTCACGTAGATCGGCTTTTCCCAGTCGGTGATCTCGCGCAGTTCCTGGATCTTGATGGCCAGGTCGTCCGGGCCGGTCCAGTCCGGGTGGCGGCAGGCGGAGCGCTGGTCGACGCCTTCCGGCAGGGTGCGCATCTTGGCGACGCGCGGGTTCACCTTCTGGCCCAGCAGCATGCCGCCGCCGCCCGGCTTGGCGCCCTGGCCGATGACGACCTCGATGGCGTCGGCCTTGCGCACGTCGTCCGGGTTGAAGCCGTAGCGGGACGGCAGGCACTGGTACACCAGGATCTTGGATGAGCGGCGTTCTTCCGGCGTCATGCCGCCGTCGCCGGTGGTGGTGGAGGTGCCCATCTCGGTGGCGGCCAGGCCCAGCGCTTCCTTCACGTTGGCGGACAGGGCGCCGAAGCTCATGCCGGCGATGGTGATCGGGATATCGAGTTCGACCGGCTTCTTGGCGAAGCGGGTGCCCAGCACGGTCTTGGTCAGGCACTTCTCGCGGTAGCCCTCGAGCGGGTAGCGGGACATGGACGCGCCGAGGAAGACCAGGTCGTCGAAGTTGGGCAGCTTGCGCTTGGCGCCCATGCCGCGGATCTCGTAGAGGCCGTGGGCGGCGGCGTTGCGGATGTAGTCGAGGGTCTTGCGGTCGTAGCCGTAGGATTCCTCGCGGGAGAGGTTCTTGAATTGCACGGGTTTGGTTTCCATTTGGGAACTCCTCAATATTCGTCGGCTAAGTCCGTCGGCGTCGTCCTGATGGGGGCGGAGGCGGGTTCGGCGCTCCGCCCCGGACGGGCGCGGGATCAATATTCCTGGTTGGCGTCGGCGTTCCAGTGGTAGAGGGAACGCTTGGAGGCGATGCGCCTGAAGGCCTTCGGGTCGTGGTCGAGGCCGGCCTGGTCGAGCAGGCTGGCGACCGCGGCGATGTCTTCGTCGGTCATCGGTTCGTACTGGGCGTCGGCGCCGAGGGACTTCACGTTGCCCTTCACGTAGAGCACCGCTTCATACAGGGAGTCGCCGAGGGCGTCGCCGGCGTCGCCGCAGATCACCATGCGGCCGGCCTGGGCCATGAAGGCCGAGAAGCTGCCCACCGAGCCTCCGACGACGATGTTGCCGCCCTTCAGCGAGATGCCGCAGCGCAGGCCGGCATCGCCGTCGATGACCAAGAGGCCGCCGTGGGCGGAGGCGCCGGCGCCGTTGGAGGCGAAGCCCTTCACGTGCACCTTGCCACTCATCATGTTCTCGGCGACGCCGGTGCCGGCGCTGCCGGTGATCGTCACGCTGGCGGCCTTGTTCATGCCGCCGGCGTAGTAGCCGGCGTGGCCGACGATCTCGACTTCCACCGGGCAGTCGAGGCCGACCGCGATGTTGTGGGCGCCGTCCGGGTTGAGCACGGTGACGTGGCGGGCCTTGCCGTCCTTGGCGTCGTTGTGCAGGAAGGTGTTGAGCTCGCGCAGGGGCTGGGTGGCGAGGTCAAAGGTCAGGCGTTCCATACGTACATCTCCTCGGGCGCGGGTTCGAAAACGGTGGCGTGCTTGATGCCGGGCAAGTGGGCCAGGGAGCGGAACTCGGAGGCGATGGCCACGTAGTCGTCGGTCTCGGCAACGACTGCCGGCTTGCAGGCGAAGGGGTCGCGGATCAGGGCCAGCTTGTCCGGCGTGCCCATCAGGAAGGTGAAGAAGCCGTCGAGCTCCTCGAAGCCCTTCTGCAGGGCGGTCTCCAGGTCGTCGCCTTCACGCAGGCGCCATTCCAGGAAGCGGCAGGCGGCCTCGGTGTCGTTGTCGGTCTCGAAGTGGATGCCGCGCGGCTCCAGCATGCGGCGGATGCCGTTGGGGTTGGACAGGGAGCCGTTATGGACCAGGCAGAAGTCCTCGCCGGCGGTGAAGGGGTGGGCGCGGTCCGGCGTCACGGCGGATTCGGTGGCCATCCGGGTGTGGCCGACCAGGTGCGAGCCGGTCAGCTTGCTGAAGTCGTAGCGGGCGGCCACCTCGGCCGGGGTGCCGATGTCCTTGTAGAGGTCGATGCTGTGTCCGGTGGACAGGATGTGCAGCTTGGGATGGTGCTCGGCGATCCAGCGCTTGACGATGGCCGGGGCCACGTCGAAGGTCAGTACGGCGTGGTTGCCCTTGATTTCGATGCCGACCGGCACGCCCAGGTGGGACTTCAGTTCATGGCTGAGGCCGAGCCAGTTGAAGTCGGCGCCGTCCTCGGTGAGGCCGGAATACACGCTGATCTTGCGCTGGTTTTCGGCGAGGGGGTTGCCGAACACCGCCAGGCCGGCGGAGTCAGGACCGCGCTCGGTCATGCCGATCAGCATCGGCACCATCAACTCACCGAGCTTTTCCCGCAGGGCTGGTGTCTTGACCAGCAATCCGACGATTCCACACATAGTCGTTTCTCCTTCGTTCAGTTCTTAGAAAAATTCCAGGTAGTTCTTGATTTCCCAGTCCGACACGTGGCGCATGTACTCCACCCACTCCATGTGCTTGAGGCGCAGGAACTCGGGGGCGACCGGGCCGAGGGCCTTGCACAGCACGGTGTCCTTCTCGAGGGCGAGCAGGGCTTCGTGGAGGTTCTGGGGCAGGATCTCGATGCCGGCGGCTTTCAGCTCCTCGGGGCTCAGCGCGTAGAGGTTCTGGTTCTGCGGCAGGCCCGGATCGAGGTCGCGCTCGATGCCGTCGAGGCCGGCGGCGATCACCGCGGCGGTGGCCAGGTAGGGGTTGCAGGCGCCGTCCGGCAGGCGCAGTTCGAGGCGGCCGTGGGGGATGCGCACCATCGACGAGCGGTTGTTGTCGCCGTAGCTGATGTAGGCCGGGGCCCAGGTGGCGCCGGTCAGGGAGCGGCCGACGACGAGGCGCTTGTAGCTGTTGACCGTCGGCGCGCAGATGGCGGCCAGAGCCGGGGCGTGGGCCAGGATGCCGGCGAGGAACTGGTAGGCCAGCTTGGACAGGCCGAGGCCGTGCTTGTCCGTCTTGTCGGCGAACAGGTTGGTCTTGCCGTCGCCGAGGGACATGTGGATGTGCATGCCGTTGCCGGGCCGGTTGGCGAAGGGCTTGGGCATGAAGGAGCAGATCATGCCCAGGTCGTTGGCGATCTCTGAGGCGGCCATCTTGAACAGCAGGTAGTGGTCGGCGGAGGTCAGGCAGTCGGCGTAGGTGTAGTTGATCTCGAACTGGCCGTTGGCGTCCTCGTGGTCGATCTGATAGACGTCCACATCCACCGCGCGCAGGCTGTCGGTGAGGGTCTCGAGGAACTGGCGGTTGCGCGACAGGCCCTTGTAGTCGTAGCAGGGCTTGGGCAGCGTGTCGGTCGGGTCGGTCGGGATGATGTTGCCGGCTTCATCCTTCTTGAGCAGGGAGAACTCGGGCTCCAGGCCGGTGAAGAAGGTGTAGCCCTTGGCGTCCAGGCGCTTGATCTGGTTCTTGAGCACCACGCGGGTGTCCAGCGGCCAGGGTTCGCCCTTCACGTGGCCGTCGCAGGCGATGCGGGCGTAGCCGGGCTGCCAGGGCACCAGGGTGAGGGTGTCCAGGTCGCCGATGGCCATGTAGTCGGGGCCGTTGGGCTCGATGCCGAGGCCCCACACCGCGAAGCCTGCGAAGCCGGCGCCGGTGGTGAGGATGCTCTCGAAGTGGGCGGCCGGGACCGACTTGGTCTTGGCCGTGCCGTGGATATCTACAAACTGGGCAAGGACATACTTGACGTCGTTGTCGGCGAGAAACTTCTTTGCTTCTGTGGGCGTCATTGCCGTTCTCCTGATAGGGGGTTCGTGGGGGTCAGTTGAAGCTGTGGGGGGCTACGGCGCCGCCGCCCAGCTCGACGGCGATGTCGAGCAGGGTCTCCCACAGGTAGTGTCCGTAGCTGCCGTCGCCCCAGATGCGCACTGCCGGCTGGCCGTTGCGCAGTTCCGGGATCACCGTCACGCCGACGCCGACCATCGAGGTGAGCACCACCGGGCGGGTGGCCAGGTCGAGGGGACGGAAATTGACGTTGCAGGTCTGGCGCAGCAGTTCGTCGAGCTTGGCGCCGCCGAGCAGCAGCGCGACGTCCTGGCGCAGCACCGGATAGACGCCGGCGCTGCGGGGCGTGTTGGCGAGGCGGGCGATCAGCGTCGCCGGGCCTTCCACCAGGAACTCGGTGAAGCCGAGGCGGGCGATCAGGCCGCCGCCGTCCACCGGCAGCCAGCTGTTGGGCTGCGGCGGAATCGGCAGGCCGAGGCTTTCGAGCCAGGCGGCGGCGCCGGGGCCCTTGCAGCCGTGGCGCGGCGTGAGGGACTGGTCGGCGATGCCGAGCTTGGCGACGGCGGCCTTCTGGGCGGAGGGGTCGGGCAGGGTGGCGATGTCGGCCACCGGGCTCACGGCGAGGGCGTTGGCAGGCATCACGCGGCCTCCTTCTGCTTGAGGTTGTCCGGGTCGTAGAACGGGGTGGCGCTGACCTGGGCCTCGACCATCGAGCCGCCGGTGAGGCGGATGCTGACGGTGTGGCCGGGCTTGGCCAGGTCGGGGCGCACGAAGGCGAGGCCGATGTGGCGCTTGAGGGTCGGGCTCCAGGCGATGCTGGTGACGCGGCCGGCGATGTCGCCGCCCTCGATGACCAGGTTGCATTCCAGCGGCACCGGGCCTTCGTGGTTGGTTGGGAAGCTGATGCCCACCAGTTGCTGCTTGCGCGGCTTGTGGGAGACGGCGACGAGGCTGCGCTGGCCGACGAAGAAGGGCTTGTTCATCTTCAGCGCCCATTCCATGCCGACTTCCAGCGGCGTGGTGAGGCCGTCGGTGTCCTGGCTGATGATGATGTGGCCTTTTTCCAGGCGCAGCAGGCGCTGGGCTTCCACGCCGAAGGGGCGGACGCCGTGGTTGGCGCCGGCCTTCATCAGGGCGTCCCACAGGGCGCCGCCGTGGCTGGCCGGCACGTGGATCTCGTAGCCCCATTCGCCGACGAAGCCGACCCGCATCAGGCGCGCCGGGATGCCCGCCACTTCGCCCTCGCGCACCGCCAGGTAGGGGAAGGCGGCGGCCGACAGATCGAGGCCGGTCAGGCTGCGCAGTACCTCGCGGGACTTCGGCCCGGCCAGGTTCACCGCGGCGAAGGCGCCGGTGTGATTGACGATGCCGCAGTCCAGCCGCCACATGGTGTTGAGGCGGGACAGCTCGCGGTAGATCGTCGCCGCGCCGGAGGTGGTGGTGGTGAAGTAGAAGTGGTCGTCCGCCAAGCGGGCCACCACGCCGTCGTCGATGACCACGCCGGACTCGTCGCACATCACCGCGTAGCGGGTCATGCCGACCTTGAGGTTGGCGTAGTTGGACGTATAGACGCGCTCCAGGAATTCGGCGGCCTGCGGGCCGATGACTTCCAGCTTGCCGAGGGTGCCGACGTCGATCAGGCCGACGCCGTTGCGCACCGCCAGGGCTTCACCGCGGATGCAGTCGAGGCGGCTCTTGCCGGCGAGCTGGTAATACTCCGGGCGCTGCCATACGCCGGCCGGCATCCACTTGGCGCCGAGGGCGTCGTGGCGGCTGTGCAGCGGGGTGCGACGCTCCGGGTGGAAGCCGCGGCCAGCCAGGATGGACATCGGCACCGGATGGAAGAAGGGGCGCGCGGTGGTGGTGCCGACCTGCTGGGGTTCCTTGCCGGTCAGGCGGGCCAGGATGCGCAGCCCGTTCATGTTGGAGTGCTTGCCCTGGCTGGGGCCCATGCCGTTGGTGGAGAAGCGCTTCAGCAGCTCGATGTTGTCGAAGCCTTCCTGTACCGCGTTGCAGAAGTCCTTGAACTGCAGGTCTTCGTCGAAATCGACGAAGTTCTTGCCGGCCGGGTGGTCGATGATCGGCCACGGGTGGCTGGGGCTCTCGCTTTCAGGGGCGAGGGCAGCACCGCTGGCGCTGCCGAAGCCGGCCGCGGCGGCGGCGTGGCTGCCGGCGCGGGCGCCGTCGGCGAGCTTGCGGTCGAGCTCGAAGACGCCATTGACGCGGCCGCAGGCGAACACGCCATCGGGCAGCACGTCGGGGACGAACTGCTCCACCGCCCGGTCGTAGCGCATGCGGGTGGTGGCCTGGTACAGCAGGTTGGCGGCGGGGGCCCAGCCGGTGCTCATCAGGATGCCGTCGCAGGGGATGTCGCGGGTCTGCGCGGCGGGGGTGCCATCGGCGCGCAGCGCGGCGATGCGGGCGCCGGCGCACAGGCCGTTGGCGTCGGGCCTGGCTTCGACGATGCAGTGGCCGCTCAGCACCTCGATGCCGGACTGGCGCAGCAGGTGGGCCAGCGGCTCGGCCTTGCCGGGGTTGGTGCGCAGGTCTACCACTGCGGCGATGGCGGTGCCGAGGGCCAGCAGATCCAGCGCGGCGCGGTAGCCGTCGGCGTTGGCGGTGAGCACCACCGCCTTGTCCATCGGCTTGACGCCGTAGCGGTAGGCCAGGCGCTGGGCGGCGGAGGCCAGCATGATGCCGGGCAGGTCGTTGTTGTGGAAAACGGCAGGCTGCTCGAAGGCGCCGCTGGCGACGACCACGCTGCCGGCACGCATCTTGAGCATGCGCTCCGCGCTGACCAGCGGAATCCAGTGGTCCTTGTAGTAGCCGGCGGCGTAGGTGCCGGTGAGCACGCGGATGCGCGGCTCGGCGGCAACCTTGGCGAGGAGGTCGGCGTGCTGCTGGCGGCGGTCGTTGTCGTTGCCGAGCTGGTAGCCGGCGCTGCCGCCGGCCTGGGCGTTCTCGTCCACCACCGTCACGTCGGCGCCCTGGGCGGCGGCGGCCAGCGCGGCGGACAGGCCGGACGGGCCGGCGCCGATGACCAGCACGTCGCAGAAGTCGTAGGCCTTGGGGGTGCGCTTGTGCGGGCTCTTCAGGTCCACCTTGCCGAGGCCGGTCATGGCGCGGAACATGCGCTCCCACATGGGGAACAGGCGCTTGCTGTGGAAGGCCTTGTAGTAGAAGCCGACCGGCAGGACGGCGGACAGCTTGCCGAGGAAGCGGCCCTTGTCGTCGGCCAGGCTGCCGAAGGTATTGACGGCGGTCAGGTCCATGCCGGCCACGAGGGGCGTGACGTCGGCGCGCACGTTGGGCGTGCCGCCCGACTGGTGCAGCGCATTGACGTCATGGTTGGCCAGGGACAGCACGCCGCGCGGACGGTGGTACTTGAAGCTGCGGCCGAGCACGCGGACACCGGCGCCCCACAGGGCGGAGCTGATGGTGTCGCCGGCGTAGCCCTTGTAGGTCTGGCCTTCGAACTTGAATTCGACGGGGCGGGAGCGGTCGATCCACTCGCCGCGGGTGGCGGGCAAACGCATCATTGATCTCCCTCGTAGAAATAGGTCTTGAGCACAACGTCCTTCTCGGTGTCCCGCTCGGCGATGAACCAGGTGTTGCTGGGGGTGTGGCACCACCATTCCTTCTTCAGGCCGGGGGCGCCGTTACGGTTGAAGACGTAGTCGGCCCAGGCGTCGTCGCTGGCGGTGGCCGGGTTGGGCATCGGGCGAACTTCGCCCCAGTAGTGGAATTCCGAAACCGGGCGCGGGCCGTTGAGGGGGCAGGTCATGATCTTCATGGCGGTTTTCCTTTCTCTCCGGGGCCGGGTTAGTGGCCGACCGAGGCCGCGCCCTTTTCGCCGGTGAGGGCGTAGTTGCGGAAGCGGTCGAGGGAGAAGCCGGTGATCAGCGGGTGGGCGGTGTCGGTGGCGATGGTGTGGGCCATGGTCTTGCCGCACACCGGCGTGGCCTTGAAGCCCCAGGTGCCCCAGCCGGAATCCAGATAGAAGCCGTCCACCGGGGTCTTGCCCATCACCGGCGCGAAGTCGGGGGTCATGTCGGCCATGCCGGCCCACTGGCGCATCACCTTCACGTTGGAGAGGAAGGGGAACATCTCCAGCATGTGGCTGGTGAGGCCTTCGACGAAGTCCAGCGTGGAGCGGGTGCCGTGCAGCTCGTAGGGGTCGAGGGAGGCGCCCATCACCAGCTCGCCGCGGGCCGACTGGCTGATATAGACGTGCAGGCTGCCGGACACCAGGATCGGGTCGAGCCAGGGCTTGACCGGCTCGCTGACCATCGCCTGCAGCGGGTGGATGTAGATCGGCGACTTGACGTCCACCATCTTGAGGATGCGCGGCGTGGAGCCGGCCACCGCGCACAACACCTTGCCGGTGCTGATGTAGCCCTTGCTGGTGCGCACGCCCTTGACCTTGCCGCCTTCCACGTCGATGCCCAGCACTTCGGTCTGCTGGTGGATCTCGACGCCGCGCTGGTCGGCGCCGCGGCCGTAGCCCCAGGCCACCGCGTCGTGGCGCGCAACCGAGCCGGGGGCGTGATACAGCGCGCCGAGGATCGGCGAGTGGCCGGCGCAGGTGATGTCGATCATCGGCGCGGCTTCCTTCACCACTTCCGGCCCGACCACTTCGGAGGCAACGCCGTAGTGCTTGTTCACCTCGGCGCGCCAGCGCATGGTGCGCAGCGCCGAATCAGTGTGGGCGAGGGTGAAGTGGCCCCTGTTGGCGTAGAACAGGTTGAGGTCGAAGTCCTCCGACAGGTCCTGCCACAGGCGCACGGACTCGTCGTAGAACTGGACGCCCTCGGGGGTCAGGTAGTTGGAGCGGATGATGGTTGTGTTGCGGCCGGTGTTGCCGCCGCCGATGTAACCCTTCTCGAGCACGCAGACATTGGTGATGCCATGTTCGCGGGCCAGGTAGTAGGCGGCCGACAGGCCGTGTCCGCCGCCGCCGATGATGACCACGTCGTAGCTGGCTTTCAGCTTCTCGTGGAAGGTGAACATCCGGGGTTCCGGGTGCTTTTTGTTGAGTGCGAAGCGCAGGAGACGCCAGGGCATGGTGGTTCCTCTAGTTCCGGTGTTTCAGCGGAAGACGACGGTCTTGTTGCCATGGACGAGGACGCGGTCCTCGAGGTGGTAGCGCAGTCCGCGTGCGAATACGGCCTTCTCGATGTCCTTGCCGTAGCGGACGAGGTCGTCGGGGGCGTCGGAGTGATCCACGCGGATGACGTCCT
>NZ_MWUM01000500.1 GCF_002028455.1 Zoogloea sp. LCSB751 | reverse complement strand
GTCGTCACGACGGGTGAAGCGCTCTTCCTTGGCCTTGGCCATCGGAGAAACTTCAGTCACGGCGTGCTTGGTGCGCATGATCATGTTGCGGATAACGGCATCGTTGAAGCGGAAGTTGGTTTCCAGTTCGTCGATAACGGCCTGCTCAGCTTCTACGTTCATCAGAACATAGTGAGCCTTGTGCAGCTTGTCGATCGGGTAAGCCAGTTGACGACGGCCCCAATCTTCCAGGCGATGAATAGTGC
>NZ_MWUM01000499.1 GCF_002028455.1 Zoogloea sp. LCSB751 | reverse complement strand
GTGACATTTACGTCTTTCCAACCACCATCGAGCGAAGCCAGGTGGACATCGCAAAAAGAACCATTTGCTTTTGAAAGCGCTTAATTTGTTCTAAGAGCCTGCTAAAGATTTAGCACTTCTTAACTGACTCCAGAAATGTAAATAAGAGACTTCATGTCCGTTGCTAAAATTGAATATGAATCGAATGTCCTTGGAGGGTGATATAAGAACTCCGTAAACACCATGTAAATACAGCTGAGCAGGGC
>NZ_MWUM01000498.1 GCF_002028455.1 Zoogloea sp. LCSB751 | reverse complement strand
CACAGCAGCACGATGATCCGCCGCCAGAATTCGCGCTCGATGTCGCGCATGATGCTGCCGATGGGCGCCGAAACGCTGGCGACCAGGGCATTGTTGGCCAAGCGGACGGGCTCCAGGATGAACAGCCTTTCCTCCCCGTCCACCCCGGCCATGACGACCCGGCTCTCTTTTGCGGCCAGCGCGGCGAGCAGGCGTTGCCGGCTGCTGTCCGACAAGGCCTTGCCGCGCCAGGCATCGGGGTCCGG
>NZ_MWUM01000497.1 GCF_002028455.1 Zoogloea sp. LCSB751 | reverse complement strand
CGATAAGGTCGGGGCGCCATCGGTGTGAGTCACGGTTGCGCCGTAGTGCCCTCTTTGCACGCCTCGCCATGACCGCAGGCGTCCACCATGCAGCCGACCCCGCCCCGATCGCCTGCCTTGAACCTGTTGACCTGACAGCTGACGGCAACCACCCAACCGATGATTTCATGGCCCGGCACTATGGGATAGCGGGTTCAGCCCCCGTGATTGTGGGCGGCGTACAGATCTGAATGGCATACACCGTA
>NZ_MWUM01000496.1 GCF_002028455.1 Zoogloea sp. LCSB751 | reverse complement strand
TCTTCATGGGACTGCCAACGGTCTAGACTGTCATTCAGCGTGATCCGGCCATTGGCGCTGGACGAGCTTCCCGGCGCATCGTCCTCGACGACCTGGACATCGAAACATCCGCCAGTCAATTTCGGGGTGCACCAGGCCAGGTCGGGATACAGCCTCAACGCCGCTGTCTGAAGGACGCCAACAATGCGGGCGATTTCCTGGTCAAATGATTCATCTTCCGCCTGCTCCGACTCGTTCAGGCAAGT
>NZ_MWUM01000495.1 GCF_002028455.1 Zoogloea sp. LCSB751 | reverse complement strand
AAAAGTGGTGGAGAGACCGACAAGGGCGGTGGGCTGGACGTACTCAATAACAGACTCGAGAGAAGGGTACTCCTTGCCTTCAGTATCGTTTCTGATAAAGTACTTTTTGTGGGAAGCGATCTTTCCAGAAACGACATCGGCGCGAGTAGAGGTGATGAGACCCTGCAGAATGTTAGTATGCTTTCCGGCAGCGTAGTGATACGCTTACCTTGGTGTCAATGAGCCAGAACCTTTCCCTGGCCTCA
>NZ_MWUM01000494.1 GCF_002028455.1 Zoogloea sp. LCSB751 | reverse complement strand
TCCCCCTTTCTTGAATTTTGTTGGGACAAATTGGGAAGCCTATTATGAAGAACAGTCACAAAATGAAAAATCTACTGCCGGCATTTGTCATCACAATGGCAATGTCAGCAGTTATGTCTTTATGCATCACACCAAACGCTTACGCGTCGAAGTGGGATGAAAAAATGACCCCAGAGCAAGTCGAAGCGACCTTGGATAAGAAGTTTGCCGAAGGCAACTACTCCCCTAAAGGTGCAGACTCTTGC
>NZ_MWUM01000493.1 GCF_002028455.1 Zoogloea sp. LCSB751 | reverse complement strand
CAGGCCATAGGCGGCAAGGTGATGGGCCAGCTTCAGCGTCTCGGCCAGTTCCTTGTCCTTGCCCACGAAGTCCGGCAGCGGCAGAACGCCGAACCAGACGATGGGGAAGCCCGCCGCCGAGCTGTAGGCCCAGCCGGAAAGCGGCACGGCGAAGAAGAGCAGATAGAGCAGGCCGTGGATCAGGTGCGCCGCGCGCAGCTGCCAGGCCGGCATCGGCAGGTCGGCCGGCGGCCGGTGCGTCAGAC
>NZ_MWUM01000492.1 GCF_002028455.1 Zoogloea sp. LCSB751 | reverse complement strand
CCAATGACTTTAGTGCGAAGACCGAAGGGAAAACGTCTCATAGAATGCTGGCTAATCTGCTATTTGGCATGGTTTAGGCTAGGCTGTCCCAGCGATAGCCCATACCATAAACGGTATCGATACAATCAAATTCGGGCGCGGCAGCCATAAACTTCTTACGGATGCGCTTCACATGGGAGGTGATAGTGCTGTCATCGACAAAAATCTTCGCCTCCTGCATCAGCTCATGGCGGCTTCGGACGTGCC
>NZ_MWUM01000491.1 GCF_002028455.1 Zoogloea sp. LCSB751 | reverse complement strand
GTAAGCGAGCCTGTCTATGAAGCGATAAATAAGCGAAGGTTCGCCCAGGTGAGTCGTGCGTACAGCAATGTCTGCGGCACCGCGGACGATCTTGTGAAAATCGGCTGTGACCAGCAACTCCACCGAGCATCGCGGATGCAGAGTGGTGAAACGACTCGCGGCCTCCAGCACGCAAGACGAGAACCCCTCTCCTGCGCTGACCACGATATTGCCAGATAGCTCTGTGTGCGGATCAGATATGCCCGT
>NZ_MWUM01000004.1 GCF_002028455.1 Zoogloea sp. LCSB751 | reverse complement strand
GCGACGGCCTCCACCGTCGCGCTCTCCGGCGGCAGCAATCGCGCCACCGCTCTATCCTTGAATTCCTGTCCGTATCGTGCCACGTCCTTCTCTCATCATCGCCCCCGAGTTCTTTAGGATTCTATCGAGGCGACAACTATTCTGGCGCAGGGGGGGGCGCCCGTTCCACAGCCCGGAGTGACTATATCAGCATGAAAATGCTGGGGGCTTACCCGTTGTGGCGTTCGAGTGAGGAGGAGGCCCTGGCGTCAGCCCTCCGGCATTAGTGTGTGTGCGCCTTCAAAGCGCTCTGCGAAGTAGCGATTGTCGAGCCGGTCGACCCGAACTTTCCCCTTGCTGCTGGGCGCGTGGATGAATTTGCCATCGCCAAGATAAATGCCCATGTGCGAGAAGGAGCGGCCGAGGGTATTGAAGAACACCAAATCACCGGGTTGGATCACTCTGGACGGAATGGGGCGCGTGCGTTCGGCAATTCCTGCGGCGTTGTAGGGTAGTTTGCGTCCGCTCACCTGTTCGACGATATAGCTGACCATGCCGCTGCAGTCCAGCCCGGCAGAAGGATTTTTGCCTCCAAATCGGTAGCCTGTGTCGAGCAGACCCAAGGCATAGAGCACGACCTCCTGTGCATCGTCCGGCTGGGGAAGGGTGATCCAGTTGCGCGTAGAAGGGGATGAGGGCGTTGTTGAACTTGGCTGCGATGGATAAAGCGGGCGTTGCGGCGTCTGGCTGCAGCCAGTGAGCAGGGCTAGAGCCAGCAGTAGGCAGCGCTGCTGCTGCCACTCAAGCAGTGAGGCGAAACGTAACCGGACCATGGTTTACAAGGGAGACCTGCATTTCGGCCCCAAACTCACCAGTTTCCACCTTGGGATGGCGGCTCCGAGCCAGGGTCACAACTTCACTGAACAACTTTTCCGCGATTTCTGGTGCTGCTGCGGGCGTAAAACTCGCGCGGGTACCCTTGTTGGTATCGGCGGCCAGCGTGAACTGGGATACGAGCAGCAGTCCCCCTGCCATATCGACGACAGACCGGTTCATCCGTCCTGCGTCGTCCGGGAAAACGCGATAGGTCAGCAGGCGCTCAACCATCCGACTGGCGTTTGTCGAAGTGTCGGCCTTTTCAACCGCGACGAAGGCGAGGAGTCCCGGGCCAATGGCGCCGACGGTATGCTCTCCCACCGTCACCCTGGCTTCAAGGACGCGTTGAATCAGGGCGATCATTCCAGAAGTTCGATCTGACCGTTTACAGACACGCTAACCGTGCTGTCACCGGCTTCGATCGGAGCCGCGACGGCTTCGGCAGCCATCAGGCTCGCACTACGGGCGAGCGGCATTATGGGTTTTTGCTGAATTCCGCCGGAATTGATGGAGACGTGCTTGATTTTCCACTTCTTGTTGAGGCCGGTCGCAACCAGCTTTGCACGGGCTTCGAATGCTGCGAGGGCATCCACGATCGCCTGGTCCTCGATCTTCTTCCAGGTCTCAGAAGAGGGGGCTGCATTCAGTCCGCTGATCACCATAGATTGCTGAAGTTTCCCGAGCAGCTCTGAGAGGGCCGCAGAGTCCTGGGCTTCGAGGGTCAGCGAGGAGCGCATCCGCCAGGCTTCGATGTTCCGCACATTCTTGCCATAAACAGGATAGGTGAGATTACCACCAGTACGGACCTTGACGGCAGGATAGCTGCGGGCTGTCTGTAAAGCCTGAGTAATGACCGTATTCACCTTGCGAGAGAGTTCGCCGGGGCTTGTTTCGGTGGTTTCGTAATAGACTTGGGCCCTGAACTGATCATTGGGTGCGGGCCTACTCGCCTCTACGGAGATGTCAGCTGTCGGTAGCGCAGGGGGCGAAGCTCCGTTGGCTGCATGAACACCTGTGGCGGACAAGAGAAGCGCCAGACTGCTTGAAACAAATATGGCTATGCGCATGGCAGGATTTTCCGGTCCGGACCGAATGTGAAGATTGGCCTATTTCGCCACAGCCAGGGGGTATTGGCAAAGCTCATGTGCTCGTTTGGCGTCGATGGGGCTGGAGAGTGTGGTTGAAATGCATATGGGGATTGTCAGCTGGGTGGCAGGGGCTCGACAAGTTGCCGATAAGCGTGCCACGTGGCGTGTCCAACGATGGGCATCAGGACGACCAGGCCGAGATGGAAGCTGAGAAAGCCCAGAATGGTCAGTCCGACGATCAACGTTGCCCAAATCAGCAGTGGAAGCGGATTGAGTGTCAGGGCCCGCATGCTGGCGATCATCGAGGTGACGGCATCCTGGTTGCGGTCCAGCATTAATGGAATTGAAACAACGCTGACTGCAAAGACGAGCAATGCGAATATGAGGCCAACGCCAAAGTAGACGAGCAGGAAGTCGATGTTCTCGAAGGACAGCACCTGCCCAAGGAACCCGGATAAATTGGGAAGTTCGCGTGTGTAGAAGATTGCGAAGATGACGAGGGATGCACGCGCCCAGATCAGGAAGATGACAGTCAGCACCGCCGCGAATACTGCCAGGTTACCGGCGTTCCGACGCCATACCGTCAGTGTCGGTGTCAGCGCGCACTGTTCGCCGAGTTCCCTGCGTCGCGAGAGTTCGTAAAGCCCCATCGCGAAGAAGGGGGCGAGGAGAAGAAAACCGGTGGAGACGGCGGAGGTGTATTGGTAAGCGTGCTCGAATACGAAGGTCAGCAGCAAGCCCATGGCCGTGAAGCAGAATCCATAGAACAGGCTGGCGACGGGGCATGCCTTGAGATCACCGAAGCCTCGCGCTATCCACTGAAAAGGTGCACCGACGCCTACGCTGCGCAAGGTGGGGAAAGGCAGCGTAGTGGCGGCCTTTTCGTCGTCCGGGTGGGCATTGTGCTGAGCCATGCTTTGTCTCCGTTATGGTTATTGGAACTTAATGGCTTGCAACAACCGGATCAGCTCATGCAGGTGCCTGTCCGGTTGGTTGGGAGCTGATGAAGGCCCACAAGGCATCGAGCACTTGACCCGGGGATTCGGACATCATGGCATGCCCGGCGTCGGGTAGCACAACTCTGGTGGGCTGGAAGTCGGTATTGAAGGCCGTAGCGAGCGGCGCAAGCGCCTTTGGGGGAGTCATTCTGTCTTGCGCGGAGCTCAGCAGCAGGGTTGGGCAGCGTACCTGGGCTGCCGCGTCGAAGCCCGCGCGATAGGCATTGCAGGCTGCCATGTCGGTATGCAGCACGCCCGGCGCCTGGCGTTCCATCAAACGTTCGTTGAGTGCCGTGAGATTAATGCCTGGGACGCCACTCGCGCCGATCTGACTGTGCGGTGCAAAGGACCACTGGTTGATCAGTGCATGGGCCTTGTCCCGGTTCGATAGCGTTGCGTCCAGTAGTGCGGGTGCAACCGGCATCGGAGCCACGACGCCTACCAAGGCCAACTGGCTTACCAACTCGGGTGCCGTAGCGGCGACCTGAAGTGCGATCAGGGCTCCCATGCTGTGGCCGATGACAACTGGACGCTCGGTACCGAGCTTGTGTGCAAGCGTAATGATCCAGTGGGCCAGGTCCTCGATGCTCTTGAGAGCGGGGCCGCTGGAGCGGCCGTGCCCCGGAAGATCAGGGGCGATGACGTTCCAGCCGTGATGGGCAAAGTAACGGGTCTGCAGCATCCACACGCTATGATCGTGCCCGGCCCCATGGATGAAGAGTGCCGTAGGTCGATCGCGCTCAAGGCGCTGGCCGCCGGTGTAGCAGAAGGTGATGTGGTCGCTCAGGTGACCGGACAGATTGAGTCTCATGCGTGGTTCCGGAGTCAGGCCGTGGCCTTCTGGATGGCGTAAAGTGCGCGGTCCAGATCATCGATAAGGTCGGAAACGGACTCCAGCCCGACCGAGAGACGGATCGTGCCTTCCGTGATGCCTGCCGACAACAGTGCATTTCGTGACATCCGGAAATGAGTCGTGCTGGCCGGATGAATTGCCAGCGATTTTGCATCACCCACATTGGCCAGATGGGAAAATACCCTTAGTGCCTCGATGAACGTTGAGCCGGCTTGCCGTCCGCCCTTGAGGCTGAAACTGAATACGCCGCCACAGCCCTTTGGCAGTAGGCGCGCGGCCAACAGATGGTCGGGGTGGCTTTCGAGTTCGGGCCAGGCGACGGACTCCACCAGTGGGTGAACAGCCAGATGGGACACAAGCGAACGCGCATTGGCTACATGGCGCTCCATTCGCACGCCCAGGGTCTCCATACCCTGCAGTATCTGAAAGGCATTCATGGGCGACAGGCAGGCACCGAAGTCGCGCAGCCCCTCGCGCCGGGCACGCAGCAGGAATGCTGCCACGGGAGACTCCTCCGCGAAGTCCATGCCGTGGAAGCCCTCGTACGGTTCGGTGAGTGTCGGAAAATGACCGCCTGACGCCTCCCAGTCGAAGTTCCCGCCATCGACCAGCAAGCCACCGATGGCGACCCCATGGCCGCCGAGGAATTTGGTGGCCGAGTGCACCACCAGATTCGCACCGAGGTCGAGCGGACACTGCAGCATCGGCGTGACCAGCGTGGCATCGACGAGCAGGGGGAGGCGTGCATCCCGGGCGATCTGGGCCAAGTCCGGAATGTCCAGAACTTCCAGTCCCGGGTTGCCGATGGCCTCACCGAACAGCAGGCGGGTTGCCGGTCGGATCGCAGCGCGCCAGCCCTGGTGGTCACCGGGGGCGACGAAAGTGGTTTCGATGCCGAATCGGGGTAGAGTGTAGGCAAGGAGGTTGTTGGAGCCACCGTACAGCGCGCGCGAGGCCACGATGTGGCCGCCACTACCCATTAGCGTCGTGATGGCCAACAGCAGGGCTGCCTGACCGCTGGCACAGGCGATCGCGCCGATGCCGCCTTCCAGCGCCGCAATGCGTTCTTCCAGCACTGCGTTGGTGGGGTTGGATATGCGCGAATAGACATGACCGGCCCGCTCTTGATTGAACAGAGAAGCGGCGTGCTCGCTGTCTTCGAAAACGTAGCTGGTCGTGAAGTGGATCGGAGTGGCCCGGGAACGATGAACGGGATCGGGTGTCTGGCCGGCGTGCAGGGCGAGTGTTTCGGCCCCGGCGTTGCGGTGGATGGACATGCGTTATCTGATAGGAGGTTGAAAGAGCCGGCTTCAGGCCGGTATGTCCGGATCGAGCAGGCGCTGGATGATGGCTATCCGGTCCTTGACCAGCAGTTTGCGTTTCTTGAGGCGACGCAGCAGCAGTTCGTCGCCCGGCGGTGGCGCCGACGAAATCTGGGAAATGACGGCGTCGAGGTCTCGATGCTCAGTAGTAAGGGTCGCCAGCCGGGATGCAAGGCTGGTGACATCGGCGCTGGGTTCGTTGCTGTCGTTCATGCCTGGTCGGAAGAGGGTTGGGGCACGGCTGCGAGCTGATTCGGTGGAATCTTAGGCGCGGGTGGCAGGAAATACAACGGCGGTGGGGAACTTGAAGTAGAGGAATGTGTTCCCATCTTCAGTAGCACAGATGCCCAAAAGGCAAAACCTAGCTATCGGGAGGCCTGTCATGAACGTGGTACTCAATAATCCTGTCCTGTATGTGGTGGACTATCCCAATCTCGATGCCGTCGAGGTGATCGACAAGCGACGCGGCGTCGGAGCCTTGTTTCGCGATGAGGCGGCTCAGCGCTTTCGCCGCGAATTGCGTGATGTGGCATCGTCGGCAACCGAAATGGATGATTTCGAGGTGTGGATTGCCGACTATGGGTCGTTGATGAACCAGCCGGCGATCTATCACTGACACACTGCCGGATCGTGAAGGGCAAGCTGGAGCCGCTTGCCAGGCAGGCAGGCGGCTCCTACTATTGCCCACCGTTTTGTTTCCGGAGTGTTTCAGGGTGAATAAGGCCTTCGTCAAGGAAAGTGACCAGGACGAGGACGATGAGTCCGCGCCCGGTGTGCCCAGCCTGCCGCCCGGCACCCGCAATTACATGACCCGCAACGGATTCGAGCGGCTCAAGGCCGAACTCGATGAGCTCGTGCGCGATGAGCGTCCCAAGCTGGTCGAGACCGTGCGTTGGGCGGCGTCCAATGGTGATCGTTCGGAGAACGGCGATTACATCTACGGCAAGAAGCGCCTTCGGGAGATCGACCGGCGCATCCGTTTCCTGATCAAGCGCCTGGAAGGCGCCACGGTGGTGACGCCGTCCGAGCAGGAGAATATCGAGCAGGTTTTTTTCGGCGCGACAGTCACTGTATCTGACCTGGATGGAGACGAAGAGCAGACCTACCAGATCGTCGGAGTGGACGAAGCGAATGCGTCCGAGGGCCGTATCAGCTGGATTGCGCCTCTGTCTCGTGCGTTGTTGAAGGCCAAAGAAGGGGATGTGGTGCGTTTTGCCAGCCCGGCGGGCGTTCGCGAAATCGAAGTGGTCGAAATCCGATACGAGTAAGACGGCGTTGACGTCAGTTGGCCGGTTTCGCACGTGGGCGGCGGACGATGGCCGGACTGCGCGGGAGTGTGAAGAAGACCGTGGTGCCGGCTCCCGGCGCTGATTCCACCCACACCGTTCCGCCATGGCGTTCGATGATGCGGCGTACGCTGGCCAACCCGATTCCCGAGCCCTCGAAGCCGCTCCGTGCATGCAGTTGCTGGAAGGGCTCGAAGAGTTTGCCGGCATGCGCCATGTCGAAACCGATTCCGTTGTCGGTCACATAGAAGAGCTGTTCTTCCCCGTGTGGGCGTCCGCCCACCTGGATGATCGCCGGGCGGCTGTCGCGGGAGAACTTCCAGGCGTTGCCGAGCAGGTTCTGCAGTGCGTTGCGAATCAGGGTCGGGTCGGCGTCGATGACCAGCTCGTCTTCCACGTGGCTCTGTACCAGCCGTTGCGGGGCGGTGGTCGCCAGCTCGTCGAGAATGTCGCGTGAAATGGCGCTCACATCGGTCGGGACAATCTTGAGGGCTTGTCTCGATACGCTGGCGAGTTGCAGGAGCGCGTCGATGAGTTCCCCCATCCGCAGGCTCGCCCGGCCGAGGCGGGCGATATAGTCGCGCCCCGTTGCATCGAGGCGTTCTCCGTAGTCCTCGGCAAGGGCGTGGGCAAAACCATTGATGGCCCGCAGCGGTGCCCGCAGGTCATGGGAGATCGAATAGCTGAAGCTCAGCAGTTCCCGGTTGGATTGTTCCAGTTCCTCGGTGCGTTGTCGGACCCGTTCTTCCAGTGAGGCGTTGAGTTCGGCGAGGGCTTCGCGTTCGGCATCGCGCAGGTTGGCAACCCGGTGCAGACTGAAGGCAAGGGAGCCGAGGAGGGCCAGCATCAGGCTGGCTGCTGCCACGACGTAGCGTCGGTGCACATAGAAGTCGGACAGGGCATCCTCCACCGGTCGGCTGGCCCCGATGATCAGCGGACGGTCGGCCAGACGGCGGTAGGCGCGGATGCGTTCGGCTGGATCGCTGTCGCTCGTGCCGGTTTGCACCAGGCTGCGGGTGTTGGGCGTTGCGTCAAGCGCCGATGGCCATGTGACGGCCGAGCCGATCAGCGCGTCATTCTGGGGGTGGTGGATCAGTACGACGTGCCGGGTAGCGTGGATCACCAGGATCGTATCCTGGTCGGAAAGCCCCAGTTCCCGATATACGGTCCCAAAATAGGTGTGGCTGATGGCCGCACCGGCTGTGCCCAGGTACTTGCCGGCAGGGTCGAAGATCTGGCGGGTCAGCGGTGTGCTGACCGCGCTGCCGACATGATGATGTCCTGGGCTGCCGATGTCGAAACCGTCCTTCAGGACCGGGGGCATCGTCACCTTATCGGCGCCGGCCTCATCCTGGCCGGCGAGTTCCCGCCCTTTTGCATCAACGGCGAGGCGGCCGTCCTCCCTCTCAATGAACAGGGTCTCGGCCTCCGGCAGATTGGGGATGCGTTGCTGCAGCAAGGTCTGCAGTTCTCCTGGGCCGAAGGCATCTATGCCTCCTCGCAGGGCAACCAGTCCGGCGACTTCGTTGACGGCGCCTTCTGCCTCGCCGAAGGAGCGTGCGATGTGCTCTTCCAGGACACGGGTCAGGTTCAGCAACTCCGACTCCGAGCGCCTCAGAGCCTGCTCGCGGTCATAACGGATCAGTGAAGTGGTGACGCCGACGATAAGGGCGGCAAGCAGCGCGAAGGCGACCCAGATGGCCAGACGAAGCCAGCGCAGTGAGCGTGCCACGACGGGAGCGTCGGCCTCAGTAGCCGAAGGCTGCGACGACGGAAGCGCGGAGGCGGGGAGTCGGGAATGTTCCATCGGACAGGGGGCTTGAAAGTCGGCGGGGCAGACCCATATGGGGATCGTTAACGGTTCTTATGGAGCAAGCTTTATGACTGTCGATACGTCCGCGCAAACCTTGAACTTCCAGGCCGAGGTCAAGCAACTGCTGCACCTCATGATCCATTCGCTGTATTCGAACAGGGAGATCTTCCTGCGGGAGCTGGTTTCGAATGCCTCCGACGCCTGTGACAAGCTGCGTTTCGAAGCCCTGGAGAACGGTGGGCTGTTCGAGAACGACGCCGAGTTGAAGATCCGCGTGGGCTACGACAAGGCGGCCCGCACGCTGACCATCGCCGACAACGGCATCGGCATGAGCCGCGACGAAGTGGTGACCAACCTGGGCACCATCGCCAAGTCCGGCACCAAGGAATTCTTCGGCAAGCTGACCGGCGACCAGAAGAAGGACGCCCACCTGATCGGCCAGTTCGGCGTCGGTTTCTACTCTGCCTTCATCGTGGCTGACAAGGTCACCGTGCGTACCCGTCGCGCCGGCCTGGGTGCTGATGCCGCGGTGCAATGGACCTGTTCGATGACCGGCGACACCGCCGGCGAATACACCATCGAAGCCGTCGAGAAGGCCGACCGCGGCACCGAGATCACCCTGCACCTGCGCGATGACCAGGACGACCTGCTGTCCAGCTGGAAGCTGCGTTCGATCATCCAGAAGTACTCCGACCACATCCTGCAGCCCATCGTGATGAAGAAGGAGCAGTGGGACGAGGAGAAGAAGGAACAGGTCCTCACCGACGAAGACGAGACCGTCAATAAGGCCAACGCCCTGTGGGCGCGCGCCAAGTCGGACATTACCGACGAGGAATACACCGAGTTCTACAAGCACGTCGGCCACGACTACGAAGAACCGCTGGCGTGGACCCACGCCAAGGTCGAAGGCCGCCACGAGTACACCCAGCTGCTCTACGTGCCCGGCCACGCGCCCTTCGACATGTGGGACCGCCAGGCCCGCCACGGCGTCAAGCTCTACGTTCGCCGCGTCTTCATCATGGACGACGCCGAGAAGCTGATGCCCATGTATCTGCGCTTCGTGCGCGGGGTGGTGGATTCCAACGACCTGCCACTCAACGTGTCCCGCGAGATTCTGCAGGAATCCAAGGACATCGACACTCTGCGTGCCGGTTGTACCAAGAAGGTGCTGAGCCTGCTCGAAGACCTCGCCGAGAACCAGAAGGACAAGTACGTCACCTTCTGGAAGGAGTTCGGTCAGGTGCTGAAGGAAGGCGTCGGCGAGGATCACGCCAACAAGGAGAAGATCGCCGGCCTGCTGCGCTTTGCTTCCACGAACGCCGATACCGCCGAGGAAATCGTGTCGCTGGCCGACTACATCGGCCGCATGAAGGAAGGCCAGGACAAGATCTATTACGTCACCGCCGACAGCTTCAACGCCGCCAAGAACAGCCCGCACCTGGAGATCTTCCGCAAGAAGGGCATCGAGGTGCTGCTGCTTTCCAACCGTGTCGATGAGTGGGTGGTCGGCAACCTGACCGAGTTCGACGGCAAGCAACTGGCCTCCGTCGCCAAGGGCGGCCTCGATCTGGGCAAGCTGGAAGACGAAGCCGAGAAGGCTGCCGTCGAGAAGGAAACCGGCGAGCTGAAGGATCTGCTCGACAAGATGAAGAGCAGCCTCGGCGACAAGGTGAAGGAAGTCCGCGTCACCCACCGTCTGACCGACTCTCCCGCCTGCCTGGTGGCCGACGAGCACGACATGGGGATGAACCTGGCCCGCCTGATGAAGGCGGCCGGCCAGAACATGCCGATCTCCAAGCCGATCCTCGAGATCAACCCGGCCCACCCGGTGGTGCTGCGCCTCAAGTACGAGGACAAGCAGTTTGAGGACTGGGCGGCGGTACTGTTCGACCAGGCCCTGCTCGCCGAAGGCGGCACGCTGGATGATCCGGCGAGCTTCGTGAAGCGCATCAACCAGCTGATGCTGGCAATGAACGCTGCGTGATTGCTGTGGGGGCGAATTCATTCGCCCGCGGAGGTTGCCGCACGCGTGATGGGCGAGTGAATTCGCCCCCACAACAGAGCCCTCGGTAGCTTCATCGGTAATGCAGTAATGAAAATGGCGAGCCCCGCGGCCCGCCATTTTTCTGCCTGGAGCCCGTGAAAGACTCAGCGCACCAGCAGCAGCGAGGTCTTCGCCAGCCGGGTCAGGTTTTCGGCGACGCTGCCGACCAGCAGACGGTCCATGCCGTGGCGGCCATGGGTGCCGGCGACGATCAGGTCGGCGTTCCAGTTCTGCGCGGCATCGACGATCTGCTCGGCGGTTCGCTTGTTTTCCGATTCGATCAGTAGGCGCTCGGCTGCGACGCCGGCGGCTGTGGCCTTGGCGACCGCTTCGTCGAGCACCGGGCCGGCGACTTGGCGCATCTCGTCCTTGATCTTGTCGGCGTCGATGAAGGTGCCGATGCCCATTGCGTGCTGAACCAGCGGCGCCTCGTCGAGGGCGTGGGCGATGCACAGCGTGGCGTTGGCCAGCCTGGCCAGCTGAAGGGCTTCGTCGAAGGCCTTGCGGGCGGTGTCGCTGCTGTCGATGGCAACCAGAATGCGCTTGTACATGTGGGCTCTCCCGATTACTTGATGACCATGGCGCTGAACGGCCAGACATAGGCCTGCAGCGTCACGAAGATGCCCACCAGGCAGGCCAGGGCGATGGAGTGGAAGAACACGTAGCGCAGGATGTCACCCTCGTGGTTGAACCATCGCGTGGCGGTGGAGGCGACCACGATGGACTGGGCATCCACCATCTTGCCCATCACGCCGCCGGAGCTGTTGGCGGCGCCCATCAGGTTGGGGCTGAGGCCGAGCTGTTCTGCCGCAACCTTCTGCATGCCGCCGAAGAGCACGTTTGACGCCGTGTCGGAGCCGGTCAGGGCGACGCCGAGCCATCCCATCAGGGTGCCGAAGAAGGGGTACAGCACACCCGTGGAGGCGAAGGCCAGGCCCAGGGTGGTATCGAGGCCGGAGTAGCGGGTCAGGGTGCCGAGGGCCAGCATCAGCACGATGGTGATCAGCGAGTAGCGGACCAGCCAGATCGTCTTGCCGTAGGTACGCAACAAGGCCAGCGGGTTGTACTTCATCGCCAGGCCGCCGACGATGGCGGCCACGAAGATGCCGGTGCCCGTGGCGGACAGCAGGCCGAAGACGTATTCGGCGCTTTCCTTGGTCGGCGTGGCGACGACCGGCGGCACCTTCTCGATCAGCTTGTGCAGTCCTTCGATCGGGAACTTCGGCGCATAAATGCCGTTGAAGTAGGCCTTCACCGCGGGCAGGCCCCAGATGAAGACGAACACCGTCAGGATGAACCACGGCATCCAGGCACGCACTACGTCGCCGGTGGGGTGCCGGGCGATGGCTGTGGCGGGAGCTGCCTTGCCGCCATCCTCCTCATGGCCGCGCAGGGACGTGGAGCGCCAGATTTCGGCGGGCTGCCAGACCTTCATGAACAGCACCAGACAGATCATCGCGCACATGGCAGCGATCACGTCCACCAGCTCGGGGCCGAAGAAGTTGGAGACGATGAACTGCGGGATCGCAAAGGTGACGCCGGCGACCAGGATGGCCGGCCAGATCTGCAGCATGCCCTTGCGCCCGGCGAAGGCCCAGATCAGCCAGAAGGGCACCAGCACCGAGAAGAACGGCAGCTGGCGGCCGACCATCGCCGACACGGCCATCACGTCGTAGCCATGCACCTTGGCCAGTGTGATGATCGGCGTGCCGAGGGCGCCGTAGGCCACCGGGGCGGTGTTGGCGATCAGGGACAGGCCGGATGCGGCCAGCGGCGAGAAGCCGAGGCCGATCAGGATCGCCGCAGTCACCGCCACCGGGGTGCCGAAGCCGGCCGCACCTTCGAAGAAGGCGCCGAAGGCGAAGGCGATCAGCAGTAGTTGCAGGCGCCGGTCTTCAGTAATGCCGGCGATGGAGTCTTGCAGGATCTTGAACGATCCGTTCTGCTCGGTGAGCTGATGCAGGAAGATGATGTTGAGCACGATCCAGCCAATCGGTAGCAGGCCGGTAAGGCCACCCATGAAGGCTGCCTTGCCGGCCATTTCGGCGGGCATGCCATAAGCAAAAATAGCGATCAGCAGCGCGCTGGCCAGGCCGGCCGCCGCTGCAATGTGGGCCTTCAGGTGCAGGAAGCCGAGGCCGATCAGCATGACCGCCACGGGGATTGCAGCGACCAGCGTACTCAACAGCATGCTGCCGAGCGGGTCGTAGGTCTGTTGCCATACCATCGTCTTGTCTCCTCTTTTATTGGTTTGGTGCTGAGGTGTGGTGCTGCGTTTGCGGCTTGTCAGGCCGCGGCTACGCCAGCGCGGGCCACCTGGGAATCCTGGTCGGGCTTGACCCCGGACACCCCGACGGCACCGACGACGTGGCCATCGACGATGATGGGTACGCCGCCTTCCAGCATGGCATTCAGGCCGGGCGCGGAAAGAAAGGCATTGCGTCCGGCGTTGATCATCTCCTCATACAGGCGGGACTCCCGACGGCCGAGGGCGGCAGTCCGGGCTTTCTCGGTAGCGATGTAGGCGCCGATCGCCGCGCAGCCGTCCAGGCGTTCGAAGGCCAGCGGGTGACCGCCGTCATCGACCACCGCCACGCTGACCGCCCAGTTGTTGTGCTGGGCTTCGGTGCGGGCGGCGTCGAGGATGCGGATGGCGTCTTCACGGGTAAGGAAGGATTTGGTTTGCATGGTGCTTGTTCCTGTTGTGGTCTCTGTCTGGGTTGGGATTGGTCTTATTGGGAGGGCAGGGTGTCCTCGACGATCTCGATCCAGTGGCGGACCTCGGTGCGTCCGGCGCCGTCCAGATGCATCTGGCAGCCGATGTTGGCGGTGGCGATCAGCTGGGGCTTGCCGCTTTCCAGTGCGTCCATCTTGCGGTCGCGCAGTTGGCGGGACAGCTCGGGCTGGGTGATCGAATAGGTGCCGGCGGAGCCGCAGCACAGGTGGCCGTCGGGCACCGCGGTGAGCGCGAAGCCGACGCGCCGCAGCACGCCTTCCACGGCGCCGCCCAGCTTCTGGGCGTGCTGCAGCGTGCACGGGCAATGGAAGGCGAGCCGCTTGTCGGCCTGTACGCCGAGCTTTTCCAGCGGTTCGCGGGCGAGTACCTCGACGAGGTCCTTGGCCAGAGCGCTCACGCGTGCGGCTTTGTCCCGGTAGGCCGGGTCGTCACGCAGCAGGAAACCGTACTCCTTGACGAAGGCGCCGCAGCCGCTGGCGGTCTGCACGATGGCTTCGGCACCGTCTTCGATGGCCGGCCACCAGGCGTCGATGTTGCGGCGGGCCCGGTCGAGGCCGGCTTCCTGGGCGTTGAGGTGGTAATCCACGGCGCCGCAGCAGCCTGCTGCCGGCGCGGGCTGGACGGAGATCCCCAGGCGGTCGAGGATGCGCGCCGCGGCGGCGTTGGTGTTGGGCGATACGCCTGGCTGCACGCAGCCTTCCAGCATCAGCACGACGCGGCTCTGGCGCGCGGTGGGGCGGGGTTTGGGGGCGTACTGGTGGCGCGGCA
Source organism: Zoogloea sp. LCSB751 (assembly GCF_002028455.1). GTDB lineage: Bacteria > Pseudomonadota > Gammaproteobacteria > Burkholderiales > Rhodocyclaceae > Zoogloea. Next base: position 282,209 of record NZ_MWUM01000004.1, on the reverse strand, counting down.
GCTTGTCGGCCACCGAGGCGGGCAGGAAGGCGCGCAGCGTAGATGCAACGCCGAGGGCGGCCTTGACGCGCTCGGGGTTGGGAACGATCGCGCGCAGCGCCAGGTTGCGCAGGCGCTCGCCGGTGCTGCGCGGCACCAGTTCCTCGACGGCTGCGCGGCCGATGTCCAGCAGCTTGTGGTACTGCACGCCGGACGGGCAGGTGGTCTCGCAGTTGCGGCAGGTGAGGCAGCGGTCCAGGTGGGTGCGAGTGCTCTCGCTGACCTCGCCGGTTTCGAACATCTGCTTCATCAGGTAGATGCGGCCGCGGGGCCCGTCCAGCTCGTTGCCGAGAAGCTGGTAGGTGGGGCAGGTGGCATTGCAGAAGCCGCAGTGCACGCAGCTCCGCAGCACGCTCTCGGCCACGTCTGCGCCGTGGCGATGACGGGCCGCTTCGCTCAGGTTGGTTTGCATGGCGTATCTGATCCGGAAATGGGGAAGGCGTGGTGGTGCTTACAGCCCGGCGTACATACGGCCGGGGTTGAAGATGCCTTGTGGATCGAGCTGGGCCTTGAGCTGGCGGTGGTAGCGCATCAGCGTGTCGGGCAGCGGCGGCAGGGGGCCGTCGGTGACGCCGGGGGTGTAGCAGTCGGCGTGGCCGCCGGCCTGGGCGGCCAGCGTGCGCAGCTGGGTGGCGTCGGCGGTGGTCTTCAGCCACACCTGGGCGCCGCCCCAGTCGATCAGCGCGTCGCCGGGCAGATCGGCCGGCGTGCGGTTGTTGCCCACCGCCAGGCGCCACAGGGAGCGCGGGTCCTTGAAGAAACCGAGCTGGTGGTTGCGCAGGCCGTCCCAGAAATCCGCCGATACTTCCTCACCGCCGAGCAGCGCGCGGGCGGCCTTCACGGAACTCTCGCCACCCTCCAGGCGCAGCAGCGTGGTGCCCCCGTCCTGGCAGGCGCCGCTGATCGGCAGGGACTGCTGGCCCCATTCGGCGAACTTGCGCAGGGCCCGCGGGCGATCCATCTCGAGGCGCAGGGTCAGGCTGGCGCGGGGCTTGGGCAGGACCTTGAAGGAGACTTCGGTGATCAGGCCCAGGCAGCCGAGGGTGCCGGTCATCAGACGGGAGACGTCGTAGCCGGCCACGTTCTTGATGACCTCGCCGCCAAAGCGCAGGTGCTTGCCGTGGCCGGTGATGATGCGGCAGCCGAGCACGAAGTCACGCACGGAGCCGACCCACGGGCGGCGCGGGCCGGACAGGCCGGCCGCGACCATGCCGCCGACGGTGGCGCTGCCGCTGAAGTCGGGTGCTTCGCAGGGCAGCATCTGGCCACCGGCGTCGAGAGCCGCATTCAGTTCGGCCAGCGGCGTGCCGGCACGGGCGGTGATGACCAGTTCGGCCGGATCGTAGCTGACGATGCCCCGGTGGCCGCGGACGTCCAGCGGCGTGCCGTTCACCTCGCGGCCGTAGAAGGCCTTGCTGCCACCCGCGGTAATGGAGAGCGGCGTGCCGGCTGCCAGGGCTGCCTGAATCTGGGCCAGCAGGGCTTCGGCCTGGTCGGCGTCGTGGGTGTGCTCGCTCATCAGAAACGCTCCAGTTCGGGGAAGGGCAGGTGGCCGTGGTGGATGTGCATCGCACCGAACTCGGCGCAGCGGTGCAGGGTCGGGATGTTCTTGCCGGGGTTGAGGAGGCCGGCCGGGTCGAAGGCGGCCTTTACGGCGTGGAAGAAGGTCAGCTCGTCGCTGTTGAACTGCACGCACATCTGGTTGATCTTCTCGCGGCCGACGCCGTGTTCGCCGGTGATGGTGCCGCCCACCGCGACGCACAGTTCGAGGATCTTGCCGCCGAGGGCTTCGGCCCGCTCGAATTCGCCGGGTTGGTTGGCATCGAAGAGGATCAGCGGGTGCATGTTGCCGTCGCCGGCGTGGAACACGTTGGCGACCCGCAGGCCGTACTCGACGGACAGCTCGGCGGTGCCCTTCAGCACGGCCGGCAACTGCTTGCGCGGGATGGTGCCGTCCATGCAGTAGTAGTCCGGAGACATGCGGCCAACGGCCGGGAAGGCGTTCTTGCGCCCGGCCCAGAACCTGATGCGCTCGGCTTCGTCCCGTGCCAGCTGCACGTCGGTGGCGCCGGCGGTGGTGAGCACCGTGCGCACGCGCTCGATGTCGTCCTGGACGTCGGCCTCGACGCCGTCGAGCTCGCACAGAAGGATGGCCTCGGCATCCACCGGGTAGCCGGCATGGATGAAGTCCTCGGCGGCCCGGATGGCCAGCTTGTCCATCATTTCGAGGCCGCCGGGGATGATGCCGGCGGAGATGATGTCGGCCACCGCCTTGCCGGCCTTTTCGACGGAATCGAAGCTGGCCATCAGCACGCGGGCCACCTGGGGCTTGGGCAGCAGCTTGACGGTGACTTCGGTGACCACACCGAGCAGGCCTTCCGAACCGGTGAACAGGGCCAGCAGGTCGAAGCCGGCGGCGTCAAGTGCATCGCTGCCGAGAGTGACGCGCTCGCCTTCGATGGTCAGGGCTTCGACCTTCAGCAGGTTGTGCACGGTCAGGCCGTACTTCAGGCAGTGCACGCCGCCAGCGTTTTCGGCCACGTTGCCGCCGATGGAACAGGCGATCTGCGACGACGGGTCCGGCGCGTAGTAGAGGCCGAAGGGCTCGGCAGCCTGGGAAATGGCCAGGTTGCGTACGCCGGGCTGGACGCGGGCGAAGCGGCCTTCCGGATTCACTTCGAGGATGCGGTTGAAGCGCGCCATCACCAGCAGTACGCCCTGTTCCAGGGGCAGCGCGCCGCCGGATAGGCCGGTGCCGGCGCCGCGGGCAACCACGGGCACGTGCATGCGGTGGCACAGCTTGAGCAGGGTTTCCACCTGATCGAGGCGCTCGGGCAGCACGACCAGCAGCGGCGTGGTGCGATAAGCCGCCAGGCCGTCGCACTCAAAGGGCTTGAGATCTTCGTGGGTGTGCAGGATTTCCAGATCGGGCATCGCAGCGCGCATGGCGGCCATCAGCTCGGCGCGGTCCACATGGTGGAGTTTGCCGTCGATCTTTTCGTCGTAGAGGATGTTCATGGCAGCAGGCCCTGGAGGTTCCGGTTCGGTTTTGCGTGTGCGGCGGGGATCGGGTGACCCGACCGAGCGCACTGGATGGGCGATACTAAGTTTCGAAGACACTGAAAAAAAAGCACTTTTCAAGTGGTCATACCAGTTTTTTCGAATACATGTTTTCCCTTATTGAAAGATAAATCCTTTGAATTCAATGTGATTGGATCGTCAGGGGAGAGATGCTGCGGTGCCCGAATCAACTGGTAGGACCACTTTGAAAGACCTCGCCAGTGCCCCGTTCGTGGCCACCGAGCGCAAGCAGGTGGCCGATGTGGTCGCCGAGCGGATCGAGCGGCTGATCATCGACGGCATCCTGAAGGTGGGGGAGGTGTTGCCGTCCGAGCGGCGTTTGTGCGAGAAGCTGGGGACGTCGCGGACGGCCCTGCGGGAGGGGCTGCGCGTGCTGCGTGGACTGGGCATCATCGATACGCAGCACGGACGCGGATCCTACGTGGCACGTCTGTCCGTCGACCGGGACATGACGCCGCTGATGCACTTGTTCAATTCCCAGCCGCGCACCTTGTACGATCTGCTGGAAGTGCGGGCGATCCTGGAGAGCGAGGCGGCCCGGCTGGCTGCCCAGCGGGGGACGCCAGTGGATTTCCTGTTGATCCGGCGGCGCTACGAGGAGCTACAAAGCCTGCAGGAGCAAGGGGAAGGGGTGACGCTGGAAGAGCATGCTCGCGCCGATCATGCTTTCCACCGGGCGATCAACGATGCGTCGCACAACCCGGTGCTGGTGCATACGCTGCAATCCCTGTCGGACCTGATGCTCAGCAGCGTGCTGGCGTCGGTGAGCAATCTCTACCATCGCCCGGCGCACAAACGCGTGCTGGACCGCCACCACGAGCGGATCTACCGTGCCGTGATGGACAGGGATTCGGAAAAGGCCGGCCGCGTGGCCTGCGAGCACATCAACAGCCTGCGCGACACCTTTCTGGAGATCGAGCAGGAGGAGCAGCGCCTCGTGCGAGCGCCGATGCGGCTGGGAGTGGATCGTTAGAGCCGGGATCTGTTCGCGTCCGGTGGGCGTCGGGGACTGGCTTCAGCGGGTTGCGGGGGCGAGCAGTTCGCACAGCATCTGGACGTGGGCGGCGCGTGCTTCACGTCGCTGCAGCGGCATCACGGCGGCAGAGGACAGCTGCTGGAACAACTGGTGCACGACCGGCGACAGGATCAGCCAGGGGTGGTGGACCACCATGCTGTCCCGGCACAGGCCGCGCTCGACGCAGCGACGCAACAGGGCTCCGAGCTGTACGTGCAGGTTGTCCACGGTGCTCTGCCGCCAAAGGCTCACGATGTCGGGAAGGCGGTGGCCTTCGGTCAGTAGAAGACGGGTGGTGGCGCGCCGGGTGGTGTCGTCCAGGTGGGTATGCAGTTGATCCACCAGCTGTTCGAGCATCGTGCGGATGTCGGTGGCAGATTCCAGTAGTGCTTCGATATCCAGCGTCGGCAGCGTGAGGGAGCGTCGTAAGAGCGCTTCGAAAACCGCGTCCTTACCGGAGAAGTGGGCGTAGAAGCCGCCTTTCGAGAGCCCCGCCCGATTTGCGATGTCGTCCACGCGCGTGGCGCTATAGCCATGGGTCGAGAATTCGGCCAGGGCTGCGTCAAGTATCAGGGGAATGCGGGTATCGGGGGTGAGACGCTTGCGGGGACGTAGAGCGCTGGAGTCGATGCCGGGAGTGGTGCGGGTGGGCATGTCGCTGGGCCCGGGTAAATTTTGATGGGCCCATAAAGATAACCGATATACCCCACATCTGCCACCGGCTTTATCGCGTCAGGCTAAAAACTTTTGGTCGGTAATTGGTGGGGCGTGCCCACCATAGGCTGGCACATCCGCCCGGATGCACCAGGCCATCGTGAGGGAAATCTCAGGCCGCGATCTGCAGTGGCGTGTAGGCGTAATCGACAACGCTGCCACAGGTGGACGCGCAGGCCTGCTCGACAGCCCCATCGAGACACTGCTTGGCGCACTTGGCGCACCGTCCGCATTCTTCCGTTACGCCGAGCTGTTCCCGCAGATCGCGCAAACGCCGCGCACCGGCCTGGACGGCGGATTCGATGTGCTTTTCAGTCACTGCACGACAGATGCAAACGTACATTGTCTTGTTTCCTTCACACCCGGGATTGAGGTGGGTTGCTCAGACGATGGGATAGAGGCGCAATACAAGGCTCGCTGCCGTGATACAGCCGGCGATGCCAAGGCACAACAGGGCTGCGAGGCCGGCGGGAGACAGCGGGCGCTCGCCGCTGGGTTCGGTCCAGTGGCCGGGAAGGCCGTCGCGATGGCGGAGTCGGGCGGATGTCGTCATTTTGTCAGTATCAGTTTGCCTGCACGTGTTGCACGAAGCGCATAAATCATGCCTTCATGCTCGATGAACACGCAGCTGCGCTCGTTGAAGAGATCCTTGCTCCGGATCGGCGACTCGAACTGGCCGGCGTCGGCATTGATTGCTGCGTCGGAGGACGGGAGCTGGGCCGGAGCGTTAAGGTTTTCCACTTGGACATGAATGCTAATGAGAACGGTTCCTATTAAATAGCTGAGAACTGTTTTCGTCAACAGGCTTGTGAAGAAAATTTTTGCGGTGCTGTTCTTTTCAACGTGTGATCGGTAAGCGCGCTGCACTCCCCATGCGCGAAAGCCATATGGCCGGCGGAAGGCCGCTGCCGCGAGGTAGAATCCAGCCCCTTCTGCAGTCTTACTATTTGCACCATGCCGCTGATCACCCTCGATGATGCCTGCCTCGCCTTCGGCCACGTCGCCTTGCTCGACAAGGCTAGTTTCCAGCTCGACCCCGGTGAGAGGGTTGCGCTGATCGGTCGCAACGGCAGCGGCAAGTCGAGCCTGCTGAAGGCGCTGGCCGGTCAGGCGATGCTGGACGACGGGCGCCTGTGGCGGCAGCCTGGGGCGCGGGTGGCCTATGTGCCCCAGGAGGCGGACTTCCCGCTGGAGCGCACGGTGTTTGAAACTGTTGCCGATGGTCTCGGCGACGTGGCCCGCCTGTTGGTGGACTACCACGAGGCCATGCTGGCGGTGGCCGACGATGCCAGCGCGGCGAATCTGGCGCGGCTGGAAGAACTCCAGCACCGCGTCGAGGATGCCCAGGCCTGGCGTCTCGAACAGCGCGTCGAGCAGGTGCTGGCCCAGCTCAAGTTGTCGGGCGAGGCGGTTGTCGGCAGCCTGTCCGGCGGTGGCATCAAGCGGGTGGCGCTGGCCCGCGCGCTGGTCGGCGAACCCGAAATACTGTTGCTCGACGAACCGACCAACCACCTGGACATCGACGGCATCCTGTGGCTCGAGGGGCTGATCCGCGATTTTCCTGGCGCAGTGGTGGTGATCACCCACGACCGGGTCTTCCTCGATCATGTGGCAACCCGCATCGTCGAGCTCGACCGCGGCGCGCTGAGCAGCTTCCCGGGCCGCTTCAGCGACTACCAGCTGCGCAAGGCGGAGCAGCTCGATGCCGAGGAAAAGGCCAATGCGCGCTTCGACAAGCTGCTGGCGCAGGAGGAGGTGTGGATCCGGAAAGGCGTCGAGGCACGGCGGACCCGTAATGAGGGCCGCGTGCGCCGGCTGGAAGCCTTGCGCAAGGAGCGCAGCGCGCGTCGGGACCGTTTCGGCAACGTCAAGCTGGCGCTGGACCGGGGCGAGGGCAGCGGCCAGCTGGTGGCCGAGCTGACCCATGTGAACAAGCGCTTCGGTGAGCGCCAGATTGTCCGCGATTTCTCGACGCGCATCCTGCGCGGCGACCGCATCGGCCTGATCGGCCCCAATGGCGCCGGCAAGACCACGTTGCTTAAACTGATCCTCGGCGAGCTCGAAGCCGACGAGGGCACGATCAAGCGCGGCACGCGCCAGACGGTGGCCTACTTCGACCAGTTGCGCGCCCAACTGGACCCCGAGGCGCCGCTGACGGAAGTCATCAGCCCGGGCTCCGACTACGTGGAAATCGCCGGCCACCGGACCCACGTCATCGGTTACCTGGAGGACTTCCTGTTCTCGCCGCAACGGGCCCGTTCGCCGGTCAAGTCCCTGTCCGGGGGCGAACGCAACCGCCTGCTGCTGGCCCGCCTGTTCGCCCGTCCGGCCAATGTGCTGGTGCTCGACGAGCCGACCAACGACCTCGACATCGAGACTCTCGACCTGCTGGAGGACCTGCTCGCCCAGTACGACGGCACGGTGTTCCTGGTCAGCCACGACCGGGCCTTCCTCGACAATGTGGTGACCCAGGTGATTGCCGCGGAAGGCAACGGCAACTGGAAGGAATACGCCGGCGGTTACGAAGACTGGTTGCGCGTGCGTCCCGCCCCAGAGGTCACCAAGCCGGCATCGGCGCCGAAGCCGGTTCCGCCGAAAAAGGAAGAGCCCACGCCGCAGGCGGCGAAGCCGGTCAAGCTGAGCTGGAAGGAGCAACGGGAGCTGGAAGCTCTGCCGGACCGGATCGCGGCGCTGGAAGAGGAGCAGGGGAGCATCCAGGCCCGCCTCAACGATCCGGCCACTTACCGGGACGCACCGCAGGACGTACCAACCCTCAATACGCGCTTGCAGGCATTGGAAGGTGAGATCGAGGCCGCCATGCTGCGCTGGGAGGAACTAGAGTCCCGCGGCACAGGCAAGTGAGCATTTTCAGAGGGGCGGCGGCATCGCCCCCAAAGGATCTCCGCCTGCGCCGAGCAGCGTTTCGACGGCTTCGTGGGGCACGGACAGTCGGCTGAGCAGCGTCTCCCGGTTGATGTGCAGCAACTCGGTGATTGCGCTGAGGTCGTCGGGAATCGCCGGATCGTCCCAGCCGAGCGCCGTGTGGCGGGCCAGGCTGTTGGCCAGTTGAACGGTGCGCACCCGTGGGTTTTCGATCTGCCGTTCGTCCAGCATGGACACCAGCAGCTCGGGCAGGCGCCAGTGGTGCACCAGGGCCAGCTGCAGCTCCCGCGCCGAGAAGTTGAAGATCGACTTCTGGGCGGAGGCCGAGCGCAGGGTCCGGTCGATGTGCTGCATCTCGTAGACCTGGTAGGTCAGATTGGGCGCAAAACACCAGCACAGGATTTCCGTCACTTCGGACAGCAGGGCCGCGACGGTGATCTCGTCCACGTCCAGGTCGTGGCGTACGATGGCCCAGTCGCGGGCGTAGCGTGCTGCACGGCGGGCACGGCTGATGACTTTCAGCAGGCCGACCAGGGCCTTCGGGTAGGCGGCGATCTGCCCCTCGATGGTCGGCAGATCGGAAAATGCCTTCAGGAAGGGCGAGATGCCCATCATCATGACCGCCCGTTCGATGGTCGTGATGTCGTGGTTCTGACGGGCGCGCCGGTTTTCCTCGAGATGAATCAGTACCCGCAGGGTCATCATCGGATCGCCCAGCACCAGCGCGGCCACGGTGCGGCCATTGATGTGCTCCTCCCGCTCACGCATCGCCTGCAGCTCCTTCACCGTATGCTTGAGGACGGGCAGAGGCTGCTGGCTGAAGAACGCGATGTAGGAATCCAGGGTCTCGAAGGGGACGTTGATCAGGGCCATGTTGTTATTCCTGCGGGCGATGAATCCATTTACGGCATTTTGCCTGTGGTATTGAGGCGTGGCGCGGCTTGGCGTCAGGTCGGCAGGGCTATAATCGACCGATAACCAACAGGAGGTGCCATTCCGGCGCCCGGCAACGAGGAGAAGCGTATGACCACCCCCCTTTCCCCCTTCAAGGCCTATGTGATCCGCCAGGACGAGAACCGCAAGGTTTCCGCCGCGATGGAGACCCTTGCCGCCGATGTGCTCGATGCCGGCGAGGTCCTTATCAAGGTGGCTTATTCCAGCGTGAACTACAAGGACGCGCTGGCCGCGACGGGGGCCGGCAAGATCATCCGCCGCTTCCCCTGCGTCGGCGGTATCGACCTGTCGGGTACGGTGGTGGAAAGCAGCGATCCGCGCTTCAAGGCGGGTGACGAGGTCATCGCGACCAGTTTCGACATCGGCGTGGCCCATCACGGCGGTTACGCCGAGTACGCGCGAGTGCCGGCCGGCTGGGTGGTGCCGCTCCCCGCGGGGCTGAGCCTCTTCGAGGCCATGGCCCTTGGCACCGCCGGCTTCACGGCGGCGCTGGGTGTGGTCCGGATGGAGGACAACGGCCTGCGTCCCGACAACGGTCCGGTGATCGTCACCGGCGCCAGCGGTGGCGTCGGCGGCCTGGCCATCGATATGCTGGCCGGGCTCGGCTACCACGTGGTCGCCCTGACCGGCAAGGCGCATGAAGAGGCATACCTCAAGGATCTCGGTGCCGCCGAGATCCGCCTGCGCGACACCATCGATCCGGCCAAGACGCGCCCCCTCGATGCCGGCTTGTGGGCCGGTGCGGTGGACAACGTGGGCGGTGACATCCTCAGCTGGGTGCTGTCCACGATGAAACAGGCCGGCACGGTGGCGAGCATCGGCAACGCGCAGAGCATCACCCTCAACACCACGGTGTTCCCGTTCATCCTGCGCGGAGTCAGCCTGCTTGGTGTGGACTCGGGCTACATCGGTTTCCCGACCCGTGCCACGGTCTGGCAGCGTCTGGCGTCCGACCTCAAGCCGCGCCATCTTCACGAGATGACCCGGACCGTGCCGTTTGCCGAACTGCCCGGCGTGTTCGACGACTTCATCGCCGGCCGGGTCAAGGGGCGTACGGTGATTGCCGTAAACCCCTGAAGATTCATTTATCCAGCGAGTCCCAGCATGAGCGACGACAGCGAGCAGACCCTGCCACGGGTCTTGATCATCGACGATTCCCGGATGGTGCGGGCTTCCATCATCCGGCACATACGGGACCGCTTCGAGGTGCGCGAGGAAGCAGACGGGGAGGCCGGCTGGCAGACCCTGATGGTCGATCCGACCATTCAGGCCGTCATTACCGACATCGGCATGCCCAACCTGGACGGCTACGGCCTGCTGGAACGCATCCGCGGCTCGCGCATCTCGCGCATCAATACCTTGCCGGTGGTGGTGATCTCCGGCGACGACGAACCCGACGTGCGGGTCCGTGCCAAAAGTGCCGGCGCCACCGATTTCATCTCGAAGAGCATCGGCAACGTGGAGCTGCTGGCCCGTCTGGAGGCGTTGACCCAGCTCGCCCGCACCCAACGGGATCTGGAGGAGAGCCGGGCGGCGCTGGCCAGTGCGAGCCCGGTGGACCCCACCTCCGGCCTCGCCACGCCGTCCTACCTCCATTACCACGCGGCGCAGGAGCTTTCGCTGGCCCAGCGCCGCCACGCCGACGTGTCGGTGATGGTCATCGAGATCGACCATTTCGATGCGCTGGTGGCACGCTATGGCGCCCACGTGGCGCAGCTGGTCAACCGCAAGCTGTCGAAGATCCTCGCCACCAAGCTGCGCCAGGAAGACACCGTCGCCGAACTGGCGCCGGCGCGCTTCGCGGTGGTGTCGCCGAGCACCAACATGGATGGGGCCTGCGCCTTCGCGATGCGCCTTCGCGCGGCCTTCGACCACATCGTGATGACCTACCGGGAGGAGCGCATCCGCATCCAGATCACCATCGGTCTGGCCGCGACCACGCCCGGCAAGGTGCAGACGGTCAGCCACCTGATTGGCGTGGCGATGGAGCGCATCGCCAGCGGGCGCGCCGCCGGTGGCAACCGGGTGATCGGCGCCGACGGAGAGGTGACTGCGGACATGATCGAGCCGCCGGCCCGTGCGCCGGTCAGCATCGACCAGATCCTGGCGCGCCTGCGCACCACTGGATTGGACGCCAATCTGCGCAAACAACTTCCAGATGCCATCCGGACGCTCTTACCGCTGCTGGAATTGATAGAATCCGAGATTCCTTCCGGTCTGCCGCTGGCAGCCCTCGCCCGCGCCGCAGAAACCGGAGTGAATATGCTTCAGAAAAACGACTAAGGGACAGACGCTGCAACAGGCGGACGTACTGCTCCCACCAATCTGAAAGTGGTTTGGACTATTCAAGAATAGGGAGAGGATCCGATGGCTACATACCAAGAGTTTCACAAGCGCTCGATCGAAGACCGCAACGGCTTCTGGGGCGAACAGGCCGAGCTGGTGCACTGGAACAAGCAGCCCAGCCAGATCTACGATTTTTCCAACCCGCCGTTCGTCAAGTGGTTCGTCGGCGGTGAAACCAACCTGTGCTACAACGCAGTAGATCGTCACGCCGAGACCCATCCGGATCGCAAGGCGCTGGTCTTCATCTCCACCGAGACCGACCAGGAAAAGGTTTACACCTTCTCCGAGCTGCGCACCGAAGTCATGCGCATGGCGGCGATCTACCAGAGCCTCGGCGTCAAGAAGGGCGACCGCGTCCTGATCTACATGCCGATGATTGCTGAAGCCTGCTTCGCGATGCTGGCGTGTGCGCGTATCGGCGCGATCCACTCGGTGGTGTTCGGCGGTTTCGCCTCCCACTCCCTGGCCACCCGTATCGACGATGCCAAGCCGACCGTCATCGTGTCCGCCGACGCCGGCATGCGCGGCGGCCGCCCGGTCCCCTACAAGCACCTGCTCGACGAAGCCATCAGCCTGGCCGAGCACAAGCCCGCCAGCGTCCTGATGGTCAACCGTGGCCTCGACAAGGACATGGCCATCGTCGAAGGCCGTGATGTCGATTACGCCACCCTGCGCGAGCAGCACCTCAATGCCGAGGTGCCGGTGACCTGGCTCGAATCCTCCGAGCCCAGCTACATCCTGTACACCTCCGGCACCACCGGCAAGCCGAAGGGCGTGCAGCGCGACACCGGCGGTTACGCCGTGGCGCTGGCCGCGTCCATGAAGCACATCTACTGCGGCAACGCGGGCGAGACCTTCTTCTCCACCTCCGACATCGGCTGGGTGGTTGGTCACAGCTACATCATCTACGGCCCGCTGATCGCCGGCATGGCCACCGTGATGTACGAAGGCACGCCGCTGCGCCCCGACGCCAGCATCTGGTGGAAGATCTGCCAGGACCACGAAGTCACCGTGATGTTCAGCGCGCCGACCGCGATCCGCGTGCTGAAGAAGCAGGACCCGGCCTTCCTCAAGAAGTACGACCTCTCCAAGCTGCGCACCCTGTACTGTGCCGGCGAGCCGATGGACGAAACTTCCCACCAGTGGATGATGGACGAGCTGGGCATCCAGGTCATCGACCACTACTGGCAGACCGAAACCGGCTGGGCGATGCTGTCGCTGATGCCCGGCGTCGAGCACCACGAAGTGCAGCTCGGCTCCCCTGGCTTCCCGGTGTACGGTTACGACGTACGCCTGTTCCGCGACGACGGTTCCGAGTGCGGCCCCAACGAGAAGGGCATCGTCGGCGTCGTGCCGCCGCTGCCGCCCGGCTGCCTGTCCACCGTGTGGGGCGACGACAAGCGTTTTGTGTCCACCTACTTCACGCTGTTCCAGGAACCGCTGGTCTATTCCAGCTTCGACTGGGGCATCAAGGACGACGCCGGTTACTACAAGATCCTCGGCCGTACCGATGACGTGATCAACGTCGCCGGCCACCGCCTGGGCACCCGCGAGATCGAGGAAGCGGTGCAGTCCCATCCCGCCATCGCCGAAGTGGCGGTGGTCGGCGTGGCCGACCAGCTGAAGGGCCAGATGCCGATGGCCTTTGCCGTGGTCAAGGACCCGACCACCATCGACACCCCGGAGAAGGTCGCCGAGCTCGAGAAGGCCGTGATGAAGATCGTCGACGGCAGCCTCGGCGCCATCGCCCGTCCGGCCCGCGTGCACTTCATCTCCGGTCTGCCCAAGACCCGTTCCGGCAAGATGCTGCGCCGTTCCATCCAGGCGCTGGCGGAAGGCCGCGATCCGGGCGATCTGACCACCATCGAGGATCCGTCCACGCTGGAGCAGATCAAGACGGCGCTGGGCGCGAAGTAAGCCTGGATCACGTCTGATCCATCAGAGCCGACCGGCCCTCAGCCGGTCGGCTTTTTTCATGCTCGGGTGCCCCATGCGTTTTCCGTTCATCCTGATGTTCGCCGTCGTCCCACAGCTGGCCATCGCGGCACCGCGCATCGTCTGCCATGCCGAGTACGACGGCACGCCGCAGAACGTTTCATTCGAGGCTGCGAGCACGCCCTACACTGTGGCGCCGCGTCCGATCTACGACGACTTCCAGTTGCGGGTGCTCCTGCGCGACAAACCCGCCGACCTGGCCGGCGTGCGCATTCAGGTGTTCTGGAACCGCAAGGACGAGCCGGTGATGATCCAGGAAGCCCGCTATCCGTGGCCGCCGCGGCCGGTTGGGCGTCGCTACGGTTTCACCGGGCTGCAGCGGATCTACGAACCCTATCGCGATGGGGAACTGAGCTACTGGTGCGAAGTGATGAAGGAGGGCGCCCGATGAAAAAGTGGCTCGCATCCGCCGCCATGCTGGCGGGCCTGTGCGGTGTGGCGCAGGGCGTACAGGCGGAAGAACTGCGCATTCTTTTTGCCGGCGACATCATGCTCGCCGACGGCCCCGGCAAGGCCATCGCCGCGGGGCGCGATCCGCTCGCCGCGGTGGCGCCGCTGCTGGCCGGCGCGGACTACCGCATTGGCAACCTGGAGTGCGCGGTGGCAAAGAGTGGCACGCCGATCGCCAACAAACCCTACGTGTTCCGCGCCGAGCCGGACGTCGTGAAGGTGCTGAAGGGGCGCTTCGACGCCGTGGCGGTGGCCAACAACCACGCCGGCGATTTCGGCAAGGCGGCCTTCGTCGAGACGATGGAGCACGTCGCGGCGGCGGGCATCGGCGTGGTCGGCGGTGGCCGCAATCTCGCCGAGGCCCACAGGCCGCTGTGGATCAAGGCCAAGGGCCTGCGCATCGCGATCCTCGCCTACAACGAATTCAAGCCGCGCTCCTTCGAGGCCGGCGCCACCACGCCCGGCATCGCATGGAGCGAGGACAGCGAGGTGATCTCGGACATCCGCGCCGCGAAGCGGGCCGGTGCCGATCTGGTGATCCCCTTCATGCACTGGGGCTGGGAATACGAGCCGGTGCCCGGAGCGCGGCAACGCCTGCTTGCGCGCCGGATGATCGACGCCGGCGCATCTGCGGTCGTCGGCGGCCATCCGCATGTCACGCAGGGCGCCGAGATCTACAAGGGGCGGCCGATCATCTACAGCCTCGGCAACTTTGTCTTCGACGGCTTCGATTTCCCGGAAGCCCAGACCGGCTGGTTGCTGCAGTTCAGCGTGGACCGCCGTGGCGTGCGGCGCTGGCATACCGTGGAGGCGCACATGGACGGCGAAGGCCTGCCCACGCTGGCGCCCGATGCGCTGACGCCCTGCGGTGCGCGGGGCGACCGGCACGTGCGCCAGTGCCGCGGCGGCGCAGAGCTGGCGGGAAAACTCTAAACGAGGCCGTCGAACAGCTGGACGTGGACCGCGTCGCCCGCCGCGACGTCGCCCTGGTTCTCGTCCAGCACGATGAAGCAGTTGGCCTCCGACATGGAGCGCAGGATGCCCGAGCCCTGCTTGCCGGCTGGGCGGACCTTCCACTCGCCGGCTTCCTCGAACAAGCGGCCGCGCAGGAATTCCCGGCGGTTCGCCAGCTTGCGGATCGCCTCGCTGCAGATCACCCGGGTCAGCGGGCGTTCGGGCAGCGGGTCGAGGCCGGCGATCTTCAGCAGCGCATCGACGACGAACTGGTAGTAGGTGACCAGCACCGCCACCGGGTTGCCCGGCAGGCCGAACATCCAGGTCTCGCCGATGCGCCCGAAGGCCATCGGGCGGCCGGGCTTGATGTCGATCTTCCAGAAGCTCACCTCGCCAAGGCGCTGCATCAGCGCGCGGATGAAGTCCGCCTCGCCGACCGACACGCCGCCAGTGGTGAGCACCACGTCGGCACAGGCAGCCGCGTTGCGGAAGGCGGTTTCGAGGGTCTCCGGCTGGTCTGGGACGACGCCCATGTCCACGATGTCGCAGCCCAGCTTGGCGAGGGCGCCATACAGCGTGTAGCGGTTGGAGTCATAGACTTCGCCTGGCGCCAGCGGCCGGCCGATGCTGGCCAGCTCGTCGCCGGTGGAGAAGAAGGCCACCCGCAGGCGCCGATGGACGCTGACCTCGGCCAGCCCGAGGGACGCCACCAGCCCCAGCTCGGCTGGGCCGACGAGCTTGCCGCGGGGGAGGGCGACGGCACCCACGGCCAGATCCTCGCCGGCGCGCCGCACGTTCTGGCCGCGACGGATGCCGGGCGGCACGACGATCGCTGTTCCGTCCCTGCGCGCCACTTCCTGCACGACGATGGTGTCGGCGCCGGCGGGCATCACCCCGCCGGTCATGATGCGCACCGCCTGGCCGGGGCCGACCAGGCCGGAAAAGCCACGCCCGGCGAGCGCAGTGCCGACCACCTGCAGCGTCACGTCGCCATCGGCCTGCAGATCGTCGGCGCGTACCGCGTAGCCGTCCATCGCCGAATTGTCGTGGGCCGGCACATTGCACGGCGCCACCACGTCCTCGGCAAGGATGCGCCCGAGGGCGGCGCGGATCGCCACGCGCTCCCAGCCGGCCAGCGGCTGGACGCGACCGAGGATGATCCGCCGCGCCTCCGCGGCGCTGATCGACTTGCGGCCGTCGGCGCCGCTACAGCCTGCATCCATGTCCATCGTGTGTCTCTCGCTTGGGGGCGGAGCGGAATTAATAGCACATCGGGTGGCCAGTCTGGCGCTCTCCGACACTGGCATTTGAGTTGGCTGCGAGCTCTCTAGATTCGCCGGGCTTTCATCCTCCTCCAAGTGCCTTGAATGCAGCGACTGCTGCGCGTGCAGATTCTGTTTGCGCCTGTACTCGCGCATCGGAGGCTCGAAGCAGGACTTCGTCGGCCTGCAAGACTTCAATCAGGCTGACCACCCCTTTCTTATAGGCTGCAAAGGAGGCCGCGCGTGCGCGGGCAAGTGAGTCCACACCTTTGGCAAGTGCTGTCGCCTGATCTTCCCGCTTAACCAAAGCTGAAAAGGCGTTTTCTACGTCCTCAGCGGCATGCAGCACGGCCAGACGATACGCAGCCAACATCTCGGCTTCCTGCCCCTTGGCCTGCTCGATCTGCGCATTGATGCGGCCGAAATCGAACAGACGCCAGCGCAGACCGAGCACACCAGCGGCTTGACTGGCGCCGCTCGTGAACAGATTGCTGCTGGACATCGACGTTGCACTGCCAACCAGTCCGCTCAGGGAGACCTTGGGGTAGTACTCAGCGATGGCGATACCAATGCGGGCGTTCGTCGCGGCTAGGCGACGCTCCGCCACGATCAGATCAGGCCGCCGCTTGAGTAACTCGCTGGGCGATCCGGTGTCGGTGATTCTCGGTGCGACCGGGATGACGCCTGCTTCAGCCAGTTCTCCTCGATGCGTCCCAGGCGGTGAACCCAGCATGACATCGAGCGCATTCGTGGCCGCGTCCAGGCCCGTCTCAAGGGCAGGGACCGACGCCTGGACCTGGGCCAGCGCTCCTTCAGCCTGCCTGACTTGAAGTTCAGCTGCCAGGCCTTTCTCATAGAGGCGGTTGATCATCGAGAGCAGTTCCTGCTGTGTCTGAACTTGCTGTCGGGCAACCGCCAGGCGGGTCTGCAGGCCACGTATGCTGATGTAGATGTCAGCGGTTTGCGCTGCGACTGCCAAGCGCGTAGCAACGGCTCCAGCTTCGGATGCCTGGTACTCGGCGAGCGCAGCTTCCTGTCCGCGGCGTAGCCCTCCGAACACATCCAGTTCCCAGCTCGCACCAAGATTGGCTTCGTAAGCGGTGCCATAGCGGTCGAAACCAGGGGCCGAGTTCAAAACCCGTCCCAACGGCGTTTCGACGGATTGATAGGCTCTGGAAGCCTGACTGCTAACGGTGCCGGACGGTACTAACGCAGCGTTAGCGGCACCCAGCCCTGCGCGCGCTTGAGCGACCCGCGCCGCTGCCTGCGCCAGATCGAGGTTTTGCGCCAGCGCCAGCGTCACGAATCGGGTCAGTTGCGGATCGCCGAAGTCCGTCCACCAGGCGGCAAGGTCCGCATTGGCTGCTGCGTCTCTGTGTTCTACGGCGTGCTGTCCTTGGAAGCGCTCCAGCAAGGGCACACCAGGGCGAACGTAATCCGGGCCGACGGCACAGCCCGTCGATAAGCCGGCAACCAGGAGTGCTGCGAAGCTACGTTTCGGCAACATAGGGAATCATCCTCGAAAGATATTTGTGACTATGGTACGAAATAGTCACAAATTGTCCAATGGTTTCGACCGGGGTAAGCTTCAGGCTATGAAGAAAACAAGCTCATCCACTTATCCTGCTGCAACCCGGGGGCCAGCCGACCACGAGGTGCGAAACCAGATTGTTGCCGCGGCGACGGAGCATTTCAGCCGCTATGGTTACGAGAAAACGACGGTCTCGGACCTCGCCAAGGCTATCGGTTTCTCCAAGGCATACATCTACAAGTTCTTCGAATCCAAGCAAGCCATTGGCGAGATGATCTGCGCAAACTGTTTGTGTCAGATCGCGACTGAGGTCAGTGCAGCAATTGCCGAGGCAGATCAGCCACCTGAGAAGCTACGGCGGATGTTCAAAGCAATCGTCGAAGCCAGCCTTCGCCTGTTCTTCCAGGATCGCAAGCTCTACGAGATCGCTGCATCGGCCGCTACCGAGCGATGGCAGGCCACGCGCGCTTACGAGGAACGCATCCAGAAGTTGCTCCAGGATATTTTGCTGGCGGGCCGTCAGAACGGAGACTTCGAGCGCAAGACACCGTTGGACGAAACGACGATGGCGATTTACCTGGTCATGCGCCCCTACCTTAATCCGCTGCTCCTGCAATACAGCTTCAATTACACCGACCAAGCACCAGGCCAGTTGTCCAGTCTGGTGCTGCGCAGTCTGTCACCATGAACGCATGCTAGATTTGTGACTGTTGACGTAATTGGTCACTGGTACCAGAATGAAAGTCCTGATCATTTCACAAGGGGACTTTCATGCTCCGGCGTCGCATCGCTACAACTACTGCCATTTGCGCATTGCCGTTTGCGTTGGTCGCTTGCGGTGAAACGACGCCAGCCGATCCACGTACCGAAGCGCCCTTGGTGCGTGCCGCAATCGTTCAAGGGGCGACTTCTGCATCACGTTCATTCACGGGAACCGTAGCCGCTCGAGTACAAAGCGACCTCGGATTTCGCGTCTCCGGTAAGGTGCTGGAGCGGCTCGTGGATGCAGGGCAAACCGTCAAGCGCGGCCAGCCCCTGATGCGCATCGATCCCGTCGATCTCAAGCTTGCTGCGCAGGCACAGCAGGAGGCCGTCGCCGCCGCGCGGGCTCGGGCGCAACAGACCGCTGAAGATGAAGCGCGCTACCGCGACCTGCGCGGAACCGGCGCCATCTCTTCTTCGGCCTACGATCAGATCAAGGCCGCAGCAGATGCCGCCAAAGCCCAGCTCAGTGCCGCTGAGGCGCAGGCCGACGTCGCCCGTAATGCGAGCCGCTATGCCGAATTGGTCGCAGACGGCGATGGGGTGGTCGTGGAAACGCTGGTCGAACCGGGCCAGGTCGTCAATGCGGGACAGGTCGTCGTGCGCCTGGCCCACGCCGGACGGCGCGAGGCCGTTATCCAGCTGCCAGAAACGCTTCGTCCTGCCCTTGGCTCGGTCGGACAAGCCAGCCTCTTCAGCAAGGAAGATGTTCGCGTTCCGGCCAGGCTCCGGCAGCTCTCCAACTCGGCGGATCGACTTACGCGCACCTTCGAGGCGCGGTATGTGCTGGATGGCGAACTGTCAAACGCACCGCTGGGCACCACGGTCGTAATCCAGATCCCGGATGGAGATGCCTCAGGACACGACAGTCTGCACGTGCCGATTGGCGCCTTGTTCGACGCGGGCAAAGGGCCGGGGGTGTGGGCCATCAATGGTGAGCCGGCAAAGGTGTCCTGGCGACCGGTCGCTGTTCAGCGCATGGACGACACCGGCGCCTACGTTGCGGGTCAGATCAAGCGGGGAGAACGAATCGTTGCGCTCGGCGCGCATCTGCTACGCGAAGGCGAGCAGGTTCGGGTGGCGGGTCTTGCCGTCGCCACTGCGACTGAAGGAGCGCGTCCGTGAGCGAGGGGCGTTTCAACCTGTCGGCGCTCGCGGTCCGCGAACGCGCCATCACGCTGTTCCTGATCGTCCTGATCTCGGCTGCCGGCATTCTCGCGTTCTTCAAGCTCGGGCGTGCGGAAGACCCGCCATTCACGATCAAGCAGATGACGATCGTCACCGCTTGGCCGGGTGCGACGGCCCAGGAGATGCAGGAACAGATCGCCGAACCGCTGGAAAAGCGCATGCAGGAACTGCGCTGGTATGACCGCACGGAAACCTTCACCCGCCCCGGCCTGGCCTTCACCATGGTCTCGCTGCTCGACAGCGCACCGCCTGCGGAGGTCCAGGAGGAGTTCTACCAGGCCCGCAAGAAGATCAGCGACGAGGCCAAGAAGTTGCCTGCAGGCGTCGTCGGTCCGATGGTTAACGACGAATATGCGGATGTGACCTTTGCGCTCTTCGCCCTCAAGGCCAAGGGCGAAGCGCAGAGACTGCTGGTGCGTGACGCTGAAGCGCTGCGCCAGCGATTACTGCATGTCGCCGGCGTCAAGAAGGTCAACATCATCGGAGAGCAGCCCGAACGCATCTTCGTGTCCTTCTCGCACGACCGCCTGGCGACGCTGGGGGTCGCGCCGCAGGATATCTTCGCCGCGATCAACAGCCAGAATGTGCTGACGCCCGCCGGCTCGATCGAAACCAAGGGGCCGCAGGTCTTCGTGCGCGTCGATGGCGCCTTCGACACGCTGGAGAAGATCCGCCAGACCCCGATCGTTGCGCAGGGTCGCACCTTGAAGCTGTCGGATGTGGCGAGCGTCGAGCGGGGGTATGAAGACCCCGCCACCTTCCTGGTTCGGAACGGCGGCGAGCCGGCGCTGCTGCTCGGCGTCGTGATGCGCGACCACTGGAACGGGCTCGACCTTGGCAAGGCACTGGGGGCAGAAGTTGCCAAGATCAACGCGGAACTCCCACTGGGCATGACACTGACCAAGGTAACGGATCAGGCCGTCAACATCAGCTCGGCGGTGGACGAGTTCATGGTCAAGTTCTTCGTCGCCCTGCTGGTGGTGATGGTCGTGTGTTTCATCAGCATGGGTTGGCACGTCGGGATTGTGGTGGCGGCAGCCGTGCCGCTGACGCTGGCGGCGGTGTTCGTCATCATGGCGGCCACCGGCAAGAACTTCGACCGCATCACGCTCGGCTCGCTGATCCTGGCGCTGGGGCTGCTGGTCGATGACGCAATCATCGCCATCGAAATGATGGTGGTGAAGATGGAAGAAGGCTATGACCGCATCGCGGCCTCGGCCTATGCCTGGAGTCATACGGCGGCGCCCATGCTGTCCGGCACGCTGGTCACGGCCGTTGGCTTCATGCCCAATGGCTTCGCACGCTCCACGGCAGGCGAATACACCAGCAACATGTTCTGGATCGTCGGTATCGCCCTCATCGCCTCCTGGGTGGTGGCGGTGGTGTTTACGCCTTACCTCGGTGTGAAGCTTTTGCCCGAGCTCAAGAAAGTCGAAGGGGGGCACGAGGCGATCTACGACACGCCGCGCTACAACCGCTTCCGTCAGCTACTGGGGCGCGTCATCGCCCGCAAGTGGATCGTTGCCGGCACGGTGATCGGCCTGTTCGTGACGGCCGTGCTGGGTATGGCCGTGGTCAAGAAGCAGTTCTTCCCGACCTCCGACCGGCCGGAGGTGCTGGTCGAGGTACAGATGCCCTACGGCAGCTCGATCGAGCAGACCAGCGCCGCGACGGCGAAGGTCGAAGCCTGGCTGGTCAAGCAGGAGGAAGCCAGGGTCGTCACCGCCTACATCGGTCAAGGCGCACCGCGCTTCTTCCTGGCGATGGCACCTGAGCTGCCCGATCCGTCCTTCGCCAAGATTGTGGTGCTCACCGGCAACGACAAGGAACGGGAAACCCTCAAGTTCAGACTGCGTCAGGTGATAGCCGATGGCTTGGCGCCCGAGGCGCGGGTGCGTCTCACCCAGATCGTGTTCGGGCCTCCTTCGCCGTTCCCGGTGGCTTACCGCGTCATGGGGCCGGATCCGGACAAGTTGCGCGAGATCTCCGCTGAGGTCGAGGCCGTCCTGCACGCCAGCCCGATGATGCGCACCGTTAATACGGACTGGGGCCCGCGTGTTCCCACCCTGCACTTCACCCTCGACCAGGATCGGCTCCAGGCGGTTGGGTTGAGTTCCAGTTCAGTAGCCTTGCAGTTGCAGTTCCTGCTGAGCGGGGCACCGCTGACGGAGGTGCGGGAGGATATTCGTTCGGTACAGGTCGTCGGTCGCTCGGCTGGCGCTGCCCGTCTCGATCCCGCGAAGATCGCAGGCTTCACGCTGGTCGGATCGGCTGGACAACGCATCCCGCTGTCGCAGGTGGGCAAGGTCGAGGTGCGCATGGAAGACCCCATCCTGCGGCGGCGTGACCGCACGCCGACGATCACCGTGCGCGGCGACATCGCCGAAGGCTTGCAGCCGCCGGACGTGTCGACGGCCATGACCAAGGAGCTCCAGCCGGTCATGGACAAGCTGCCGAGCGGCTACCGCATCGTGGAGGCCGGGTCCATCGAAGAGTCGGGCAAGGCTTCGGTCGCCATGCTGCCGATCTTTCCCATCATGCTGGCCGCCACCCTGCTGATCATCATCCTGCAGGTTCGCTCTATCGCCGGAATGGTCATGGTCTTCCTGACCAGTCCGTTGGGACTGATCGGCGTGGTACCGACGCTGCTTCTGTTCCAGCAGCCCTTCGGCATCAATGCGCTGGTTGGCTTGATCGCGCTGTCGGGCATCCTGATGCGCAATACCCTGATCCTGATCGGACAGATTCGTGAAAACGAGCGGGTTGGCCTGGACCCTTTCCGTGCGCTTGTCGAAGCGACCGTGCAGCGTGCGCGTCCGGTGATCCTGACTGCACTGGCAGCAATCCTCGCCTTCATCCCGCTGACCCATTCGGTGTTCTGGGGAACGCTGGCCTACACGCTGATTGGCGGCACTTTTGCCGGGACGATCCTGACGCTCGTGTTCCTGCCGGCCGTGTATTCCATTTGGTTCAAGATCAGGCCCGCTTACTCGCTCCATTGATTGGCGGTTGCCCCTGGCTCACTTTTCAATCCTCTATTGCTGAAAAGGAATCGCCATGTCGAATGTTCAAGTTGTATTGGTTACGGGTGTGTCGTCCGGCATTGGACGCGCCACCGCGGAGAGGTTTGCCAAACGTGGTTGCCGAGTATTCGGTACCGTACGCAAGACCAGCAAAGCAATGCCCATTCCCGGTGTTGTACTCATTGAGATGGATATCCGCGACGATGCATCGGTTCAACACGGAATTCAGACCATCATCACTCATGCCAAGCGGATCGACGTGCTGGTCAATAGCGCAGGCGTGACCCTGCTGGGCGCAACGGAGGAAACGTCGATTGCCGAAGCCCAAACGCTGTTCGACACCAACCTCTTCGGGCTGTTGCGCATGATCAAGGCCGTTCTGCCGCACATGCGCGAGCAGCGCTCCGGCCGCATCGTCAACGTCAGCTCGGTGTTGGGCTTTCTGCCCGCGCCGTACATGGCACTCTATTCGGCCTCCAAGCACGCCGTTGAAGGGCTGTCCGAGACCCTGGATCATGAGGTGCGCC
Organism: Zoogloea sp. LCSB751; assembly: GCF_002028455.1. Lineage (GTDB taxonomy): Bacteria > Pseudomonadota > Gammaproteobacteria > Burkholderiales > Rhodocyclaceae > Zoogloea. Next base: position 259,485 of record NZ_MWUM01000004.1, on the reverse strand, counting down.
AATTCGGCATCCGCGTGGCGCTTGTCGAACCGTCCTTTACCAAGACCAATCTGGATCTCAATGCGCCCCAGACCGTCTCGAGGATTCCCGACTACAACAAGGAACTCGGCGTCGTCTCCCAGGCAATTCAAAACAATGTCCAAAAGGCGCCCGAGCCCGATGCAGTCGCGGCCACGATCGTCGACGCCGCGTTGGGAGCCTGGAAGATGCGCCATACGCCCAAAGGCGAGGCCTCTCTGCTGGCCAAGTTGCGTCGCTTCATGCCAGCCACACCGGTTGAGAAGGGGCTCCGGAAAACGTTTGGGCTCGCCTGAATCAATCTTGACCTTCCAGCAGTGATTCAAAACCTTGGTTCTGAGGGGGGCAGGCATACAAAATGATCGGAAGAGCCAAATGACTGACTCGGACAGCCAGACGGTTGGGTCCTCGCCTGGGCTCGGGTTGCAACTACGCCGCTCGTGAATTTGGGGTTGTTTCGCAACGCCACATACCGCTACGTCAATCTTGCAACGTTGAGCTTTGGCACCGCGTTCTCGATGATGTTCTTCGCTTTCTTTTTCTACATGAATTCAATCTGGCACTACTCGCTGCCACTGGCTGGCTTGGCGATGGCGCCCGGGCCATTGCTCGTGGTTCCCGTGGCGGCTCTGTCAGGTCGAATGGCAAGTCGGCGTGGCCACCGCCCGCTGCTGGTCGGGGGGTGCCTGATCTACGCAGCCAGCGCCTTGTGGTTTTTACTGGTGCCTGGCACCGAGCCCGCGTATCTGACGCACTGGCTACCGGGCATGCTGTTCAGTGGCATTGGCGTAGGAATGGTGTTGCCTTCGCTATCGGGTGCTGTTGTCAGCCACTTGCCTTCAGACCATTATGCCGTCGGCGGCGCCATCAATCAGGCGATACGCCAAATCGGCTCCGTCATGGGGGTTGCCCTCACTGTGTTACTTCTAGGTAGTCCCCATTTGCAGCGTGCCGATTTCAATCTGCTGGCTGCGGAGAACCTTCAGTTCATAGCCAGTTGGGTTGGACGATCTTTGACGGAGTCGGGAAGTTTTGCGATCACCTTGATCTCGAACTGGAAGCCGGAGAGCCACGTCACACCAATACCCGTCAAGGTCGGGTAGGGTGCGTCGCCCCAGTAATCTGAGAACACTTTCCAGATCGACTCTAGCTGTGAGGCGGGATCGACAATGAATACCGTCACGTCGATCACGTCCTGAAAAGTGCAATCGGCGGCAGACAGAATTGCGTTCAGATTGTCGAACGCGAGCCTCACCTGCGCCTCCAGATCAGGCTCTGGGGAACCGTCAGGCAGACTGCCGACCTGCCCAGAAACGAACAGGAAACCATTGGAGCGGATCGCCGGTGAGTAGCGGTTCTTTTCGTACAGCATCTGGCGTCCAGCGGGAAAAACAACATCACGGACAGACATTGGTCACCTCATTCGATGTATTCATTCGATCTGGTTTAAGGCTGGGCAGGCTCGATGCTGCACGACAACCGCATCCGATCGTCTTTCACTTCATGGCCTCTCTGCCGGTGCTCGGGGGCATGGCGTGATGGAATGATTCTAGGAGGCCAGGTCCTGAGCGATAAACAAGCAGGTCGTACAATCACTGTTTGTAAAAGACAAACAATCCCCGATGTCTCAGGAGCCGCCATGGATCGCTTTGATGCCCTTCAGGCATTTGTGCGCGTAGTAGAAGCCGGCAGCTTTACCAAGGCCGCACAAACACTGCACATGAGCAAAACCACCGTGACGCAGTTGGTGCAGCAATTGGAGGCACGGTTACGCGTCAAGCTTCTGAATCGCACGACGCGCCAGGTCAGGGTCACAACCGAAGGGGCGGCCTACTACGAACGCGTGGTGAGCCTGTTAGCCGATCTCGAAGACGCCGATGCCGGCTTGTCCAATGCACTGTCAGCGCCGAAAGGACGCCTGCGCGTGGATGTCCCGAGCCCGCTCGCGAGCGTGGTTTTGATGCCGGCATTGCCAGCATTCCATGCGCACTATCCCGAAATTCAGATCGATATGGGCGTGAGCGACCGGATGGTGGATGTGATCGGCGACAACGTGGATTGCGTTCTACGCGCAGGAGAACTCGGCGATTCCTCGTTAATGGCACGTCGCGTGGGCGAGCTCAGGTTTGGCGTCTATGCCTCACCCGACTATCTGGCGTCCGCCGGTACGCCTTCGCATCCGCGGGAACTGGAACACATGCCGCACCGTATCGTGGGCTTTTTGGGTGCGAACAGCGGCAAGGTCGCTCCGTTGCCGATGCGAAGGGAAGGTGAAAGCATTGCTGCGCAGGGCCGCTACGCGATTGCGGTCGACGACGGCAACGCCTATCTCGCCGCTGGGCTTGCGGGAATGGGCGTACTTTGGTTGCCGCACTATATGGTGGAGACGCATGTGGCACGCGGCGAACTGGTGCCGCTGTTTGACGATTGGCGCGTCGGTTCAATGCCGCTGTACATCGTTTACCCGCAGAACCGGCACCTCAGCGCCAAGCTGCGGGTCTTCATCGACTGGGTGACTGAGCTTATGGCGCAGCATGCGTCGATTGCGCCAACACAACGTTTTGTCAGTCTGGAAGACTGACTACACCCAGCAACCCGCCGCTCCAACCTTGCCGCGCCGCGCATTGACATCAGGGCGCGGCGGCGTATTCTCAAAAAACACGCGGCCCATTTCGGGTGGGCCATGGCGGGAGATAGAGTCCGGCGGATGTTCGAGGCGCTCCATGGAGCAGACCCTTCGGCCCAGCAGTGGCCGCAACGGCCGGTTCGCGACCCATCTGGAGGAGGAATCGTTCGATGTGGAAATCCCTGCACATTGATCCCAAGAAGTGCACCGGCTGCCTGCAATGCGAGATGGCATGTTCGGTGGAGCACACCGGGGTCATCAATCCTTCCAAGTCGCGCATCAAGGTCTTCAGTTTCGAGACCGAGGGGCGCAAGGTTCCCTACACCTGTACCCAGTGCACCGAGGCCTGGTGCATGAACGCCTGTCCGGTGGATGCGATCCGCCTCGATGCGGCGACGGGCGCCAAGCAGGTCTTCGACGATGTCTGCGTCGGCTGCAAGGTCTGCACCATCGCCTGCCCCTTCGGCACCGTCAATTACAACCAGGACACCGGCAAGGTCCAGAAATGCGACCTGTGCGGCGGCGATCCGGCCTGCGCCACTGCCTGTCCGACCAGCGCGATCACCTACATCGACGCGGACTGGACCGGCCTCGACCGCATGCGGGCGTGGGCGGCCAAGGCCAACACGGCCGTCACGGAATAAGGAGGCGACCATGGGCTGGAACAGGAAAGTGCTGCGTGTCGACCTCACTGCCGGTACCTGCAAGGAAGAGCCGCTCAACATGGAGTGGGCCGACGAATACCTCGGCTCCCGTGGGCTGGCCACCAAGTACCTGGTGTCGGAGATCGATCCGAAGGTGGATCCGCTGTCACCGGACAACAAGATGATCATGTCCACCGGGCCGCTGACCGGCACGATGGCGTCCACCGGCGGCCGCTACACGGTGGTCACCAAGGGGCCGCTGACGGGGGCCGTGGCGTGCTCCAACTCCGGCGGCTTCTTCGGCGCCGAGATGAAGTTCGCCGGCTGGGACATGATCATCTTCGAAGGCCGCTCGCCGAAGCCGGTGTATCTGTACGTCGAGAACGACAAGGCCGAACTGGTCGATGCCGCCGACCTGTGGGGCAAGAGCTGCTGGGAGACCGAGGAGGCGATCAAGCATCATCATCAGGACCCGCTGATCCGCGTGTCGTCCATCGGCCTGGCGGGCGAGAACCAGGTGCTGTTCGCGTGCATCGTCAATGACCTGCACCGGGCGGCGGGGCGCTCCGGCGTCGGCGCGGTGATGGGCTCGAAGAACCTGAAGGCGGTGGCCCTGCGCGGCACCAAGGGCGTGTCCGGCATCAAGGACATGAAGGCCTTCATGAAGATCACCACCGAGAAGAAGAAGATCCTCGCCGACAACGCGGTGACCGGCCAGGGCCTGCCCAAGTACGGCACCCAGGTGCTGATGAACGTGATCAACGAGATCGGCGCACTGCCGACCCGCAACCACAAGGACGTGCAGTTCGAGGACGCGGGCAAGATCTCCGCCGAGGCCATGCACGAGATTCGGCCCACCGACGGCAAGCCGCAGCTGGTCACCAACGCGGCCTGCTTCGGCTGCACCATCGCCTGCGGGCGCATCGCCGAGATCGACAAGGGCCACTTCACGGTGGTGAACAATCCCAAGTACTGGGGCGCGTCCGGCGGCCTGGAGTACGAAGCGGCCTGGGCGCTGGGCGCCGCCAACGGCGTTGGCGATCTGGAGGCGCTGCAGTACGCCAACCTGCTGTGCAACGAGCAGGGCATGGATCCGATCTCCTTCGGCGCCACCATCGGCGCGGTGATGGAGCTCTACGAGATGGGCGTGCTGACCAAGGAGCAGCTTGGCACCGAGGCGCCTTTCGGCTCCGCCGCCGCACTGGCCCGGCTGGCCGAGATGACCGCCCGCGGCGAGGGCTTCGGCAAGGAGATCGGCGAGGGTTCCCGGCGCCTGTGCGCCAGGTACGGCCACCCGGAACTGTCGATGACCGTCAAGGGCCAGGAATTCCCGGCCTACGATGCCCGCGCCATCCAGGGCATGGGCCTGGCCTACGCCACGTCCAACCGCGGCGCCTGCCACCTGCGCGGCTACACGGTGGCGTCGGAAGTGCTGGGTATCCCGGTCAAGACCGATCCGCTCACCACCGAAGGCAAGCCGGAGCTGGTGAAGGCCTTCCAGGATGCGACGGCGGTGTTCGATGCGGCGGGGATCTGCGTGTTCACGTCCTTCGCGTGGACGGTGGCCGACGTGCAGCCGCAGATCGAAGCGGCCTGCGAAGGCGACTGGTCGATGGAGAAGCTCAATGCGATGGGCGAGCGGATCTGGAACATGGAGCGCCTGTTCAACAACGCGGCGGGCCTGACCGGCAAGGACGACAACCTGCCGCCGCGCCTGACTACCGAACCGGCCAAGACCGGTCCGGCCAAGGGCCTGGTGAACGGCCTCGCGACGATGCTGCCTGAGTACTACAAGCTGCGCGGGTGGACGCCGGACGGGGTGCCGACGGCCGAAACCCTGGAGCGCCTGGGGCTTTGAAGAACCGGATGGCGGGCGGTGTCCCGCCATCTCTCTTCATCCTTTCCTGCTTCCCGCGCCGCCGCTGCTTTACGGCACGCGTCGGCGCGGTCCTGATTCGAGGATTTCCCGATGAAACACCTCATCCTGGGCAACGGGCCGGCGGGCGTGGTGGCCGTCGAAGCCCTGCGCCGCGCTGCGCCGCGTGACGAGATCGTGATGGTCGGCTGCGAGAGCGAGCCGTCCTATTCGCGGATGGCGATTCCCTACCTGCTGGAAGGCAACATCGACGAGTCCGGTACCTGGCTGCGCAAGACGCCGGATCATTTCAACAAGCTCGGCGTGCGCCAGCTCAATGCCCGGGCGGTGGCGCTGGATACCGTGCAACAGCGCGTGCTGTTCGCCGACGGCCATTTCGAGAACTACGACCGCCTGCTGGTGGCGACCGGCTCCCACCCGGTGCGCCCGCCGATCCCCGGCGTGGACCTGCCGGAGGTGCAGACCTGCTGGACGCTGGCCGATGCGCGGGCGATCGCTGCCCACGCCACGCCCGGCGCGCGGGTGATCCAGCTCGGTGCCGGCTTCATCGGCTGCATCATCATGGAGGCGCTGGCCAAGCGCGGGGTCGAGCTGACCGTCGTCGAGATGGGCGACCGCATGGTGCCGCGCATGATGACGCCGCAGGCCGGCGGCATGATCAAGCGCTGGGTGCAGCAGCAGGGCGTCCGCGTGCTCACGTCGGCCGGCGTGGAGCGTATCGAACGCTGCGTGAGCGGCGAGGCACCGTTGACGGTCAAACTGACCACCGGCGATCTGCTGCCCTGCGACCTGTTGATCGTCGCGGCCGGCGTGGCGCCCAACATCGCCTTCCTGGATGCGACGCCGGTGCATGTGGCCAAGGGGGTGCTGGTGGATGCGCGCATGGAGACCTCGGTGCCGGGCATCTTTGCGGCCGGCGATGTGGCCGAGGCGCCGGACCTGTTCACCGGCGCCCATCTGGTGTCGGCCATCCAGCCCAACGCGGCCGACCAGGCCCGCGTGGCGGCGATCAACATGGCCGGCGGCAATGCGCGCATGCCGGGCGTGCTGGCGATCAATGTGCTGGACACCCTCGGGCTGATCTCCACGTCTTTCGGGCAGTGGTGGGGCGAGCCGGACGGGCAGGGCGTCGAGCAGGTGGACGAGGCCGCCTACCGCTACCTCAGCCTGCAGTTCAAGGAGGACGTGCTGATCGGCGCCACCTCCATCGGCATGACCCAGCATGTGGGCGCGCTGCGCGGGCTGATCCAGGGCAAGCTCAAGTTGGGGCCGTGGAAGGACGTACTGCTGCAGGCGCCGCAACGTTTCTTCGAGGCCTATCTGGCGGCAACGCAGCCGGATTCGGTGGCCCGACATCACCCGGTGGCCGCCTTCGCATGAGAGTCGTCTTCAAGCTGTTCGCGTCGCTGTCCGACTACCTGCCGGCCGAGCGGCGCGGCAACCGCATCGAGCTCGACGTGCAGCCCGGCACGACGGTCGGCGACCTGATCGCGCGTTACCAGTTGCCGGAGAAGAGCGCGCATCTCGTGCTGGTGAACGGCCATTACATCGCGCCCGCCGGGCGTTCCGAACACGCGCTGCAGGAGGGCGACGAACTCGCCATCTGGCCGCCGATTGCTGGAGGCTGATGCTTGCTGCGGGGGGAGGATGTGTGCGCGCCGGAGGGTTTCGTACGGGAGGTCGGCGCGACATTGGCGGAGTTCGAACGCGGCCTGCGGCTGGCGCTGCCGCATGGCGTCAGCACGCTGGAGCCGGGCCGGCTGCGTGCGGATGACGGCTGCGCGGTGCTGGAGGTGGCGCTCAGCGAGATGCCGGAGCGCTGCATCGGCCTGTTCCGCCTGCCGGTGCTGCATGTGCGCCTGCGCTTCATTGCGGGCGACCGTGCCGCGCGCACGGCGCTGCTGGCCCGCATCGATCTCGCGATGCAGCGCGGCGGCGGCTGAGCCGCCATTTTTTGCATACAAGTTCCGCGCATGAACGGACTCACGCAGGCCTTTTCCGATGCCTTTGCCTTGCTAACCGGTTTCGACCAGCGGGTCGCCGGGATCGTGCTGCTGTCCCTGCGGGTCAGCGGCCTGGCGGTGCTGTTCGGCACGCTGCTCGGCCTGCCGCTGGGGGCTTGCCTGGGCGTCGGGCGCTTTCCCGGCCGGACGGCGCTGGTGGTGATCCTCAACGGCTGCATGGGCCTGCCGTCGGTGGTGGTGGGGGTGGTGGTCTATCTGCTGCTGTCGCGCTCCGGGCCGCTGGGGGAACTGGGCCTGCTGTATTCGCCCACGGCGATGGTCCTTGCCCAGACCCTGCTGGTGGTGCCGCTGATGGCGGCCATCGCCCGGCAGGTCGTCGAGGATGCCTGGCGGGAATACGAGGAGGAGCTGACGGCGATGCGCTTTGGCTGGTTCGACAGCGTGCGCGTGCTGCTCCATGACTGCCGCCATTCCCTGCTGGTGGCGGTGCTGGCCGGCCTGGGCCGGGCCATGTCCGAGGTGGGGGCGGTGATGATCGTCGGCGGCAACATCGACCGCTCCACGCGCACGATGACCACCGCGATTGCGTTGGAAACCAGCAAGGGCGACCTGCCGCTGGCCATCGCGCTGGGGTTGGTGCTGCTGGCGGTGATCCTGCTGCTCAACGGTTTCGCCCACGCGCTGCGCCAGTGGGCGCTGAGGCGCTACGCATGAGGGCGGGCGACGTGGCGAATGCGCCATCCCTGTTTCCGCTGCGTATCCATGAACTGCGCTGGCAGGCCGCCGGGCGCGCGGTGCTCGACGGGCTCAGCATGGAGCTGGGCGGCGAGGGCATCACCATCCTGCTCGGCCCCAACGGGGCGGGCAAGAGCGTGTTGCTGCGTACCTTGTGCGGCCTGCTCGAAGTGGACAGCGGCGAGATTGAATGGGGTGAGTGGGGCGGCGGCACCCGTCCCGAGTTCGGCGTGGCGATGGTCTTCCAGCAGCCGAAGATGCTGCGCGATTCGGTGCTCGCCAACGTGGAGCTGGCATTGCGGCCGCAGCGCGTGCCGGCGGCGGAGCGGCGGCAGCGGGCCCGTGCGGTGCTCGAACGCGTCGGCCTGGCCCATCGCGCCAACGACGGCGCCCGGGGGCTGTCCGGCGGCGAACGTCAGCGCCTGGCGCTGGCGCGGGCCTGGGTGACGCGGCCGCGCCTGCTGCTCCTCGACGAGCCGACCGCCAGCCTCGATCCATCGTCGGTGGAGGCCATCGAGCGCATCGTGCGGGAGATCCGTACCGAGGGCACACGCATCCTGATGACCACCCACAACCTCGGCCAGGCCACCCGGCTGGCCGACGACGTGGTGTTCATGGACGCCGGCCGCGTCTGCGAGCACGCGCCGGTGCAACGTTTCTTCGCCCGTCCGGCCTCCCAGGCCGCGCGGCTCTACATCCAGGGAGAACTACCATGGCGTATGGCGTTTTGAAGTTTCTCAGATCGGCTGTGCTGGGCCTGGCGGCGCTGGCACCGGCGGCCCAGGCCGGCGAAACCATCGTGGTGGCGTCCACCACGTCCACCGAGCAGTCCGGGCTGTTCAATTTCATCCTGCCGATCTTCGAAAAGCACTCCGGCATTGCGGTGAAAGTGGTCGCCCTGGGCACCGGCCAGGCGCTGGACGTGGGGCGGCGTGGTGATGCCGACGTGGTGCTGGTGCATGACCGGCCCGCCGAGGATAAGTTCGTTGCCGATGGTTATGGCGTCGAGCGCAAGGACGTGATGTACAACGATTTCGTGCTGGTCGGCCCGATGGCCGACGCGGCCGGCGTGAAGGGGGCGAAGGATGCGACGGACGCCTTCGCGCGCATCGCCCGCAAGGGCAGCCCGTGGGTGTCCCGCGGCGACCGCAGCGGCACCCACGCGGCGGAGCTGCGCTTCTGGCAATCGGCGGGCGTCGATCCGAAGGGGCAGGGCTGGTACAAGGAGGCCGGCTCCGGCATGGGGCCGACGCTGAACATGGCGGCCGGCATGGGCGCCTACACGCTGGCCGACCGGGGCACGTGGGCCAGCTTCAGGAATCGCCAGGACCTGGCCATCCTGTATGCGGGCGATCCAAAGCTCTACAACCCCTATGGCGTGATGCTGGTGAACCCCGCCAAACATCCGCACATCAAGAAGGCCGCCGGCGAGAGGTTCATCGCCTGGCTCACGTCGGCGGAGGGCCGGCGGGCGATCTCGGCCTACCGCATCGGCAACGAGCAGTTGTTCTACCCCTTGCCGAAATAGTGGGGCTTACTCGGCCTTCGGCTGCGTCAGGATGGCGTGGCCGTGCTCCAGGCGCTCTACCTGGGCCAGCGTCGACACCGGGACACCCAGCGCCTCGATGTGCTCGCGGCCCTGCTTGAAGCGCTTTTCCACCACGAAGCCGGCACCCAGCACCTCGGCACCGGCTTCCCGCACCATGTCGATCAGCGCGGTGGCGGTGCGGCCGTTGGCGAGGAAGTCGTCCACGATCACGATCCGCTGGCCGGGCTTGATGTAGCGCTGGGAGATCACCAGCCGGGTGTGGCCACCCTTGGTCGGCGACGGAATGACCCGCGAGATGGCCGGCGCCTCCACCTGCGGCGAGTACTTCTTGGCATACACCAGCGGCACGCTGAGGGCCTGGGCGACGATCAGCGCCGGCGCGATGCCGCTCGCCTCGGCGGTGAGGATCACGTTGGGCTGGAAGAAGGACAGGCGTCGCGCCAGTTCGTGGGCCAGCTCGAAGATGAAGGCCGGCTCGATGCGGTGGTTCAGGAAGTGGTCGATGCGCAGGATCTGGCCGTTCTCGACGGTGGCTTCCTTTTCGATGCGGCGGACCAGCGGGGCGTAGGGGGCGGTGAGATCGAGATGGGGGCTCATGGTGTGGCTCGTTATGCGTAGCGCCGGCGCCGGATGGCAACCGGCGCTACGAGTGTATCAATTGGACTTTCAACGTTCTGTGGCAGTTTCCGCAAGCCGCTGCAGGCGGCTGCGTACCAGCGCGATATGTTCGCGCAGGGTGTACAGCTCGGTGCTGAAGGCCAGCGGCAGTTTGCGGTGCAGCGCGCGCTGCTCGATGCGGTCGAGGCGCACGATGAAGGCGTCGATGGCGTCCGGGTCGTGGGCGGCGGAGGGCACCTGGTCGAGCTCGTTCTCCAGGTACTTCAGCTCCCCGTACCAGCGGTAGATACGCGAGCGGATACGCCAGTTGTAGATACCCGGCAGCACCTTGGAAAGGGGAATGACGACCGCGACCAGCGGTAGCAGCATCACGATCAGGCGGTCGATCAGTACGGCCAGCCAGAACGGCAGGTAGCGTTGCAGGAAGGGCGGGCCGCTGTCGTAGAAGCGGCGTGCCGATGGGTGCAGCGGCAGCGAATGATCCTGCGGCGTCGGGAAGGCCCCGGCGGCTTGCAGCAGGCCAGGCGTACTGTGGATCTCGCGGGCGTGCTTGAGCAGCAGGGTGACGATGGCTGGATGGATGTCGGCCTTGACCACCAGGTTGGCGGTGGCGGCGAGCAGGTGGATGTCCCTGGCCGGCCGGTCGTTGGCGATGTCGATGGCGCCGCGGGGCAGGGTGACCGTCAGCAGGTGCGGAAAGTGGCGTACGTAGCCTTCCGCCTGGACAAAGTCGAGCAGCTTGATGCCTTCCGTGTGGAGCAGGGCGTCCACCACCGGCGCCTGCGGCGCGCCGACCACGAAGAAGGCCTCCACGTCGCCGCGCTTGAGGGCGTCCACCGCCTCCATGCCGCCGATGGCCACCAGCGTCGGGTCGTGGGTGGCGAAGCCGTTGGCCGACAGCAGCTGCAGCGCGAAGAGCTGGGCACCGCTGCCTTGCACGCCGACGGCGATCTTCTTGCCCTTCAATTGGGTCAGGCGCTGGTAGTCGTCCTTGCCCCGGTGGAAGACCCACACCGGTTCCAGGTACATGCTGCCGAGGGTGGCCAGATCTTCGGATTCCGGCTCGTTGGCGATGCCGCCCTGTACGAAGCCCGCGTCCACGCTGTCGTCGGTCTTGAGGCGCATAAGGTTCTCGACGGCGCCGGTGGACGGCCGCAGCTCGACCTCGATGCCTTCCTGAGCCAGCTTCGCCTTGTAGTGTTCGCCGAAGAACTGGTACGCGCCGCCGACGGCCCCGGTGCTGATGACGATCTTCTTCGGCGGCGCCGGCCGCACGAACTGCCAGGCCAGTGCGAAGGCAGCGATGACCACCGCAATGGCCGGCAGGGCGAGGATGAGGAGGTCGCGACGGCTGCTGGCAGTGCTCAGGCGGCGCATGGGCAACTCCTGTGATGGCGGGTGGATTCAGGGGGCCGAATCTTACGCCTGTCCGGTGGGCTACGGCGGTGGGTATGGCGCTGAAATGCACCGGGAGCGTGCCTGGTTTCGGAATTGTCCCGTTGATGGTGCAACGCCGCATGGGGTGCCATTTCGTGTGTTTCGCTAAGCCCATGATTTTTATAGGGCGGCTGAAGGCGATTTAACTGGCATACATGCTGCTAACTTGGATTCTGTCTTGTATCCAAGTTTGGGTGCTTATCGTGAATGCCAGTCTGCCGCGTGTATTGACCATCGATTACCTGCTCGAGAGCTACCGGAGCGGTCGCTTTCTGCCCGGCGGATTGATCCGGGCGCTGCTGGCACGGATCGCCGCCGCCGACGATCCGGCCATCTGGATCAGCGTCGCATCCCAGGGAGACCTGCGCGAACGGCTGGCGGCAATGGATGCCAGTCTGCTGGCCGACCCGGACGCTGCCCTGGCCCGGCAACCGCTGCTCGGTGTGCCCTTTGCGGTGAAGGACAACATCGACGTGGCCGGCTTCAGGACCACCGCCGCCTGCCGCGAGTTCGCCTACCTGGCGGAGTATTCCGCCGACGCGGTGCGACGCCTCGAAGAGGCCGGTGCCATTGCGCTGGGCAAGACCAACCTCGATCAGTTTGCCACCGGCCTGGTCGGCACCCGTTCGCCCTACGGCACGGTGTGCAATCCCTTCCACCCGGACTACATCTCCGGTGGTTCGAGTTCCGGTTCGGCCGCAGCGACCGCCCTCGGGCACGTGGCTTTCGCGCTTGGCACCGATACGGCCGGGTCGGGCCGGGTGCCGGCGGGCTTCTGCAACCTGGTCGGGCTCAAGCCGACGCCAGGCCTCGTCGGCACCGGCGGCGTGGTGCCGGCCTGCCGCAGCCTGGATTGCGTGTCGATCTTTGCCCACACCGTTGCGGATGCCTGGCAGGTGCTGTCTGTTACTGCGGATGGGGCGGTTCCCGCCCGCGGGCTCAAACCCCGTGGTCTGGTGGTGGGCGTGCCGGTGGGGCTGCAGGGCGAACTCGATGCACGGGCCTGGACGGCCTTCGAGGCTGCACTTGGCGCGGTGCAGTGCCTGCCCGGCGTGAGTCTGAAGGAGGTGGACCTGACGCCCTTCCATGCGGTGGCGACGCTGCTCTACGACGGACCGTGGATCGCAGAACGGCGGGCCGCACTGGGCAGCTTTCTCGACACGCCGCACGCCAGCCTCGATCCGATCGTGGCCTCGATCATCGGCCGCGCCGACACCCAGTCCGCCGCCGACGCCTTTCGCGGACGCTATCGGCTGGACGAGCTGGCGCCTGCCTGCCACCGGGTCTTCGAGCAGGTGGACGTGCTGCTGGTGCCAACCGCACCGACCCACTTCACGCGGCGCGAGATCGCTCAGCAGCCCATCGAGCGCAATGCCTGGCTGGGGCGCTACACCAATTTCGTCAATCTCCTCGGCCTGTCGGCGCTGGCCATGCCGGGGCCGTTCCGCGGCGACGGCCTGCCGGCGGGTGTGACCCTGATCGGGCCGTCCGGCGCCGATCATCTGCTGGCGGAAACTGCGCGTTGCTGGGAGCGCGTCCTGCATCGGCGGCTCGGCCTGACCGTCGCGGAGCCGCCGCGCCGTGAACAGCCCTTGCCGGCCCTGCCGCCGCGGGAGGCCACCGTGCAGGTGGCCGTGGTCGGCGCTCATCTGAGCGGTCTGCCGCTCAACTGGCAGCTCCTCGAACGGGCCGCCCGCCTGGTGGAAACGACGCGCACCGCGCCGCTCTACCGTCTGCACGCGCTGCCCGGCACCGTGCCGCCCAAGCCCGGGCTCGAACGGGTGAGCGGGGCGGGGCACGCCATCGAAGTGGAGGTGTGGGAGATGCCGCTGCGTCTGTTCGGCAGCTTCGTCGCCGAGATTCCGCCGCCGCTGGGCATCGGCACGCTGATCCTCGCCGACGGCCGGCAGGTGAAGGGCTTCATCTGCGAGGGCGTGGCCCTGACCGGCGCCCAGGATATTTCCGCCAGCGGTGGCTGGCGCACGCATCTACACGCGGCGGCGCGTCTTGCCGACCCGACCTTGTCCTGAACCCCCCAACGAAAGAGAGAACAACCATGGCTCAAACCCGTTTCTCCGCCGGCCGCCGCGACATCCTCCGCATTCTCGGTACCGGCGCCGCCGCCAGCGCCTTGCCCTTCGGCATCGGTCTGGCCGGCGCGGCCGACAAGCTGGTGGTCGGCGTGATCTATGTCGGCCCGCGGGACGACTTCGGCTACAACCAGGCCCAGGCCCAGGCGGTCGCAGCCCTCAAGAAGATGCCCGGCGTGAAGGTGGTGGAGGAAGAGAAGGTGCCGGAGACGGTGGCCGTGCAGAAGACCATGGAGGCGATGATCAACCAGGACAAGGCCTCCCTGATCTTCGCCACCTCCTTCGGTTACTTCGATCCCCATGTGCTGAAGATGGCCGAGAAATACCCGAACGTGCGCTTCGCCCACTGCGGCGGGCTGTGGACCGCGGGCAAGCACCCGAAGAACGTCGGCAGCTTCTTCGGTTACATCGACGAGTGCCAGTACCTCGACGGCATCGCCGCGGCCTCGGCGAGCAAGAGCAAGAAACTCGGTTTCATCGCCGCCAAGCCGATTCCGCAGGTGTTGCGCAACATCAACGCCTTCCTGCTCGGTGCGCGTTCGGTGGACCCGAAGGCGACGGTGAAAGTGATCTTCACTGGCGACTGGTCGCTGCCGGTCAAGGAGGCCGAGGCCGCCAACAGCCTCATCGACCAGGGCGTGGATGTGCTGACCTGTCACGTGGATAGCCCCAAGGTCATCGTCGAGACCGCCGAGCGCCGCGGCGTGTACAGCTGTGGCTACCACGCCAGCCAGGCCCGCCTGGCACCCAAGGGCTACCTGACCGGCGCCGAGTGGGACTGGCAGACACCGTATACGCAGATCGTCAAGGCGACCCTCGACGGCAAGCCGATGGTCAATTTCCTGCGCGGCGGGCTGAAGGACGGCTTCGTCAAGCCATCGCCCTTCGGGCCGGCGGTGTCGGCCGAAGCGAAGAAGAAGTCCGAGGCGGTCAAGGCGGCGATGCTGAAGGGTGATTTCCCGATCTTCAAGGGGCCGCTGGTGGATAACACCGGCAAGACAGTGATTGCCGCCGGCAAGGTGCTCGGCCAGCAGGACCCTTTGCTGGAGAGCATGAACTACCTGGTCGACGGCGTGATAGGGCAGGTCTGAGCCATGGAGGCCGCCATGAACCGGGTCATGCACGCCGTTGCGCCGCTGGCGCCCTTTACTGCCGCGGCGTTGGCAGCCGCACTGCTGTTCGCGGCCTTCCTGGCGGCCCAGGGCTTCGAGGCGCCGGAGGCGCTGGGGCTGGTGGTGGAGGGCGCCTTCGGTTCGGCCTTCGCGTGGCAGAACACCCTGGCGCGCGCCGCGCCGCTGATGCTAACCGCGCTCTGTGTGGCCCTGCCGGCCCGCGCCGGGCTGGTGATCATCGGCGGGGAAGGGGCGTTGGCGCTGGGCGCGCTTGCCGCGGCGATGGTGCCGTCCCTGACCGCCGGCTGGCCGGCCCTGCCGGTGCAGCTGCTGATGGCGCTGGCGGGCTTCGTGGCCGGTGGGGCGTGGATCGCAGCGTCGGCCTGGCTGCGCCACGTGCGGGGCATCAACGAGACCATCTCCAGCCTGCTGCTCTCCTACATCGGCATCGCGTTGTTCAATTTTCTGGTCGAAGGCGTCTTGCGCGATCCGGCCAGCCTCAACAAGCCTTCGACGCCGCCGCTGCCCGAGGCGGTGCTGATCGGTCTGCTGCCGGGCCTGGAAGTGCATTGGGGCCTGGTGTGGGGCGTGCTGGCCTGCACGGCGGCGTGGTTCCTGTTGCGGCGTACGGTGTTCGGCTTCTCGGTCGGCGTCGTCGGCGGCAATCCGCGGGTGGCGCTGATGGCCGGCCTGCCGGTCGGTACGCTGCTGATCGCGGCCTGCTTCCTCGGCGGCGGCGCGGCCGGCGTGGCGGGGATGCTCGAAGTGGCTGCGGTGCATGGCAGCGCCAACGCCTCGCTGCTGGCGGGTTACGGCTACGCCGGCATCCTGGTGTCCTTCGCCGCCCGCCACAACCCGCTGGGCATCGTCGCCGGGGCCATCCTGGTGGGTGGCATCGGGGCGTCCGGCAGCCTGCTGCAGCGGCGCCTGGATCTGCCCGACGCCGCCGTGCTGGTGTTGCAGGGCGCGCTGTTCGTGGCGCTGCTGGCTTTCGAAACTCTCAACCGGAAAGGAGTCCGCCGTGTCTGAAACCACTGACGGTCTGGCCTTCGGCAGTCTTGCGCTGGCCCTGCTGGGCGGCGCCCTGCGGGTCAGCACGCCCTTCCTGTTCGTCAGCCTCGGGGAATGCATCACCGAGAAATCCGGGCGCATCAACCTGGGCCTGGAGGGCACGCTGGTGCTGGGTGCGATGGGTGGCTACGGCGTTTCGCTGCTCACCGGCTCGCCGTGGCTGGGCGTGCTGGCCGCCGGGCTGTGCGGGGTGCTGATGGGGCTGTTGCACGGTGGCCTGTGTTCACTGCCCAAGGTGAATGACATCGCCGTCGGCATCGCGCTGATGCTGTTTGGCACTGGGCTGGCCTTCTTCCTCGGCAAGCCGCTGATCCAGCCCCAGGCGCCGATGCTGCCGTCCGTGGAACTGGGGGCGTGGAGCGACGATGAACAGATCCGCTCGGCACTGCGCATCAACGTGCTGCTGCCCGTCGGGCTGGCGCTGGCGGGCCTGCTGCACTGGGCCTTCCGGGCGAGCCGCTGGGGGCTGGCGCTACGCCTGGTCGGTGACAACGCGGCGGCGGCGCGGGCGCTGGGCTACCCGGTGGTGCCGATCCGTATCGGGGCGACGGCGGCCGGCGGTTTCCTGGCCGGCGTCGGCGGTGCCTTTCTGTCCCTCTATTACCCGGGCAGCTGGAACGAAGGCCTGTCCAGCGGGCAGGGGCTGATGGCGGTGGCGCTGGTTATCTTCGCCCGCTGGAATCCGCTGCGCTGTGCGCTGGCGGCACTGCTGTTCGGCGCTGCCGGTGCCCTCGGCCCCGCCTTGCAGTCGCAGGGCATCACGGCCGGCTACTACCTCTTCAACGCGGCGCCCTATGTGCTGACCCTGGCCCTGATGGCGGCCAGCTGGACGCCGGGGCAGACCCTGGCCGGCGCGCCCGGCGAGCTGTCCTTCACCCAGCGCTGAATCCATGACAACCCTGGCAGGAGCTTCAAGCATGACCGCTTTCCACCTCGAAGCCGATCCCTATCCTTGGCCCTGGAACGGCGACCTGACGCCGGCCAACACCGCGCTGATCATCATCGACATGCAGACCGACTTCTGCGGCGTCGGCGGCTACGTGGACAAGATGGGTTACGACCTGTCCCTGACCCGCGCGCCGATCGAGCCGATCAAGGCGGTGCTGGCGCGTCTGCGCAGCCTGGGCTTCTTCATCATCCATACCCGCGAGGGGCACCGTCCGGATCTGGCCGACCTGCCGCCCAACAAGCGCTGGCGCTCCCGGCGCATCGGCGCCGGCATCGGCGACGCCGGGCCCTGCGGGCGCATCCTGGTACGCGGCGAGCCGGGCTGGGAGATCATTCCCGAGCTGGCGCCGCTGCCCGGCGAGGTGGTCATCGACAAACCGGGCAAGGGCTCGTTCTACGCCACCGACCTGGAGCTGATCCTGCGCACGCGGGGTATCCGCAACATCATCCTGACCGGCATCACCACCGACGTGTGCGTGCACACCACCATGCGCGACGCCAACGACATGGGCTTCGAGTGCCTGCTGCTGGAGGACTGCTGCGGCGCCACCGACCATGGCAACCACCTGGCGGCGCTCAAGATGATCAAGATGCAGGGCGGAGTGTTCGGCGCGGTGGCCGATTCCAGCACCTTGCTGGCGGCGCTGGAGTAGGGCCATGGACGCGCTCACCCATACGCTGCTGGCAGCCGATGTGCAGGACCGCGGTGCGGCCGTCGAGGCCTACCGGGTCACCAAGCGCTTCGGCGCGCTGACGGCCCTCGACGAGGTGTCCCTCAAGGTGGAGGCCGGCAGCTTCCACTGCTTGCTCGGCGAGAACGGCGCCGGCAAGAGCACGCTGGTGAAATGCCTGGTCGGCTACCACCCGCCGGAGGAGGGCAGTTTCCTGGTGGATGGCCGTGAGCAGGCCATCCGCAGCCCGCGGGACGCCCAGCGCCTGCGCATCGGCATGGTCTACCAGCACTTCACGCTGGCGCCGGGCATGACGGTGGCCGAGAACCTGCTGCTGGCCCGCGGCGATCTGCCATTGCGTATCGACTGGCGGCGGGAGAAGGCAGCGCTGGCGGCCTTTCTGGCCAGCACGCCGTTCCGCCTCGACCTTAACGCGCGGGTGGCCGACCTGGCCGCCGGCGAGAAGCAGAAGCTGGAGATCCTCAAGCAGCTCTACCTGGGCCAGCGCCTGCTGATCCTCGACGAGCCGACCTCGGTGTTGACCCCAGCCGAGGCCGACGAGGTGCTCGGTCTGCTGCACGGCATGACGCGGGACGGCCGCCTGACGGTGATGATGATCACCCACAAGTTCCGCGAGGTGAGCGCCTACGGCGACAGCGTCACGGTGCTGCGGCGCGGCAAGCTGGCGGGGAGCGGCAAGGTCGGGGAGCTGACGACCCAGGACATGGCCGAGATGATGGTCGGCAGCGCGGTTTTCGTTGCCACTGCGCCGCGGCGGCGGGCCGCCGATCCGGAGCGCAAGACGGGAGAAATCCGCCTGGCGGTGGACCGCCTGTGCGCCGACAACGATCGAGGCATGCCGGCGGTGCGCGAACTGGACCTGGTGGTGCGCGCCGGCGAGATCGTCGGCATCGCCGGGGTGGCCGGCAACGGGCAGAAGGAGCTGATCGAGGTGCTGCTCGGCCAGCGCAGCGCGCGCGGCGGGGCGCTGCGGGTGGATGGCGAAACCTACGGCGCGACGCGGGCCGAGCTGCGCCGCCACGGTGTCTTCAGCCTGCCCGAGGAGCCCCTGCGCAATGCCTGCGTTCCCACCATGAGCGTGGCGGAGAACATGGGGTTGCGGGATTTCGACATCGCGCCGTTCTCCGGCGGCTGGCTCAGCCTGCGCTTCCTGCGCCGCGGCGCGCTGACGCGCCGGGCGAAGGAATGGATCGAGGCCTTCGGCGTGCGTCCACCGGACCCGTCGGCGGCCATCGAGAACCTGTCCGGCGGCAACGTCCAGCGGGCCGTGCTGGCCCGCGAGCTGTCCGGCGCGGTGCGCCTGCTGATCGTCGCCAACCCGGTGTTCGGGCTGGACTTCGCCGCCACCGAGGCGATCCACCGCCGGCTCGATCAGGCCCGCAACGACGGCGCGGCGATCCTGCTGGTCAGCGAAGATCTGGACGAGCTGCTGGAACTGTCCGACCGCATCCTGGTGATGTCGGAAGGGCGCATCGCCCACCAGGTGCTGGCCGGTTACGTGGATGTGGCGGAGATCGGCCGCCACATGGCGGGCGGCGCCGGGCATGGAACGGGCCATTGAGGAGATGAGCGCCATGATCCATATCGACGCACAGCCTTACGGTTTCACCTTCCTGCCGGCCAGCACGGCGCTGATCGTCATCGACATGCAGCGCGACTTCATCGAGCCGGGCGGCTTCGGCGAAAGCCTGGGCAACGACGTGTCGCGGCTGGCCGCGATCGTTCCGACGGTGGCCGCGTTGCTCGATACCTGCCGCCGCCACGGCATCGCCGTGATCCATACCCGCGAAGCGCACCGGCCCGACCTTTCCGACTGTCCGCCGGCCAAGCGGGGGCGGGGCGACGCAGCGCTGCGCATCGGCGACACGGGGCCCATGGGGCGCATCCTGGTGGCCGGCGAGCCGGGCAACGACATCCTTCCGGCCGTTGCACCGCTGCCCGGCGAGATCGTCATCGACAAGCCAGGGAAGGGCGCCTTCTACGCGACCGCGCTGGGCGAGATCCTGCGACTTAAAGGGATCACCCACTTGCTGTTCGCCGGCGTGACCACCGAGGTCTGCGTGCAGACGACGATGCGCGAGGCCAACGACCGGGGCTACGACTGCCTGCTGGTCGAGGACGCCACCGCGAGCTACTTTCCAGCCTTCAAGGCCGCCGCCATCGACATGATCGTCGCCCAGGGCGGCATCGTCGGCTGGAGCGCCCCGCTGGCCGCGCTGACGGCCGCCCTCGAACCCTCGAAAGCGAATCCATGAGCGCGCCCGCCATCAATCTTCCCCATGTGCTCGCCGAACTGGGCGCTGTCTTCGAGCGTTACGAAGCCGCGCTGATCGCCAACGACGTGGCAGTGCTCAACGCCCTTTTCTGGGACAATCCGCTCACGGTGCGCTTCGGCATCGCCGAGATCCACTACGGCGCCGACGCCATCCGCAAGTACCGGGAGCACTTCGTTTCCCCCGCCAACATGCCGCGACAACTGCGCAACCTGGTGATCACCACCTTCGACGAGAACTTCGCCACCGCCGACGTGGAATTCCTGCGCGACGGCGATCCGGTCGGCCGCCAGAGCCAGACCTGGGTGCGCTTCCCGGAAGGCTGGCGGGTCGTCTCGGCCCACGTGAGCATGCTGACCTGAGCCCATGGGCAACTCCAGCAATACCAGCCGACCCAAGGAAAACGCCCTCGCCAACCGGATCTACCAGCAGCTGAAGGACGAGATCTTTTCCTTCCACCTGCTGCCGGGGGACCGCTTCACCGAGACCCAGGTGGCCGAGCGCTACGGGGTGTCGCGCACGCCGGTGCGCGGCGCGCTGTACCGCCTGGAGCGGGAGGGCTTCCTGCAGGTGTATTTCCGCAGCGGCTGGTCCGTGCGCAGCATCGACTTCGAGCGCCTGGACCAGCTCTACGACCTGCGCGTCGTCCTTGAAGAAGCGGCGGTGAGCCGCATCTGCGAGGCGCCGCAGAGCGTGGACCTGGCGGCGTTGACCGAGGTGTGGCTGGTGGACCCGGCGGAGCGCCTCACCGACGGCAACCGCGTCGCCGCGCTGGACGAAGCCTTCCACCAGGGCCTGGTGCTGGCCACCGGCAACCGGGAAATGGCCGCCGTGCATCAGGACGTTACCGAGAAGATCCGCATCGTGCGTCGTCTGGACTTCACCAACCCGGCGCGCATCCAGGCCACCTACGACGAGCACGCGCAGTTGCTGCGCCTGCTGATTCAGCGCAAGGCGGCGCAGGCGAGCATCCTGCTGCGCTCCCACATCGAGGCCAGCAAGGCCGAGGTGCGCAAGATCACGCTGCACAACCTGCACGCGGCGCGGCAGCACAACCTGGCGCAGGGGCTCGGTTCCACAACGGTGGGGCAGGGCGCCGCAGACTGACTGCGACGGGGGCCGCCTATTCCGCAGCAAGGGCTTGAAAAACCTCGGATCTGCTTGCCGATTCGCCGTAGAATCGCGCCCTTCGACCGTGAGCGGTGTGTGTGGATTAGATGGGAAGACTGTTGCTTGCGCCCATGGAGGGGCTGGCCGATTACCTGCTGCGCGACGTGCTGACCCAGGTGGGCGGCTACGACGGCGCGGTGACGGAGTTCGTCCGGGCCTCCGGCAGCCTGCTGCCCCATCGCACCTATCGCCGCATCAGCCCCGAGATCGATAACGGCGGGCGCACCTCCGGCGGCACGCCGGTGGTGGTCCAGCTGCTCGGCAGCGATCCGGCCGCGCTGGCCGAGAACGCCGCCCGTCTGTGCGAGCTGTCGCCGCCGGGCGTCGATCTCAACTTCGGTTGCCCGGCCAAGACCGTCAATTCCCACGGCGGCGGTGCCATGCTGCTGGCCGATCCGGAATGCCTGTACCGTATCGCCGGCGCGGTGCGCCGGGCGGTGCCACGGCACATTCCCTTCACCGCCAAGATGCGCCTCGGCGTGGAGGACACCTCCCTCGCGCTGGATTGCGCCCGGGCGCTGGAAGCCGGCGGTGCCGAAGGCCTGGTGGTGCATGCCCGCACCAAGCGCGACGGCTACCGTCCGCCGGCCCACTGGGAATGGATCGCCCGCATCCGCGACGTGGTCAAGCTGCCGGTGGTGGCCAACGGCGAGGTGTGGAGCGAGGACGACTGGCGACGCTGCCGTTCGGTGAGCGGCGCGGACGACGTGATGCTCGGCCGCGGCGCGGTGTCCGATCCCTTCCTGGCCCGACGCATTGCCGCCGGTGCCGAAGTGCCGGCCGACCGGGATGCGGAGTGGAGCGAGCTGCTGCACCTCATCGGCGACTTTTGGGAGCGTGTGCAGCTGAAGGTCGAGGCGCGCCACGCGCCGGGCCGCCTGAAACAATGGATCAACATGCTGCGGCGCAATTTCCCCGCCGCCGAACTTCTTTATCAGGACCTGCGCGCCCAGCCCGAGTGCCGGGCCGTCGACCACGTCCTGCGCCGCCATGGCGTGCCGCTGCTGCAGGCCGCCGCCTGACCCAAACCGATGTACGCTAATTCAAAGATTCCCGAGAGCGCCCAGCAGGGCGTCCATGAACATCTCGTCGAGCGGGTGGCCAAGCACGCCAGCTGCGAGTTCCGCAAACCCGTCCTCGACCACAACAAGGCGGCCTTCGAGGCCAGCCTGGCCGGTTGGGACGGCAAGGCGCCGCTGATCCTCGATTCCGGCTGCGGCGTGGGCCACAGCACCATCCAGCTGGCGCGGGCCTTTCCCGATCACTGGGTGATCGGCGTGGACCAGTCGGAAGACCGCCTGAGCCGCAAGAAGCCCTACCCGGACGCGCTGCTGCCGAAGAACATGATCTTCGTGCGCGCCGACCTGGTGGACTACTGGCGCCTGATGGCGGATGCCGGCATCCGCCTGGCGCGCCATTACATCCTTTATCCGAACCCGTGGCCGAAGATCGGCCACCTGGCGCGGCGCTGGCATGCGCACCCGGTTTTTCCCTTCGTGCCGCGCCTCGGCGGCCGGCTGGAGTGCCGCAGTAACTGGAACATTTATGTGGAAGAATTCGCCATTGCGCTGGGGCTGCTGATCGGCCGCCAGCTGCCATGGGAGTCCTTCGAGGCGCCGTCGCCGCTGACCCCATTCGAACGCAAGTACCGGGATTCCGGCCAGACCCTTTACCGGTGTGTGGTGGAGCTCGATCGCCAACCGACCGTGGAGGAAACCCCGCAATGACCACCGCTCAATCCATCCCGCTGACCGAAGAAGAACTCGAGCAGCTTGAAGAACTGCTGGTGTCGGACGAAGTGCCGGCCGACTGCATGAACATGGAGATGCTCGACGGCTACCTGGCCGCCATCGTCGCCTCGCCGCTGCCCATCCCCGTGGAGGACTGGCTGCCGGCGGTGTGGACCGCTGATGAGGGTGAGGTGGGCTTCGGCTCCGGCGCATCCTTGCAGAAGGCCATCGAGCTGGTGCTGCGCTACTACAACGACCTGATCGAGATGATCGGCGATGAAGAGGGTGACGAGGACGGCGAGGCCGAAGGCTGGCAGCCGTTCTGCTACGCCCAGGGGGGCGACGACGACCCCGCCATCGGCGAGGAATGGAGCAACGGCTTCGAGCAGGGCTTCGAAATGTGGCCGTCCGAGTGGCCGGACAAGGTGGGCGATACGTCCATCGCCGAGGCGCTGCTGGAGACTATTCTTGGGGACGAGGAAGAGGTGGCTGTGCCGGCCGATGTGGAGACACAACTGGCCGAACTGGAAGAGAAGGGCTTTGCGGTCCAGCATCTTTACCAGAACTGGCGTGCGCTCGGCCTGCCGGCGCCGCAGCCTGTGGCTGTGAGTGCAGCGATGGGCGCTGCGAAGAGCGGTCCGGGCCGCAACGAACCCTGTCCCTGCGGCAGCGGCAAGAAATACAAGAAGTGCTGCGGAGCGAACTGAGCCGTGGCTGATCCCTGCCTGAGCTGCGGCGCCTGCTGCGCCAGCTTCCGGGTGGATTTCCATATCGCCGATCTGGAAACCACGCCCGGCGGCTGCGTGCCGGTGGCGCTGACGGTGCCGCTCACCGCGACGCTGGTGCGCATGCGCGGCACCGATGAAGCGGAGCCGCGCTGCATCGCGTTGGCTGGCGAGGTGGGGCGCGAGGTGAAGTGCACGATCTACGAAAAGCGCCCCGGCCCGTGCCGGGATTTCTCGCCCTACGCGGCGCTGAACATCGGAGAGGAAGGCTGTGCGCGGGCCCGCCGGCGGCATGGAATGGCGCCGCTCGGCGAGTGAGCCCGGGCTTGCTCAAGCCGCTTGGCGGCGCGATCGGGCTCTGACACAATCCTTGTCGACAGCAACATTTCCTTAACACACGCAAGGGGTGTCACCATGACCATTCGTTTCTCCGTCGAAGGCGAATTCATCCAGCTCGACCAGCTCCTGAAGGCCGTGGGCCTGTGCGGTTCCGGTGGCGAGGCCAAGCAGCGCGTGGCGGACGGCGACGTGTTCGTTGACGGGGATATCGAGAACCGCAAGCGGGCCAAGCTACGACCAGGCCAGCGTGTGGATTTTGCCGGCGAAACCATCGAGCTGATTGCCGCGGATGTCGTAGCAGCCGTGTAAAAACCGGGATTTCCGGTCTGGCAAAGGGGCGAGCGTATCGCCCCTTTGTTGTTTGTGCCCGCGGAATGGAGGGATGGTCGTTTTGGACTGACGATGGTCTTATTCCGTCAGTGTTGCGGACCTCGGCGCGATATGAATCCAGGGCCCCGGCGCGCAGGGGCGTTTTTCATTCTCAGTGCCGATTTCAGCGTGGATGGATGTCGCCGTCCGTATACAGCCAGCGTCCGTCGATGCGCACGAAGCGGCTGGTCTCATGCAGGCGGTGGGCCCGTCCGCCGATCTTGTAACGCGCCACGAATTCGACGATGGCGTGCTCCGCATCCTGTTGTTCGTGACGCTTCACCTCCAGCCCCAGCCATTTGGTGGGAGGGTCGTCGGCCAGATGCAGGTCGGGGGGCAGGAAATCCGGATGCCAGGTGGCGCGCAGGTAGGCCTCGTCGCCGAGCGTGAAGGCGGTGTAGCGGGAACGCATCAGCGCTTCGGCGGTGGGAGCGGCAGAGCGGCCCGCGATGTAGGGGCCGCAGCATGCGGCATGGTCGGCCGGAGAGCCGCAAGGGCAGGAAGGCATGAGCGGGGGAAAAGTTCATGAACGGGGCCGGATATTCTCGGCGGGATTCCGTCTCTGCGGCAAGATGGCCGGCCCGAGGTCTTCGCGCTTGAGATTTCCGGGTACGGGCCGATAAGCCCGGAGTATCAAAAAAATATCCGATTGATAACGGGGTGGCCGGCGGTCCTGCAATGACGCGTCGGCAGTGGGGAGGGGCATGGCGCTCGGAACGTGGATGAAGGGGATCCGCGCCAAATTGATCGCGATCTTCGTGGTCATCAAGGTGGTTCCATTGGTACTGCTGGCCCTGCTCGCATGGAGCATGGCCCAGAAGCTTGGCCAGAGCGTCAGCGGCCAGGCGGAAGCCATGGCGGAAGCCATGCTGGCGACCGTCAAGCAGGTGGGCGATGCGGCCACCGGCGATGCCATCAAAGCCCTCGACGATCGGGCCCGGGAGGGCATGGAGCGGCTGACCACCGACACGGCCCGGGCGGTGGCGGCTTTCCTCTATGACCGGGATTCCGACGTGCGCCAGGCAGCCGAGCTGACCCCCGATGCTGAGGCCTACCGCCGTTTCCTGGCCCACCGCAGTCGCACGCTTTATGGGCATGGCCGTTGGCAGCTTTCCGCGGACCAGAAGCGCTGGGAGCCCGTCGAGCCCGAAACGGCTGATGCCAGGCTGGCGGCCGATCCGCGTCAGGCTCTTGGCGACAACGCCAAGGCCTTCAGCGCGCGGCCGCCCGAATTGCTCGGCGTTCCCGAGCGGCGCCCGCTGTTCGTCGAAATGAGTTTTGTCGACACTCAGGGACGGGAGCGCGTCAAGGTCACGACGGGGCCGCTGACCCAGCCCGGTCTGCGGGACGTGAGCCGACCCGAGGGCACCTTCCTCAAGGCCGAGCGCTACTGGCCAGAGCTCAAACGCTTGAAGCCGGGTGAGATCTACGTTTCCGAGGTGATCGGCGCCTACGTGGGCAGCCGGGTGATCGGCGTATACCTTCCGGAAAGCGCGCGCAAGGCCGGTGTCGATTTCAGACCGGAGGAGTCTGCTTATGCGGGTACGGAAAACCCGGTCGGCAAGCGCTTCCGCGCCATCGTGCGCTGGGCGATGCCGGTGCTGAAGGGGGGCAAGGTGACGGGGTATGTGACGCTGGCGCTCGACCATGACCATATCCGCCAGTTCACCGACCGGCTCAGCCCTACGGATCGCCGCTACACACAGATCGGCGATGCCATCGTCGGCAATTACGCCTTCATGTGGGATCACAAGAGCCGGGCGATTTCCCATCCACGGGACTACTTCATCCCCGGCTACGATCCCGCCACTGGAAAGCCGGTGGTGTCCTGGCTGGACCAATCCCTGTACGAGGCCTGGCAGGCATCCGGCAAGTCGGCCCAGGATTTTCTGGCCGGGGTGAAGCCTTTCGACGGACAGTCCTTGAAGAAGAAACCGGCTGCGGCGCAGATCAAGGCCGGCACGGTGGCGCTGGACTGTCGCTATCTGAATTTTTCCCCCCAGTGCACGGGGTGGAACCAACTGACGGAAAAGGGGGGCTCAGGCTCTTTCGAGATCTTCTTCTCAGGGCTTTGGAAGCTCACGACCGCCGCCGCCATCCCCTATTACACCGGCCAGTACGGCCGGACGCCGCAGGGCTTCGGTTTTGTGACCATTGGTGCCAACGTGGATGACTTCCACCGCGCGGCCACCGAGTCGGCCAAGCGCATCGGCGCGACCATTGCCGAGCGGGACCGGGACTTTCAGGCCCGGCGCCAGGGACTGCTCGAATCCATCGGGCGAAACCTGGCCGAAACGGCGACGGCCCTGGGCCTGTCTACCCTGATGATGGGAGGCTTGGTGATCGTGGTGGCGATCTGGATGGCCCAGTTCATCACCCGGCGCATCACCGACATGATCCAGGGGCTCGGCCGTTTCGAGACCGGTGAGATGTCCCATCGGCTGGAGGTGCATTCGGATGACGAAATGGGGCAGTTGGCCCGCTCCTTCAACCGCATGGCCGACACGGTGCAGGAGTCCTTCCAGCGCTCGGAAGAGGCGCGCAGCAAGGCGGAGGAGGCGTATCGGCTGAAATCGGAATTCCTTGCCAGCATGTCCCACGAGCTGCGCACGCCGCTGAACGGCATCCTCGGCTATTCCGAGTTGCTGCGTCTGGAATTGACGGAGCCCGATCAGCGGGAGTTTGCGGCCACCATCCACAGTTCGGGCGAGCATCTGCTCAACATCGTCAACGACATCCTGGATCTGGCCAAGATCGAGGCCGGCGGGATCGAGCTCAAGCCCCTGGATGTGGATGTGGCACGTCTCGCCAGCGAGTTGGTCGGCGCACACCGGGCCCACGCGCGGGCGAAGGGGCTGGAGGTGGAGCTGGAGTTGGCCGCCGATCTGCCCGCGACGGTCCATACCGACGCGCTGCGGGTTCGCCAGATCCTGAACAATCTATTGAACAATGCGGTGAAGTTCACCGAAAATGGCAAAATCGGTCTGCGGGTCAGTCGGGAGGGTGCCCAGCTCGCCTTTGCCGTCTTCGATACCGGTCGCGGTATTCCGCCCGAAGCGCTGGAACTCGTCTTCGAGAGGTTCCGGCAACTCGACCATTTCGTGACCCGCGATCACGGCGGATCGGGCCTTGGCCTGGCCCTCGCGCGGGAGCTGGCCCATCTTCTGGGCGGTGGCTTGTCCGTGACGTCGAGGGTCGGCGCAGGTTCGACCTTCACCTTTCATCTTCCTGTGCAGGAGCCCGGCTCCTGATTCATCCATGAGTGAGCTGTCTCCCGAGCAAAAAAAAGTCCTCGTTGTCGACGACAACGCCATCAACCGGCGCCTCGCGGTCGCCTTCCTCGGCCGCCTGGGGCTGCAGGCCCAGGAGGCGGAGGACGGTCCGGCAGCCCTCGCCAAGCTCGCGGCAGGCGCCTTCGACATCGTCCTGCTCGACATCAGCATGCCCGGCATGTCCGGCGAGGAGGTGCTGGCCGTGCTGCGGGCCGACCCACGTTTCAGCGGTCTTCCGGTCATTGCCTATACTGCCCATGCGCTGCCCGATGAAAAGCAGCGTCTGTTGAACGCCGGCTTCGACGAGCTGCTGATCAAGCCGATCACCTTCAAGGCTGTCGAGGATGCACTGGCCGCCTGTTTCAACAGGTGATGGCGGCGGGGGAAGTGCAATCGGCCTGCAAAATTGGATTGGTGCAGGCGCACAATCCTGAGAGAAATAAAATATAATATATATAAGACTTGGCCCTGGTCATTCATAACAATGGTGCCAGTCGGTTAGGGAGAGGCGCCCCGGGTCTGCATCGTCCGGTCGCGCGCATCAGCACCACAGTCACGTAACCACCGTCTAGGAAGGATGTATCCATGCTTGAAGCCTATCGTCAGCATGTTGCCGAGCGCGCTGCCCTCGGTATCCCGCCGCTGCCCCTGTCGAAGCAGCAAACCCAAGCTCTGGTCGAGCTGCTGCAGAACCCGCCGGCCGGCGAAGAAGCTTTCCTGGTGGAACTGCTGACCTACCGTATTCCCGCCGGCGTGGACGACGCCGCCAAGGTGAAGGCCGAATTCCTGGCCAAGGTTGCCAAGGGCGAGCTGTCCGTTGGCCTCGTGTCCCGCGCCAAGGCCACCGAGCTGCTGGGTACCATGCTGGGCGGCTATAACGTCAAGCCCCTGATCGATCTGCTGGGCGATGCCGAAGTGGGCGCCGTGGCTGCCGAAGGCCTCAAGAAGACCCTGCTGGTCTTCGACTTCTTCCATGACGTCAAGGAACTCGCCGACAAGGGCAACGCCAACGCCAAGGCCGTGATCCAGTCCTGGGCCGACGCCGAGTGGTTCACCTCCCGTCCCGCTGTTCCCGCCAGCCAGAAGCTGACCGTCTTCAAGGTCACCGGCGAAACCAACACCGACGACCTGTCGCCCGCTCCGGATGCCTGGTCCCGTCCCGACATCCCGCTGCACGCGCTGGCCATGCTGAAAAACCCGCGTCCGGGCATCGAAGCCGACGAGCCGGGCTCCCGCGGCCCGCTGAAGCAGCTCGAAGGCCTGGCCGCCAAGGGCAACCTGATCGCCTACGTCGGTGACGTGGTCGGTACCGGTTCTTCCCGCAAGTCCGCCACCAACTCCGTGCTGTGGTTCACCGGCGAAGACATCCCCTACGTTCCGAACAAGCGTTTCGGCGGCGTCTGCCTGGGCTCCAAGATCGCCCCGATCTTCTTCAACACGATGGAAGATGCCGGCGCACTGCCGATCGAAATCGACGCCGGTCAGATGGACATGGGCGACGAGATCGAGCTGAAGGTTGACGACGCCACCGGCAAGGTCACCGCGCTCAAGAACGGCGCCGTGATCGCCGAGTCCCAGCTCAAGACCCTGGTCATCCTCGACGAAGTCCGTGCTGGCGGCCGTATCCCGCTGATCATCGGTCGTGGCCTGACCACCAAGGCTCGCGAAGCCCTGGGCCTGCCGCCGTCCACCCTGTTCCGCCTGCCGCAGAACCCGGCCGATGCCGGCACCGGTTACTCCCTGGCCCAGAAGATGGTCGGCCGTGCCTGTGGCCTGCCGGAAGGCAAGGGCATCCTGCCGGGCACCTACTGCGAACCGAAGATGACCACCGTCGGCTCCCAGGACACCACTGGCCCGATGACCCGCGACGAACTGAAGGATCTGGCCTGCCTCGGCTTCTCCGCCGACCTGGTGATGCAGTCCTTCTGCCACACCGCCGCCTACCCGAAGCTGGTGGACGTCAAGATGCACCGCGAGCTGCCGTCCTTCATCTCCACCCGTGGCGGCGTTGCGCTGCGTCCGGGCGACGGCGTGATCCACTCCTGGCTGAACCGCCTGCTGCTGCCGGATACCGTCGGCACCGGTGGCGACTCCCACACCCGCTTCCCGATCGGCATTTCCTTCCCGGCCGGTTCCGGCCTGGTTGCCTTTGCCGCTGCCACCGGCGTGATGCCGCTGGACATGCCGGAATCCGTGCTGGTGCGCTTCAAGGGCACGATGGCCGACGCCACCGCCCGCGGCATCACCCTGCGCGATCTGGTCAATGCGATCCCGCTGTACGCCATCAAGGCCGGCCTGCTGACCGTCGAGAAGAAGGGCAAGAAGAACATCTTCTCCGGCCGCATCCTCGAAATCGAAGGCCTGCCGGATCTGAAGGTCGAACAGGCCTTCGAGCTGTCCGACGCCGCTGCCGAGCGTTCTGCCGCTGCCTGCGCCGTGGCCCTGAACAAGGAGCCGATCGTCGAGTACATGCGTTCCAACATCACCCTGATGAAGTGGATGATCGCGGAAGGCTACGAAGATGCCCGCACCCTGAAGCGCCGCATCAAGGCCATGGAAGAGTGGATCGCCAACGGCACCCTGCTGAAGGCCGACGCCGCCGCCCAGTACGCCGCCGTGATCGAGATCGACCTGGCCGACGTGACCGAGCCGATCCTGGCCTGCCCGAACGACCCGGACGACGTCAAGGTGCTGTCCGAAGTCGCCGGCGACAAGATCGACGAAGTGTTCATCGGTTCCTGCATGACCAACATCGGCCACTTCCGCGCTGCGGGCAAGGTGCTGGACGGCAAGTCCGACATCCCGACCCGTCTGTGGATCGCTCCGCCGACCAAGATGGACGCGCTGATCCTGACCGAAGAAGGCTACTACAGCGTCCTCGGCAAGGCCGGCGCCCGCATGGAAATGCCGGGCTGCTCGCTGTGCATGGGCAACCAGGCGCAGATCCGCAAGGGTTCCACCGCGGTGTCCACCTCGACCCGTAACTTCCCGAACCGCCTGGGTATCGACACCCGCGTGTACCTGGCTTCGGCCGAACTGTCCGCCATCGCTGCCCTGCTGGGCCGCCTGCCGACCGTCGCCGAATACCAGGAAAAGGTTCAGGCGGTTAACGCCAAGGCGGCCGATGTGTACCGCTACATGAACTTCGACCAGATTCCGGCCTTCGTTGAAGTTGCCGATACCGTCGAGGTGTAAGACCTTCTCGATATGCCGGGCCTGGCCCGGCTGTCGATGACGAAGCCCCTGTCCGGGAAACCGGCAGGGGCTTCGTGTTTTTTGGTTGGCGCTGCGCCGTCGGTGCTCAGTGTTCCAGGCGAAGCGCTTCGGCCTGCAGGGCGTCTGCCATCGGTGAGCGCTGTGGGCGGTTGAGCAGGAGGAGGCCGGTGGCCCATTCCACGACCGGCTCGCGCAGGTCGTAAGCGCGAATGCCGTTGGGGACGCCGATCAGGTCCAGCACGGCGCGCGGAACGATGCTCGACCAGTGGCCAGCCCCCACGTGGGCCAGGATGCTGACGATGGAGTCCGTTTCGAGCGTCGGCTGCGGCTTGTGGCCGATGGTGGCAAATACGCTGTCGATGGTCTGGCGGTTGTGCATGTTGGGAGGCAGCAGGCACAGGGGAAGCTCTGCCGCTTCTTGCCAGGTCACCCATTCCCGGCGCTCGAAGGGGCCGCCCGCAGGGGTGATTAGAACGTGGTTCTCGCGCCACAGGGGCGTGGCCGACAGGTCGCTGGTCGCCGTCTCCAGATAGGTGATGCCGCCATGCAGCTCAAAGCTGCGCAGGCCGGCGAGGATTTGCTGGGTGCTCATCGACAGGACTTCGATGTCCACGTGCGGATGGCGGCGCGCGAAGGGGGCTGTAAGGGTGGCAACGGCGGTGAGCGCGGTGGGTATGACGCCAAGCCGTAGGCGGCCGCACAGGCCATCCTGCAGTTGTGCCAGCTCCTGGTGCAGTCCTTCAGTCCTGGCAGCCATCTGGCGCGCGCATTCGAGCACTCGCTCGCCCTCCACGGTCAGACCGGAAAACTGCTGGCCGCGCTCGACGATGGTGACGCCCAGCTCATTCTCGATGTCACGGATGGCGGCCGACAGGGTTGAGGCGGAAACGTGGCAGGCTTCGGCTGCGCGGCCAAAGTGCTTCTCCCGGGCCAGTGCGATGAGATAGAGATACTTGCGGGCGATCATGGCGGGTGTCGAGTACCGGGCATTTGGCCGGGGAAGCTGATTATCACCCAGCACATGGCTTCGCGACTGTCGGAAACCAGCGAGTAATACGCCCTTCCCAATCCCGCGGGCTTCCGGCAGAGTGCTGCGGCGAGGCGCATCGGGGCCCTTGCTGTCGAGAGAAGCCGTCTATGGATGCCGTTCAAGTCTGTCGTTCCGCCCACTCCTGTGCCGTCGATGCCGCCGAGGCCGTGCGTGAGTTCCACGCGGGGGTCGTGCAGCCGGACATGTCGTTCGTGCTGTTCTTCTGCTCGAGCCACTATGACCTGGAAGCGCTGGCGGCAGAAATGCGGGCCTGCTTCCACGGCGTCACGGTGGTGGGCTGTACGACCGCCGGGGAGATCGGTCCGGCCGGTTACCGGGACAGGAGCCTCGCCGGGGCGAGCTTCCCGGGCAAGCACTTCACCGCGCTGGCGGCCTTGCTGACCGGACTTGCCGATTTCGATCTGGATGCCGGGCGACGCTTCGCCTATTCCTTGTACGACACCCTGGAGGCCCGTGACGGGGCCCGGCGCAACGGCTTCGCGCTGATGCTGGTGGATGGTCTGTCGGTCCGCGAAGAGCTGGTTGCGCGGGCTTTCCAGGACGGTATCGGCAATCTGCCGCTGGTGGGCGGATCGGCCGGCGACGATCTGTGCTTTACCAGGACCCAGGTCTATTTCGATGGTGTGTTCCATGAGGACGCTGCGGTGCTGTTGGTGGCCCACACCGACTGTCCGGTGCATGTCTTCAAGACCCAGCATTTCGAATGCCTGGACGAACGCCTGGTAGTGACTGCGGCCGATGCGGGCCGGCGGGTCGTGACGGAGATCAACGGTTTGCCGGCCGCCGGCGAGTACGCCCGGATCGCCGGCGTCAGCGTCGAGGATCTGCGCCCCGATGCCTTCGCCGCGGCGCCGGTGGTGGTGGTCATCAATGGCTCGGACTACGTGCGCGCGATCCGCAGTGTCAATCAGGACGGCAGTCTGACCTTCTACTGTGCCGTCGAAGAGGGTCTGGTTTTTCGCGTGGCGCGCAGTACCGATCTGCTGGCCAACCTGCGGGAGACTTGTCAGGGCATTCACGATGCACTGGGCGAGCCGCAGCTGGTGCTGGGCTTCGATTGCGTTCTGCGCAACCTGGAGATGGTGCAGCGGGGGCTCAAGGCCGCGGTGGACGAGGCTTACCGGCGAGAGCATTTCGTCGGTTTCTGCACCTATGGCGAACAGTTCTGGGGCGTGCATGTGAATCAGACCCTGACCGGGCTGGCAATCGGTGAATGTCGGGAGCGCGGCCATGGCTGAGCATCGGGAATGCCAGGGCGAGGAAGCCCTGCAGGCGGAGATCGTGCGCCTGAACAAGGTGGTGGCTGCCTTGATCAAGCGTGCCGAGCAGTCGATGAACTCGCAGACCAGCAGCTTCGGCATGTTCCAGAACACCTTGCTGCTCGAGCAACAGGTCCGCCGGCGGACCCAGGAACTGGAGATAGCGCTGCGCAAGAACGAGGCGATGAACCGGGAACTGCAGCAGGCCAAGGCACGGATGGAGCGGGAGATCGACGAGCACAAGCTGACACAGGCGGCGCTCGAGGGCGAGAAGGAGGAGCAGAAGATACTGATCCGCAAGCTCGAGGATGCCCATTGCCAGTTGTTGCAGTCGGAAAAGCTGGCCTCCATCGGCCAGCTGGCAGCGGGCGTGGCCCACGAGATCAACAATCCGATCTGCTTCGTCAATTCCAACCTCGGCACCCTGAAGGATTACGCGGCGAAGCTGCTGGAGCTGCTGGCCGTCTATGAATCCTGCGACGCGCGCCTGCAGGCCGACCCGGAGATGGCGGTCCGGGTGCAGCAGGCCAGGCGCGCGGCGGACATCGATTTTCTGCGGACTGACATGGCGCCGCTGATCGAGGAGTCGCTGGAGGGCACGGAACGGGTCCGCGTGATCGTGCAGGATCTGCGCGATTTCTCGCGGGTCGGGGAAAACGTCTGGGAGTGGGCCAATCTCCACAGTTGCATCGACAGCACCCTCAACGTGGTGCGCAACGAGATCAAGTACAAGGCCGATGTGGTACGCGACTATGGCGAGCTGCCACTGGTGGAGTGCCTACCGTCCCAACTCAATCAGGTCTTCATGAATCTGCTGGTCAATGCGGCTCAGGCCATCGAGACGCATGGCACGATCACCATCCGGACCCGTGCGGAGGGGGACACGGTGCGGATCGCCGTTAGCGATACCGGTGCCGGCATCGCTGCCGAGAACCTGGCCCGCATCTTCGATCCTTTCTTCACGACCAAGCCGGTGGGCAAGGGGACCGGACTGGGTCTGTCCCTGTGCTACGGCATCGTCGAGCGTCACGGCGGGCGTATCGAGGTCGACAGCACGCCGGGCTGTGGCTCCACCTTTACCGTCGTGCTGCCGGCGAGCCGGACGACCGTCGCTCGTTGAGCGCTGCCGGACAGGGAAGGATGCGGGCCTAGACCCGCTGCCAGGTGCCGCGTCCGGCTTGCTTGGCGCCATACATGGCGGCATCGGCAGCGGCGATCAGTTTGCCCGGGTTGTCACCGTCGGCGGGGAAGAGGCTGACCCCGACGCTGCAGGATACATCGACGATATGGGCGCCCAGGCGGTGGGGTTCGCTCAGTACCGAGACGATCTTCTCGGCCACCCGATTCGGAAAATCGGCGATCTGCAGGTCGGGCAATACGGCGATGAACTCGTCCCCGCCAAGGCGGGCCACGGTGTCTTCGTCGCGCAGGCAGTTCTCGAGGCGGCGGGCCACCTGGCGCAGCAGCTCATCGCCGGCGGCATGGCCGTACTTGTCGTTGATCGGCTTGAAGCGGTCCAGGTCGATGAACAGGACCGCCACCGAGGTATGGTTGCGATGGGCGCGGGCAATGGCCTGCTGGAGGCGGTCTTCGAGGAGCTTGCGGTTGGCCAGGCCGGTGAGGGCGTCGAAGTTGGCCTGGCGCCAGACCGCATCGGCCTCACGCTTGCGGTCGGTGATATCGCTGAACAGCCCCACGTAACGCCTGCCGCGGCCGAGTCGCTCCGGCACCACGTTGATGCGCAACCACGAAATGTAAAGACGCCCGTCCTTGCGCCGGTTGCTGATCTCGCCCTCCCAGCGTCCGTCCTGATCGAGGCGCTGCCACATGCTGTTGTAGAAGCCTGCATCGTGGATGCCGGATGCGAGCACCGACGGTCTTCTGCCGACCACTTCGTCGTGTTCGTAACCGGTGAGCACGGAGAATGCGGGGTTCACGGCGATGATGCGATTCTCCGCATCGGTGACGATGATGCCTTCGCTGGCCACCTCGAAGACCGATTCGGCCACCCGCAGGGATTCCTCGGCCTCCACCAGCTTGGTGATGTCGGAGAGCGACAGTACCGCCGCGGCACCTTCCATCGCCCCTCCGACGCGCAGCGGACGGCTGCTGACGCTGATCCACACGCGCCGGCCATCGAGGTGTTGCACGCCGTAGAGCTGGTGATCGACAAACTCGCCGCGGGCCGCCCGGGAAGACGGATAGTCGCTGAGCGCCAGCTGCGTGCCGTCCACCTGGTACATCAGATAGCTGCGTGCGCGCATTCCGTCGATGTCCACGCCGAGGATGGACAGGGCTGCCTCGTTCCAGGCTGCAACGCTGCCATCCCGATCCATGACCGTGATGCCGTCGGCGACGGTCAAGAACAGGTTGCGATGGA
The DNA here is from genome assembly GCF_002028455.1 of Zoogloea sp. LCSB751. Classification (GTDB taxonomy): domain Bacteria; phylum Pseudomonadota; class Gammaproteobacteria; order Burkholderiales; family Rhodocyclaceae; genus Zoogloea. Next base: position 224,321 of record NZ_MWUM01000004.1, on the reverse strand, counting down.
GATCTTCACTGGCCGCCAGGCGCAGTTCCAGTTCGCGGCGGGCGGTGACGTCGTGGACGATGGAATACAGCATCGTCCGACCGTCGACTTCCACCGGTCCGGAATACACCTCCACATCCCGCGTGTCGCCGTTAGCCAGGCGATGACGGAAGGTGAAGAACATGCGCTCCTCGTGCAGGGCCTTGTGCATTTCGAGGCGGTCCTGCTCGGGTGACAGACCGTTGAGATCGCTCATGCGCAGGCCCAGCAGTGTTTCGCGCGGATAGCCGTAATAACGTAGCGCCGCGGGGTTGGCATCGACGATGCAGCCATCCTCCGGATCGATGACCAGCTTGACCGACACGTTCTTCTCGAAGAAGGAGCGATGGCGCTGCTCGCTGGCGACCAGGGCTTCCTGCTGGCTGGCGGCGCGGCGGAGCAGTTGTGACACCACACCAGCCAGCAGCAGCACGACCGCGCTGCCGACGGCGGTGCGGAAATAGGCGCGCTCGCGATCAGCGCTCACACGTGCCAGCTGCACATTCTCCTCGAGGCCTACATTGATCACCACCGGATAGCCGCTGAGGCGACGCCAGGCGTAGGTGCGCGAAATCGTGTCGAAGGCGGCGGCGGCCCGGAAGCTTCCCTGGGACGGCGCATCGGCACGCAGGAAGGGGCGGTCGGCGGGCAGGCGCTTGCCCATCGCATCGAGCAGTCGGGGCGTACGCACCAGGTAGCTGCCGTCCGTGCGGAAGAGGGAGACCACGTTGCGGCCACCCTGTTCGATCTGCTGGTGGCTGTCGGCAAAGTACTGGGGCGCGACGGAAAGCACGATCACGCCGGCAAACTCCCCGTTGTGGCGGATCGGCCGGGTGAACTGGATCGTCCATACCCCCGACGTCCGCCCCAGCACCGGATGGCTGATGAACAGACTGTCGTCGGGTGTGTCCAGATGAGCCCGGAAGTGTTCCCGGTCGCCCAGGTAGGTCCGCTCGAAGGTGCCGATGCTGGTTTTCTTGAGATAACCGTCGGGCGCGATCACCGCGACCTGCACGATCGCATCGGCGGGAAAACTCTCGCGGATCGTCCGGACGACCGCGTCGATGTCGCGCCCGGCGGCGTATTCGTCACGGACGTGGCGCAGCGCCAGATCGACGCTGCGGATGGTGGTTTCGGTATGGGCGGCGACGGCATCCGCGAGCTCCACCGCCCGCAGGTTGATCTGCGCCAGCGCTTCGGTATTCAGATGCTCGTAGAAGGCGTCGACGCGCCACCAGTAGATCCCCACGGCGCTGCACGACAACACGAGCGTCAGCCAGGCCAGCATCGGCAAGCGCCTGGTGCGCAGGCGCGGCATGCGGAGTTTCAGCACGGAGCGCTCCGGGCAACGGAGCCGGGCACGGGGTCGAAAACGGAGCGGAAGCAGACGGATGGCACGGAGTCGGGAGCGACGTAATTGAGCCCCCGAATTATAAATAGGCTCTATCGCTACGACTTAAGTTATAACGGCCCTTCGTGAGTAATTCCCGGCCCGCGGCCTTGGGTGCCGGCTTGCGGTGCTACCGGGGCCACACCGTCGCGGATCATGTCGAGCATGGCCGAGGCGATCTGGGCGGGCGTACGCTGCCCCGGGCGGAACCACAGGTAAACCCAGTTCATGCTGCCGAGCAGGGTCAGGCGGAAGAGTTTGCGGTCGACGTCGGGGCGCATCGGCAGCGCGTCTATCAGCTCGCGGAACACTTCTTCGTATTCGTCGCGGAAGGGCTGGATGCGCGCCTGGATGTCATCGTTGCCGATCAGGGCCAGGTTGGTGCCGGTGATGCGGTCCACCGGCGAGCCTTCTGTCATGCCATGTACGTGCACTTCACAGGCCCGGCGCAGGCGCTCCCACGGATCTGAAATTCCTTCGCCGGCGGCCTTGGCGCGCTTCAGCACGCGGCGGAAGCCTTCCCGATGGACGGCGATGTAGAGCTCTTCCTTCGACGGGAAGTGGTGGTAGATCGAACCGGGCAGCAGGCCGACGCGGCTGGCGATGTCGCGGATCGAAGTGCGGTCGTAGCCGGCGGTGCTGAACAGCTCGGCCGCCGCGTTGATGATGAGCTCGCTGCGCTCCAGCGGCTCGTCCGTGCTCTTTTCTCCATTGCCGCCGGGGTGGAGCAGGCGGGCAGTAACCGAGTTGCGCTCCAGCAATTCCCGCTGGCTGTCGGTCAGCGCCTCCATGCCCTCGGTGGAATCGGCCGCCAGCGCATTGAGGCGCTTCACCGTGGTTTCCAGATCGTGCTTCTGCCAGATGTAGCGGACCCCCGATGGGGAGATGCGGTAGCCCTGTTCCTGCAGCCGCCGGGCGACCGCGGCCTGCCCGAGTTCGGGCTCGCTGCGCGCCAGTTCAAGAATCGCCGCCTCGCTGTCCTGCATGGTGGCGGTGGGTGTTGCCTGTTGTGTTGCCATGTGTCCTGCCTTTCCTGTCCCCGTCAGTCTAAACCAGCCGTCGGCGGCCCTGCCGCGGGCCGATTTCCCTGTCACCGAAATTTTAACTAATTAGTTATCCAAGTGTTTGACAGGGTAGTTAGTGAACGATACAGTGGCCTCACGCTGCAGCATGAAGCATGCGCTTACCGGAAAAGAGCGACACAAGCCGCCGTCCGGTTCCACTTACAGGAATGTGAGGAGACAACAGATGTGCCCGAGACCGAGCTCTCAAGCTCCGGTTTCATCGGTTCCCCTGCGGGGTCGGGCGTGGCGCGGCATGGTCCGCGGCGCCGGCAGGTCGGGGAGGCTTTGATGGAACTGGATATTGCGCTGATCCTGACCCAGGACGGCATCACCTCCGGCGCAGTGTATGCGCTGCTGGCCCTGGCGCTGGTACTGGTGTTCGCCGTGACCCGCGTCATCTTCATTCCCCAGGGCGAGTACGTGGCCTACGGGGCGCTCACCATGGCCATGCTGCAGCAGGGCAAGGTGCCGGCAACCCTGTGGCTGCTGATCGTGCTCGGCGCGCTGGCTGCCGGGCTGGATGCCTGGAAGGCGCTGCGCGGCGGCAGCCGGGCCGGGCTGGCAGCCAGCTTCGGCTGGTGTCTCGGCTACCCGCTGGCGCTGGCCGCGCTGATGTACGCGCTGCCGGCTAGCCAGTCGGTGCTCGTGCAGTCGGCGCTTACGCTGGCGATCCTGGTGCCGCTGGGGCCGCTGGTGTACCGGCTCGCCTATCAGCCGGTGGCGGAAGCGCCGGTGCTGATCCTGCTGATCGTCTCGGTGGCGATCCACGTGGCGATGGTCGGCCTCGGCCTGTTGTTCTTCGGCGCCGAAGGGGCACGCACATCGGCCTTCTCCGATGCCCAGTTTGCGTTGGGTAGCCTGACTGTCAGCGGACAGCAGGTGTGGGTGGTCGCCGTGTCGGCGGCGCTGATCGGTGGGCTGTGGCTGTTCTTCGAGCGCAGCCTGTACGGCAAGGCCCTGCGCGCCACCGCCATCAACCGCAACGGGGCGCGCCTGATGGGCTTCTCGCCGGTCTTCGCAGGGAAGCTCACCTTCCTGCTGGCGGCCTTCATCGGCGTGCTGTCGGGCATTCTGATCGCGCCGCTGACCACCATCTACTACGACACCGGCTTCCTGATCGGGCTCAAGGGCTTCGTCGCGGCCATCGTCGGCGGCCTCGCCAGCTATCCCATCGCCGCCGCCGGTGCGCTGCTGGTCGGCGTGCTGGAGTCCTTCTCGTCCTTCTGGGCCAGCGCCTACAAGGAAGTCTTCGTTTTCACGCTGATCATCCCGGTGCTGATGTGGCGCTCCTTCACCAGCCACCACGTGGAGGAAGAAGAATGAACGCCCCCGTCCGCAATGCAGCCGTGTCGCTGCTGCCCACCCCCGGCTCGGCGCCTGCCACCCGTTTTGCTCTTAGCCTGCCCCTCGTGCTGTTGGCCCTGCTGGCGGTGGCGCCGGCGGTGCTGCCCGAGTTCTACGTGACGCTGCTCAACTACATCGGCCTGGCGGCGATGGTGGCCCTCGGCCTGGTGCTGCTGACCGGCGTCGGCGGGCTGACCAGCTTCGGCCAGGCGGCCTTCGTCGGCCTTGGCGCCTACACCACGGCGGTGCTCACCACCAGCCCGGATCTGCCGGCCTGGCTGGTCTGGGCGTCGTCCCCGTGGGCCGCGCTGGTGGTCGGCCTGCTGCTCACCGCCACCGTGGCGTTGATCCTCGGCTCGCTGACGCTGCGCCTGTCCGGCCATTATCTGCCGCTCGGCACCATCGCCTGGGGCATCAGCCTGTACTTCCTGTTCGGCACCATGGACACCCTGGGCGGCCACACCGGCGTTACCGGCATCCCGCCGATCAGCCTGTTCGGCTGGGAGCTGGACGAGGGCCGCGAGCTGTTCTACCTGATCTGGGCCTTCCTGCTGGTGGCCGTGCTGACCACCCGCAACCTGCTGGATTCCCGCGAAGGGCGGGCGATCCGCGCGCTGAAGGGCGGCATGGTGATGGCCGAGGCGATGGGCGTGAATACCTCCCGCTCGCGGATGATCATCTTCGTGATCGCCGCGCTGCATGCCGCCGCATCCGGCTGGCTGTACGCCCACCTGCAGCGCTTCGTCAATCCGTCGCCCTTCGGCGTGCATGTGGGCATCGAGTACCTGTTCATGGCGGTGGTCGGTGGGGCGGGGCAGGTGTGGGGCGCCATCGTCGGCGCCGGCGTGATCACCCTGCTCAAGCAGTGGTTGCAGGACTGGCTGCCGAGCCTGCTCGGCGCGTCAGGCAACTTTGAGACGATCATCTTCGGCCTGCTGATGGTGGTGCTCTTGCAGCGTGCGCGGGAAGGCCTGTGGCCGCTGATCGCCCGCCTGGCGCCGAGCCGCGGCACGGTGCGCCACGTGGATGCCGCCGCCGAGCCGCTGCCGCGCAAGGCCATGCCGACTGCCGGCGAGGTGATCCTCGAAGCGAAGAACGTGACCCGGCGTTTTGGTGGCCTCGTCGCCAACAACGACATGAACCTGCATGTGAAGGCCGGCGAGATCCTCGCGCTGATCGGCCCCAACGGCGCCGGCAAGAGCACCATGTTCAACCAGCTGTCCGGCGTCGATACGCCGACCTCCGGCGAGGTGCTGTTCCGCGGCAAGTCCATCGCCGGCCACGGCTCGCGGGAGATCGCCCGCCTCGGCATGAGCCGCAGCTTCCAGCATGTACGCCTGTTGCCGCGGATGACGGTGCTGGAGAACGTCGCCCTCGGCGCCCACCTGCGCGGCAGCCGCGGTGTGCTGCCGGCCGCCTGGCGCCTGGACCGGGACGAGGAGGCCCGCCTGCTGCGCGAGGCTGCCTACCAGATCGAGCGCGTCGGCCTCGGCGAATTCATGCACGCCGAAGCCGGCAGCCTGGCCCTCGGCCAGCAGCGCATCCTCGAGATCGCCCGGGCGCTGGCTTCCGACCCCTGCCTGCTGCTGCTCGACGAGCCGGCCGCCGGCCTGCGCCTGAAGGAGAAGCAGGCCCTCGGCGAGCTGCTGGTCAAGCTGCGCGGCGAAGGCATGGCGATCCTGCTGGTGGAACACGACATGGACTTCGTGATGGGGCTGGTGGATCGCGTGGTGGTGATGGAGTTCGGCCAGAAGATCGCCGAAGGCTTGCCCGACGAGGTGCAGCAGAACCCGCGCGTACTGGAAGCCTACCTGGGGGGAGTGGAGTGATGAACACGACGACCCGCAATGTGCTGGAAGTCAGCAAGCTGTGCGTGGCCTACGGCAAGGTCGAAGCGCTCACCAACGCCAGCCTGCGCGTTGGCGAAGGGCAGATCGTCACGGTGATCGGGCCCAACGGCGCCGGCAAGACGACGATGCTGTCGGCGATCATCGGTCTGCTCGAATCGAAGGGCCAGGTGCGCTTTGACGGCCAGCTGGAAGTGGCGCCCGACGTGGAGCGCCTGGTGGCCGGCGGCATGAGCCTGGTGCCCGAGAAGCGCGAACTGTTCGGCGAGATGAGCGTGGAGGACAACCTGGAGCTGGGTGCCTTCCACCGCTACCGCAGCGGCGACCGCAACTATCGGGACACCATGGAGGAAGTCTTCAGCCTCTTCCCGCGCCTCAAGGAGCGCCGCAGCCAGGCCGCCGGCACGCTGTCCGGCGGCGAGCGGCAGATGCTGGCGGTGGGCCGCGCGTTGATGGCCAGGCCCAAGCTGCTGATGCTCGACGAGCCGAGCCTGGGGCTGGCCCCGCTGATCACCCGCGAGATCTTCCGCATCATCGCCGAGCTGCGCCGCCGCGGCGTGTCGATCCTGCTCGTCGAGCAGAACGCCCGCGCCGCGCTGGCGGTGGCCGACTACGCCTACGTGCTGGAAACCGGCGCGGTGGCGATGGAAGGCCCGGCCGACCAGCTGCGCGACGACCCGCGCGTTATCGAGGCCTACCTGGGCCTCGGCGGCAAGCACCAGGACATGCTGGCGACGTGACCAGCAAGTAGAAGGACAACAGCAAACCAAAACGAAGCCGGGCGCCAAGACCCGCTCACCCAGAAACCACGCCCCAACAAAGGGGCGCACGAGACCAAAGGAGCAACAATGAGGATGAAGAAACTCGCAGTCGTGTTTTCCGGTGCCGCGCTGCTGGCCAGCCAGGCCGCGCTGGCCGACATCACCGTCGGCGTCTCCCTGTCTTCCACCGGGCCGGCGGCGTCCCTCGGCATTCCGGAGAAGAACGTCTTCGCGATCCTGCCGACCAAGATTGCCGGCGAGAACGTCAAGTACATCGTCCTCGACGACGCCACCGATCCTTCAGCGGCGTCGAAGAACGCCCGCAAGCTGGTCTCCGAGGACAAGGTGGACGTGCTGGTCGGTTCGGCCAGCACGCCGGCCTCGGTGGCCATCGCCGAAGTCGCCTTCGAGAGCAAGACGCCGCAGATCGCCATCTCGCCGGTCAATGTGCCGGCCGACAAGAACGCCTGGGTTTTCCGCACGCCGCAGAACAACGCGCTGATGGCCGGTGCGCTGGTGGACAACATGAAGGCCCGTGGCGTGAAGAGCGTCGGCTTCATCGGCTTCTCCGACGTGTATGGCGAAGACTGGCTCAACGTCGTCACGCCGCTGCTGGCCCAGGCCGGCATCAAGCTGGCGGCGGTCGAGCGCTACGCCCGCAACGACACCTCGGTCAGCGGCCAGGTGCTCAAGCTGGTTTCGGCGCGGCCCGACGCGGTGCTCGTCGCCGCCTCCGGCAGCCCGGCGGCGCTGCCGCAGACGGCGCTGGTGGAGCGCGGCTACAAGGGCCAGATCTACCAGACCCACGCGGCGGTGAACCAGACCTTCCTCAACGTTGCCGGCAAGGCTGCCGAAGGCGTGATCATGCCGGTCGGCCCGGTGGTCGCCGCCAAGCAGATTCCCGACAGCCATCCGTCCAAGAAGCTCGGCATGGAGTTCGTGCAGAAGTACGAGGAGAAGTACGGCGCCGGCAGCTTCGTGTCCTTCGCCGGCCACGCCTTCGATGCCTACCGCCTGATCGAGGCGGCGGTGCCGGTGGCCCTCAAGAAGGCCAAGCCCGGTACGCCGGAATTCCGCAAGGCCCTGCGCGATGCGCTGGAAAGCAACAAGGAGGTGGTGGCCACCCACGGCGTCTACAGCATGAGCCCGACCGACCACTTCGGCCTCGACCAGCGCGGCCGGGTGTTGATCCAGGTGGTCGGCGGCGCCTATACGCTGCTCACCAAGTAAGGACGGGCGATGAACATGCTCAATGAAATCACCGAAATCAGCCGGCCGATGTTCACCGAGCCGCTGGTGCTGATCGAGGCCCGCGCCGACGGCACGCGCATCCTGCGCTCCGGCATCCCGCTGCCCGACAGCTACGCACGCTGCGTCGGCGAATGGCAGGAGCACTGGGCCCGCGTCACGCCGGAGCGGATGTTCCTCGCCCAGCGCGGCGCGGACGGGGCGTGGATCGAGGTGAGCTACGGCGAGGCGCGCCAGCGCGTGGTCCGCATCGCCAGCTGGCTGCTCGGCCAGAACCTGTCGCCGGAGCGGCCGGTGGTGATGCTGTCGGACAACTCCATCGAGCACGCGCTGCTGATGCTCGCCGCGATGCACGTCGGCGTGCCGTCCTGCGCGATCTCGTCCGGCAACTCGCTGCTGTCGAAGGACCACGCCAAGCTCAAGGGCAACATCGAGCTGCTGCGCCCCGGCGTGATCTACGCCGACCCGGTGGAGCGCTTCCTGCCGGCCATCGAGGCGATCCGCCACCTGCACAACGGGGTGGTGGTGGCCGGCGGCGGCAGCGCGCGGGTGGACGGCACGATCCCCTTCGCCGAACTGGAAGGGGAGGCCAATGAGGCGGCGGTGATGTCGGCCTTCGCGCGCATCACGCCGGACACCATCGCCAAGTTCCTGTTCACCTCGGGCTCGGTCGGCACGCCGAAGGCGGTCATCAACACCCAGCGCATGATGTGCTCCAACCAGAAGGCCAAGGAGCTGATGTGGCCGGTGCTGGCCGAGGAGCCGCCGGTGCTGATGGAGTGGCTGCCGTGGAGCCACACCTTCGGCAGCAACCACAACTTCAACATGGTGCTGCGCTGGGGCGGCTCGCTGTACATCGACGAGGGCAAGCCGACGCCGGCCCAGATCGCCACCACCGTCGCCAACCTGAAGGACGTCTCGCCGACGGTGTACTTCAACGTGCCCCGCGCCTACGACATGCTGGTGCCGCTGCTGCGCGAGGACAAGGCGCTGCGAGACAACTTCTTCCGTCGCCTGAAGTTCATCTTCTACGCCGGCGCGGCGCTGCCCAACCACCTGTGGAGCGCACTGGAAGACCTGTCGGAGGAATCCACCGGCAAGCGCATCCTGATGGTGTCGTCGTGGGGTGCCACCGAGACCGGGCCGATGGCCACCGACTGCCACTTTCGCGCGGTGCGCTCCGGCGTGATCGGCGTGCCGGTGCCGGGCACCGCGCTGAAGCTGGTGCCCGCCGCCGACAAGATGGAGGTGCGGGTCAAGGGCCCCAACGTCTTCCCCGGCTACTGGCGCCAGCCGGACGTCACCGCCAAGGCCTTCGACGACGAGGGCTACTACATGATCGGTGACGCGGTGGAGTTCGTCGATGTGGTGCGCCCGGCCCTTGGGCTGGTCTTCGACGGCCGCGTCGGTGAGGACTTCAAGCTCCTCACCGGCACCTGGGTGCACGTAGGTTCCCTGCGGGTGGCCGGCATCGACGCGCTGAAGCCGGTGGCCCAGGACATCGTCGTCACCGGCCATGACCGGGACGAGATCGGCTTCCTGGTTTTCCCGAACATCCCCGAGTGCCGGACCCTGTGCCCGAACCTGCCTCCGGACGCACCGGTGGAGCAGGTGCTCACCAACCCGGCGGTGCTGTCCCGTGTGCGCCAGGGCATGGCGATGATGAAGAGCCTGGGCGGCGGCACCTCCACCTATCCGGCGCGGGCGCTGCTCGTTGCCGAACCCCCGTCGGTGGAAGCCGGCGAGATCACCGACAAGGGCTACATCAACCAGCGTGCGGTACTCAACCGCCGCGCCGACCTGGTGGCCTACCTGTATGCCGACGTGCCCGACAAGACCGTCATCACGGTGCACGGCGCGGTGTAGGCCGCGACAAGACGGACAAGAACGACAAGAGGAAACAGCAATGAGTGAACAACTCGTCAAGACGTCGCAGGATGGCGTCATCTATACGATCACCCTGGCACGGCCGGCCAAGCGCAACGCGGTGTCCGACCGCCTGCTGCGGGCGCTGGACGAAGCCCTGACGGCGACGCCCGAAGGCACCCGGGCGATCATCCTGGCCGGGGAGGGCGATCACTTCTGCGCCGGCCTCGACCTATCCGAGCACCAGCACCGGGAGCCCTTCGGCGTGATGCAGCACTCCCAGTGGTGGCACCGCATCTTCCACCGCATCCAGCACGGCGGCATCCCGGTGATTGCCGCGCTGCACGGGGCGGTGATCGGCGGCGGGCTGGAGCTGGCGACCGCGACGCATATCCGCGTTGCCGAGCCGACCACGATCTACCAGCTGCCCGAAGGCCGCCACGGCATCTTCGTCGGCGGCGGTGCGTCGGTGCGCGTGGCCAAGATCATCGGGCCGGGCCGCATGTGCGAAATGATGCTGACCGGCCGCATCCTCGACGCGGAGGAGGGCCAGCGCCTGGGCCTGTCCCACTATGTGGTCGGCAAGGGCGAGGCGCTGGCCAAGGCCCAGCAACTCGCCGCCCGCGTCGCCGAGAACGCCCCGATGGCCAACTGGGCAATGTGCTCGGCCATCGCCCGCATCGACAACATGGCTACCGACGACGGCCTCTTTGTCGAATCCCTCACCGCCGCCCTGACCCAAACCAGCCCCGACGTGGCCGAACGTATCGGCGAATTCCTCCAGCGCAAAGGACAAGGACCCCGCACATGAGCACCCACGCTTTCGCCGCCTCCGAAGCGGCCGCCCTCGGCACCACCTACGACGACATCTGGCTGGTGGCCGGCCAGCGCACACCGTTCGCCGACTACGCCGGCCCGCTGCGCGACGCCTCCGCCACCGACCTGGGCATCTGCGCCGCCCGCGCGCTGTTTGCGAAGAGCGGCATCCCGGCCAGCGAGGTGAACGCGATCATCGCCGGCAACATGGCCCAGTCGAGCTTCGACGCCTACTTCCTGCCGCGCCACATCGGGCTGTACTCGGGCGTCAATCCGCTGGCCCCGGCGCTGCTGGTGCAGCGCCTGTGCTGCACCGGCTTCGAGACCATCCTGACCGCTGCCGACCAGATCACCCTCGGCAAGGCCAGTGTGGTGCTGGCGGTGGGCACCGAGTCCATGTCCCGCAACCCGGTGGCGGCCTACACCCACCGCGCTGGTTTCCGCATGGGCCAGGTGGATTTCCGCGACTTCCTGTGGGAGGCCACCAAGGACACCGCGCCCGGCATCGGCATGGGCGACACCGCCGAGAACCTGGCGCGCCGCTACGGCATCGGCCGCGAGGAGGTGGACCGCTTCGCCGAACAGAGCTTCGCCCGCGCTTGCGCCGGTTGGGAGAGCGGCTGGTTCGCCGACGAGGTGACGGCCGTCGAGAACGCCACCTGGGAACTGGAAGGCTACAAGCCCCGCAGCATCAAGCTGGCCGACCGGCTGGCGCGCTTCGAGCGCGACGGTCACGTGCGCCCGACCTCCTTCGAAACCCTGAACAAGCTGAAGCCGGCCTTCGGCGGCGTGCAGACCGGCGGCAACAGCTCGGCCATCGTCGATGGCGCGGCGGCGGTGATCGTCGCCCGTGGCGACTGGGTACGCGCCCACGGCCTCAAGCCGTTGGCCCGCATCGTCGGCGGCGCGGTGGTGGCGGTGCCGCCGGAGATCATGGGCATCGGCCCGGCGCCGGCCATCCGCGCGGCAGCAGCCAAGGCCGGCATCAGCGTCGGCGATATCGGCCGCGTGGAGATCAACGAGGCCTTCGGCGCCCAGTACCTGGCCTGCGAGCGGGAACTGGGGTTGGACCGGGACAAGGCCAATGTGCATGGCGGCGCCATCGCCATCGGCCACCCGCTCGGCGCCTCCGGCGTGCGCCTGACCCTCACCGTCGCCCGCGAACTGCAGGAGGCCGGCCAGCAGTACGGCGTGTCGTCGGCCTGCGCCGGCGGCGGGCAAGGCGCGGCGGTGCTGCTGGAAAGCGTCTGATCGGCAGCCTTCCCCGGCCTGTGAGGGCATATCGGTGAACTGTAGGGGCGAATTCATTCGCCCTCCGCAGCCTGCGATGAGCACCGAGGGCGAATGAATTCGCCCCTACAGGGAATCGGTGCCTCCCACGAGAACAACATACGGAGACATAGCCAATGCAGCTTCACAACCATAGCTTCATCATCACCGGCGGGGCCTCGGGCCTCGGCGAGGCCAACGTGCGGGCCTTCCACGCCGCCGGCGCCCATGTCGTGATCGCCGACCTCAACGCCGAACTCGGCGACCGGCTGGTGACTGAACTGGGCGAGCGCGCCGCCTTCCAGCGCACCAACGTGGCCGACGAGGCCGATGCCCAGGCCTGCGTAGCGCTGGCGCTGAGCCGCTTCGGCGGCCTGCACGGATTGGTCAATTGCGCCGGCATCGGCAACGCCGCCAAGGTGCTGGGCAAGGAGGGGCCGCTGGCGCTGGACGCCTTCGCCAAGGTGGTCCATGTGAACCTGGTGGGCAGCTTCAACATGATCCGCCTGGCCGCCGACGCGATGAGCAAGGGCGAGGCCGGCCCGGATGGTGAGCGCGGGGTGATCATCAACACCGCCTCCGTCGCCGCCTACGAGGGGCAGATCGGCCAGGCCGCCTACGCGGCGTCGAAGGGCGGCATCGTGGCGATGACGCTGCCGATCGCCCGCGAGCTGGCGCGCCATGGCATCCGCGTGATGACCATTGCACCGGGCCTGTTCATCACGCCGATGATGCACACGCTGCCGGCCGAGGTGCAGGCCTCGCTGGGCGCGTCGGTGCCGTTTCCGCCGCGTCTCGGCCAGCCGGCGGAATACGCGGCGCTGGCGAAGCACATCGTCGAGAACGTGATGCTCAACGGCGAGACGATCCGCCTCGACGGGGCGACCCGTCTGGCGGCGAAGTAAGGAGGCGACGATGGCCCGCAGCCACACCCATCGCCTGCGCATCGCCTTCAGCGACTGCGATCCGGCGCAGATCGTCTTCTTCGCCAACTACTTCAAGTGGTTCGACACGGCCAGCCGGGAGTTCTTCACCGCCTGCGGCGTGCCGAGCTGGCGCGACACCACGGCCGAGCGCGGCATCATCGGCACGCCGCTGGTGGATGCCCAGGCCAAGTTCATGAACTCGGCCACCTACGGCGAGGACATCGAGATCGACTCTTCGGTGGAGGCCTGGAACACCAAGAGTTTCGTGATGCGCCACGTCGCCCGTCGCGGCGACACGGTGCTGTGCGAAGGCCGAGAGGTGCGCGTGTTCGCCCGCCAGGACCCGGAGGATCCGCTGCGCATCCGCGCGGTACCGATCCCCGAGGACTACCGCGCGCTGTGCGAATAGCCCGCTGACCCGACGCCGGGCAAGCCCGGCCTGCTTCCTATCTGACGCGCCCGCTGGGGCCGCGCCGCCGACCTGATCCGTCGCGGACCGGCCCGGGGCCGGTGCGTCCCAAGGATTCATGGAATGGCGACTGTCGCCCCGTGAAGGCGCCCGTACGGGCAAAACCATTCCGGCCTCGATGCCGGACCTAGGAGGAGACCCACGATGAAAACAATAAACCGTCACACCGCACAAACCTTCAACACCTGGCAGCGCCCGCTGGCCGCCGCCGTACTGGCCGCTTGCGGCCTCGGCGCCAGCGTACCGGCCCTGGCCGATGCGGAGAACGATGCGCTGAAGCGCGAAGTGGCCGAGCAGAAGGTGCTGATCAACCGGATCCTGTCCGAGCTGGAAAGCCTGCGCGCCGCCCAGGCGGCTGCTCCCGCTGCGGCACCGGCCGCGACCCCCGCGACGAGCGTCGGCGCGAAGGTCGCCAGCCTGGTGCCGGGCGCGCCGCAGCTCAGTTTCTACGGCGTGCTCGACGGTGGCTACGAGCACATCAGCAACGTGCAGCAGGGCAGCAACAAGGGCAGCCTCAACCGTCTGCCGAGCATCACCGGCACCATCGCGTCGCGGGTTGGCGTGAAGGCGGTGAAGGCGCTCACCGAGGGTTACAAGGCCATTGGCGTCGCCGAGGCTGGTTTCAACATGGACGATGGTTCCCTGGGCCAGGGCGGGCGCCTGTTCGGCCGCCAGCTCTACGCGGGCATCGACACGCCGATCGGCACCTTCACCTTCGGCCGCCAGTATTCGATGCTGCTGTTCGGCATGGACAGCTCGGACCTGCTGGGCCCCAACATCTACGGCCTCGGCTCCTTCGACTACTACCTGCCGAGCGCCCGCTTCGACAACAGCATCGCGTGGCGCGGCACCTTCTCCAAGCTGTCGATGGGCATCAACTACAGCGCCGGCCGCGACACCAAGGGCGGCACGCCGTCGTCCGGCACCTGCGCTGGCGAGATCGCCGGCAACGCGAACTCCTGCAAGGGCTGGTCGGCGATGATCCGCTACGACGACGAGCGCTTCGGCCTGGCGGCGGCCACCGACGTGCAGCACGGCGGCACCGGCGCTACCGCGGCCTTCTTCAACGGTACGGCGGCGATTCCCTTCACGAATTCCGGCGACACCGATACCCGCACTGCGCTGGGCGGCTACGTGAAACTGGGTCAGGGCAAGATCGGCGTCGGCTGGCTGGGCCGCAAGGTGGATGCCGCCGCGGCGCAGGTGAAGTCGGACATCTACTACGTGGAAGGCGCCCATCCGATCACCACCCGCATCTCGGTGGACGGCAGCTTCCAGCGCATCCTCAACAAGGACCAGGGGCGGGACGGCAGCCTGATCGTGCTGCGCGGCTTCTATTCCTTCGACAAGGACTTCGCGACCTACCTGCAGCTGGCCCATATCGACAACAGTTCCAATGCCCAGTACGCAGCGTCGGTCGGTGCCGGTATTTCGCCGCCGGCCGGTGGCTCGCAGAATGCCAGCATGATCGGCCTGCGCTACCGCTTCTGATCCCTTCAACCTGAAACCCCGGGGCCTGCCCAGGCGGGCCCGGCTGTGGAGACGCCACCATGACCGACTATCAAGCTCCCCTGCGGGACATGCAATTCCTGATGAAGGCGCTGGCCGGCCTCGATGACATCGCCCGCCTGCCGGGTTGCGAGGAGGCCAGCGAGGACCTGGTGAACGCCGTGCTGGAGGAAGCCGGCAAGTTTGCCGCCGGTGTGCTGGCGCCGATCAACCGCCAGGGCGATCTGCAGGGTTGCCGGCTGACGGAGGACGGACGGGTGATCACCCCCGACGGCTGGGCCGAGGCCTACAAGCAGTTCGCCGAGGCCGGCTGGATCGGCCTGTCGCTGCCCGTCGAGCACGGCGGCCAGGGTCTGCCCAAGCTGCTGTCCACGGCAGTGTGGGAGATGTGGTTCTCCACCAACATGGCTTTCACGATGCTGCCGCAGCTCAACGTGGGGCAGGCCGAGGCGCTGCAGATCGCCGCATCCGACGAGCAGAAGGCCTTGTGGCTCGGCAAGGTGGTGAGCGGCGAATGGGCGGCGACGATGAACCTCACCGAGCCCCAGGCGGGTTCCGACCTGGCCGCCACGCGCTGCCGCGCAGAACCGGGCGCGGACGGCAGCTACCGGCTGTTCGGGCAGAAGATCTTCATCTCCTACGGCGAGCACGAGCTGACGCCCAATATCGTGCACCTGGTGCTGGCCCGCCTGCCGGACGCACCGGCCGGCGTGAAGGGGCTGTCCCTGTTCATCGTGCCCAAGTATCTGCTCGACGCCGACGGCCAGCCGGGCGCGAAGAACGATGTGCGCTGCATCTCCATCGAACACAAGATGGGCATCCACGGCAGCCCGACCTGCACGCTGAGCTTCGGTGACGCCGGGGGCGCGGTTGGCTGGCTGGTCGGTCAGCCGAACCGGGGCCTGGAAACCATGTTCATCATGATGAACGAAGCCCGCTTCGGCGTCGGCGTGCAGGGCCTCGGCCTCGGCGAGCGTGCCTACCAGTACGCACTGGCCTATGCCCGCGAGCGCGTGCAGGGGCGCGACGCGGTGAGCGGCGAAGCGGGGCGGCCGATCATCCACCACCCGGACGTGAAGCGCATGCTGCTCGGCATGCGCGCCCGCGTGATGGCGATGCGCGGCCTGCTGTACACCGCCGCCGGCTGGTTCGACATCGCCCACCACAGCACTGACGCGGCGGCGGCCGGCAAGGCCCGGCGTTATGTGGACCTGCTGATGCCGGTGGCCAAGGGCTGGTGCACCGAGGTCGGCAACGACGTCTGCGACGAGGCGATCCAGGTTTTCGGCGGCATGGGTTTCGTCGAGGAGACCGGCATTGCCCAGTTCTTCCGCGACGCCCGCATCATCACCATTTACGAAGGCACCACCGGCATCCAGGCCAACGACCTGATCGGCCGCAAGATCCTGCGCGAGAACGGCGAAACCCTGCGCGAGCTGATCGCCGAACTCCGCGATGGCGCGGCGTCGCTGCGCAGCGATGACTTCGCAGCGCTGGCCGACGGGCTGGACGCGGCTGTCGCTGCGCTGGAAGACACGACGGACTGGATCCTCGCCAACGGCAAGACCCGTCTGGCCGACGTGCTGGCCGGCGCGGTGCCCTTCCTGCACCTGCTCGGCAGCGTGGTCGGCGCGTGGCAGATGGGGCGCATGGCCCAGGCCGCCCGGCTTCAGCTGGCCGCCGGCGAGGGCGATGCGGTGTATCTGCGCAGCCTGGTGGAGCTGGCCCACTTCTACTTCGCCACCGTGCTGCCCGAAGCGGCTGCCCGCGCGCAGACCGTGCAGATGGCCGGCCCCGCGCTGTCCGCCTTCAGCGAAGCCGCGTTCTGAGCACACGCTTCTGATTCGTGGGGGCGAATTCATTCGCCCGCAGACGTCATTCAACGCAAGAAGGGCGAATGAATTCGCCCCCACAGGAGAACAAAACCATGACTACCCGTTTCATCGAGGCGGGCGACGTCGCTCGCCTGATTCCCAATGGCGCCACCGTTTTCTGCACCGGCATGGGCCTGGCCGGCTTTCCCGAGGAAGTGGCCAAGGCCATCGAGGCGGCCTTCCTCGCCACCGGCCATCCGCGTGACCTGACGCTGTATCACTCCACCGGCGTCGGCAACGGCAAGGACCGGGGCATGCACCATTTCGCCCATGAAGGGCTGATCAAGCGCCTGGTTGGTGGGCACTTCGGTGTCGGCGGGCCGAACCTGATGAAGCTGATCATGGAGGAGCGCATCGAGGCCTACAACCTGCCCCAGGGTGTGCTGGCGTTATTGCCGCGCCAGGTGGCGGGGCGCCGGCCGGGCTTCATCACCAAGGTTGGGCTGGGCACCTTCGTCGATCCGCGCATCGAAGGCGGCAAGGTCAACCGCCGGACTGAGGAAGACCTGGTGAAGCTCATCGAGATGGACGGCGAGGAGTGGCTGCAGTTCAAGGCGCCCAAGGTGGATGTGGCGCTGATCCGCGGTTCGGTGGCCGATGAGAAGGGCAACATCACGATGGACCGGGAAGGCGTGCTGCTGGAAAGCCTGTCGGTGGCCCAGGCGGCGCGGGCCAGCGGCGGCATCGTGATCGCCCAGGTGGAGCACGTGGTGCGCGCCGGTTCGCTGCACCCCAAGCAGGTGAAGATCCCCGGCGTGGTGGTGGATTACGTGGTGGTCGGCAAGGCGGAGAACCACCTGCAGACCATGGCGACCTACTTCAACCCGGCCTACGCGGGCGACATCAAGGTACTGCGCGGCTCCACGCCGCCGTTGCCGCTGGACCCGCGCAAGGTGATCGCGCGGCGGGCGGCGATGGAGTTGAAGGCTGGCGCGGTGGTGAATCTGGGCATCGGCATGCCGGAAGGCGTCGCCGCGGTGGCCGCCGAGGAGCACGTGGATCAACTGATGTCGCTGACGCTGGAAACCGGCCCGATTGGTGGCGTGCCGGCCGGTGGCTTCGACTTCGGCCACGCGCTCAACGCGGAGGCGGTCATCGAGCAGCCGGCCCAGTTCGACTTCTACGACGGCGGTGGCATCGACGTGGCTTTCCTGGGCCTCGCGCAGACGGATGCGGCGGGCAATGTGAATGTCAGCAAGTTCAACGGCCGGCCGGTGGGCTGCGGCGGCTTCATCAACATCACCCAGAATGCCCGCAAGGTGGTTTTTTGCGGCACCTTCACGGCGGGCGACCTGCAGGTGGACATCGACGATGGCCGCGTGACGGTGGTGCAGGAAGGTGGGCACAGCAAGTTTCTGGAACAGGTGGAGCAGATCACCTTCAGCGGCCGCTACGCGCAGGGCATCCGCCAGCCGGTGCTGTACGTGACCGAGAGGGCGGTGTTCCGGTTGACGGAGGAGGGCGTGGAGCTGACCGAGATCGCGCCGGGCGTCGACCTGGAGCGGGACGTTCTGGCGCACATGCGCTTCCGGCCGATCGTCCGTGATCTGACGCTGATGGACGCGGAGATCTTCAAGCCGGAATGGGGCGGGCTCGCCGGGCTACTTGGAGAGCGTGCCTAACGGCGGGACCGGAAGTAACGGATCACGCCCAGTACGACGCCGGCGAGCCCCAGCAGCAGCAGGGTTCCCGGCTCGGGAGCCCCATTCGGTTGATCGGGTACGCCGACATTCAGCTGGTAATGGCCGGAGCCCAAGGTGCCTGGCTGGCCGAGGCCGATGAAACCATCGCCCAAGCTGCCGATGCCATTGTTTTCCGCGATGGACATGTTGGCGAAGCTGCCGAGCGCAATGGTGTAATCGCCGGGGGTGAGGATGAAACTGAAGGTAAAATCGCCACCGCTCGAAAACGCCTGCACGTAGTTCGAGCCCAGGAAGCCGGCGGCATTGCCGCTGCCGCTGAACAGGCTGAAATAGGGATCGATGCCACCGCCGGCGAACCCAAGGCTGGTGAAGCTGACGGACCCGCCCGCCGCGACGTTGAAGGTATACAGCGCGACGTTATTGGCGATGGCCCCTTCGTCGCTGAACTGGGCAGCCTGCAGGCCGCTGCCAACGAGGGCGGCATTGGCCGGGTCGTTGAGGCGACCGGAGAAACTGTAGTCGCCGGCTTCAGCTTGCGGGGTGACGCAGAGCAGTGCGAGGGCAAGGCAGATTGGGAGGCCGGAGTATTGCATGGACGTCTCCGTGAAACCGGGCCGGCACCGGATGGATCATGTGTGCTTGATCACACCATGCATCAGACGTGCCTTGAAAAAATAGCTTTTTCTTTCAATAGTTTGGCGCTTTCAGGAGAGCCGCCGAGGCTCTTTGTGTAAGAAAAACCGACATCGATTCAGCGTGTTACGGCCAGCTTGATGCCGAATGCGATCAATACGCTGCCTGCCAGCTTCTCCAGCGCGCGGGAGACGATGGGGCTGCTCCGCAGTCGTTCGGCGAGGAGATGGGTGAGCAGCACCGCGATGAGGCCATATAGAAAGGTCAATGCGGCAATGCTCAGAGCCATGATTCCGTAGGTGGTGAGCCCCGGATTACGCGCCGGATCGATGAAGAGCGGAAAAAAGGCCATGTAGAAGACGATGGCCTTCGGGTTGAGCAGCGTGATCAGCAGCGCCTGACGGAGGTAATGCCGCGGGCGGATGTTGAGCACCGGCGCCTGCCCGGGTTTGGCGAGCAGCATCCGCATCCCCAGCCAGGCCAGGTAGGCGGCCCCCAGCCACTGCACGGCCTGGAAAGCCAGCGGATTCATCGCCAGCAGTGCCGCCACTCCGCCCACCGCCAGCCACAACAGCACCTGGTCGCCGAGGATCAGCCCAAAGGTGGCTGCCAGCCCGGCACGGATGCCACCCTTGCCGGTGGACGTCATCAGCGCCAGATTGCCCGGCCCGGGAATCAGCAGGAAGAGGATGACGGCGAGGACGAAAGCGGGGTAGTCGGTAATGCCGGACATGGGGGGCGTGTTCGGGAGCGATGCGGAGTGGCCATTTTACGGATGCAGGCGCGTTCAGGTGCGCCCACTACTGCCCAGTGTGGAGATCAGCGTCGCCCCGCAACTGGTCTTGTGACCGTCGAAAGCCACCGGAATGCCGTCGCTCAACACCTGCGGATCGCCTTCCGCGATCACGCAGCTCTCGTGGCCGCGCATCGGGCAGATGCAGCGGTCGCCAACGCGGGCGACGCCTCGCTCCATCACGCGGTGGGATGAACTGGCCTGCACCACGCTGCCGCCATGGCTGGTGGGATCGCCGAGTCGGATGACACTCTTCATTGCAGCCTCCAGAAATGGCTGATGTTCAATCGGAAAAACCCTGCGGATAAGTCGCCCAGTCCGCGTCCTTGCGCAACCCCCACCAGGGCAGATAGGCATTGCCTTCGCCGCGGGCGCGGAACCAGTCGCGGTTGGGATCGAAGATGCGTGGGCGGGCCGGCGGGGTGACGACGACGGCGCTGAGGCGGTCGGTTTCGGTGGTGCCGAGCACCAGCACCGGCTTGCCTTTCTGGTGCGTCCAGGCGATGGCCAGCGCGACGTTGGTCAGCGCCGTGCCGGCGCGCATGTCACCGAGCAGTTTGGGTGTGTTGAAGGTCTGGGTCGCGAAATCGAATTCGGGGTTGAGCGTGCCGAGGGCATGGCCGACTTGTGCCAGCCGGCGTCCGGCGGCATCGGAGCCGAAACCGGCGTCATGGATGACGTGGCTGAGGGCGGGGACCGTCGTGTCGGCCTGGGCGGCCGCATCGCGGATGGCGGCTTGCCAGGCCTGCAACTGGCGGGATGCGTCGGGTTGGGTTTCGAAGTCTTCGCTCTTGCGAACGGCTGGATAGCCGATCCAGGCGAGCGGTTCGCGTTTCGTGTCGAAGTCGGGGCCGGCGAGGACGAGGAGGACGCAGTTCTCGGTCATCTGCTCGTCCTTCGGGTGATCCGGCGAATCCCAGGTCATCGCCCAGACGGATTCCTTGGGGTGGGTCTTGAGGTAGTCGAGGGCGGCAGTGAGAGACGCGAAGCCGACGCTGGCTCCGCCGACGGAGATGTGTACATCGGCGGGGACGTTGCGGGTGGAGAGTCTTGGGTTGTAGAACTGGAATTCCTCATTCATTGCATTTCGCACGATATGGATGGCCTGTTCCTGAGGCAGAAGGGGCGTATCCGGGAGGGCAAATTCGATGTGAATGCCGGCCAGTTCGCGCCAGTCTTTCGGGGACTTTGGTTGAATGGTGTAAAAGTAGTTGGCGTTCAATACATAACGATTGCCGAATGGACGCAGGATGTCCTCCATGTAGCCGCCGAAGAAGCTTGGAAACGTGACTCTGCCGCTTATGTTCCAGACGATGGCTGCAATGGGTTGTACGGACGAGAATTTCTTGGGTTTTTCCTTTACAACTTCATCATTCTTGTTGGGTTGTGCTAACCCGATTGCCCATAGCAATTGCCATTCGGTAGGGTAATCCCGCCGCACCAGTGGGTTCATCCACTGGACACCGACAACTTGTGCTTTAAATGGAGCAGACGAGACAAGTTTTAGTGATGATTCCTGTGGCACTGCGCTTGCAGTACTTGAGGTCCCAAACAGTGACCATGTAACGACTAAGGCGGTAATTAGCGTTGGAACGGCAAGTAGACGAGTCATGATTTCCTCCGTTGTCCAGATATGGAACGGGACCTGAGTATCGAAGTGCCAGGCTAGGATTAGGGCGAGAGAAAAACTGACCAAAAATACGGTAGCGGCCAGAGCTACTGGATGTGATCTGTTGTAGGGAAAAGCATTCATGATTGCCCCGCTAACTCTGGGGCACGAGTTGTGCGCTCATCACGGATGCTTGAGGGGAGGCGAGCGTCGGGATGCGTGTTGGCCCATGTGTGAATATCGATATGGTTCATTAGCCCTTGTTGAAAATACTCATCCAGGTAACAGTGGGGATGATCGTCACGTTTTAGACTTTGTAGATATCGCCAGTCTGCCTCCACTCGTAATTCCCGCAAATCGTCTTGACTTAGGCGGCAAACGCCAATTGCAACGTCGTAAGCCATAGCCTTTTCCGCGTGCATGGGGTTGGTGACAATCGTTGAATGGTCCGTTGCATTCTGATCAACCGATTCGGACAAAAACGTTTTGATCTTGGCGCTGCGCCATTGCTTGTGAGCTTCGCTGGCCTGCGCTGGATCGTCTTCGCCAACGACCCGGTTGTTTTCATCTGCCAGCCCTTCGCGCCGGGCCCGCATGCGCAGGCGGGCCCGGTCTTCGTAGCGCATCTGAGCTTCGGAATTGGCGTCGCCCATCGGACGGTCCTCCATCGAGCCATCCTTTGTCTTCAGGGTAGTGTGGGAGTCATAGGGATCGTCAGCGGCCTTCTCCGCCTTGGGCTTTTGCGCATTCCGTGAATTGCCACCGGGGTCGTAGCCCTCGTCGAACTGGTCGCTGACCTGGCCGAAGCGGCGGGCCTTGGGGGTGAAGGGCTCGGGCAGTGGGGGCGCATTGATCGGAATGACCCAGTTCTCCTTAGGGTTGGCATTGACTGGGAGCTTGAAGAGATCGACGGCGCTGAGGAGCCAGCAGGTCGCGACGGTCATCGTCTTGCCGAGCAGGCTGGTGTTGGCATCCAGGCCATGGCGCAGGGAGAAGCGGGCGGTGGGCGAGGGCGGGTGCCAGAAACCATCCTTGCCGTCTTTCAGGTCTTTGTTCCAGCGGTTGTCCAAGTAGTGGTAAGCGGAAGACTCGCCCGGTGATGCGCCGACCGGATAACCCTGGGCAAAGACCCGTTGGCTGAATACTTCCCCCCCTTTGCAAGCCTTGATTTCCTTTTCATGCATGCCGAGCCAGCCGATGCCCTGCACCGGTGTTGCCGAGATGACCTGGTCGTGGGGGCAGCAATACAGCGTGACGCGGCCATAGGTTCGATCCTTGAAGCCGTGGGTCTTGCGGTCCGTTCCTGCCTTGTATGGGGTTCCGACCGGGCAGTTCTCGTTGGCCATGGCCTTGTCGATGCTGGCCGCATCCTGCTCCTTGCTGGCGCGTGCATGCAGAATCCCGAAGTAGTGGGCCAGCGTTGCGTTCCGGGCTGCAGAAGTCTGGCGTCCGCTCGTCTGGTTGGCGGTGCTGATGGTGTAGCGCTGGGTCCACTGCTCGGCGAGGTTATCGGGCCGCAGGCTCAGCGGCGGATTGCACAGGATGTAGTTGTCGGCAACGGCGTCGCCGAGGCGTTCGCCGAGAAATGCCGCGGCGATGCCAACCATGTTGCCCTGGCTGTGGCAGACGATGGTGACCGGGCAGTCCGCCTGCTTGGCGCGGATCGATGCGACCAGCTTGGCGAGCCTGAGCGCAGCGAAGACGTAGTAGCTGCGCGGTGGGCAGGCAAAGACGTCGCGGCCCGGAACCGGGTTCACGTGTTGGGCGGTGAGCCATAGGAACAGGCGGTCGTTCGTACCCTCGCTCCAAAGGTCGGGCAAACTGGTGCAGCCGTTGGCGAAGGGGCCGCCGCCCCAGTAGTCCTGCTCGTTGAGCCAGATGTTGGAGCCGAAGGTCTTGAGGTCTTCCTTGCTGGCCTTGTAGCCCCAGCGGAAGCGGATGACGGGTGACCAGTGCGGTGCTTCCGTATCGATGAAGTTCTTTGCACTGCGGTCGGGGTTGATGAAGCCAACAGAAGTGAGTTCATTCGAGTATTTCACTTCCCTCAACTGCCCAGCCTCGGGCCCGTTGCACGCCAACTGCTCCGACTGCCGGGCCAGCCGTTTGTTGAGCCCTTTGCACAAGCCTTCTTCGCTGGCGTCGAACCATTCGCCGTCCGAATTCACGCCATGCACGAAGATCACCACGCCGGGTAGCGGGAGAGGATTGGGGATCTTCTTCTCGCTGTGGTCGGGGCTGGTGAGGACCTGGCCGGCGGCCAGGGGCTGGGGTGTAATGGGTCCAGAAGCGGTCATGGCGAAGGACAGGGTCGGTTATTGGTCGGGCGCGAAGAACTGCACGTTGATCTTTTCGAAGGTGCTGCCTTCCAGGGCGGTGGTCTTGCCGTTGGCGTCCGTGTGGCCGGACAGGGTGCTGCCGTCGGGACGGGTAATCGAGTAGGGGATGCCGCCGATGGGCTGGCCGTCGGTGGCGCGCACCAGCACGGGCGTGCGGCCGAGGTCGCCGGCGGAGAACTTGGGCAGGTCGGTCTGGCCTGAGGCGCTGCCGGACCATTGGTGGCTGGCGGCCTTGACTATGAAGTCGCCGGGGCAGCCGAGTTCGATACGCCCACCGGCCAGCTTGATGTAGGCGCCGCCTGATTCGGCGAGGAGGATCTCCTCGCCGGCCATGACCTGCACCTTGCCTTCGCTGGCGGATAGCTTGAGGTTCTGGCTGGCATTGACCTGGGTGTCGCCGTGCTGGGACTGGAGTTCCAGCTTGCCGTCGTGGGCGAGGATCTTTATGCCTTCCGACTGGGCGAACAGCGCGATGCCCTGGCCGGTGTTGAGGGTATGGCGGCCGGCGCAGGCCGACTGCAGGTGCTGGCCGGCGACGATGTCCACGTTCTTGCCGGCATGGGTCACCACGGCCTCGGGGCTGTTGAGGTAAACGCCGGCCGGGGCGCTGACGGCGACCAGCGGCTTGCCGCCTCCGGCCCCGCCCTTGGTGGTGTTGGAACCGTTTTCCCAGCTCTTCAGATCATTGTGGAGCTGGCTATGGGGTGCGTTGTCGTTGGCTTTGCCACCATGCTGGGCGGCGTAGTCACCGATCTGCTTGAAGAAATCCAACTGCTCTTCCATCAGGCCCAGCAGTTCCTGTCGGTCCAACTGGGCGCCGGACGCCTTGAAGCGGGACCAGGCAGACAGCAGCAGGCCCTTGGCGGCGCGGAGGGCGCCGGCGGCGTCGGAGGCCAGTTCGAAGCCTTCGCCGCGGGCTTCGGATTGCCCGTCCTGGCGTGGCTTGCCGAGCCAGCCGAGGTTGAGCTGGCTGGCTGTGTAATCGGATGAAAGTTGGGCGCTGATCTGCGCCGAGGTGTCGTCGAAGCGCAGCTGGTTGTAGCCGCTGCCCTTGATCTCCTTGCTGCGCAGCCCGTACAGCGCGCTGTTGGCGGGCAGGCTGCCATAGCCCGAGAAGCGCGGTGGCTCGTGGGTGCCGTTGTAGGCGGCGCCGAGGACGATCGGCCTCGATGGATCGCCTTGCAGGAAGCCGACCAGCACTTCGGAACCAACCCGGGGCCAGAAGGCGGCACCGTAGGCGTTATCGGCCCAGGGCTGCATTACGCGGATCCGCGCCGAGTCCCGCGGTGTGCTGGAGGTACCGTAGCCGTTGGGATGGTCTTCCGGGCGCGCGAAGGGGAAGCGCACGGCGACCCGCCCATGGTCGTCCACATCGATTTCGCTGCCTTCTGCGCCGACCACGATGGCGCTGAGGATGCCGATGCGGGGGGCGTCGGCGGATGAATGAGTGGGTACGACTGCGATGTCCTGCTGCACGCATTCGAAGCGGTTGTAATAGATGGGCGCATCCGCCCGTTCTTCAGAGCCGCCGTCGTTGCCGGGAATGTCCCAGCCTGCGGTGAGGTGGCGTTCCAGGGCAGGTTCGAGAGGAATGTTGTTGCGCGCGTAGACCTCGAGCCGGGTCAGCGTGAACTTCCGCTTGTCGCGGGGCCAGGCGTCGATCTCCGGGTGTTCGCTGAGGCCGAAGACAGTGGCGTGGGCGAACTGGCGGACGACGGATTCACCGCGCCAGCCGGCAGCGGCGAATTCATGGGCCAGGATGCGGGCGCGACCCATTTCGTCGTAGTGGCCTCCATCGGCGGCCAGTTGCGGAGCGTCGTAGTGGTAGTCGGTGAGCGTGCTGGCCAGCGCATCCCCGGCCTGACCTTGCTTGAGCACCGTGGGCTGGATGTTCTCCATGGCCCGGACGGCCTTGTAGTCGAAGCTGGCGCGGGCGATGGAGGACGGCGCCTGGGTTCGCCAGGCGCGCCAGGCAACGACGGCATCGCGATCCTCGGTGGCGTCGGCGCGGTGGAAGCGCACGCTACCGGCGGGATTGTCGGGAAAGGCACCGGGTCGGTCGGTGAGTTGCAGCGTGTGCTGCGGTGTGTCCTTGTCGAGCGAGAACTTGAAGCTCCAGGCGATGCCTTCCTGGCGCCACAGGCGGGTCAGGAACGCGTGGTCGCTTTCGCCTGCCTGCAGGGTGAATGCACGCTTCGGGTAGCTTTTCTGGAGGCCGCTGACGACGAACCTGAAGGCCTGGGCAAGTGCGCCGTTGCTGCGGATGTGTTCGGCGAGGATCTGTTCGGTGATCTCGACGACCGAGGTTTCGCAGAACACCCGCCAGGTGCTGCGCTGGCGGAGTATGGCGAGGGCGTCCTGGAAGACGAGTTCGATGGCCGTTGCCGATCCGTCGGACAGGCGTTGTTCGGCGGAGGTGACGATGCCGCTCACCAGCCGGCGCCCGCCGCGGTCGTCGCCGATGGTCAGTGCAATGGGCTGGCCCAGCAGGTCGGCCAGATCGATCCGGTTGTCGTCTGCCAGGCATTGCAGGCGATAGCGGATGCCGTCGCAGATGGCTTCGTTGCCGCTTGCCTGGTAGGGCACCAGGCGCGTGACGGCCGAGGCTACGTCATCCGGAAACTGAAGTCTGAGGATGCAGTTCGCCTGACTCAGCGCACTCAGGAGACTGGACAGGGCAGAGGCAAGGGAGGAGGACATGAGCGGTTCACTGCCAGCGGTGCCGGAAAGCCTGTCTTTTAATTTAATGTCATTTTTGTGTCAACATGACATGAGAATTTATGACAATTTTCGGGCGGGACTGGATTGGATGCGGACGAGGGCGGTGCAGTAAGATGAACAGCACAAGCCGAGACCCGATAGCCCACCATGAACCCCCTCGACGCCCGCCTGCTCAGCGTCTTCGACGAAGTCTTCAAGTCCCGCAGCGTGAGCCGCACGGCGGAGACCTTGAACATGGGGCAGCCGGCGGTGAGCATTGCACTGGGCAAGCTGCGGGAGCAGTTCGGAGATCCGCTGTTCGTGCGTACCGCTGGCGGCATGGAGCCGACGCCGCTGGCCGAATCGCTGATCGAATCGGTGCGTGAGGCGCTGCAGGCGCTGGACCGGGTGCTGGGACAACGTACCGAGTTCGATCCGCGGGAATCGAGCCGCTGCTTCCGGATCTGCATGACCGACATCAGCCAGCTGGTGATCATGCCGGGCCTGTGGCGGCGCCTGCGCGAGGTGGCGCCGCGGATCCAGATCGAGGTGCTGCCGCTGTCGCCGGATACGTCGGACCTGCTCGAGAGCGGGCGGGCCGATCTGGCCATCGGCTTCATCCCGCAGCTGGAAGCGGGCTTCTACCAGCAGGCGCTGTTCCGCCAGCACTATGTATGCATGGTGAGCGCCGACCATCCGCGCATCAGCGATGGCCTGACTCCAGAGCAGTTCGAGGCGGAAGAGCACGCGCTGGTCAGCACCCAGGGCACCGGGCACCTGATCGTGGACCAGGAGCTGGCCCGCCAGGGTATCCGCCGGCGGGTGGCCTTGCGGATTCCCAATTTCGTCGGCGTGGCCTTTTTCATCGAGCAGACCGAACTGCTGCTGACCATTCCCAAGCGTCTCGGCGAGGTGCTGGCCGGCCGTGGGCGCTTCCGCTGCTTCCCGGTCCCGTATCCCTTGCCCGAATACTCGGTGCGCCAGCACTGGCATGAGCGTTTCCATAACGACCCGGCCAACCGCTGGCTGCGCGGCCTGGTTGCCGACCTGATGTGCGAAGCCGGGTCGGTTTGAGCCGATTTTTGTAGGGACGATGGCCGCGGGCCGCAGTCGTTTCAAAAGTGCAATTCGTCTCGCTGATTCGTCCATTCAAGCGGTCTATGCCTGTCCGTAACCTGCGTCCTGTCGAACACAACAACTCTGACAGGAGACAAGGACATGACGAAGACCCAGGTTGGCATCATCGGCGCGGGCCCGGCGGGGCTGCTGCTTTCCCACATGCTGCATTTGCAGGGCATCGAATCGGTGATCGTCGAGCAGCGCTCGCGGGAAGACATCGAGGCGACCATCAAGGCCGGCGTGCTGGAACATCCCACCGTCGAACTGCTCAAGGAGCTGGGCGTCGGTGAGCGCATGATGCGCGAAGGCTATGTGCACAACGGCATCGAGCTGTCTTTCGGCGGCAAGCGCCACCGCATCGATCTGCCCGAGCTGACCGGCGGCAAGTCGATCACCGTCTATCCGCAGCACGAGGTGATCAAGGACCTGGTGGCGGCGGTGCTTGCCAACGGCACGACCATCGAGTTCGGGGTGTCGGACGTGAGCCTGCAGGGCATCGACGGCACGCAGCCGTCCATCCGCTACAGCAAGAACGGTGCGGCGCAGGAGATCCAGTGCGACTTCATCGGCGGCTGCGACGGCTTCCACGGCCCGTCGCGCCAGGCGATCCCCGCGGCGATCCGCCAGGAGCACCTGAAGGTCTATCCGGCGGGCTGGTTCGGCATCCTGTGCGAGGCGCCGCCGTCCAGCGACGAGCTGATCTACGCCCAGAGCGACCGCGGCTTCGTTCTGGTCAGCACGCGCACGCCGGATGTGCAGCGTATGTATTTCCAGTGCGATCCCAACGACAGCGTGGACAACTGGTCCGACGACCGCATCTGGGCCGAATTCCGTGCCCGCCTGGCCAACGACGACGGCTGGCAGCTGAAGGAAGGGCGTATCTTCCAGAAGAGCATCATCGCGATGCGCAGCTTTGTCTGCGAGACGATGCAGCACGGCCGCCTGTTCCTGGCCGGCGACTCCGCCCACATCGTGCCGCCGACCGGCGCCAAGGGCCTCAACCTGGCCGCGGGGGACGTGGTCCTGCTCAGCAAGGCGATCGTCGATTTCTATCGTCGCGACGACCGGGTTGGCCTCGACAGCTACAGCGCCCGCGCCGTCAAGCGGGTGTGGCGTGGCGAGCACTTCAGCTGGTGGATGACCAACATGCTGCACGACTTCGACGGCGAGGACACCATCACCCGGCGCTTCCGCCGGTCGCAGCTGGAGTACACGGTCAGCTCCCGCGCCGCGGCGGCATCGCTGGCGGAGAACTACGTCGGCGTGCCGTTCGAAGGCTGGCAGGGCTGATTGGCATTTGACTGGCGACAGGCGGGCCATAGCAGAATTGTCTAGCTGCTAGTGGGCCCGCGCACTGTCGGCGGGATGGAGGCGGCGTCATAATCGGCGCCAGCGCTGGCGTCGTGCCGCTTCCGGAGTCCCGTGATGCATCTCTTCCCGCATTTTTCCGCGTGGCATTCGGGCTTCGCCCTGTATGGCGAGGCCGGCCGGATGCCGGTGGCTGTCCTTTCCTGAGGCGCGTCACGCATGGACATGCGCGTGAAGCCCCGCTTCGTTGCACCCAAGCCGCTGATCCCGAGCTTCACCTTGTATGGTGAAGCGGCGGAGCCGGTGCGCGAACTGCTGCATATTGAAGAAATCCAGTCCCGCAGCCGCATCCACGACTGGGAGATCCAGCCTCACCTGCACCACGGCCTGTATCAGGTGGTGTGGATCACCGAAGGGACGGCGAGCGTCGCGCTGGATGCCGGCCGCCAGGAGGTGACGGGACCGGCGGCGGTGATCATTCCGCCGGGCACGGTGCATGGCTTCCGCTTTGCACCGGAAGCGCAGGGTCGGGTGCTCACGCTGGGCGGCCACTTCCTCGTCGAGGGCGAGCTGGAAACGGTCGGGAAAGCCCTGCGTGAGCTGTTCGCCGGGCCGCGCGTGCTGCACTTCGATGTGGAAGACCCGACGGCCGGGCGGCTGGATGCGCTGCTGCGGGAGCTCAGCGCCGAGTTCATGAGCCCCGGCATGGCCGGCTCGCCGCCCTTGCGCTGGCTGTCCCAGACCATCGTCTGGCACCTGGCCCAGGCCGGCGCCCGCCTGCAGGCGCTGGGGGAGGGGAGCCCGGTAGCGGTGCATCAGGCGCTGTTCACCCGTTTCGTGCTGCAGGTCGAAGCCCATTACCTGGAGCACTGGCCGGTGGCCCGCTACGCCAGCCAGCTGGGGGTCAGCACGCCACGCCTCAACCGCCTGACCCGCGCCGAGTGCGGCGGCCGCGCGCTGGACGTGATCCACGAACGCCTGACCCGCGAGGCCTGCCGGCTGCTGCTATATACAACCGAACCGGTTACTGGCATCGCGGCCAGCCTGGGCTTCGACGATCCGGCCTATTTCTGCCGCTTCGTCAAACGTCGCACGGGACTCAGTCCGTCCCGCTACCGCCAGTCCCACACGGGGCGCTGACCGCGCTGGCGTCGGTGTCCACCCACACCATGCCGTCCTCGAATTTCATCGCGTATTCCGGGATCTGGCAGCCGGTCGGCGACAGGCCGTGCCCGTTGCGGGCATCGAAGACCCAGTTGTGGGACGGGCAGACCAGGGTGCGGCCATTGAACATGCCCTTCGACAGCGGAAAGGTGCCGTGCGGGCAGATACCGTCGAAGGCGCGCGGCTGGCCGCCATCGGCCCAGACGATCAGGATTTCCTTGGTGCCGGCCATACCTGGCACCATTTCACCTTCGTAGAGATAGCTCTGTTTGCAGACGGGGACGAACATTGTGCGCTCCTTGCAGCGTGGGATCATCGACAAGGGCCGGCGGTGAAAAGGAAGTTCGTGTCGCAAACCCTCCGTTTTCGTCGCGTAAAAGCCCGGATGTTCATAGGCAGGCAAGAAGGGCGCCAGAAGGGGAATTCCGGGGCGTGGCGGGGAAAGACATCAAACGGCAACGAAAGGCTTCCAATTTCCCTGAAGCTATGTATAATGCCGGTCTTTCGCAGCGCGCCCGTAGCTCAGTTGGATAGAGTACTTGGCTACGAACCAAGGGGTCGTGGGTTCGAATCCTGCCGGGCGCGCCAGTTTTGCCAGAGTCGCTTTATTGCGAATCTGTTCAGTCGGGAAGCAATTGCTTCCGCCGGGCTTCCGGTTGACTGATTGTATGGTGTGCGCCCGTAGCTCAGTTGGATAGAGTACTTGGCTACGAACCAAGGGGTCGTGGGTTCGAATCCTGCCGGGCGCGCCAGTTTTGCCAGAGTCGCTTTATTGCGAATCTGTTCAGTCGGGAAGCAATTGCTTCCGCCGGGCTTCCGGTTGACTGATTGTATGGTGTGCGCCCGTAGCTCAGTTGGATAGAGTACTTGGCTACGAACCAAGGGGTCGTGGGTTCGAATCCTGCCGGGCGCGCCAAAATGAAAAGGGACTGCAGAAATGCAGTCCCTTTTTGCATTGTTGGCGCGATCTGCACAGCGTGCTCCTCACGTCGGCGCCCATCCCCAAGACCCGTGTGGAGGTCGTGCCGTCCGGCACGCGGGCGACACTTCTCCATCCCGATTTTCAGGCCATCATCGGATGGCCGGTGCAGATGTTCGAGGTGTTCCCGGGCGCAACGGACCAAGTCCTTGCCATGGTGATTTGACCGGCTGTCAAAAACGCTGCCAGATACTGCCATTAGGCAATTCGAAACTGCCAGTGGCTGCCATGACAGCCTCAACGCGGTGGCTGACCTGCGGCTAATGGTCGCGAAAAGTCGAATTCAAGCCTTTGTTGTAAAAAGACTTTGTCGAAATTCGGCAGAATGGCACGACGCTTGATAAGCAAAGTCTGATTTTTCAACAAGGCAGTCGAACCATGACCCCAACTGACTCATTCCTGTTACGCCACCTGGGCTGGCTTCTCCTCGCCAAAGCCATTGCACTGGGCGCCCTGTGGTGGTTCTTCGTTCACGACGCAAAGGTGCCGGTCGATCCGGTGGCCATGTCCGCGCATCTCATGGGTTCCGCGGCTGATCAGGGAGGCAAACATGGTCACTGAACAAGTGGTCGATTTGTCCCGTCTTCAGTTTGCCGCCACGGCTCTCTATCATTTCCTGTTCGTGCCGCTGACCATCGGCATGGTGTGGCTACTCGTGATCATGGAGTCGGTCTATGTGATGACCGGCAAGCAGCTCTACAAGGACATGACCCGCTTCTGGGGCAAGCTGTTCGGCATCAACTTCGCGCTGGGTGTCACCACCGGCATCACGATGGAGTTCCAGTTCGGCACCAACTGGGCCTATTACTCCCACTACGTCGGCGACATCTTCGGCGCGCCATTGGCCATAGAAGGGCTGATGGCCTTCTTCCTCGAATCGACGATGATCGGCCTGTTCTTCTTCGCGTGGGATCGGCTTTCCCGCAAGCAGCACCTGCTGGTGACGATCCTGATGGCGGTGGGCACCAACCTGTCGGCGCTGTGGATCCTGATCGCCAACGGCTGGATGCAGAACCCGGTGGGGGCGGAATTCAGCTATGTGACGATGCGCATGGAGATGACCGATTTCTGGGCGCTGCTGTTCAACCCGGATGCCCAGGCCAAGTTCGTGCATACCGTGTCGGCCGGCTACGTGACCGGGGCGATGTTCGTGCTGTCGATCTCGTCCTGGTATCTGCTCAAGGGGCGCGACGTGGAGTTCGCCAAGCGCAGCTTCGGCATCGCGGCGGCTTTCGGCTTTGCGTCGGTGTGTTCGGTGATCGTGCTCGGCGACGAATCCGGCTACACCGTCGGCGAGGCCCAGCAGACCAAGCTGGCCGCCATCGAGGCGATGTGGGAGACCGAGCCGGCGCCGGCCTCGTTCAATCTCGTCGCGGTCCCCAACGAGGCGGAGATGAAGAACGACTTCGCCATCGAGATCCCGTGGGTGATGGGCATCATCGGCACGCGTTCCCTGAGCAAGCAGATTCCCGGCATCAAGGAGATCAAGGCCAAGAACCGCGAGCGCATCGTCGCTGGCATTGGCGCAGTGACGGCCCTCGAAGCCCTGCGTCGCAATTCGGACGACGCCCATGCCCGCGAGGCCTTCGAGCGGCACAAGGCCGATCTGGGCTTTGGTCTGTTGCTGAAGAAATACGTCGCCGACGTGAGCCAGGCGACGCCGGCGATGATCGACCGAGCCGTGAACGACACCGTGCCGCGCGTGACGCCGATGTTCTGGAGCTTCCGCCTGATGGTGGCTTTCGGCTTCGGCATGCTGGCCTTGTTCAGTCTGGCCCTGTGGTACTCGGTGAAAGGGACTTTTGCCGACAAGCCCTGGTTGCTGCGCTGGGCCGTGTATTTCTTGCCGGTGCCATGGCTGGCCTGCGAAGTGGGCTGGTTCGTCGCCGAATACGGGCGCCAGCCGTGGACGATCTACGGCGTTCTTCCGACCCATCTGTCCGTTTCGACCCTCAGCGTGGAAAGCCTTTACGGCTCACTGGCCGGCTTTGTCGGCTTCTACACGGTCTTGCTGGTTGTCGAGCTGTACCTGATGACCCGCTTCGCGAAGCAGGGCCCCGGCAGCCTGGGGACCGGCCGTTACGCCAACGAGGCCCACGCCTGAAGGAGATGCTCATGTTGCTCGATTACACGACTCTCAAACTGATCTGGTGGCTGCTCGTCGGCGTGCTGCTGGTGGGCTTCGCAATCATGGACGGCCACGACATGGGCGTCGGCACCTTGCTGCCCTTCGTCGGCAAGGACGATGTCGAACGGCGGGTCATCATCAACACCGTTGGCCCGCACTGGGACGGCAACCAGGTGTGGTTCATCACCGGCGGCGGGGCGATCTTCGCGGCCTGGCCGCTGGTGTATGCGACGGCTTTTTCCGGTTTCTACTGGGCCATGCTGGCGGTGCTGTGGGCGCTGTTCTTCCGGCCGGTGGGCTTCGATTACCGCAGCAAGATCGACAACCCGGCCTGGCGGCGCACCTGGGACTGGGGGCTGTTCGTCGGCGGGGCGGTGCCGCCGCTGATCTTCGGCGTGGCTTTCGGTAATCTGTTCCTCGGCGTGCCGTTCAGCTTCGATGCGCAGCTGGTGTCCACCTATTCCGGCTCGTTCTGGGAGTTGCTCAGCCCGTTCGCGCTGCTGTGTGGCGTGGTGTCGTCGGCGATGATCAGCTTCCATGGCGCGATCTACCTGGCCCATCGCACGCAGGGCGAGGTCCAGTGGCGCGCGCTGCGGGCCGCCGGTTTCTTCGGCGGACTGATGCTGCTGGCCTTCGCTGCGGCCGGCGTGTGGTTATGGATGGGGAATTCCTGGCTACGTGATCCAGTCCGCGCTGGATACCGCAGCCCAGCCGAACCCCCTCGCCAAAACCGTCGTGCGTGAAGCCGGTGCGTGGTTCGCCAATTACCGGCATTACCCGCTGACTTTGGCGTTGCCGGCTGTGGCTTTTGTCGCCGTACCGGCAGCCCAGGCGCTGGCGCGCTCGGGGCGCACGATGGCGGCCTTCTGGGCCTCGGTGCTGGCCATCCTAGGTGTCATCGGCACAGCGGGGGCGGCCTTGTTTCCGTTCATCCTGCCGTCGTCGATCGACCCCAATGCCAGCCTCACCGTGTGGGACAGCGTGTCCAGCCAGCTCACCCTGACCATCATGCTGGTGGCCACGCTGCTGTTCATGCCGATCATCATTACCTACACCGCCTGGGCCTACCGCGTCATGGGCGGCAAGGTCACTGCCGCCTACGTGCGGGAAAACAGCCATTCGGCTTATTGAGGAGAACGACAGATGTGGTATTTCGCCTGGATTTTGGGAATCGGCTTCGCCGTACTGCTGGCGATCCTTAATGCCTTGTGGGCTGAGCACGAGGAGAGCCGGCGCGCAGGAGCGCGCACCGCCCGTCATTGACGGCGAGCGGTGTAATGAGCGCTGTCAGCTGGATTCGTCGAGGGCGCGCTCTCCCGACGATGGTTTTGTCTCCTCCTTGAGGTTCCTTACCGTCGCTCACTCCCCGTCCGTGCTTGTTCAGGCGGATGTGCAACGGCAAGTTTGACAACGCTCCTCCGGGAGCGTTTTTTTGGCCGGGCTCCCGGCAGAGCGGTCAATCGTGCGGCGAAGCTAGGGCGCTGCGTCGAGGTTCTTGCGCACCCGCTGCAGCAGTGACAGCAGCGCGTCCTGCTCGGCTTGGCTGAGATCCTGGATAGCCTGTTGGGACAGCTCGCGTTCCTGTTCGTCCAGCGAGGCGGAGACGGCTTCGCCCTCCGGTGTCAGGTAAAGGCGCAGATTGCGCCTGTCGTTCGCATCCGGCCGTGCCTCCAGTAATCCGCGCTCCCGCAGGCTGCTCGTCAAGCGTGCGAGTTGGCCTTTGTCGCGTCCGGAATGGCTGACGAGGGTGCTCAGCGTCTCCCCCGGGTTGCGGGCGAAGAAGCCCAGCACCTTGCCTTCCATGTGCGTGAGCTGCAGCGGGCTCTCACGCAGGGCCCGGTACTGCTTGGAGCGGAACAGGTGCATGACGGTATGGACCGCCTCAAATACGTCTTTAGCCCGATCGTTGCTCATATGGTTGACTTTATCAACTTTGTTTTCCAGAATTATTGACGTTATCAACTAATTGGAACGTCAATGGAAACAACACTCAAAGGGGAACGCCGCATTCAGCGCGTCCGCCATGAACTGCGCCGCCGGGAGGTGACTGTCGCCCAGGTGGAGCAGGTCAGTCCCGGTTTCGTGCGTGTGACTTTCGGCGGGGATGACCTGGCCGATTTCGTCTCCCTGTCTTTCGATGACCACGTGAAATTCATGTTCGCCGACCCGGCCGGTGAAGTCGTCCGCCGCGACTATACGCCGCTGCAGCACGATGCTGCGGCCCGGACGCTGTCCATCGAGTTCGCCTTGCACGAGCGGGGTGCGGCGTCCGATTGGGCGCGTGCGGCGCAGGTCGGCCAGCTTGCCGCCATCGGCGGCCCGCGGGGCTCGATGATCATCCCGCTGGACTACGACTGGCACCTGCTGGTGGGCGACAGTTCGGCGTTGCCGGCCATTCAGCGTCGCCTGTGGGAACTCCCGGCCGGCGCGCGGACCATTGCGGTGATCCAGGTCGACGACGCGGCGGACCGCCGCGACTTCGCCAGCGCGGCGAACGTGGACGTGAGCTGGGTGCGCAGCGGCGACGAACTGCTGGCCGCCGTCCGCGCGCTGCAACTGCCCGCCGGCAGCGGCTTTGCGTGGGGTGCCGGCGAGACCGGCGTCATGCGTCCGCTGCGCGAGTTGCTGAAGGGCAAGGGCGTTGCCGGCGTGGACATGCGCATTGCCGCCTACTGGAAACACGGAGCCGCGGATTTCCACGAGCGGCTGGACGACTGAATGTAGAACGCCCTCGTCACCGGGCAGAGCCATGTCGTCGATGGCGGCATCAAGCAGGTCTCCTTGCCACCCCGCCGAATACTGTTATGCCAGGGCGCGGTCGAAGTCGGCGATCAGGTCGGCTTCGTCTTCGAGGCCGATCGACAGGCGGATCAGGCCTTCGGCAATGCCCATCGCGGCGCGCGCTTCCTGGCCGGCTTCCCAGAAGATGGTGGGGGCGACCGGGATGATCAGCGTGCGCGTGTCGCCCAGGCCGGTGTCGGTGACGGCGCCGCCGAGGGCCTCGCCGTGGCCGGCGATGGTCTTGGTCCGCGAGTTGCTCACCAGGCTGGCGCCGATGGCACGAGGTCTGAACAGCGCCGGCGAGGTGATGTGTTGTCGACCACAAAGATGAGCCCGCGCTCCCGGCACAGTTCGCCGATGCGCTCCAGATCGGCGATCTGGGTCCGCGGATTGGCGATCGTCTCGACGAAGACCATGCGCGTTTCCGGCCGGATCGCTGCGGCAACGGCCTCGACGGAACAGGCATCGACCTTGTCGACCGCGACACCCAGGCCTTCCATCGTGCCGAGGAGGCTGTTCGTATTGCCGAAGATGTAGCGGCTGGCGACGAGGTGGTCACCGGCGCGCAGCAGCGTGAGGAATACCGCCGAGATGGCGCCCATGCCGGTGGCGAAGCACACGGTGCCGACACCGTTCTCCAGCGCGGTGATCTTGGCTTCGAGGGCAGCCGTGGTCGGCGTGCCCTGGCGGGCATACTGCTAGCCGCCCTTGTAGGTGCCCTGGAACGCGCCGATCAGATCCTCGACCCGGTCGAAATCATATTGCACCGAAGTGTGGATCGGTTTGTGGATGCCGTCATGTTCGACGCCGAAGCGGCGGTCGGAATGGACGTTGTCGGTGCTCAGCGCACGGGTGTCAGGGGACGATTTCATTTCTCGAAAGCTCGATGCGGTTGTGGCAGGTGAACACCCATAACAACGCCTGATCGCCACACCTTCGTCGCCTGGAAATGTTGAAAACAGTGCTCGCGGCGGCCGCGCAGCGCGGTGTCGAACTGCTGGCAGGCCGCCGCGTCCAGTCAGGCCGTCGTCGGCTGGGCAGCCTGTTGCCGGCTGCGGTGAATCCCGAACATCAGCATCGTGAGACCCGCGATTACCGCCGGCAGGCCGACGACCATGAACACCGACGACAGCGGCAGGTTCATCGTGAGCATGGCGCCGCCACCCACCGAACCGAGCACCGAGCCCATCCGGCCGACGCCGTTGGCCCAGCTGACGCCGGTAGCACGGCAGTCCGTCGGGTAGAAGCTGGCGGACAGCGCGTTGGCGCCCACTTGGGAGCCGGACACGCAGAAACCGGCGCAGAACACCACCAGCCCGGCTAGCGCCGGGTTGCCGGACAGACTGCCGATTGCCGCGATGAACAGGCCGGCGAGCATGTAGCTGGTGGCGAGGACCCGGTGCGGCGCGAGGCGGTCCATCAGCCAGCCGAGCACGATGGCGCCGACCGTGCCGCCGACCTGGAACATGGTGGTGACCAGCGAGGCGGTTTTCAGGGAGACGCCGGTGCTCTTGATGAAAGTGGGCAGCCAGCTCGACAGCAGGTAGATGACCAGCAGGCTCATGAAGAAGGTCAGCCACAGCAGCAGGGTGCCGCGCAGCAGGTCGGGGCGGAACAGATGGCTGACCGGCATGCCGGCCGGCTTGTGGTGGCTGGCGACGAAGTGGGCGCCGTCGAAGTCCTGGGCGGGATCGATGCGGCGCAGGGTGGCGGCGACCCGGTGGAAGCCCTTGTTCTCCATCACCAGATAGCGCACGGACTCTGGCAGGCGCCAGACCAGCACCGGCAGCAGCGCCAAAGGCAGCACGCCGCCGAGCATCAGCACCGAGCGCCAGCCGTAGGCTTCGACGAGATGGGCCGAGGCCAGCCCGCCCAGTGCGGAGCCGACCGTGAAGCCGCAGAACATCGCGGTGACGAGGAAGGCGCGGCGCTTGTCGGGACAGAACTCGGAGGTCAGCGTCACCGAGTTGGGCATCGCACCGCCCAGCCCAAGGCCGGTCAGGAAGCGCCACATCACCAGTTCGGTGGCCGAGCCCGAATAGGCCGACAGCAGGCTGGCGAGGCCGAAGAACAGCACGCAGGCAATGAGTACGCTCTTGCGCCCGAAGCGGTCGGCGAGGGGGCCGAACAGGAAAGCGCCCGCCATCAGGCCGGCGAGGCCGGCGCCGAACAGCGGCGCGATGTCGCCCGGGGCCAGCTGCCATTCGGCGCGGATGGCCGGGGCCAGAAAGCCGATGGCGGCTGTGTCGAAACCGTCGATGGCGACGATCAGGAAGCACAGCACGATGATCAGCACCTGGTAGGGACTAAGGGGGTGATGGGCGATGAAGTCCGTGACGTTCACGGTGCGCTGCGTGGGCATTGTTTGTCTCCGTCTCGTTTTGGATGGACGTACCGGGGCATCCGCGATACCGGGCGGTATCGCGGTGCGCGCTCTAGGTGTTGTGTATGGTGGGCGGGGCTTAGCCGGCGTCGGGCTGAACACCCGGCGCGGCGCGGCGGAAGGCGTCGAGCTGCTGGCAGGCGGCGTCGGTGGCCTGGATCAGCGGCCAGCGGGCCATATTCACCTTGAAGCGGCGGGCGCTTTCCACCTGGGGCACCAGGTACACGTCGGCCAGCGTCGGCGTGTCGCCGTAGCAGAAGGCGCTGCGCTGCGGGTCGGCGGCCAGCAGGGCTTCGAGGGCATCGAAGCCGGCGCTGATCCAGGTGGCGCACCAGGCGTTGATGGCCGCCTCGTCGCAGTGCAGCGTGTGGCGCAGGTATTCCAGGATGCGCCGGTTGTTGATCGGGTGGATGTCGCAGCCGACGATGGCCGCCAGGGCCCGCACGCGGGCGCGGGCGTCGGCGTCCTTCGGCAGCAGCGGCGGCTCGGGGTGGCGCTCCTCGAGCCATTCGATGATGGC
This sequence comes from Zoogloea sp. LCSB751, assembly GCF_002028455.1. Lineage (GTDB taxonomy): Bacteria > Pseudomonadota > Gammaproteobacteria > Burkholderiales > Rhodocyclaceae > Zoogloea. The sequence goes on along the minus strand of NZ_MWUM01000004.1, from coordinate 185,824 downwards.
CGGCGACTGGATCAACACCTGCCCACCGGTTTCCAGCGCCGGCACCAGCCCTTGCGGGTTGAGGGCCTTGAAGGCCGGCCCCAGGTGCTGCTCCGTGCGCAGGTCCACCGGCAGGTACTCGTAGTCCAATCCCTTCAGGTTCAGCGCGATGCGCAACCGGTGCGAGGTGCCGCTGCGGAAGAAGTTGTGCAGCTTCATGGCTTACTCGGGGGCGCCGACGGTCAGGCGGACGTCGCCGACGCCATCCACATGGCCGGTGATCACGTCACCCGACTTCACCGCGCCGACGCCTTCCGGGGTGCCGGTGTAGATCAGGTCGCCCGGTTCCAGGTGGTAGAACTGGGACAGGTCGACGATCAGCTCGCGGATGTTCCAGATCAGCTTGGAGAGGTCGGAGGACTGCTTGGTCTGGCCATTGACGGCGAGGTTGATGGCGCCCGTTTCGAGCACGCCGCGCTCGCCGGCTGGGACGATCTCGCTGCACACGGCGGACTTTTCGAAGTTCTTGCCCAGGTCCCACGGGCGGCCTTGTTCGCGGGCCACCAGCTGCAGGTCGCGACGGGTCATGTCGAGGCCGGCGGCGTAGCCGTAGATCAGCTCGCCGGCATCGGCCTCGGTGACACGGAAGCCGCTGCGGCCGATGGCCACCACCAGTTCCATCTCGTAGTGGTAGTTCTGGGTGCCGGTGGGGTAGGGCACGGTTTCACCGGACTGGACCAGCGTCGAGGCATCCTTGATGAAGTAAAAGGGCCGCATCGTGGCCTTGTCCACCGGGCGCTCCATCTCGATTGCGTGGGCGTGGTAGTTGCGGCCGACGCAGAAGATGCGCTTGACCGGGAGGCGCGCCTCGCTGCCCTGCACGGGCAGGGAGAAGACGGGTTGCGGGTTCCACAGGTAGGTCTGCTGGGTCATGTCTGTTTTCCTTGGTATGGGGTGTGTGAGGTGGTTCAGCCGCGGTTCTCGAAGACGCCGAGCTTGCGGTGCAGCGGCGTCTCGTCGGCGATGAAGACGAAGGCCGGGCTGTTGGTGGAGCGGTTGCGCAGGCGTACCGGGGTGTAGCCGGGGGCGCAGCAGGTGTCGGCTTCGGCAAGGGCGAAGCTGTTGTCGCTGATGCCCACGTCGATGCCACCCTCGATCAGGTGGAAGACCATCGCCGGCGAGCGCACGGGCAGGTCGAGCGTCTGGCCGGGGCGCAGCATCAGCGCGTAGAAACCGAGGATGTTCTCGGCGTCGGTGCCGGTCTCGGGATTCACATAGCTGACCTGCACTGCTTCCAGCTCCGGCTGGTCGGCGGCCAGGGCTTCCAGTGCGGCGCGGGCTTCGACCCACGGGTAGCGCAGCATCGGGTAGGCCTTGTTCGAACGCTGGAACACCTGGGTCGGCACCACGCCGGCGCGGGCGTAGGCGCGGTCGCCACGGCCGGGCTTGACGGTCTGGGGCTCGCCGTCGATGTGGTAGGAGGCCTCCATGTAATAGACCAGCGGCAGGTCCAGCACGTCCAGCCACACCACCGGGCCGTCGCCGTCGTGGCCGTGCTCGTGCCATAGGCCGGTCGGCGTGAGGATCAGGTCGCCGCGGCTCATCGGGCACTTTTCGCCATCGACGGTGGTGTAGGCGCCTTCGCCTTCGACGATCATCCGCACCGCGTTGGGGGTGTGGCGGTGGGCCGGCGCCCATTCGCCGGGCAGCAGCAGCTGCATGCCCAGGTACATCGCCGCGCTGGCCTGCATCTTCTCGAGGCCGTGGCCGGGGTTGGCGAGCACCAGCACGCGGCGCTCGGCCTTCTCGATGGGGGTCAGCTCACCGGCCTGCATCAGCAGGGGGCGCAGGGTTTCGTAGGGCCAGTGGATCGGCCGGGTGTTGGGCTGCGGCTTGCCGGCGGGCAGCACCGCGCGCAGGCTCGGCCACAGGGGTACGAGGTTCTGGCGGGCGAGTTCCTCGCGGTAGTCGAGGGGCAGGTCTTCCAGGCGCCCCAGGGTGTCGAAACGGCTTTGGTCTTGCATGGTCGGCTTCCTGTTCGGGTTCGGATGGGTGGGGCTCAGTCTTTGGCCAGGCAGTTGTCGGCGTTCCAGCCGTACAGCCATTCCATCGCGTCGTAGAAGCGCTCCGCGCTGCGGCCCTTCCACAGGTCGTTGCGCACCAGGCGCTCGACGCCCTTGGCGTGATAGATGCGGCCCATCTCGCGGGACGACAGCACGATGCGGGCGGTGCGGGCCACGCGGGAGCGTTGGTAGAGGTCGAAGGCCTTGACGAAGTCGTTGTCGTGGACGCGCAGGGCTTCGCCGAGGGTGACCGCGTCTTCCATCGCCATGCAGGCGCCCTGGGCCATGTACTGGGTGGTCGGGTGGGCGGCGTCGCCGAGGAGGGTCACGCGGCCGAAGGTCCATTGGCCAATGGGCTCGCGGTCGGCGGTGGCCCAGCGCTTCCAGCTCTTGGGCAGTTCGATCAGCTGGCGGGCCTTTGGGCAGATGCCCTGGAAGTAGCTCTGTACTTCCTCGGCGCTGCCTTCGGTGACGCCCCATTCCTCCTGCTGGCGGCTGTGGAAGGTGACCACCACGTTGTATTGCTCACCGCCGCGCAGCGGGTAGTGGACCAGGTGGCAGTTGGGGCCGACCCAGATGCTGGCGGCGTTCCACTGCAGGTCTTCCGGAAAATCCTTCTTGTCCACCACGGCGCGATACACCACGTGGCCGGTGACGCGGGCCGGATCGCCGACGAACTGCTCGCGCACCGCCGAGCGCACGCCGTCGGCGCCGATCAGTGCGATGCCCTTGTGGGCGTTGCCGTGCTGGTCGTACACCGTCACGCTGTCGGCGTCCTGCTCGACGCGGCTGACGTGGGTGGAGGTCAGGAACTCCACGCGGCCGGTTTCCTGGGCGCCTTCGAGGAGGGACAGATGAACATCAACCCTGTGGATCACCGCGTAGGGATTGCCGAAGCGCTTGCGGAAGGCCTCGCCGGTGGGGATGCGGCCGACGACGCTCTCGTCGAGGGCGTCGTGCATGATCATGTAATCGGTGTAAACAGCGCGGCTGCGGGCCTTGTCGCCGACACCGAGGGCGTCGAAGGCGTGGAAGGCGTTGGGGCCGAGCTGGATGCCGGCGCCGATCTCGCCGATCTGCGCAGCCTGTTCGAGCACCTTGACGGAGAAGCCCCGGCGGGTCAAGGCGAGGGCGGCGGCGAGGCCGCCGATGCCGCCGCCGGCGATGATGACCGGCAGCGTGTTGGGGGTGGTGTTCATGGCGTCTCCTGATTTGATTTGATGTAGATCAAGTGTGGAAGACGCCAACTATTTTGAAAACGCAATCTATCGAATAGGCTGATTTCCGTTATCAAATAGTTGTTTGTGTCGAATTTGTGCTCTACACGCTCAAGCGGCGTCCGGCCGGCGCAGCAGCGGCTCGCCCATGCGGATCGGGCTGCCTTCGCCGATGCCGGCGCACAGGCTGAAGCCCTTCGGCGCAAAGACGATGATCGTCGAGCCGTGCTGGAACCAGCCCATCTCCTGACCTTTGCCGAAGCGGGCGGTGCCCGGGATCTGGTTGGGGCCCCGGTAGCGGAGGTGCAGCAGTACGTCCAGCCAGTGCAGGCGGATGCTGGCGACGAGGATCGCCGCCACCGGCACCAGGATCAGCGGGGCGCCGTCGGAGAGACGGGTGCGGATCACCGCCCGCTCGTTCTTGCAGTACAGGCGCTCGACCCGCTTGAGGGCCGGCGGATTGACGTTCCACACGTCGCCGGAGATGTAGGTGACGTGCTCCACGTCCAGGTCGGCCGGGGAATGGAAGCGGTGGTACATGCTCGATTTGAGGCGCAGCGTCACGTAGCGGCCGTCCCGGTAGGTATCCACCAGCGCCGGGTCGCCGAGCAGGTCGATGAGCGGGTAGGGTGCGCCCTTGGCTTGCAGGGCGGTGACGCCGTCGAGCGTGCCGCAGGCGCCGACGATGGCGTCGCAGGGGCTGCTGAGCACCATCGGGTCGCCATCGATGGTGCGCGCGCCATCCTTCAGCTCCCGCGTGAAGCAGTCGTGCATGCTGCGGAATTCCTGCTTCTTCGCTTCCGACAGATCCAGGTCGGCGAAGGCTTTCCATATGGCGATGGACAGGCGCGCAACGAGGGGATGTTCGATCTTGCTGAACCAGCCGACGAAACGGGTCAGCAGCGCACGCGGCAGGCGGTTGGTGAGCAGGAAGTTGAGGTCTTCCTGGTCGGTGAGGCGGGCAAGCAGGCGGGGACTTTTCATGGTTCTGTAACTGGGGTCGGTTAAATCGTTCATCTTTCAGTTGCGGAGTGCACTACGTGGAAGATGCATTGGTATTGGCCGGACTCGGGGCGCTGGCGCTGCCGGGCCTGGTGATGAAGGCGAAGCGCCGGCTGGAGCTGTCGAAGGGCAAGCACCCGTCGCTGGCGGGGCACGCCAAGATGTCGCGCCGGGTGGCGAAGCTGCTGCCTTTCTACGAATACGACGAGGCGGCGTTCTTCCGCAGCGACGATGCGCCGGCGGAGGTCGCGGCCAAGCGCAAGGAAGCCTTCTTCCGCCTCGCCGAGCTGTACCGCACGCGCTTTGCGGCCAGCGCGGCGATGAGCGCGGAGACCCAGGAAGGCGTGTCGGACATGCAATTCACCGGCGCCTACCGGGTGCCCTTCCAGTACAGCCGGCTGGTGCGCCAGCACCTCAAGGGCGGTTCCTTCGTGAAGGCGTCGAGTGGCGTGACGGTCACCGATCTGGACGGCAACGTCTTCTACGACCTGACCGGCTCCTACGGCGTCAATGTGTTCGGCTACGACTTCTACAAGGACTGCATGGCCCGCGGCGCGGCGCGCGTGGAGGCCCTCGGCCCGGTGCTCGGCGCCTACCATCCGCTGCTCGCCTACAACGTGCAGCGCCTGAAGGCGATCTCCGGGCTCGATGAAGTGTCCTTCCACATGTCCGGCACCGAGGCGGTGATGCAGGCCGTGCGGCTTGCCCGCTACCACACCGGCCGGACCCATCTGGTGCGCTTCTGCGGTGCCTACCACGGCTGGTGGGGCGATGTGCAGCCGGGGGTCGGCAACCCGGTGGCGGCCAACCAGACCTACACCCTGAAGGACATGCACGATGACGCGCTGCGCGTGCTGCGCCGGCGCAAGGACATCGCCTGCGTGCTGATCAACCCGCTGCAGGCCCTGCACCCCAACGGCGCGGCGCCGGGGGATTCGTCGCTGGTGGACAGCTCCCGCAAGGCGGGCTTCGACCGGGCGGCCTACACGGCGTGGTTGAAGCAGCTGCGCCAGGTGTGCACCGAGCGCGGCATCGTGCTGATCTTCGATGAGGTCTTCGTCGGCTTCCGGCTGGCGCCGGGCGGCGCGCAGGAATACTTCGGCGTGCAGGCCGACATGGTGACCTACGGCAAGACCCTCGGCGGCGGCATGCCGATCGGTGTGGTGTGTGGCCTGCGCGAACTGATGAAGCGCTTTCGCGACGACCGCCCGGCGGACATCTGCTTCGCCCGCGGCACCTTCAACTCCCATCCCTACGTGATGGGCGCGATGGCCGAGTTCCTGGAGCGCATCGAGACGCCCGAGGTGCAGGCCTTGTACGCTGGCCTCGACGACACCTGGAATGCCCGCGCCGAGCGCCTCAACCTGCGCCTCAAGGCCGAGGGGCTGCCGCTGCAGGTGGCCAACGTGTCGTCGATTTGGACCGTCTTCTACACCCGCCCGAGCCGCTACAACTGGATGCTGCAGTACTACCTGCGGGCCGAGGGCCTGGCCCTCAGCTGGGTCGGGACGGGGCGCTTCATCTTCAGCCTCAACTACACCGATACGGACTTCGAGGCGGTCGCCGAACGCTTCGTCGCCGCCGCGCGCCAGATGGAGGCGGACGGCTGGTGGTGGAATGACGGCAGCGTGACCAACAAGGGCATCCGCCGGCGCATCCTTAAGGAGATGCTGAGCCATCGCTTCCTCGGGAAGTAGACGTGAAAACGCCGCTCCGCCCGTGGGGCTGGAGCGGCGCTAAAGGATCAGGCTGCCTGGCGGGCGCGCAGGTCGCGCAGCAGGTAAAGCGGTGCTTTGTGGTACAGCTTGATGTCGTGGTACGGGTCGGTGAGGATCTTGGTCAGCCATACCAGGCCGGTCTGCACGTCCTTCAGGAAGAACAGATGGACCGTGCGGAACAGCAGGCCGCTGACGCCGAGGCCCAGCCACATCAGGCCCAGGTGGTCGATGAATTCGCCGACGCCGGTGTGGGCCTCGAACAGGCCGAACATCGTCGGATTGAGCCACAGGGCGACCGGGATGAAGGCCCAGATCGACAGCAGCACGACCTTGCGCTTGAGGTTGTAGCCGACCTTCACGGCTTCCTTGTAATCGTTGGTGACTTGGTTCTCTTCGTCGTAGCCGAGGGGCTCGAAGAAGAAGTGGCCGGACTGGCGCGTGACCATGGAGATCAGCCAGCCGATCAGCGCCGCCTTCACCGGATCGACGAACAGCAGCGAATAGGCCACCAGAAAGCTCACTGCGCTGATGAAGTGCAGGGTCTGGTTCATGCGGCTGTGGTGGTAGAAGCGATGATCGTCCCACCGCTGGATTTCAAGGGCGCGCAAAAAGTTCTTCATGGACTCTCCTGGAGGGGCGAACGACCCGGATTAGGTTGGAATGGCTCGAAATGGGGTCTTCAAGGCAAGACTAAGAAGCGCGGGTTACGGGCCGGCTGCGGTTTTGTTAAGGAACGGTGATGCCGATTACCGCTATGGCATGAAAAGGCGATGCATCACCGATAGAATCTGCCCAGGACGTAGTGGAGACATGCAGCGATGGGCACGGTGAAGGCGAACGGGCGTGGTGGGATGGCAGTGGTTGTGCTGTTGCTTGTGCTTGGGCTGGTGGTCGGCGCGGGCAATGAGTGGCGTCATTGGTTACCCAAGGCGCTGTTTGCCGGCGTATTGCTCGTCGTGCCGGGGGGCGTGTGGTGGGCGTGGCGTGTGCGGGCACGCGAACGTTTCCTGGCCACCTTCCAGTTCCCTGCCAGTCTCGGTCGCAAGCTGCGAACGACTTACCCTCACCTGAGTTCTGCGCAGGCAGAGATGGTCATCCGTGAGCTGCGCAGTTTCTTTCGTGTGGCGGGGGCTGCAAACGGCCGGATGGTGTCCATGCCCAGCCAGGCTGTGGATGTGGCCTGGCACGAGTTCATTCTTTTTACACGGGGTTACCGGCAGTTCTGCGCCCGCGCCTTGGGGCGCTTCCTCGATCACACGCCGGCCGAGCACATGGTGACGCCGGTCTCCGCCCAGCAAGGCCTGCGACGCACCTGGTTGCATGCCTGCCGTCTCGAAGGCATCGACCCCAACAAGCCGGACCGGTTACCGGTGCTCTTCGCGCTGGATGCGCTGCTGCAGATTCCGGATGGCTTCCACTATGTGCTGGATTGTTCCGGCGTGGAGAACGCGCAGGGCGTTCCGGCCTATTGCGCCAGCGACATCGGTTGCGGCGGCTCCTGCGCGGCGGATGGAATCGGAGATTGCGGCTCTGGACATGGCGGTGGCCATGGACATGGCGACGGCACCGCCGATGGTGGTTCGGGTGGAGATGGGGGCAGTGCTTGCAGCAGCTGCGGAGGAGGGGGCGGCGACTGACGGGGTCGGACGCCGGTCGGCCTCCGATTGATACTGGCTGGCGCAGCCCGGCGCATGAGCCAGCCTGCGCCGGATGGAACGGATTACAGGAAGCGGTCCAGTAGCCGCTTGCTGTGGGCATCCAGCCCGTAGCGGTCGCGGATCAGAAAGTGGATGCCGCGGCTGTCGGCGATCAGCAGGGCCGGCGGGGTGAGGCGGCGGATGTCTTCCTCGCCCTTCAGCACCAGGCTGGTCGGGCCGCGGTCGGTCTCGATCTCCCAGGTGCTGGGGGTAGCGAAGCTGGACACGCTGTGGATGCGCTGGATCACCGGCATGAACTCGCGGCTGGCCATTTCGTCCTCGAGCAGCTTGCGCGGCGCGTCGGGCAGATCGGTGAGGCGGTCGATCCACGCGACTTCCTCACCGTCGCCGTTGATGAGGCCGATGCTCTCGGCCGGGGCGGCGATCGGGAAGGCGCGGACCGGGGTGATCAGCTGGGCCTGGCCGGTGGCGTCGATGAAGACGAGCTGGCCGAAGGCATTGCGTTCCAGCTGGATGTTTTGCGTAGGCATGGCGTGGTCTTCAGGCAGGGGTGTGGGCGCGGTGGAAGGGCACGCGGGGTTTGTCGCCGTTGCCGCCCAGCGCGTCGTCGTCCAGCTTGCGGGTCTGGGCTTCGTAGAGGCGGAAGTAGGCGCCCTGTTTTTCCATCAGCGTGTCGTGGTTGCCGATCTCGACGATCTGGCCGCGGTCCAGCACCACCAGGCGGTCGGCCTTGCGCAGCGTGGACAGGCGGTGGGCGATGGCGATGGTGGTGCGGCCGCGGATGAGGTTTTCCAGCGCGGCCTGGATTTCCATTTCCGTTTCGGTATCCACCGCCGAGGTGGCTTCGTCGAGGATCAGGATGCGCGGGTCGATCAGCAGCGCGCGGGCGATGGAGATGCGCTGGCGCTCGCCGCCGGACAGGGCCTGTCCGCGCTCGCCGACCAGCGAGTCGTAGCCCTGCGGGAGGCGCAGGATGAAGTCGTGGGCGTGGGCGGCGCGGGCAGCAGCGATGATCTCCTCGCGGGTCGCATCGGGCTTGCCGTAGGCGATGTTCTCGGCGATGGTGCCGAAGAACAGGAAGGGCTCCTGCAGCACCAGGCCGATATTGCGGCGGTACTCGGACACCGGCACGGAGCGGATGTCCATGCCTTCGATGCGGATGGCGCCGTCGGTCACGTCGTAGAAGCGGCAGATCAGGTTGACCAGCGTGCTCTTGCCGGAACCCGAGTGGCCGACCAGGCCGATCATCTCGCCCGGCGCGATGTTGAGGTCCACGCCGCGCAGGATGGTGCGGTTGCCGTAGCGGAAGCCGACCCGCTTGACCTCGATGGCGCCGGTCACCTTGGGCAGGTGTTGCGGATTGACCGGATCGGGCACGCTGGAAACGTGGTCGAGGATGTCGAAGATGCGCTTGGCGCCGGCAGCGGCTTTCTGCGTTACCGAGACGATCCGGCTCATGGAGTCCAGCCGGGTGTAGAAACGCGAGATGTAGGCCAGGAAAGCGGCCAGCGTACCGACGGTGACGGACTTCCCGGACACCAGCCAGATGCCGAAGCCCCACACGATCAGAAGCCCGATCTCGGTCATCAGCGTGACGGTGGGCGAGAACACCGACCACACTTTGTTCACCCGGTCGTTTACTGCCAGGTTGCGGGCGTTGGCTTCGCGGAAACGGGCGACCTCGCGTTTCTCCTGCGCAAAGGCCTTCACCACGCGGATGCCCGGAATGGTGTCGGCGAGCACGCTGGTGACTTCGGACCACACCCGGTCCACCTGCTCGAAGCCGTAGCGCAGCTTGTCGCGCACGGTGTGGATCAGCCAGGCGATGAAGGGCAGCGGCACCAGGGTGACCAGCGCCAGCCACGGATTGATCGACACCAGGATGATCGCCGTCATGGTGATCATCAGTACGTCGGTGGCGAAATCGAGCAGGTTCATCGACAGGAACAGGCAGATCCGGTCGGTCTCCGAGCCGATGCGCGACATCAGGTCGCCGGTGCGCTTGCCGCCGAAGTATTCCAGCGACAGGCCCTGCAGGTGCTCATAGGTGGTGGTGCGCAGGTCGGCGCCGATGCGCTCGCTGACCAAGGCCAGGATGTAGGTCTTGGCCCAGCCAAGGCCCCAGGCGAACAGTGCAGCGACCAGCAGTCCGCCCAGCATCATCATCACGCGGTGGGTGTCGATGGGCTGGCCGTTCTGGAAGGGGATCAGCACCTCGTCCATCAGCGGCATGGTGAGGTAGGGGGGCACCAGCGTGGCGGCGGTCGAGATCAGGGTCAGGATGAAGCCGGCCAGCAGCTGGCTCTTGTAGGGCCTGGCGAAGCGCCACAGACGGAACAGGGTCCAGGTGGACGGCGGCGTGTGGATCTCGCGGGCGCAGGTCGGGCACTCGTCGGTGCCCGGTGGCAGCGGTGCGTCGCAGGTCGGACAGGTGAGCGGTTCGGGCGGCGTCGGCTCACGGCCGGCCAGCACGCATTCGAGTTGGGCATGGAAACGGTCGGCCAGATTGCGGGCGGCCGGGTCCTGGGCCAGCGTGAAGCGCCAGCCGGCCAGCTTGCCGTCGCCGTCCACCAGGTCGAGGCTGGCCACGCCGGCGTGGTCGCGGTGGCGCAGGGCCATGCCGTTGCGGAAGGTCCATACCTGCCAGACCTTGGCCTGCAGGTCCCAGGCCAGCAGGCGGCGGTCGGTCAGGGCTACCAGGCCGTCGCGGAATTGCAGGGTGGCATCGAGATCGAGGTTGAGGCTGGCCAGAACCTTTTCGCCGGCCTGCAGGGCCTTGTCGAGGAGGGGGCGCCAGCTGTCGGGCACGGCCGGACCGAGGTAGTCGGAATAGGCGGCGGTAAGGGAAGTGGACTCGGAATTCATCTCGGAGACGCGATTAGGCCCCAGAAAAGGGCCAGCGTAGGGCAAAATTGCGCCCGAAGTTTACTGACTCGTTACATGCGCGTATACCCGGCGGGTGGCCAGAAGCATCGTCAACCCGATTATTTTTCTCTCAGGTAATCCTGGCGGCCTCGTCCGCGTTAAAGGGAGATCGCGTTTCCGTTGCCGAGCGCCGTAAACCAGGCCCGTTACTTCCGAAGTGTCTCGTCCATGACCAATAAAACGATCGAATTCCTCAATGTGCTCCATCTGCGGGGACCGAACATCTGGACCTATCGCTCAGTCCTCGAAGCATGGGTCGACATCCACGACCTGGAAGACTGTCCGTCCAACGTCATCCCCGGCTTCTACGAGCGGCTGACGGCAATGCTGCCGACCCTCATCGAGCACCGTTGCAGCATCGGTGAGCGCGGCGGCTTCCTCAAGCGCCTGCGGGACGGGACCTGGCCGGGACACATCCTCGAACACGTCACGCTCGAACTGCAGAACCTCGCCGGCATGACCGGTGGCTTCGGCAAGGCGCGCGAAACCTCGCTGCGCGGCGTCTACAAGGTGGTGATCCGCGCCTGGCAGAAAGATGTGTCGATGGCCGCCCTCAACATGGGCCACGACTTGCTGATGGCCGCCATCGAAGGCCGCTCCTACGATGTGGACGCCGCCGTCGTGCGCCTGCGTGACCTCGTCGACAAGCACATGCTCGGCCCGAGCACCCGCTGCATCGTCGAGGCTGCCGCCGACAAGCAACGCCGCATTCCCTACATCCGCCTGCTGCCCGAGGGCAACCTCGTGCAACTCGGTTACGGTGCCCGTCAGCGCCGTATCTGGACCGCCGAGACCGATCGTACGCCGGCCATTGCCGAGAGCATCTCCCGCGAGAAGGACCTCACCAAGACGCTGCTGGAGTCCTGCGGCGTGCCGGTGCCGGAAGGCCGCATCGTGACCAGCGTCGAGGACGCCATCGAGGCCGCCGAGGACATTGGCTTCCCGGTGGTGGTGAAGCCCAGCGACGGCAATCACGCCCGCGGCGTATTCACCAACATCCGCACCCCGCAGGAAGTGGCGGACGTGTTCCCGCTGTCGGCGGCGGAAGGCTCCGAGGTGATGGTCGAGCGCTTCGTGAAGGGCGCCGAGCACCGCCTGCTGGTGGTTGGCGGCAAGATGGTCGCCGCCAACAAGGGCGACATGGTGTCGGTGATCGGCGACGGCACGCACACCATCGACGAACTGATCGAGACCCAGATCAACTCCGACCCGCGCCGCGGCGTCGAGCACGAGTTCCCGCTGTACCTGATCAAGCTGGAAAACTACCCGGCCGCGCAGATGGAAGTGGCGCGCCAGGGCTATACCGGCGCCTCGGTGCCGCCGGAAGGCCAGGAGGTGATGATCGTCCGCACCAGCAACATGGCCTTCGACGTGACCGACGAAGTGCATCCGGACACCGCCGAGCTGGCCTGTCTGGCGGCGCGCATCGTCGGCCTCGACATCGCCGGCGTGGACCTGGTCTGCGAAGACATCTCCAAGCCCTTGAGCGAGCAGCAGGGCGCCATCGTCGAAGTGAACGCCGGCCCCGGCCTGCTGATGCACATCAAGCCGGGAGTCGGCCAGCCGCGTCCGGTGGGCGAGGCGATCGTCGATCATCTGTTCGAGAAGGACGCGGACGCGCGTATTCCCATCGTCGGCGTCACCGGCAGCCGTGGCAAGACGCCGGTGGCTCGCCTGATCGCCCACCTGTCCCGCCTGTCCGGGCAGTACACCGGCCTGGCTTGCTCCGAGGGCGTGTTCCTCGACGGCCGCCAGGTGGAAACCGCCGAAGGCTCCAACTGGGACGCCGCCGAGCGCGTGCTGATGAACCGCTCCGTCGAGACCGCGGTGTTCGAGAACGGCTGCCGCAGCATCCTCGCCGACGGCACCGTGTACGACCGCTGCTCCGTGGGCGTGGTCACCAACATCGACCCGGAACTCCATTATGGTGAGTTCTACATCGACTCCCCGGAAAAGGTCTGGAACGTCTTCCGCACCCAGGTGGATCTGGTGCTGTCCAGCGGTGCCGCGGTGCTCAATGCCGAGGACCCGGCGGTCGTCGAGATGGCCTCCCTGTCCGACGGCGAGGTGATCTTCTACGCCGTCGATCCCAACGCCGAGGCTGTCGTACAGGCCCGCAACGAAGGCCGTCGCACGGTCTTCGTGAAGGACGGCGCCATCGTGCTGGCCACCGGCGAGCAGGAAGATCCGGTGGCCCGCCTGGCCAAGATCAAGCTGCTGGCCGACGGCGGCGATGCGCCGGGCGTGCTGTCCAACCTGCTGGCCGCGGTGGCCGCAGCCTGGGCGCTGGGCGTATCGCCGGCGATGATCCGTGCTGGCGTCAAGCCCTACGATCCGAAGGCGCCGCTGCGCAACGACTGAAGCCGCCACCGAACAACGATGAAGGGCCGCCCGACGCTGGCGGCCCCAGAGAAAAACGACAAGGACTGTTATCCATGGAAGTCTCACGCATCCGGGCTCTGCGCGGCCCCAATCTGTGGAGCCGGCACACCGCGATCGAAGCCATCGTGACCTGCACCGAAGCGGAGTGCGACATCGACTCCCTGCCGGGCTACGAGACGCGATTGCGCAACCTGTTCCCCGAAATGGGCTTTCTCGAGGCCGACGGCCACATGGGCGCCAGCTCCGTGGCCCAGGCCTTGGAACTCGCTGCCCTCGGCCTGCAAGCCTGCGCCGGTTGCCCGGTGACCTTCAGCCGCACCGCCAAGACCATCGAGAAGGGCGTCTTCCAGGTGGTGGTGGAATACACCGAAGAAAAGGTCGGCCGCCTGGCCTTCGATCTGGCCACCGAACTGTGCCGCGCCGCCGAAATCGATGGCCCCTTCGATCTGGCCGGCGCGCTGGCCCGCCTGCGCGAGCTGGATGAGGACGTGCGCCTCGGGCCTTCTACCGGTTCTATCGTGCAGGCCGCCGCCGCCCGCGGCATTCCCTATCGCCGCCTCACCGAAGGCAGCCTCGTGCAGTTTGGCTGGGGTAGCCAGCAGCGACGCATCCAGGCTGCCGAGACCGACCTGACCAGTGCGGTGGCCGAAGCCATCGCCCAGGACAAGGAACTCACCAAGAATTTGCTGCGCGCCGCCGGCGTACCGGTGCCGCTGGGCCGCTCGGTGACCAGCGCGGAAGACGCCTGGCAGGCTGCCAAGGAGCTCGGCGGCCTCGTTGTCGTGAAGCCCCGCGACGGCAACCAGGGCAAGGGCGTGGCGGTCAAGCTGCGTACCAAGGAAGAGGTGATGAACGCCTTCCGCGTCGCCGAGGAGATCAGCGACGACGTGCTGGTGGAACGCTACCTGCCGGGCCACGACTACCGCCTGCTGGTTGTGGGCGACAAGTTGATCGCCGCCGCCCGCCGCGAGCCGCCGCTGGTCATCGGCGACGGCCAGCGCACCATCCGCGAGCTGGTGGACCATGTGAACAGCGACCCGCGCCGCGGCGTCGGCCACGCCACCTCGCTGACCAAGATCCGCTTCGACGAGATCGCCCTTGCCACTCTTGCCAAGCAGGGCTATGAGGCCGAGTCCGTGCCTCCGAAGGGCAAGCGGGTGATCCTGCGCAACAACGCCAACCTGTCCACCGGCGGCACCGCCACCGACGTGACGGACGACGTGCATCCGGAAGTCGCCGAGCGGGCGATTGCCGCGGCCAAGAACATCGGTCTCGACATCTGCGGCGTGGACGTGGTCTGCGAGAGCGTGCTGGAACCGCTGGAAGCCCAGAGCGGCGGCATCGTCGAAGCCAACGCGGCGCCCGGCCTGCGCATGCACCTGCAGCCGTCCTACGGCAAGGGCCGCCCGGTCGGTGAGGCCATCGTCGCCAACATGTTCAAGCCCGGCGAAGACGGCCGCATTCCGGTCATTGCGGTGGCCGGCACCAACGGCAAGACGACCACCGTGCGCCTGTCGGCCCACATCCTCGGCGTGGCCGGCAACTGCGTCGGCATGACCAACTCCGACGGCGTCTATGTGGGCAAGCGCCGCATCGATACGGGCGACTGCAGCGGCCCGCGCAGCGCCCGCAACATCCTGCTGCACCCGGACGTGGACGCCGCGGTGTTCGAGACCGCTCGTGGCGGTGTGCTGCGCGAAGGCCTGGCCTTCGACCGCTGCGACGTGGCGGTGGTTACCAACATCGGCATGGGCGACCACCTTGGTCTGTCTTACATCAGCACCGTCGAAGACCTGGCGGTGGTGAAGCGGGTGATCGTGCAGAACGTGAAGTCCAGCGGTACCGCGGTGCTCAACGCCGCCGATCCGATGGTCGTCAAGATGGCCAGTGCCTGCCCGGGCTCGGTGCTGTTCTTCGCCGCCGACCAGTACAACCACGTGCTGGTCACCCATCGCGTGCAGGGCCACCGCGTGGTCTTCGTGGGCGACGACGCAATCGTTGCTGCCCAGGGCAGCGAGGAGTTCCGTGTGCCGCTGGCCGGCATCCCGATCACCCGCAACGGCGCGATCTCCTTCCAGGTCGAGAACGCGATGGCCGCCATCGCCGCTACCTGGGCGTTGGGCATTCCGCCGGAGACCATCATCGCCGGTGCCGCCAGCTTCGTGAACGACGCCGCCACCGCGCCGGGCCGCTTCAATGTGTTCGACTACAAGGGCGCCACGCTGATCGCCGACTACGGCCACAATCCGGATGCGATCCTGGCGCTGGTGCAGGCCGTCGAGAGCATGCCGGCCAAGCGCCGCTCGGTGGTCATCAGCGGTGCCGGCGACCGCCGCGACGAGGACATTCGCGAGCAGACCCGCATCCTCGGCAAGGTCTTCGACGAAGTGGTGCTGTACCAGGACGACTGCCAGCGCGGCCGTGCTGACGGCGAGGTGCTGGCGCTGCTGCAGGAAGGCCTGGTGGGCGCTCCGCGGACGAAGGAGGTCAGCGAGATCCGTGGCGAGTTCGTGGCCATCGACTTCGCGTTGAAGAAGCTCGAGTCCGGTGACCTGTGCCTGATCCTCATCGACCAGGTGGAAGAGGCGCTGGAGCACATCGCCAAACGCATCGCCGAAACCACGGCGTGATCGACGCGGCCTGAGTCCGCTCAGGCCCGGCCTTCAGTGGAAGCCTTCTGCCAGCCCGTGGAAGGCTTCCGTCATTTCACGGGTGCATTCCGCGTCCCAGCCCAGTTCCTCGGCAAGGATCGCGGCGACCGCCGGCGCGGCTTCGATGGCCGCTGTGGCATCCACGAACAGCGCCCGATGGCGGCGGGCCAGCACGTCTTCGACGTTGCGGGCTTGCTCCTCGCGGGCGGCGAAGCGGACCTCGGCTTCGCTCAGGGACAGGGCAGGGTGCAACTGGCGGCCAGCACCGGGCAGGGTGTCCACCTTGGGACGATCGGTGCCGAAGACATCCTCGGACGGCGACGCCGGACTGCCGTGCAGAACCAGGCTGCGGGTCCGGCAGGGGCGGGCCGGCAGGCAAGCGACGGCCGCGGCCCGGTCGATGGTCTCTTCGCCCATGCACCGGTAGGTAGTCCATTTGCCGCCGGCCACCGACACCAGACCGCTCGGTGAGACCTGGATCACGTGCTCCCGCGACAGGCTCGACGTGTTGCCGCTGCCGCCGATCAGTGGGCGCAGGCCGGCGAACTGGCTGCGGATGTCGCTCCTGTGCGGCTTGCGGCGCAGATAGCGGGCCGCCGTGGCGAGGATGAAGTCCACCTCGCCGTCCAGCGGCCGAGGCTCCAGCGGAATGTCCGGTCGTGGCGTGTCGGTGGTGCCGAGCAGCAGTTTGCCCTGCCAGGGGATGATGAACAGCACGCGGCCGTCGTCGGTGCGGGGCACCAGCAGCGCCGCATCGCCGGGCAGGAAGTCCCGGTCCAGCACGATGTGTACGCCTTGGCTGGGATTCAACTGGGCCGTGCTCGTCGGGTCGTCAAGGCGCCGGATGGCGTCGGCCCACACTCCAGCCGCATTGATGACGACCCGCGCCGACAGCGCGAACGCCTCGCCACTTTCCGCATCCTGCGCGTCGACACCGACGACGTGCCCGCCCTCATGGCGCAGCCCCGTGAGCGGCAGCCGATTGAGCGCCAGGCCGCCCAAATCGAGCACCGTGCGCATCAGCGTGATCGCCAGCCGGGCGTCGTCGAAGCGGGCGTCCATGTAGGCGATGCCGCCGACCAGCCCGTCTTCACGCACGCCGGGCAGCGCGCGGCGGGTTTCTTCCACCGACAGTGGGCGACTGGCGCCAAGACTGTGGGCGCCGGCCAGCCAGTCGTAGGCGGCCAGGCCGACACCGAGCTGAAGGCGGTCCCACTGCCGGTAGAGCGGCACGACGAAGCGTTGCGGATGCACCAGATGCGGCGCGTTGGCGAGCAGGAGCGCCCGTTCGGCCAGGGCTTCATGGACGAGCCCGATACGCCCTTGGGCGAGGTAGCGGACGCCGCCGTGCACCAGCTTGGTGGACCGCGAACTGGTGCCCTTGGCGAAATCGTGGGCCTCCAGCAGCAGGGTCGAATAGCCGCGCGATGCGGCATCCACCGCGCAGCCGAGGCCGGTGGCGCCGCCGCCGATGACCAGCACGTCCCAGCGCGGCGTCTGGCGCAGGCGGTCGAGCAGATCCGCGCGCCTCATGCTACGGCCCACCCGCGGGCACGCTCGACGGCCCGGTGCCACTCGGCAAGGCGTGCGCTGCGCTCGTCCTCGCTGCATAGCGGCTCGAAGATCCGCTCCGCCCGCCAGTGGGCGGACAGTTCTTCAGGGCCGCGCCACAGGCCCACCGCCAGACCGGCGAGATAGGCCGCGCCGAGGGCTGTCGTTTCGGTCTGTCGGGGACGGATCACCGGTACGCCGAGCAGGTCGGCCTGGATCTGCATCAGCAGGTCGTTGCGCGCCGCACCGCCGTCCACCCGCAACTCGGTCAGAGGGTCGGCACCGTCGCGGTTCATGGCGTCCACCAGGTCGACGGTCTGCAGTGCGATGGCCTCCAGCGCAGCGCGGGCGATGTGGGCCTTGCCGCTGCCGCGGGTCAGGCCGAGCAGGGTGCCGCGGGCGTAGCCGTCCCAGTAGGGCGCTCCGAGGCCGGCGAAGGCCGGCACCAGCACCACGCCGCCGGTGTCCGGCACCGAAGCGGCGAGGGCTTCTATGTCGGCTGCGCGCTGGATCAGCCCCAGCCCGTCGCGCAGCCACTGCACCACCGCGCCACCGATGAAAACGCTGCCCTCCAGCATGTAGGTGGCGTGTCCGCCGATTCGCCAGCCGACGGTGGTGAGTAGGCGCTGGTGGGATTCGACGGGTTGGGCGCCCGTGTTGAGCATCAGGAAGCAGCCGGTGCCATAGGTGTTTTTCGCCGAGCCGGGCTGCAGGCAGGCCTGACCGAAGGTGGCGGCCTGCTGGTCGCCGGCCAGGCCGCCGATGGGAATCGCACTGCCGAAGAGGGCGGGATCGGTCGTGCCCAGCACGCCGCTGGTTTCAACGATCTCGGGCAACAGCGCCGCGGGAATGTCGAACAGGGTCAGCAACTCGTCGTCCCAGCACTGGCGGTGGATGTCGAACAGCATCGTGCGCGACGCATTGCCCGGATCGGTGACGTGCAGCCGGCCTCCGGTGAGCTGCCACACCAGCCAGCTGTCGATGGTGCCGAAGGCTAGTTCGCCGGCAGCGGCGCGGCGCCGGGCGTCCGGCACGTGATCGAGCAGCCAGGCCAGCTTGGTGGCCGAGAAGTAGGCATCCACCTCCAGGCCGGTCCTGGCGCGGATCAGGGCGGCGTGGCCGGCTGTGCGCAGGGCTTCGCAGGCATGCACGGTACGGCGGTCCTGCCAGACGATGGCGTGCGCCAGGGGCTGGCCGCCGGCCCGTTCCCACAGCACAGTGGTCTCGCGCTGGTTGGCGATGCCGATGGCGGCCACGTCGGCGCCCGTCAGCCCGGCCTTGCTCAGGGCCTGGCGTGCGCAGTCGAGCTGGGTTTGCCAGATCTCCAGCGGGTCATGTTCGACCCAGCCGGGCTGCGGATAGCTCTGGCGGAACTCCAGCTGGGCGCTGCCGAGGGCGGCGCCGTGGATGTCGAAAACGATGGCACGGCTGCTGCTGGTGCCCTGGTCGAGGGCGAGGAGGCAAGACATGGCACGGGCACTCGGGAGAGGCTGAGGTTCCCAATCTAGCCCACTCCACGCCGAAGTTGAACGGGCGCGTATGCCATTGTGGAGGTGGGCTCAGGAAACCTGGCAGAAATGGGCGTCGCTCAGCTGGGCCTCGCCGTCCCAGCGATAGGCCACCAGCGGCCCGCCGTTGCCGGCCGAGTAATCGACGCAGGCGGCATGCGGTGTGAGCACGTGGGGCTGCCCGGTCATCCAGTAATGGCCGAAGAACACCGGTCGTGGGTCATCGTCCTCAATGTGGGCGTAAGCGGGGAGCTGTAAATCCGGCAGCTGGCTGCGCAGCTTCTCATGAACGAGGGCGGCGCGCCGGCAGGTGGTGGCGTCCCGGTCCCACCAGCGGATGCGCACCCGGTGGCGCGCGATGCCATCCTTGTCCTGGTAGGAGACGCCGTCCGGTAGCGCGATCTCCAGCCCCTTGGTGAGGATCTCGGCGGCGCGGAACAAGCTGGGTTCGGGGGTGTCCGTCACGGAGTCGTCGTCGGGCTCGCGGGTGGCGTCAGGAAAGGCTGTCGGCAACAGGCGGCCGTTCTCGACGCAGCCCGTTGCGCTCAGCCAGTCCATCAACCCCTGGTGCCAGCAGGCGTGCACGACACGGATGCCCGGCAGTGCCAGCCACAGGGGCAGGGTACGGAACCACGCGATGAGCTCGGTGTGAAGCGCCGGGTCGTGTTCCACTTCGTCCAGGAAACGCTGGTGCTGGATGCGGTTCTTGTGCCCCCAGCGGGCGCTGTAATGGCGGCGCAGGTATTCGCCGGGATGTGCGGAGTCTGGCGTGTGCCAGGCGATGGCGTTGAGCTCGTGGTTGCCCATCACCGCCAGCGCCGTACCACTTTCCACCATACCGCGGGCCAGGCGGACGGTGCGTAGCTGCTGCGGGCCGCGGTCGATGAAGTCGCCGACGAAGACTGCGGTGCGCGAGGGATGGCGCCAGGCGCCGTCGCAGAGGCGGTAGCCCATGTGCAGCAGCAGGGCTTCGAGCTTGTCGGCCTGGCCGTGGATGTCGCCGATGATGTCGTAGGCCATGGCAGCTTGCGCGACGTCGGGTGCCGCTCAGCAGCCGCTGCCGTCGCCGCGGCGCGTGAAACCAAAACTGCCGCCGCCAAGGCTGGGCGGCTGGATGCAGATCATCAGGGCCAGGGACTTGGCGGACTTGACGATGTCCGGCGGAAATGCGGAGAAGGGCACCGCCCGTTCGACGACCGATTTCACGAAGGCGATCTCGTCCTGCTGGTCGCCGGCATTGACGATCTTGAAGCTCTTCAGGGAACCGTCCGGGTTCAGGCGGACCTCGACGGAGGCGTTGCGGATGCCGCGGGTACGCGGGTCGTTCTTCACGAAGGACGCGCTGCGGTTGAGCTTCTTGACCAGCGCATCCATGTAGAACTCCAGGCTGAAGGGATCCACCGGTGGGCTGTTGGGGATGCGCTCGACCAGGTCTTCCTGGCTGCTGGCACTGCGCCCGCGGGATTCACGCATCTGCTCGCGGCCGATCTCGCGAGCCATCGCCATGGAGCGCTCGGCGAGGGTTGGCGGTGGGGGAGGCGGCTTCTTCGCGTCGCGGGCCAGATCGTTGAGGAAGTTGTCCATCTCCTCCTTCTGCGCCACGCTCCAGGTCGGCGTCGGCTCGGCACTCCGGACGGCGGGCGCGTCGGGCTTGCGTGCGGTAAGGATGCGCGTGCGGCTCTCGGCGGCTTTGGGTTTTGGCTTCTGCGTGGGTTGCGGCTTGCGTGGTGGCGCCTCAGCGACCTTGACCGGCTCCTTTGGGCGCGGCTTCACATCCGCGCGGGGTGCGGGCGGCGGGGCGAGGCGGGCTTCCAGACGCGGGCTGGCGTGCTCCCCTTCTGGCGGGGCCAGCTTGACCAGCAGCAGTAGGCCATGCACGAGCAAGGATGTCGCGATCGCCAGCTGGAGGGCGCGCGAGGACCTGGAATGGGGCAAGTCGAACATCGGCCGGATTTTAGTCCGCCGCGCGGCGGGGCGGGCTGCTTTTTACACAATCCGCCCCCGGCTGCAAGCCTGTCGTCAGGCGCTGGTGCGGGCGCGCTCCCGATCCACCTCCAGTCCGTAGCGTTTGAGCTTGAGATACAGGGTGCTCTTGGCGATGTTGAGCTGGCGCGCGGCCCAGGTGAGGTTGCCGCCGGTGGCGGCGATGGCCCGCCGGATCAGTTCCAGTTCGCCGTCGGCAATGCTGCAGACCAGTGCGCTTCCCGTTACTGCTGGCGGCGGCACCTCTATTTCCGACAGCTCGCCCGGCAGTACGTCGGCGCCGATCTCCGGACCGTCGCTCATCAGCACCATGCTTTCCACCGCGTTGCGCAGCTCCCGCACATTGCCCGGCCAGGCATAAGCCTGCAGGCGCTCCAGGATGCCAGTGCCGAGCCGGCGTTCGGGCAGACCGTGCTGGGTGGCGAAACGGGCCAGGAAGAGATCCACCAGCAAGGGAATGTCCTCCCGGCGCTCGCGCAGCGGGGGCAGGTTGAGCGTGGTGACGGCGATGCGGTAATACAGGTCCATGCGGAAGCGGCCGGCGGCCACTTCCTCGCGCAGGTTGCGGTGGGTGGCGGCGACGAGGCGGAAGTTGACCTTGCGGGGGGTGTTTTCGCCGAGGCGGTGGATCTCACCTTCTTCCAGCACCCGCAGCAGGTGCGGTTGCAGATCGATGGGCATTTCACCGATTTCGTCGAGGAACAGCGTGCCGCCGTCGGCGGACTCGATCTTGCCCATCATGCCGCCCTTGCGGGCACCGGTGAAGGCGCCTTCCGCGTAGCCGAACAGCTCGCTGGCCAGCAGCTCCCGCGACAGTCCGCCACAGTTGAGGGCCACATAGGTGCCGCTGGCGCCCTGGCTGGCATCGTGGATGCCGCGGGCGAATTCCTCCTTGCCGACCCCGGTTTCGCCGAGCAGCAGCACCGGTACCTTCGAGCGGGCCAACTGGCGGGCCTTGTCGATGGCCGACAGCAGGGCCGGGTTGCGGCTGACCAGCGACGCGAAATTGCGCACCTTGGCGGGCTGCTCCGCCCGCGGGACGTCAGCCGCCGGCCGTAGCGTATGGATCGAGCGGTTGCCGCGGCTGAGCGGCATGATCAGCAGGGTGCCGAGGCGCAGCCCGTTGCAGCTCACCGGCACCAGCCAGTCGTTGTTCATCCACTCGGGCAGGGGGCCGATGGGGCCATCCTCGGCGAGGGCCATTTCGGGAATGCGGGACGTGGTTACGTCCAGGTCGCCGCCGCGGGTGGCAATCGCCGAGGCTGCGTGTTCATTGACCTTTACCGGTACGCCGCGCCGGTCGAAGAGGATCAGGCCGTCGGCGGCGCTGGAGCCCCAGCGCCCCATCGCCCCTTCGAGGAGGCGGCAGCGCAGTTCCATCTCCCGTGCGGCGAGCCGGCTTTCGATACGGCTGGCGGTGGTGACGGCCAGGGCCAGGCTCTGGCGGCTATAGGTCTCGGAGAGCCCGGAGACGTCGATCACGCCGACGATCTCGCCGCTCTGGGGATGGCGGATCACCGCCGCCGAACAGGTCCACCGCTTGATACCGGCGCAGAAGTGCTCCGCCGAGTGGATCTGCACTGGTTGGCCGACCGCCAGGGCCGTACCGATGGCGTTGGTGCCGCACAGGCGCTCGCTCCAGGTGACGCCGGGAATCAGGCGGATGGATTCGGCCGTGTCCACCGTGGGGGTGTCGCCTTCCATCGTGAGGATGGTGCATTGGGTGTCGGCGAGCAGCATCATCGTGCCGGTTTCGGCCAGGAAATCCCGGGCATAGGCCATCACCGGGGCGCTGGCCTCCAGCAGTTCGCTGTTGCTCTCCCGCAGGGCATACAAGGTGTGTTCGGGGAGCGGGTCGGGTGCGTAGCGGCGGACCGGGTCCACCCGGGCCTCCTGGCAGCGTCGCCAGGAGCGGTCCACCAAGGTCCGCAGGGTGTCGTTGCGGGCGGCGTCGCCGTTCAGGAAGGATTCCCAGGCGGCCATTACGGCAGAGTCGTTATACGGATTGGAGAACACTTGTCCCTCCGTGTTGCGCTGCATTCACGTCTTGCTCCTTTGGATACGTACCCGCCGTGGCGGACCGCTATCCAAGGGATGCGGCCGGTGTGTTTGGATTCTGCGCATGGCGGGACGGTAGTGGTTGATCTGCGGGTGTCGCGAGCCTCCGATCTTGAGTTGGCAGTCCGCCGATCGGACTGCCATCCTGGAGATTAGCAAATGAAGTGCCACTTGCCCTGCTGGCGTGCAGGCCATGCGGTGCAAGGGGCGCCGGTGGGACGGATTCCATCGCCCTGCGTCCGGCGTCCGACAATCGGACGTATCGAACGGCGGCCGACTCGTTTTCGGACGTTCACACCCGTTGGGGCGAATTCATTCGCCCGCGGAGCTTCATGGACGTGCGATGGGCGAATGAATTCGCCCCAACGGTGGGGGACGGAAAAAAGCGGGGCCGGCCACCAGGACCGAGCCCCGCAAAGCGCTTGCAACCGGAGTTATGCGCGCTCGGGCACCGGCAGGCCCAGCCAGTCCTTGTAGAAGGCTTCGATGTCGGGCTCGAAGTCGTGGATCACCGGGTACCACGGGGTCGGCGCCTCCACGTCGTGCATGGTGCCGCAGGTCGGGCAGTAGTACTCGCGATAGACCTGCCACTGGGTGTCCGGTGCCATCAGCTTGGGATAGACCTCGGTCATCGCTTCTTCAGTGTCGCGCACGTAGATGCTGGCGTTCAGCTTCCAGTTCTCGCGGTAGTCGCCAAAGACGTGGCCGCAGTCGCACTGGGTGACCCACTCCTTGGTCTTGGCGGACTGCACGATGTAGAGGTGCGGGCCGAGGGGCAGCACGATGCGGTCGGGAAAGCTGACCTTCGCCTGCAGGGCCGCCAGGTATTGCTCGAAGCGGCTGTGGTCCTTGGGCATGGACAGCATGCGGAAGGTGGTTTCCCAGTCGAGCGTACCTTCGACAAGGTGGGCGACCTGCTCATTGGTGTAGGTGGACATGTTCGGGCTCCTTGTTTCGGTGATTACTCTTCGACCTGGACGACGGTGGTCACGTCGGGCAGCAGGGACAGGTCCATGCGGTGCTTGGCGCCGTAGGACGGCACGCCCAGCTCTTCCTCGCGCACCAGCCAGTCGCCCGGCAGGCTCCAGAAGTCCTTGAACTGCTGGGTGAACTTCTCGGACAGCGCGAAGCTGGTGGCGAACATGTGCTGGACCTGGATGGAGGCGTGCTTGTTGATGATGCGTTCGCGCTCCTCCTTCATCCATTCACGGGTCGGCAGCGCGCGGGCCAGGCGTTCCTTGCGGATCTCGGCGCGACGTTGCTGGGTCAGTGCGGCATCCACCGTGAACACGCCCTTGGCATCCTGGGTGAGCACGGCGCCGTAGACCTTCTCGGCGTACTCGGGCAGCAGGAACTTCTGGTTGAGGTCCGCCTCGATGGCCTTCGGCTCGCGGTCGATGGGGTCGCCGAAGCCGGGGCCGCCACGCAGGTAGTTGAGATAGAGGTCGTGGTTGGCGTAGCAGTCCTCGGTGGTGATGCACTGCTTGTCGCGTTTGACCGTGGCGGTGGCGTCCAGGTGGCGTTCGTAGTCCGGGTTGGACGGATCCAGGTCGCCGCCCAAGGGCAGGCTGTCGCCGATGGCGATGCGGTTTTCCAGCCCGGTCTTGTGGGCTTCGAAACGGTAGCCGGTGGCCGACGGATAGCCCCCCATCAGGCCCCAGTCGCTGTTCATGAAGCCGTTGCCCATGAAGAACATCGTCCAGTCCTGCGCGTTCCACACCATGCGCAGCGTTTCGAAGCCGCAGCCGCCGCGGTACTTGCCGTAGCCGCCGGAGTTGGCCTTGACGTTGCGACCGAGGTAGAGCAGCGGCTCGGCCATCTCCCAGATCTCGATGTCGCCCATGTCGCCTTCCGGATTCCAGATGGCGGCGGCGTGGTTGAGGCCGTCCTTCACCGCGCAGGCGCCGGTGCCGCAGGAGCTGGCCTCGAAGCTGTTCACCGCGTGGATCTCGCCGTCCTGGTTGATGCCACCACCCTGCAGCCAGTTGGAGGTGTTGGCGTTGCCGGCGTTGACCTCTTCAAGATAGCCGCGGCTGAAGTAGGACTGGCTGAGACCGCGCCACAGGGCAGCCCAGCCGGACACCAGGAAGTGCCAGGCGTAGGCGTGGCCGGTGCGGCGGTCGTCCGGGTTGCACCAGGTGCCCTTGGGCAGGCGGAACTCGGTGGCGAAGTAGGCGCCGTCGTTGATGCGCTGGGTCGGCACCAGGGTCTGGCACATCATCACCCAGATGCCGGAGGTGAAGGCCACCTGGTGGGCATTGAAGGTATGCCAGCCCCAGCGGCTCGCGCCTTCGAAGTCGAGGCGCCACTTGCCGTCCGGCTTGATCGTCATCTCGCACGGCGAGTGCATGATGGAGTCGAGCTTGGCGAAGGCGTTGGAGACCTGCACGTCTTCATGCTTGTAGGGCACATCGACGAAGGACACCTTGCGGTACTTGCCGGGCAGGGTCATGGCCTTGATGCGGCTCATCAGGCCGCGGCGGCCTTCCTCGATGACCTCGAAGGCGAACTTCTCGTAGGCCTCGATGCCGTCGGCGCGGATCACGTCCTCCACCAGTTCGCGGATCATGTGGCAGCCGGCGATACGGGTCTTCTCGTCGAGGATCCAGTACTTGGGCGTGCGCACCGAGCGCTGGGATTCGTGCAGCCAGTCGCGCAGCGGCTCGTCGTTGATGCCGGTCTTGCGGCAGGTGATCATGTAGCCGTCACCGAAGCGCTGGGTCTGGCCGGTGGACATCGAGCCCGGCGTCACCGAACCGGTGTCGATCACGTGGGTCACGCCGCCGACCCAGCCGATCAGCTTGCCTTCCCAGAAGATCGGCACGATGGTGGCGATGTCGCAGGGGTGCACGTTGCCGATGGCGCAGTCGTTGGTGGTGAACATGTCGCCGGGGTTGATGCCGGGGTTGCCCTCCCAGTTGTTCTCGATCATGTACTTGATCGCCGCGCCCATGGTGCCGACGTGGATGATGATGCCGGTGGAGGTGAGCACGCAGTCGCCGGCGGCGTTGTAGAGCGTGAAGCACAGCTCGCCTTCCTGCTCGACGATGGGGCTGGCGGCGATCTTCTTGGCCGTCTCACGGGCATGCACCAGGCCGCCGCGCAGCTTGGAGAACAGTTTTTCATAGCCGATCGGGTCGCTGTCGCGGAAGGCCAGCTTCTCGATACCGTTGTAGTAGCCGCTGGCCTTGGTGCGTTCGATGATGCCGTCGCGGAACTGCTTCAGGGTCTGGCCGTTCTTCAGCAGGTCGGCGAAGCCGAGTTCATTCTTGTTCATCATGTTCATGACGATGTCTCCTCAATGTCGTTTGGGCTTAGCGAACTTCCTTCAGATGGAACAGGCGGTGCTTGTCGATCGTGGTCGCGAAGCCGTCCGGCACGACGAAGGTGGTGGCGTCGGATTCGATGATCGCGGGCCCCACGATGTGGTTGCCGGCCTTCAGGCTTTCCATCTTCCACAGCGCGGCATCGACCCAGCGCTTGTGGCGGTAGAACGGGCGGGTGCCCAGGTAGGCGCTCTGCGGCGGCGTCGGGCCGGCGTCCTCGTCTTCCGGCAGCACCGGCTTCTGGGTCAGCACGGTGCCGCGCAAAATGGCGCCGGTGATCGAGAAGCCCAGTTCCGGCGAGCGCGCCGAACTGGCATACACGCGGCCGTAGGTGTTCTCGAAGGCATCGACGATCTGGTTCCAGTCTTCGGCGCTGGCCGCGCTGGTTACCGGCGAGACGATTTCGAGATCGTTGAGCTGGCCCATGTACTGCATCTTGTAGCCGGGGATCAGCAGCACGTCCTCGGCCTTGTAGCCATTGAGCACGAACTCGTCGATGACCTTCAGCGCCAGTTCGGACCAGGCGTCCTGCAGCGTCCGGCACGCGGCCGCCTTGGTGTCGTCGTCGGCGAGTTGGGCGACGCCGAGGTCCACCGACTTGTCGTAGCGGTACTCGAAATCCGCGCAGGCGCAGCCGAAGGCCGAGAAGCCCGCCGCCCAGGCCGGTACCACCACGTCCTTGAAGCCCACGCCCTCGGTGTAGCCGTAGGTGTGTACCGGGCCGGCGCCGCCGTAGGAGAAGCAGGTGAACTCGGCTGGGTTGTAGCCCTTGGCGCTGATGTTGGCGCGCAGGTACTCGGACAGGGTCAGATCGAGCAGCTCGATGACGCCGGCCGCCGCATCCTCGACCGACAGGCCGAGCGGGTCGGCGATCTGCGCCTTGATGTGGTCGCGGGCGCGCTGCACATCGAGCTTGATCGCACCGCCCAGGAAGTTGTCCGGGTTGAGGTAGCCGAGCACCACGTGGCAGTCGGACACCGACACCGTATCCAGGCCGCTCTCCGGCCAGCACGTGCCAACCCGGTAGCCGGCGCTGTCCGGGCCGAGCTTGATCGACTTGCTGTACGGGTCGAGGCGCACGAAGCTGCCGGCGCCGGCACCCACCGAATCCATCGCCACCAGCGGCAGGGACAGCACCAGACGGGCCATGTCCGGGTCGGACTTGATGGCGAAGCTGCCCTTGGTGATCAGCGCCACATCGAAGCTGGTGCCGCCGATGTCGGAGCAGGCGATGTTCTCGTCGCCGAGGTATTCGCCGAGCAGCTTGGAGCCGATGACGCCGCCGATCGGGCCG
This sequence comes from Zoogloea sp. LCSB751, assembly GCF_002028455.1. Classification (GTDB taxonomy): domain Bacteria; phylum Pseudomonadota; class Gammaproteobacteria; order Burkholderiales; family Rhodocyclaceae; genus Zoogloea. The sequence continues at coordinate 158,509 of NZ_MWUM01000004.1, read as the reverse complement.
GAGACGATGGTGCGGGCCAGTTCCTTGGCTTTCCAGCTGATCGTGCCGCCGTGGGTGGCCATCACGCGCAGGTCGAACTTGGCGCCGTGCTTCTTGAAGCGGTCGCTGACCTTCTTGAGGGTCTGGCGCGACGGTTCGGCGCCGTAGGCCTCCAGGATGGTGGTGTTCATCCGGTGGCTTTCCTTGCGGGACGGGTAGTAATCCACCGACGCGAAGACCGGGATGTCCACCTTCAGCTTGGCCAGCTCGGCGCGCACGATGTCGCGGGCGCGGGTTTCGCTGGATTCGTTCTTGTGGGACTGCAGCAGGCAGATCACGATGGCCTTGGAGCCGGCGGCGACCAGTTCGCGGGTGGCCTGGCGGACTTCCTCCTCGCGCAGCGGGATGACCACCTTGCCCTGCACGTCGGTGCGCTCGGTGACGCCGCGGGTGCGGGAGACGGGCACCAGCGGTTCGTCGTAGCGGTGGGTGTTGAGGTGGATGCGGTCTTCCAGCGCGTAGCCCAGGTAGCTCTGCAGCGCGCGGCCCATGGAATGGATCTGCTCGAAGCCCTTGTTGCAGATCAGGCCCACGTCGAGGCCCTTGCGCATCAGGATGCGGTTGAGCATCGCGGTGCCGGAATAGACGCAGGTCGCCAGTTCCGGATAGACGTCGTCCACCGTACGGTTCCAGTGGGCGAGGGCGTCCTCCGACGAGTTGAAGATGGCCAGCGATTCGTCGGCCGGGTTGCTCTGCGCCTTGCCGACGACGAAGCGTCCGTCGGCCCGAACGAAGAAGGTATCGGTCATCGTGCCGCCGGCATCGATGCCCATCACCTGTACTTGCGATTGTTGGACTTCCATTATTGTCTCCATGTCTCCTTGGTTTGGACTGATGCAGCTTTCGCTGCACCCCGGGGCGAGCCGCTGTCCCCGCAAGAGATAGGGCAACGGTTGTGCCAGTCCCGGCTAAAAGGAGATAGGAGACTGAAAGAAAAGGATTTTCTGGTTTTAGGTCGGCTCCGAAGGGAAAAGGTCGAGGGGAAAATCGGCGACCGGGAATCGGACGTTCGTGCAGGAGTCGGACGTCCGGCCCACGGCCGCGGCAAGGGTGTTACGGGCTGCACCACTCGCTGCGCCTGCCGCTGCCGTAGAGCGACTGGCGTTCGGTGAGACTCATCGTCGAGCGGACCTTGCCGGTGTCGGTGTCGAACAACACGTCGAAGCGCGCCGGTTCGTTCCATACATCGCAATAACGCCATTCCCACACGCGCTCATTGCGCGCCGGATAGGTCACCGTCCAGTATGGGTAGGGCGGCCCGATCTCGTGCATCACCTCATCCTCGCCCATGCCCGGCTGGATGCGCGCGAAGTGCGGCATGTCGAGCACGTTTTCCACGCTGCGTACCCGGCCGACGCCATCGGCGACGGCCATCCAGGTATGGATACCCCGCGGCGCCGTGGTGAAAGCCAGTCGCTCGCCGCCGCCCTCTACCGGCCAGCGCCTGGCGGGCGGACCGAGGCGGGCAATGAGTTCATCGACGGTGGCGGCATTCACCGGAAAGCGCGGACCGGCGCAGGCGGAGAGCAGGGCGGCGAGGGCGACGCTAAAGAAGATGAGGGGCAGAGGCTTCATGGTGGATGCCTGCTTGGCTGTGGAAGGAGGACTGCAATGCCTTTGATCCACGCGGCGGGGCATATGTTGCGTCGGACTGTTCGACCGAGACAGCCTGTGGATGATAGGTGCGCAGCCGCTCAGTCAATATGCCGTTCACAACATACGAGCATGAGCGGTGAACAATCGATGTTGCCGCCATCGCATGGCGCAATGCTTGCGCGACATGCAATCTTGCGATGGGCTATTTCAATGTCGAACAGCCAACATTCGAAATTGCCGCCGCAATATGTTGTGCCATGCCAAGGAGATAATAATGCGCGCCACACAACATCGCCTGGGAGCGGGCCAGCATTCCAAGTTCACGTCGCTGGATCGAATGTTGACCGCGCAACATGGAATGTGGCTTCAGCAGTATGAGATGCGCAGTGAAAATAAGTGTTTGTGGACGAGCAGAGGCGGCAGTGCGTTGGGACTTGAGAGCACGATACCGCTGCTTGGAGACGTGGGGGCGTTTCTGGTGGCGGGCATTTCAATGGATTTTCCAGTCGTTCGGCCGACGCATCCTGAGCGGCATCTAGATGCAAGCTTATGTGTGGCTCCTCGGCGGAATGGGGCTCAGGGAGGTTGGGGTAGGACATTCATGCGGGGTGGTGGGATGTTGCATGGGACAGGTCATCGGTGAGGACGAGCCAGTCGTATCAATGGCTGGATGTCGGCCAATCCGGCCGTTGGCCTAATGCGCGGAATCGGGCTGCAATCTGTCGTTTACCTGCCGTTCAGCTTTGGGAGCCCTTGAACGGCAGCTTTCCCATCCAGCGAACGCGAACTTCCGACCCCAAGCAGCCATTCGGCCATAGATGCCTTACACCGCCTCCAGCGCGAGCAGCTCAGCCACCGTCTGCCTTCGTCGAATAAGCCGGGGCTCACCATTTTCCATCAGCACTTCGGCAATCAGCGGGCGCGCGTTGTAGTTCGATGACATGGAGGCGCCATACGCACCGGTGTCGTGCAACACCAGCAGATCTCCCACCTGCGCCTGCGGCAAGGACCGGTGCAACACCACTCCACCGTCTCCCTGCGTAAACACATCTCCCGACTCGCACAGAGGTCCGGCAACCACCGTGTCAAACTGCAGGCCATTAACCGCTGTGCCATCAGAGTGGATCAACTCCATGCCGTGGTAGGCGCCGTATAGGGCCGGGCGAGCCAGATCACTGAAGCCGGCGTCCACCATCACAAAATGGTTGGCGCCCTGTTGCTTCGTGGCGCGTACCTCGGTGACCAGCACGCCGGACTCGGCCATTAAATAGCGGCCCGGTTCTATTTCCAGTTTCACTGGGTGCTCCAGCAGTTGTTCCACGGCATGGCGCGCTGCATCCCATAATGAAAAGTAGTGCGCCGTATCAATCGTGGGGTCACCGGCCTGGTAGGGAACGGACAGACCGCCGCCCGCGGAGATGGCGTGCAGGTCCAAACCCTGCGCATTCACTACCTCTACCAGCTTCAGCATGGCACCGCACACTTCCTGCAAGTGCTCGTAGTCCACGCCTGAGCCGATGTGCATGTGCAGGCCCTGCAAGGCCAGGCCGTTGGACTTGATCTTTTCGCAGGCGCGTACTAGGTCGCCATGCCAGATGCCATGCTTGCTATGCTCGCCACCGGTATTTGTTTTCTTGGAATGGCCATGCCCGAAACCTGGGTTGATGCGTAGCCACACCGGGTGCCCCGGGTTGACCGCACCCAATTGGTCCAGCATGTCCATGGAGCCGCAGTTCACGGGAATATTGAGTTCCACCACGCGCGCAAGCGTAGCGCGGTCCAGCAGATCGGCCGTGAACACGATGTCTGTGTGCCCGTTGTGCAAGCCCGGCGTAAAACCACCAGCCAACGCGCGTTCGATTTCACCCAAAGACACCGAGTCCACCACTACGCCCTGTCGCCTCATGAGGCGAAGGATGTGTGTATTGGAGTTGGCTTTCTGAGCGAAACGCACTACGTCAAAAAACCGCAGAGCGGCAATCTGGCGCGTAATGGTGTCGGCATCGTAGATCCACAGCGGGGTACCGAACTGCTGGGCCAAAGGAGCGATGGTAGCGGGAGAAAAAGGGTTCATGAGTGGATGATTCCCTTCATAGTCAATTCAATCAATGCTATTTTTGTCATGTAGCTATTCAATATTGATATGAATTTAACTCATCGCCAGCTGACTATGTTTCGCGCCATCATGCTGCACGGCAACCTGGGGCGTGCAGCTGACGCGTGCGCGTCAAGCCAGCCCACTTTGAGTCGCGAGCTGGGTCGTCTGGAGCAGTTACTGGGGTTTAACCTTTTTGACCGGGTGCGGGGCCGATTACGACCTACCGTGCGAGCACTTGCGCTGATGCAGGAAGTAGAACGCTCGTTTATAGGCTTGGAACAGATCGCAGCGCGCGCCAGCGAATTGCGCACGCAAGTGACAGGTCGCTTGCGCATTGCGTGTTTGCCGGCATTGGCCCATGCCTTGGTACCCCGCGCACTGGTATATCTCTCACATGCACATCCTGAACTAGGAGTCAGCGTGCATCCCTTAGAGTCGCCCTGGCTGGAGCAAGCCATGAGTGAACAGCGTTTTGACCTGGGACTGAGTGAAACCCAAGAGGCACCTGCTGGAGTTGCCTTGCAGCCCCTACTGAAAGTCAATGAAGTGGCTGTTTTGCCACGTGATCACAGCCTTTGCCACAAGGCGCGACTGCAACCACGCGACTTTACAGGCGAGCGCTTCATCAGTCTCGCGGTTGGTGACCCGTATCGAACCGCCATTGATGCGATGTTCGAGGACGCTAAAGTACATCGCGCAACCCTGCTTGAAACCACGAGCGCAGTGGCCGTCTGCGCCATGGTGCGTCAGGGCCTGGGCGTTGCCATCGTAAATCCGCTCACCGCACTGGAACTCAGCGGACCGGACCTAGTAGTGCGGCCTCTTACCGTTGCCATCGGTTACCAGGTGAATATGCTTCTTCCGGAAATCGCAGCTCCGCACCCCCTGCAGGGCGTTCTCGCAGACACCGTCCGCAAAGCCTGTGCCGCCTTGAACCACCATCACTCGCTATGAGTTCCATGGGCATGTCCGAGATTTTGTGTAAAGCTGCCATCGGCGCGGCTCTTCCACCAGATGGCAGCTTTGGCCGACATCCAGACCCTGGTTACCTGCCATAGGTCATAGGTAAGCCCGAACGGAACTAGGGTTGCATACCCCTGGTTCGTTTCCCGCGCTTCCCCGCGCACTTGGGTTGCCTCAGAGCTCCATGCTGCGCTGCCTGTATCAACTCGGAAGTGCGTACCTTCTTATAACGCGAAAATCTGTTACGCCTCTCCTCATTGCACGACCAGGAATATATAAAGCCATTTTTATTGGTTTGGTGCGTCGCGACTCCTCCCTAGACTCGGGTCCTGACTCGATAAACAGGAGAATTCCATGTCCCCGACCCGTGCCGCGCTGCGTCCCGTGCTGGCTTTGCTGGCTGGCCTGGCGGTCTTGCCGGCGGCGCCGGCCTTGGCCGATGCCACGCTTCTCAATGTCTCCTATGATGTGTCGCGGGAGCTTTACAAGGACATCAATCCGGCTTTCATCGCCCAGTGGCAGCGCACGGCGAAGGAGAAGCTGACGATCAACCAGTCCCACGGCGGTTCGAGCAAGCAGGTCCAGTCGGTTGCGGCGGGCCTGGAGGCGGACGTGGTGACGATGAACCAGGTGCCGGACATCGACGTGCTGGCCAGGCAGGGCCTGGTTGCTTCTGACTGGCAGAAGGCTTTCCCGCACGCGGCGGCGCCGTATACGACGAACACCATCTTCCTGGTGCGCAAGGGCAATCCGAAGGGCATCAAGGACTGGTCCGATCTGGTCCGTCCGGGCCTGCAGGTGATCGTGCCGAACCCCAAGACCTCCGGCAACGGCCGCTACACCTACCTGGCAGCGTGGGGTTATGCGCTGCAGAAGACCGGCAGCGACGCCGGTGCGCGGGACTTCGTGACCAAGCTGTTCGCCAACGTGCCGGTGCTCGACGGCGGCGGCCGCGGTGCGACGACGACCTTCACCCAGCGTGACATCGGCGATGTGCTGATCACCTTCGAGAACGAGGCAGTGCTGATCGACCAGGAAGTGGGCGGCGACAAGTTCGACGTGGTTTATCCGTCCGTGTCCATCGAGGCCGCTGCGCCGGTGGCGCTGGTGAGCAAGGTGGTGGACAAGCGCGGCACGCGCAAGCAGGCGACCGCCTACCTGAACTTCCTGTTCTCGCCGGAAGGCCAGGAGATCATCGCCAAGCACCATTTCCGTCCGGTCGATCCGGCGGTGCTGAAGAAGTATTCCAGCCGTTTCCCGGCGGTGAAGACCTTTACGGTGGAGAGCAAGCTGGGCGGCTGGGATGCGGTGCAGAAGACCCATTTCGCCGATGGCGGCGTGTATGACCAGATCGTGGTGAAACGCTGATGGCTGCAACGAGATCCTTTCGTGTGTTGCCGGGCTTTGGCTTGAGCCTCGGCTACACCCTGACCTGGTTGTCGGTGATCGTGTTGATCCCACTGGTGGCAGTGTTCCTGAAAGCGGGTTCGCTGGGGCTGGACCACTTCATCGCCGCGGTGTCGTCGCCGCGGGTGCTGGCGTCCTACCGCCTGACTTTCGGCGCCTCGCTGATCGCTGCGCTGATCAACACCGTCTTCGGCCTGATGCTGGCGTGGGCGCTGGTGCGCTATTCCTTCCCCGGCAAGCGTCTGGTGGATGCGTTGGTGGACCTGCCTTTCGCACTGCCGACGGCGGTGGCCGGTATCGCGCTGACCGCGTTGTATGCCAAGAACGGCTGGGTCGGCAAGCTGCTGGAACCGCTGGGCATCCAGGTGGCCTTCACGCCGCTGGGGGTGCTGATCGCGTTGATCTTCATCGGGCTGCCTTTCGTGGTGCGTACCGTGCAACCTATCCTCGAGGATCTGGATACCGAGTACGAGGAGGCGGCCGTGAGCCTTGGGGCCAACCGCTGGCAGGCTTTTCTCCACGTGGTCTTCCCGACCGTGCTGCCGGCGCTGCTGACCGGCTTCGCGATGGCCTTCGCCCGCGCGGTGGGGGAATACGGTTCGGTGATCTTCATTGCCGGCAACATTCCGCTGGTGTCCGAGATCACCCCGCTGATGATCATCACCAAGCTTGAGCAATACGACTACGCCGGGGCGACTGCCATTGCTGTGGTCATGCTGCTGATTTCGTTCGTGCTGCTGCTGGTCATCAACGGCCTGCAGGCATGGACTGCCAAACGTACCGGGAGGGAACGCTGATGTCCGGCGCTGCTGCTGTATTTCATGGGTCGGCGGATCACGCCGCCCGATTCGAATCGAAGGCCGCCACGCGCGAGCCGGCGCTGGTGAAGTGGGGCATCCTGGCTGTCTCCCTGAGTTTCTTTGCGATCTTCCTGCTGCTTCCGCTGATCACGGTGTTCGTGGAGGCGCTGCGCAAGGGTTGGGATGTGTATTTCGCTGCGCTGATCGAGCCCGATGCGTGGGCGGCGATCAAGCTGACGCTGATCGCTGCGGCGATCTCGGTGCCGCTCAACCTGGTGTTCGGCGTGGCGGCAGCCTGGGCGATCACCAAGTTCGAGTTCCGCGGCAAGCATCTGCTGATCACGCTGATCGACCTGCCGTTCTCGGTATCGCCGGTGGTGTCTGGCCTGATCTACGTGCTGGTTTTTGGCGCCCAGGGCTGGTTTGGCCCGTGGCTGTCGGAGCACGACATCAAGGTGGTCTTCGCGGTGCCGGGCATCGTGCTGGCGACGGTCTTCGTGACCTTTCCCTTCGTGGCCCGCGAGCTGATCCCGCTGATGGAGGCCCAGGGGCGCGACGAGGAAGAGGCTGCCGTAGTGCTGGGTGCACGGGGCTGGCAGACCTTCTGGTACGTGACCCTGCCCAACGTGAAGTGGGGCCTGCTGTACGGTGTGATCCTGTGTAACGCCCGAGCGATGGGCGAGTTCGGCGCGGTGAGCGTGGTGTCGGGCCATATCCGCGGCCAGACCAACACGATGCCGCTGCACGTGGAAATTCTTTACAACGAATACCAGTTTGCCGCCGCCTTTGCGGTGGCCTCCCTGCTGGCGCTGCTGGCGCTCGTGACCCTGGTCATCAAGACCTGGGTGGAGCACCAGGCCGGTAAGGCAAGCCAGCAATCCGAGGAATGAGATCATGAGCATCCAGGTTCAGAACATCCGCAAGGAATTCGGTAGTTTCACTGCCCTCAACGACGTCTCGCTGGACTTCCCCACCGGCGAACTGGTGGCGCTGCTCGGCCCGTCCGGTTGCGGCAAGACCACGCTGCTGCGCATCATCGCCGGGCTGGAGTCGGCGGACAGCGGCAAGGTGCTGCTGGATGGCGCCGACGCCTCCGATACCCATGTGCGCGAGCGCCAGGTGGGCTTCGTGTTCCAGCATTACGCGCTGTTCCGCCACATGACGGTGTTCGACAACGTGGCCTTCGGCATGCGCATGAAGCCGCGCAGCCAGCGTCCGTCGGAAGGTGCGATCAAGGCCAAGGTGACCGAGCTGCTGAAGCTGGTCCAGCTCGACTGGGTGGCCGATCGCTTCCCATCCCAGCTGTCCGGCGGCCAGCGTCAGCGCATCGCGCTGGCCCGCGCGCTGGCAGTGGAGCCCCGCGTGCTGCTGCTCGACGAGCCTTTCGGTGCGCTGGATGCCAAGGTGCGCAAGGAGCTGCGCCGCTGGCTGCGCCGTCTGCACGACGAGCTGCACATCACCTCCATTTTCGTGACCCACGACCAGGAAGAAGCGCTGGAAGTGGCCGACCGGGTGGTGCTGATGGACCACGGCAAGGTGGAGCAGGTGGGCACGCCGGAAGAGGTGTACCGCCACCCCGCGTCGCCTTTCGTGTATGGCTTCCTCGGTTCGGTGAACCTGTTCCACGGTCGCGTCGATGGTCAGAAGGTGCATGTCGGTGACGATGTGCTGGCACCGGGGAAGGTGGATCTGGCCCATGGTTCCGAGGTGTTCGCGTTTGCCCGTCCGCACGAGCTGAACATCGTGGTGAATCCGCAGGAGGCGGGCGGTGTGGCAGCCAAGATCAGCCGCATCCTGGCTTTCGGTGTGACGGCGCGCGTCGAGCTCGATGGGCTCAACGGTTCGACCGGCCAGCTTTTCGAGGTCGAGGTGACCCGCGACGAAGTGCAGCGTCTGGGTTTGGAGGAAGGGCAGACGGTTCGTCTGGTACCCTCTCGCCTGCGGGTTTTCGAACGTAATGCAGAGAAGAATGGCGCCGAGCAGGCGCCGAACTGGGTGATCTGATGAATTTTCAGCAACTGCGCATCATTCATGAAACGGTGCGCCGCAATTTCAACCTGACGGAGGTGGCCAACGCGCTGTTCACCTCCCAGTCGGGAGTGTCCAAGCACATCAAGGACCTGGAAGACGAGCTGGGCCTGGAGCTGTTCATCCGCAAGGGCAAGCGTCTGCTCGGGCTCACCGAACCCGGGCAGGAGCTGGTGCACATCGTGGACCGCATGCTGATGGATGCGCGCAACATCAAGAGCATCGCCGATCAGTTCAGCAACAAGGACCATGGCCAGCTGACCATCGTCACCACCCACACTCAGGCGCGCTACGCGCTGCCGCGGGTGGTGACCCAGTTCAAGCAGGCTTTCCCGAAGGTGCATCTGGTGCTGCACCAGGCCAGCCCGACGGAGATCGTCACGATGCTGCAGGACGGCCGTGCCGACATCGGCATCGCCACCGAGTCGCTGGCCGGTGTGGCTGACTTCGTGTCCTTCCCGTACTACGGCTGGCATCACTCGGTGATCGTGCCGGTCGGCCATCCGCTGGAGTCGGTCGAGCCGCTGACGCTGGAGGCGATCGCCGAGTATCCGGTGATCACTTACCACGAGGGCTTTACCGGACGAACCAAGATCGACGAGACTTTTGCCAAGAGCGGCCTCACGCCGGACGTGGTGATGTCCGCGCTGGATGCCGATGTGATCAAGGCTTACGTGGAACTGGGGCTGGGGGTCGGCATCGTGGCGTCGATGGCCTATGACGCGCATCGGGACCAGGGGCTGAAGATGCTGCCGAGCAGTCACTTGTTCGAGGAGAACGTGACCCGCATCGCGGTCCGTCGTGGTCACTTTCTGCGCGGCTTCGCGTACCGCTTCATCGAGTTGTGCTCGGAGGAACTGACCGAGAGCGTGGTGCGCTCGGCCCTGCGTCCGGAGAAGGACGGTTACGCCGGCGAGTTCTGAGCCTGGCGCGGCCCCGCTGTATTGCCGGTCGTTGATGCAGCCCCGCTTCGCGCGGGGCTGTGTCGTTTCTAGGGGCGCCCGCGGGTACCGTGGCGCAGGCGGGCCAGGGCGCCGTGGCGGCCGCGGCGTACCAGGCTGACGTCGTCGATGTTGCCGAGGGGCAGATCGTCGGAGGCGGCCTTGAGGGCGTGCAGCAGTTCGAGGCCACGGGGCCACGGGCCATGCCCTGACTCCACGTTGATGTGGCCGGCGGCGCCGATCTCGACCAGGTGGCTTCCCCAGTTGTCGGCCCAGTAGGCGGCGGATGACAGGCGGACCCACGGGTCGTTGGTGCTGGCGACGACGATGCTGGGGGCGCCGAGGGCGTCGCGGGGAATCCAGCGGCTCAGGCTCTCGTCCTCGGGATGGCTGTTCTCGTCCCGCAGCCCGACAGGGGTGAAGCGTTCGGGGTCCGCCGGTGCCACCAGCAGCAGGCCGGCGACCCGGTTCAGACGGTCGCTGGCGGCCACCACTGAGGCGAGGCAGCCGAAGCTGTGGGCAACGAGCCAGACCGGGCCGGGGGATACGTCGATCTCGTTGCGAACCGCCTGCGCCCAGCGGGCCAGGACCGGGCTTTCCCAATCGATGTTGCTGACACGCCGGGTGTCGGGCAATTGGGACTCCAGCCAGGTCTGCCAGTGGGTCGGGCCGCTGCCGTGGAAGCCGGGGACGATGAGGGTGGTGTGGTGCATGAGGCGCTTTCCGGCGAACAGAGCGGCGCGGGCGGAGTGACCTGACGGTCTCTTCGCCCGCGTTCTGCTGCCTGTGTCACGTTTTATGGAATGAGGGCAGTCTAGGCAGGGCCGGGGGCCGACTGAACCAAGAAAAACGTGGAAGCTTATTCTGCGAGCGGGATTGCTCGTTCAGAGCAGCAGGAAAACGCTCCCTGCCACCAGCGTCGGCAGCAAGGCGGCGAGGAGCAGTCCGCCGGCGTTGATCGCCTCATCGTCGAAGCTGCCGCGCAGGATGGCGCTGCCGGCGGGGTTGGGGGCATTGGCGATGATGGTGAGGCCACCGCCGGTCACGGCGCCGGCAACCAGCGCGTACTTGAAAGCGTCGCTGAGCCCTTCGACCAGTGAGCCAAGATAGGTCAGCGCCGCGTTGTCGGTAAAGGCGGTCAGAACGGTGGCGCCGACGAAGACGGCATCGCTGCTCATGCTCAGCAGCAGCGGCTGAAGCCACCATTGCTGCTGTCCGCCGAGCACGACCAGACCGGCCAGGAAGAAGGCTACCAACAGGCCTTCGCGCAGGATCAGGCGGTCCTGGTGCCGGGAATACGCATCGGCGATGCCCAGGAAGAACAGGAAGAGGCCCAGGAAGACTGCCGGATGGTGGGCGGACACCACGACGCCGCAGAGAAACAGCAGGTGGACCAGGGTCAGCGGCAGCGGAACCGGCTGTGTCCTGGCGTCAGCGGCTGCCGGGGCGAGGGCCGCCAGTTCCCGACGAAAGGCCAGAGTCGCCGCGAGTGCGTTGATGCCGACGGCGATGGCCGCTTTCCATCCGAACTGGCTCAGCATGAAAGCGGTGTCCCAGCCCCACTTGCCGGCGACCATCAGCACCGGCGGGGCGGCGAAGGGCGTCAGCGTGCCGCCGATGGAAACATTGACGAACAGCACGCCGAGGGTGGCGTATTTAAGGCGGGTGGACAGGCCGCGGCTAAAGAATTCATCGCGCAGCATCAGTGCCGCCAGGGTCATTGCCGCCGGTTCGGTGATGAAGGAGCCGAGCAGGGGCACCAGCGCGAGGATGGTGAAGTAGCCCGCTGCCGGCCCGGGGAGCGGCACGGCCCGTGCGGTCAGCCGGACGAGTCCGCTGGCGGCGTGCAGGATGGGGCGTGTGCCGGCAATCACCATGATTGCAAAGACGAACATCGGTTCGGTGAAGTTGCGCGACTCGATGTAGGCGATGGCCGGCTGGGCGCCATCGATGAAGACTATCGCCAGCATCAGGACCATCGCCCACAGCCCGAAGACGACTTCCACTTCCCCGAGCAGGTGCCAGATTCCGGCATGGGCGGGGCGCGTATGGGCCAGGTGCTCGAAGAAGCGGGTGGCGAAGGTGTGCAGTATGGCGACCGCGAACAGCGCGGTGCCGATGAACTGGATGGCGCTAGGCGTCATGTGAGCAGGGAGAAGAAGAAAATTGTCCTTATGCAGAGCCGCTGGCGACCTGCTTGGTTCCCGGTTCTTTCAGCGGCGTCCGCGGCCGCGGGGTGGGGCGGCAGGCTTGCTTGCCGCGGGCTTGCCATATTCCTTGAACACGTGTTTGGCATCCTGTTCGGCGCGTAGCTGGGTACAGATGGACGGATCGTCGTCGTGGCCGCTGAAGTAGCCGGCGGCCTGGGCCTTCATGACGAGCTGGATGGCGGCGTGTTCGCTGAGCTTGTAGCGCTCGAAGAGGAGGGTGGCGACTTCGTCCAGGTGTTCTTCGTAGGTCATGGGAGGCGGGGCCGCCAGGCGGCAATCGGTTACGGCCCGCCATTTTAAAGCGCTCCGGCGATCCGTGTCCGATTGCTGGTCGCCGCGCGCTGCCTGGATAATCGGCGCGGAACCTTGGCAGGCCGTTTCGGTGCCCTTCCGCTTACTTCTTCCATTCCCAGAAAGAACACCATGTCCGACAGCCCGCTCATCCTGTCCGCCCTCTATCGCTATCCGGTCAAGTCCATGCGTGGCCAGCGCCTTGACGCCAGCCCGGTAAGTCCCATCGGCCTGCCCTTCGATCGCAACTGGATGGTTGGCGACCCGAAGGGGCGCCTGATGACCGGCCGCGAGTATCCCGAGCTGGTGCTGGTCGATGCCGCACCGACGGAGGAGGGCGTCCACCTGTCGGCGCCGGGCCGTCAGTCTTTGTTCGTGCCCAATACGGCATTCACCATGCCGCATCCGGCGACGGTGTGGAGCGATACGTTTTTTGCGTGGCATGGCGCGGAGGCTGCGGACGACTGGATCTCGGAGTATGTGGGGGCGCGCCTCACGTTCCTGTGGATCGGCACCGAGACGTCCCGGCATTTAAGGGATCACGTGGACGTGCCGCTTTCCTTTGCTGATGGCTTTCCATTGTTGCTGGCTACCCGGGCTTCCCTGGACGATCTGTCCGTGCGGGTCGGGCGCCCGCTGGAGATGGAGCGTTTCCGGCCCAACCTGGTGGTGACCGGCAACGATGCCTTTGCGGAAGACGGCTGGAAGCGTCTCCGCATCGGCGACGCGGTGTTTCGCGTGGCGAAGCCCTGCGAGCGTTGTGTCTTCACCACAGTCGATCCGGCTACGGGGCGCAAGGGGCTCGACCAGGAGCCGCTGCGCACCCTTGCCCAGTATCGACGAACTCCGGCTGGAGTGATTTTCGGCCAGAACGTGATTGTTGAAGGGCGCACCGAGCTACGTGTCGGCATGCCGGTGGAAATCCTCGACTAGCGATTGTCATCGACAAATCTTGACAACAGGGTGTTTGGACGCCTATCCCGGTAAGAGTTCCGGTGTCGCATAAATGCCTACGAAACCGCGCCAGCCCTTGATCTTGGTCAAGGGCATTGCGATTATGTGTATCGAAATGTTCTGCCAAAAAGGGAGACGTTGATAATTCGACGGTCGGAATTCAGAGGAAATCACGTGTTTGCCAATTTTAAAAACAAGCTGTGCGGCGTCGTGGCCTTGCTGGCCCTGCTGGCGACCGCCACGGTCTTTGCCGACGATCCCCCCCCAACACCGGAAGAGCTGGTCAAGATCAAGGCTGCCAATGGCGAGTGCCTCACCTGCCATTCGGAAGCAGGGCTCAAGAAGCCGCCCAAGGAAGGACTAGATCTCAAGAAACTGCGTCATTACCTGGTCGATCTGGATACCTATACGGCGTCCGATCACGGACAGATGGCCTGCAGCAAGTGCCATGGCGATGGCTACGACAAGCATCCCCATGACGCCAAAGCCAAGGAGGGCCTGAGCGAATGCCAGGATTGCCACGCCCGCAAGGCGATGCGCATCGAGCGCCAGTTCGACAAGTCGGTCCATGCGGAGAACCTCAGCGACAGCTTCACCTGCACGACCTGTCACGATGCGCATGTGATGACGCTGGCCTCCAAGCTGCGCGACCCGCACAAGATCGTGGCCCAGGACAACAAGATCTGCCTGGACTGCCACGATTCCGACCTGGCCTTTGCCAAGATCGCGCCGGAGAAGAAAAAGCGTCCGCCCATCGACGACATCCATAGCTGGCTGCCCAACACCCGTCTGCACTGGCAGGCCGTGCGCTGCATCGAATGCCACACGCCGGCCGAGGACAAGCTGTCCCTCTCCCATGAGATTCAGAACAAGGACAAGGCCGAGAAGAAGTGCGCCACCTGCCATAGCGCCAATACGTCGCTGAACGCGCGACTCTACCGTCACCTGGCCAAGGAGGAGCAGAACAAGTATGGCTTCCTCAACAGCGTGATCCTGAGCAACTCCTATGTGGTCGGTGCGACCCGCAACCCGTCACTGGACTGGATCGTGATCGGGCTGTTCGTCGCCACCGTCGTCGGCGTGATCGGCCACGGTCTGGTCCGCATCATCACCACCCGCATGCGCCGGAGCAAGAACCATGACTAATCGCGTTTTCATGCTGCCCCTGTGGATCCGCCTGTGGCACTGGAGCAATGCCCTGGCGATCATCGTGCTGGCAGTGACCGGCGTCAGCCTGCACTTCTCCAACCCGGACCTGCCGCTGGTCGAGTTCTCGCTGGCGGCCCGCATCCACAACGTGGCCGGCGTGTGCCTGGCCGGTCTGTATGCGGTCTTCGTCATCGGCAACATCGTCACCGGAAACTGGTGGCAATACGTGCCCAAGCCACCCGGCATCATCGGGCGCTGCCTGACGCAGATGCAGTACTACGGTGCGGGCATCTTCAAGGGCGAGAAGGAGCCGTTTCCGCCGACCCCCGAGGTTAACTTCAACGCCCTGCAGGCGGTCACCTACTGGTCGATCATGTACCTGGTGCTGCCGGTGGTCATCGTTACCGGGTTGGTCTTCCTGTACCCGCAGTTTGCGCCCGACCGCCTGTTCGGCCTCGACGGCCTGCTGCCGATCGCGCTGATCCATTACCTCGGCGCGGCGGTAATCGTGTTGTTCGCCGTCAGCCACATCTACCTGGGCACCATGGGCCCCAAGGTTTCCAGCCTGTTCAAGATGATGATCACCGGCTGGTACGAGCACTGATTTCCCGTTTCAACTCAAGCAATAAACATCCTCGAGGAGAGTCGCACATGAAATCCAAATTGACCGCCGTGCTGATGTCCAGCCTTTGCGCGTCCGGCCTGATGCTGTCTGCCGAAGTCTTTGCCTTCGATGCCGACGCCGCCCAGGCCCTGGCCAAGAAAGAAGGCTGTACCAAGTGCCACGCGGTAGACAAGAAGAAGGAAGCCAAGTCCCTGACCGAAATTTCCAAGTCGCTGAAGGGCAAGCCCGATGCTGAGGCCAAGCTGCTGCATCACCTGACGTCCGGCGACAAGGTGAAGTTCGAGGATGGGAAGGAAGAGGAGCACAAGATCCTCAAGACCAAGGACAAGGCCGACATCAAGAATCTGACCGACTGGATCCTGTCGCTCGGCAAGTAAACCGTTCGGGTGGGATGCCCGACTTGCAGGGCATCCCGGACAACGAAGGCTGTACCAGGGAGAAACAACATGAAATTTATGCGACAGCTGATTGCCTCATGCGTGTTGCTTGGGGCATTGACCGGCACTACTGCTGTGCTGGCGGCCGATGCCCCGACGACCGGCGGCAAGCCGCCCGCCAAGGACCTCGTGCTGAAGGGGGATGCCAAGTGCACGTCCTGTCACGACGAGAGCGACGAACCCAAGCTGCTCCACATCGGCAAGACCAAGCACGGCAGCCTTGCCGATGGCCGCACGCCGAGCTGTACCAGCTGCCACGGCGATAGCGACAAGCACGTCAACAACCCCGAAAAACTGAAGGAGCGTCCGGCCACCGACCGCAGCTTCGGCAAGTCCTCGAAGCTCAGCGCCGATGAGAAGAGCGCGGCCTGTACGACCTGCCACCAGGGCGGCAAGCACATCAACTGGAATACCAGCGCCCACGCCAACCGCGACGTCTCGTGTACCTCCTGCCACCAGGTCCATGCCGGCAAGGACAAGGTCCGCGACAAGCGCACCCAGGCGGAAGTCTGCTACACCTGCCACAAGCAGCAGCGCGCCGAGGCCAACAAGCCGTCGCATCACCCGATCCCCGAAGGCAAGATGACCTGCTCGGACTGCCACAACGCGCACGGCTCCGCCGGTCCGAAGATGCTGGTGAAGGACACCACCAACGCCACCTGCTACACCTGCCACGCCGAGAAGCGCGGCCCCTTCGTGCATAACCATCAGCCGGTCGTCGAGGATTGCGGCAACTGCCACAACCCCCATGGCACTACCGCCGAAGGCATGCTCAAGGCGCGTCAGCCCTTCCTGTGCCAGCAATGCCACGGCGAGTCCTCGCACCCGGGCAACATCCCTGGCGTGCGCAGCAACCAGCCCAACGCGGTGAGCACCAACATCGGCCCGGGCATGGCCCAGGCACGCGGCTGCATGAACTGCCATACCAATATCCACGGCAGCAACAGCCCCAGCAATGCGACATCCAGCGGCCCGTTCCGCTTCTTCCGCTGACCGAGGAGGATGATCATGAGCAAGCATCTGAATTTCCGGCAGACTGCCATCGTGATGGCCTTGTCGGCGGTGTTTCCGGTCGCCAGCGTGTGGGCTGACGAAGTCGAGGAGCTGACCAGCCCCAACAAGACCGAGGCAGCCCTCAACCTGCCGTACTACAGCGCGGTGAACCCGCTGTACCGCCAATACAGCGGGGTGAACAACGAAGGTTTCAACGGCAACGTGGACATCGACGTGGTGCGCCGCGATGAGGAGGCCAAGTGGTTCAAGCTGAACGCCCGCAATCTGGGGCTGCGCACCCAGGAACTGGACATCCGCTACGAGAAGCAGGGCGACTGGTCGCTGGGCCTCAGCTACGACCAGATCCCGCGCTACGCCCCTTATGACGTGACGACGGCGGTCCAAGGCGTCGGACGCAACACCATCGTGCAGCCCAACATCGCCAGCACGGCGGTGTCGGGCAACAACCCGAATGCCTACGACGTCACCCTCAAGACCGAGAGAGCCATCACCACGCTGACCGCAAGCAAGTTTGTGGCCGAAGGGCTCAAGCTGGGCTTCTCGTTCAAGAACGAAGACAAGACCGGCACGCGCATGGATGGCGTGCGTGGCGTGGCCGGCACGGGCACACCCAACCTGTATAGCGGCTTCCTGTTCTCACCGGAACCCATCGATCAGAACCACAAGCAGTTCGAGGCCACGGTCGATTACGTTTCCAGCAAGTTCCAGCTTACCGGCGGCTATTACGGCAGCTTCCTGAGCACCAAATACAGCTCGCTGACGGTGACGCCAGGCTCGAACACGGCCCTGGTCGTCCCGGGCCTGTCGCCGATCGCGCTGGCGCCGGACAACTCCGTGCAGCAGTTCTACGTGAATGGGGCCTACAACTTCACGAAGGACACGCGGGCTTCCCTGAAGGTCTCGTATTCCGAAGGTCGCCAGGACGACAACTTCCTGGCCGGGCAGGCCACCCTGCCGGGCATCGGCGAGAACCTGATGGGCGTGGTGCGTACCACCGAAGTCTTCTCGTCGATCACCTCGCGGATCAACAAGGACCTCAAGCTGCTGGCATCCTGGCGCTATGAAGACCGGCAGGACAAGACGCCGATCCGGCTGTTCGCCACCTCGACCAGCGCGGGCGTGACGACCAACTACTACAACAATCCCGAGTCCCATGTGGCCAACTGGGGCAAGCTCGAAGCGGATTACCGGATCGGTGGTGGCTACAGCGTGACCGCCGGCTTCGATTATTACGACAAGAGCAGCCTCGAATGGGAGCGTCACCGGGTTTCCGAAACCACCTCACGCCTTGCCCTGCGCAAGACCATGAGCGAAACGGTTAACGGGACCCTGTCGCTGGCCCACTCCGAGCGTACCGGCTCGGACTGGTTCGGTGCCACCGCGCTGCCGATCTATCCGGTGTATCTGGCCGACCGCAATCGCGACAAGGTCCGTGGCATGCTGGACTGGAGCGCGACCGAGAGCCTGAACCTGCAGGTCGCGTATGAGGCCTACTTCGACGACTACCGCAAGAGCACCTACGGTCTCGACAAGGGCAAGGGCCAGGTGCTGTCCCTGGACGGCAGCTACACCCTCAGCGACATCTGGAAGCTGAATGCCTGGTACTCGAAGCAGACGGGCGAGTCGTCCCAGAACATGCAGGGTGCGGCATGTACCACCGGCAACAACAGCAATTGCACGGTCAATACCTTCCGCACCGGCACGCTCATCCAGTGGGATGCGACGCTCAAGCAGAACTCCGACCAGTTCGGGGTCGGCGTGAACGGCAAGGTCAAGATGGTGGATGTGGGTGCCCAGTTCCTGTACTCCCAGGACACCAACAAGCAGCTGATTGGCGACTTGCCGGCTACTACCTGCACCAATGCGACCTGCACCACGACGGGAGCCCTGGCATCCGGGATGGGTGTGCTGCCGGATACCAAGTACACGCAGAACACCCTCAAGCTGAACGCGACCTATCCGGTCAGCAAGCAAACCCGCGTGCGCCTGGACTACATCTACGACCTGCGCAAGATGGACGACTACACCTGGTCGCAGTGGGTGTATGCGGACGGTACCAAGGTCTTCGTGAAGCCGGATCAGGTTACCCAGATCATCGGTCTGTCGCTGCTGCACGCGTTCTGATCGTTTCCTGAAGCACCAAGCAAAGAGCCCCTGGCGCAATGCCAGGGGCTCTTCGTTTTTCCTGTTGGGGCGAATTCATTCGCCCCCACGGTTCCTTCGTCCCGCCTCAGCGGCTGATCGGCTTGTAGCGGATCCGCTTGGGCTTGGCGCCTTCTTCACCCAGGCGCTTGCGCTTGTCTTCCTCGTATTCCTGGTAGTTGCCGGCGAAGAAGTTCCATTGGGAATCGCCTTCGGCGGCCAGGATGTGGGTACAGATCCGGTCGAGGAACCAGCGGTCGTGGGAGATGATCAGCGCGCAGCCGGCAAATTCCAGCAGCGCGTCTTCCAGGGCCCGCAGGGTTTCCACGTCAAGGTCGTTGGACGGTTCGTCGAGGAGCAGCACGTTGCCGCCGCTCATCAGCGTCTTGGCCAGGTGCAGACGGCCGCGTTCGCCGCCGGACAGGTTGCCGACGAGCTTCTGCTGGTCGCCGCCCTTGAAGTTGAAGCGGCCGATGTAGGCCCGGCTGGGCATCTCGAACTTGCCGATGGTCAGGATGTCTGCGCCGCCGGCGAGTTCGTCGAAGACCGTCTTGCTGCCGTCCAGGCAGTCGCGGGACTGGTCCACGTAGGCGATCTTGACCGTAGGTCCGATCACCACGTCGCCGGAATCGGGCTTGTCCTGGCCGGTGATCATCTTGAACAGCGTGGACTTACCGGCACCGTTGGGACCGATGATGCCGACGATCGCACCGGCGGGAATGCTGAAGTTCACTTTGTCCATCAGCAGCTTGTCGCCGAAGCCCTTGGATACGTCGGTGAATTCGATAACCTTGTCGCCGAGGCGCTCGCCGACCGGAATGAAGATCTCCTGGGTCTCGTTGCGCTTCTGGTATTCGACCGAGGACATCTCCTCGTAGCGGGCGATACGGGCCTTGCTCTTGGCCTGGCGGGCCTTGGGATTGGAGCGCACCCATTCCAGTTCCTGCTTCATGGCCTTCATGCGGGCGCCTTCCTGTTTGGCTTCCTGCTCCAGGCGGGCTTCCTTCTGTTCCAGCCAGCTGGAGTAGTTGCCCTTCCAGGGGATGCCCTGGCCGCGGTCGAGTTCGAGGATCCACTCGGCGGCGTTGTCGAGGAAGTAGCGGTCGTGGGTGACGGCCACCACGGTGCCCGGGAAGCGCACCAGGAACTGTTCCAGCCACTCGACGGATTCCGCGTCCAGGTGGTTGGTCGGTTCGTCGAGCAGCAGCATGTCGGGGCGTGACAGCAGCAGTTTGCACAGGGCCACGCGGCGCTTTTCACCGCCGGACAGGGGGCCGACCTTGGCGTCCCAGGGCGGCAGGCGCAGGGCGTCGGCAGCGATTTCGAGCTGGGTTTCCACATCGGCGCCGCTGGTGGCGATGATGTTTTCGTACTTGGCCTGCAGCTCGGCCAGCTTGTCGAAGTCGGCATCCGGCTCGGCGTAGGCGGCGTACACCTCCTCGAGCTTCTGCTTGGCTTCCATGACTTCACCGAGGCCAGACTCCACTTCCTCGCGGACGGTCTTGTCGGGGTCGAGCTGCGGCTCCTGGGGCAGGTAGCCGATGGACATGTTGGGCTGCCACTGGACCTCGCCGTCGTATTCCTTCTCGACGCCGGCCATGATCTTCAGCACGGTGGATTTGCCGGCGCCGTTGAGGCCGAGCAGGCCGATCTTGGCGCCAGGGAAGAAGGACAGGGAGATGTCCTTGATGATCTGCCGCTTGGGTGGGACGACCTTGCTGACGCGCAGCATGGACATGACGTATTGGGCCATCGGGGTACTTTCCGGAGATGCAAAAATCGAAGGCGAGACTTTACCCGATGCAGGCGCCGGGCGCTGCCTTCAGGCAACGAATTGCAGCCTGGCGAGGTGGGCGTAGAGGCCGTCCAGGGCGATGAGTTCGGTGTGGTTGCCTTGCTGCACGATGCGGCCGTTGTCCATCACGACGATGCGGTCGGCCTTCTGCACGGTGGCGAGCCGGTGGGCGATGACGATGGTCGTGCGCTGGCGCATCAGTCCGTCCAGGGCCGACTGGACCATGCGTTCGCTCTCCGCGTCCAGCGCCGAGGTGGCTTCGTCGAGGAGCAGGATAGGGCGGTCGGCCAGGATCGCACGGGCGATGGCGATGCGCTGGCGCTGTCCGCCGGACAGGCGCACGCCGCGCTCGCCGAGGTCGGTGTCGTAGCCTTCCGGCAGTTCGGCGATGAAGTCGTGGGCGAAGGCTGCCACGCAGGCGGCTTTCACGTCGTCCAGGCTGGCGTCCGGGCGGGCGTAGCGCACGTTGTCGGCTACGCTGGCGGCGAAGATCACGGCCTCTTGGGAGACCAGTGCGATGCGTTGGCGCAGGGCCAGCGGGTCGGCAGCCGTGAGATCGACACCGTCGATGCTGACGTGGCCACGCTCCGGATCGTAGAAGCGCAGCAGGAGCTGGAAGACAGTACTCTTGCCGGAGCCGGATGGGCCGACCAGCGCGACGGTCTCGCCGGGCTGTACCTGCAGGTTGAAATCGTCGAGGGCGGGGGCGTCCGGCCGGGTGGGGTAGTGGAAGCGCACGTCGTCCAGCGCGATGCGTCCTTCCGCCGGGCTGGGCAGCGCCAGCGGCGCCTTGGGCGCCTGGATGGCCGGCGTGGAGGAGAGGATCTCCATCAGCCGCTCGGTGGCGCCGGCGGCCCGCTGCAGGTCGCCCCACACTTCGGACAGCGCGCCGACGCTGCCGGCGACGATCGCGGCGTAGAACACGAAGGCCGACAGCTCGCCGGCGCTGAGGCGGCCGGCCAGCACGTCGTGGCCGCCGATCCACAGGATGAAGGCGATCGCGCCGAACACCAGCACCAGCACCGCCGCCACCAGGCGGGCCCGGTTGGCGATGCGCTGGCGGGCGGTGCCGAAGCTGGCTTCCACCAGCCGGCCGAAGTCGCCCCGGTCGGCGTCCTCGTGGCTGTAGGCCTGCACGATGCGGATCTCGTGGATGGTCTCGTCGATGCGGTTGCCGAGCTCGGCCACGCGGTCCTGGCTTTCCCGCGCCAGGCGGCGCACGCGGCGCCCGAACAGGATGATCGGTGTGACCACCAGCGGCACGCCGGCGAGGGTCAGCAGCGTGAGCTTGAGACTGGTGGTGAACAGCATGGCCAGCCCGCCGATCAGCAGCAGCGCGTTGCGCAGCGCGATGGACAGGCTGGAGCCGACGACGTTCTCGATCTGGGTCGTGTCGGAGGTGAGGCGGGAGATCACCTCTCCGGTGCGTCCGGCCTCGAACCATGACGGCGGCAGGCTCAGCAGGTGGTCGAAGACGCGCCGCCGCAGGTCGGCGGTGACCCGCTCGCCGAGCCACGAGACGTTGTAGAAGCGCAGGTAGGTGGCGGCGGCAAGCAGCGCGATGACACCGAACATCGCCGCCAGTGTGCGGTCCAGCCAGGCCGGATCGCCGGCCGAGAAACCCTTGTCGATGACCGCCCGCAGCCCCTGGCCGACGGCCAGCATGGCACCGGCGGCGACCACCAGCGCGATGGCGGCGATGAAAACCCGGGAACGATAAGGGGCGAGCAGTTGCAGCAGGGCGCGGGCGGGGTGGAGCGGCATAGGCTTGGGTGCGGGCATGGGGAAGGTCAGCGACGGGATTGTAGGTGGCAGCGTGATTGCCCGGTAAGCTAAGGCACTTCGTCCATCAAAAATGTTCCTGCCATGTTGTCTGCCTCGCCTCTGACCGCCGGTGTCACCCTGTTGATCGTGTTGTTGATGTTCGGAACGAGTTTTGCCGTCGGCAAGGGGCGTCACAAGTACGGCATCCAGGCGCCGGCGGTGATCGGCCACCCAGTGTTCGAGCGACTGTACCGCGTGCAGATGAACACCCTCGAATGGGCGGTGATGACGCTGCCTTGCCTGTGGATCTGCGCGGCCTATGTGAGCGACGGTATCGCTGCGCTGCTGGGCGGAGTGTGGCTGGTCGGGCGCATCTGGTATGCCGTCGGCTACGCGCGGGCGCCGGAGAAGCGGGCTGGCGGTTTCACCGTGGGGGCACTGGCCTTTGGTGCGCTGGGCTTGGCCGCAGGCGGTGGCGTGTTGTGGAGCTTGATCGGTGCGTGAGTTGAAGATCGTCGCACTGGCGCTTTCGCTCGAGGTGGCGCTGCCCGCGGCCGTGCTGGCGGCTCCGCCCTTATCCGCCGTGGGTGCGAAGGCGGACTCGGTCACTGTGTCGGGCATCTCGTCCGGCGGCTATATGGCGGTGCAGTTCCAGGTTGCCTGGTCGCGGTTCGTCAAGGGCGCCGGCATCCTGGCGGCGGGGCCGTATGACTGCGCGGAGGGCAGCGTCTGGCGCGCGCTCGTCAATTGCATGTCGCCGCAGGCCTGGGCCCAGTTGCCGATGCCCGCCGAGATGCGTGCTCGCGTCGACGCCCGTGCCCGCAGCGGACTGATCGACCCGCCGACGGGACTGGCCGACGACAAGGTGTGGGTGTTCAGCGGTGGCGGCGATCGTACCGTCGCGCGTCCGGTGGTGGATGCGCTGGTCGCGTTCTACCGCCAGTGGGTGCCGGCGTCGGCGCTGCAGGTGGTGAGTCTGCCGAACGCGGGGCACGCGATGATCTCCGTTGCGGACGCGCATCCGAATGCCTGTGCGACGTCGGAACCGCCTTATATCAACCGCTGCGGTGATTTCGATGCGCCTGGCGAACTGTTGCGCAGCCTGTTGGGGCCGCTGCAGCCACGCGTCCGGGCGGATGCTGCCGCGCTGCAGGCCTTCGACCAGCGTCCCTTCATCGACGGCCCGGCCATTGATGCAGGGCTGGCCGAGCAGGGCTATGCCTATGTGCCGCGCGCTTGTCGCGCGGGGGGCTGCGCGGTGCACGTGGCCTTTCACGGTTGCCTGCAGGGCGAAGACCAGATCAGCCGGCGTTTTGTCGAGGGGGCGGGCTACAACGAGTGGGCCGAGGCGAACCGGCTGATCGTGCTCTATCCGCAGGTGGCGGCGCGCAGCGGCCTGGCCTCGGGTTCCTGGCGCTGGCTCTACAACCCGAAGGGCTGCTGGGACTGGTGGGGCTACGGGTCGCCGGACTACGCCACGCAGAAGGGGCCGCAGATGATCGCGGTGCGGCGCATGCTTACCCGCCTGACCGAGCCGGCCGGGCGGTAAACGACAAAGTCCGGCCGGAGCCGGACTTCGCTGGGGTTGGAGGCGCTTTGTATTATTTTTCGACGAAAGCGCGTTCGATCACGTAGTCGCCGGGGGCGCCGATGTGCTCGGAGATCTTGAAGCCGAGGCCATCGAGCATCTTGCAGCAGTCGTCGAGCATGGCCGGGCTGCCGCAGATCATGGCGCGGTCCTGGGCCGGGTCAATGACCGGCAGGCCGGTGTCTTCGAAGAGCTTGCCGGTGGTGATCACTTCGGTCACGCGGCCCTGATTGCGGAACTCTTCGCGGGTTACTGTGGGGTAATACACCAGCTTGTTGCGCACTTCCTCGCCGAAGAATTCGTTCTGCGGCAGTTCCTGCTCGATGAACTCGCTGTAGGCCAGCTCGGACACATAGCGCACGCCGTGCAGCAGGATGACCTTTTCGAAGCGCTCGTAGGTTTCCGGATCCTGGATCACGCTCATGAACGGAGCGAGGCCGGTGCCGGTGGAGAACAGATAGAGGTTGCGGCCGGGCAGCAGGTCGGACAGCACCAGGGTGCCGGTGGGCTTCTTGCTGATCACGATCGGGTCGCCCGGCTGGAGGTGCTGCAGGCGGGAGGTCAGCGGGCCGTTGGGGACCTTGATGCTGAAGAACTCCAGGTGCTCCTCGTAGTTGGGGCTGGCGATGCTGTAGGCGCGGGTGAGCGGGCGACCTTCCACTTCCAGGCCGATCATCACGAACTGGCCGTTGTCGAAGCGCAGGCCGGCGTCACGGGTGACCTTGAAGCTGAACAGGGATTCGTTCCAGTGATGGACGGACAGGACGGTTTGGGTGCTGAGTTTGCTCATGGCGGCGACGGAGTGGATTGCGGTAGTGCAGCAATTTTAACCTGCCTGTAAGATCGGTAAAATGGATTGTATCTATATACATATTCTGTTTTGCAGATATGAAATACACCTTACGCCAGCTGGAAATCTTCGTCGCGGTGGCACGCCAGGAAAGCGTGTCGCGGGCGGCTGACGAACTGGCCCTGTCCCAGTCGGCGGCGAGCACTGCGCTCGGCGAATTCGAGCGCCAGTTCGACACTCAGCTGTTCGACCGCATCGGCAAGTCCCTGCGTCTCAACGAGCTGGGGCGGGTGCTGTTGCCCCACGCGGTGCAACTGCTCGAACACGCGGTGGAGATCGAATCCTTGCTGGCCCGGCAGACCGATTTCGGGCCCCTGCAGATCGGCGCGACGCTGACCGTCGGCAACTACTTGGCGACGCTGATTGCTGCCGATTTCCTGCGCCGCCACCCCCGCGCCCAGGTAAAGCTGAGAGTGCATAACTCGACGACCATCGTCGATCAGCTGCTCCATTACGAGCTCGACCTGGGGCTGATCGAAGGCACCTGCCGGCACGCCGATCTGTTGGTGGAGCCGTGGGTGGAGGACGAACTGGTTGTCTTTTGTGCGCCTTCGCACCCGCTGGCGAAGGCCGGGCGGATCGGCCTCGACGAGCTGGCCGGCCAGGACTGGATCCTGCGCGAGAGCGGCTCGGGGACGCGGGAAACCTTCGATCAGGCGTTGCGCCATTTCAACGGTGAGCTCAAGGTGCGCTTGGAACTGGAGCACACGGAGGCGATCAAGCGGGCGGTGGAGAGCGGCGTGGGCATCGGCTGTATTTCACGGTTGGCGCTGCGCGAGGCCTTCCGGCGCGGCAGCCTGGTGCCGGTGGAGACGTCGGAGCTGGATTTGCGCCGCCAGTTCCAGTTCGTGACCCACAAGCGCAAGTACGTGACCGCCGGCATGCGCGAGTTCATCGCCCTGTGCCGGCAGATGACGGCCGGCGCGGCGCGCAGCGATCTGATCGATCTGCCTTTCATTCCCTGATGACGGGTGCGTTGGCGGCACGCTATAAGCCGCGTGGCGAGTAGAATCACGGCTCCGTCACATTTCCGCACCGATCGATTCCATGCCTTGCTCCGTCCGGTTCACCATCCAGGCCGCACAGCCGGCCGCCCATCTGTTCGACATCACCCTGCGCATCGAGCGCCCCGACCCGGCGGGGCAGGTTCTCAGCCTGCCGGCCTGGATTCCCGGCAGCTACATGATCCGCGAGTTCGCCAGAAACGTCGTCAGCCTGACCGCCAAGGCCGGTGCCCGCCATCTGGCGGTGGTCAAGCAGGACAAGCACACTTGGGTGTTGCCGGCGCGGCTGGATGAGCCGGTCACGGTGAACTACACGGTGTATGCGTGGGATCTGTCGGTACGTGCGGCACACCTGGACCAGACCCATGGCTTCTTCAATGGCACGAGCGTCTTCCTGAAGGTGCATGGCTGCGAGCAGCAGCCCCATTTCGTGGATATCCGCCCGCCGCGCGGCCTGAAGGATGCAGGCTGGCGTGTGGCCACCAGCCTGCCGGAAGCGGCCGGCGAAGCTGGCGCGGCAGAGCGCTACGGTTTCGGCCTGTACCGTGCGGAAGATTACGACGCGCTGATCGATCATCCGGTCGAGATGGGTACGTTCACCCTCGCCGAATTCGATGCCTGTGGTGTGCCCCATGCGGTGGCCATCACCGGGCGCCACGATTGCGATACGACGCGCCTGGTCGCCGACCTCAAGCCGATCTGCGAGGCACAGATCCGGCTGTTCGGCGAGCCCGCGCCGATGGACCGCTATGTATTCCTGACCATGGCCGTGGGTGACGGCTACGGCGGCCTCGAGCACCGGGCCTCCACCGCGCTGCTGTGCAGCCGCAACGATCTCCCGTATGCGGGCATGGACGAGCCGACGGAGGGCTACCGGCAGTTCCTCGGCCTGTGCAGCCACGAGTACTTCCATACCTGGAACGTCAAGCGCATCAAGCCGGCGGCCTTCGTGCCCTACGACCTGACGCAGGAAGGCTACACGCGCCTGCTGTGGGCCTTCGAGGGTTTCACCTCCTACTATGACGACCTGATGCTGGTGCGTAGCGGCCGGATCTCCGAGAAGGACTACCTGGCGCTGCTGTCGAAGACCATCACGCAGGTGCACAAGGGCAGCGGCCGTCGCAAGCAGAGCGTGGCGGAGTCGTCCTTCGAGGCGTGGACCAAGTATTACCGCCAGGACGAGAACAGCCCCAACGCCATCGTCAGCTACTACACCAAGGGCTCGTTGGTGGCCCTGCTGCTCGACCTGCGCCTGCGCGCGGACAGCAAGGGCGCCCGCAGCCTGGACGATCTGATGCGTGCGCTATGGCAGCGTCACGGACTCACCGGCGTCGGCGTTGAGGAGGAGGGCATTTTCGCGCTGGCGGCGGAACTCGGCGGGCCGGCACTCGGGCGCTGGCTGCGCGAACTGGTCGAAGGGACCGACGAGCTCCCGCTGGATGCCTGGCTCAAGCGCCTGGGGCTGACCCTGGCCTGGGAGGCGCCGAACGGTAGTCCGGGCCTGGGCGTACGCACTGCGGCCGACGGCGATGCGCTCAAGCTGGCCAACGTCTACGACGGCGGTGCGGCGCAGGCGGCCGGGCTGTCGGCGGGGGACGTGCTGGTCGCGCTGGACGGCATCCGCATCACCAGTGCCAATCTGGACAAGCTGCTGGCCCGCCGGCTGGCCGGCGAAACGGTGCGTGTGCATGCCTTCCGGCGGGATGAGCTGATGGAGTTCGAGGTGGAACTGCAGGCCGCGCCGGCGGATACCGCCAAGCTGGCGCTCGCCGAGCGCAGTTCGGGCCAGGCCAAGACCTTGCGTCAGGGTTGGCTGGCTGCCTCAGCCTGACCTCGCGCCACGCGGTACAGGTAAGCACCGAAGAGCAGTGCCGCGGCAATGTTGCTGAGCACCGCGGCTTGCCAGAAGCCTGCCACGCCCTGGGGCGCCAGCAGCGTGCCGAGCCCGTAGAAGGCCAGGCCGTAGCCGCCTGCCAGGCCGATGCCCCAGAAGCACAAGGTGTGCACCAGCATCGGGCCAAAGGTGATCTTGTAGCCGCGCAGGGCGTGGGCGGCCACGGTCTGGATGGCGTCGAAGAACTGGTAGAGCCAGATGTAGATCATCAGTGAGGCTCCCAGCTGATGTACCGCGGGGTCGTTGGTGTACGCGGCAAAGATCGGGTCGCGGGCCAGCCAGATGGCGGTGGCGACGGCCGTCGACAGGCTGGCTGCCAGGATGATGCCGACTTTGGCCGCATGACGGGCGCCTCGTCCATCCCGCGCACCGACGGCCTGGCCGACCAGTACAAGGGTGGCGATGGCGAGGGCCAGCGGGAGCATGTAGATCAGCGCCCCGAGGTTGCCGACGATGCGGTGGCCGGCCACCACCGATGCCCCCAGTTTGGCGACGAGCAGGGCGATCAGCGTAAAGGCCGTGATCTCCACGAAACTCGAAAAGCCCATCGGCAGGCCCAGCCGCAGCAACTCGGCGAGTACCCGTGGATGAGGCGCCTGCCAACGGGAAAAAAGCCGATAGGCGCTGAAGATGGGCGATCTGGCCATGTGGAAGAGGGCGCAGAAGAGTGCAAGCCAGCCGACCGTGGCGCTGGAGACGGCGCAGCCGGTGCCGCCCAAGGGGGGCATTCCAAGATGGCCGTTGACCAGCGCCCACGACAGGGGAATGTGCACCGAGGTCGTGGCCAGGCTGATCACCATCAGCACCCGGCTGTGCCCCAGCGCATTGGTGAAGGCGTAGAAGGTCCGGTAGAGCAGCACTGCCGGCAGGCCCCAGGCGATGTTGCCGAGGTAGTCGCGCGTGAGGGCCTCGACTTCGGGGCTCATCTCGCTGAGCTGCAGCAGCCAGTCCGGTTGGGTAAGCGACACCACGCCCGGGATGGACAGCAGCAGGGCCAGCCAGAAGCCCTGCTGGAGGGTAGGGCCGATTTCCTGGTGGCGGGCTGCGCCGACATGGTGGGCGACGGTGGGGGAGACGGCCTGCAGGATACCCACCAGCAGCATCACGATGGAAATGTAGATGCCGCTGCCGACTGCGACGGCGGCCAGGTCCGTGGTGCCATAACGGCCGCTCAGGACCGTGTCGCTGACCATCTGGGTCATGGACGACAGCTGGGCGACGAGTACCGGCCAGGCGATTTCGAGGATGCGCCGGACGAGGCTGGGCGAGGGTGACGATTTCATGAGGCGCGTAGTCTAGCCCAGCTGGACAGGCGTCCTTCAGGCGAAGTAGCCGTGGAGGTACCAGCCATGGGGGGCGCCCCTCTCCCGGAAGACCCAGGCCAGGCAGCCATCCTGTGTGCGGGCAACGAAATAATCCCGGCCTACCGTAGCTTCCGGCCCATCCCACCAGCCGGATTCGATGCGTTCCGGGCCGGCGAGGAGGCTCCAGGGCTGTGGTGCGGGGATGGCGCGGGGCTCCGGCAGCAGCCACAGGGGGCGAGGTGACGGTGGCAGCGGGATGGGCGTCGAGCGGGTATGGACGGGCCCCGGGACCGGAGGCTCGATCCAGCGCCAGGCCTTCTCGGGGCGGTGATCGGGGTGCGGTGTCAGGCAGCGTACTGCTTGGTCGCCAAGGCGTGCGCGCAGGGTGGCTACCAGCAGGCCCGCGTCTCCCCGATGCTCGTCATCCCCCTCGAAAAGTTCGCCCGCGGAGGGCGCCAGCGGACACGGCAAGTCTGCCGCGAGACGCAGGGCGTCCACGGCGGCCGGCAGGGGCAGGCGGTTCAGGTGTTCGCGGGCCAGCAACTGGCAGCGCACCATATCCCGGGACAGGACACCGAGGACGATCTCGACGGACGTTTCCGGCACCTGGCTGTTGCGTTCGAATTCCAGCACCAGGGTGAAACGCTCCACGCCGGCCTGGCGGGCATCCAGCCAGCCGGCCAGGCCGGCAAGCAGGCGACGAGTGGCGAACAGCAGGGTGTCGGCCTGCCCGGACGGCGTCGGCAGCGGCAGGCGGGACAGATAGCGCTCGGGGGGAGAGAACCACGAGCGGGGATCGGGGACATGCCCGTAAGCGCGATCGATGGCGTCGGTGACTGCCTGGGCGTGACGTCGTGCCAGGCCGTGGCGGGGCAGGCGGCGCACTTCTCCCAGGGTGGCATGGCCGGTTCCGGTGAGCAGGTCCAGGTTGTCGGAGCCCACCGGCGTGCCTTCGGCGAGGGCGCGCAGTGGCAGCCGGTCGAGCCGCTCCGCAAGCGGTTTCCCGACGTCGTCCCCGGTGCCGAAGCGGGCCAGCCAGCGGGCGGCCAGTGCTGTCTGCGCGAAGGCCAAGCGGGCATGAAAGCCCAGCTCTTCGATTTGCCGGGTGATCTGCCGGCCCAGGGGGGCGAGTCCGCCGAACAGGCGCAGGCAGGCCTCCACTTCGAGGAGGACGGTATTGGGTGGGTCGAGGCTGACGGCAGGCGTGAAGCGTCCGGCCCAGCTGGCAATGTCGATCAGGGCGGCATGTTCGAGCGACGGCGCTCGATCGACCAGGCACAGCTCGGGCGCTATGGCCAGTGCGCTGGCCCGGCCAAGCCCTGGCTCCACGCCGCACGCCATTGCCGCCGGATCCGCGGCCACAATCCGCCGGCGAGGATGGCCATCGAGGACTGCAAGCGGGGCGCTTTCACTGCGCCCTCGTGTGAAGACCTGAAGGGGTAGATCGGGCAGGTAAAGGGCGCACCAGAGCATGCTTGCCGGGAGAGGAGGGGGGCTGTAAAGCGGCTGTTGCGGGGGAGGGCGCAGTGTCGCCGTCGGGCCGCGAGCCTTCGCCCGGCCACGGAAGCTGGAGGGCCAGAGCTGCGGCCAATTGCGGTCCCCGGCGCTTGAGGATGCGGATCCCGACCCCACCGCGACAGGGCGTGAGCGCCAGCCGCAGGACGGCCGGTGAGGGCTGGTGGGCGGCACTTTCCGGACGGAGCAGGATCAGGGGGGTGCCGCTCTCCTCGGCGGCCAGTTGCAGGCGGCGCAGCGCTCCCATGTCGGCCTCGGCCAGCCACAGCAGGACTACCTCGCAACTGCGGGAGTCGAGGGCCTGACGAGCCGCCCAGCGGGCATGGGCGGAGCTTTCGGCCTGGACGATGAGGAGTCGATCGAGGGGTACGCCTGCGGCAGCCAGGGCTGGCGCATAGGGCAGACCGGGCGGAGCGATGCAGGCCGCCCAGCGTCCGGAGGGCACTGCCGCAAGCTGGGGTAACAGCAGGCCCAGTTCACCGACACCGTTGCGGGGCAGCAGCAGTTCGGTCAGTGCGGCGGGGGGCCAGCCACCACCCGGCAGGGCTGCGTCCAGTGCGGCATGGCCGGTCGGTCGCCCGGGCAGGACCGGCGTCGCCAGCTGGTCACCGCGCCAGACCAGGTGGTCCAGGGGTGAGGCGACGGAGGCGGGCGCGGCCATGGCGTGACTTAGCCTTGCAGGCGGGATCAGAAGCTGTCGTTGCGGATGAGGCCGACGGCGATGCCTTCGATCTCCAGCGGGGCACTGCGGGTGTCCACGACGATGGGCTCGAAGTCCGGATTGGCCGGCAGCAATTCGACGATGGGGCCCTTGCGGGTCAGGCGTTTGACCGTGACTTCGTCCTCCACGCGGGCGACGACGATCTGCCCGTCCCGGACCTCGGTGGTGCGATGGATGGCCAGCAGGTCGCCGTCGAGAATGCCGGCATCGCGCATGCTCAGGCCACGCACCATCAGAAGGTAATCGGCCCGTGGGGAAAACAGGCCCGGATCCACC
This sequence comes from Zoogloea sp. LCSB751, assembly GCF_002028455.1. Taxonomy (GTDB): domain Bacteria; phylum Pseudomonadota; class Gammaproteobacteria; order Burkholderiales; family Rhodocyclaceae; genus Zoogloea. The sequence continues at coordinate 127,104 of NZ_MWUM01000004.1, read as the reverse complement.
TGGTAGCGGCCCTGCACATGCTCGGCGGCGAGAATGGGGCTGCCGGCGGCGACCCGCCCGATCAGCGGCAGGCCGAGGGCTTCTTTCAGGCGGATGCCCCGGGCACGACCTTCTTCCAGGGAGATGACGCCCTTGGCGGCCAGCGCGCGCAGATGGGTTTCTGCTGCGTTGGGCGAACGGAAGCCGAAGGCGCTGCAAATCTCGGCCCGGGTTGGCGGACGCCCTTCCAGCTCCACGGTGTCGCGGATGAGCTGGAGGATTTCCTGTTGGCGGGGAGTGAGATTGTCGGACATTGGGGGCTCCTGTGAGTCTTGTGTAATTTTATACAGCTTGCGCTGAATGGCAAGCAGTGAGTGCCATGGACTTGCCGGGTGCGCCGTGCCGGCAAGCGTGACAAACTTCAGGCCACTGTCACAAATCACTTGAGGCGCCGCCCGCGGTGGACTATCCATTCAAGAGCATGCCTTCTCCTGATGGATGCAGGTGTGGCAAGCTGGCCACGGAGCCGCCGCCGACATATCTCGAAGACAAGACGCGCCACACGAATCGATTCGCCCAACCCCCACGGGCTCCCGAGAGCCCCCAGCCCCCGGAGGAGAGATGCCCATGTACGTCAGCCCGCAACACGCTTCGGGTAGAGTTCTCAGCGCTGCTCGGTTAGAATCCTCCGACTCGCCGGTGGTGCCTTGCGAAGGTTCGCCCGCTCCGCTCTTTTCCCTGCCCGATGCCGACATGGAAATGTTCGATCTGGCTTCGGTGCTGGGTTCCAAGCATGTGGTCCTGTACTTCTATCCCCGTGACAACACCCCCGGCTGCACGCGTCAGGCCATCGATTTCAGCGATCACGATGCCGATTTCGCGCAGGAAGACTGCATGGTGATCGGTGTGAGTCCCGACGACTGCCTGACCCATGCCGATTTCCGCGATCAGCACGGCCTGTCGGTGGAGTTGCTGTCCGATGAGGATGGCGATGTGTGCCGTCTTTACGGCGTGTGGTTGTCGGGCATGGTCGATGGGGTCGCCAAGCGCAGTGTGCGTCGCTCGACTTTCATCATCTCCAGCGACGGGGTGGTGCAGCATGTGCTGCACGATGTGAATCCGCGCGGTCATGCCGCCGAAGTCTTCCAGCTGATAAAGCAACTCAACTCAAGGAATGTAAATGGAAATCGCCAAGAACACGATCGTCACGCTTGACTACAAGGTTACCGACCCGGATGGCAACGTGATCGACGACGGCCAGCATCCGCTGGTTTACCTGCATGGCGGTTACGACGGCATCTTCACCGTGATCGAGGAAGCGCTGCACGGCAAGAACACCGGTGACAGCCTGAAGGTCAAGCTGCAGCCGGAAGACGCCTTTGGCGAGTACGACGAGGAGCTGGTGCTGGTGGAAGACGCCACCCTGTTCCCCGACAACATCGAAGTCGGCATGTCCTTCGAGCGCGTGGGCGAGGATGGCGAGGACGAAATGGTCTACCGCATCACCGACATCGCCGACGGCAAGGTGGTGGTGGACGGTAATCATCCTCTCGCCGGCACGGCGCTGCTCTTCGACATCACCGTCAAGGGCGTGCGTGCAGCCAGCGCCGAAGAAATCGGCCATGGCCACGTGCACGGTGAAGGCGGCCATCACCACTGATGTGCCTATTGGCCGGCGCTCGGGAGTCATTCCGGTGCCGGTCAGCCCGGACTCGATAAACGGGCCGCATTGCGGTCCGTTTTGTTTGCAATGAATAAATCGGAAACGGACATTCAGGCCCTGTTGCAGGTGGACCATCTGCAGGTGGAGCTGGGCGTTCCAGGTCGGCGCGTATGCCCGGTGGATGGCGTCAGCTTCGATGTGCCGGCTGGACGCACCCTCGCCTTGGTTGGGGAGTCCGGCTGTGGCAAGTCGATGACCGCGCTCGCCTGCATGCGCCTTCTTCCAGCCGGCGGACGGATCTCGGAAGGCTCGGTACGTCTCGGCGGTGAAGCGCTGCACAGCCTGCCTGAAGCGCGGATGCGCGACATCCGGGGCAGCCGCCTGGCGATGATCTTCCAGGAGCCGGCCACCAGCCTCAACCCGGTCATGACGGTTGGCGACCAGATTGGCGAGGTGCTGGTCCGTCATCGGGGAATGCACGGCCAGCCTGCCTGGAACGAGGCGGAACGCCTGCTCGAAGCAGTTGGCATTTCCGACGCACGCCGGCGCCTGGCCGAGTACCCATTCCAGCTATCCGGCGGCATGAAGCAGCGGGTCATGATCGCCATTGCCCTGGCAGGCGACCCGCAGATCCTGATTGCCGACGAGCCCACCACGGCGCTGGATGTGACGATCCAGGCCCAGGTGCTGGACCTGCTCGCCGACCTGCAGGCCCGGCGGGGCATGGGCATGCTGCTGATCACCCACGATCTGGGTGTGGTGGCACGCATGGCGCACCGGGTTGGCGTGATGTACGCCGGCGAACTGGTGGAGACCGGTGAGCGCGAGGATTTCTTCAGCGCACCGCTGCATCCCTATTCCCGCAAACTCTTTGCCGCACTGCCGACCCAGGCACAGCGGGGCAAGGCGCTGGAGACCATCCGTGGCCAGGTGCCCCGTCTCGGCGCCCATCGGCAGGGATGCCGCTTTGCCGACCGCTGCCCCCAGGCGCAGGATCTGTGCCGCCAGGTGGCGCCGGCCATGTACACGGTCGGCCATCAGACCGTGCGCTGCCACCTCTACGATCCGGCCGCGCCGATTGGCTGGCTGCCGGAGTCGCCGGCCGGCCTTGAATCCGGCGTTGCGGGTCCGGCCACGGCCGGCGGAGCGCTGGAGGTGGAAGGCCTGCAGGTCCATTTTCCGGTCCGCAAGGGTTTGTTCCGCCGGGTCGTCGGCCACGTGAAGGCTGTGGACGGGGTGTCGCTGAAGGTGCCGGCCGGGGAAACCCTGGCCCTCGTCGGCGAGTCGGGCTGCGGCAAGACCACCGCGGGCAAGGCGCTGCTCAGTCTGCTGCCGGCCACCGGGGGCTCGGCCCGGTATGGCGGCCACGAACTGCTCGAACTCAGCCCCCGCGAGTGGCAGCCTCTGCGGCGGGATCTGCAGATGATCTTCCAGGACCCCTTCAGCTCCCTCAATCCGCGCATGCGGGTCGGCGAGATTCTGGAGGAGGGGATGGAGGCCCTCAAGGTTGAGAAGACCGCCGAGGCGCGTGCACTACGGGTCGAAGCCCTGCTCAAGCGGGTGGGCCTGGACCCGGCGATGCGCCATCGTTTTCCCCACGAATTCTCGGGCGGGCAGCGCCAGCGCATCGCCATCGCCCGTGCGTTGGCGGTATCGCCGAAGCTGATCGTCTGCGACGAGCCGACCAGCGCCCTCGACGTGTCCGTCCAGGCGCAAATCCTCAATCTGCTGCGGGAGTTGCAGGCGGAATACGGCCTGTCCTACCTGTTCATCACCCACAACCTGGCTGTCGTGGATTATCTGGCCCACCATGTGGCGGTGATGTACCTGGGGCGGATCGTCGAGCAGGGGAGTGTGGAGGAGGTGCTGAGAGCGCCCAGCCACCCCTACACGCGCATGTTGCTGGCGGCCGTGCTGCGGGTGGATGAGCATGGTGGGGGCGTACCTCCCGGGGGCGACACGACCCATGGAGATCTGCCGTCCCCGCTGGCACCGCCTGCAGGTTGTCACTTTCATCCCCGCTGCAGCCAGGCGATGGAGGTTTGCCGGAAGACCTATCCGGAGGAAACCCGGCTGTCTCCGACTCGCGTGGTGCGCTGCCATCTTCACTGAAGGCGGGTGCCCGCGCGGGCACCCGCCTTCAGTGATGCTTCTTTTCCTTGCTTGAGCTGTCCTTGGCATCCTTGGACTTGCTGCCACCGTCCTTCTTGTCAGCGCTGTCTTTCTTGTCAGACTTGTGGCTGCCTTCCGCCTTGCTATCGCTGGATTTGTCTTTTCCCGCGGCCTTTTCCTTGCCCTGGGATTTCTCGGAGGCCTTTTCCTTATCAGGGGCCTTCTCTTTCGTAGAGGAAGCGGATTTGTCCTTCGAGGATGGCTTTTCGGGGGCGGCTTTCTCGCCCTGCCTGTCTGTGCTTTTGCCCTTGGCTTGCTTGCCGTGCGGTGCCTCTTTCGCCTGATCCTTGTCCTTGGCAGAAGAGGTGTCGCTCTTGCTGTGGGTGGAAGAGAACGGCTTGATCGGCGGACTGCTGACCGGCACCTTGCGTTCGATCACCGTCGGCTTGCCGTTACGGCCACGTACGACGGTGCGCTGGACGATGAAGGTGGGGGGCTCGATGGCGCCGGCCTGGGGCTTGGTCGGTAGCATGTTGGTGAGGGTGATGCGCTCGCCTTCGCTCTCCGACGGCACGATCAGGGTGTAGCCAGTGCCGATGCGGGCCCGCGGCGACAGTCCGTTGACCTGCCGCAGCCGGCTTGCCGAGATGCCCAGCCGGTCGGCCACGCCTTCCAGGGCTTCACCCTCCTGGAGCTCGTAGGTCTTCCAGCTGGCGCTGGCCGGATCGTGTTTTTCGAGGTTGCTGAGGAAGGTGTCCACCCTGTCGGCTGGAATGATCAGCGACTGGGTACCGTTGGTCGGCAGCACGGGGCGCTTGTAGCCGGGGTTGAGGGCGAGGATTTCCTCGACCGGCGTTTCGGCCAGACGGGCGGCCGTCGCCAGATCGAGGGGGACGCGACTCTCCACGGTGGCGAAGTAGGGCCGGTTGGGAATCGCCGGTAGCGTGATGCCGAACAGCTCCGGCTGGGCCACGATGTTCTTCAGTGCCTGCAGCTTGGGCACGTAGTAGCGTGTTTCGCCGGGCATGTTTAGGAACTGGTATTCGGTCGGCTGGCCGGCAGCCCGATTCTTGGCCACGGCCCGGCCGACCGCGCCTTCGCCCCAGTTGTAGGAGGCGAGGGCCAGGTGCCAGTCGCCGTGCATCTCGTAGATGTATTGCAGGTAGTCCAGCGCGGCGTTGGTGGATGCGACCACGTCGCGCCGTTCGTCCACCCACCAGTTCTGTTCCAGCCGGTAGCTCTTGCCGGTGGACGGGACGAATTGCCACAGGCCGGATGCCTGGGCCGAGGACAGGGCCATCGGATTGAAAGCGCTCTCCACCATCGGTAGCAGGGCCAGTTCGGTGGGCATGCCGCGGCGCTCCAGTTCATCGACGATGTAATAGAGGTAGCGCTGGCCGCGGCTGAAGATCTGGCGCAGGGCGGCGGGGCGGTTGATGTAGTAGATTTGCCGGTCGGTCACCAGGTCGGTGTTGAGGTCCGGCATCGAGAAGCCGCGGCGGATGCGTTCCCACAGGTCATCGGGCGCCACCGTCAGATCGATGGTCGGCACCTTGACGTGCTGATCCCGGATCTCGAAGGTCTGCGTCGTGGGCGATGCACCGTTCGCATTGAAGAGCGACGGGGCTTGGGCCACCTGCAGCGGGGCCTGGCCGTTTTCAGCGGCCATCAGCGGCGCGACCCAGGTTAGAGAAAGGAGCAGCGCGATAACTCTTGGAAACATCAGGATTCGTCGCGCAAAAAGCAAAGGCGGAATTCTATCTGCCCGCGTACAGGGGGGTCAAACCGCGGGCCGCGCCATTCCGCAACAAATCCTTGCGCTCCGTGGGGGGCGGAGGGCGCCATTTCAAGCCCATTTAGGGCACAATCCCCCTCAGGGCAGGTCCTGCCCTGATCCGTTTCCCCACTTATTGTCCGAGAGCGTTCAGTGAAAGCGTTGTTGATTGAGGATACCCTGACCAGTGCGACGCTGGTCTCCCATCAACTCCGCAAGATCGGGATCGAGCCTATCGTCGCACGCAACGGCGAAAAGGGTATCGAGCTGTTCAAGCAGGAACGCCCGGACCTGGTCCTGCTCGACATCATCATGCCGGGCATGGACGGTTTCGAGGTGGCGCGGCGTATCCGGCAACTGGAGCAGGCCGGCGAATGGACGCCGATCCTGTTTCTCACCGCGCGCACCAGCGACGAAGACCTGGAGAAGGGTATCGCCGTCGGTGGCGACGACTACCTGATCAAACCTGTCTCGGAAACCGTGCTGGCCGCCAAGGTGCGGGCCATGCAGCGCATCGCCCAGATGCGTTACTCGCTGCTGGTGCTGACCCGCAAGCTGGACGAAGCCAACCAGGAGCTGACCCGTCTTTCCTCCCTGGATGGCCTGACGGCCATCCCGAACCGCCGCCAGTTCGATGACACGCTGCAGTCCGAGTGGCGCCGTGCCAGCCGGCAGGGGCGTCCGTTGGCGCTGCTGTTCTGCGACGTGGACTTCTTCAAGCAGTTCAATGATGGCTACGGGCATCAGGTGGGAGATGAATGCCTGAAGGCGGTGGCCCGCATCCTGAAAGGCAGCCTGCGTCGGCCGGCAGACCTGGTGGCCCGCTATGGCGGCGAAGAATTTGCGGTCATCCTGCCGGATACCGACATCGCCGGTGCCCTGCAGGTGGCAGAAACCATGCGCTCGTCGGTCGAGGGCTTGAGCATCACCCACCGCTATTCCCGCGCCAACACGGTGGTGACCATCAGCATCGGCGCCGCATCGGTGATACCGGGGCGCGGCGATGTCCGCTCGGCAAATCTGGTCAAGGCTGCCGACGACGCGCTGTACCAGGCCAAGCAGGGTGGGCGGAATCGTATCGCCGCAGCGGCGGCCGTCACGTCACCGCCGGCCTGATCCTAGAAGCGGTTCTTCCATTCCCGGATCGCGGCAAACACCTCCACCGGATCGGTGAGCGCACGTCCGGCTTGCACCTCGGCCTGGCGGATCACTGCGGGCTCGCCGGTCCGCAGGAAGGGGTTGCTGTCGATTTCGCCGGCCAGCGCGAAGGGCACGGTCGGTTGATTGGCCGCGCGTAATGCCTCGCTCGCGGCGATGCGCTTGGCGACCGCGGCATTGTCCGGTTCGACGGCTGCTGCGAAAGCCAGGTTCGACAGGGTGTATTCGTGCGTGCAATAGACCCGGGTCTCACCCGGCAAGGCTGCCAGCTTGGCGAGTGAGGCGTACATCTGGGCCGGACTTCCCTCGAAGAGCCGTCCGCAGCCGGCAGCAAACAGGGTGTCGCCACAGAACAGCGAGCCTTCGCCGTAATAGCCCACATGACCGGCGGTGTGGCCCGGGATGTCCAGCACCGTGAAGGATGCGCCGATGCCCGGCAGGCGGACTTCCTCGCCCTCCGCTGCCGGATGGCTGATGCCGGCGATGTCCTCCCGCGCCGGCCCATATACGGGCACCGGGGTTGCGGCGAGCAGGGCCGGCAGGCCGCCGACGTGGTCGGAGTGGTGATGCGTGACGAGGATGGCCTCCAGGGTCAGCCCTTCGTCGGTCAGGTAGCGCAGCACCGGTGCGGCGTCGCCCGGATCCACGACCACGGCGTACCGTTCGTTGCGGAGGACCCAGATATAGTTATCGCGGAACGCGGGAAGAGGGATAATCTGCATTTGGTCATTGTAGCCGCTGTACGTCCGCATCCGACATGCCCTCTTCCGAATCCTTTCCCGGTCTCCATGCATGGCTTGAAACCCCGTTGGGTGGCTACGTGATGGCGTGGGAGAAAGCGCGTTTCGACACGCTGGTGGCGGACATCTTCGGCTACAACGCAGCGCAGCTGGGGCTGCCCGAGTTCGATCTGTTGCAGACCAACCGGATGCCTTTCCGTTTTCGTGCCGGGGCCGGCAAGGTGCAGGTGGAGCTCGACTACGCTGCACTGCCCTTTGCCGCGGCCAGCCTGGATCTGGTCGTGTTGCCCCACGTGCTGGAATTCGCCGCCAATCCGCACCAGGTGTTGCGGGAGGTGGAGCGGGTGCTGGTGCCGGAAGGGCATGTGGTGATCGCCGGCTTCAATCCCCTCAGCCTGTTCGGGATGAAGCGCCTGCTGGCTCGGGAAGCCTGTGCTTACCCGTGGCACGGGCAATACCTGTCCCTGCGACGCATCAAGGACTGGTTGGCGTTGCTCAGCTTTGAGGCCAACTGTCAGGCCTCGGGCTGCTATGTGCCGGCCATGGAGCAGCAGAAGTGGATCGAGCGCCTGGCTTTCATGGATGCCGCGGGTGACCGCTGGTGGCCGATTGGCGGTGGGGTGTACATCATCCACGCCATCAAGCGGGTGCAGGGCATGAGGCTGATCATGCCCAAATGGGAACGCAAGGCGGCGGCACGTGCGCTGGCGCCCCTCATTCAGAAGACGGGTTCCCGCAAGGGACGCCCGCAGACAACCCTGGTCGAGAAAGATTTTGGACGAGATTGATATTTATACGGACGGCGCCTGTTCGGGCAATCCGGGCCCGGGCGGCTGGGGCGCGATCCTGCGCGCCGGTCCCCACGAGAAGGAGCTGTGGGGCGGGGAGCCCGCCACCACCAACAACCGGATGGAGCTGCTGGCGGTGATCCGCGCACTGCAGGCCCTCAAGCGCCCGGTTGCAGCGCGTGTGCATACGGACTCCCAGTACGTGCAGAAGGGCATTTCCGAGTGGATCCATGGCTGGAAGGCACGGGGCTGGAAGACCGCCGCCAAGGAGCCGGTCAAGAACGAGGACCTGTGGCGCGCCCTCGACAGCGAGGCGTCCCGCCACCAGATCCGCTGGCTATGGGTCAAGGGCCATGCCGGCCACCCGGAGAACGAACGGGCCGACGCCCTCGCGCGGCGCGGCGTGGATGCCGTGCGCAAGACAGGAAAAATAGTGGATACAGGAGTTGCGGCATGAGACAGATCGTTCTCGACACGGAAACCACCGGCCTGGACTGGAAGAGCGGCGACCGGGTGATCGAAATCGGTTGCGTCGAGCTGGTTGACCGCAAACTGACCGGACGCCATTACCACGTCTTCATCAACCCGAAGCGGGACATCGATGCCGGCGCGATTGCGGTGCACGGCATCACCAATGAATTCCTGGCCGACAAGCCGGTGTTCAAGGACATCGTCCAGGAGTTTGAGGAATTCGTTGCCGATGGTGAGCTGGTCATCCACAACGCGCCCTTCGACGTGGGCTTCCTGAACTATGAGCTGAGCCTGCTGGGCCGGCCCTTGCTCACTGCGATCTGCCCGAGCGTGATCGACACCCTCAGGCTGGCCAAGGAACAGAACCCCGGCAAGAAGGCGTCCCTGAACGCCCTGTGCAGCCTGTACGAGATCGACAACACGCACCGCACCCTGCACGGCGCACTGCTCGATGCGGAGCTGCTCGCCGATGTCTACCTGGCCATGACCCGTGGACAGGAAAGCCTGATCATGATGCTCGACGAGCCGGCCGCCCAGGTGGACGATGGCGACACCGGCGGCCCCATCGAGCGCCCGCCACTGCGGGTGCTGCGCGCGTCCCCGGAAGAGCTGGAAGGCCACGACAAGGTGCTCGGCGAGATCGCCAAGGCCAACAAGGGCAACTGCCTGTGGCTGCCGCCTGCGCCGGCCGACGCGCCGGCAACCTGAAACCCTCAAGGAAACGTCGGGCTATCCCGTGTTTCCTTGTCCCACGGGTGCTGGCCCAGCGCGGCCAGCACTGCATCCGCCAGGGCCAGGCAGCTCGTGAGGCCCGGCGATTCGATACCGAACAGCTCGACGAGGCCCGGCGCGCCATGCTCCCGCGGGCCGAGCAGCATGAAATCGGCGGCCGCTTCCTCGGGGCCGTGGATCTTCGGCCGTACGCCCGCATAGGCGGGTAGCAGCGCGCCGTCCGGCAGGTCGGGCCAGTAGCGGCGCACGGCGGGGTAGAAGGACTCGGCGCGCGTCGGCGCCACGCCGTAGTCCGGCGCATCGATCCATTCCACGTCGGGGCCGAAACGAGCTTGCCCACCCAGGTCCAGCGTCAGGTGCACGCCCAGCCCGGCGGCCTCTGGGATCGGGTAGATCAGGTGGCTGAACGGGGCCTTGCCCTGCAGCGTGAAGTAATTGCCCTTGGCGAAATGGGCCTTCGGCAGGCGTGCTTCCGCCAGACCGCCAAAACGGCGGGCCAGCGGCACGGCGCCCAGGCCGGCGGCGTTGACGACGCTACGGGCGTGCAGCTTCAAGCTTGCATCGCCACCCACTTCGAGGGCAAAGCCGCTCGCGATGCGCTCGCCGCGCAGCACCGGGCTGTGGGTGACCAGTGTGGCACCAGCCGCCTCGGCGTCGCCAAGCAGGGACAGCATCAGCGCGTGGCTGTCGATGATGCCGGTGTCCGGCGACAGCAGGGCGCCGACGCAGCGCAGCTCAGGCTCCAGCGCGACGGCTTCGTCGGCGTGCAGGCGGCTCAACCCCGTCACGCCGTTGGCGGCGGCGCGGCTGGCGATGGCATCCAGTTGCGGTAGCTGGGCGTCGTCCGTCGCCACCAGCAGCTTGCCGGTGCGGCGGTGGGGAATGGGACGCTCGGCGCAATAGGCGTACAAGGCCTGGCGGCCCGCCATGCACAGGCGGGCGCGCCAGGAGTTCGTCGGATAGTAGAGCCCGGCGTGGATCACCTCGCTGGAGCGGCTGGAGATGCCGCTGCCGAAGCGCTCCGTGGCTTCGAGGATCAGCACTTCACGTCCAGCCTGGGCGAGGGCGCGGGCGCAGGCCAGGCCGACGACGCCGGCGCCAATCACCACGCAGTCCACGCGCTCCATCAGAAGGCGATCCGTCCGTCCGGCAGTTGCCCCGACTTGTCCAGCCGTTTGAGGCTCGGCTTGAGGTCGAGGCCGCTGGCAGTCTTGAGTTCGGAAGCACGCTCGCCGAGCGCGGCCAGCGATGTTTCCACCGGATTACCAGCGTGGGCGAAGACCACCACGTTGCCGCTGGGGCAGGGCGGCAGCGCGAACACTCGCCCGTCGAAGGCTTCGCCCAGGCGCTTGAGCTGTGTCTTGAAACCGCGGATCTGCCCGAACAGGTTGACGCTCAACAGACCGTTGGGCGACAGCCGCGCCCTGCAAGCTGCGTAGAAGGCCTGGCTGGCAAGTTTGCCGGCGCGGGCATTGCGATCGAAGCCATCCACGACGATCAGGTCCCACTGGCTGTCGTCGTTGACGACGAAATGCACGCCGTCGCCAATCATCACCTGCAAGCGCTCATCCTCGGGCGGCAGACGGAAATACTGGCTGGCCACCGCATGGACTTCCGGTGCGATCTCGACGACGGTGGTGCGGGCTTGCGGCAGGTGGCGGTGGATGAACTTGGCGATGGAGCCGGCGCCAAGGCCGATCAGCAGCACCCGCTCGGGCCACGGTGCGGCCCGCAGCAGCAGGCCTGCCATCATCTCGCGGGTGTATTCGAGTTCCAGCGCGTCCGGCTTACGGATGCGCATCGCGCCCTGCACCCACACCGAGCCAAAATGCAGGTAGCGGACGCCGGATTCTTCGCTGATATCGATGGGCACGGTCATGACGTTTTATTTGTTGCGCTGCGGTAATATGGGCTTGAAATCATTGCGGAGCCTTCACACCATGGCCACTTTCGAAAACCACGACGCGGAACTCCTGTCCATCGACCTGGAAATCGCCCGCCTGGCCCAGTTGTGCGACATCAGCCTGCTGGAGCCCGGTATCGCCGAGGGCGTGCTGCGCGGCGACAAGAACCTGTGCCCATCGGACAACCCGGTCGCCTGGGACAAGCTCCGCGGCCTGCTGGTGCTGCATTATCACGTGGTCAGCGAAGTCGCGGCGACCGATGGCGTCGATGCGGCGGCCGACAGCGTTCGACGCGCGCTGGAGCAGGTCATGGGACGCATGAACCCGCAACAGCGCTGAGCGTTTCAGTTGGACTTTTCCGCCTGTACCGGGCTGTATGGGCGCGCGGTGTAGCGGAACAAAGGCTGTCGGCCCGGCTCCACGTCCACCTTCACCCAGCCCATGAAGGGCGAACCGAAGGTTTCCAGGCGGGTGAAGTTCTTTACCACTTCGCCGCTGGCCGGGTCGCGCAGGGGTTTGTCGATGCGGTGGAAATGGGTGTCGCCATGCACCAGTACGACTTCGCCGGCAAAGCCCTTCGTCTCGGCGAGGAGCTGTTCCAGCAGCGCCCGGTAGCCCTTGTTGGGCTTGCCCTGGCTGAAGTCCTCGATATCCGGGTTGGCCTGCATGGCCAGCATCACGCCTTCCAGGCCCCGGCTGCGGGCCAGTGCAAAGCCGTCGGCAATCCAGGCTTTCAGCGCGGCGCTGCGTTGCACGAACTCATCACTGGGCCGGCTGCCGTTGCCGTAGTTGTTGTCGCTGCCGGGAATGTTGAGTGACAGGAACAGCACCGGGCCGATCTGCCAGCGCAGGTTCTCGCGGTAGGCGGTATGTTCGGGCACGCCAGCCTGGGACTCCACCTTCATCGGATTTTGTCCCAAGGTCCGGGTCGGTTCGGCAAAGAACAGCCGGCGCAGCGTGGCGAGCCGCTCCAGCGGGTCGTAACCGCCGTTGTTGCTGCGGTGGCAGTCGGTCCATTCGTTGTCGCCAAAGGCGAATATCAGCGGATGAAAGCTGGTCTGGAACAGCTGGAGCCGGTCCTCGAACAAGGCATCGTCGCAGCGCTCACCGCCGTTCTTGATGTCCCCGTCGTGCAGCACGAACTTGAGCGGCTCGGCGTTCATCTCAGCGATCAGGCCGGGCAGGTTGAGGCGCTCGAAGCGGTTGTAGGGCGTATCGCCGAACAGGCCGAAGCTGAACGGCTCGGTGGCGGACGCCGACAGCGCGAGGAGCGCGCCGGAGCAGGCGAGGGCGAGGCGGGCGAAGGTCTTCATGCGGTCAGGCGTTTGAGTTCATAGAGGGCTTCCAGGGCTTCCCGTGGCGACAGGGCGTCCGGGTCGATGTTCGCCAATGCACCCAGCACCGGGTGGCCGGTGGTTTCGGGTTCTTCCGGCGGCAGGCTGGCGAACAGGTCGGCTTGTGGGCCGGCGCTGATCTCGCGGTTCTCCAGCGCCCGCAGGCGGCGCTTGGCGTCGCGCACCACAGCCGACGGAATGCCGGCCAACGCGGCCACTTCGATCCCGTAGCTCTGGCTGGCCGGTCCTTCCTCCAGCGCGTGCAGGAAGACGATGCCGTGGTTGTGTTCGACGGCATCCAGGTGCACGTTGGCGCATTCCGGGTAATCCTGGGCTAGGCGGGTCAGCTCGAAATAGTGCGTGGCGAACAGCGTCCAGCAACGGTTCTTGTCGAGCAGGTGGCGGGCGATGGCCACCGCCAGTGCGACGCCGTCGAAGGTGGAGGTGCCGCGGCCGATCTCGTCCATCAGCACCAGGCTCTGGTCGGTGGCACCGTGCAGGATGGCGGCGGCCTCGGTCATCTCGACCATGAAGGTGGAGCGGCCGGAGGCCAGGTCGTCCGAGGCGCCGATGCGCGTGAAGATCGCATCGACCGGTCCGATTCGCGCCGCGCTGGCCGGCACGAAGCAGCCCACGTGGGCGAGCAGCACGATCAATGCGACCTGGCGCATCGTGGTCGATTTACCGCCCATGTTGGGGCCGGTGATCAGCAGCATGCGGCGGGTCGGGTCGAGGCGGGTGTCGTTGGCGATGAAGTTCTCCACCTGCCGTTCGACCACCGGATGGCGGCCGCCGACGATCTCGATGCCCGGCTGCTCGCTGAACTCCGGCATCGCGTAGTTATAGCGCGCCGCCGCTTCGGCGAAGGCCGACAGGCCATCGAGCAGCGCGCAGGCGCGGGCGATGCGCTGGAAGCGCGGGATGTCGCTGGCGAGCTGATCCAGGACGCCTTCGTACAACAGCTTTTCGCGGGCGAGGGCGCGCTCCTGCGCCGACAAGGCCTTGTCCTCGAAAGCCTTCAGCTCCGGGGTGATGAAGCGCTCGGCGTTCTTCAGCGTCTGGCGGCGGCGGTAGTCTTCCGGCAGCTCGCCCTTGGCGGCGTTGGCCGCGGAGATCTCGATGTAGAAACCATGCACCCGGTTGAACTCGACCTTCAGGTTGGCGATGCCGGTGCGCTCGCGTTCGCGGGCTTCGAGTTCCAGCAGGAAGGCGCCGCAGTTGGTCTGGATACCGCGCAGCTCGTCCAGGTCGGCATCGAATCCGCTAGCGATCACGCCGCCGTCGCGCAGCACAGTGGAGGGTTCCGGGGCGATGGCGCGGCTGAGCAGGTCGAGGGCATCGTCCGGCGTGGCCAGCTCGTCGAGCATGTGCCCGAGCAGCGGCGCCTGCGGCGTGCCGAGGGCCGCACGAAGTTCGGCCAGCCGGCCGAGGCTGTCGCGCAGCGCCGACAGATCTCGCGGGCGGGCGCTGCGCAGCGCGACGCGGGCGGTGATCCGCTCCACGTCCGACACGCCGCGCAGGATGCGACGCACCGGTTCCACCGGACCTTCGCCCAGCTCGCCGACGGCCACGTGGCGGTGAGCCGCTGCGGCGCGGTCGCGCAGCGGGTGGTGCAGCGCGTGGCGCAGCCAGCGCGAGCCCATGCTGGTCGCGCAGGTGTCGAGCAGCGACAACAGCGTTGGTGCCGCCTCGCCGCGCAGGGTTTCGGTGAGTTCCAGGTTGCGCCGCGTGGCGGCATCCAGGCGCAGGTAGGCGCTGTCGCGCTCGGCGGTGAGGGCGGTGATGTGGGCCAGGGCCTGGCGTTGGGTGGCCCGGGCGTAATCGAACAGCGCGGCGGCGGCGGCCAGGGCCACCGGCATTTCGTCGGCGCCGAAGCCGGCCAGGTCGCGGGTGCCGAAATGGGTGGTGAGCAGGCGGCGCGCGGTTTCCGCGTCGAACTGCCAGTCGGCCAGGCGGCGCAGGCTGGGGGCCAGGTGCTCCAGCAGCGGCAGGCGCAGGCCGTCGGGGATCAGCACCTCGGCCGGGCGCAGGCGCTCGAACTGGGCCGCCAGCTGCGGTGCATCGCATTCGAGCACGCGGAAATCCCCGTTGGCGAGGTTGAGCCAGGCCAGGCCCAGCACGCCCCGGTGCAGGTTGACGGCCAGCAGCGGCGCGTCGGCCTTGTCGTCGAGGAGGGCCGCGTCGGTGAGCGTGCCCGGCGTGACGATGCGCGACACCGCGCGCTCCATCGGCCCCTTGGTGGCGCCAGGGTCGCCGACCTGCTCGGCGATGACCACCGACTCGCCCATCTTCACGAGCCGCGCCAGGTACTGCTCGACCGCGTGATGGGGCACTCCGGCCATCTTGATCGGCTGGCCGGCGGAGCTGCCGCGGGTGGTCAGCGTGATGTCCATCAGGCGCGCGGCTTTCTCGGCGTCTTCAAAAAAGAGCTCGTAGAAATCGCCCATCCGGTAGAAGAGGAGGGTGTTGGGGTGCTCGTACTTGATGCGGATGTATTGCTGCATCATCGGCGTATGGCCGTGCAGCAGCTCGTCGAGTGACTTCTGGTTGCCCGTTTGTTCTTTTGTAGTCAATCTGTTACCCAGCTCTTCGTAAAACGCGCCCGGCCTGCAGGCGACGGAAAATCATGCCGGTTGCGCCGTTCGGCGTAACTTTTGGCGTAACCCGACAGTCTACCGGGGCAGGCGGTGCTGATCCACGGCGGCATTGCATCTTTTCCACGTACGGGCAGGAGGCGCGGCGGATGTCCAGGTTTCCGGATGACTACGGCAAGGGTGGCCGGGTGCGGATGCTGGCGGACATCGCAGACGAACTGGCGGCCACCCGTTGGGAGACGGGGCTGGATGCGCTGGCCCCGTGCGTTCTGGCCGCCATGGCGACGGTGCCACGGGAAGCCTTCGTTCCGGAGGAAGTGCGTTACCTGGCTTTTCGCAACGGACCGGTGGGCATCGGCCACAGCCAGACGATCTCGCAGCCCTTCATCGTCGCGTTGATGACCCAGCTGCTCGCGCCGCGTGCTGGGCAGACGATCCTGGAGGTCGGGACCGGCTCGGGCTATCAGGCTGCCGTGCTGGCGCAGCTGGTCCGGCAGGTGTTCAGCGTGGAGATCATCGCGGCACTGGCTCATGAGGCGGCGCCCCGCCTGGCCGGGCTTGGCTACGCCAACGTGGAGGTCCGCCATGGCGATGGCTGCGAAGGATGGCCGGAGCACGCGCCCTACGACGGAATTATCGTCACCGCCGCGGCGCCGGCCGTGCCGCCGCCCTTGGTCGAGCAATTGAAACCAGGCGCGCGGCTGGTCATTCCGGTGGGTCTCAACCATGCCTTCCAGACCCTGAAGCTGATCGAAAAGCATGCGGATGGCGGCATCTCCAGCAGCAACGTGCTGACCGTGGCGTTCGTGCCGCTGACCCGAGATCTGCGGGACGACTGATCCACCGTGCGCGTCCGCTTTCATTTCCTCGGCGGGTTGGCCCACCGCCTGCGCATGGCAGGTTTCGACACGCTCTTCCGCAACGATTACGCGGACCCGGAAATCGCCGCGATCGCCGAGCGTGAGCAGCGCATCGTGCTGACCCGCGATCGGGCCTTGCTGATGCGCAAGGCGATCGTTCGCGGCTGCTATGTCCATGCTCTGAAACCAGATGCGCAGTTTCGTGAGCTGGCCGCCCGGTTGTCGCTGGCACCGACTTGCCGGCCGTTTTCCCGTTGCCTGGAATGCAATGCGCCGCTGCATCCGGTGCCGAAAGCCGATGTGCTGGCGCAACTGCCCGAATCGGTTCGCCTGAAGCACGAACGATTCACCCGTTGCGAGGGCTGCGGGCGCGTGTTCTGGGAAGGCTCCCACTGGCAGCGCATGCGTGGCTTGCTTGCGGATGGACTCGTTTGCACACACGGAAGTCTTCAAGCAGGGCGTCCTGGCGCCTCAGACGCTATAATTCGCGATTACTCGTTTTCATCCAACGGAACCGCTGTGCACAAGAAAATCCTGATCCTCGATTTCGGCTCCCAGGTCACCCAGCTCATCGCCCGCCGCGTGCGCGAGCAGCAGGTGTACTGCGAAATCCACCCGTACGACGTGTCGGACGACTTCATCCGTAACTTCGCGCCCCAGGGGATCATCCTGTCCGGCGGTCCGAACTCGGTCTACGAGGCCACGGAATGGAAGGCGCCTCAGGCCGTCTTCGAGATCGGTGTGCCGGTGTTCGGCATCTGCTACGGCATGCAGACCATGGCCAGCCAGCTCGGCGGCAAGGTCGAAAGCTCCGGCAAGCGCGAATTCGGCTATGCCGAGATCCGTGCCCGCGGCCATTCCGAGCTGTTCCGCGGCATCCAGGACCGGACCAACGACGAAGGCCACGGCCTGCTGGACGTGTGGATGAGCCATGGCGACAAGGTCACCGAGTTGCCGACCGGCTTCAAGGTCATCGCCTCCAACGAATCCACGCCCATCGCCGCCATGGCCGATGAGGCGCGCAAGTTCTACGCCGTGCAGTTCCACCCGGAAGTCACGCACACCATCAAGGGCAAGGACATGATTGCCCGCTTCGTGCATGAGATCTGCGGCTGCGAGCACGACTGGAACATGCCGGACTATGTGAACGAAGCCATCGAGAAGGTCCGCGCCCAGGTCGGCAGCGACGAGGTGATCCTCGGCCTGTCCGGCGGTGTCGACTCCTCCGTGGTCGCGGCCCTGCTGCACAAGGCCATCGGCGACCAACTCACCTGTGTGTTCGTGGACAACGGTCTGCTGCGCCTCAACGAGGGCGAGATGGTCATGCAGATGTTCGCCCGCAACCTGGGCGTCAAGGTCATCCACGTGGATGCCACCGAGCAGTTCATGGGCCACCTGAAGGGCGTCTCCGACCCCGAAGCCAAGCGCAAGATCATCGGCCGCGAGTTCGTCGAAGTCTTCCAGGCCGAAGCCGCCAAGCTGCCCAGCGCCAAGTGGCTGGCCCAGGGCACCATCTACCCGGACGTGATCGAATCCGCCGGCGCCAAGACCGGCAAGGCCCACGCCATCAAGAGCCACCACAACGTCGGCGGCCTGCCCGAAACCCTCAACCTCAAGCTGCTCGAACCGCTGCGCGAGCTGTTCAAGGATGAAGTCCGCGAGCTGGGCATCGCCCTCGGCCTTCCGCACGAGATGGTCTACCGCCACCCGTTCCCCGGCCCCGGCCTGGGCGTGCGCATCCTCGGCGAAGTGAAGAAGGACTACGCCGACCTGCTGCGCCGCGCCGACGCGATCTTCATCGACGAACTGCGCGCCGCCGACTGGTACGACAAGACCAGCCAGGCCTTCGCCGTCTTCCTGCCGGTCAAGAGCGTCGGCGTGATGGGCGACGGCCGTACCTACGAATACGTCGTCGCGCTGCGCGCCGTGCAGACCCAGGACTTCATGACCGCCCACTGGGCCGAACTGCCCCACAGCCTGCTTGGCAAGGTCAGCAACCGCATCATCAACGAAGTCCGCGGCATCAATCGGGTGGTGTACGACATCAGCGGCAAGCCGCCTGCAACGATCGAGTGGGAATGATCCAGACTGCTGACGCCTCTGTTGTCGGCTGCACTTGGTGAATCAGCAAAAGCCCCGGCGCCGCCGGGGCTTTGTTTTTTTGGCAGTGATTCAGTCATTGAAACTCGGTGCCATCCGGCGTGCCATCTCTTCCATTCTGGCGCACATTGAGGTCTCGTTGCAGGGCCGCCTGACCAGTCGCCTGGGTGGGGGGTGCTTGGCATGTCCACGGCCGCCGATAAAATGAGTCTCGCCCTGACGGATCGCAAGGTGCTGAGCGGTATGGTGCTGCAGACGCTGGTGGGCGAGCGACTCCTGGCGCCGGCCGATGTGTATCGGGTCGTGCCGCGCCGGATCTGGATTCGGCGTAAGTCCGAAGGCTCGCTGACGAGCTCCGAGTTTGACGCCTTGTACCGGATGCTCCGTTTGCACTTGCTGGCCGAACTGGTTTTTGGCGATGCCCGGTGTGCCAGCGGCTGGCTGCATTCCCCGAAGAAGCGCCTCGACTTTTGACGAGCGGCGGCTGCCGGGGTAATCGATGAGCTGTTTGAGGATGGTGCTGGCAAGGCCCGCCTTTGATCCATCCCAAATCGTGCTCCGATACGACAGTGGTAGACTGCCCACCTCGGGCTTGAAACCGGAATACCATGAGTTCATATCCGATCGAGGTCATCAATCAGGCGCTGCATGCCCACGATCCCGATTGCAAGTATTGGCTGGAGCGTGTCAACGCGTTGCTCGACGATCCGGCCAACTGCCTGCATCGCAAGGCATTGGAGCATACTCGGGAATATCTCGAGGACATTTCTGGCGGCGAGAACGCAGCCCGGGGCCACCCGGTTTCCGACGATTGCCAGTAGTCCGTCCGCTGGAGGGCGCCGTCCATGGACAAGGATGTCGAACGGTACATCAGGAACTGGCGTGACGAGCAGGACGGCGCGGCTTTGTACGCCGGTCTGGCCCGGGCCGAGACGGACCCGGTACGCCAGGATCTTTTCCTGCAACTCTCCCAGGCCGAGCTGAGCCACGCGGCCCATTGGCGCGGCAAACTCGATGAAGCCGGCGTTGGTGTCGGCGCCCACGTGCCGGGGCTGCGCACGCGGATGCTGGTGTGGCTGGCCCGGCGTTTCGGACTGCGCTTCGTCTTGCCGGTGCTGGCCACGGCGGAGTTTGCCGATCGGGACAAATATGCCGGCCAGCCCGATGCGGAAGCCTTGTCCGGGGAAGAGCGTTCCCACGCGGCAATCATAGAGGCCGTCAATCGGCCGGGCGGGCATGTCGGTGCCGATATCGCACGGGCCGAGCGTTGGCATGGCCGTGGCTCGGGCAACGAATTGCGGGCGGCAGTGCTCGGCGCCAACGACGGCCTGGTGTCCAGCTTGTGCCTGGTGATGGGAGTGGCCGGCGCGGGAGCGTCGTCGAACACCATCCTGCTGACCGGTCTGGCCGGCCTCATTGCGGGTGCGGTGTCGATGGCGCTGGGGGAATGGTTGTCGGTGACGAATGCCCGGGAGTTTGCGACCAGCCGTGTAGCCCAGGAACGCCAGGAGCTGGAGGAAAACCCGGAAGCCGAGCGCAAGGAGCTGGCGCTGATCTTCCAGGCCAAGGGACTGGCCCGGGAGGATGCCCAGCGGGTGGCCCGGGACATGATGCGAGATCGCGACACGGCCCTCGATACACTGACGCGGGAAGAGCTCGGCATCGATCCGGCGGAGATGGGCGGCAATCCGTGGAGTGCCGCGGCGGTGTCCTTTGTGCTATTTGCCGCCGGCGCCATTTTTCCCGTGTTGCCTTTTTTCTTCAGTGGCGGTCTGGCGGGTGCTGCCTGGAGTCTGGCGCTCAGCGCGCTGGGTCTGGGGGCCATAGGACTGGCGACCTCCCTGTTCAGCGGGCGGGGCGTTGTCTATTCGGTACTGCGGCAGATTGCCATCGGCGCTGCTGCGGCCTGCGTCACCTATGGCAGCGGCGCGCTGATCGGCGTATCGATCAGCTGAAATGCCCGTGCTGCCTTGCTTTCCGGCGAACGGAAGTTCAAGCTGGATGCAACGGGAGGCGTTCAAAATGCGTATCAGCTTCTTTGGCGCGGCCGGTGAAGTCACCGGATCGTGCACCTTGGTGGAAACCGGGGACGTGCGTTTCCTCGTCGACTGCGGCATGTTTCAGGGCGGGGGCGAGGCTCGACTGAAGAACCAGCGGGCGCTGGATTTCGGTTTCGATGTCCGCAAGATCGACTTCGTGCTGCTGACCCATGCCCACATCGATCATTCCGGGCTGTTGCCGCGCTTGGCCGTGCTGGGATTCCGCGGTCCGATCTACACCACACCGGCGACGATCGACCTGCTTGAGGTGTTGCTGCTCGACAGTGCCCACATTCAGGAAAAGGAATCCGAGTGGCAGCTCCGCCACCAGCGGCGCATCGGCAAGAGCGGGCGCGGCGTGCATCCTCCGCTCTATACCGTGGCCCAGGCCCAGGCGACGCTGCCGTTGCTGCGGCCGGCAGACTATGGTCAGCATATAAAGCCGGCAGAGTCCGTCCGGGTGTGCTTCCATGATGCAGGCCACATCCTCGGTTCGGCCTGGCTGGAAGTGACGATCAGCGGCGAGGGCAGGCCCCGCAAGCTCGTGTTCTCAGGCGATCTCGGCATGCGCGACCGCCCGGTGCTGAACGACCCGGAGCCCGTAGTGCCGACGGCTGACGTGCTACTCATCGAATCGACCTACGGCGACCGCCTGCACCGGCCTCTGCCGGAAACGGAGGACGAAATCGTCGCGGCCTTCGGCAGAACCCAGGCCTGTCATGGCAACCTGATCATCCCGTCCTTCGCGGTGGGGCGCACCCAGGAGATCATCTATCTCCTCGCCGATCTGGTGCGCCGGGAAAGGCTGGCACCGCTGAAGGTCTACGTGGATTCGCCGATGGCCAATGAGGCCACCCGCATCACGCTGGCCCATCCGGCACTGCTCGACGCTGAGACCCACGAACTGACCGCCTGGCTACGGGAGCACCCGAACAAGATGAAGGTCGAATTCGTGGCGGATGTGGAGGCCTCGCGGGCGCTCAACGAAATCCGCAGCGGAGCGGTGATCATCTCCGCCAGCGGCATGTGCGAGGCGGGGCGCATCAAGTACCACCTGCGCGAGAACCTCCCGCGCAGCGAGTGCGGCGTGCTGATCGCTGGCTTCCAGGCCGCCGGAACCCTCGGCCGGCGATTGGTGGATGGCGCACGACTGGTGCACATCTTCGGTGAGCCGGTTCCGGTGCGGGCGCGCATCTATACGGTTGGCGGCCTGTCGGCCCACGCAGACCAGGCCGGGCTCATCGGCTGGCTGAAGGGCTTCCATGCGCCCCCGCGCCACACCTTCGTGGTTCATGGCGAAGCGACCGCAGCCGTCCACTTCAAGGAAGCCATTGCCGAGCAACTGGGGTGGCGGGATGTGCAGCTTCCGCAGCAAGGGGAGAGCGTCAGCCTCTGAACGGCTCGGGAGCGTCGAGAGCCGGACTTCTTGCCCGAGATCAAAGCCGGGGAAAAATAGCCGAGTAAACTGCTCAACAATATTTGCGAGAAGCAGAGATGGCTAAGAAATTTCCCTTGCATCCGGCCCATCCGGAACGCATCTGCTGGGGCTGCGACAAGTACTGTCCGGCCGACTCCCTGGCCTGTGGCAATGGTTCGGGCAGAACCCTGCACCCGGCCGAAATGCTCGGCGACGACTGGTATTGCCATGGCGACTGGGGGCTGGATGCCCCGGACGACGCGACGGCGGTCAAGAAGGCCGAGTAGGCTGCGGGCGCTCCTGGCTCCGGTGGAGGTCCCGTCGTCAATGGGAGAAGCGCGCGGGATACGATTCAATGTCTCTCCGCAAGGGACTGAAGCAGATCGAGGGCGGGCGTGAAGCGCAGGTTCTCCACCGCGACGACGATGGGCTCGATCGCTGTGGCGCCGAAACGTGCCTCCAGCGCAGCCTGCTGTGCCTCGAACTCGCCGAGCGCGGCAAAATCGTTGGCCTGCAGGGCCGCGATCAGGTGGAACAAGCTCTCGTTGGTAATCGATTGCACGTCAGTGCAGGCTGCCGTCACGGGCGGTTGTGTCAGCCAGGGGGCGGCAGAAGCGAACAGGCGCTTCACGGCAGTTTCGAGCGTCCCCAGATCCGTGTCGCCCGCGCCCACATTACCGCCCTCGTAGGTGGCTTCGAGGCGCGCAGCGAGTTCTGCCACTTCCACGGCCGACAGGTTGCCGGCGCCTCCCCTGAGCTTGTGCATGCGCTGCCGGGCTGTTTCGAGATCCTGCCTGGCAAGCGCGGTGCGGACCTCATCGACGACATTGGCGAACTCGTCACGCAGCCGCGCAAGGGCGGACAGGAACAATGCGCGGTCGCCGAGCAGGCGCCGGCTGGCGGCTGCGGTGTCGACGCCGTCAATTTGCGGAAACACGGCAGCATCCTCCACGGGCGATCGGGATGCAGGGGCCGTGCCCGCACGGATAGCCTGACCCGCCCAACGCCGGGCTGTGGCAACCAGGGTGTCGATCTCGAAGGGCTTGGCGAGAAAATCGTTCATTCCGGCTTGCATGGCGCGTTCCCGCTGGCTCGGCAGGGCCCCGGCTGTCAGCGCGACGATGGGAAGATTGGCCAGGGTGGCTTCGCCCCGAATCGCGCGCGTTGCATCGATGCCGTTCAGCTCCGGCATCTGTACGTCCATCAGGACCAGATCGAAGTCACATGGCGCGGCAGTGAGCTTTTCGATGGCAGTGTGGCCGCTGTCCACGATCTCGCAACGGGCACCTTCCAGCTCCAGCAGCCGGCGGGCAATGTCCAGATTGACGGGGCTATCGTCCACCACCAGCACACGCAGGCCGGCCAGTCGCGGCCCCTCGCAGGCGGCAAGGTCGGAGGGCAGGTCTTGGGTCGTCGAGTTATCCACCTCGAACGGTACCGTAAACCAGAATTCGCTCCCTTCGCCCAGGCGGCTCTCCACGCCGATCTCGCCGCCCATCAGGGTCACCAGCCGCCGGCAGATCGCCAGCCCGAGGCCGGTACCGCCGTAACGGCGCTGGGTCGATTCGTCGGCCTGCACGAAGGCGTCGAAAACCCGCTCCAGTTGTTCCGGTGCGAGGCCTATGCCGGTGTCGCGGATCGAGAATCGCAGTGTGATCGAACCGGCCTCTTCGACCAGCGCCTGCACGGAGACGGCCACATGCCCCTTCGACGTGAACTTGAGCGCATTGCCGGTTAGGTTGTATAGCACCTGGCTCAGGCGCTGGGCATCGCCGATCAGCGTGGAGGCAATTTCGGGCAGCGGCGCCCACTCCAGTGCGATGCCCTTGGCGGCAGCCACCGGGGAGAGCACGTCCACCAGATTGCTGATTACGTTGTGGAGCACAAAGGGACTGCGCTCGAGTTCGAAATGACCGGCCTCGATTTTCGACAGATCGAGCACGTCGTTGATCTGCCCCAGCAGACCACGTCCAGCGGTGCGGAGAGTGCGCACGAGCTGGCGCTGGTCCTCGTCGAGGGGGCCGCGCTCGAGGATCTGCACGGTGCCCAGGATGGCATTCAGCGGCGTGCGGATCTCGTGGCTCATGGTGGCCAGAAAGGCGCTCTTCGCGGCGCTGGCCTGTTCGGCCGCGTCCTTGGCAGCCAGCAGCTCCCGCTGGCGCTCCGACAGTTCGGCGGTACGCGCCTCGACTTCCCGCGCCAGATCCTGGTTGTAGTTGATCAGGCGCTGCCGGCTCTCCTTCAGCGCGGCTTCGGCGGCCTTGCGGGCCGTGATGTCCTCAATGGCGCCGGTCACGTAGCGGACGGCGCCGTCGGCGTCGCGCACCACCGAAGCCGTGATATGCACCCAGGCGATCTCCCCGTCCTTGCGGACGAAGCGTTTCTCGGCGTCGTAGATATCTCCATCGGTCAACAGGCGACGCACCCGCTCCCGGTCGGCAGGGATGTCGTCCGGATGGGTGATGTCCAGCGGCCCCATGCCGTCGAGCAACGCCTTCCTGCTGTAGCCGGTGATCTGGCAGTAACGCTCGTTGACGTCCAGGTAGCGGCCGCGGGCATCAAGCTGACCGGCACCAACCGCCATGTTCTCGAAGAAACTGCGAAAGCGCGCCTCGCTCTCCCGCAAGGCCTCCTCGTGCTGCCGTCTCTCAGTGATGTCGAGCACGACGCCGCTGATGTGCATCGGCTCCCGTCCGATCTCTTCCCTGGAGGCATGTCCCGAAGCTGCAAGCCAGTGGATCGAGGCGTCCGGCCAGACGACCCGATATTCGCAACGATAGACGCTGCCGTTGGAGATGGCTTCCGCCAGGGCCCCCTGCATGATCGTTCGATCGTCGGGATGGATACGGCGGACGAAGTCTTCCAGCGGCACGCTGTTGCGCGGCTCGAAGCCGAACAGCTCGAGGCAGCGCACCGAGGCCACCACCATGTTCGTCCCGATCTCCAGGCTCCAGGTGCCGAGATCGGCGCCGGCGATGGCCAGCGTCAATGCGTTGTCCCGCTCGACGACCAGCTCTTCCAGATGCTTGCGGTGTTCACGTAGTGCGGCTTCGCTGGCCTGCCGGCGGGCATTCTCCCGCCATAGCAGGAAGAAGATGCCAAGCAGGGTGAGAATGCCGAAGATGCCCCCCCGCATCAGGGTTTGCAGGGCATGTTCGGCAGCCTGCTCCTTGGCCCTCTGGCGCAACTGCAGCAGGCGCGCCTCTTCGGCCAGAATATCCGCGACCCCTTGCCGGATGTCGTTCATGTGGCCTTCGCGCCAGAAATCCCGCAGGGAAGCCTGCGCGGCATCCGCGCCCACTTTCTGGCGCAGGGCGATGGTGAGGTCCATACCTGCCAGCTTTGCCTTGAGCGGGATCTCAAGCTCCTGCAGACGCTGCTGTTGGGCGGGATTGTCCACGCTCAGACGACGCACTTCGACGAGACGGGCGCGCAGTTCGGCAACCGAATGCCGATAGGCGCTCAGGAAATGTTCGTCACCGATACCCGCATATCCGCGCTCGGCAGACTCCGCATCGAGCAGGCTGGCCAGCATCTGCTGCACTTCCAGCATGACCTGCCAGGTGTGGTTCTCCAGGCGATCCGCTTCGTCAACGCTGCGCAGACGTTCCGCGACAATCCCGCCAACGACCAGCAGTGCAGCCACCGCCGTGGCCACCGCGATTCGCGTGAGCCAGCCGAAGCCGCCGGGCGGCAGGCGGTTGACCACGATGCCCAGCGCCAGCAGGGTAAAACCAAGCGCCGTATGGCCGGACATATTGCTGTACGGCGCAAGGTGGTAGAACGCCTCCACGTCAAAGAGGTAACCGAAGATCGCCATCAACCCCAGGAAACCCATCAATGCGGTGGCGTAACGGCACAGGCGATCGCCCCAAGGGCTGTGGCCGGCAGTGAGGGCGACGCCGCCCAGGGTCAGGCAGGCAGCCGAAGCGGCGGCCATGCGCCCGGTTGCTTCTCCGACGGCACGATGGAAATCGACGATCAGGTTGTCCAGCCCCAGATCGAGATTGAACATTTCCTGTATGGACTGGGCCAGTCCGAGGAGCCCCGCTGCCAGACCGAGGCTGCGGGCGCACCGTTGCAAGGCTGGGCGGCGGTCGGTGCTGCAGAACAATGCAAGCCCGGCCAGCACGAAGCCGGCCGCGGTGTTGGCCTTCATCGATGCCAGCCCTGGGCCCAGTGTCCGGACTATGGGGATGTCCACGGCCCAGCCGAGGAGAACGCCGATGCCCAGCACCACGATACTCGCGGCAAGGATGCGGACAATGCGCGAGAGCCGGCGTTCGTCGACCGAATCCTGGGGTCCGAACAGTGAAGCTTGTAGGCTTGCGGTTTGTCGCATCGGCTCACCTGACGCAAAACAACCGGGTTCTGGCCGCGCAGCCTTCCGGCCAATTACTGGACCGGGGTGCGCTCCGGTTTGACGGTCCGACTCTCGGC
Organism: Zoogloea sp. LCSB751; assembly: GCF_002028455.1. Lineage (GTDB taxonomy): Bacteria > Pseudomonadota > Gammaproteobacteria > Burkholderiales > Rhodocyclaceae > Zoogloea. Next base: position 100,999 of record NZ_MWUM01000004.1, on the reverse strand, counting down.
GGGGGACAACAGCACCTTGTCCACCCGATTACGGTCCATGTCCATGACTTCAAAACGCCAGCCGCCCGCTTCGAAATGATCGGTCGGTGCCGGAACCCGGCCCAGCGCATACATCAGGAACCCGCCCAGGGTGTGGAAGGAATGCTCCTCCTCGCCCGGCAGGTCGTCGCTAATATCGAGTTCCGACTTCAGACGCTCGATGCCCACGTCGCCATCCACCAGCCAGGAGCCGTCCTCCCGCTGCAGCATGTCCCTGTCCTCCAGCGCATCCGGCACCGACAGCTCGCCGACGATTGCGGCCAGCACGTCGGTGAGCGTGACCAGCCCCTGAACGTCGCCGTATTCATCGATGATCAGTGCAAACTGCAGTTTGGCCCGACGGAAGCTCTCGAGCAACTGGGTCGTGGTGACCGATTCGGGCACGAACAGCGGCGGGTGCAGTACAGACTCCACATCCGCCACCGAAATACCATGGCCGGGCAGGGCCTTCTTCAGCAGATCCCCGGTCTGCAGCACGCCGACCACATGTTCCAGGCCATCGCGACACACCACGAGGCGTGAGAACTCGGTATCGACGATGCGCTGGCGGATCGTCCCCTCGTCTTCCTCCAGGTCGATGATCGACATGTCCCGACGGGGTGTCATGATCGACGAAATGCGCTGTTCGTCGAGTCGCAGCACGTTGGAGACAATCTCCTGTTCACTCTCGTGGAAGACACCCGCCTCCGCGCCTTGTCCCATCAGGACCTTGATTTCGTCATCGGTGACCGGCGGCTCCTCCCTGCGGCGGGCGCCGACGAGGCGCAGGATGGCCGAGCAGGATCCGGACAGGATCACCACCAGCGGGTGGGTGATGCGGGCAAGGATCATCATTGGGCGGGCGATCAGTGACGCGATGCCCTCCGGCGCCAGCAAGGCCAGGCGCTTGGGCACCAGTTCGCCGACGACGACCGAGAAGTAGGTCAGACCGATCACGGTGATGGTCAGCGCAACCCCCTTGGCGTAAGGGGCGAGAAGGGGAAGACCGGCGAGCATCTCGGCCAGCGGGTCGGCCACGGCGGCTTCACCGATCGCGCCATTGAGAATGCCGACCAGGGTGATGCCGACCTGAATGGTGGAGAGAAAGCTGGACGGTTCCTGGTGCAGGGTGAGGGCTGCCTTGGCCCCCAGGCTGCCGTCATCGGCAAGGTTCTGCAACCGGGCCTTGCGGGACGAGACCACGGCGATCTCGGACATGGCGAAGACGCCGTTGAGAAGAATGAGCAGTAGAACGAGGACTAAATCCATCAGGCAAGCCGCCCTGCGGGATTGCAGGCGGCTTTTGAGTTGGGACGGCGAGCATTCTAGCGGGACGGCTCCCGCTTGGGGCCGTCGTCAAGCTGGGCGGAGGCAGCCAGTCCGTCGAGGATCGGGCAGTCGGGGCGCTCGTCACCACAGCAGTTCCGGGCCAGTGTGGCGAGCGTGTCACGCATCGCACTGAGCTTGTGGATGCGTGCGTCGAGGTCCTGCAGATGGGCCTCGGCGAGGCATTTGACCTCGGCACTGGAACGTCCGGTGTCCTGCCAGAGGGACAGCAACTGCCCGATCTGCTCCAGTGGAAAGCCAAGATCTCGCGCGTGGCGGACGAAGTGCAGGGTTTGCACGTCCCGCTCACCGTACTGGCGGTAGCCGGCGGTGCTGCGGGCGCTGGCACCGAGCAGCCCGATCTTCTCGTAGTGGCGAATCATCTTGGCCGACACGCCACTGGCGGCAGCGACTGCTCCAATGTTCATTTCAGGAATCCCCGGTAGGTTCGTTTGGCCGCCAACGCCGCAGCAACAGCGCATTGGCGACGACGCTGACACTCGACAGGGCCATCGCGGCGCCAGCCGCCACGGGATTGAGCAGTCCCAGTGCCGCCAGCGGGAGGCACACCACGTTGTAGATGCTGGCCCAGAAAAGGTTCTGCCGCATTTTGGCGTAGGTGCGCCGCGAGATGTCGATGCTGGCAGCGACCAGCGCCGGGTCGCCGCGCATCAAGGTGATCCCGGCGGCGTGGATCGCTGCGTCGGCACCACCGCCCATGGCGATGCCGATATCGGCTGCGGCCAGCGCCGGGGCGTCGTTGATGCCGTCACCGACCATGGCCACCCGGTGCCCTTCGCGTTTGAGGGCTTCCACTGCCCGGGCCTTGCCGGCAGGCAGGACCTGGGCCGAATGGCTGTCGACCCCGGTCTCCGCGGCAACCCGGCGGGCTGAGCCCGCATTGTCACCGGTGATCAGCGCGGTCTGGATACCCAGACTCCGCAATCGGCGCACCGCCGCTGCCGCCGTAGGCCTGAGCCGGTCGCCGAAGGCAAAGAGCCCGAGTGGCTGCCCGTCCCGCACCCGGGCCAGCCAGGCCAGGGAATGCCCGTCCTGCTCCAGTCGCGCCGCATCCTCGGCCAGCGGTCCCGGATGTACGCCGTGCTCTTCCAGCAGGCGGAGATTGCCCATGATGTAGCGCTCACCATCGATCTCGCCGGTGACTCCCCGTCCTGGCAGGGTATGGATGGCACTTGCGGTCAGCCCGGCCTTCCCGGCGGCACCGGCCGCGTCGCGCAGGGCCCGTGCCAGCGGATGGTCGGAGCCTTCCTGCAAGGTAACGGCCAGGGCCATCAAGGCCACCGTATTGCCGCTTGCCAAGCGTGTTTCCAGCAGCTGGGGGCGTCCTTCAGTCAGGGTGCCCGTCTTGTCGAAGACGACCGCGCTGATCTGGCGTGCGGTCTCGATGGCCGTGACGTCCTTCACCAGGATGCCGTGACGCGCGGCCGCGCCGGTTCCCGCCATGATCGCCGCAGGCGTGGCAAGACCAAGGGCACAGGGGCATGCCACTACCAGCACCGTCACGGCATTGATCAGCGCGCCTTCGGCATCACCGGTCAGGAGCCACCAGCCTGCCAGGGTGCCCGCCGCAATCAGCAGCACGATGGGCACGAATACTGTGCTGGCCCGGTCGGCGAGACGCTGGATGGGGGCCTTGGCCGCCTGGGCGTCTTCGACCAGGCGGATGATCTGCGCCAGCAGCGTATCGGCGCCGATTGCCGTGGCACGGACGAGGAGGGCGCCCGCGCCATTGATCGCACCACTGCTCACCCGGTCGCCCGGCTGCCTGGGAACGGGAAGACTCTCGCCGGTGAGCATGGACTCGTCCACATCGCTGAGCCCTTCGACGATGACGCCATCCACCGGCACCCGTTCGCCGGCACGCAGCACCACGAGGTCATCGGGCACAACGGAGTCGATGGGTATGTCCCGGTCTGCGCCGTGCGTCCGTATCCGGGCCAGCTTGGGGCGCAGCGCCTGCAGCGCACGAATGGCCGACATGGCCTGATGCTTGGCCCGTGCCTCCAGCCATTTGCCGAACAGCACCAGGGTGATCACCGTGGCTGAGGTTTCAAAGTAAAGATGCGCGTGCAGAGCCCCGGCCGGATCCAGCAGCTGGAACAGGCTCAGGCCGAAGGCGGCAGAGGTTCCGATGGCAACCAGCAGGTCCATGTTGCCCGTGGCAGCACGCAGGGCCTTCCAGGCGGAGCGGTAGAACTGAAGTCCGAGCCAGAACTGCACTGGCGTGGCAAGCAGCAACTGCAGCCACCCTGGCAACATCCAATGCACTCCGGCGACGGTAAACAGCATGGGCGCAACCAATGGCACCGACAGGATGGCCGCCAGCACGACCGGCCGACCATCGGGCAACTCACGGGATGAGGCGGTTGGCGGCGAGGCGTTCGATGGCACGGGACTGGCCTCGTAGCCGGCTTTCCGCACCGCCTCCACCACCATCGAGGCTGGCAGGATACGGGGCAGCGTGACATGGGCACGCTCGGTGGCCAGATTGACGCGGGCGCCGCGTACGCCGTCCAATTTCTCGAGTACCGCCTCCAGGCGTGCCGCGCAACTGCCGCAGCGCATGCCTTTGATGTCGAAGATCCGGTGTTCCAGCGTATCGTTTTGGGGGGCCAAGGCGACCGTCGGGTTGGGGGGTGGGAAACGCATGGCGTGCCTCCTGAACAAGTGACTGGCACACGCTAAAGCTTCCCATCATGGGAAGGTCAACCGGATTTTCTCGGGCTTGGGTCGAGCCGGAATGTGGGTGCCGGCCGCGCGTCCGGCCAAATCTCTGTAACCTACGCGCGTTGTGTTCAAGGCACTGACGAAGGCCTGCCGAGGCCACTGGACGGATGAAGATACTGATCGTCGAAGACGAAACGAAGACCGGGAACTATCTCAGACAGGGGCTTGCCGAGGCGGGTTTTTCCGTCGATCTCGTGCGGGATGGAATGGACGGCGTGCACGCTGGCTTGACCGAAACCTATGACCTGATCGTGCTGGACGTGATGTTGCCCGGCCTGGACGGATGGCACGTGCTGCAGACGCTGCGCAGGGCAGGCAAGGAGATTCCGGTACTGTTCCTGACCGCGCGGGACAGCGTCGATGACCGGGTCAAGGGACTCGAACTGGGGGCCGACGATTACCTGGTCAAACCGTTTGCCTTTTCCGAACTGCTCGCCCGGGTACGTACCCTGCTGCGACGTGGGGCCAGGAGCAAGGAGGCCGACGTGCTGCAAGCGGCCGACCTCGAACTGGATCTGCTGCGGCGCCGGGTGTCCCGCGCGGGCAAGCGGATCGACCTGACCGCCAAGGAGTTCGCGCTGCTCGAGTTGCTGCTGCGTCGCCGGGGCGAGGTGCTGCCACGCTCCCTGATTGCGTCCCAGGTCTGGGACATGAATTTCGACAGTGATACCAATGTGATCGAGGTGGCGGTGCGCCGCCTGCGCGCCAAGATCGATGACGATTTCGAGCCCAAGCTGATCCGCACGGTGCGCGGCATGGGCTACGTGCTCGAAGAGCAGGGCTGCCCATGATCCGTCGCCACTCCCTTACTTTCCGTCTGACCCTGCTGTTTGCGCTGGCGTCCACCGCGGTCCTGCTGGTACTGGGACTGATCGTCAGAGCCTCGGTGGAACAGCATTTCCAGGAGCAGGACATGACCCTGCTGGAAGGCAAGCTGGAGCTCATCCGCCATGCGCTGGAACGGGTGCACAACGCCGAAGATGTGGACAATCTGGTGCAGCAGATGGATGACGCCCTGATCGGTCACCACGGCCTGGCCGTTGCCGTGACCGGCACCGATGGGCGTACCTTGTTCGCAACGCGCGACAGCCCCTTTCCGCAGGTATTGCTCGAGCGGGTCGGCAAGCCCGATGCCGGTCAGCCCTATGTGTGGGAGACGCCGGACGGCGTCCCGTTCCGCGGCATCGTCGGCACGCTGCCCAGTGGCATGCGCGGGGCGCCGCCGGCGGTCGTCGCCGTCGCCACGGACATCTCTCACCACCGCCATTTCATGGAGGCCTTCCTGCACAGCCTGTGGCTGGTGATGTTCGGCGGCAGCATCGCGACCGGTCTGCTAGGGTGGATCGTTGCCCGCCGGGGGCTGGTGCCGCTGCGGGAAATGGGCGATCTGGCCGCCCAGGTCAGCGCCCGCAGCCTGGACCGGCGTCTGCCGGCGGAAGCCGTACCGGTCGAGCTGGCGGAACTGGCCCGTTCCCTCAACGACATGCTGGGCCGGCTGGAAGAGTCTTTCCGTCGCCTGTCGGATTTCTCGTCCGACCTGGCCCACGAGCTGCGTACCCCGGTCAGCAACCTGATGACTCAGACCCAGGTGGCCTTGAGCCGGACGCGCACCGCCGACGAATATCGCGAGGTGCTGGAGTCCAATGCGGAGGAGTTCGAGCGCCTGTCGCGGATGATCGGCGACATGCTGTTTCTGGCCAAGGCGGACAACGGGCTGATCGTGCCGGCCCATGAGCGCTTCGAGCTGGCCGACGAAGTGGCCGCACTGTTCGAGTTCTATGGGGCGGTTGCCGATGAACAGCGCGTTGTGCTGCGTCTGCAAGGGCGGGGCAGGGCGGGTGGCGACCGCCTGATGCTGCGCCGGGCGCTCGGCAACCTGTTGTCCAATGCCTTGCGCCATACGCCTGCGGGTGGGCGTGTCGACGTCAAGATCGACATCGCACCGGACGGCAAGACCCGCCTGGCCGTGGAGAACAGTGGCGAGCCGATTCCGGCCGAGCACCTGCCCCGTTTGTTCGACCGTTTCTACCGCGTCGATGCGTCCCGCCACAATGCCGGGGACGGCGCCGGCCTGGGGCTGGCGATCACCCGTTCCATCATCCAGGCCCATGGTGGAACGATCAGTGCCCGAAGCTCACCCCAGGGCAATGTCTTCGAATTCTCGCTCCCGCCTGCCTGAATGCTCCTGGACCCGTTGCGCGGGACCTGACATAAGTTTGCCCCCGGTTTTCGCGAATTCCGGGCCGCTTCAATTATCCTGCACCGACTGTACGAGCATGGAGTCTTGAAGTGGCTGAGGCAAAAGCTGGCGAAAGCCAGAGTGTGGATACCCGCGAACGAATTCTTGACGCTGCCGAGCGTCTTTTCATGGCGAACGGCTATGAAGGCACCTCGATGCGTCAGATTACCGGTGATGCTGGGGTCAATCTGGCCGCGGTGAATTACCACTTCGGGTCCAAGGAGTCCCTGATGCAGGAGGTTTTTCGCCGCCGCCTCGACTGGTTGAACGAGGAGCGCATGCGCATCCTCGACAGGTTGGAAAGAGAGGCCGCCGGCAAGCCGCTCAAGCCTTCGCAGATCGTGGACGGCTTTTTTGGCACGCTACTGCGCCTGGCGGACAACGATGCCCGCGGCGGCATGACATTTCTGCGCCTGCTCGGACGAACCCTGACCGAGCCCTCCGAGTTCATTCACAGCTTTCTCGCCCAGGAATACCGGGCCGTTATCGAACGGTACAAGACCGCGCTGTTCAAGGCTTTGCCGGATGTTCCCAAATCGGAGATCGTCTGGCGTTTCCACTTCATGCTCGGCGCCACTTCTTATGCGATTGCCGGCATCGATGCGCTACGGATCGTGACGGACTGGCAGATCGAAGACGAGACGGAAATGGACCGCCTCGACCGGCTGTTGCCTCGCCTGATGTCCTTCCTGCTCGGTGGTTTGCGTGCCCCCTTGCCGCAGTTCGGGAGTAGTGACGACTGAAGCCCATGCCAAGGGGCATGACACCGGACCGGCCCGCTGATCAGGCGTGACCGGCCCGCCTCATTGACGGGCTGCCTTCCCCCTGATCCTGCCGCCACGCCGGATCCCATCAAGGCCCCAGCATGCCCTATGTCGAGGCGAGCGCAGATGCTTCAAAAAAACGCTTGCCGGGCCAAAGTCTTCTCTTTATTATAAAACGAACGTTTGAACAGCATTCCCGCGGGCAACACATCAGGTAAGGCATGCGTATTCAGTCTTGTCGATCACAGCTTGAACCGATCGAAGCTGTCAGGGGCGAAGGTCATCCGAAGACCGACTGAACGTCCCCGACACACCTGGAGCCGAGCTGCCATTTTTTTTGATCAACTATTAAAACGATCGTTTGTTTAACAAACATCAAATCATCGCAAAACTACAAGAGGAGACAACTTTATGCGAAACAGAATGGAACCGTCCGCCATCCCGCTGGTTCTGTCTGCGCTGGCCTTTTCGGGCTCGGCAACGGCTGCAGGTTTCCAGCTCATGGAGCAGAACGGTTCAGGGCTTGGGACGGCCTATGCCGGCCAGGCGGCAGTTGCCGAGGATGCAAGTACGATCTACTTCAATCCGGCCGGAATGACCTTTCTGTCTGCCACCCACAGCTTCAGTGCCGTTGGTACGCTGATCAGCCGGAGTACTCGCTTCGCGGATGAAGGGACGACACCGATGCCGGTCATCAACCCGCGTACTGGCGCACCGACCGGCGCCTTCCACGCGGTCGGAGACGGTGGCGGCGACGGCGGCGGAGTGCACGCCATCCCAGCGGTCTATTACGTCCATGCCTTGTCGCCGGATTGGCGGCTCGGCCTCGGGATCGGGCCGACCTTCGCCGACGAGACGGAATACGACAGCACCTTCGTCGGACGCTTCTCCGGCCAGAAAACCCGTATCCGCCACATCAACGTCAATCCCTCCGTCGCCTACCGGGTCAATGAGCGACTGTCTCTCGGTGTCGGCGTCGACTACGTCGTCAGCAAGATCGAATTCACGCAGGCCACGCCTTACGTCGGCGCGCCGGTCGGGCGCCTCAAGGGCGACGGCCGGGCCTGGGGCTACAACTTAGGTCTGATGTACCAGCTTGACCCGGCCACCCGGCTGGGCGTGAGCTACCGTTCCAAGGTCAAGGTCGACCTCGACGGCACGCAGACCGTGCCAGGCCTGATCGATCGGTCGATCACCGCTTCCATCGAAACACCGGACACCTTGTCCGTGGCGCTTCAACACAAGCTCGACGAGCGTTGGACGCTGCTCGGCGATTACTCCTGGACCGGCTGGAGCAGCCTGCAGGCACTGGAGCCCAGGGTAGCCGCCAGCAGTGCCGCGGCCACGGCACCACTCCGTTACAACTTCAAGAACACCTGGCGCGTGGGCGTCGGTGCGACCTGGCAGTACAACCAGGACTGGAAACTGCGCGCCGGCACCGCCTACGACAAGAACCCGATTCCCGACGATGCCAGCCGCACGATGACCGTGCCCGACGCGGACCGCATCTGGCTGGCCTTTGGCGCCAAGTGGGCCGTCACGCCCAATACCAGCCTGGATTTCGGCTACGCCCACCTGTTCCTCAAGGACACCCACACGGCGCGGGCGGTCACGAACACGGCCGAGACGGTGACCCTGCAGACCGTGCGGGGCAAGTTCGAAAACAGCGTTGATCTGCTGTCCGTCCAGCTGAACTACGCCTTCTGATGCGTCGCCACGAATTTACGAATACTCTTAATGCATAATTCTGATCACTGAAGGAGACAGCCCTTGAACAAGTTGATCGTAAGAAAGGCCGCGGTCCTCGGCGCCGGGGTGATGGGCGCGCAGATTGCCGCCCACCTCGCCAATGCCGGTGTGCCCGTCGTGCTGTTTGACCTGCCTTCCAAGGACGGCGACAAGAATGCGGTCGTAAGGAAAGCCCTCGACGGCCTCAAGAAGCTCGACCCGGCGCCGCTGGCGAGCAAGGACACGCTGCGCTTCATCGACGCCGCCAACTACGAGGAACATCTGCCGTTGCTCGCCGACTGTGACCTGATCATCGAGGCGATTGCCGAGCGCATGGACTGGAAGCACGATCTCTACGCGAAGATCAGCCCCTTCCTGGCGCCGGACGCGGTGATCGCGTCAAACACCTCCGGCCTGTCGATGAACGCGCTGGAGCAGGGCCTGCCGGAGGCGCTACGCCCCCGTTTCTGCGGTGTGCACTTCTTCAACCCGCCGCGCTACATGCATCTGGTGGAGCTCATCGCCACGCAGCGCACCGATACGGCGCTGCTCGACGCGCTGGAAACCTGGCTCACGTCCCGCCTCGGCAAAGGCGTCATCCGCGCGCTGGACACGCCGAACTTCGTCGCCAACCGCATCGGCGTCTTTTCCATCCTGGCGGTGATGCACCATACCCAGGCCTTCGGCCTCGGCTTCGACGAGGTCGATGCGCTGACCGGCCCGAAGATCGGCCGGCCGAAGAGCGCCACTTACCGCACCGCCGATGTGGTCGGCCTGGACACCCTGGCTCACGTTATCAAGACGATGCAGGACACGCTGCCCGACGATCCGTGGCATGCGCACTTCACGACGCCGGCCTGGCTGACGCGACTGATCGAGCAGGGCGCCCTCGGGCAGAAGACCCGCTGCGGCATCTTCCGCAAGCAGGGCAGGGAGATCCAGGTGCTCAATCTGGCCGAGCAGGGCTACCGACCGTCCTCCGGTGAAATCGCCGAGGAGGTCGCCGCGATCCTCAAGCTCCGGAATCCGGCAGAGAAATTCGCCGCGCTGCGGGCCTCGCAACATCCCCACGCGCAATTCCTGTGGGCGATCTTCCGCGACATCTTCCATTACGCTGCGGTGCAACTCGAGAACGTGGCCGATAACGCCCGCGACCTCGACCTGGCCATGCGCTGGGGCTTCGGCTGGGCGCAAGGCCCGTTCGAAACCTGGCAGGCCGCCGGCTGGTCCGCCACTGCCGACGCGGTGGCCGCCGACATTGCGGCCGGCAAGGCGATGAGCGCTGTGCCGCTGCCGGCCTGGGCGCTGGAAGCCGGTCGTAGCGGCGTGCATACGCCGGAGGGTTCTTGGTCGGCCCGCCGCAATGCCTACGTGCCGCGTTCCGATTTGCCGGTTTACGGGCGCCAGCTCTTCCCCGAGCGGGTGCTCGGCGAAAACGCGGCGCTGCCGGAACAGTCCGGCGAGACCCTCTACGAGAACGACGGCGTCCGTTTGTGGCGCCTGCCCGCGGTCGATGCCGGCATCGGCATCGTGTCGATCAAGTCGAAGATGCACACCATCGGCAACGAAGTGTTGGACGGTGTCATCGCCGCGGTGCGCCAGGCGGAAACCACGCTCGACGGTCTCGTCGTGTGGCACGAGGCGCCGTTCGCTGTCGGGGCCAATCTGCAACAAGTGGCGGAAGCCATCGGCGCCGGCCGCTTCGACGTACTGGAGGCAACCGTCGAGAAGTTCCAGCGCACCTCGCAGGCGCTGAAGTACGCGCAGGTTCCGGTCGTTGCCGCGGTGCAGGGCATGGCGCTCGGCGGCGGCTGCGAGTTCGTCATGCATGCGGGCAAGCGCGTGCTGGCGCTGGAAAGCTACGTGGGCCTGGTGGAAGCCGGTGTCGGCCTGATCCCGGCCGGTGGCGGCTGCAAGGAATTCGCGGTGCGCGCGGCCGGGTTGGCCGCCCAGTCGGCGACGCCGACGGAGGTGTTCAACTTCCTGCAACCGGTGTTCCAGACCATCGCGATGGCCAAGGTCGCCAAGAGCGCGCAGGAAGCCATCGACTACGGTTTCGCCCGGTCGTCGGACACCATCCTGTTCAACGCCCACGAGCTGCTGTGGGTCGCCATCCGCGAAGTCCGCGCGCTGGCCGATGCCGGCTATGCGCCCCCTCAATTGGCCCGCGGCATTCCGGTCGCCGGCAAGAACGGCATCGCCACCTTCGAGATGCTGCTGGTGAACATGAAGGAGGGCGGGATGATCTCCGCCCACGACTACAAGGTCGCCAAGGCCGCAGCCACTGCGCTGTGTGGGGGCGAGGTGGAAACCGGCAGTCTGGTGGATGAGGAATGGCTGCTCACCGTCGAGCGCCGCCTGTTCGTCGAGCTGCTGAAAGATCCCCTCACGCAGGCCCGCATCCAGCACATGCTGGAAACCGGCAAGCCGCTGCGCAACTGATCGGGCCAAGGAGACAAAGACATGAGCAAACAGATTCAAGACGCCTACATCGTCGCCGCGACCCGTCTGCCGGTGGCCAAGCGCAACGGCGCATTCCGCAATGTCCGCCCGGACGACATGCTGGCGGCGGTTCTCAAATCCGTCGTGGCCCAGGTGCCGGGTATCGATCCGGCCCTGATCGGCGACGTCATCGTCGGCTGCGCGATGCCGGAGGCGGAGCAGGGCATGAACGTGGCCCGCATCGGCCTCCTGCTGGCCGGGCTGCCAACCAGCGTGCCGGGGCTGACGATCAACCGCTTCTGCTCGTCCGGCGTGCAGGCGGTAGCCGATGCCGCTAACCAGATCCGCCTTGGCCTGGCCGACGTGATGATCGCCGCCGGTACCGAATCGATGAGCGTGATGCCGCAGATGATGGGCAACAAGATGTCGATGAACCCGGCGATCTTCGCCCACGAGGAGAATCTGGGCATCGCCTACGGCATGGGCCTCACCGCCGAAAAGGTCGCCCAGCAATGGAAGATCGGCCGCGAGGCCCAGGACCAGTTCGCGCTAGCCTCCAACCAGAAGGCTTGCGCGGCGATCCTGGCCGGCCATTTCAACGCCGAGACGACGCCTTACAGCTTCACCGAGCACGTCCCCGATCTGGCGAGCGGACAGGTTCGCGCCCGTCAGCGCACCGTCGAGGTGGACGAAGGGCCGCGCCAGGATGCCTCGTTGGAGAAGCTCGGCAAATTGAAGCCGGTGTTCAACGTGCGCGGCTCGGTCACCGCCGGCAACTCGTCGCAGATGTCGGACGGTGCCGGGGCGGTGATGCTGGTGTCGGAGAAGATCCTGCGGGAACACAATCTGACGCCGCTGGCGCGCTTCGCCGGTTACGCGGTGGCCGGCGTGGCGCCGGACATCATGGGTATCGGTCCGGTGGCGGCGATTCCGAAGGCGCTGGCCCAGGCCGGCATCCGCCAGGACGAGCTGGACTGGATCGAGCTCAACGAGGCCTTCGCCGCCCAGTCGCTGGCGGTGATGCAGGAACTCGGCCTCGATCCGGACAAGGTCAATCCGCTCGGTGGCGCCATCGCCCTCGGCCATCCCCTCGGCGCGACTGGTGCGATCCGCACCGCCACCGTGGTGCACGGCCTGCAGCGCACCGGCGGCCGCTACGGCATGGTGACGATGTGCATCGGCACCGGCATGGGCGCCGCCGGCATCTTCGAGCGTGTGTGACGATGCGTCCCGCGCGCCTGCATCTGGGGGCGCGGGGCTTTCCCACCTCCATTTACGACCCATAACCCATAAAAGTAGAACCGATCATGAAGCCCGCCTGGCTCGCCAAACTCCCGCCCGCGTGGCGTGCCCGCATGGTGCGCCTGGGCTTCAACCTGCACCCGGCCTTCCGCGGCACGGGCGGACGGGTCGTGCATGTGGGGCGAGACCTGCGCCACATCCGCATTGCGCTGCCGTTGTCGTGGAAGACCCGCAACATCGTCGGTTCGCTGTACGGCGGCTCGCTGTTCGCGATCACCGACGGGGCACACCCGATGATGCTGATGGCGGCGCTGGGCGAGAGCTACATCGTATGGGACAAGGCGGCGAGCATCCGCTACCGCAAGCCGGGCTACACGACGCTGTACGCCGACTTCGTGCTGAGCCCCGAAGAGCTGGCCGACATCCGCGCCGCGCTGGCACAACAGCCGGAGCTGGAGCGGACTTTCCAGGTCGAGCTGAAGGACGCACACGGCATTGTGCATACGGTGGTGGAGCGCACGGTTTATATCGCCGAGAAAAATTTCTACCGGAAGAAATCCGCTGGAGGAGAGCAATGAGTCAATTTCATCGTTTCGCCGGGGCCGCCTTGCTGGCGGCCCTGCTGGCCTCGCCCGGGCTACACGCCGCGGAAGTCGCCGGCATCAAGATCGACGAGCGGGCCCGCGTCGGCAACAGCGAGCTGGTGCTGAACGGCGCCGGCCTGCGCAGCAAGCTGTTCATCAAGCTCTATGTCGGCGCGCTGTACGCACCGCAGAAAACCGGCACGGCCGCTGCGCTGATCGACGCCACCACACCGCGGCGAATGAATCTGCGCCTGCTGCGCGACATCAGCGCCGACACGCTGCACTCGGCGCTGGAGGAAGGGCTGGCCCACAACAACACGCCCGCCGAGCTGGAAGCCGTGAAGCCCCAGTCCGAACAGTTCGGCAGCCTGATGCGCGGCCTCGGCAAGGTGCACGAGGGCGACAGCGTGGCCCTCGATTTCAGCGGCGATGGCGTGGCGCTGAGCGTCAACGGCGAGCCCCGCGGCAAGGTCGCCGGCGGCGCGTTCGCCAAGGCTTTGCTGAAGGTCTGGCTTGGCGACAAGCCCGCGGATGCCGGGCTCAAGAAAGCGCTGCTCGGCAACTGACCGGCCAGCCGAGGAGACAGACATGGACAGAATCTGGCTACAAAGCTACCCGGTGGGCATCCCGGCGGACATCGACATCGAACACATCCCATCGCTGGTCGCGCTGCTCGAGAACGCATGCAAGACCTACGCGGACAAGGTTGCCTACATCAGCATGGGCAAGGAGATGACTTATCGCCAGCTCGACGAGGCGTCCCTTGCCTTTGCTGGTTGGCTGCAGTCGCGGGGGCTGCAAAAGGGCGACCGCGTCGCGCTGATGATGCCGAACCTGCTGCAATACCCGGTGGCCCTGTTCGGCACCTTGCGGGCCGGCTGCGTGGTGGTCAATTGCAATCCGCTATACACCCCGCGGGAACTGGAGCATCAGCTCAAGGACTCCGGCGCAGCGGCCATCGTCATCGTCGAGAACTTCGCCCATACGCTGGAGCAGGTGCTGCCCAGGACGACCGCGCTGCGCCACGTCATCGTCACGCCGATGGGCGAGATGCTGGGTGCAGTGAAGGGGGCGCTGGTCAATCTGGTCGTCCGCCGCGTGAGGAAGATGGTGCCGGCGTGGACCATCCCGACGGCGATCGGCTTCAGCTCCGCCCTCGCCATCGGCCAGCGCCAGCGCCAGCGCTTCAAGCCGGTGCCGCTCGGCCAGCAGGATCTGGCCTTCCTGCAATACACCGGCGGCACGACCGGCGTTTCCAAAGGCGCGATGCTGACCCACGCCAACATCACCTCGAACGTCACCCAGGCCTACAACTGGATCCGCCCTGCGGTGCGCGAAGGGCAGGAGATCATCGTCACGGCCTTGCCGCTGTACCACGTCTTCGCGCTGACGGCGAACTGCCTGACCTTCCTGATGATCGGCGCAACGAACCTGCTGATCGCCAATCCCCGCGACATCCCGGGTTTCGTGAAGGAATGGTCGAAATACCCGGTGAGCGTGTTTACCGGCGTCAATACGCTGTTCAATGCGCTGCTCAACAACCCGGATTTCGCCAAGCTGGATTTCTCGACCATGCGTGTCACCCTCGGCGGCGGCATGGCCGTGCAGGCGCCAGTGGCGGAGCGCTGGCGCCAGATCACCGGCACGCCGCTGCTGCAGGCCTACGGGCTGACCGAGACTTCGCCGGCGGCAACCATCAACCCCCTCGACATGGACGGCTTCAACGGGGCGATCGGCCTGCCGATCTCGTCCACCGAGATTTCGATCCGCGACGACGCCGGGACCGAAGTACCGATCACCCAGGTCGGCGAGATCTGCATCCGCGGTCCGCAGGTGATGAAGGGCTACTGGCAGCGCCCTGAGGAAACCGCCAACGCCTTTCATCCGGACGGTTTCCTGCGCACCGGGGACATGGGCTACGTGGACAAGCAGGGCTTCGTCTTCCTGGTGGACCGGAAGAAGGACATGATCCTGGTGTCCGGCTTCAACGTGTATCCCAACGAGGTCGAGGAGGCGGTGGCGATGCACCCGGGCGTCGGCGATGTGGCGGCAATCGGCGTTGCCGACGAGCATTCCGGCGAGGCGGTGAAGATCTTCGTTGTCCGCAAGGACCCGGCATTGACCGAGAAAGCGCTGATCGAGCACTGCCGTACGGTGCTGACCGGCTACAAAGTACCCAAACACGTGGAATTCCGCGACGACCTGCCGCGCACCAACGTTGGCAAGATTCTGCGGCGTGCGCTGAAGGAGGCTGCCTGAATGTCGATTCCCGCTTCGTTGAACAAGAACCTCGCGCTGCCGGTGATCTGCGCGCCGATGTTCATCGTCTCCAATCCTGATCTGGTCATCGCCCAGTGCCGCAGCGGCGTCATCGGCTCCTTTCCAGCGCTGAACGCGCGCCCGCAGGCTCTGCTCGACGACTGGCTGACGCGCATCAACGCCACGCTGGCGGACAGCCCGGCGGCTGCACCCTTCGCGGTTAACCAGATCATCCACCCGTCGAACACGCGGCTGGAGCACGACATGGCCCTGTGTGTGAAGCACGAGGTGCCGCTGGTCATCACCAGCCTGTCGGCACCGACCCGCATCGTGCCGCAGGTGCATGCGTACGGCGGCTTGGTCTTTCATGACGTGATCAGCGTGCGCCATGCGGAGAAGGCGCTGGAGGCCGGCGTCGACGGCTTGATCCTGGTCTGCGCCGGCGCGGGCGGTCACGCCGGCACCCTGAGTCCCTTCGCGCTGGTCGGTGAGATCCGCAAGTTCTACGACGGTCCGATTGCGCTGTCCGGCGCCATCACCAACGGCTCCAGCATCCTGGCCGCGCAGGCGCTGGGGGCCGATTTCGCCTACATCGGCTCGCGCTTCATCGCGACGGAGGAGGCCAACGCCGCCGACGCCTACAAGCAGGCGCTGCTCGAATCCACGGCCCAGGACGTGGTCTACACACCTTACTTCACCGGTGTGCACGGCAACTATCTCAAGAAGAGCATCCTCGCCGCCGGACTCAACCCGGAAGATCTGCCGGTTCGCGACAAGAGCGCCATGAGCTTCGGCAAAGACAGCGATGCCAAGGCCTGGCGCGACATCTGGGGGGCAGGGCAGGGCGTTGGCACCATCGACGACGTATTGCCGGCTGCCAACGTCATTGCCCGGATGAAGCGCGAATACCTGGCGGCAAAGGCCGACCTCCTGGCCAAAGCCTTCTGACCTCCGTCCCGCATCGCTGAGCCGACGCCAGATCGGGTTGGGGCGGTCGGGACTCCGCACGCACTACCGACTACACATCTTGTTCCCGGCCGCCGCATGGCGGCGCAGGGCTGAACCGATTACGCCTTCAAATTAAAACGAACGATTGACCAAGGAGAATGAAATGACCGATTACCGCGCCCCGATCAAGGACATGCGCTTCGTCATGGACGAACTGGCTGCTTTCAACGAGATCGCCCGTCTGCCCGGTTGCGAGGAGGCGACGCCGGACCTGGCCGACGCCATTCTCGACGAAGCTGCGAAGTTCGCCGGCGAGGTGCTGGCACCGCTGAACCACGTCGGCGACAGGCAAGGCTGCACGCTCGGTGCCGAGGGGGTGACGACGCCGACAGGCTGGAAGGCGGCCTACCAGCAGTACCGCGACGCTGGCTGGAATGGCATTACGCTGCCCGCCGAGTTTGGTGGTCAGGGCCTGCCCGACCTGCTCGGCATCGCCGTCAAGGAGATGATCTGCTCGGCGAACATGGCCTTCTCCCTCGGCCCGCTGCTGACCACCGGTGCCGTTGAAGCCCTGCTGACCTGCGCCAGCGATGAACTGAAGTCCACCTATCTGGAGAAGATGGTGTCTGGCGAATGGACAGGCACGATGAATCTCACCGAGCCTCAGGCCGGTTCCGATCTGGCGCTGATCCGCTCCCGCGCCGAGCCGCAGGCCGACGGCACGTACCGGGTCTTCGGCCAGAAGATCTTCATCACCTACGGCGACCACGACATGACCGACAACATCGTGCATCTCGTCCTCGCCCGGCTACCGGACGCGCCGGCAGGCGTGAAAGGCATCTCGATGTTCCTGGTGCCGAAGTTCCTCGTGAATGCCGATGGCTCGCTGGGCGCCCGCAACGACGCCCATTGCGTGTCGATCGAGCACAAGCTTGGCATCCACGCCAGCCCAACCTGCGTGATGGCCTTTGGCGACAAGGAAGGTGCCGTCGGCTACCTGCTCGGCGAGGCCAACCGGGGCCTGGAGTACATGTTCATCATGATGAACCAGGCCCGGCTCGGCGTCGGTCTGCAGGGCATCGCCCTCGGCGAGCGCGCCTACCAGCAGGCACTGGCCTATGCCCGCGATCGCAAGCAGGGCCGCGATGCACTGACCGGCGAGGCGCTGGTGAGCATCGACAGACATCCGGACGTCCGCCGAATGTTGATGCTGATGAAGTCCCGCGTCGAAGCCTGCCGCGCGCTGACCTATTACACCGCCGGCCTGCTCGACATGGCCCACAAGCACCCGGACGCCGAGGTACGCAAGCAGAAGCTCTACCTGGCCGAGCTGATGATTCCCATCGTCAAGGGCGGCGGCACCGAAATGGGAATCGAGGTGACTTCCCTCGGCATGCAGATCCATGGCGGCATGGGTTTCATCGAGGAAACCGGCGCTGCCCAGCATTGGCGCGACTCCCGCATCACCACGATCTACGAGGGCACCACCGGCATCCAGGCCAACGACCTGCTGTTCCGCAAGCTGATGCGCGACCAGGGCGCTACGGTCAAGCTTGTGTTCGGCGAGATCCACGCCACCGCCAAGACGCTGGGTGCAAGTGGTCAGCCGGAACTGCAGGCCATCGGCCACAAACTCGGCAACGCGCTGAAGGCGTGGACGATTGCGACCGAATGGCTGGCCGGCAACGTCAAGAACGGTCTCGGTGGTGCGCTGGCCGCTGCCGTGCCCTACCTGCACCTGGCCGTCACCGTCAGCGGCGGCTGGATGATGGGCAAGACTGCGCTGGCCGCCGCCGGCCATCTGACCCGCGGCGACGGCGACCGGATCTTTTACCGCAACAAACTCGCCACCGCCCGCTTCTACGCGGACCAGCTGCTGCCCCAGGCCTCCGCCTATGCAGAAACCGTGACGGCTGGCGATGCAGCGACAGCCGGGATCGACGCCGAGCTGTTTGCCTGATCGGCATCGGTATAAGGCAGCGCTTGCTGCATCAGCCCACCCGATCTGCGCCTGCAGGCCGGGTGGGCGCAGCGTCGCTCAGAGCATGGTGAGAGGCGCTGCTGGCAACTCGATCGCGGTCTCTGGATCGCCTCGGGGCGATGCGATGTGGCCAGTCCGATCAGTCTCTGATTCAGGGCAATCCCCTGAGTGGTAAAGGCCCGAAAATTTTTTTGAAATCCTGTCATCCGGCTTGCTGACGTTTGCGTTAAGCGAGTACAGGTGAGCGATCACCGGATTTAACAGGAGAAGTCGATGGGCAGTTATTGCAACGAGTCCTACGCAGAGTTTCTGGATTCCCTCAAGGCCGCGGGCGTCGTGATCCGCAACGAAAACGAAGTTCGCGAGCGTCTGGCCGAGTCCCAACGCTGGCGTAGCGCCTTCATGACCCTGGCCGCCAATGGCCGCACGATCGGTATTGAGTTCTCGGTGGATGGCAACAGCAGCGCCCCGACGGCTGTTCAGCGCATCATGGCTGCACATGCGTTCCCGGCCGAGAAGGAAGCAGCGTTCATCGCCCAGCTCACCGCGGACCACTAAGCCGTAATGCTCCATCCGCATCGCACTCAGCTGCGGTGCATGAAAAGAACCTCCAACCCGCGAAGAGCGGGCGGAGGTTTTTTTATTTCACCATGACTTCATCCCGGTATTTCGCCGGACTTCACAGAGACTAAATACGGAAGTTTTATCAAAAGCTTAGGTTCGTCTTAGGTTCGTTCATCATATGCCGGTGCTTTCTGAAACTTGACCCGGCTTCCCGTCGCTTGGCTCTCTATCTCACTTTTTGCACTTCGGTGGTGCGTGGAAGCAGCACGGAATCGTCACATGCGGTTGGTAGAGTGGTTACAACCACTCAAATGGGTTGCGCGCCAGCCTTGTTGTTGCTGGCCCCATTAGGCGACAGGGTAAATCGCCGCTACCTGATGGCCGGCTGGCGTGGCGTTTACCTCTGCACCGATGCCGATGGAGCTCGTAGTCGCGACTCGAATCAGCCAGTCCTCCACCATCGAAACCGCGTCTGAAACAGGGCGCTGAGTGGATTTAACGAGGTGATACGACATGCCTTTGAGCACGGGCTCTGCGACGATCTTCAGGAGCCCCAGGCGCAGTTCATCTTCGACCAGCAGCAAGCTCAGGAGCGCGACACCCTGACCCGCGACTGCCGCCTGGATAGCGTGGCTTTCCTCGGAGTAGCGAATGCCGCCGGATAGGTCGGATGGCTTGCGTTCCGTCTGGTGCGCCCATGCACTCCAGGTCAGATCGACGGCTGGTGGGCGATGCCAGTCGAAGTGGATCAGAGGCCATTGCGACGCATCCTTGTCCATCATCGCCAAGCAGGCAGGACTGGCTACAGGTGCGAAGCGATCCTCCAGCAGCAAGGTGGTCGTGACGCCCTGGTAACGGCCATGCCCGTATCGGATCGCCAGGTCCGCCGTGCCGGCATTCAGATCAACGGGCTCGTTGGAGGCATGGACGTGCAGATCGATACCGGGATGTGCAGCCTGGAATGCAGCCAGCTTAGGTACCAGCCATTTGGTGGCGAAGGCAGGCGTCGCCGATAGCGTCACCGATGCACGGCGAGGTTGGCGTACCTGTTCGATCGCCGCGGCGATGGTCTGGAAGCCACTACTGACCGCCGCGAGCAAGACCTGCCCGTTCGGGGTCAGCTCGACTGCGCGTACCTTACGCAAGAACAAGGGGCGTTCGAGGTATTCCTCCAGCACGCGAATGCGGTGGCTGATCGCCGTTCCCGTGACGGCCAGTTCTTCTGCGGCCTTCTTGAAACTACGCAGACGTGCCGCCGCTTCGAAGGCACGCAAAGCACTGAGGGAGGGGAGTCGCATCACCATCAATGGATGATCTCATATCATCCATTGATTCAAAAATAATCGTTTGTCTCCGATTAGCGTTCCATTGAAACTCCGTACCACTAATTTTTATTCATCTGTATGGAGCCTTCAGACATGACCACGCTTTTGCACATCGACGCCAGCGCCCGTCCCGGCGGTTCCGACACGACGCCCCATGGGTCGCACACGCGCCGGCTTACGGCGCGTTTTGTCCGGCAATGGACGGCACTTCATCCCGAGACGAAAGTGATCTACCGCGACGTCGGCCAGGAACCACCGCCGCCTGTTACCGGCCAGTGGATACATGCCGCGTTCACGTCCGAACAAGTGCGTGAGCCCTGGATGCACGAGGAACTGCGTATCAGCGATACGCTGATCGACGAGCTGCTACAGGCCGACCTCATCGTCGCGGGTGTCCCGATGTATAACTTCGGGCCGCCGGCACAATTCAAGGCCTACATCGACAATATCGTGCGCGTGGGGCGTACCTTCGGGTTCGATCGGAACCGGGACGGCGAGCCTTACTGGCCGCTGCTGGCGAATGCCGGCAAGCGCCTGGTCATCCTCTCCTCGCGAGGTGACTATGGATACCAGCCGGGTGGACGCATGGCCGACCGCAACCATGTGGAGGCATCGGTTCGCACGGCATTCGCCTACATCGGCGTAACCGACGTCCACGGCACGTCCATTGAGTACGACGAGTTCGCCGATCGGCGGCTGGCCGATTCAATCAGGCAGGCGGAAACCACCGTGGATGGGTTGGTGTCGCTGCTGGAAAGCGGTTTTCCTTTACCAGCGAGCCAGGCGGACTGAGTTCACCCGCTACATCATCAAGTGAACTGCGACAGCAGTGCAACCCGAAAGCTCACCGTCTGCTTCGGGTTGGCTGCTTGGTTTCCGAGGACGGGAACACCCGGGCGCACAGGAAATCGACGAAGGCGCGGACCTTGGGCGAGGGATGTTTGCTGGCTGGCCAGAGCACGTGGAAGACCCCGGTGCGCTCCACGTGCTCCGTCAGAACGGCACGCAAGCGTCCATCCGCCAGCTGCTCCCTGATCGCGAAGTCCGGCAGATAGGTGATCCCCAATCCCTGCAGTGCAAAGCACACCCGCGTCTCGATGTTGTTGCAGATCATCGAGGTGGGCAACGGCAGCTCCGGCTCGCCGGGCGCCTGTCGCAGCGCCCAGGGTTCCAGCTTGCCGCTGTTGGGAAAGCGGTAGTGCAGGCAGGCGTGTTGCAGCAAGTCGGCAGGCACCTTCGGCGTGCCCCGCCGCGCCAGGTAGTCGGGCGAGGCGACCACCAACGAGCGGAAAGCCCCCAGCCGGCGCGCTGACAGGCGCGAGTCTGCCGGGTCGCCGGTCCGGACGACGGCGTCAAAACCTTCGTCGATTACATCAACCAGCCGGTCGGTGAAGTCCAGGTCCAGCTCGATGGCCGGGTAGTCGCGCATGAACTCGCCGAGCACCGGCAGCACCAGCGAACTGACCAGGGGAAGGCTGACCCGCAGCCGGCCGCGCGGTGCCGACGTCGCCTGCGACAACTCCAGTTCCGCCGCCTCGATCTCGGCCAGGATGCGGCGGCTGCGCTCCAGGAACAACGTGCCTTCGGCCGTCAGCGAGACGCTGCGCGTG
Source organism: Zoogloea sp. LCSB751 (assembly GCF_002028455.1). Lineage (GTDB taxonomy): Bacteria > Pseudomonadota > Gammaproteobacteria > Burkholderiales > Rhodocyclaceae > Zoogloea. Next base: position 79,221 of record NZ_MWUM01000004.1, on the reverse strand, counting down.
CTGCGGTGGAACAGGCGCACGCCGAGCTTTTCTTCCAGCCGCGAGACGCTCTTGCCGACGGCGGATGCCGATACGCCCAGCAAGCGACCGGCCGCGACGAAGCTGCGCGTCTCGGCGACCTGCACAAACACCATGAAGCCGTTCACGCTATCCACTGCATCTCCATTGCGGACAAATAGTTCCGCTCAAAACGGAACTGTACCCGGATTTTTCTCTAATCGCCGATTTTCTATCGTGACGGGCATGTTCATTGACGAAAGGAATTCCCCCGTGACGACGCCCGTATTCCCGCTGCCTTCAGGCCTGCCGCCCACCGATCTGTCCGCCCGCATCCAGGCGGCGATTCAGCGGGCACTGGACGAACAGCGTCTGGTCGGCGCCGTGGTCCTGGTGGCCCGCGACGGCGTATTGATCGACCGCCAGGCGGCCGGCTGGGCCGACCGCGAGCGCCAGCGAAAAATGACCGTCGACGCAATCTTCCGCCTGGCATCGGTCAGCAAGCCCATCGTCTCGACGGCGGCGCTGGTGCTGGTGGCACAAGGCCGGCTCGGCCTGGACGATGGCATCGATCGCTGGCTACCCGGTTTCCGGCCGCAATTGGCCGATGGACGGCCGGCGCAGATCACCGTGCGGCAACTGCTCAGCCACACGGCGGGGCTGGGCTACCGCTTCTTCGAAGCGGATGCGGACGGTCCTTATGCGCGGGCCGGCGTCTCCGACGGCATGGACGCGTCCGCTATCAGCCTGGCAGAGAACCTGCGCCGCATCGCCGGCGTGCCGCTGCTGTACGCGCCGGGCACGGCCTGGGGCTACTCGCTGGCCACTGACGTGCTGGGCGCCGTGATCGAACAGGTGCACGGCGAGCCCCTGGAGGCCGCCGTCCGCCAGCTTGTGACCGCTCCGCTGGGCATGGCCGATACCGGCTTTGTGGCGCTGGACGCGCAACGCGTGGCGACCGCCTATGTGAATGACGCCCCCCCACACCCCCTGGCGGAAGGCGAAACCGTTTCACCCTTCGAAGGGGCCATCGGCATCTCCTACAGCCCTGCGCGCATCTTCGACCCCCAGGCCTTCCCTTCCGGCGGTGCGGGCATGGCGGGAACCGCCGAGGACTTCCTGCGCCTGCTGGAAGCCTTGCGCCAGGGTGGCGATGCGCTCCTGCCCGACCCACTGATCGCCGAGATGGCGCGCGATCAGACCGGCGGACAGGAACTACCCAATGCGCCGGGCTTTGGCTTCGGACTGGGATTCTCGGTCTTGCGCGACCCGGCCCTGGCCGCTTCCCCCGAGTCGGAAGGCACCTGGCGGTGGGGTGGTGCCTACGGCCATGCCTGGTTCGTGGATCGGGCGCGGGGACTCAGCGTCGTCGCCTTCACCAACACCTTGTACGAAGGCATGTCGGGACGCTTCGTCACCGATCTGCGCGATGCGGTCTACGGCGCCCTGGAGGCCGGGCGATGAGCGCGGCGGAGCACGCGCGCATGCCTTTCGGATCGCTGCTGGCACTCGCCATGGCGGCCTTCATCACCATCCTGACCGAAGCGCTGCCGGCCGGCCTGCTGCCCCAGATGGCGCAAGGCCTGGCCGTCTCCGAGGCATGGGTCGGCCAGACCGTCACCCTCTACGCCATCGGCTCCCTGGTCGCCGCCATTCCGTTGACGGCCGCCACACAGGGGATGCGTCGCCGGCCATTACTGCTGGCCGCCATGGCCGGCTTCGCCATCGCCAACACGGTGACGACCCTGTCCGCCGACTTCGCGCTGACGATGCTGGCGCGCTTTCTGGCAGGCGTCTCGGCGGGATTGCTGTGGGCGCTACTGGCAGGCTACGCGGCGCGGATGGTGCCTGAGCACCAGAAGGGCCGCGCCATCGCCATCGCCATGGCGGGCACGCCGCTGGCCCTGTCCCTGGGGGTGCCGGCCGGCACCTTCCTCGGCACCGCGATGGGGTGGCGTATGTGCTTCGGCGCCATGAGCCTGCTGGCGCTGGTCCTGATGGTCTGGATCTACCTGAAAGTGCCGGACTTCGCGGGGCAGGCTGCGGACCAACGCCTGTCGTTGCGGCAGGTCTTCACCCTGCCGGGAATTCGCCCGGTGTTGTTCGTGGTGCTGGCTTTCGTCCTCGCGCACAACATCCTCTACACCTACATTGCGCCGTTTCTGGCGAGGGCCGGCATGGTGGAGCACACGGATCGGGTGCTGCTGGTTTTCGGTGTCACGTCGGTGCTGGGCATCTGGATCATCGGTGTGCTGATCGACCGGCATCTGCGCGCGCTGACCCTTGCGAGCACGGGCTTGTTCGGACTTGCGGCCTTGGCGTTGGGCATGGCAGGTGCCGAGGCGATCACCGTCTATGCAGCGGTAGGGGGCTGGGGACTGGCTTTTGGTGGCGCCGCGACCTTGTTCCAGACCGCCCTCGCCAGGACCGCCGGCAACGCTGCAGATGTCGCGCAATCCATGCTGGTCACGGCCTGGAACGCGGCAATCGCCGGCGGCGGCATCGTGGGTGGCGTGCTGCTGGATCGCCTCGGTGTGGAGGCCTTTTCTCCTGCGCTGCTAGTGCTGCTGCTGGCCACCCTGCTGGTAGCGTGGTCGGCAAGGCGCCATGGTTTTCCTCTATTGGTGGAATGAAATCGAACGGAAATAAACCACTTCCGTTACTTTCTGGCATGGGCAGAAGAACGCCACGTTTCCAGCGTTGTCGATGCGTCGGCCTCCATGACTAGCTGCCAAGGGGGCGGGGCCGCGTACAAGGCATCAGGCCTTGCCAGGAACGCGCAACCCATGAGTTGCGCGTTCTTGTTTTTTGGGGAACGTTACAAAGATGGTGATCGGCGAGCGAGGTCTTGCTGTACGCAATCTACTCGCTGTAACGCTCCTGGGTTTGATACCGCGATGCTCTTATAAACGGGAGCGATCTTCTCGCCCCCGTTTTTAGGATTGCTACACCTTTCAGTTTCTTCAACGCGCGCCGGGTTCCGTCACGAAGGCGATCTTGCCCAGGCCCAGCCGACTGGCCGAAGACAGCAACTGGGCGACATGATCGTACTCGGCTCGCTTGTCCACCTGGAGATGGAGTTCTGGCTGGGGTTGGCGGGTGGCAGCGCTTTCCAGACGGCTTTGCAGATCGTCTGCAGCGACGCTCTCGCCATTCCATGACAGGCTGCCATCCGCCTTGATGGACAGATTGATCTTGTCCGGCCTCACGTCTTCCTGCTGGCTGCTGGCCTTGGGCAGGTCGAGTTTGACCGCATGATTGATCACCGGCACGGTGATGATGAAGATGATCAGCAGGACCAGCATCACGTCCACCAGGGGCGTCATGTTGATTTCCGACATCACCTCGCCTTCGTCATCGAACTGGCTGCTGAAGCTCATTGCGCTTCCTTCCGGGTCGGCAGGGGATGGATGCTGGCCGGGTTCTTGCGCACCTTGCCACCAGTCACCAGAAAGGCATGCAGATCATGGGCGAAGTGCTTGAGGCGGGCCAGAATTTCCTTGTTGCCGCGTACCAGGGCGTTGTAGCCCAGCACGGCGGGAATCGCGACTGCCAGACCACCGGCCGTCATCACCAGGGATTCGCCCACCGGTCCGGCCACCTTGTCGAGGGTGGCCTGACCCGCGGCACCGATACCCATCAGCGCATGATAGATACCCCACACGGTACCGAACAGGCCGATGAACGGGGCCGTCGCGCCGACCGAGGCCAGGATCGACAGTCCGCCCTGCATGCGACCGGTGGAATCGTCGATGGACTGGCGCATGGTGCTGGTCAGCCAGTCGTTCAGATTGAGCACGCCGTGCAGTTCGTTCTGGTGGGTGACATGATGGGCAACGGCTTCGGTGCTACGGCTGGCCAGGTCGTGGAAGGGGTTTTCGGCAGAATTCGGGGCCAACGCGGCCATCCCGGCGTCCATGCTGGTGGCGTGCCAGAACTGCTTGGCGGCGGTGCTCATGCGGCGCAGCCGCACGAGGCTCCAGGCCTTGACGAGGATGACCGACCAGGACGCCAGGGACATCAGCACCAGGATGATGGCCACGCCGTGGGAGACACTGTCACCCTGGGCCCAGATCTGGCCGAAACTGAAAGTGGATTCGTTCATGGGGATTCCTTCCTAGGACGCGGGGTTGAGTGTGAAATCGATGGGCACCTTGACGGTGCCGGCAACAGCTTGATCGGCCTGGCGGGCCGGCACGAAGCGCCAGCTACGCAGCACGGTGTCGCGGGCGCTTTCGTCCAGGCGCGGAAAGCCGCTGCTCTTGAAAATGCTGACATCGGTGGGACGCCCGTCGGCGCCGACCTGCACCTTCAGGAGCACCCGTCCCTCTTCGCCCATGCGGCGGGAGAGGCGCGGGTATTCCGGAGCGGGATTGGAGAGATAGGCCGCATCGAAGCGGGGCGGAACGATCGCCGCCGGCGCTTCCTTGGCTTGAGCCTGAACGGGAGGTGCAGGAGGTGCGGATTGGGCTGCTGGCGCTGTGGCTTCGACCGCATTGGCGGCGGTTGCAGCGGAGGTGAGAGTCTGCTGGCTGGCCTCCGCGCGGGGCTGAGCAGGGCGTTGCCTGGCGACGGGCTGTTGTTTGCTGACAGCCGGTTGCGGCGTCGGGCGCGGCTGGGGCGGTGTAGGCTTCGGCGTATCGGGGGACACGAGGCTGACCGTCATGTACGGCTGAGGCGGCGTAACCGGCGGGGCCGCGCTCTCGAACTGGTACGCGAAAAGGCCCAGGAGTGCCAGATGCAGAACGATCGCAACGCCCGTGCCAACCATGTTGCGACGCACGGGCAGGGGATTGTCCTGACGCGAGAGCATCAGGACGGGGGCGGGCAAGGCATGTTTCGGGTGAGCCGCCAAGGGCATGGCTGCATTCATGTCAATCTCCAGTCGGGCTTGCTTCCTGGCTGGCTTGCGACATGCCCAAAGGCAGGTGGCTGGCTGGCTGAGATGTGGCGCATTGGTGCAATCGGGGCGCTGCAAACCACGCACGATCAAGCAGTCGAAAATGCAAATGCGAACGATTTGCATTATATGGATGTGTTTTTCGAGCGTCAACGACTTGCGTATGCAGCCTTCGGCGCGCCTTCATCGATGTCGGGAATTTCTCCCATGGTGCCGGCGCCTGCCGTTGCGTAACCTGCAGACAATCATAAAAAGGAGACACGTTTCATCATGCAATCCGTCCGTCGCCAGCCCGCCCCATTCACCCTCGCCATTCGCCGGCCGCGCCTTCATCCGCTTGCGCTCGCGGTCATGGCGACATTCGCAGCAGGTGCGCACGCCGACGATGCTGTCGCACCGACTGTCGTAGTGGTTGGCCAAACGCCGTTGCCTGGCCTGGAGCTACCTCTGGAGAAGATTGCGGCGCCGGTGCAAACCGCCACCGACAAGGACATCGAAAAGCGGCGCGCCCTCGATGTGGCCCAGTTCATGAACCGCCAGCTCAGTGGCGTGCATGTCAATGAGGTGCAGGGTAACCCCTTCCAGATCGACATCAATTACCGGGGCTATACCGCCTCACCGCTGCTCGGAACCCCGCAAGGCCTGTCGGTCTATCTGGATGGAGTGCGCATCAACCAGCCCTTCGGTGACGTGGTCAGCTGGGATCTGATCCCCAAGGCTGCGATCGCCTCGATGAACATGATGCCCGGCTCCAACCCCCTGTTCGGGCTCAATACCCTCGGCGGAGCACTGGCCATCCAGACCAAGGAAGGGCGCTCCCATCCCGGGACCTCTGTGCAACTGACCGGCGGTTCCTACGGCCGTCGCTCGATCGAGTTCGAACACGGGGGATCCAACGAAAACGGACTGGAGTGGTTCGTCACCGCCAACCAGTTCCACGAGAATGGCTGGCGCACCAATTCACCGTCCGACGTGCGGCAGGTCTTCGGAAAGTTCGGCTGGCAGAACGCAACCAGCGACCTCGACCTGACCGTGTCATATGCCGACAACCGTCTTACCGGCAACGGCCTGCAGGAAACCCGTTTCCTCGAACAGGACTACAACAGCGTTTACACGCAGCCGGACATCACCAAGAACCGCTCCCTGTTCCTCAATCTCACCGGCAAGCACAGCCTGGATGACACTACGCTGCTGTCGGGCAACGTGTATTACCGCAAGATAAACACGTCCACCTACAACGGGGACATCAACGAAGGTGCGCTGGATCAGTCCATCTATCAACCCAGCGCCGCTGAACGCGCCACGCTGACGGCGGCCGGTTACTCCGGCTTCCCCACCAGCGGTGCCAACGCTGCGAATACGCCTTTTCCGCACTGGCGCTGTATCGCCAATGCGCTGACCAACGAAGAACCCAACGAGAAGTGCACGGGGCTGATCAATCGAACCCGCAGCGATCAGGAAAACCTCGGCTTCTCCGGCCAGGCCTCCTTCTCCTCCAATCTGTTCGGGCGGCGCAACCTGTTTATCGCAGGCGCGGGCTACGATCAGAGCAATGTGAGCTTTCAACAGGGCGCCCAGTTCGGCTACGTGAATGCCGACCGCAGCATCACGCCGGTCAATGCCTTTGCCGACGGCACGCAGAACTCCGAGGATGCCTTCGATTCCCGCGTCAGCCTGAATGGCCACACCCGCACGTGGAGCCTGTTCGCCACCGATACGGTGTCCATCAACGACTACTGGCACGCAACGCTGTCCGGCCGCTACAACCGGACGGTGGTGAAGAACCGGGACAATCTCAATCCCGGCGGCGGTGCAGACTCCCTTGATGGCAACCACGTCTTCGACCGCTTCAATCCCGCGCTAGGGCTGAGCTTCACGCCGTCCCGCGCGTGGAACGCCTATGCCGGCTACAGCGAGGGCAGCCGAACCCCTACTGCCATCGAGCTGGGCTGCGCCAACCCGGAAAATCCCTGCAAGCTGCCCAATGCGATGGCTGGCGATCCGCCCCTCAAGCAGGTCGTGACCAAGACCTGGGATCTCGGCATGCGTGGCCAGATCGGAGCTACCAGCCGCTGGAACCTGGGTGTTTTCCGGTCGGACAACCACGACGACATCCTGTTCGTCGCCGATCAGCAGGCCGGCTACGGTTACTTCAAGAACTTCGGCCAGACCCGCCGGCAAGGCGTAGAGGCGGGCGGCAGCACCCGGATCGGGCCGCTCAGCGTGGCCCTCAACTACACCTATCTGGACGCGACCTACCGGACAGCAGAAACCGTAGGCGCCGCTGGAAACAGCACCAACAGCGCCGGTGCGGGTCTCGAGGGTACGGTGGACATCAAATCGGGCGACCGCATTCCGCTGATTCCGAAGCATATGATCAAGGCCTCGGCCGACTACCAGTTCGGCGACGCACTCTCGCTGGGTGTGGATCTGATCGGCGTGGCGGGCTCCTATGCGCGGGGCAATGAGAACAATCGCCACCAGGCCGATGGCGTCTATTACCTGGGCAGCGGCAAGTCCAGCGGCTACACGGTGGCCAACCTGACCGCCAACTACAAGCTGAACCGCCAGATCCAGCTCTTCGGACAGATCAACAATTTGTTCGATCGGGAATACACCACGGCCGCCCAACTCGGCTCCACGGCTTTCTCGAGCAGCGGTGGCTTCGTCGCACGGCCCTTTCCAGCCGTGGGCGGGGAATATCCCCTCGTAAACTCCACCTTCCTGGCTCCTGGCGCCCCCCGTACCCTGTGGGTCGGCATCCGTTACAGCCTGTAAGCCCGGGGCCGTTGCGCGGCAGACGGGTCCGATAGGGCCCGATCTGCCGCGCAACGGCCCCAGATGTATCTCGTAAGGGGTGGGAACAGGGAAGGGCGGGATTCACCCCTTCCACGAACGCCCCAAAAGCTGGCAGGATTCGCCCGACTCACGCAGCTTCGCGAACCCGGCCCATCTTTCATCGAATGCCCCAGGAAGTCTTTGCCAACATCGCCCGTCTCGTCGGGCACATCCAAGCATGAGCGCGCGGCTGCGCGTTGCACTTGCGGACGATCATTCCGTCGTACGGACAGGCTACCGGCGCCTGCTGGAGCTGGAGGCCGACATGGAGGTCGTGGCCGATTTCGGCGATGCGGATTCCGTCTGCCAGTGGTTCGCTGCGCACTCGGCCGACGTACTGGTGCTGGATCTGTCGATGCCGGGGCGGGGCGGCCTGGAAACACTGGCACGGGTCAAGGCGCGCCAGCCCGGGCTGAAGGTTCTGATCTTCTCCATGCACGACAGCGCGTCGATGGTCGGGCAGGCCCTGCGCGCCGGCGCAGATGGCTATCTCACCAAGAGCAGCGAGCCGGATGCCCTGATCGACGCGGTACGGCGGGTGGCTCATGGCGAGCAAGCCCTGTCACCGGAAATTGCCGACGCGTTATCGTCGGATGGCGACCGCGCCATGCATCAGGTCCTGTCCCCGCGGGAATTCGAGATTTTCAGGCTTCTGGCTGCCGGACGTACGGTGGAAGAGATTGCCGCCCGGCTCTTTCTGAGTGTCAAGACGGTGGCGAATTACCAGACCGCCATTCGGCAGAAAACAGGCTTGAACACGGCGCTCGACATGTATCGGCACGCCGAGGCACACCGGCTGCTCGGCGATACTGAGTGATGCGCAAGCAAGGCGCGAACGGGACGACTCAGTAGCGCCGTCCCATCTCCATTTCAGTGGTGGATGTCTTCCAGGCTGGCGACGGAGTCAAACTCACGCTGATTGGCCTCGTGGCGGAGCTTCACCAGGTACATGGTGCCTGCCACGAACAGGCCGAACGCTACGACGACGATGTTGATCGAGAAACCGGAGCGGATCAGGAAGGCATACAGCCCGGTCATGATCAGGATGGACAGGTTCTCATTGAAGTTCTGCACGGCGATGGAGTGGCCGGCTCCCATCAGGATGTGGCCACGGTGCTGCAACAAGGCATTCATCGGGACCACGAAGAAACCGGACAGTGCGCCGATCAGCACCATCAAGGCCATGGCCAGGTTCATGTCGGTCACGAAGATCATCACGTTGACGATGATCCCCATGATGATGCCCAGGGGAATCACGCGTACCGACGCCTTCATGGTGATCATCCTGGCGGCCATCACTGCACCGATCGCCACCCCCACGGCCACGACACCCTGCAGCATCGAGGCCCGGGACAAGTCGAGGTGCAGGGCCTGCTCGGCCCACTTGATCACGATGAACTGCAGCGTGGCACCAGCCCCCCAGAAAAGCGTCGTCGTCGCGAGGGAGATCTGGCCCAGCTTGTCGCGCCACAACAGCTTCAGGCAGTGGTTGAAATCATGCAGCAGATAGATCGGGTTCTTGCGCAGGGCCTTGTGATCCACTCCGGTGTCCGGCACCTTGAGGTTGAACAGTGCGGCCGTCAGGTAGAGCAGGCCGACGATGCACAAGGCCATTTCCGGGACCGTGTCGACACCGGTGTCGATGAAGGGAAGATCAAAGCCCAGCAAAGTCTGGGCAATGGTCGGCTTGATCAGCATGCCACCCACCAGCGTCCCCAGAATGATCGCCCCGACCGTGAGCCCTTCGATCCAGCCATTGGCCACCACCAGCAAGCGGTGGGGCAGGTATTCGGTGAGAATTCCATATTTGGCCGGGGAGTATGCTGCCGCCCCCAGGCCGACGAGGGCGTAGGCCGCCAGTGGATGCATCCCAAAGAACATGGATGCACACCCGAGTATCTTGATGGTGTTGCTGATCAGCATCACCCTCCACTTGGGCATGGAGTCGGCAAAGGCGCCGACGAAGGCGGCCAGCAGCACATAGGACAACGTGAAAAAGAGTTTGAGGAGCGGCTCATACTCCTGCGGGGCTTGCATCTCCCGAAGTACGTAGATTGAGGCGATCAACAAGGCGTTGTCGGCCAGCGCAGAGAAGAACTGCGCCGCCATGATCATGTAGAAACCGAAAGGCATCGCTGGGAGACGGGAGCGCGGTGAATTTTTTGAGGACCGCGCTTTATACCACGAAGGTCGTGACCTCTTCTGGCGACTAAATCAATGTTGTGATCCAATAGGGTGTACATAAATCGGATTTATGAGTCATGGCTGATCGTCGACTTCAGGTGTTCCACGCGGTTGCCCGCCACGGATCCTTCACGCGCGCTGCAGAAGCGCTGTTCATGACACAACCGGCTGTCACCTTCCAGATCAAGCAGTTGGAAGAGCAGTTCAATACGCGCTTGTTCGACCGCGGACACGGTCGGGTCGTCCTGACCGCGGCTGGAGAACTGGTAATGGCCTACGCCGAACGGATCCTCGGCCTCACCGAGGAACTGGAATCGCGCGTCTCCGAACTGACCGACGAGCTGTCGGGGATACTGCACCTCGGCACCAGCACCACCATCGCCGGCTACTGGCTGCCCTATCTGCTGGAAGGCTTCAAGCGGCTCTACCCGCGAGTCATTCCGCGGGTTTCGGTGGGCAACTCCCAGCTGATCGAATCTCGCGTGATGGATCGCAACCTCGACGTAGGCCTCATCGAGATCATCACGGAGCAACCGACCCTCGACCGGCGCGGCGCCGGACAGGACGAGCTGCAACTGATCGTCGCCCCCGATCACATGCTGGCGCGTGAACTCAGCGTGCGCGCTGAGCAGATCGCCCCCCATCCCCTGATTCACCGGGAGCCAGGCAATGCGATCCGCGATCTGGTGGACCAGTTTTTCGCAGCGGCAGGGATTCCGTACGAGGATCTCAACGTGACGGCAGAACTTGGCAGCCTGTCATCGGTCAAGCATCTGGTTGCCCAGGGCTTCGGCGTCGCCATCGCCTCGAAGGCGGCCATCCAGAGTGCGGTCAAGGCCGGGCGTCTGGTCGGCATTCCACTCGAGCCCCGCCTGCACACACCGCTGGAAGTGATTCTTCTGAAAGACAAATTCCGTTCCCGTCTTGTCAACACCTTCGCCGATTTCGTCACTGAGGAGATCGGCCGCCTCGCGTCTTCCCGAAACTGAAAAAACATCATGCCCCGTCCCATACGTGCCTCGATCAACCTCGAGGCTCTGCGCCATAACTATCTGTTCGCAAAAAATCGATCCGGTAACGCGAAGGCCTTCGCCGTCGTCAAGGCCAATGCCTACGGTCACGGTCTGGAGAACGCCATCGCAGCGTTCGGCGATATTGCTGATGGCTTCGCGTTGCTGGACATCGCAGAGGCGCGCAGGCTGCGGGAGGCGGGGCTGCAGCAGCCGATTGCGCTGCTGGAGGGTTTCTTCGAACCGGCCGACCTGGCGGAGGTGCTGGAGCTTGGGCTGACTCCGGCGATTCACGGTGAGGCTCAACTCAAGATGCTGGAACGGGCGCGTCCGCAGGCGCCCCTCGACGTGCTGCTCAAGATCAATTCGGGCATGAACCGGCTCGGGTTCACCGCCGACAATTTCGGCGCCGCGCTGGCCAGGCTGCAGTCCTTGCCGTGCGTCCGTTTCATCACCCCCATGACCCACTTCGCCCGCGCCGACGACGAGGTGGGCATCGCGGGCCAGCTCAGCGTGTTCCGCAGCCTGACTGGCGGCCTGGGCATGCCGGTGAGCCTGGCCAATTCTGCTGCGCTCCTGAGGTTTCCCGAGGCCGCAGGGCAGATTACCCGCCCGGGCATCATCCTGTATGGCGGCTCGCCAATGCCGGCACAGCAGACCGCCGAGGCCATTGGCCTGCGCCCGGTAATGACGCTGAGCAGCGAAATCATCGGGACGCAGAGCATCCGTGCCGGGGACAAGGTCGGCTATGGCGGAACATTCACGGCCGACGGGCCGATGCGTATCGGCACCGTCGCCTGCGGTTATGCCGACGGCTATCCGCGCCATGCACCGACCGGAACGCCGATTCTGGTCGGCGGGCGGCGGACCCGCGTGCTCGGCCGGGTATCGATGGACATGCTGGCCTGTGATCTGACCCATCTGGAGGAGGCTGGCGTGGGCACGCCGGTCACCCTGTGGGGCGACGGGTTGGCTGCTGACGAGGTTGCTACGGCGGCCGGAACCATCAGTTACGAATTGTTCTGCGCATTGGCGCCGCGTGTGCCGGTGCAGGTCAAGGGCTTGAGTCGTTGATGGCCAAGGTCAAGACGGTGCATGTGTGCACCGAATGTGGTGGCAAATCGCCGCGCTGGCAGGGCCAGTGCCCGCATTGCAGCGCATGGAATACCCTGGTCGAATCGGTCGTTGAACCGGAAGCACCCGTTGCGCGGCGCTTTTCTGCACTGGCCGGCGACTCCGGGCGCCTTCAAACCCTGGCCGACATTCAACCGCGGGAATCTGCACGGGTGCCGACCGGGATTGAGGAGTTCGACCGCGTGCTGGGCGGTGGCCTGGTACCCGGCGGCGTCGTGCTGATCGGTGGAGACCCCGGAATCGGCAAGTCCACGCTGCTGCTGCAGGCCCTGGCCTTGCTTTCCGAGCATCTGCGCGCGCTGTACGTAAGCGGTGAGGAATCCGCCGAGCAGGTGGCGCTGCGCGCGGCACGGTTGCAGCTCGACGCCCGCGGTTTGCAGTTGCTGCCGGAAATCAATCTCGAACGCATTCTGGGCAGCCTGCGCGACGTCAAGCCCGATGTGGCGGTCATCGATTCCATCCAGACCATCTACTCGGAAACCCTGGGCTCCGCTCCAGGCTCCGTCGCCCAGGTACGCGAATGCGCCGCCCAGCTGACCCGTTTTGCCAAGCAAGGGGGCAGCACACTGATCATGGTCGGCCATGTGACCAAGGACGGCACGCTGGCGGGGCCGAGGGTACTCGAGCACATCGTCGATACCGTGCTGTATTTCGAAGGCGACACCCACTCCAGCTTCCGCTTGGTGCGGGCCTTCAAGAACCGCTTCGGCGCGGTGAATGAGCTGGGTGTTTTCGCGATGACCGAAAAGGGGCTGCGCGGTGTTTCCAACCCATCGGCGATCTTCCTGTCCCAGCATGGCCAGCAGGTGCCGGGCTCCTGCGTGCTGGTGACACAGGAGGGAACGCGGCCCCTGCTGGTGGAGATTCAGGCGCTGGTGGACAGCGCCCATAGCCCAAGTCCCCGGCGTCTGTCCGTTGGTCTGGAGCAGAACCGGCTGGCCATGCTGCTGGCCGTGCTCCATCGTCACGCCGGCGTGGTGTGCTTCGACCAGGACGTGTTCGTGAATGCGGTCGGTGGGGTGAAGATCACCGAGCCGGCGGCCGACCTTGCAGTGCTGCTGGCAATTGTTTCCTCGCTGACCAACCGGCCCCTGCCGCGACAGCTGGTGGTGTTTGGCGAAGTGGGCTTGGCCGGCGAAATCCGGCCTGCTCCGCGGGGCCAGGAGCGCCTGAAGGAGTCGGCCAAACTCGGTTTCACGATGGCGCTGGTACCAAAGGCGAATGCCCCCAAACAGGATATTGCGGGGATGCAGGTCTTCGCCGTGGACCGTATCGATGAAGCTCTTGAACGCCTGAAAGAGCTTGCGGACGCCTGAGATGCCGCCCGGAAGACTCAAAATCTGTTGAAAAGCGCGTAAAACCTTGAGATTCGTGCCACAGGCGGAAAAGAGCAGGGTAAGCTACCGCCCGCGGGTGTGTAGAGCGCTGCGGGCGCAATGCGTCACCTGTCGCAGCTCCTGTATCCACCCATTTCTTTCACTACAAAAGACGAGCTATGAACAAGACTGAACTGATCGATGCACTGGCTGGCAAGAGTGGTCTCACCAAGGCTGACGCTGGCCGCGCGGTGGACAGCCTCACCGAAATCATCACCGAAACCCTGGCCAAGGGTGAAAGCGTGACCCTCGTCGGTTTCGGCACCTTCGCCGTTGGCGAGCGCGCCGCCCGCGTGGGCCGCAACCCCCAGACCGGCGCAGAGATCCAGATTGCTGCTTCCAAGCAGCCGAAGTTCTCCGCCGGCTCCAAGCTCAAGGACGCGGTCAACAAGTAAGCCGTCCGTCGCGTGCCCGGGCACGCAAGGCAGTACCCAAGTGGCGACTCCCATGGGAGCCGCCACTTTGCGCTTCCGGGGGGCAAAAAAAAGCACCACACGTACAGGTGGTGCGAGAACGGATCAGGCCCCGATCAGCGGGTCACGACGGGAGACGGTCCTCCACGGTTGCGCATTGCAATCTGAGCGTTGCCCGACAGTAGATCGGCCTCATCGGCAACGATCCGTGCAGCCTCGTCCAACAGCACATCCTTCACATCCTTGCGTGCCTTTTCTGCTGCCAGGTCGGCCGCGAGGCTGCGTTCGCCGGCCTGCAGGCCATCATCCCGCAAGGCTGCCAGCTTGCCCTTCAAGTCGCCCTTCTCGCGCTGCTTGAGACGGTTTTCCCGCGTCTCCTTTTCCTTGCGACGCTCCGCTTCGTTAAGAGAAATCGACTTGCTTTCCCGCTGCCGCCGCACATCGGCAATATCGTCCAGCAGGCTCTGGAAATCCTTGTCTGCGGCAATGCGCGCCTGATAACGGGTCTGCAGCGTCGGGATCACTTCCTTCAGGTTGCCGGCCGGCTTGAAGCTTGCCGCATCGATCTGCACCCAGGGCAGGGCGTTGTCATAGCTCGACTCGCCGTAGGCGTCCGTATCGGACGCAGACGGGAAGCGGATGTCCGGGGTCACGCCCTTGAGTTGGGTCGTCCCACCATTGACGCGGAAGAACTGGGCGACGGTCATCTTCAGCTCACCGAACTTGGGCTTGCTGTTCTTGGCGATTTCGTCGAGATTGATCAGAGTCTGGACCGTGCCCTTGCCGAAGCTCGGCTCGCCGATGATCGGCGCACGGCCGTAATCCTGCAGCGCCGCGGCGAAGATCTCGGAGGCCGATGCAGAGCCCCGGTTGATCAGCACGGCCATCGGGCCATCCCAGGCCGCGCCGGGGTTCTCGTCACTCTCGATACCGATCTTGCCGTCCGTCCGGCGTTGTTGAACAACCGGCCCCTTGTCGATGAACAGGCCGGTAAGCTCCACCGCCTCGCGCAGGGAGCCACCGCCGTTGTTGCGCAGATCGAAGAGCAGGCCGTCCACTTTGTCCTTCTTGAGTTCATCGATCAGGCGCGCGACATCGCGACTGGCGCTGCGATAGTCCTTGTCGCCCTTGCGGCGGCCTTCGAAGTCTTCGTAAAAGGTCGGCAGCGTAATGACACCGATGCGACGGGCAGACGCCCCGTCGCCCGATTTGATCACCGACTTCTTGGCCGCCTGTTCCTCCAGCTTGATCTTGTCCCGAAGCAGGGAGACCAGCTTGTGCTTGCCATCCGGCCCGGCTTCGGCTGGCAGGATGTCCAAGGTCACCTTGGTGTCCTTGGCGCCGCGGATCAGTTTGACGACCTCGTCGACCCGCGATCCCACCACGTCCGCCACCGGGCCTTCCGTCTGGGCTACGCCGACGATGCGGTCGCCGACGGCGAGCTTTCCGGAACGGGCTGCCGGACCGCCTGGCACCAGCTCACGGATCGTGATGTAGTCGTCGCGTTCCTGCAGCACGGCACCGATGCCTACCAGCGACAGGCGCATGGAAATATCGAAGTCGTCCGAAGCGCTGCGCCCCAGGTAATTGGTATGGGGTTCGATGGACATCGCGAAGGCGTTCATGAATATCTGGAACACGTCGTCGCTCTTGTTCTTCGATGCGCGGGCCAGATAGTTGTCGTAACGCTTGATCAGGGTCTCGCGGATGGACTTGTCGTCCTTGCCGGCGAGCTTTAGGCGCAGCCAGTCGTTCTTGACCCGCTTGCGCCACAGGTCCTGGACTTCGGCTTCGTCCTTCGGCCACGGCGCCTTGTCGCGCATGTAAGGGTAGCTTTCGTTTAAGCTGAAGTCGAAATTCTGATTGAGCAGGTCCCGAGCCTTCTTGAGACGCTCCGCGGAGCGTTGCTCGTAGCGCTGGAAGATCGCAAAGGGAATCGTCAGATTGCCACGCTGGATCGCGTCATCCAGCAGCGTCCGCGCATCGGCAAAGGAGTCGATGTCAGTCTGGGTGAAATACAGGCGCTCGGGGTCCAGGGCCTTCAGATAGCGGTTGAAGATCTTTTCGGACAGGGCGTCGTCGAGGGGCTGGGTCTTGTAGTGATATCGTCCGAGCAGTTGTGCACTCAGATAGGCGGTCTGGGCCTGTTCGGTAGTTGGGGCGAGACGCTGCGTTGCCGATGCCTCCAGGGCTATCGCCGGTGCCGAGCACAGGACTGGCGTGGCAAAGGCAAGGGCCAGCAAGGACCGGATCAAGCTGTTCTTCACTGTATTACTCCAGGGAATGCGGGGTGTTGCGGAAGGACACAAGCTACATGCTTCCAGAAGCTCAGTCGACAGCAGAAATAGAGAGATGTTCGTAAAGTTAGGCCAAATTTGGCGAGAATCTGTGTCGCGTGAACTTTATGCGGTGCCACGCACTCCCTTCGGATGGGCAGATCGATGCCCTGGAAGATCGAGTCACTCATTTCCTTGGAGGACAGTCCGATGAATCAAGAGAGCATTTGGAGCAAGCGTTACCAGGATGCCGGTGACGACTACCTGTTCGGCACCGAACCCAACCGCTTTCTGGCCCGTCGGGCAGGGCGCCTGCAGGACGGCAGCCGGGCGCTGTCGGTGGCGGACGGGGAGGGGCGGAACTCGGTGTGGCTGGCTGAGCAGGGGCTGGAGGTGACTGCCATCGAGATCTCTGCGGTGGCCGTGGAAAAGGCCCGGCGTCTGGCGATCGGCAAGAAGGTGGATGTACGTTTCCTGCAGGCCGACATGCTGGCGCCGGGTTGGCCACCGGCCGAGTTGAAGGCGCATTTTGACTGGGTCATCGGGATTTTCATCCAGTTCGTTGGCCCTGAATGGCGTGAGCGGCAGTTTGAGGTCTTGAAGCAACTAACCCGGCCCGGCGGGCGGATCCTGCTGCAGGGCTATACGCCGAAGCAGCTCGAGTACGGAACGGGCGGGCCCTCTGCTGTAGAAAACCTCTACTCGGAAGAGATCCTGCGGGAAGCCTTCGTCGGTTGGGAAATCGAGGAACTCGTCGAATACGAGGAGGACATTACGGAAGGGAGCGGCCACAAGGGGCGTTCTGCGTTGATAGGCCTGATTGCCCGCAAGCCGTCTGTTGCACCCCAATAACCCAAAATGGGTATTTCACGCTGGAAGTGTGAAATACCCAATCCCTATTGCGTTGAGTATTTCACTCTGCTTGTCAGTACCCACAGTGTAGCCTGCTAGAGCCTGATCGGCGGCCACATGTCTGTGCGACCGCTTTGCCTAGATGCGACGCGAGCAGGGGTATGCCATGGACGCTAGCGAAAACGTCGCGAAACCCGAGCCTGATTACCGGCGCTTGTTTCACGCCGCACCGGGTCTCTATCTGGTTCTCGACCAGCACTTGCGGATCATTGCCGTCAATGAAGCCTATTCGCGGGCAACGATGACGCGCCGGGACGACATTGTGGGCAGGCACATCTTCGACGTCTTTCCGGACAACCCCGGCGATCCCGCAGCTGAAGGCGTTCGTAATCTGAGGGCCTCACTGAAACGGGTCTTGCAGACCGGCCAGCCGGATGCCATGCCCGTTCAGAAGTACGATATCCGACGTCCGGCAGAGGAGGGCGGCGGTTTCGAGTCACGCTACTGGAGTCCGCTTAACACGCCGGTGACAGGCGAGGACGGGCTGCTCGCCTACATCATCCATCGGGTTGAGGACGTAACCGAATTCGTGCGCCTCAAGCAGCAGGGCATTGAAGATGGACGACTCAATGACAGCCTGCGCCAGCGGGCCCTGCGCATGGAGACCGAGGTTTTCGCCCGTTCCCGCGAGGTAGCCGAAGCCAGTGCGCAGTTGAAGAGCGCGAACGAAGAACTCGACCAGCTTTACCAGAAGACGCTGGAGCTCGACGAGTTGAAGACGCAATTCTTTTCCAATGTCAGCCACGAACTACGTACGCCGCTGACGCTCATTCTCGGGCCGTTGACCGGCCTTCTCGACTCCCCACATCTGAATGAAGACGAGCGGCACAAGCTCAGTGTCGTGTTGCGCAATGCCCGTCTGCTGCATCGTCAGGTAGACAATCTGCTCGATATTGCGCGGCTCGATGCCGGCCGCATGGGGCTTCGTTACGTACGCTTCGACCTTGTGCGCCTGGTACGTGTGGTGGCATCCCATTTCGATACGGTAGCGGCTGATCGCTGCATTGAGTATCGGGTCGATACGCCGCCGACACTCGGAGTTGAGGCCGATGCGGAAAAGTGCGAACGGGTGCTGCTGAACCTGCTGTCGAATGCATTCAAGTTTGTCCCCGACGGTGGTGTGATCATGGTCAGCCTGCAAGTGCAGGAAGATCGGGCCTTGATCCAGGTGGCCGACAGCGGCCCGGGCGTGCCGGAGCCGATGCGGCAGCAGGTTTTCGAGCGCTTTCGTCAGCTCGACGATGGTTCGGGGCGTCGCCATGGCGGCTCCGGTCTCGGCCTTGCGATCTCGAAGGAGTTCGTGCTGTTGCACAAGGGCAGCATTGCGGTCTCCCCGGCGTCCCAGGGCGGAGCCTTGTTCTCCGTGCTCCTTCCCATGATCGCGCCAGGTGGGCTGTCGACCGCAGGGGACGATACGGACACGTCCGAGCTGATGGCAGCCTACGTCGAGGATGCCGTGCAGAGGTCGCCCCCTCCTGGCATGACCGCTGCACCGTCGACGGCACCTTTGATCCTCGTCGTCGAGGACAATCCTGACATGCACGCTTTCATCGTCGGTTCGCTGAAGGAGCATTACAAGACTGCGAGTGCCTTCGACGGCCAGATCGGGCTGGACATGGCGCTGGATCTGCTTCCCGCCCTTATCCTGTCCGACGTGATGATGCCGCGCATGAGCGGCGACCAACTGGTTGAAGAGATCAGACGCTACCCGCAGCTCGACGACACGCCCATCGTGATGTTGACCGCCAAGGCAGATGACGCACTGCGCAGCAAACTGTTGCAGCACGGGGTCCAGGACTACATTCATAAGCCTTTCTCGACAAACGAAGTCCAGGCCCGCGTGGCCGGCCTGCTGCGCGAACGGCAGCGGGTGGGCTCACGGCTGCAGAATCTGGAGGAACGCTTCAGGGCGACCTTCGAACAAGCAGCTGTCGGCATCGCACACGTGGCGCCGGATGGCCAATGGCTGCGGGTCAATGGGAAGCTCTGCGACATCGTCGCCTATCCGAGGGACGAATTGCTGCGACTGAACTTCCAGCGCATCACCCATCCAGACGACTTGGGCATGGACGAAGCTCTGGTTCGACGCGTACTTGCTGGCGAGATCGACAGTTACGATCTCGACAAGCGCTACATCCGCAAGGACGGCAGCGAGATCTGGACCCATCTGACCGTGACGTTGGTCCGCGACGCGTTACGTGCCCCCGAGTACTTCATAGCCGTTGTCGAAGACATCACCGTACGCAAGACGGCAGAGGCGGCCCTGCTCGAACGGGAGGCGCGACTACGCCAGGCCGCGAGCGTATTCGAAAGCGCACGGGAAGGCGTGATGATCACCGATGCGGGCGGAGTCCTGCTTGCCGTGAATCGCGCTTTCGTGGACATCACCGGTTATAGCGAAGCTGACGTGCTCGGCCGTAATCCCAACATGCTCCGCTCGGGCCGCCACGGTCCGGAGTTCTTCCAGGCCATGTGGACTAGCCTGATCCAGAGCGGGCAATGGCAAGGGGAGCTGTGGAACCGACGCAAGAACGGCGAGCTGTATCCGTGCTGGATGACCATATCGCGGGTCCTTGATGAACATCAGCAGACTGCCAATTACGTGGGGCTGCTGACCGACATCAGCCAGGTTCGTCGCAGCGAGGAACAGCTCGCGCACCTGGCACACTATGACCCGCTCACCGAACTGCCCAATCGCCTGCTGCTGCAGTCCCGCCTGGAGCATGCCCTGGATCATGCGCGGCGGGGCAGCAACCGGGTGGCGCTGCTGTTCATCAATCTGGACCATTTTCAGATCATCAATGACAGCCTTGGCCATCGGGCCGGTGATCTGCTGTTGCTGGAGACTTCCCGACGCTTGCGCGGCAGAGTGCGCAGTGAAGACACGCTCGGCCGCCTGGGAGGCGATGAGTTCCTGCTGATCCTCGAGTCGGTGACGAGCCCGGATACCGCAGCGGAGGCGGCGCAGTTCATTCTGTCAGCGCTGGAGGCACCGTTCCGGTTCGGGGAGGAAACGGAACTGTACATCACCGCCAGCATTGGGATCAGCATCTTCCCCGACAATGGACAAACCGCCAACGAGCTGCTTCGGGACGCCGACACCGCGCTGCATCAGGCCAAGGCTCAGGGACGCAATCGTTTCTGTTTCTACACCGCCGCTATGAATGCGGACGCCATTGCCCGGCTGGAACTGGATGCGGCATTGCGCAGAGCGATCGGGCGCAAGGAATTCGCGCTGTATTACCAACCCAAGCTGGATCTTCAGAATGGCCGCATCACCGGCGCCGAAGCGCTGATCCGCTGGCCGCGGGGCGATCGGGTGGATGGGCCGGGCAGCTTCATTCCGATGGCCGAGGCGACGGGGCTCATCGTTGCCATCGGTACCTGGGTAATCGATGATGCCTGCCGGCAATTGCATGCTTGGCAGGCGCGCTTCGGCGCCTGGGGCAGGGTGGCCGTTAACGTGTCGGCCCGCCAGTTCCATTCCGGCAAGCTGCTGGACGTCGTCAGCGATGCACTGGCCCGCCACGGCGTCCCGGCGGGGAGTCTTGAGCTCGAGCTGACGGAAAGCATGTTGATGGACGATCCGCTGCACACCATCGAGGTCCTGCATGGACTGAAGGGACTGGGTGTCAATCTATCGCTGGATGACTTCGGCACCGGCTATTCGAGCTTCGGTTATCTGAGCCGTTTTCCCATTGACGCCTTGAAGATCGATCAATCCTTCGTTCGGGACATCACGGCGGACCCGGAGTCAGGGCTGATCGCAGTCTCCATCGTCGAACTGGCCCACCGCATGAAACTCAAGGTGGTGGCAGAAGGCATCGAAACCGTTGTGCAGCGCGATTACCTGAAGGCCTGCAAATGCGACGAAATGCAGGGCTATTTGTTCTCCAGGCCTGTACCGGCAGTCGATTTCGAGGATCTGTTAATCCACAACCAATCCCTGACCGGACCACCGCCCCGCCTGCAGTAACGCATTACGCCTGCTTGTCAGACGCGGTCGGGACATTGGTCGGCGTAGCGATGCGTTGCACCAGAAGCTCCTGGATGCGGGCTTCAGCACTTGTCGACCTTGCAGTCTCCCGTTGGAGATGCTGCTCGAGGATTTCGATGCGGGCAGCCTGCCCGCCGCTCGTGCCTGTCAGCTCCAGCAACCTGCTGTGCTGCGTCGCGATTTCTGTCCGGAGATCGGCGATGCTCCGGTCTCGCGTCAGAACACCGCTCTCGAGTTCACGCACTTGGGCGGCCAGGCCATCCCCACGGACTTCTGACTCCTCGGTTTTTTTCCGTTGGACGACAAGACTGCTCTCCAGCACAGTCGCGCGTTGCCTCAACTCCTGTACTGCGGCCGCGTGATCCTGACGCAGCTGATCTGTCTGCCGCATCAGGTGTTCCCGCTCGCCGGCGGCACGTTCCCGTTCTATGCGCAACTCGTCGACCAGACGATTGCGTTCCGCCGCAGCCTGCACGTGGAGCTCCATCACGTGCAGGCGATGTTCGTCGCGCAGGTTTTGGGCCTGCCGCTGGCTTTCGGCAATCTGCGCCACGTGCTGATCCCGCTGGGCAAGCAGATCCGTGATCATGGCCTCGCGGGCCAGTTCGGCCTCCCTGAGAGCTTCCAGTTCGGTTATCAGGCGCGCGGTCTCGGCACGCTCATTGCGCAGTCTGTCCTGAGCGTCAGCGCACTCCTGACGTGCCTCGTCCGTGATCTGCTGCAACTCCGCGGTGCGCTGCCCAAACTGCACCTTTAGTGCTTCTTCTGCGGCGGCAGCACCTTCGGCAGACAGGGCGAGGAGGGCGTCGAACAGGCTCTTGGCCTTGAGCTGCAGGGCTTCCGGCCAGTTGCCGAAGAGCGGGTGGCGATTCAGCGTTGCGCCCAGCGCCTGACGCTCGCGCCACTCGCGGATGTAGGCCGAGACGATGCGCGTCGCGCCCTTGCCGAGGCGTTCATGGACTTTCAGATACGTCGGATTCTCTCCTTGCAGATTTCGGGCAGTCATGCGCACTCCGTCCGGTAGGACGTGATCAGCCGCCTTGATAGCAACTGATCACACCCAACGGTGATCATGAACAGCGGACCGGCGTCGTGAGCACCGGTCACGGCGTCATGCGCATACGCTACGGCACCATGATCATGTTGCCTCCAGGCGCTTACGCCCGTTCACCTTGCGCATGGACTCGCCCTTCAAGGTGAGACAATGCGACTGGTGGACGATCCGGTCCAGAATGGCGTCTGCAAGTGTTTTGTCGGGTAAGAGATCGTGCCATTGCGTAGTGGGGAATTGGCTTGTAATAAGCAGGGATCCTTTGCGTGCGCGATGGTCGACAACGTCAAGCAGCACTTGGGCTGTCTGTAACGTCAACTGCCCTAGCCCGAAATCATCAATAATAAGCAATGATGGCTTATGCAAATTTTGCCTGAGCTTTGCTAAAGATCCATCTAGGATGGCGGTGGATATTTGCTCATACAAATCACTTGCACGAAAGAACGCAACAGTGAATCCAAGGCGGCACGCTTGCGTTCCAAATGCACAAGCGAGCCAAGTCTTTCCAACACCCGTCGAACCAAGAATGATTACGTTAAGTTGCTTGCTGACCCATTCGCAATTTGCGAGCGATGCGATTCTCTGCTTTTCGAGGCCTCGTTCAGGACGATACTCAATGTCTTCGAGGTTTGCCCTGTCAGGAAATCCCGCCTCCCTCACAAAACGGGTGAGTTTCCTTGATTCACGTTCGTTTGCCTCCTGATCGACCAGCAAAGCAAAACGTTCGTCAAAGCCAATTTCATGTAACTTGGGCTGTTGGAGTTGAAGTTCATAGGCCCCAGCCATCGAATTCATTTTCAATGCACGAAGTTGGGCGATAGTGCGGCTAACAATGCCTGTCATGATTGCACCTCGAAATAATCACCGCCACGAACATTTTCGTGATTGGGAAGCGAGCTGGTGAGATTTTCCTTAACGAGCTCTTGCTTGTCTGCGGATTGCTTGATAATCGATTCGATACTCCGGAGCGCCGTCAGATTCAAAGCGAGCGCGTAAGCGCACACTTCCTGAATTCGCGAATCACCGTGTAAATGGGCAAGACTGCGAATCCGTCGAGCGGCCTTGAGGCCATTGGTCATGTCTTTCCGGGATTCAAGATGATAGCGAATCATCTCTTCCGTTTTTCCACCAACCGACACCGCCCAGGTCAACAACGCTTTCGGCTCTCCCTCAAGAACGCGAATGTGAGCGATTGGCCTGTGTTCATCCTTTGTTGACACACCGCCGGGCTCCTTGAGCAATTCGTGCAATGCAACTCTTCGATTGCGATGCATGACTTCCAACATCGTCGAGGTATACCTCAGATCTACGTATTCGCCGCGCAAGGTGTGCGGAACTGAATAGTGGCTTCGACCGTGTGCGACATGATAGTCATCTCCCACCCGAACGCGATAACGCCAATTGCAGAGCTCGTATGGGAAGTCGGGAAGAGGTTTGAGTTTGTTCTTTTCGACTTCTGTGAAGCGCTCCATTCGAGAACCCGGCATGTTCTTGAACGGATGCCGGTTAAGCGCCTCCATACCTTTCCAAAGTTCAGCATTCAGTTCTTCCAAACTGAAAAAGACGTGATTACGAAGACGGAATATGATTCCCCTTTGGATAATCTTAACCGCCACTTCCGCCTTGGATTTGTGCTTGGGCTTACGCACGCCGGTTGGTCTTGGCGCTGTCGAATAGTAGTCAAGACAGCTACGGTAAGCTGGATTGATGATGATCTCATCGCGCATTCTTCGCAGTACAGCAGCCTTGAGGTTGTCTGGTACAACCCATTCCGGCACCCCGCCCAAGTACGCAAAACAATCAATGTGACATTGAATCCAGTCCTCTATTCTTTGAGAGAAAACAGCCTGGATGTAAGTCAAACTGGAATACCCTAGGGCCGCCACGAATATCTGGGCATACGAAGATGGCCCCCCGTTAGGGTCACGAATCTCAACCGTTCGCCCGGCAAAATCGACAAACAAACTGTTTCCCGGCTCATGCACTTGGCGCATCACGATATGCTGCGCACGCTTCCAAGTCTTGTATTGCGTACAAAACTGAGTAAATCCAATGCCATCCGGACTTTGCGCTCGCCACTCAAGCCAAACTTGATTCAAAGTGGCATCTTCGGCTTGCATTTGCTGATCGACCCATTCCCAGTCCGGCGCCAACTTGCGTTGTGCGATCGAATGATTCTTGGTGTCGAGTGCTGAGGTCCATTGGTCGTCGTCCAAGTCTCGAAGTTCATTCCAGGTGAGCCCGGATTCGACAATCTTGCCGCGGAGTGTGCCGACGGTATTGGGTGACAGATGAAGCCCACGCGCAATGGCTCGATTGGACTGCGTTGGATCGTAGAAATGCATGCGCGCGATGTCTCGCTGCTGGTGTACCGGGAGCCGCATGGCGGATTTCCTTTCTCGGAAACACCCGACAGAGCTGGTCGGGTGAGGGCGTGGCCATCCCGCACGCCTCCCCAATCGCCAAGACCACATTCGACCTTGACGATGGGGCGAGCGCCGCCGATACTACTGCAGTAGTCCGCCAAGACTCACAGCAGTAAGTAGCGTGCGCAACGCCCGGGGCAGCCTCCCCGGGCGTTTGCGTTTCAGGATGAAAAAATTGCGCTGCTAAATAGCGAGGTCTCCTTTGGTGGGCTTGCAGCGTATTTGCGTTAGCCAATCAGCTACGTCCTGCGTAAGTGCAAAGAGGCCTCGTCGGTTCGGGACAGAAAACAAGACAACGCTGATCTGCCCGCGCCGCTTCGCTTGTCGCATGGAGGCCGCGGACTTATGTCCTAGTGCGGCCATCAACTCCTGCCCCCCCATCAAAGGTCCATGCAAACGCAGCAGGGACTCTCGCAACTGTTGGCGGAGGGGGTCACAAGCCTCGGGCGATTCATTTTCGATAGTCGTCGTCATGGCATGAGAGAAAGCGTGTACGGAAGCGCGATGTCACGCAGTGTTCCCACTTGTCGCAATTTTCTCCACCCGCTCTCATAATCCAGTTTTTGGTACTCCAGAGACAATGGCATATGACGACGCCGCTAATCGATTCCCGGGGCCGCGGCCGCCCACCCACTGATCCCATTGATCAGCTGAGAACACGCATGTGGTTTCACGCAGTCAAACTACGGTCGGGCTTACCGTCTGCCTACGCGATCGAGATGGCTCTCGACGGCGAGCGTGTGCGCAAGCGTGCGTCTGATGTCGCACGCCCGCGGAAGTGGGACGGCTACGAACGAGGGGCCAAGGTCCCAAAAGACAAACCGGGCCCCAGGAATGTGATTGATCAAGCCGAGACTCACTACCCGGGTACCGCGGCCTGGTTTCGTAGTCCGATTTGGGCCTTGCTCAAGAGAGAAAGACTTGACCGACGCGCCATCGAGGCGGAGATGCGAGCACTGTCTCCCCAGGTCCGCGCTTTGCTCTTTGAAGCAGAGCTTCGTGGGGAGGAACAGGAACCACGTTTCAAAGCCTTCGAAGAGGCAGACGAAAACACACTTTTGGAAATGTGTAACTTCGAGGCGTTGGTGACCACGCTGCTGCTGGTGGCGCAATCTGAAGAGATATCCTCCCGCGAACTACATGAGAGGGGCTTGCAGCTCTACTGGGACTTGCAGGCGGGCCTCATGACGACGCGGGAACTGGCACCCTTCTACGAAGAGCTTTTCACACTCATCGATCTACGGTTCAAGTATTGGGCGTACTTGGCGTCGAATCAGCGCATGGAGGTGGTGATCTTCTGGCAAGGGATCCAGGAAGATCGGGTAAGGAGACTGAGAGAGAAGGAGATTTCGGAGTCAGCGGCCGCGCCCAGCGATCTGACTGCCTCGCCGGAGACGGGTGATCCATCGTCAAGCCCAGAGGGCGAGAGCTGACCTGCAGCGGCATCGGCGCGTATGAAGCCGATGCCGCGTTCTTCCGGATGAGGCGACTGCGTTCAGCCGTCACCGGCCCGTTTGGCCTCATACATCGACCGACCTGCTTCCCGACTTAGCGTTGTTGGCACGTGGTCATTCGTGCGGTATCACCGGATCGACATGGACGAGCAGGTACAGCACAGGATGTTTGACCATCACGTTGACGCGGGCTAGCTTGGCGATGTCATGCCCCTCGGTAACGGTCAGGCTTCCATCGATTTCCAGATGAACGTCTGCCAGGATCATGTCGCCGGTCTTGCGTGTTCTCAGTTCATGAAACCCCAGCACGCCGGGCGTGGCTAGCAGCGTTGTTGAGATCCCAGCGATCTGCTCTTCGTCGGCAGCCCGGTCCGTGAGGTCATGCAGGGCATCCCACATGAAGCTCCATCCCATCTTGCTGACCATGCATCCAACTACCAGGGCGGCAATCGGATCAAGCAGCGCAAAACCCAGCAGATTGCCGGCGATGCCGATCCCTACCACCAGGGATGAGGCTGCGTCGGAACGGGCATGCCAAGCGTTCGCGACAAGCATGCTGGAGCGCACGCGCTTGGCCACTTTCAGCATGTAACGGAACAGCACCTCCTTGGCGATCAGGGCAGCGAGTGCCACCCAGAGCGCAAGCAAATGCACGGTGGGAATGGACTCGGGTGTCTGCAGTTTATGCACTGCCGACAGCACCATTCCGACACCGACTGCGGATAGCAGGCCACCCAGTACCAAGGAGGCCGCATTCTCATAACGCTGATGCCCGTAGTGGTGGTCAGCATCAGGCTCCTTCTTGCTGTGATGCACGGCCAGGAGGACGACGAAATCAGCAATGAGGTCGGACAGGGAGTGCACGCCGTCGGCAATCAGGCCTTGAGAGCCAGAGAGGAAGCCGGCAAGCACCTGCACTACTGTCAGCGCAATATTGACGATTACGCTGATCCAGGTGCAACGCTTGGTTGCCGCCTCCCTTTCGGGAGAGCTCTCTTCATCAAGCTCAGCAACTTCTCTCAAATCGTTCATTCAGAATTCCTTGGGTTGGGGATCAAGCCAGTGCCTGGATCCCCTGAAACCCGACATAGACGCCGACCATCAGAATCAATGCACCGGACATGACCGGTGCCCTGCGCGCGAACCCACCAAAACCATTCCACCGTTTCGATATGTGCTTGACACTCATGGCCGCTAGGACGCCAGAGGCCACCATGGTGAGCGCCAACCCAATGCTGAAACCCAGCACGAGAGTCGCACCGAGTGCTATTTGCTTGAGTTGCAGGCAGAGCAGGAGAACGGTGATCGATGCTGGGCAGGGAATCAGTCCGCCAGTCAGGCCAAACACGATGATCTGTCCGGTCGTCACATCCCGGTTGGCGAAGCGGTGGCGGATGTCGTTCGCGTGAGCCAGTTCATGCGGATCCTGGTAGCCGGGGGCCGAAACATCCAACCCTGCGTAGTCCTGGATGGCGTGATGGTTGTGTTCGGCAAACTCGACGTCGTAGTCGTGGCTGTGATGCCCGTGCCCCAAGTGCAGGCGTGCGATGAACTCATGGGGCTCGGGGATCTCCTGCTCCGACTCCAGGAAGTCATCCCGCTGTACGAAGCTGAAAGTTTGACGGTGACCATCCGGGCGCTCAGTTTCAATCCTGATCTGGTCGGCCGCCCAGGCGTGTCCGCGTTTGCCGTCGTGACGCAAGCGGAAGCGTGGCGGCACCCCGTCCTCGAAAACTTCCAGGCGGACAACGCCATGGCCGGTATCGATGCGCTTTACCTCGTCATGGGAATGGCCGTGCTCATGGTCATGATCGTGAAAACAACTGCGCTCTTGTCGTACGGTACGCCAGATCATCCATGACGCAGTACCGACAATCAGCACCGCGGAGGCAATCTGCAGGTAGGGTTCGCTGGCTTCCGCATTCCATTGCTGCCCGAAGTACATGCCGCCAAGGGCAATGACCCACACAACTGCCGTGTGGGAAAGTGTTGCAGCCAAACCCAGTAGAACGGCCTGAGTTACCGTGCCGCGCACCGCGATGATGAACGCGGCCATCATGGTCTTAGAGTGGCCCGGCTCAAGACCATGTAAGGCCCCAAGAAAGATCGCGCTGGGGATGAACAGCCATGCGTTTGCGGCCCCCGTTTGCAGAAGCGTAGAAAACTCCGTCATGAGAGGACTGTGCCTTAGAGATATTTGGTGATGGCCTTGAACTCGCGGATGGTGTCGTCCGCGCTCTGCGTGCCCTCGCTGACCGCATGTTCCAGGCAGTGGTCGATGTGGTCATGCACGAGTGTTCGTTTCGCGTTGGCAACGGCTTTTTCAACGGCCTGCAGTTGTTGGGCGACCTCCAGGCAGCCTCGGCCTTCTTCGAGCATCTGGATGATGCTCTTCAAGTGACCGTGGGCGCGCTTCAGGCGGGTGAGGACTTCAGGGTGGGATGTGTGTAGCGACATAGTGCCCATATCCTATCCCCCTGGATAGGATATTGCCAGCGTTCATTGGAACTGTTAAATTTCGCCTGTCAAATTTTGTGGGGGTGTCCTTGTGGACTGTCCTGGTAGTCGATCCATGATCGAACACACTTTGGCAAGGTAACCGCAGCGTCACGCCCTGCCACTACCTTTGCCTGAACAAGGCGGGTAGTGGCGCCGGAAAGCCGGTTCTCGGCCTTCCCCCACCGCTTCCCAGTCGTCAGTACCACGCCTTGCCCATCGCCGGCAGGCGTGCTGCCATTCCGCGTTCCAGGAAGGAAGGAACACGGGGGGAGGTTTCCATGCGTCTCACGTTTCTCAAGGAACTCTTTGCGGCCTTCGTCCGCAGCCGCGGCTTCGGCCGTCATTTCCGCCGTCTCGCGCTGCTCGACAGCCTGTCGCGCACCACGGTCAGCCGCGAAGTCCCGCCGTCTCTCGCCCAGACCCTGGCGGCGGCGGCCCGCAGCACGCCCGACGTGCTGCTCAAGCAGCTCGACAGCCATCCCGACGGCCTCAGCGCCGCCCAGGCCGAGCTGATCCGCGAACAGGTCGGCCTCAACGAGGTCGAGCAGGAAAAGCCGCTGCCCTGGTGGCTGCACCTGTGGCACTGCTACAAGACCCCCTTCGACCTGCTCCTCACATTGCTGGCAGTCATTTCCTACGTCACCGAGGACATGAAGGCCACCCTGGTGATCGGCACCATGGTCGTGCTGTCGGTGGCGATCCGCTTCTGGCAGGAGCGCAAGTCGAACATCGCCGCCGACAAGCTGAAGGCGATGGTCAGCAACACCGCCACGGTGATCCGCCGCGACCTCAGCGAGGACGCGGCCGAAGACGCCCGCCGCTACTTCGACGTCCAGCTGCACGTCCATCCGGCCCACCGGGAGGAAGTGCCGATCGCCCAGCTGGTGCCCGGCGACCTGGTGGCCCTGTCGGCCGGCGACATGATTCCCGGCGACTGCCGCGTACTGGCGGCCAAGGACCTGTTCGTCAGCCAGGCCGCGATGACCGGCGAATCCCTGCCGGTGGAGAAGTTCGCACGCCTGCGCGACCTGTCGGCAACCAATCCGCTGGAGCTGGACAACATCGTCTTCATGGGCACCAACGTGGTTTCCGGCTCGGCGACTGCCGTCGTCGTCGGTACCGGCGCGCGCACCTACTTCGGCGCCCTCGCCCAGCGGGTGACGGCCACCGACCGCGCGCCGACCCAGTTCCAGGCCGGCGTCAACAAGGTGGCCTGGCTGCTGATCCGCTTCATGTTCGTGATGTCGCCGCTGGTGCTGTTCATCAACGGCTTCACCAAGGGCGACTGGACCGAAGCCTTCCTGTTCGCCATGTCCATCGCAGTCGGCCTGACCCCCGAGATGTTGCCGATGATCGTCACCTCGACCCTCGCCAAGGGCGCGGTGATCCTGTCCCGCCAGAAGGTCATCGTCAAACGCCTGGACGCGATCCAGAACTTCGGCGCGATGGACGTGCTGTGCACCGACAAGACCGGCACGCTGACCCAGGACAAGATCTTCCTGGCCCGCCACACCGACGTGTGGGGCGAGGAGTCGGACGACGTGCTGGAAGCGGCCTATCTCAACAGCTACTACCAGACCGGCCTCAAGAACCTCCTCGACGTGGCGGTGCTGGAGCACACCGAGGTGCACCGGGAACTCAACCCGGCCAGCAACTTCCGCAAGGTGGACGAGATCCCCTTCGACTTCCAGCGCCGTCGCATGTCGGTGGTCGTTGCCGAGCACGAATCCCACCACCTCTTGATCTGCAAGGGCGCCGTCGAGGAGATCCTGGCGGTGTGCGCCCGGGTCCGCCACGGCGAGGCCGACGAGGCGCTGACGCCCGAGCTGCTGGCCCGCGTGCGCGAGGTGACCGCCGACCTCAATGAGGACGGCCTGCGGGTGGTGGCCGTCGCCGCGCGGGAGCTGCCGCCCAATAAGGAATCCTACGGTGTCGCCGACGAGGCCGGCCTGACCCTGATCGGCTACGTGGCCTTCCTCGATCCGCCCAAGGAATCCACCGAGCCGGCCCTCAACGCCCTGTTCGCCCACGGCGTGAAGGTCAAGGTGCTGACCGGGGACAACGAGCTGGTCACCGCCAAGATCTGCCGCGAGGTCGGCCTGCCGACCCAGCAGGTGCTGCTCGGCTCCGACCTGGAGCGCATGGACGACGCCCAGCTCGCCGAAGCCGTGGAGACCCACGACATCTTCGCCAAGCTGACGCCCGCTCATAAGGAACGGGTGGTCCGCGCGCTCAAGGGCAACGGCCACGTGGTCGGCTTCATGGGCGACGGCATCAACGATGCGCCGGCCCTGCGCACTGCCGACATCGGCATCTCGGTGGACACGGCGGTGGACATCGCCAAGGAAGCCGCCGACATCATCCTGCTCGAAAAGAGCCTGATGGTGCTGGAGGAAGGCGTCGTCGAGGGGCGCAAGACCTTCGCCAACATGCTCAAGTACATCAAGATGACCGCCAGCTCCAACTTCGGCAACGTCTTCTCGGTGCTCGTGGCGAGCGCCTTCATCCCCTTCCTGCCGATGCTGCCGATGCACCTGCTGGTGCAGAACCTGCTCTACGACTTCTCGCAGGTGGCGATTCCCTTCGACAACGTGGATGAGGAGCTGGTGCGCGATCCCCAGCGCTGGAACCCGGCCGACATCGGCCGCTTCATGCTGTTCTTCGGGCCGGTCAGCTCGGTGTTCGACATCACCACCTACCTGGTCATGTGGTTCGTCTTCGGCGCCAACACACCGGAACACCAGACCCTGTTCCAGTCCGGCTGGTTCGTCGAGGGCTTGATGACCCAGACCCTGGTGGTGCACATGATCCGCACCCGCAAGATCCCCTTCGTGCAGAGCCGTCCGGGGGGCCTGCTGATGATCGCCACCGGCTTGATCATGGCCTTGGGTGTCTTCATCCCGATGGGGCCGGTCGCCCACTACTTCAAGCTGCAGGCGCTGCCGTGGTCCTACTTCCCCATCCTGGCGGCGATCCTGGCCGGCTACATGGTGCTGACCCAGGCCATGAAGGCCTTCTACAGCCGGCGCTTCGGCTGGCAGTAGTCCACAGAGGGGGGACGCGGCGGCAGCAGCGACCCTGGAAATTACGACCGTAATATTACAGTCGCAGCCCAGACCTATCATTACACGCCCCCTATTTTGGGGTGTTCATGTCGTCGGGCTCGGCGAAAAACGGCCTTGCATAGAACAGCCCCCTCCTGAGTGGGTGGTGAGGGGCATTGTGATCGTTGCGGTACTTTGTATTTGGGAGAGTGTAGTGAAGACATTGTGGAGATGTGCTCCGATCTTGGTGTTGCTCTTGGGCGCCTGTTCTGAGAAACCCACTGCCGCACCAGAGCCGACGCTCTTCAATCGGGACGGGGCCTTCATCGTGGTTCCAGAGCATTCTCCATTGCGTACTAAGCTCAAGATCGGTGTCGTCGAGCAGCGTTCGATTTCGGAACCCTTGACGATCCCCGGCCAGATCGAGGCCGACCCCGGCAAGCTGGTCAAGATCAGCTCCCCGGTCGCTGGGCGCATCGTGGCCATTTACAAGCGGCTGGGCGACGCGGTCAAGGCGGGTGATCCGCTGCTCTCCATCGACTCAGCCGACGTTGCATCGGCCTTTTCTGACCACAGCAAGGCGGTATCCGCCTTGCGCACCGCGGAACTGGAATATCGTCGTCAAAAGGAGCTGTCCCAGGCCGAGATTGCTGCCCGGCGCGATGTGGAGGCTTCCGAACAAGCCTTTGCCAATGCCAAGAACGATGTGGCATTTGCCCGGGCGCGCCTCTCCCAGCTCGGCTTCGATCCCGACAAGCCCGCGGCGGCGGCTGGTCGCAATGTCGTCGTCCGGTCGCCCATCTCTGGCCGTGTGGTGGACATGACCGCCGCGGCGGGCGGTTACTGGAACGATCCCAGCCAGCCGATCCTGACCGTCGCTGACCTCAGCCAGGTCTGGTTTTCCGCCAACGTCCAGGAGAAGGACCTCAGCCGCATCGAGATCGGTGCCGCGGGAGACATCGTGCTGAATGCATACCCAGAGGAGCCGATCAGTGGCAAGGTGTTCTCGCTCGGTGAAATTCTCAATCCGGATACCCGTACGAGCACAGCGCGCATTGCCTTGCAGAACTCGCAGGCCCACTATCGGCCTGCGATGTTCGGTCGGGTGACCTTCCTGACCCAGCACCCGCAGGCGCTGGTCATTCCCAAGACCGCCTTGCTGCAAAATGCGTTCGATACGCGGGTGTACGTGGAGGTCGGCCCCTGGAAGTTCGAACCCCGTGTCGTCAAAACGGGGGTGCAGGCAGGTGAGCTCGCTCAGATCGTCTCGGGGCTCAAGGCCGGCGACCGTGTCGTCACCCAGGAAGGGGTGACGCTGAATGATTGAGAAGATCGTCACCCTGTGCTTTCAGCGACGGGTCGTCGTCTGGCTGGTGTTCCTCTTCGCCGGGATCTACGGTGCCTTCACCTGGACCCAGCTGCCCATCGAAGCCTACCCGGATATCGCCGACGTCACCTCCCAGGTCATCACCCAGGTAAACGGCCTGGCTGCGGAGGAGATTGAACAGCAGATCACCATTCCGCTGGAGCGCGCCATCATGGGCACGCCCGGCATGCACGTGATGCGCTCGAAGAGCACCTTTGGCCTGTCGATGATCACCGTGGTCTTCGAGGACGGCATCGAGAACTACTGGTCGCGCCAGCGCTTGCAGGAGCGCATGAACGAAGTCCAGTTGCCCTACGGCGCGCAGCCGGGTCTCGACCCACTGACCTCACCGATTGGCGAGATCTACCGCTATACCCTGGAATCGCCGACTCGCGATCTGCGCGAATTGTCCGACATCCAGTTCTGGAAGGTCATTCCGCGTCTCAAGCAGATTCCCGGTGTCGCCGACGTGACCAACTTCGGTGGCCTGACCACCCAGTTCATGCTGGTCTTCGAGCCCAACAAGCTGATGCAGTTCGGTGTCTCCCTGCAGCAGGTCAAGGACGCCATCACCAACAACAGCGCCAATGCGGGCGGCAGTCTCATCGTGCGTGGCGAACAAGCCTACGTGATCCGCGGCGTCGGCCTGATCGAGAACCTCAACGATCTGGCCAACGTGGTGGTCAAGCAGAAGAACGGCGTGCCTGTCCTGATCAAGGACTTGGGCGAGGTCACCATCGGCAACATCGAGCGTCGCGGCATCCTCGGTAAGGACCGCAATCCCGACACCCTGTCCGGTATCGTCCTGCTGCTGAAGGGCGAGAATCCGTCCAAGGTGCTCGACGGCGTGCATGCCGCGGTAAACGATCTCAACCACCACCTGCTGCCCGGTGACGTCAAGCTGGTTCCCTACCTCGACCGCAGCAACCTCATCGGCGCCACCATGCACACCGTCGGCAAGACGGTCAGCGAAGGCATCATCCTGGTCGTGCTGGTCCTGCTGTTGTTCTTGGGTAGCCCCCGTGCCGCGCTGATTGCCGCGGTCGCCATCCCGGTGTCGCTGGTGACCACCTTCATCCTGATGCACCACTTCAAGGTGCCGGCCAACCTGCTGTCCCTCGGTGCCATCGACTTCGGCATCATCGTGGACGGCGCCATCGTCGTCGTCGAGAACATCCTGCGCCTGCGTGAGGAGAATCAGGACCGGGAGCTGACCGCCGCCGAAGCCCTGAGCGCCTGCCTGCAGATCGGCAAGCCGATCTTCTTCGGCATGATGATCATCATGACCGCCTACCTTCCGCTGTTCACCTTCCAGCGGGTGGAATACAAGCTGTTCACGCCGATGGCCTTCGCGGTCGGCTTCGCACTGGTCGGAGCGATCCTCGCCGCCCTGTTGCTGGTGCCGGGTCTCGCCTACCTGGCCTATCGCAAGCCCCGCAAGGCCTTCCACAACCCGCTGCTGGAACGCATCGTGCGCGGCTACCAAGACCTGCTGCCGCGCCTGTTGCATGCCCGGCGGCGGATGGTCGTGGTGTTCGTACTGGCCCTCGTCACCATGCTCGGCCTGGCCGGCACCATCGGGCGCGACTTTCTTCCCTACCTGGACGAGGGCTCCATCTGGCTGCAGGTTCAGCTGCCGCCAGGTATCTCCCTCGACAAGGCCAGCCAGATGGCCACCGAACTGCGCAACACCACGCTGGAATTCCCCCAGGTGTCCACTATCGTCACCCAGCTCGGCCGCAACGACGACGGCACCGACCCGTGGACGCCGTCGCACATCGAGGTCAGCGTCGGTCTCAAGCCGTATGATTCGTGGCCGGAGCACATCAGCAAGCTCGAACTCATCGACCAGATGTCGAAGCGCTTTGCCCAGCTACCGGGGACCCAGGTCGCTTTCACGCAGCCGATGATCGACGGTGTGATGGACAAGCTCGCGGGCGCCCACTCGGAACTGGTGGTGAAGATCTACGGCGATGATTTCGGGGATCTGCGCCGGGTTGCTACGCAGATTGTCGATGTCCTGCACGCCATCCCCGGCGCGGTGGATGTCACCATCGACCAGGAACCGCCGCTGCCCCAGGTCAAGATCACCCTCGACCGAACCGCCGCTGCCCGCTTCGGGATCAACGCGGCGGACGTGGCCCAGCTGATCGAGACTGGCCTCGGGGGCGCCCCGATTACCCAGATGTTCGCTGGCGAGAAGCGCTACGATGTGGGCGTCAAGTTCTCCAGTGCCTCCCGCAGCGATCCGGAATCCCTCGCCAACCTGCTTCTGACCACCAGCACCGGCGCCTACGTGCCCTTGGCACAGGTGGCAGATATACAACTGCAAGAAGGGGAATCCACTGTCACCCGCGAGATGATGCGGCGCCACCTCACCGTCCGCCTCAACCTGCGCGACCGCGACCTGGCGTCCTTCCTCACGGAAGCCCGTGCGGCCCTCGACGAGAAGGTCGAGCGCGATCCCCGCAAGATCGAACTCGTGTGGGGGGGGCAGTTCGAGAACCAGGAGCGCGCCATGGGGCGACTGGTGGTTATCGTGCCGCTGGCCCTGATCCTGATGTTCGTCCTGCTCTACGGCGAGTTCGGCAACTTCCGCCAGCCGGCGCTGATCCTCGCTGTCGTGCCGCTTGCCACCATCGGCGGCCTAACGGCCCTGCATCTGCGCGGCATGACCTTCAACCTCTCCAGCGCAGTCGGCTTCATCGCCGTGTTCGGGGTGGCCGTGCTGAACGGCATCATCATGCTCTCCAATCTCAACCGCCTGCGTGACACGCCGGGCATAACGCTGGCCGATGCCGTCGTCAGGGGCGCCACCGAGCGCCTGCGTCCGGTGCTGATGACCGCGACGGTTGCCGCCCTCGGCCTGACGCCGGCCATGCTGGCAGTCGGGCTGGGATCGGACGTACAGCGCCCGCTGGCCACCGTTGTCGTCGGTGGCCTGGTGAGCGCCACGCTGCTGACGCTACTTCTCTTGCCCAGCCTTTATTACCTTGTTGAAGAACGCTTTGCCCGGCTTTACCCCAACGACGGCCGTGGGGAGCAGGGGGTAACCCAATGAACATCGCATTCATCCGCAGCGGCTGTCGCCGCACGCTGCTGGGCCTGGCCCTGA
This sequence comes from Zoogloea sp. LCSB751, assembly GCF_002028455.1. Lineage (GTDB taxonomy): Bacteria > Pseudomonadota > Gammaproteobacteria > Burkholderiales > Rhodocyclaceae > Zoogloea. The sequence goes on along the minus strand of NZ_MWUM01000004.1, from coordinate 43,229 downwards.
CCGGCCTGTACGGCATCGCCCAGGCGCAGAACGCAGTGCCCCTGCATTTCGCCGAGTACCTGTCGGCCGTCGAGCAGTCCAGCATCGACTACGCGGCCCAGCGGCAGAACGTCGTGGCCGCGCGGGCCGGCATCGACCTCGCCGGCGTGCGCCCCGATCCGCAGCTCAGCTTCGGCACCTCCCGCGAGCTGGCCCGCGAGAGCAAGCCCACCGCCACGCGCCCCAACACCCTGGGGCTGTCCCAGACCATCGAAACCGCCGGCAAGCGCGGCCGCCGCATCGACGCGGCAAAGGCCGACCTGCGGCTCGCCGAAACGGGCCTCAGCGACTATTTCTACGGCCTGTCGTCGGATGCCCTCGACGCCTTCGTCACCCTGATCCAGGCGCGCGAGACCTATGCGCGGAAGGAGCTCTCCCACAAGGCCCTGCTGGACGTCGTCGCCGCCAACGAAACCCGCCTCAAGGCCGGCGCCATCGGCCGCCTGGAGCTCTCCCAGTCCATCCTCGAGGCGCAGCGTTACGGCAAGGACGTGGAAAAGGCGCGGGCCGACCTGGCCGGCGCCGAGGCGCGCCTGTCCGTGCCGCTCGGCGCCCGCTTCGCCGAGCGTTTCGCCGGGCGCCGCCCGGATGCCGAGCTGGCCGAGCTGACCGAGCTGCCGCCCGCCGAAACGCTGATCGAACGCGCCAGCCAGAAACGCTCCGACGTCGTGCTGGCGAAGAGCGCCCTGGAGTCGGCGCGCAGCAAGCTCGACCTGACCAAGGCCAACCGCTGGGTGGACGTGGATGTGGGCGTCTCCATGACCAGCACTGCGCCGGTGGAGAACGTCTCGGAACGCTCGCGCATCCTCGGCCTGTCCGTGTCTGTGCCGATCCCGCTGTCGCGCCTGCAGCAGGGGGACATCGTCCAGGCCAGTGCCGCGGTGACCCAGGCGGAACTGGGCCTGTCGTCCACGCTGAATCGCGTGAAGGCCGACGTGGAGACGGCCGTCGCCCAGTACCGCTCGGCCCTCAACGTCGTGCAGACCTACCGCAGCACCACCCTGGCCGAGAACAAGCGTGTGCTGGAAGGTTTCCGGATCAGCTACCAGAAGGGCGCGGCCTCCCTGCTGGAACTGCTGAACGCCCAGCGCACGGCCGACGACACCTACCTGGACTACCTCGACGCGCTGGCCACCTACGCTCGTGCCAAGGCGCAGATCCAGATCAGCGTGGGGGAACGTCCGGATCTGGAGGCTGGATTTTAAGGTGTTCCATGGGTCCGAATAAAGAGTGAGTTGTGGCAATCGCCAGCAGAACAGCGGACGCCTTGGACGAGGATGTAACCAATCATCGATGTCCGAGATGCCGGTCGCGCTCATGATATTCGTGAAATATCTCTAGTGGGCTTCGGTGATCGAGCGGGTAAGGCTTAATCTGTGGATGCAGCAGTGGCGCACGGTCTCTGATGCGGTGGGCAGGAAGGCCTCCTTCACACGCAAAACGTACCCTCGAACACTGCCAACGAGGAAAGAAGCGCTTGATAGAGTCAGCCAAAGGCGACAGAAGTCGGAAGCAGGAATAGCCCTATCTGATGCTGAGCTTGTGATGAGTTAGAAGCTCTAACAAAATGAGTTTTTCGCGCAGTTCAGTTTTCGCCAGCAAATGAGGCTGCAGGCGATCTTGATAAAGGCTTCGTGAATGACGGCCAATCGCTCAAATCGAACCCGCAGGCGTCGGTAGTTGTGGAGCCAACCGATGGTTCGCTCGACCACCCAGCGGGTTTTGCCCAAGCCGCTGCCGTGCGGCGTGTTGCGCCGGGCGATCTCGGTTTTGATGCCTTGAGCGTGAAGGGGCCGGCGGTACTTGTCGTGATCGTAGCCACGGTCGGCCTGGATGATTCGAGGCTTGGAGAGTGGGCGCCCCCGCTTGCCACGAATAGGTGGAATGGCTTCGACCAAGGGCAAAAGTTGGGTGACGTCGTTGCGATTGGCGCCGGTCAGGATGACCGCCAACGGAATGCCCTGTGCTTCGGTGATCAGGTGGTGCTTGGAGCCGGGGCGTGCGCGATCGGTGGGATTGGGTCCTGTTTTTGACCCGCACCCACAGCACGAATGGAGGAAGAATCGACGATGCAACGGGACCAATCGATCTTGTCGGCCGTGCGCAAGCGGGCCAACAGCACCTCATGCAGCCTGTCCCAGACACCGGCCTCCTGCCAGGCGCGCAGGCGCCGCCAGCAACTCATGCCCGAGCCGCAGCCCATTTCCTGGGGCAGCATCTCCCAAGGGATGCCGCTTTGCAGGACGAACAGGATGCCGGTCAGAACCGCTCGATCATCGAGCGGCTTGCGCCCCGGATATTTGTTCCGACGGGGCTTGGCGGGAGGGAGCAACGGTTCGATCAAGGCCCACAGATCGTCGTCGAGAAGTGCTTTGGCCATGTCCTCTATTCAAAGAAACAAGGCCGAGGTTAACGAAATTCGACCATCGTGAACAGGGGGGAATTAGAGCTTCTTAGGCAGTGAGAATAACGTTCGCCAGTATGGAGGCAAGGGGGCTGGGGCCAGCATGGGATAGAGGCGGGTTGTCCGGCAAGGTAAGCTCTACCCATGACTGCCACCGTCCCTTCATCCATCCGCATCCGCCCTCGCATCTACATCGGGAAGGACATCGCACTTGGCCCCGGCAAGATCGACCTGCTGGAGAAAGTCGGCCAGATGCACTCCATCGCTGCCGCCGCGCGGGCACTGGGCATTCCCTATAAGAGGGCATGGTTACTCATCGACTCCCTCAATCAGGGCTTTGGCCGTCCGGTTGTCGACACTGCGACAGGCGGAAAAGGAGGTGGCGGTGCCCACCTGACACCGCTCGGCCAGGAACTAGTTTGCCGTTATGTCGCGCTAGAACAACGCATCAACGCGGCTTCGGAGCGCGAGTTACAGGCTTTGCTCGCGCTCGCGGACTGATTTTCCCTACTTGATCCTTCGCATGGCATGTCACTTGCGTCACGTGGATCGTTATGTCGTTTTTGACCTAACGCTGTCAGAATATCGACAAGCTCATGTGATGACTGCCTGTGGAGCGATGCAATGCAAACTGTGTTTTCGAGAGGCCTACGGGCCACACTAGCGCTTGGGCTTGGGGCTCAAGCTGCCGATGTACCTGTGGCGGCGAATTTCATGGAGAAGACGGCCCGTGCCGTGAAGGCGCCGTGCTGTCTTCTCCTGCCCGGCGATGTCACCGCCGATATGGGCCGGGAGCAATCATGAGCACGCAAAAGCGCGCAGGTCAGGGCTTTGTCGCGGGCTCACTGATTGGCACCCTGGGTGGGCTGATCGGTCTGGGTGGCGCGGAATTCCGCTTGCCGGTCCTGGTCGGGCTGTTTCGGCTTTCCACGCTGGAGGCCGTCATTCTCAACAAGGCCATGAGCCTGGTCGTGGTGGCTTCAGCGCTGCTCTTCCGGTTGAGAACGATCCCCGTCGATCAACTGTTCGAGCACTGGGATGTCATCCTCAACCTGCTCGCCGGCAGTCTCGTCGGCGCCTGGTGGGCAGCGGGCCACGCCATGACGATGCATCGCAAGCAACTCAATGTGGTCATCATGGTGCTGCTGCTCGGGCTCGCCTTGCTGATGCTGTCGGAGTCGTGGCTGGGACTGCACGACGGCGGTACGCTCTGGTTCGAGCCCGGGCCGGTACGCATCTTTGCGGGGTTGGTAGCCGGGTTTGGGATTGGTACGGTAGCGGCCCTACTCGGTGTGGCTGGCGGTGAGCTGCTGATCCCGACCATCGTGCTGCTCTACGGAATCGACATCAAGTTGGCTGGAAGCTTGTCCTTGACGGTCAGCCTGCCGACCATGATCGTCGGCTTTGCCCGCTACAGTGGTTCCGAAGCCTTCGCCGTGCTGAAGTCGGAACGCCCGTTGTTCCGCTGGATGGTGGCTGGGTCGATCCTCGGCGCCGGCGTGGGTGGACTGTTGCTGGGGCTGGTGCCGCCTGAAATCCTCGTCACCGGTCTGGGTGTCATCCTGCTGATCTCCGCCCTCAAGACGTTCAAGCATGCTCATTGAAAGGAGGCCTTGCCTTCATGCTGCTCACCGAACGCGATCTGCAGGCCCCTCTGGCTGACCATCAAGCTTGCCAGCCTGGAAACGGCTGTATGCGTCGCACACTGGTACTTCCACCTTCGGTGGGGAACGCACGCGTGGAGCCCAAGCGGGAGATAGGCTGAGAGAAGTTGAGCGCGGGGAAGCCGAGAGCGCAAACGTACAGTGCAGGCGAGTACCCACGAATTTCGTAACAGTTTTGCGCGGTCATTTTTGTTGTCGTTAAAAGTGGGGTGTTTTAAAATTCAGGTGCGCAATGCGCCTTCATAGAAGATCGGCTGACGGCGGGCTACCATCCAAGTGGGCTTGTCCCCGCCCGCCCGAAGCCACCCACTATCTTTTGACGTTCCCGATTTGTGAGTTCCTACGCGATCCTTGTCGACGGCGGCTTCATCAAGCGCAAGCTCGGGTCGGCGAGAGCGCCGATGACCGCGGAGAATTTCGAAGCGTTCATCGACAGGCTCAAAGCGGAGCCGTGCTTGCAGGGCCTGCGTTTGCATCGGATCTACTTCTACGATGCACTCCCGTTCGAGGGCGAAGCGAAGAAGCCGCTCAACGGGGGCAAAGTGAATTTCGGCGCGTCACCGATTGTCGCCCGGAGCAAGCGTCTGCACGTGGATCTGGTCCGGGTGCCCTACGTGGCTCTGCGGATGGGGGAGCTGGGTTTCCGTGGTTGGCAACTCAAGACCATGCCTCTTCCGGAAGAGCAAGACACCGTTGAAATTACAGCAGCAGATCTTGTTCCTGTGATTCAACAAAAGGGTGTCGACATGCGCTTGGGCCTGGACATCGCAGCGCTGACGCTGAAGGATCAGGTCAAGGTCATCGTGCTGGTTGCCGGCGACAGCGACTTCGTGCCCGCCATGAAGTTTGCCCGGCGCGAAGGGGCGCAACTGTTCCTCGCGCCATTGGGACATGGGATCAAGGAACCGATGCGCGAGCATGCGGATCTGGTGCTGGAGATCACTTGAAGCCTTCCGGGATTGTGGCACACCAAGGCATGTCCCTCGCCTGATGCGCCAAAGCAGCCGTAACGGCTACGGATACGTCGTCAGCGGTCCGGCTGTGAATGCAATGTCAGGGCGGCAATCAGCGCTGCCTTAACCAGAAGCTCCTGCGGAATCGCCTCAAAAGTCTGCCCGTCCACCGCCATGGTCCGGCACTCCGAATCCCCACACACCGAACAGCACGGGCTGCTGCCGACCGATGCCTGCAGCCAGTCCTCCATCGGCTTGCCGGCAATCCAGATGCGGTTCGACGCCGAGGGCTCAGCCTTGAAGTGGGCCTCGTCCAGTTCTCGCATTTCCAGTTCCGGAACCATGCCCAAGGGCGCCAGGGCCGCTGTCAGGGCTTGAGTGGCCTTGTGGATGGCATCGCCCGTGTCGGCGCAGCGTGGGCATGTTTCCCCGTTTGTCACGAGGCGCTGCCATACGATAGGAAGGCGCTTCATCGTCGACTCCCGTGTGGATTCGTCAGAGGTGTGGTCAGCCAACCAGGTGCTCTAATCCTGCCTTGCCCACCGGCGCCTCAGCCAGCCACGGAATCAGCGCGCAGCGACTTGCCAGTTCGTCAGCCACCCGCCGCACAAAGGGCACTTCATAGGTGCCACGCTGGCACAGCAGCGGGTCGGCGGTTCCACTGGCCAGCAGGGACTGGTTGATGACCCAGGCGTAGGGCGTGATGCCAGCCCGGGCCAGGTCACCCTGCAGGCGCTCGGCCTCGTGCACGGGCGTGGCTTCGGGCAGCGTCACGATCAGCACATGGGTGTAGGCCGGGTCGCGCAGCCGCGGCAGCAGCTGGCGCACCGACTCCGGCATGTCGCCCTGGGTACGCATGACTTCCCGATGGTAGGCCTCGGCGGCGTCGAGCAGCAGGATGGTGTGGCCAGTCGGCGCGGTGTCGAGCACCACGAAGCCGTTCTTGCCTTCATCCACGGTGCGGGCGAAGGCGCGGAAGACCGCAATCTCCTCGGTACAGGGCGAGCGCAGGTCTTCCTCCAGCATCGCCAGGCCACCGGCATCGAGACTCTTGCCGGCCTTGGTGAGGACTTCCGCGGTGTAGTCGGCCACTTCCCGGCGTGGGTCGATACGCGTGACGGACAGGCCGGGGATGGCCCCGTCCAGCGTCGCCGCCACGTGGGCCGCCGGGTCGGTGGTGGACAGCACGACCTTGCCGCCCCGCTGTGCGAGGGCCACCGCAATCGCCGCGGCGACCGAGGTCTTGCCGACGCCGCCCTTGCCCATCGTCATCACCACGCCGTGGCCGGAACAGGCCATCTCGTCCACCAGGCCGGCCAGCCCAGGAGGAAGTGTGGTGGCCGGCATGTTGCTCGATGTGGCGGGCGCTGCGGTTTCCGGATGCGCCATCACACGCAGCGCATCCAGGCCAACCGTGCCTTTGGGCAGGAAGGGAATCGTGCAGCCCGGCAATCTGGAGAGCTTGGCCGGCATCCGGGCCAGGGCTTCGGCAGCCCGTCGCGACATGGCCGTCGCAATGACATCATCTGATTGGTCCACCGCGAACAACCCATTGATGGCCAGCATCTGGTTGCGGATGCCCAGCTCCGCCAGTTCGCCCCGGGTGCGCTCGGCCTCCCGCAGCGACGCGGTTTCGGGCCGGCTGACCAGGACGACTGTGGTTTCTGCCGGATTGGACAGACGCGCCACCGTGGCTGCATACAAGGCCTTCTGCTTCTCCAGGCCGGCCAGCGGACCGAGGCAGGATGCGCCGCCGGTGGACGACGAGATGAACTCGTCCCACGCCGAAGGGAGCGTCAGCAAGCGCAGCGTGTGGCCGGTGGGCGCGGTGTCGAAGATGACGTGCTCGAAGTCGGCAGTCGCCGCCGGGTCGCCGAGCAGCTTGGAGAATTCGTCGAAGGCGGCGATCTCCACCGTACATGCCCCCGAGAACTGCTCCTCCATGCTCTGGATGGCCGCCGCCGGCAGGATGCCGCGGTACGGTGCAACCATCCGCTCTCGGTAGGCATAGGCCGCCGCTTCCGGGTCGATGTTGAGGGCGCACAGGCCCGGCGCGCCGGGAATGGCGGTCGGTGCCTGGCCCAATGCCACCCCCAGCACCTCGTCCAGGTTGGACGCCGGGTCGGTGCTCACGATCAATACCCGCTTGCCGGCTTCGGCCAGCGCCAGGCCGGTGGCGCAGGACAGGGACGTCTTGCCGACGCCGCCCTTGCCGGTGAAGAACAGGTAACGCGTTTCGGTGCGTGGGAGTGCCATGACTCGACTCCTCCGGTCAGCAACAGCCGGACTTGGGATCGCAGCAGCCACCGGCCGCGCTGATCTTGATTCGCGGCTTCTCTTCCGTCTTCAGCACGATGCCGAGCTTCTGCACCAGCTGCTGGCGCGACGGATACATGCCGGTGGACACGATATGACCGTCCACCGTGACGATGGGCAGGCGGTCCATGCCGGCTTCCATTTCCTTGATCACGGCCGGATTGGCGGCGAAGGCCTGGGGTTCCTGGCCGAGGTTGTGGCGGGCGACTTCCACGCCATGTTCCTCCACCCACTTCAGGTCGGCGGCGAACTGGGCCAGCACCGGATCCACATCCACGCCGCACACGCCGGTCGAACAGCACATGGCCGGATCGAACACTTCGAGTTTTTTCATGATGATCTCCTCGGAAAATCAGCGGGCCTCATACCAGCCCTTGGACGCATTGACGACCTTCACCACCAGCAGCATGACCGGCACCTCGATGAGGACGCCGACGACGGTGGCCAGCGCCGCGCCGGATTCGAAACCGAACAGGCTGATGGCCGCAGCAACGGCGAGTTCGAAGAAGTTGGATGCCCCGATCAGCGCCGACGGACAGGCCACATTATGCTTCTCGCCGACGGTACGGTTGAGCCAATAGGCGAGCGCGGAATTGAAGAACACCTGAATGAGGATGGGCACCGCCAGCAGCGCGATGACCAACGGCTGCTCCAGGATGGCCTTGCCCTGGAAGGCGAACAGCAACACCAGCGTGGCGAGCAGCGCCGAGATGGACCACGGCCCGATCTTCGCCATCGCTGCATCGAAGGCAGCCCGCCCCTTGGCCAGCAAGGCCTTGCGCCATAGCTGAGCCAGCACCACCGGAATCACGATGTAGAGCACCACCGAAGTCAGCAGCGTCGCCCACGGCACCGTGATGGCCGAGATGCCAAGCAGCAGGCCCACCAGCGGTGCGAAGGCGAACACCATGATGGCGTCGTTCAGCGCGACCTGGGACAGGGTGAACAATGGGTCGCCATCCGACAGCTTGCTCCATACGAAGACCATGGCGGTACATGGCGCCGCAGCCAGCAGGATGAGGCCGGCCACGTAGCTGTCGAGCTGGTCCGCCGGCAGCATCGGCGCAAACAGGTTGCGCACGAACAGCCAGCCCAGCAGCGCCATCGAGAAGGGTTTGACCAGCCAGTTCACGAACAGCGTCACGCCGATGCCACGCACGTGCTGCTTCACTTCGTGCAGTGCGCCGAAATCCACCTTCACCAGCATCGGGATGATCATCACCCAGATCAGCAGGCCCACCGGCAGATTCACCTGGGCGACTTCGAGGCGGCCGATCCCCTGGAAAAGCCCCGGCGCAAACTGGCCGAGCGCAATGCCGGCGACGATGCACAGGAAGACCCACACCGTCAGGTAGCGCTCGAAGAAGCCCATTGGCGCGCCAGCGGCGACCTTGGCGGTCATCTCACATTGGGCCGACATGCCTACAGCTCCAACGCGGTACGAACGACCGGCACCAGGGTGGCGCGGATCTCGTCGCGGACCAGTATGAAGCTCTCCAGCGCTTCGCCATGGGGATCATGGAAAGGCATGTGCATACGCGGTACCGGGCGCGGGAAGATCGGGCAGCTCTCCTTGGCGTTGTCGCAAACGGTCACCACCAGGTCGATGCGCTCGTCCATCACCGCATCGATGGTCTTGGGGTAAAGGCCGTCGGTGGGCAGGCCCGCCTCTTTCAAGGCGGCGATGGCGCCGTCGGCGACCTTCGGCTGCGGGACGGTGCCGGCCGACAAGGCGCGGACTTGACCAGCCAGTTCGTGATTGAGGATGGCCTCAGCCATCTGGGAGCGGCAGGAGTTACCGGTGCACAGCACCAGCACGGTCTTCAGTTCGGACATGGTCGTTTCTCGTGGTGGTCGGGCTTAGTCGCCGGTCTTGCGAAGGTCGCCGATGGTGTTCAGTTCGTTCTGTAGGGACAGGGCATCGAGCTTGCCGATGGGCAGGCTCGAGAACAGAGCAATACGACGATTGAGCAAGCGGAAGGCCATCGATACCGCGTGGCGCTTGGTGCTTTCGTCCCCTTCGGCAGCGGCAGGGTCCTCGATCCCCCAATGTGCCGTCATCGGCTGCCCCGGCCACACCGGGCAGACTTCACCGGCCGCGTTGTCGCAGACCGTGAAGACGAAATCGAGCTTCGGCGCATCGGGCGCGGCAAACTCGTCCCAGCTCTTGCTGCGCAGACCTTCGGTCGGTAGCCCCTGCTGCTTGAGCAAGTCGAGCACGAAGGGATTCACTGCGCCATTCGGATGGCTGCCGGCGCTGTAGGCCCGGAAACGGCCCTTCCCGACATGGTTGAGAATCGATTCCGCCAGGATACTGCGCGCGGAGTTGCCGGTGCAGAGGAAGAGGAGATTCAGGACGTGTTCGGTCACGATGGTTCCTTTCAGCAAGAAGAGGTGTCGTCGCCGAGCTTCCTGCGCTTTGCGACGGTGTCGCAGGCGGAGGTTTTGGGCAGGCAGGCCTCGCCCTGGCAGCAGTTGCTGGTCAGGAAGGCGATGAGCTCGTCCATCGTCGCGTACTCCGCGGAGTAGCGGATGAAGCGGCTTTCCTTCTGTCCCCGGATAAGCCCCACACGGGTGAGGTGGGACAGGTGGAAGGACAGGGTCGGCGCCGGAAGGCCCAGTTTTTCTCCAATCACGCTGGGGAAAAGCCCCTCTGTGCCCGCTTCCACCAGCAGGCGGAAGATGCTCAGACGGGACTCGTGGCCCAAGGCGGCAAGAAGTTCGGCGGCGTTTAGTGTTTCCATAGTTCAAGTATTATAGAAATATAAAAGGTTTGTTGTGAAGTTTTTGTTGCAAGGCGAGGAGGCGTCTCGCCCCCAAGCGCCGGGTGGTGAACAGAAAAATAGGGATGGAAGGTGTGACTGCGGCATCATCCGGGCAACTGAATGCACTTCAGAGGAGATGCTCTTGAAACCCGACTCAATGGTGCTCGCAAAGAGCCTGTATCAAGCATCGCCGGCGGAGCGTGTGAGTCTCATCCGTAACGGCGTGCCAGCTTCCCGTATCGTAAATCTCGTGGAGGCGATGCATGTCTCGCGAGAACACTTGCTGGGCATGCTCAATCTGCCGAGCACATCAATCAGACTGAAGATCCGTCAAGGTGCGATGCTCGCAACCGAGCAGGCCGAGCGTGTCGTCGGCTTGGAACGACTGATTGGCCAGATTGTGATCATGGTGGAAGACTCGGGCGATCCCAAGGAGTTTGATGCGGCTGGGTGGGTCGGTGAATGGCTTGAACGGCCGCTCGCCGCCCTGGGAGGGGCGAAGCCGGCCGATTTCATGGACACGATGACGGGACAGACTCTTGTTTCCAGTCTGCTCGTACAGGTGCAGGCCGGGGTTTTTACGTAAAGCAGGCCGATGCCGCTTCACCCACGCAACGTTCAACGGAGCCGGAAAACGGGGTTCTGAGTATTCAAATGAAATTCTTCATTGCAATGGCTTAAGATCATTCGCTGATTCTGTTTTCTTAAGCGACCCGAGCCATGCCGCTGACCGCGTATTCGATCTCTCATTCCGGTGAGCTTGACGTCGAACAGACGTTACACCAACTCTCCGCTCAATTCGGGGTGCCTTACACCTCGGTGGACTCCATCCCCGAGGTTTGGCGCGACTACCTTCGGATCGATTTGCAGTGCCCAAGCTGCTTTGTGACCGGGGCTGAGGTTGTCCGATCGACGACAAAAAAAACGGGGAAAGCCAGCCGCCAGTCCTTCTTCAGATTCACGACGCCGGGTCACAAGCCTCACTGCGACTTCGGTAGTCCGGAGACAGCGAATGCCATTCCCGAAAATTTGGTTTCGCTGACGGAGTCGAAGTCGAAGCTGACCCGGGCGGTCAGGGAGTTGGTCTGCACAGGCATCGAACAGGGTATCTTCAGCCAAGTCTCGATCCGCAACATGCGCGAGTGGTTCTTCAACACGAAGGTTGAGTCGCTTTTCGTGGTTACGCTCGATCCACAGCTATACGCTTGGATCTCCGTGCTGCGGGAGAACACTTTCTTGTCGTCTCTGGGGCTACCGGCAGGGGTAGCCCTGACTCCAGAAATTGCCGCTTTGCCGCAGTTTGATTGGCGCGCAGAGGCTGCTCGACGGGTCATGGAGCGCTACCCACAGCATGAAGCGAACATGAAGGCAATCACTGATCAACGTATCATTGGTATGTTCAGCCCTGCCGGAAGGCGTGCCGAAGCCTTGACGCAACGCTTCCAGGGACGTTCCGTGTTCGATCCGACGGTGCTGTCCGACGAGTATCGCAAGACCTGCGCCTTGGCCGATTTTATCGGCCGCAACTACGCGCCGTTGAAAGCAGCAAGGGGTAACTCCGGCACCGAGAGTGTGCTGGCGTTTGCCGCACTGCTGCTGTTCATTCGGGACTGGGACATCGGCCAGGCAATCTCCGATTTCGTGAAGATCGTTGCCGCGGTAGGACGCGCGAATCAGGACTTGGGCAACGTCATGGGGCTCAACCCATTCCATGACTACGAAGCCTGGAGGATCCTGAAGCAGCTGCAGGGTCTGAACATTGCAGTGCCTGAGAACATCGACATCAAGGCTGAACGTATGGCCATGGAAGCAGCGTTGCGTAAGCAGTTTGGAGCACCGCCGATGCCCGTCTGACCTTGTTGGATTGCAGTCCCGGGAGAATCTGCCAGAACCTATCTCACCTAAGCAGCAGCGGGTTCAGCCATATCTTTGAAAGCGAATTCCCGACAAAGCTCGAATTCGGTGTTGTCCCGATCGTTTTGGACGGAGTGGTACAGGTTGCCATTTGCAACTTCGTATCGGTGAGACCAGGCATTCGACGGATCTCTCCAGATCCGAACCAGCGGCTCCATCTTCCAGCGCCGCGTGCCATTCATGTGCGGCGGGCTGACGAGTTGAAGGTCGATAACCGTGACGTCATCTTGTCGCTGATCGAGAAACGACAGCAGATCATGCGAGGGATGGGAGATCAAAATGATCTCCGGGAATTCGCCTTCCGGCGATTTGACCAAGCAATTCAGGTAGAACCATTCATCGAACGTAGCCAAAGTGGCTGCCCTCCAGACATTCATTCCATCACCATAAAACTGGCTGGCAAATGGGTGACGTGCGGCATTATCGGTGAGGAACATCAGACTCTCTCATAGCAACAAATAACCAGTGCACCGTTGAAACGGTTCGACTGGTCAGGTGATGGGATTGGAACAGACGAGGGGAATCCATCGAATGGAATGTAGATTATATTCCGTGGATTGATAATCTCGCCACCGGCATCGTTCGTCGGTGGTCAAATCTTTCGACGAACTTCGTGCCGACCTTGCCGCCGAGATCAAGCAATCTCGAAAGCGGCTTGGGCTATCTCAAGAGGCATTGGCCTTGCAGGCCGAGGTAGATCGGACCTACGTCTCGCAACTGGAGCGCGGGGTCGCCAATCCCTCGTTGCTGATCCTTCATCGGATTTCTGTCGTGCTGGGCGTGGACTTGTCGGTCAGCCTGAGTCGAACGGGCAATACGTGACCTGTCGGTTAAGACACTAGATTTCCCCATTCTCGTACTTATGGACTGCCAGGCATTGCGGGCGTAGCAAAGCCCATTACGACGGACCATCAACTTACTGATGCCTGATGATCCTGCCTTCGCAGGAGCTGTGCACGCCGCAGTCGACGTGGAGCACGTGAGGCGGGTGGATCTAGCCATTAATGCAAAATGTCCGCAGCATCAAAAGCACCTTATTTTTTATCTTTTTAAAACAGAAGCTTCTAGGGGATGTGTATAGATTTTCCCTTCATCCCGGTCGCCCCCTGGACAGCCAGACTCAGTGGACGGCAGCGCTTGCTTTGCAAGGGATGATCACGTTGCCGGATCACCTGCGCACGAAACCCGGACGGGATGCGCATCTCGCCGGATGACCTGCTCAAGAGAGTCGAAATCTCCACTCCTGCCGCAGCCAGGTCGTTGCAGACTGCTTCGACCATCTCATAGCTCACAGCACTCGCCATCGGACTGTCTCTTTCTCTTAGGGGTAATGCAAGGTCGGCAGGATACATCTGCGGCAAAGATCGTTTCATATATTGCGCAATAGCGCAATATTAATGGAGAGCAAAAACAAATAATATCGAGTTCTGCAATTATCGTTACAATTTATCCATCCACGTCCCCGATGAGCTGTGCCGACATCAGCGCAAGAATGAGCGACCCCACCATGTCCATCATCCCTCTGGCCATTTTTCCGGACGGCCAGAAAGACGGCCTCGGCACTACGTCCAGCAGTGTCGTCATCGGCAACTCCCTCGGTGCGTACAACGATCAGGAGGCCGTCCTGATCTGGCTGAACACGCACGCCAAGAATCCCCACACGCGCAAGGCCTATCTGCAGGAGGTGCGGCGCTTCGCCGCCTTCATGGTCCATGTGCGCGGCACGATCCTGGCGGGCGCGACGGTTGCCGACCTGGAAGCGTTCCGCAGCTGGCTTTCCTCACCTTCTCGGCCAGACCAGGGCTGGCCGACCGCCTTCGTGCCATTTCGTGTCGGCGCGGACGGGCGATGGCAGGGCTTGTCGCTGGGTAGTCGACGCAGGGCAGACACAACCATTCGTGGGCTGTACGGCTTTCTGCACGCGGGCGGCTACCTGCGAGCCAATCCCTTCCTGCAGCTCGGAAAACTCACTGGTGAGGAAATCTCTCTCGACGAACTCGCACGGCGGGGCCTGACCGCTCGGGAATACGCGCGCCAACTACGCCAGCAGGCCATTCGAGACGACAACCTGGGGCAGGACAAAGCGTTCTCGTTCGAGCTGTGGCGCTGGCTCCGGGGCTTTCTGGATGCACCGGAAAACACTTGGCAGATCGCAGGTAAGAGCACCGAAGATGAGGAAGAGCCGGCCGACCGCAAGGTCGAACCGTGGTCGGCAGAGCGTAGGGCCCGTCTGCGTTGCATCCTGCTGTTCGGCTACGCTGCCGCCAGCCGGCGCTCGGAACTCTCCGAAGCGATGATGAACGCCATCGTACGAAGCGGCACACGCTGGGTCTGGAAAGTCGTCGGCAAGGGGCGTAATGCGGCGGACGGCCCTGACCGCGTCACGTTGGATGAGGATGCCATGAATGCGCTGCAGCAGTATCGATTGACGCGCGGCTTAGGCGCCTGGCCCGATCCGGGCGAGTTCGAAGTGCCCGTGATCGCAAAACTGACCCCTAGACGCCGCCGTCGGACTGAACTGAAAACCGGTGCAAACGTCACTGCAGGCTATCTGAACCTGGAACTACGCCGCTTCTTCGATTTCGCCGCCGTCTTTGCTGCAAGGGTCAACCCGGGCTGGGCGCTCAGTTTGCGCCAAGCCGCATCCCACTGGCTGCGCCACACCCGCGGCAGCCACTTTGCGCTCGGCCATGTATCCCTGGCCCGCACCGCGGAACAGTTGCGCCACAAAGACCCCAGAACCACCAGCCGTTACTACGTTCACATGAAAGATGAGGAACGGGGTGAGGCGGTCGATGCTATTTCGCAACTCCTGAAGTAAGGCAGTCAGAGCCCTCCGAACTAATCTCTAAGCTGTATTGAATTTCTTAACTGCTTGATTTTTCAACGAACAGCATCAAGCTCAGCTCCAAGAAAATTAATAATTTCTTCCACGTTTTGGAAGTAATTATTATATCCAGTTGCGACCGGAACTAAAGGCTAAGCTCCAGTGCGATAGCTAATGAGTTTGCCCCCGATTTTGAGGGCCGCATCAGGCCGCGCACCTTCAATTCTTCATCCATAGCGAGCAGCTTGCCACCTGCCAGCGAGGCGCGCGACCTCGGTGAGGAAGCGCCAGGCGATGTCGCGGTTTTCACCAGGCAATCGCGAAAGCGGCTGAAAACGGATTGATTCGGCCCGCCCGACTCCAGGCCCTGATCGAGTAACCAGTGAAACAGCAGGTTGCAATCGAGTTGTTCGCTGAACTGTCGATCCGAGTTTGCTGAGTAGAACACGATCAGCAATTTGGCCTTGAGCAGCCGCTCCAGGGGAATCGCCGGTCGACCGTATCTCGCGTACAAACCATCGAGTTCTGACGAAAAAGCCGGCGGCGCCGAGTCAGCCAGCTTCGTTACGGGACGTAGCGAATGATCGGTCTGCAGTTGATAGCAACGTTAATTCACTGCAGTGATCAGACGACCCGGTCGCTTCCGGAAAAGCAATTCATTACCTTCTTCAGTGCCTTACCTTCTCAGTAATCCGAAAGCTATGGAGATTATCCGAGGCGCGCAACGTGCAATCGATTCCATGAATGGTCGTGGTTCAAACGTCAGACTCTATTGAGACAAGGAGAGTTTGAGTTCAGCTTTGGAGAAATTGTTTCTTCGGAGAATCATTGAGCCTCTCAGAGGCTCTTGGCCCGTGGACGTTAAGTTCAATGAACCCAACAGTCAAACGCCAAGCAGTTGATTTTGACGTTCATGGCTGATCCGTTCGATCCAGTGCGACTCTCAGTCGTCCATAGGCAAGTTCAAGTCATTCAAATTTTAAACAGGTTCAGTCTCGAAATTTCCCCAACATTGCGGCCAAGAGCCCAACGCTTCTGATTGCAAAGTTATCTCATTTCATCTTCCAGAAATCCAGTTTGAGAGGCGTTGGTTCATCTTCACATTGAATGCATAACTTACTCATTTTAAGGTCATCGTTGGAAGTTGTCACAATGATTATCCTGGTACAGGAGATTGAAAAACGGCAAAAATGCCTGTTCTGAATTGAGATCCGCAGTTGTTTGAATTGTCGAATGGATTTAATTTCAAGGGTTATTTTTTTGTTGCAAAAACGGATCCAGAGCTGATTTTTCACATTTCACCATATCTCATTAGCATTCAAATGTTAATTGATTTTCATTATAATTTTTCCATTTGATCCATTGCCTTTAGTATTAATTAATTGTTGAAATAATCATTAGCAAATAAATTAATTCGCAAAAAAATAAAATTACATTGCGCGTCAATAAATGCAACTTGTTGTATTTAAAGAAAAATTTGACTTTATGTTTGTGTTTAAAACCACCCCCTTGCCGCGATGGTGTTTATGGCCTAAAAACAGATTGGAATAGTCTTAGGCTGAGGTGATTTCATGACAGACATGGGTCATAGGACAACTTTGTCTGCTGGTATCCGAAATTCGGTGAGAGATCTCTACAAGCAGCGAGCTCACAAGAATGAGAATATTTGGCTAATCTACAGTCTTAAGACTGATAGGGACTGGCTCTTAACATCAGATCGCGAGCTGGTGCTTTGCCTCGGCTATCTTGAGAGCAATCCGAACATAGAGCACTATGAAATCAACCCTGAGATTAGCAAGGATCGGTCATATCGAATTCCCCGTGCCGTAACTGCATCAGCGAGAACATACGCTGGAGAGGTCGAATGGTATTTCGTCATGTCCGACTCTGTAGGTGATGCGGTCATTACAGAGACAGCGGATGCGTCGATGGAACATCCCTCTAGGCCGAAGTGCAATTTCATTACAACAGCTGATTTAAAGTCTAAAGCAACCCTAGCAGTTCGCTGGCTCAATATTCTCAGCTTCGGAGCTGAATTGAGAAACCTAGTTGGATCACCAAAGCTAGCGGCTCACGAATCCGCAACAATGTCAGCGGTGACAGCAATTAGACATGGGACCATACGATCATTGCTTAACGATCTTCACATGTTCGATGAGATGCTGATCTTGGGCTTGATTGTCAAATTTGCATGTAAAGGAAAGGTGGTGTTGGCTCTAGAAAAACGCTGCTTTGGAAACCATACGGAATGGATCTTAAATGGCTAGACTAAGCAGGAGGGATGTCATTAGTGAGGCGCCGTCATTAGATGAATGGCCGACACTTAATGCTGATGCATTGCCAGAGTGTGATTCGATGCTTTACTTGGCAAGAGTGCAAGCGGTAACAATGTTCTTCCGCGGAGACGGGCGCGTCAGAGAAATCACAGAAGTGACAGGGATAACGAATCTCTCCTACTTTGTGAAGAGGTGTCTGCAGATTGCGCCGGATGGGGTGATATGGGGCTTTAGGGCCTTGGCCCCCAATCGTCGCATCAAGAGTTATGAGCGAAATAGATCTGTTGGTTGTAAGTTGCCGCAGGATAAGGGGGGGCTTGCTGGCGCTTTAGGTAATATATTTAAGCGTTTTCCTGATGTTGAAAAGAAACTAACTGATCTCATCTTAAAGAAGAAAGGGAGTGGAGCTGTATATGAGAAAAGAATAAGAGTGATTGATGTTCATGCGCGCTTTATTTCTGAGTTGGAACGTAATGGAGTAGAGAAATCGGAATGGCCATTTAATTCAACGTATAGAGGGCTACGATCGATTAATCGATTTTTTCATACTGTTCTTGATGAGAGCTTAGATGGTTCAGTGGCTGCTCGAGAATCTGAAACGGCGAATTGTCATTTGCCTGTAGGGACAGGTATCGAACCGTTGATTAGTTTTGAGGAAATCTACGCAGCAGTGGAAGTAGATGCGCACCATATTGATGCACATACGACATTACAACTGATTTCTTCTTCAGGCGATGAGATTGAGCTTCTGCTCGAGAGATTATGGCTGCTGATTGCGATTGAGCGCCGAAGTACCTTGATCTTGGGTCATCTTCTTGTTTATAGCAGCGAGGTATCTAGCGACGATGTACTAAGGCTATTAAGAAGAGTATTGGACCCGAGTGTCGAAAGGCTCCCATTAACGATACCGGGACTTGAATATCCACCTAACTCTGGTCTGCCCAAAGAGATCGATCCCCGCTTCGCAGGGGTAAGGTGGGGAGTGCTAATGCTTGATGGCGCTTTAGCTCATTTAGCAGAGAGTATCCGTGAGAGGGCTAGGAAGGCGACGGGCTTTTCTGTTAACTGGGGGCCAGTCGGGCATTTTGAGAGGCGTGCAAATGTAGAGCGGACATTTCGGACAGTCCATGACTGCCTATTTGGCAGATACCCTTCTAGTACTGGAAGCAATCCTCAGTCAGGACGGGTTCCGAAAGGAGAAGAGGTCGCCAGGACATTAAGACTACGTTCAGACCATGCTGAGCAGCTAATTTCTTATCATGTTGCAAGGCATAATATTTTGGAGACGGAAGGTCTTAATTATTTAAGTCCAATACAATTTGCAATAATGAGAATCGAAAAAGAAGATGGTCATATGTTGCTCAGAAAAGGACTTCTGGATAGCTCGGATAAGGTCAACCCTATACCACTATATCTTATCGTCACCGTTAGAGGTTCAATCAAGAATGGTCGTCGACCATATATACAACTAGATCGAGGTAGATACACAAACGATGTTCTTTCGCACGCCAGTGGATTGATTGGAAAGAGAATTAGAATAGAGGTAAATGAAGAGGATATGCGTCAGGTCAGGGCCTTTCTAGAGAGCGACGGGGGATGTATCGGTTACCTTCGGGCATTGCCTCCCTGGAATAGAGTCAAGCACGACAGGCGGACACGTCAAGCAATTAATAGATTGATTTCTAAGAGATTGATAACCCTGACATCCACAGCTGATCCGGTTGATGTCTACATGAGCTATTTGTCGAGCTTGGCTACTGAGCGAAGAGGCGCTGCGAAACATAAAAGAAGCAACAGGCAAGCGGTTTCGGAGATGCAGCGAGTTTCGAAGTCGACTGGTGTTGGTTTAGTCTCTGAAAAATCAAACATCAATAGTATGGACATACCTGAAGGCAATAAGTTGAAGAATATCTATTCTGTCAAGACGCATTTTGAGCCACAGGATCCAATTGATATTCAGAGCATATTAAACAAGGCGAAATCATGAGCTCACTTGGGGAAGGGGTTGAGATTTTCTCATTTCCACAATCTAACCAGAATTCCGATTTTGAAAGGTTTGATTCTCACCCATTATTTCGAAGGCGTTACATTATTTCCACGCCAGTTGTGAGGCGTGTTTTCATGATTCTCATAGAGCGAGTGAAATATCGAAGGACAGGGTGCTACTTATACGGGACACCAAGAACTGGAAAGACACGTTGTGCAAATGCAATGGAAGTCCTGCTGCAAAAGAGCTTTCCGAAACTATTCATTCTCTCTTTTGATGCCGATAGATGTTCCACAAAGAGTGTTTTTGTTTCAAGAATGCTTGATTCGTTTGGATTGATCCACCCAAAAAGATCAACTGTTTCAGAAAGCATGAATTTAATCTTGGCTCATATTGTGACCCAGATTGCGGAACGTTGCGGTGATCAGTTTTTGATGATTATCGATGAAATGCAGTTCTTGTCGGAAAATGAGTACATTCAGCTCCTTTCACTCCATAATAGGCTTGATCGTCTCGGAATTTCGATGACAACTGTCGGTTTTGCTCAGCCAGAAATTAACGATCAACGCACGGGGCTTTTTGCGACAAACTCCCATCAACTTATTGCCAGGTTTCTGGCTGAGCCAATTGCATTTATTGGGTGCGACGGGCCAGATACGCTGAGGGATATACTTCGTTGTTACGACAATGATCTTGTTTATCCAGTTGATACTAAGTGTTCCTATACGAAATACTTTGTGCCGACTGCCTTTGATTCAGGATTTCGTCTTGAAAAATTCGTCGAACTGCTATGGGGCATCTTTGAAACTGTCTTGAGACCAGCTCGGCGCGATATACCCATGGAGCATTTAACAAGAACCATAGAATCAATTTTAATAAGAAGCCACAATCTAGATTCCGAATCATATCAACTCGAAGGTGAATTCGTTACTAGGTGCGTAATTGATTCTGGCTTAGAGGAATTTACGAGGCTTTTTATAAATGGAACTAACGATTAGCAATCCACCATTTTCAAGATTTGTGTGGGGTCAGGGAGCTCCAACCCCGTTTGAGTCTTCTTGGTTGATTTTTTTGAAGATGATGGCTCTAAATAATTGCACATTTAATCATGTTTTCAAATATTTGTGCGCGGATACATATTGCCGTCAGGATATCGAAAATCCATTGAAAGTTGTTAGTGTTTTTGATTCAAAATGGGTTGATTTTCAAAAATTCTCAAGAGCGCTTGGAGGGGTTTCGGAGCGTTCCTTGAGAGCAGCTTTTCTAAGCGAACTTGCATTTCCATTGCAGTATAGGTTTGCAATTCGACACTGCCCTGAGTGTATTGGAAATGGGTATCACTCAGTATTTTTTCAGATCAATTCTCTTGAGCGCTGCCCTTGGCACGGACATGAACTTGTTCTGTGTTCGTGTTGCAGTTCAGCACTAGGGCAAGGGTTCAAATCTCAAGGTGGAAAGAGTTGTAGTGCTGAGGAATGGTCTTTTTCCCTGAAATGCGGGCATGTTGTCATAGAGCCTGTTGAGGTTCCATTCGTACTTTCACCAACTCCAGAATTTCGAGATCTTGTACTAAATACGTCAAAAACATTTCTTAAGTGGTGGAGGCGTGTTCTGAATAACGAGGGCCATCCAAACTTATCGCTTGGCCTGATAGTGATATCAATCGATGGAGGATATTTGAGAGACGTCGATCTGAAGTTGATGACTCTAGGCCATGCGAAACATCTAGGCGGCCCCTGCCCATGGCCAATCACTGACAGCGATATAGGATTTCGGTCTTGTGTTTGGGAGGATTGTGGCGAGATACGTCACTCAAGCGGGGATTGGCGTACTGTTATGAAGTCCATTCGACGACATATCTTTCGTCGTTACGTTAGACGTCACAGAGGATGTTATGGGCGCCTGGCAAAGCTATCCACGCTTGCATCACATGCATTGAATGGAAAAAGCGTCTGCTTTTGTGCGCTTTCATTTATTTTGTGGAGAATGGAATTTGAGGGCTTTTCGAAAGTCGGTCCGTGGCATAATAATAAAAATAGCGTTGAGTTTGCTGACAGGTTCCCGGAGGAGGATTCTCTCAAACAAAAAGCGTACAGTGTATATATGGCTTTTTTTATGCTATGGTGGCAGCTCTATTCGAATTCGCCACATAGAAAGGTAAGCATTGTTCTTGCGAAGGGCTTTGTAGATCGAGACTATTATAGAAGTATAATCAGAATAAAAAGCAGGAAAAATACTCAGATTTTTCAATTTGACGACCCCGCAGAAAGTGAATGTAAGATCACCTACGCCTTGATGCCAATTCCCGAGGAGTTAAGTAGAAAAGAGAGTAAAAATTGTATTTTACAAAGAAAGGATGAAAATCTATTTAGTTTGGCGGGGGGCTGGAGTGTTTCAAGTTGGGCGTATGCTCCGGCGCCTGAAATAATGGCTCGACTATGGCCTGGTCATGAAGTGACGAGGGTGCATGGTATTGTGACAGCTGTTGGCGCATAGACGAATGCGTAGCAGACAGGCATCGAGAATGGAGACGCCAGACGGACCAATGCTCTCGTCGCAGGCACTCATACGTTCCGCTCGGCGAACTTCAGCGGGCTTCGCCCGAATTCATATTCGATGACCAAATCGCTTGCGCGCTCAAAGGTCCAGCCGCCGTGCTCCATCAGCCATCGCTGGAGCATGTCTGTGTCCAGCTCACAACGGTCTTGATGGCATTGCAGAAGAAAAGCAAACCAGCGCTCCCTGTCTAACGGGTGGGCTGAACCCGTCCCATGGTTGGCCAGAATGCTGAATCGCTGCAAGGCCTCACTCGCAGCAGGGCTGACCAATGCAGTAAAAGGCTTCTGGTCATCGGTGAGCTCGCATTTGATTCCCAGTGCAATAGCTGCAGGTTGTATCGCGCTCTTGGTCAGTTCAACTAGGGAATCTCTAGACAAGCCTCAATAAACGAGGCGACTTGTCCGGCCGAAGCCAGATTTTTCATGATGCGACAACGAAAATGCCAATTTCCCGCCGATTGCCGGGGTTTCGATTCCCGGTGGCGCCCTTTGGGAGCGCGGCGGGTGCACCTCTCCCGCTTACGTCAGCATGGCTCGCCTCGCCAGATAAAGATTGGTCAGCCCAACCAGGGTGAAGACCTGGGCCGCATTCTTCGCCAGGCCCTTGTAGCGCACCTTGGTATAACCGAATTGCCGCTTGATCACCCGAAAGAGATGCTCCACGCGGCTGCGGACCGAGGACATCTTGTGGTTGAACCGCTTATTCGCTTCGGTCAGCGGGTGCTTGGTGGTGGATTTCAGCGCCACGCCCCAGAAGACACCCGCCTTCCGGGCCGCCCGCTTCAGGCTGTTGTCGACGTAGCCCTTGTCCCCGAACACGGCTCGGTCATCTTCGCGCAGCAGGTTCGGCAACAGGCTCACATCGGCTTCATTGGCAGCCGTGACCGCTACGGTATGGACCAGGCCGCTGTTCACATGGGCGCCGACATGAACCTTCATGCCGAAATGGTAAGTCGGCCGCGGGAACTTCCCCCGCAGCCGCTCGCAGAACCGTACGTGACACTCTCGCGTCATACGGCTCCCGTTATCCAACCTGTGGCCCGGTCACGCGCCAGTGATAGAACAGCGATGGTGCTGCTGCCCGCATCTTCTCCAGCCATCCGACGCTCGCCCGCTTGCGGCGGTGAAGGGCCTTGTACTTTCGTCGGGCCCAACGTTCAAGCGCTCGATCGATGTGCTGGAAGATGCCGAGCATGGCGGTCCTGTAGAACGCGCCATAGTATTGCCACCACCCCTGTATCACCGAGTTATAGAGCCGAGCCACGTCGGCCAGCGTCACGTGGGTCTGGCGATTGAGTCGCCAGCGGCGCACCGCCTGCCGCATCCGCCGCAAGGCATCGTCACTGGCTCCCGGCAGGAAGCTCGTGAAGAGCTGGTCTTGCTTGCTGTGAGCCTTCCTTGGCCTAAACGTAAAGCCCAGGAAGGTGAAGCTCACATGCGGATGCTGTTCAGTGCGGTTGCTGTCCTTGCAGTACACGACCTTCGATTTGTCAGGATGCATCGTCAACCCGCAGTCCGCCAAGCGTGACGCGATGGATCGCATCACATACTCCGCCTGCTTCTGACTGCGGCAGTGAACCACCGCGTCATCTGCATACCGAGCAAACGGACAGTTCGGGCTGGTGCGTTGCATCCACGTGTCGAAGGCGTAGTGCATGAACAGGTTCATCAGGATGGGACTGACCACTCCGCCCTGCGGAGTGCCGCGTTCACGTGGTACGCGAACGCGACACTCCGTTTCGAACGGCGCAACCAGCCACCGTTCGATGTACAGAAGAATCCAGTCTCCCTTGATGTGGGCGCGCACCGCCTTCATCAGCAGCTCGTGATCGATTTGATCGAAGGCCGCCTTGATATCAAACTCCACGACCCAGCCATATCGCCAACAGCGTTCACGAGTGATCGCCACGGCTTGCTTCGCCGACCGTCCTGGCCGATACCCATAGGAGTCCGGATGGAAGATCGAATCCAGCTCAGGCTCGATGAGAAGCTTGACTACGGTTTGCGCAACACGGTCCGAGACCGTGGGCACTCCCAGCTTGCGCGTGCCTCCCGACGCCTTGGGAATCTCCACCTGCTTGACCGGCGGCGGGAAGTATGACCCCGACGACATCCGGTTCCACAGCTTGTACAGATTCTTCGACAGGTCCTGCTCGAAGTCGGCGATGGTTTCATCGTCGATACCCGCAGCACCGCGGTTGGCCTTGACCTGCTGGTATGCCTCCCATACCGTGCGCTTCGCTATGCCATAAGGTTTCGCCGAGGTCACGCCGCTCATCCCCGGAGGTTGGCAACATTTGTCGGCAGGATAACGCCGCCCCTTCGCTCCACCCCCATTACAGAGGCTTCATCGCTACTACGGGAGGCTCCGCCCCTCATTCCAGCATCGGTATTCTTCCTCATGGTTTTGACCACTTGTCATTTCCCTTCGCATCTGGAAAGAGGTTCTCACGTTCCGTACCAAAGCCTGTATTGAGATCATGCCGCCTATACACCGGCTGCCATCGGGTCCGTAAGCAGGTAGCGCCCCGATTCGTCCTGAAGCCAATGGTCCACCTCAGTTTTGACAGCGCTTTAGGCATAACGATGCGTCGTCGAACGGTTTGCTTTCGCTCATCTTCTCAATACACACCTGCCACCCCTCAGGGGATGACTTTCGCCCGGTCGCTCACCACCACGTCTTTTGAACGCAGCAGCACCGGGTGGTTTGAAGCCTGCTCCTGCAAGCCGGCTTCGGGAGGCCTACTCCCATCTTCAGTACAGCACCACAGGTCTGCCGCCTGTGTTCGTGACACACACCACTGGTTGCCCTTCTTGGTCTGGCGCATTTCCGGATCGCGCTGCTTCGCCTCGTTCTTGGTCGAGGGCGGAGCATGGATGATGGTGGCGTCGACCATGGTGCCGCCCTTGAGCAGCAAGCCCTTCTGTTCCAGGGTGTCGTTGATGGCGTTCATGATCGCCGCCGTCAATTGATGCTTCTCCAGCAGCCGGCGGAACTTCAGAATCGTCGTCTCGTCCGGCATCGACTCGTCGAACAGCTCGAGCCGGGCGAAGGCCCGCATGCAGGCGACGTCGTAGAGGGCGTCTTCCATGCCGGGATCGGAGAGGTTGAACCACTGCTGCATGAAGTAGATGCGCAGCATGGTCTCCAGGCCCCTCGGTCGGCGCCCCTTGCCCGCCTTCGGGTAGTGCGGCTCGATCAGCGCCACCAGCGCCGGCCACGGCACCACCGTTTCCATCTCTTCCAGGAAGCGTTCGCGTTTCGTCTTCCGCTTCTTCCCGGCTTCGGCCAGCCTGGCAAAGGAGATTTGCTTCATGGGTGTCAGTGAATTCGTCTGTCGGCAATGCCGGCAATTTTACCAAGCCCGGGCTATGCTAATGAATTAATCAGGGATTCCCTAGGACTGCGTTGTACTCCTGGGCAGACAACTGACTTTTTTCGAGCGGAACGATGTTGATGACTTCCGCTTTCTCGCCTTCAATCAGCATGGTCACCCCAGAAGCGGGTAGCCCGCCTGAGCCATCTCGTTCGAAGACAAGCAGTGATCTATCGCCGAACATGGAGGCGTTCTCCTGTTCCTTAACAGGCCGATGCAAAAAGCTCAGGCCCCACGTCCAGCCTGATGCCCGTTGTTTGATCTCTCATGACTTCATTCCCGAAATTGGATTCTCAATCCCATTTTTATGCCCATAGACTGGGCAGGGAAATGGGTTTTCACCCGATTCCAAGTGCCGCTTCAGGCCGCACTCCCCATCGTCTGCAATTTCGCAATCCGCAGCAGGTTGTACGCCGCTGCCGACAAATAGGCGGCGATCTGGGTTCGGGCTTCTCCGATGAAATGGGTCTTTCTCATTCCACCCACCGTCTTCAGCCAGCCGAAGATCTCTTCAATCCGCTTTCTCTTGCGCTGGCTCACCTTGTAGCCCTCGGTGCAGGTCGTCCGCCCATCGAGGCCCGGCGTATTGCGTCCGTCAATGCGCGCGATGTGCGGCTTGATCCGGTGCTCGCGCAGGTGCTGGACGAAGTCCTTCACGTGGTAGCCCTTGTCGGCCCCCAGCGTCTTGGGATGAATCCTGCGGCGCCGGGCGCGGGTGAGCAGTTGGCGGGCGGCTTTGTGCTCAGCCAGGGTGGCGTCGGTGATGAGCAGATCGATACACAGGCCGCTGCGGTTCTCCATGAGCGCATGGCCGCCGTAACTGAGCTTGGCCGGTTGGCCGTTGCCTTTCCTCATGAGCTTCGCGTCGGGATCGGTCGTGCTCCGGTGGGTGGCGTTGGAACGCTTCTCGCCTTTGAAGTCCACCATGCCGGTACCGTCACCGCCGGGCTTGGGGGGGCTCGTCGTCGTCCTTGCGCTTGAAGCTCTTGAAGGATGCCCAAGCGTCGATCAAGGTGCCATCCACGGTGAAGTGATCGGACGACAGCAGCTTGTCCTTGTGGGCCAGACGCACCACTTCGTCAAAGAAACGACGGGCGATGTCCGTTTCCACCAATCGCTCGCGCAGGCGGCTGAAATTGGATTGATCCAATCCACCCGACTCCAGGTCCAGATCGAGAAACCAGCGAAACAGCAGGTTGTAATCGAGTTGCTCACAGAACTGCCGATCCGAGCGCACCGAGTAAAACGCGATCAGCAACTGAGCCTTGAGCAACCGCTCCGGCGGAATCGACGGTCGGCCGCCCTTGGCGTAAAGCCCATCGAGTTCCGCGGAAATCGCCGAGAGTGCCGAGTCGGCCAGTTTCTTCACCGGACGCAGCGGATGATCGGCCGGAATCCGGGACTCGACCGAGAAATAGTGGAACATCGAGGACTGGGGATCGACTTCGCCGCGCATCGGTGCTGTGCCTGGGGTTCGAGGGGTACGGCTAGGACAGGTGGGTGGCCGGATCGTTCACTGGGTTCTGCATCAGCCTGTTAGCCGAAGTGAAAATACCTCCGCCGAATCTTCTGGCTACGAATCAGTTCAAGCTATTTGTGCGATGGCCTTGCGGAAGCGGGCCAGCGACAGGGAAAAAAGCACCGCGCCGATCACCACAAGCCACAGGAAGGGTTCCCAGACGATGTCGAGGCCCGCCCCGCGGAACAAGATGGCCTGACTGAGCTCGGTAAAGTGGGTGGTCGGCGCCAGCAGCATCAGATTCTGCACCAGCACCGGCATGCTCTCCCGCGGGGTCAGGCTGCCGGACAGGATCTGCAGCGGCATCAGGGTCAGCATCAGCAGCAGCCCGAACTGAGGCATGCTGCGGGCGATCGTCGCCATGAAGATGCCCATCGAGGTGGTAGCGAACAGATGCAGCGTCGTCCCAACCAGGAACAACGCCAGCGAACCCTCGATCGGCACATGCAGAGCGCCGCGGATCACCAGATTCAGGGATATCGTGGCCGCGACCACCACCACCAGGGCGCAGGCCCACACCTTGGCGAACATGATTTCCGTCGGGGTCACCGGCATCACCAGCAGGTGCTCGATGGTGCCGTGCTCCCGCTCACGGATCAGGGCTGCACCGGTGAGGATGATCGACAGCATGGTCACGTTGTTGACCACCTCCATCAGCCCACCGAACCAGGACTGTTCGAGGGACGGGTTGAAGCGTGCCCGCAGGGCCAGGTCCACTGGCGGCGTGGCGCTGCCCCGGTAACGCTGCACGAACTCGCCCACCTCGCCCATGACGATCTGCTGCACGTAGGCGTTGCCGCTGAAGGCTTGGCTCATGCGGGTGGCGTCCACGTTGAGCTGTAAGCCTGGCGAGCGGCCGGCCAGCACGTCGCGCTGGAAGTTGGGTGGGATGTCCAGCACGAAGGTGAAGCGCCCGGCATCCAGCGCCGGGTCCACCTCGTTCACCGCAATTTGGGCAGGCGGCGTGAAGCGCGGCAGATAGAAGGCGGCGGCGATGCGTTGCGACAGGGCCGACTGGTCTTCGTCCACGATGGCGATGGGGGCCTTGTGGAGCGTCTCCGGCACGGTCGTGGCCGCCATGTAGATGGCCACCGTGAAGGTCCAGCCGATCAGGAACAGCATCATCGGGTCACGGCGCAGGCTCCACAGCTCCTTCACGCCAAGACGGTAAATGTTCATCAGATGATTGCGCATTCAGCTCTCCTGCTTCTTGAGCAATGCGATGGCCACGCCAATGATCACCGGGACGGCAATCAGCAGCGGCCAGAACTCGCCGTGCAGGTCGGCAAAACCCAGTGCCTTGCTGAACACCCCGCGGCTGATCGTGAACATGTGGGACGCCGGGTATATCTCGCCCAACACGCGCCCCCCACCCTCCAGCGCAGCCACCGGATTGATCAGCCCGGCAAACTGGATCGCCGGGATCATGGTGCCAATGGCCGCCAGGAACATCGCCGCGGTCTGGCTGCGGGTCACGGTGGACGCCAGCAGACCCATGCCAGTCGCGCAAAGGCAGAACAGGAAGGCCGCTGCCAGCAGGGTCGGGAAGCTGCCGCTTACCGGCACGTCGAAAACGGTGACGGCCATGAGGCACATCAGCACAAAGTTCAGCATCGCCAGCATCACGTAGGGTGCCTGCTTGCCGAGCAGGAATTCGCTGCGGGTCACCGGCGTGACGTACAGGTTGATGATCGAGCCCAGCTCCTTCTCGCGCACCACCGCCAGCGCCGTCAGCATGGCCGGCAGCATCAGCAGCAATAGCGGTATCACCGCCGGCACCATCGCCGGCAGGCTCTTCACATCCGGGTTGTAGCGGTAGCGCGTCTCAACGCGGGCCAGGCTGGCATCGCTGCCCCCGTCCTGCTCCCGCGCCTGATCGAGCAGCCATTGCTGGTGCATGCCCTGCACGTAGCCGCCGACCGTCTCGGCGCGCTGGGGCATCGCCCCGTCGATCCAAGCACCGATCTGCACCGGCTTACCGCGGGCCACGTCGCGGGCGAAGCCCGGCGGAATCTCGATGGCCAGCGACAATTCCCCACTCCGCATGCGCCGGTCGAGCGCGGCGTAGTCGGCCAGCGGCGTTCGCTCGCTGAAATAGCGCGAACCGGCCAGATTGAGCACGTAGTTGCGGCTCAGCTGAGTCTGGTCCCGGTCGAGCACCGCGTAGCGCAGGTTCTCTACGTCCATGCTGATGCCGAAGCCCATCACGAACATCAGTACCAGCGACCCGACCAAGGCCAGCGCGGCGCGCAGTGGGTCGCGCTGCAGCTCCAGGCTTTCGCGCCATACGTAGCTGTAGATGCGTCCCAGACTGCGGCGCACCCGCGCGGCGAGACTCGAACCGGCGACAGGCACCGGCGGGGCCGCTACCGCTGCGACCGTGGCACCCTCGGCTTCGCTGCCGCCGCCAGCCTCGACGAGGTAGTCGATGAAGGCCTCTTCCAGCGTCGCCTTGCCGCGCTTGGCGATCAGCGCGGCCGGTGCATCACTGTCGAGCACCCGCCCGGCGTGCATCATCGACATGCGGTCGCAGCGCTCGGCCTCATTCATGAAATGAGTGGAGATGAAGATCGTCACCCTGTCACGGCGGGCCAGTTCGATCATCAGGCGCCAGAAGTTGTCGCGGGCGATCGGGTCAACCCCAGAAGTGGGTTCGTCGAGGATCAGCAGTTCCGGCTTGTGCACCATCGCCACCGCCAAGGACAGGCGCTGGCGGATGCCCAGCGGCAGGTTCTCGGGCAGGGTGTCGAGCACCTCTGCAAGGCCGAAGCGCGCCACCATCTCGTCTACCCGGGCCGGCACCTCAACCGCCGGCACGTGGAACAGGCGGGCATGCAGCACCAGGTTCTGGCGTACCGTCAGTTCCCCGTAAAGGGAAAAGGCCTGGGACATGTAGCCGACCCGGCGGCGGGTTGCGACGTCCTTCGGATCCACCGGCTGACCGAACAACCAAGCCTCACCCTTGCTGGCCGCCAGCAGGCCGGTGAGCATCTTCATGGTGGTGGACTTGCCACAGCCGTTGGAGCCCAGAAAGCCGAAGATCTCGCCGCGCCGGATGCGGAAACTGACATGGTCCACCGCCACGAAATCGTTGAAGCGCATGGTCAGGCCGCGAGCCTCGATGGCGATGTCCCCTTCACCGCCGTCTTCCAGCGGAGGAATCTCCACCGCCTTGTGGCCGCGCCGCTTTCCCTCGGGCAGCAGGCCGATGAAGGCGTCCTCCAGGGTCGCGACGCCGCTCTTGGCCATCAACTCCACCGGCGTACCGGTGGCCAGCACCCGGCCGGCATCCATCGCCACCAACCAGTCGAAGCGCTGGGCTTCGTCCATGTAGGCGGTAGCGACCATCACGCTCATGGCGGGCCGGCTCTGGCGGATACGCGCGATCAAAGCCCAGAACTGGGCGCGGGCCAGCGGATCGACGCCGGTGGTGGGCTCGTCGAGGATCAGCAGATCCGGGTCGTGGATCAGCGCACAACACAGGCCAAGCTTCTGCTTCATGCCGCCGGACAACTTGCCGGCCGGACGATCCAGAAAGGAATACAGCCCGGTGCTGCGGGTCAACTCGTCGATGCGCCGCCGCCGCTCGGCGTGGCCGTGGCCGAACAGGCGGGCGAAGAACTGCAGGTTCTCCTCGACCGACAGGGTCGGGTAGAGGTTCTTGCCTAGGCCCTGGGGCATGTAGGCGATGCGCGGGCACACCACGTCCCGGTGGCCCTTGCCGCCCATGTCTCCGCCCAATGCCTCGACCCGCCCCTGTTGCACGGCACGGGCGCCGGCCACAAGGGACAGCAGGCTGGACTTGCCGACCCCGTCGGGACCGATCAGGCCGACCATGCAGCCGGCCGGCACGTCCAGCGTCACCGCATCAAGCGCAAGGGCGCCACGATAGCTCAGCGTGACGGCGGCCAAGCGGACCACCGGGGGCAGTGAATTCATGGCGTGGCTTTCTTCTCCAGCTGAGCAGACCATGGCGCCTGCGGATCGGTCTTGACCCACGCCACGCCGGGCAGGCCGGTCTTCACCTGATCCTTGTACTTGTCGAGCAGTTCACGATCGATGTGCGCCTTCACGCGGAACATCAGCTTCTGGCGCTCGCTGGCGGTTTCCACCGTCTTCGGCGTGAACTGCGCCGTGCTGGCCACGAAGGAGACCTTGGCCGGAATCACGAAATCGGGCGCCACATCCAGCACGATGCGTACCTCGCTGCCCAGAGCCACCTTGCCGGCAACCGTTTCGGGCAGGAAGAAACTCATATACACATCCGACAGATCCACCAGGTTGAGGACCTTACCCCCCGGCCCCAACACCTCGCCGGGCTGGGCGACCCGGTATTGCACGCGGCCGTCGCGGGGAGCCGTAAGCACGTTGTCGGCGAGGTCCGCATCAATGCGCGCAACGGTCGCCTTGACCGCAGCGACGGTGGACCTGGCCCCGGTCACCTGGCTGCGGGCCGCCGCGGTGGCTGCGCGGGCTGCATCTACCTGGGCCTTGGTGGCCACTACGGCAGCCTGGGCACTGCGAAAACGGGCGCGATCGTCATCGAGCTCCTGGCCCGACGAGGCGCCCTCGCCAGCCAGGGTTTCGGAACGGGCCAGACGGCGCCTGGCAGCGTCAAGCTCGCTCTCCCGCTGGACCACCAGCGCCTGGGCCGCCTGCTGGTCACTGTCCCGCGCGGCCACCGCCGCCTCAGCGCCGGCCACCGCCTGCAGAGCCTGCTGGTAACGCGCCTCAGCCTCATCCCGCTGGGCCTGCAGGCTCCGTACCTGCATGTGCGCCAGCGGCTGGCCGGCGGTAACAAAATCGCCTTCGCGCACGAGGATGTCGTCGATGCGGCCGGCCAGCTTGGTGGCGACATCCACTTCCGTGGCCTCGATGCGGCCGTTGCCGCTGCTCAGCCCTTCCGTGTGGCCGTCCCCAAGCCAGGCATTCCAGGCGAAATAGGCCCCGGCCGCCGCGAGCAGGATGACGGGGATGATTTTCCTAACAGTGGTGTTCATGGCGTAGCCCACATTCTCGTTTTGGTCATTCGGCGCAGCCTTCGGCCGCATTGCCCCCCGCTTGCGAGCCACCACCCAGCGCGGCATACAGGGCGACCTGGGCACTGAGCAGGGCCCGCCGGGTCTGTACCAATTGCTGCTCGACAACCAGCAGTTCGCGCTCGGCGTCGAGCACCTCCAGGTAGCGGGCCGCGCCGCTGTCGTAGCGCAGCTTGGCCAGGCGGGCGCGTTCGCTCTGCACGGTCTGGGAAGCTCTGAGGGTATGCACTTGCTCGTCGAGCCAGTGGCGCGCCGACAAGGCATCGGACACATCGCGGAACGCAGCCTGGATGGTCTGCTGGTAGCGCGCCAGGGCCTGCTCACGACGTAGCCGGGTGACTTCGAGGGCGGCCTCCCGGCGCCCGCTGTCGAAAATCGGCAGGGAAACGCTCGGCGCCACGGTCCATGCACGGCTACCGCCCTGGAACAGGCCGTCCAGCTCGGCGCTGGCGGTGCCGGCCGAGGCGGTCAGCGCAATGCGCGGGAAGAACGCTGCACGGGCCGCGCCGATATTGGCGTTGGCTGCTTTCAGGGCATGCTCGGCGGCAACGATGTCGGGCCGGGAAGTCAGCAGTTCGGACGGCAGGCCGGGCTGCAGCTCGCGGAACACCGCCAAGCCGTCGAGCCGGTCAGCGGTGCGCAGGCTGCCGGCCTCCTGGCCGGCCAGCAGGGCCAGCGCCTGGGCCTGGGCCGCCCGGGCCTGCTCCAGCTGGGCCACCAGGGTGCTTGCCTGCTGCCACAGTACTTCAACCTGGGTCAGCTCCAGTTTGGACGTTGCGCCCAGTTCCACCCGGCGCCGGAAGATTCGCAGGGTCTCCGCCCGACTGGACGCACTGCGCCGGGCCAGGGCCAGGCGTTCATCCAGTTCGCCAAGGCCCAGATAGCCGTTGGCCACCTGGGTCACCAGGCTCAGCACGGCAGCCCGATGGGCCGCCTCGGTGGCCAGGTAATTCTCCAGAGCAGCCGCTTCAAGACTGCGTACGCGGCCCCAGAAATCCAGTTCCCAACTGGTGAAGCCGACGCCAACCTGGTATTGCCCACCGACGACCGGTTGTCCGCTGACGCTCAGGTCGCCCGGCACCCGCGAACGCGCCATGTCTACGCCAGCGGCGAGGGTCGGCAATCGGTCGGCGCGCTGGATGCCATAGGTGGCACGGGCCTCCTCGACGCGTAGCAGCGCGACCTTCACGTCCCGGTTGGTCGCCAGTGCCTGGGCGAGCAGCTGGCGCAGGCGGCCATCGGCAAAGTAGTCCCGCCAGCAGATTTCCATCGCCGGGCTTTCGGCCTCGGCGGCAGGAACCTCGGCATAGGTGGCGGGAACGGGAAACGGGCCGCGCTGGTGTGGCGGTGCCAGGTCTGCGCATCCAGCCAGCGCGGCGGTCACCAGCGGCAGGGCTAGGAAGCGCAAGACTACCCATGAGTATGTCATTTTTTAACCTTTGACTCATGAAGCGGCCAATGGATCGCGGATTGCGTAAGCTCTGCGCGAGACCTGATCAATGCCGCCCAAGAACTCCCGACATCCGACGAAGATGTCCGACGCGCGGGCATGCGCTCGTTAAAAGGGTGTGTACCTGCTAAGCAGGGAAAATCTTTGCTTGCCAGATTGTGTCATTACTGAATTTGCCCTGCGTATAGCCCGAAAAAATCGACAGGACTCTGGCGCATCAACTGCCTTTTTCATCAGCATCTAACGATGCTCATTACTGTGACGGTCTACACCTCATTACATCGCTATAAACCGAGTTCGATGCCGTGGGACTGGATATCTGCAGAAACTGGGTGGGATCTCACGGAAGCATCATGCGCAGATAGGTGAGGACCCATGCCGATCAATCATCCAGGAGCGGTTCAGGCCCCTTGAGGGGCTGATTCGCGATAGCAATGTGATGCACATCCTGGCCATCAACTGAAACGCTTCTACCTGTGTTGCTTGCGCCTCCCACAAATCCTCCTCGTATGGCTTGCTGAGCGGCGCCCCGTTGATCACAGTGTGGGCCGTACGTTGGAGACGCAGGATGTCGTCTCGAATCCCATTGTTCTGCTTGATGCGCAGCATGATCGGCTCCAGATGTTCGACCTGTCTCAGCAACTCATTTGTGTTATGGCCGAGTTGCAGATCGACAAGTTTAGCGGGATTCACATCGCTGTAAGGCGTATCTGGCGTGCCTCGATCGAAAACAGTGTTTTGTCTCTGACCAGCTTCCTTGACTGGTCAGAGACAGGTAGTGCTCCCCACCCACGGGAAGTTACGAGCATCGATTGTCGGGAACGTGCATTGAGCAGACAGCTAGGACAATGTTATTTTCCGAGATATCGATTCACACGCCCCGCAGCGATGCGTCCGGGGAGGCCGTTTATGCCTCCGCCTGGATGAATGCCTGCACCACCAAGGAAAAGACCTGCGACCGGTAGCGTGTCCCCACCGAGTCCGGGGGCTGGGCGCATCAGCGCCGATCGCGTCGTGCAGGTGTCCACATGCACTACGCAACCTCGATGTACATTGAGCCTCGCGGCCAAGTCGGGGGCTGCCTCGACTCGGCGGCCGATCTCGAACTCCGTCAAGCCTTCCATGTACTGGCTTGCCTGTTCGATGACCTGCTGCCCCACTTGGCTGCGGATCGCATCCCAGCCATCACGTGGCTCTACCGGCATCGCAACCGGATAGAGGTAGGCCACATCCTGTCCTTCCGGCGCTTGACCAGGATCGACGGCGCTGGGCGCGGTGATCCACATATACGGCAGTTTGGGCACTTCGCCCCGGGCGGAACTGCGAAAGTTCTCAAGTACAGCCTCGACTGTACCTATCAGGTGTACGCACTTGCGCAGACTCAGCCCGTCGGGGCGCAATGCCTCGTGGCGCCGGTACTGCACCTGACCACGTAATGCCACATCTACTTTGAGGGGAGATGCACCGTGCCCGTTCGCTGGCGCCAAGGCAATGCGTGTCAATACACGACGCTCCAGCGCTCCTGGAGTAACCATTTCGAGGGCCATTTTGGGGTGGATAGATGCGACCACTGCTTTTGCCTTGATTAGGCTGCCGTCGCGCAGACGGACGCCCGTTGTCCGCCCCCCTTCAGCAACGATTTCTTTTACGGGAGTGGCAAGGCGGATTTCTCCGCCAAGCTCTGTAAGGCGGGCAGTGAGGGCATTTGAAAGCGTCTGCATCCCGCCTACGGCTCGACCAAGCCCGAAGCGGTGGATGAAGCCCAGCAAGGCGAAGTAAATTCCGGTTGCTTCGTTAGTGATTGGTCCAGCAGCACCAAGCAGGGCGCACATGGCAGACTGGGTGATCGGATGTTCGAAGCGCTCCATGATCGACACGAAGGCTGGGCTGCCGATCAGCGCCATGATCTCCGGTTTAAGGTGGCGATTGCGCAGCACAGCTTTGAGAGCCTCCCACTTGGCACCTAGGTTCCGCTGAGAAGGATCAACCCGCATCATTGGGATGGCCATATCCATGAAAGCGTCGATCAGCTTCATGAGGGCGAGAAATTCCTTTGCATCTTGTTCGGAGAATCGCCGGATCTCTGCAGCTGTCTTGGCCGGGTCGCGCCAGAAGACAAGGGAGTGGCCGTTCGGATGGAGGTAAACATAGCCCGGGGCCATTTCTATCTGTCGGAAGCCGTGGCGTTCCAGCTGTAACTCCTGGGGCATCATGGGATGCACCCGCAGGGACATTAGGTCCAGAGCACACGGGTGGATCAGGTGCCGAGGAGCTTCCGGAATCAGGTAGCCCGACGAGGCCATGCCACCGATTTTCTCCCGTCCTTCGATGACTAGCACGGTCCTGCCAGCTTCTGCCAGATAGCAGGCAGCGGTCAAGCCGTTATGGCCACCGCCGACGATCACCACATCGTATTCATTGCGCACGTTCACTCCCTCTCCTTTTCTTGGTGTCTCTCTTGTCAGGTAACCGCTGGCATCAGCCAGCGGTTATTTGATCACAATCTTTTTTTTTGTCCATAAACTTGGTTTTACCTCTAGTGAAAGGAAGTAGTCTGCCCAGGTGCGGACGTGAGCTCAGGAGCGACGATCAAGTTGATGTACACATATAAAATTAGTGTTCAACTAAAATGTATTTGTCTGTACGACGGATACTTCTCGAGGAGAAAGAATGATGCTGACCCACATCACCCTGGGTACGACCAACCTTGAACGAGCCAGGGATTTCTACGATTCAGTACTGGAGCCCCTTGGGTTAAAGCGGCTACTGACGCTGGAAAAGGTGCTGGGCTGGGGGGCTGACACACCTCAGTTCATGGTCCTTTACCCCCGCAATGGTGGAATGGCGACTGTGGGTAACGGTTTGACTGTGGGGCTTGCCGCGCCTAACTGGGCTGCGGTCGCAGAATTTCACCGTCGTGCCTTGTCGCTTGGCGCCGTCGATGAGGGGATGCCGGGGCCGCGTCCTTTTGCCCCCGACGCTTATGCAGCCTACGTGCGCGATCTGGATGGGCACAAGATCGTTG
This sequence comes from Zoogloea sp. LCSB751, assembly GCF_002028455.1. Taxonomy (GTDB): domain Bacteria; phylum Pseudomonadota; class Gammaproteobacteria; order Burkholderiales; family Rhodocyclaceae; genus Zoogloea. Next base: position 7,116 of record NZ_MWUM01000004.1, on the reverse strand, counting down.
CATCGTGCCGCACGCCAGGGTGAGCCTATCTATGAGTTCGGAGGGGGGCGACGTCGTCGCAGTCGCAGACCGGGGCTTCAGCACCCCTGCATCGATCCGGCTGTTCCAGTTGTCGAGGCAAGGGGTTCTGGCTTAGATCGCAGGATCTTTCCCTGTTCAATATGGATCAGGCTGGGACGGAAGCTCCACCGGTTGCCTTATTCGCTTGCGCCGTGTGCTTCGGCGGTGCATGCCTATCAAGGATAAGGTCTGCTGATGTGTTCTAGCGGCGGGCCGTCTTGCCGGTGACGAGGGCGCTAACCAAGCGCTCGATGCGTCGCGGAAGGTTGTGCTGATCGGGTCCGGCGGGGACTAGTTGCTCGCTTAGCACATAACGGATGATCAACTCGCAGATTAACTCGCGGTCCAGCTTTACTCCGAGGCGCTCGTCCCACGCATCGAAGACGATGCACAGCACGTCTTGAAAGCGGACGATGGAGTCTTGGAATATACGTTGAAACCAGTTCATTGCGTATTCTGGTGCAACGATCAGCAGGCGTCGGGCGCGGTTGTTGCTTATGTAGTCGCTGATGAACTGGATCATTGCGGCGAGGCGAGCATCCGGATCCTTGTGAGGCGCAGTGGTCTCGATCAGTGCAGCATAGAAGCGGTCGCGCTTGTGTCGCGAAAAGGCATCCAGTAGTTCGTCCTGAGAGGAGAAATAGCGATAGAAGGTCCCCCGTGCTATGTCGGCAGCTTTGCATACATCTAGGATCGAAATGCGATCGGCACCTGACTCCAGAATGATAGCCTCTGTCACTTCTAGGATGGTCTGAATCGTTTCTTCCGAGCGCCGATTGCGACGCGTTTTGCGAACCGGCGTGCTGGCGTGGTCAGCCTGATTTTCTTCGTCGACGGCTGGGACGCCATCCTTCTCCGGGTGTTTCATCGGGTCCTCCCCAGTCATTTTCCTGTTTCTATGCATGCACACGCCACGACAGGGGGCGTGCGAAACCGCACTGCTAAATTTTGACACTTTTCTGTTTTCTGTTTATATTTTATTCGTGCAGCAACATACAAATACTGACTCGGCGTCGGCTCTGGCGCTGACCACGACAAGGAGACATGGGCATGGCGGGTATGGGAAATCCGGAGACTTGGACCATTGGCGAGCGCGATACTGTCATTGCTGCCCTGGATCGGGCAGTTGCGTCACATCCGGACAGGATTCTGCTTGATTTTGCGGGTGATCTCTACACATATGCCGATGTAGACCGACTGTCCACACGTCTAGCCCACTCTTTGGAGAGTCTGGGGGTACGCCACGGCGCAACGGTACTCACGATGCTGGGCAACAACATCGACGCTGTGGTGTGCTGGCTGGCCATCAATAAGTTGCGTGCTGTCAGTGTGCCGGTCAATACCGCGTTGAGGGGGGAATTCCTCCGTCACCAGATCGCCGACGCCGGTGCTGCCTTAGTGATTTGCGAAGCTGATTTCTTGCCGCGCATCGCGGCTGTCTCGGCCGAGTTGCCTGAAATGAAGCGTGTGCTGTACCGAGGGGGAGCTCCTTTCGGTACTGTTGAATGCGCCGTACCCGTAGCGCCGCTGGATGAGTTTCGCGGTCACGACGACACCCCGATCCTGACCAAGCCAGATCCCGCGGATCTGGCCTGCCTGGTCTACACGTCTGGAACCACTGGTCCGTCCAAGGGTTGCATGCTGAGCTACAACTTTATGTGTAATCTGGCCCGCCTTCAATTACGCGCCGGGCCGGCGACGGGAGATGATGTGACCATCACGCCGCTGCCCCTGTTTCATATGAACGCGCTTTGTGTAGGTATTATCTCCAACATCATGGTGGGAGCCCGCGTGGCGATCGTCGAGCGCTTTTCTGTATCGAATTTCTGGCCTGAAGTGGAGCGGTCGGGTGCCACCATTGCGTCTATCCTCGGCAGTATGGGCGGGCTATTGGCTCAGGCTCCAGACAGTGATGCCATGAAGCGCTGCTTCGGGCAGATCCACACCGTTCGTGGCAACCCCTTCACTGAGCCTATCAAGGCCATTTGGCGTGAGCGCTTCGGTGCTCGTCAGGTGGGTGGCAACGGCTATGGACTGACCGAAGCCTGCGTCGTGACGTCCCTGCCTGCGGGCGAATATGCAGCCCCCGGATCGTCCGGTAAGCGTGTTCCTGATTTTGATGTGCGAATCGTGGATGATATGGATCGGGAACTTCCCGCGAATACCCCTGGGGAGGTGGTGGTCCGGCCCCTGCGCCCGGACATCATGTTCCAGGGGTACTGGCGCCGCCCTGAAGACACCCTTAAGGTGATGCGAAACATGTGGTTCCACACCGGTGACATTGGCAAATTCGACGATGAGGGTTTCTTCTACTTCGTCGATCGGAAGAAGGACTATTTGCGCCGCCGCGGGGAAAACATCTCCAGCTTCGAGATGGAGTCAGCCTTTGCCAAACACCCTGCCATCCTTGAGGTTGCAGTCCATGCAGTGCCATCTGACAAAGGCGAGGACGATGTGAAGGTGACAGCCATTCTGCGAGAGGGTGTAACTCTCAAGGCCGAAGACCTGTTCCTCTGGGCTACCGACGTAGTACCTTATTACGCACTGCCACGTTACATCGAGTTTCGTACCAGCATGCCAAAGAATCCTCAAGGACGGGTGCTTAAGTATCAGCTACGAGATGAGGGCCGCACCCCTGATACCTGGGACTGGGAAGAAACCGATATCAAGGTCGCCAAGCGCTGATTTCCCAGCTTTTTCATATAGTCTGCCGCCGCCGAAAGGCGGCGGTTTCACTTTATCAGTAGATGTATATGGAAGAGGATTCTATGGCGTTCGACGTAAAGCTCATAAGGGACTAGTCGTGCGCGCTGTAGGCGACCCAATTTTCAGGGTCAGGCGAGTTAGTACTGCAAGCGGGACTCTCCACCAGTCAGATGCATCTGTTTTGTGGGCAACTGACATTGACTTGTGTGGCTGGCGGCACAGGTGCTGATTGCCGAGATTACGAAGTCCACAGCGTAGTTTCGCCAGGTTCTCACATCGTCAGCTACGTCCGGGTTTAGGCCGGAAAGTACTGACACGAGATAAGGGCTAGTAAATACGCCGGTAGTCAGCAAGCCCGCTGCCGTGAAAAGCAGGCTTGCATCCACGCCGGGTTTGAAATCGCCGTTCTTCGCTCCACGCGCCAGGATTGCTTTCAGCTTTCGTTCAAGCAAAGGGGCTAGGTCGGGGAACCTGGCGTGTGGTGTGGCGTGGCTGGCATGAAAGCGGATGCCTTCCTGAGCAAGGGCGCCGAGGCTGGGATTTACGTGAAACTGGTCGAACATGTGGCCCAAAAACGCGCGCACGGCTTCAATTGGGGGCAAGTGATCCAGGTCTAGGGCTACGAGTCGCGACATCGTGTCGTCAGACGATTCGTCGAGCACGCACGCGAACAACTCCGTCTTGCCCTTGAAGTAGTGATAGACGAGTTGCTTGGTCACGCCTGCGTTTTGGGCGATCACTTCGATGCGGGCATTGGCAAGCCCCTTGATGGCGAACTCCTGCCGTGCGGCACTAACAATACGCCGGATAGTCACGCGCTTGTCCGGGGCTGTCCTTGCTGACTGCACAACGACGGCGTGATCCTGTTTCATCGTCTTCCTTCCCGTGAGGTGAGGGATTCCCGTCGCTTGACTCACGGTCAAACGAGGCCGAGATCCAATTTCTGTGCAAGAGCTACCATCTCCTTATGTGCACACTTTATATTTTTGTGTACTTAAAAGCCACGATCGGCCTGCTGCAAGGCCGAAGAGTCGGTGGCATCGACATCACTCGATAAGGAGACAAGAAATGGCAACCCAGCACCGTTCCGAAAAGCTTGAGGCTGCGTTTGCAGCCCTATCCAGGAATTACCGTGGCTTGGACGTGGACATCTACGCCTTGTGCCGGCAGAAGCGCAAGATCGCACCTGTCATGGAGGGTGACTTCATGGCCAGTTTGTCGGTACCCACCCATGCCGGTCAGCGTCACGGAAATCCAACCTATGCGGTCTTCAAGTACAACGATATCAAGGCGATCCTTCAGGACGCGGCCACCTTCACGAGTGGCTTCATTGCCAAGGGCTTGGGTACCTTCTTTGGCGGTGACGGCCTTATCATCATTGCCATGGATGGTGATCAGCACCGGCATGCCCGAGGCTTGTTGCAGCCAGTCTTTACCCCTCAGAGCGTCAACCCCTGGCGTGCGGAGATCGAGCGTTCGATCCGAGAGGAATTCATTGCGCCGCTTGTGCCTAACAAGCGCGCTGACTTGATGGACTTTGCCCTGTATTTTCCGATCCGGGTTATCTACGCCTTGATCGGTTTTCCACAGGAAAGCATTGGCGATTTTTACGAATATGCAGCTATGGGCCTGACCATCCTTGCCGGCCCCAAGAACGACCCGGACGAGGAGGAGGCCGCCCGGAGGAGTGCGGTGGCTGCCAGCCAGGGGCTGTACGATGCCGTAATTCAATTGGTGGCTCATCGGCGCGCGGAAGGTGCCGCCGGCGATGATCTCATCAGTCGCCTGATTCGGGCCGAGTTTGAGGGTCGCCGCCTTGATGACAATGAGATCACCACCTTCGTGCGCTCGTTGGTTGCCGCTGGTGGGGAAACGACGACCCGCACATTTAGCTCGATCATGACCCTGTTGCTACAGCGCCCCGAACTGGTGGAGCGCGTCCGTGCAGATCGTAGTCTTGTCCCCAAGTTGATCGACGAAGCTATCCGTTATGAACCCACGTCAACCGTCAAGGTCCGTCAGGCGGCCCGTGATGTTGAAGTAGGCGGCGTCATGATTCCCAAGGGAGCGCTGGTACAGTGTGTCATCGCATCCGCCAATCGGGACGAAGACGTTTTTGAGAACGCGGATGTGTTTGATATCGATCGCAAGCTCAAACCGTCTTTCACTTTCGGTTACGGTCCGCATATGTGCATTGGGCAGTTTGTTGCCAAGCTGGAACTGGTGGCCGCGGTCAATGCCATCCTTGATCTTTTTCCCAATGTCCGCCTAGACCCAGAGCGGCCCGCCCCCGAGATCCAGGGGGGGCAGTTGCGTGGTGCATCGTCGATCCCGGTAATCTGGGACTGAGCGATTAATACGCTATGAGAACCTTCAATACGATCCCTGAACGGGGTGACTTTGTCTGGCAGTGCCTGGTAGGCCCACAGCGAGTCAGCGGCGAGAGCCTGGCTGACCTGCGGGATCACTTCGGTCTAAAACTCACAAAGCATATGCCGTTCGGTTGCGTGCGTGATGGCGAGGGTCACATCTACGCGGTCGTGCGGGCGGTGAATGCGCCGGGCAGCAGCCCCAACCCGACTAAGTTCATCTACCAATCGTCACGTATCGACGGCGAGAGCATTCGCATTGATCGGGCGCGCATGGCCGCTCAGGCCATGACCCTGTTTCCAGACCGGGCACTGAAAGATGGCACTGCTGTCTGGTCCAGCCTGAAAGGCGAGCCGGGCAATCCATGGATGATCACCGCTTCGGAAAAAGGCTTGACATGGAAGGAGGAAGGTCTGTTCGAGCTAAAGGGCACGCTGATTGGCTGCGGCATGCAGTGGTACCTGCCAGGGCTTGATTGGGGCACTTTCTATGTGTCACAGCTCTACGACGTTGCCGGCACCTGCGAGGGCAGGGCGGTAAAGGGCGTCATCGCTCTTGATCAGGCCTGGCTGGCTGAAGGCGGTGCCATCCACTTCCACAAGGATCTCGTGGTGGAAAACAATATGCATGTCATCTGGTGGTCCTTCGCGACGATCTACAAAGACGGCACCTGGGATGCTGGCTCTTTCATGGTTGGCCACGACAACCTAGGCTACGCCATTTTCCAGAATGAGAAGGGCGAGGTGCGCAGCACCACTGCCATTGAGGGTGAGGTCGTGCATAACCCTGGCAGCTACTTCGTGAAAAGCGCCCAAATTGTGCTGGAAGGCGATGAGGTCTGGGAGTTTCTGCCTGATCCGAAGGGGGAAATGCGTGACTTTGTCGGCGGCTTCCCTATTACGGCCCAGCAGGAAGGACGCTGGCGCCGTATCGGCGATACCCGCGAGCCGGACCGTTGGTTCGGCTGGGGCGAATCCGACCGCCGTAACGGCACTGCCCGCAATGTGCGTGGCGTCGATCTTTAGCTCGAAAAGGACAAAGCATCATGAGCTCAATTACCCGTGAGGCCATCGAGGTCTTCCTCCATGGTCAGGTGACTGCCTGGAATGGCGGTGACAAGGATGGCTTTCTGGCCCATTACCGTGCCGTCGCCCCAGGTGGCCTCACCATCGAATATGTCGGCCATCTTCCAAGCAATGGCTGGCCAGTGCTGGAAACCATGTGGGAGCAGCAAAACGCGAAGATCGAGATCGAGGAAGTGGCCGTTATCATCAATGGCAATGAGGTCGCATGCCACAACCGCAACATGATCAAGGGTAGCGCCCTGGCTATCGACACCATCGAGCTTTACCGCTTTGATGATGATGGATGCGTAACCGTTCGCTATTTCATTCGCCAGCCTTGATCATGGCGGAAAGGACGACGGTGGTGCAGATCGACAGATCATACATTGAGCATTTCACGCATGGCCAGGTGGCCGCCTGGAACGCTAGGGACAAAGCCACCTTTATGGGGCTTTATCGGAAAGTGGCATCGGACGGCCTCGACGTCGAATACGTCGGTCAGTCCAAGCAGAGGGACGGCTGGTTTGTCATCGAGGAGATGTGGGACAAGCACAACGGCCAGATCCAACTCGAGGTGGTGACGACCATCATCAACGGGAATGTGGCCGCTGTACATCATCACAACTGTATCGCCGGCACTGATCAGATCATCGAGAGCATCGAAACCTATACCTTCGCTCCAGGCCGTCTGGCCATCCGTTACTTCCTGAAACCGCCCTCCGTAACGTTGAACCTGAGACAGTTTCGAGGATTTTCTGGTGAGCTGTGATGGATTAGGGCTCTAGGCAAAAATGGGCGGCGCTTTAGCGCCGCCTTTTTTAAAACAAAATTTAAATATGAACAGAGTTGTATTTTCTGTTTAAATTGTGCATGATGTTTCCAAGAAATCGAGGCAACGACGAGTGCCCGGCGGCAG
>NZ_MWUM01000049.1 GCF_002028455.1 Zoogloea sp. LCSB751 | reverse complement strand
TCGTCACGGGTTGCGAGCCAGTCCAGTACGAAGTTGGCGCCGATAAAGCCGGCGCCGCCGGTTACGAGAATCATGGAGGAGTTCCTAACAGTTGAATCCGAATTGAAGCGAATGCACTCAATCTAGTGTTTCGGCGCTCCTCCGTACGCCTATGACATACAGCGAGGTCGCCACAAATCAGGGCTGACGGCGCACAGGCCCATCAGCCCTTGTGAAGAGGAAAGGGCGTTACGCCTTTTCCTTGTACGAATAGCGGTAGACATAGCCCTTGTAACCGTAGCGGTACCGCTGCCTGTCCGTATTGAGGTCGTTGAACACGAAGCCCTTCACGTGCACGCCGGACTGATGGAGGCGCTTGACGGCCTGTTCCAGTTCGCGGATCGGGTGGCGGCCAGCCCGGGCGACCATCAGCGTGGCACCCACGTGGCGACCGATGATGGCTGCGTCGGATACCGCCAGGATCGGCGGCGCATCGACGATGACAGTGTCGAAACGCTCACTCAGCTTTTCCAGCAACTCTTCGAAACGCAGGTGCATCAGCAGTTCGGAGGGGTTCGGCGGGATCTGACCCGTAGTGATGACCCACAGGTTTTCGACCGACGTGGGCTTGATGATGCTGTCGATACTTGTGCTGCCCGCCACGTATTCCGACACGCCAGTCTCGCGGCTAAGGCCAAACTCCTTGTTGATATGGCCGCGGCGCAAATCGGCATCGACAATCACCACCCGCTTGCCAGCCTGGGCCAGCACGGCGCCGAGGTTCTTGGAAATGAAGCTCTTGCCCAGGCCGGGGCTGGCGCCGGTGATCAGCAGGGAGTTCTGTTGAGCATCCAGCAGCGCAAAGTGGATCGTGGTACGCAAGCTGCGCAAGCTCTCGATGGCATCGTCTTCCGGATTAGAGATCGCTAGCAAAGTGCCCCCGCCTTTGGCCGCTTTGCCACGCTTGCTGATGACCACTTCTTCGTTGCTGTGGGGAATCGACGCATAAACCGGCAGCCCCAACTTAGACTCGACCTCCTCCGGATCTTCTACGACTACGTTGAGGGTGCGAATCAGCCATACGACGCCAAAACTGGCGATCAAGCCCAGGAAGCCGCCAATAGCAAGGATGATTACCGGTTTCAAACTCACAGGCTGGGTCGTCACCGCTGCGGGGTCGACAATCCGCACATCTCCAATCGTGCCCGCCTTGGTTACACGCAGTTGCTGAGCCGTATTCACGAGATCCGTGTATAGCGTCGTGTAGACTTCCACATCCCGCGCCAAGCGCAGCACCGTCTGTTGAGTGTCCGGCAGCTTGGCAATTGAACCATCAAACTCGGCACGACGGGCCTTGAGCTTTTCCATCTTGGCGTCCGCGGCCTGAATTCGAGGGTGTTCCGGCGTGAAGTACTGACGGAGCTCATCCCGTTCCTGCTTCAAGGCGACGATCTGGTTGTCAACATCGACGATGGAGCCCAGCACGCTTTGCGTCTCGATGGACAAATCCAGCGAGCCACGATTCTGCCGGTAGCCGTTGTAAGCCGCCTCGGCTGCGTCGAGTTGGCGTTTAACCTCCGGCAACTGGGTTTCTAGGAACCTGAGGGTATTTTCAGCCTCGGCAGAACGACGTTCGACGTTCTGCCGCACGTAAGTGTTGAGGATGTCGTCCAGGACAGTACCAATCCGGTCGGAGTCCTCACCCTTCAGGCTAACCTCGAGAATGCCGGATTTCTTGCCCCGCTCCTTGATCTGGTACTGCTTGGAAAGCTTGTCGAGGGCCTCGTCAGGCGACAGGCGAACCAGTTTGAAGCGGCTGCCCGACCGGGCGACGACCTTGGGAACGAAAATGGAAAAGCCTCTGGACGAGGCGCGCTCGCCGACCTTGCCGATAAGCACGGGCTCATCGTCACTTGCAAACAACTCGAAGCGCCCACCTTCACCGAGCACGAAAGTCAGCTTTTCGTCCAGCCAATCACGGGGCACTTCCAGCGCATCCACCTGGATCTCTTCACCGCCCCAGGCAAAGCTGGACAGGCCTAGCCAAGGGCTATTCAGGCCTTCGCCCTTGTAGCGGCGTGCAATCGCCTGGCCAATGATCGGGAAGTAACGCGGATCGGCCTGGATGTTGAGACGCTTTTTCTGGATAACTTTTTCCAGGACCAAGCGGGAATTGAGGATTTCCTGCTCAGCGGCCACGGTGGTGTCACCACCGATGCCAAGCAGCGGGCCCAGGTCTTTCAAGGCAGACATGGCACTGCTACCGCCCGGCCCTTTCTCTTCTACTTGGACCAGTGCGTCGGCTCGATAGACCGGCTTGGCGATGAATACCCAGGCCGCGCTGAGGAGTAAGCCCAAGGCCGTTACCCCAGCGATGATCCATCGGTACTCCAGCAGGACGCCAATAATTTCGCCAAGTGCGATGCCATCCTCCTCCTGATCATCAGATCTTGAATATGTCTGCGGCTGCACTAACTGGGCAGATTTGAGTTGGTCGTGTTCCATGAGCGGTCCGTAGTTCGTATGTCTCGCATGCGCCCGCTGCCGTGGCTGGGCGGGGCTGTATGAATTGCCGGCTTAGGCCGAAAAGCCCCCAGACTTAGGGCTGCCGTCCGCCGAACAGCGGGTAGCGCGCGTTGCTGGTCTGGTAGAGCATCTGGGCAGTGGGCAGGATGTTGGAAATCACCCGGTTCCAGCGCACCACGTCGGCAGCATCCACGTAGATGATGTCCCGTGGGCGCAGCGGAAATTTGTCGGCCAGCAGCATGGAGTCCGGCGAGCTGCCGTCCAGGTGGAAGAGCTCGGGGGTTTCGCCCTCGCCGCGCATCACGTAGATCCACTTGGGGTTGGAGCGATCCTGGCTGATGTAGCCGGCGTCGGACAGGGCCTCGGCCAGCGTGGAGCGCTTTTTGGTCATGACCAAGGAGCCGGGCTTGTTGACTTCACCCAGCACGAAGATCTTGTTGAAGGTTCGATCCGACACGTTGAGGATGTCGCCGGCTTCGAGCAGGGTGTTCTGCTCGGTGGCGCCGTTCTCGTACATGGACTGGATATCCACCCGGTAGGTAACGCCCTTGCGGGTGAGGAGCACATTGCTGTAGTCCGCTTCCGGGGTAAAGCCGCCGGCCAGGTTGACGGCCTCAAGCACCGTCATGGGAATGTCGGAGATGTATTGCTGGCCGGGTTTGCTCACTTCGCCCACCACGTAGACGCGCTGACTGCGGAAGGCCGCCATGCGCACGTCGATCTGGGCTTTTTCGATGTACTTGGAGAGCTTGCTGATCAGCAGTTCGCGGATTTGCCGGGTCGTTTTACCCGCCACCGGCAGCACGCCCACATAGGGGTAGTAGATGGTGCCGTTTTCCGACACGACCGTACCGGCCTGATCCGCCGAACGGTACTGGCCCGCCGGGGTGGTAAGTTCCGGGTGATCCCACACGATGATGGTGAGGATGTCGCCAGCGCCAACTTTATAGTCCGGCGGGGTGGGGATGACGGGAGCGATGCGCCGCCCTTCGCCGGCCAACGCAGATTGGCTGGCGGCAGCCTTGGGCGGCTGGGCGTTACGGAACTGCTCGATGATCAGTTCGGCCGTGATCGGCTTGATTTTTACATTGTCCGGTACAGGCTCGGCGGCGTCCGGCTGTTTGACGGGCAGCTTGATGGCAGATTGCTCGCGCATGGAATAGGCGCGATCGCCGGGGACCACGGCACAGCCCGCCCCCAGCACCGACACGATGCCGGCGACCAGGAGACCACGAGTGAGAAATTTGACGGGGGAGCAGGAAAGATTTGAGGTGGGCAGGTCTGTGGAATCGCTCATGGTCCAATTTCAATTTGCTGGAGCCGCCTTGCGAAGACCTACCCCGGATGCTTGCCCTCACGCAAACATCCTCCTTCCGGCACCTTTCCCCTTGCTAGACGGGAGCAGGCGATCAGTCTTCGGTCTGGCCGACGCCCCTTGTTATAGGTGACGAAAGCATGACCGAGCGGCCGGTGCTCTTATGGGCCCGGCGCGCTCGAAATTTTTACAAAGAGCTCTGGAGACAGAAATTTATGGGCCCAATCCTAGCATGCGAGCTGGGCATTTATTGCATGTGAATGGCCCGCCCGGGGCTGAAAGCTATAACTCTTTGTAAATGACGGCATCAACCGGAGATGCGCTTGCCCACCAAAACCAGCACCAGCGCGAGGCCGGTAAGAATCTGGGCGAGGCTGCCGTCGGCGTCGTCCGACACAGCGCGCTCCAGCGCTGCGCCCCTGCCCTGCCCCGCCTCTGCCGGCGCATACCCGCCACCGTAAGCAGCGCGCCCGGCAGGAGCGCCCTGCGCGCCGTAGATCAGCCCACTGGCCCCGGCGACCGCGGCCGTAGTGACACCGCCGGAGACATGTACGCCGCTACCACTCTCGCCCCCCACCGCCCACAAGGGGCTTGCAGCAAACATGCCGACAACTACAACGAATGAAAGAAAAGTTTTGCTCTTCATGATGGCAGCACCATGGCGTCAATGATCGATGAATGAGGCGCAGCAATAATCAAGCCAGATATTGTTTCGTGACACATGGAGATTGTTAAATTCACGCCAATTCATTATGTTGCGGCATAGCATGCATTTTGCACCTGCAGCATGACCGGAAGAAAAACGCGGCAAGTGTTAAATTTTCCGACACTAACTTAAGTTATAGACGCCCAAAACTGCCGCGAAAATGACATGACAAACTGCAAATAACTCATGTAACATATATTATGTCTTTGTTTATTAAAGACTTTAATCCACCTAACACAAAACCATAAAGGTGAGCGTGAATTATCTTACGCTCAGAATGGGTTTCGTGAATGTACGGGATACACACTCAAATGCTTGCTGCAACGCAAAATCCCGATGGGATGAAAATGTATAGCTTGATTGACAGCCAACACAGTTTTCTACGCACCAGTTACACACTGGCATCTGCTGTAGAGGCTTTCCTGTATCCCGTGACAGCAGTGCTGGTGCTGTTAGCATCAGCACTGGCCACTGGTCACCACGTAGGATCGGCCTACATGGTCGTGGCTGTGCTCACGTTCTCCTTACTGTTCCCAGGGGTGACTCGCTTCAACGATCCCCCACGACGTGTACTGCGAAAAGTGGCAACCTCATGGCTCCTTTTTGCTGCCGTCTTAGGCAGCTTCGGCGTGGCGAGCGGCTATATAAACAATTTTCCGCAAGCTGCTTTGATCAACTGGACTCTGCTCACCCCCTTTGCACTTCTGGCAGCACACTTTGTAGCAAGACACATATTGCTGGGCGTTCTGGCGAAAACCGGAAAGCAGCGCACGGCAGTGGTATGCGGAGTCAATGAAGTTGGGTTGCGCCTCACAAGGCAGTTTCTAGACAATCCCTATCTGGGTTGCCGGGTAGTGGGCTTTTTTGACGATCGTGCCCTTGATCGACTCCCTGAAACAAATAACATCCCCACCCTTGGGCGGATAGGCGACCTAGCTGAGTTTGTCAAAACCAATCGAATTGATCACATCTACCTTGCAATCCCAATGGCAAGCCAACCAAGAATTCTGGGATTGCTAGACGATCTGAAGGATACGACAGCCTCAGTCTTTTTTGTGCCCGATATATTTGTGACAGACCTAATCCAAGGCCAAATTCACAGCATCTCCGGAATTCCGGTTGTTGCAGTATGCGAGACGCCATTTACCGGATTCAGGGGGATCGCAAAGCGCCTATCCGACATCGCCATTTCCACTGTGCTTCTTATTCCACTGGCTCCGGTCATGCTTTTTGTGGCATTGGGGGTTCGGATGTCGTCTTCAGGGCCTGTTATTTTTCGGCAAAAACGATACGGCCTGGATGGCCAAGAGATCATTGTTTATAAATTCCGCTCTATGACCGTAACGGAAGATGGAAATCGCAGTTACACCCAAGTCACAAAGCAAGATGCACGGGTCACAAAATTTGGCTCATTCATAAGAAAGACTTCACTGGATGAGCTTCCGCAATTCATTAATGTCCTGCAAGGGCGGATGAGCATTGTCGGACCACGTCCGCACGCAATTGCGGTGAATGAACAATATAGAAGACTGATTCCAGGCTACATGGTCCGCCACAAGGTCAAACCAGGCATTACAGGATGGGCCCAAGTAAATGGATACCGTGGCGGAGATGATCTGGAGCACATGAAGAAGCGCATTGAATTTGACCTCGAGTACCTAAAAAACTGGTCACTTAGTCATGATATTTGGATAATTTTCAAGACCGTAGCCGTTGTCTTCAAGGACAAACACGCATATTGATGATTTAACCACTAGGATCTCAACAGAAGATCGGAACTGAAGACAACTCAGGGGTCTTGCTTGGCTTCCAACCAGGCAAGACCCCTGACTTCATCGGAGCCTTGTTTTTTCTACTTGACAGTGAGGACGCCCAAAATCACTCAGAGGCACCTCAAACTTTAGCTCCACTCAGAAGCAACAACACTAAGAACAGCCGATCAAGAAGGCTTCGACGCCCCCTATTCATCAACAAAATACAATACCGAGTCTTAGCAAGCAGTGATTCCTGAGCACTCTCTCGCAGTTCCCGCAGAGTGCTAACGTCTCCTCTTGCACCACCCGACACCTGTTCTACAAACAAAAAAATTGAGTCCACTTGTCTCGCGTACCATCCATCTCTGATAAGCGAGAACCGCCTCTTAACTCCAGCCAAAGACAATTTGGCGCCCGTATCATTTGACGAATGCTGCCGATATCGCATCGACACGTAATCGTCAATGCACCAAGCCTTTCCCTTTACTCGACAAAAAGAGTACAGAAGCCAGTCATGATAATGAACATTCGAAATCACAGAGGCACTCAAATCTATGTGCTCTCTAAACTCATCCATGAGACTCTTCGAGACAACAAAAGTGCATCCCTGACCGGCTCCTTCATACAAAAAGTCATATAGCCTTGCTTTTGGATTCTGCCTCAAAGTTCTCGTTCGGCCGTCGGCCCAAAACGCTTCAACTCCGGCGGAATACCCCTCGTAGCGCCCACTCTCAAGAACATCCACCGCACGTTCTAATTTACCACTATTCCAGATGTCATCCTGATCACAGAAGGCAACATAATCAAACCCATCCAGGTTAGCCCGCGACATTAACGAGAAAAAATTCTTGGCTGCGGCACCGAATCGAGACTCATTAGGCAAAATACTAATCGGAAGAGCCCTCTCAAAAGAACGAACAATCTCCAGAGTCCGGTCTGTAGAGCAATCATCGCTTACGAGCAAGCTCACTTCCACACCAACCTGATTGACAAGTGAGCTAATTTGTTCTCCAACCCACAACTCTCCGTTATAGGTCGCCATCAAAACAAGGACTTTTTTCATTTCTCTGACCCACTGGAAATTACTCGAAAGGCATCATGTAGCGCGAATACCAGCTAGTTCACGGCGCTCAACAAATCCCACAGTCTTTACCACTCGCAATTTCTCTTCAGATGTTGTTACTACGCGTCTCAACTAGGGCACAGAAAAGCCTCGTTTAGGTGAGCAAACTCACCTAAACGGACTTATGCTCTACCCGCAGTCCTTTAGCGGCCGCGGGCATCCCCCCAGCGGAGGGGGAATTCGTCGTCGCCGACGTAGTAGGCTTCGCCCTGGCGGTTTACGCAGTACTGGGGCGAGACGATCATTTCGCTGAAGCGCTGGCCTTCAGCCAAGCGGGTGTACTCGAACAGGATGCTGCGCTCGACGCGCACGCCCGGCTTGAGGTGGCTGCCGTGACCGATCCAGGTGGGGCCGATGACGGAGACGCCCGGATCGATTCGCACGCTGGAGCCGATGTACACGGGGCCGACGATCTGCACGCTATCCCATGCGATGGAGGTGTTGGGGCCCACCCACACGCCGGGGCGGATCTCCTTGCCGGGCATGTCCATCTGGGCGACTTCGCCGCTCAGAACGCGCTGCAGGACCGTCCAGTAGTCGCTGAGGCGACCGATGTCGATCCAGTTGAAGAAGCGCTTCTGGGCGTAGAACGGCAGCTCTTTCTGGACGAGCAGCGGAAAGAGCTCACTGCCGATGTCAAAGACCTTGCCCGGCGGCACCAGATCGAGGACTTCGGGCTCGAACAGGTAGATGCCGGTACTGGCTAGCGTGGACTTGGCTTCCTCGGGCTTGGGCTTTTCCTGGAAAGACTTGATTTGGCCGTTGTCGTCGGCAACGACGACGCCGTAGTTCTGCACCTGGTCGCGCGGAACGTCGAGGGCGACGACGCTGGCCACGGCCTGCTTGGAGCGGTGTTCGTGGATGGCGGCACCGATGTCGAGGTCGATGATGGCGTCGCCGCAGATGACGAGGGTGGTCTGGTCGAAGAAGCCGCTGAAATCCTGGATCTTGCGCATGCCGCCGGCGGAGCCGAGGGGCTTGGGTACGACTTCGCCGTGGTCGCGGACGCCTTCGTAGGAGTAGCCAATGGAGACGCCCCAGCGGTGACCGTCACCAAAGTAGTTTTCGATCTTGTAGTGGTTGTAAGCCACGTTGATCATGATTTCGCGGATGCCGTAGCGCGCGAGGTGCTCGATGAGATATTCGAGCACCGGCTTGCCCAGGATCGGAACCATGGGCTTGGGAAGATTTTTGGTGAGCGGACGAACCCGCGTCCCCTGCCCCGCGGCAAGGATCATACCTTTAGCCAAAACACCACTCCTGTCTTAATCGGGCCCAAGAGGCTTGCCGTAGCACGGCGGCTCCACTCCCGCGAGTTTCACAAAGTATCTTTCGGCATAGATTTTAACATTCGAAAGAACATTGGAATGAACACATGGGCATTTTGCGATGCAAAAAAACTATCTTGCAATCAAATCCGTTTGATCCAAATCAGAACCTGCTGGTGAATCAGATCGTAGGCCGCTGCGTGGGCGGCGTCGCCACGGCGGTAGGGGTCGGGAATCTCAAGCTTGTTCCAGTGGCCGAGCAGAAAGGTTTTGCCGCGGGCGGTCGGGTCGAGACCAAGGACGTAGTCGAGGTGGTGCTTTTCCATGACCAGGATGAGATCGGCCCAGCGGGTGTGCTCCCGCTCGATCTGCTGCGCGCGGTGGGCTTGCATGGGCACCTGGCGGGCTTCCATGAGGGCGAGCGCGGTGTCATCGGCGGCGTGATTGACGAGCGCGCCAATGCCCGCAGAACGCACCTCGGCCGGACGGGCGGCGCGCTGGAGTTCATGACGCAGGAGGTATTCGGCAACAGGGCTACGACAGATGTTTCCGGTGCAGACAGTCAGGATATTGTGGAACACGGAGGGGGATCTCGCAGGGACGAATCAGCCGTGCATTTTACGCGCCCTCCCCTGCAGTTCGGCATTTTGCTGACAGCCGGCTTGCATGACGAGGCGAAAGGCGGTGCGGACGGGGCGGTGGGCGAATTCATTCGACCAAACGCAAAAAGGAGCCTACGGGCTCCTTTTTGATAGTTGGCGGAGTGGACGGGACTCGAACCCGCGACCCCCGGCGTGACAGGCCGGTATTCTAACCAACTGAACTACCACTCCGCGCTTTAACCTTCTGCTTCAGCCAACACTGGCTGAAACTGCCTGCTTGCTGCTGCAGGACTTGAATCCTGGCGTCCCCACGGGGATTCGAACCCCGGTTATCGCCGTGAAAGGGCGGTGTCCTAGGCCTCTAGACGATGGGGACCCGATGCTGCTTAACTTGTGGTGGAGGTAAACGGGATCGAACCGATGACCTCTTGCATGCCATGCAAGCGCTCTCCCAGCTGAGCTATACCCCCACGATACTGCTGGTGCTCCTGGCGTCCCCACGGGGATTCGAACCCCGGTTATCGCCGTGAAAGGGCGGTGTCCTAGGCCTCTAGACGATGGGG
>NZ_MWUM01000490.1 GCF_002028455.1 Zoogloea sp. LCSB751 | reverse complement strand
TGAAAAGCTCAATCTATGTTTCTACAACAACCTGCTACATAAAGGCTTTCGTAAAGGCTTCCTTCGACTGGCGAATATAATTGCGTGCACTTTGAGCATGTTGTTCCCATACCGCCCTATCGCTTGGATCGGTAAAGGGATTTTGCTCGGCGGTAACCGAGCGCTCAAAGCGGTCATAGAAGGTTAACATCGCTGAAGTAATTTGATTAAAACGTTCTTTAAACTCCTGAAACTCATCCATTTTTT
>NZ_MWUM01000489.1 GCF_002028455.1 Zoogloea sp. LCSB751 | reverse complement strand
TACCGTCTTTATGATGCAGAGGCTCAGGAGCTGAAACAGCGCTTGGCCGAGTTGCAAGAGAGGCAGAAACCTCACCTCGACACCATGAAGGCCCTCATGGGGCAATACTTCCATGCCGACTACTGTGGCGTGATGGTGACAAGGTACAAAGCGGCAGGTAGGGTGGACTACAAGAAGCTGTTGGCTGACAAGGCTGCGGGTGTTAAGCCCGAAGACATCGACCAGTACAGAGAAAACTCATCAGAG
>NZ_MWUM01000488.1 GCF_002028455.1 Zoogloea sp. LCSB751 | reverse complement strand
CGGACGCATCATCCGTGAACGTATTGCTAAGTACAACATTGACTGCGATCTAAAAGATGGCGGCGTATTTGCGGCGATGAACGAAAAGCAGATGGGACATTTACGCCATCAAAAGCAGTTATGGGAAAGCCATGGTCATGTTGGCAAGCTTGAGATGCTCGATGCAAACGGCATTCGAACTGTGGTAAATACTGAGCGCTATGTCGGTGGTATGTTGGATAAGAGCGGCGGCCATATTCACCCGCT
>NZ_MWUM01000487.1 GCF_002028455.1 Zoogloea sp. LCSB751 | reverse complement strand
TATCGATTCATCATCACGGCTGATAATATTCACAGGGATCGTTTGAGCTGTTGGACCTTGGGTCGACATCTCGCCATCGACTTGCCATTGTTGATATAAGCCGCTGACACGAGGATCTTGGCTTAATTTATCCCGTACATCAGCCATACGGTTAGCACTGGGGCGCAGGTATAAATCGGCATGTAAGCGAGTTTCTAACCAACTTCTTAGGGTCTGCTCAAAGCTGCCCACTAGGGTATTCATCGC
>NZ_MWUM01000486.1 GCF_002028455.1 Zoogloea sp. LCSB751 | reverse complement strand
ACCGCAGCGAAAAAACTGACTCGCAAACCAACACTCAAACAACCCAGGCTCTATTAAAGGAGATGCCGCTGCTAGCGCATACTCCCGCAGGCCAAAATGGTCATATCCAAACCCTTGCCCCGCAAGCTTTACTGGGAGGTTTAGGTATTAGCGCCATTGGTGCTGCCGAAACGCTTGCAGATACCCTACTCACTCAAGGTAAAACGGCGGGAAAATAACCATGTTACAGTATCGCTGGCTTTGGCC
>NZ_MWUM01000485.1 GCF_002028455.1 Zoogloea sp. LCSB751 | reverse complement strand
AGTCAAATTTATTCTCAGCAATGGCCTTGCTCGCCGTCTGTGCACTATAACTGCCCACACCCACTAGCGTTTTGCCATAGTGTGCACGAACATAACTTGATGCAGAGCCGCCTAAGTAATCAAACTCCATACTGTCATCGAAAATACCGATATGCACAAAGGCCAGATCGCGTTTTTCTAACTCAGGAAGTAAATAATCAAAAACCGCACGGTCACGGCTATCGCTTGCCATATTGAAATAGGCGC
>NZ_MWUM01000484.1 GCF_002028455.1 Zoogloea sp. LCSB751 | reverse complement strand
GTCTCCCTCGCCTTCCAGTCGGCGGACTACTTCGCCCTCATGGTGCTCGGGCTCTCCGCAGTGGCGGCCTTCGCCGGCAAGGGGCAGGTGCTCAAGGCACTGATCATGGCGCTGTTTGGCATCATGATCTCCACCGTCGGTATCGACCGCAGCGTCGGGGTAGACAGATTCACCTTCGGCCTGCCGGACTTGCGCGATGGCTTCTCCTTCCTGCTGCTGGCCATGGCCACCTTCGCCCTCGCGGAG
>NZ_MWUM01000483.1 GCF_002028455.1 Zoogloea sp. LCSB751 | reverse complement strand
TTGCCGGTGTCGGAGAGGCTGTCGCCAAACATCACGATGCGGGAGAAGGCGGGACGCGTCTCGGCTGCCTGAACGGTCAGCGTCAAGAGTCCCAGTAAACATGGAAGCCATTTGTTCATCTTGCTGTTCTCATGGAGTGGATGCAGGCGCTGCCTGCGGGCTGTTCCTCGAAGGCAAAGGGCTGGGGACCCCTGTTGCCAGGCTGAACGGTATCCACTCGAATACAATCTTGCAGCAAGCCATGGG
>NZ_MWUM01000482.1 GCF_002028455.1 Zoogloea sp. LCSB751 | reverse complement strand
AACCCTGGCGAGATCACCCTGGTGACAATCGGGCCGCTCACCAACCTTGCGCTGGCGCTCGAGGCCGCCGCCGAGATCACCGCGCTGGTGAAGCAGGTGGTGGTGATGGGGGGCGCCTTTGGCGTCAACGGCCATCGCGGCAACGTGACCCCCTATGCCGAGGCCAACATTCACGACGATCCCGAGGCGGCCGATCGGGTGTTCACCGCCCCCTGGCCCGTGGTGATCATAGGGCTGGACGTGACC
>NZ_MWUM01000481.1 GCF_002028455.1 Zoogloea sp. LCSB751 | reverse complement strand
AGGCGTTCACCAAACTGTGCGCGCGGCGCTTTGCCTGTCAGGCCGATGCCGAAGCGGAGCTGGCGCGCTTTGCCAACGGGCTGAAACTACTGGAGATTGTGCAAGGCCACGTGCTGACGGAGCCCGTTTACGCCAGCGCCGGCAGACCCAAAAGCGGCCAGCAACCCGACAGCTATCAGTACCGCATCGAGGGTCAGGCAGCGACCTGCCTGGAACGGGTGGAGGAGGCCAACGCCCAGACGGGCG
>NZ_MWUM01000048.1 GCF_002028455.1 Zoogloea sp. LCSB751 | reverse complement strand
GGCGTGACCGAAGCGGGCTGCATGGCCCACGCCCGACGCAAGTTCTTCGAGCTTCAGGAACACGGGCAGAGCCAGATCGCCGCCGAGGCGCTGGAGCGGATCGCCTCCCTCTACGGCATCGAACAAGACGCGCGGGAGCTGAAGGCCGAAGCCCGCCAGGCGCTACGAGAAGCGCGTGCCCGGCCGCTGCTGGAAGATTTGAAGGCCTGGCTGCTGGTGTGTCGGGGCAAGATCCCCAACGGGTCATCCAGCGCCAAAGCCATCGACTACACTCTCAAACGCTGGGCGGCGCTGACCCATTACCTGGCCGATGGAAACGTCCCCATCGACAACAACTGGATCGAGAACCAGATCCGGCCGATTGCCATCGGCCGCAAGAACTGGCTCTTTGCCGGCTCGCTGCGCGCCGGCAAGCGGGCGGCGGCGATCATGAGCCTGATCCAGTCGGCACGCCTGAATGGGCACGAACCGTTCGCGTATCTGAAGGACGTCCTGACCCGACTGCCGACTCAGCCGCAGAGTCGGATCGGGGAACTGTTGCCGCATCGGTGGAGGTCGGATTCAGCCTGAGGCTCGGTCAAGAGGGGATGGCCGGAGGCTTACAAAGCAGCCTGTCAGCATGCGAGGTAGTAACGACCGGTTTACACAGAATTTCGGACATGCTTGGACTGGAGGCCAAATCCTTCCGCTCGTCGAGGAGTGTGAGCGCAAGCGAGGCTGATGGATTGATCGACATGCGTACGGCCGGCAAGCATGTTCAGTTGGCGCCCTAACACACCTGCGTGCGCCATGATTCTCTGCGCAGAGCGCGCCAATATGCCGAAGACTTGTTGGCTGGAAAAACGACTCCTGATACGCTTAGCAAAACGCTAGCGTTTTTCACACAGGAGCAGATCGTGGCCGTCACGAAGACAGAGGTTGTTAGCGTTAGAGTCCCACCGGATGTGAAGGCTGCGCTGGTCGCCGCCGCCGAGCAGGAGCGGCGCAGCTTGGCATCTATGGTCGAGTTTATGGTGCTCGAGTACTGCAGATCGCGCGGCATTGGAGGTGAATGGGCGGCGGACGCCGCAAGCGCGCATAAGAGTGTTGTGAAAGGTTAAGTCCACCAAACACCGCAAGGCGAACGAACTTGCAAGGACTTAAGGGGCAAGAGGTCAATGGCAAGAGACATCGCGCAAGGATTATTTCTAACTGAGCACAGCCCGTTGCTCGCTGATCTTGGGGCAACCGCGGAGCGGCTCTATCCTTTCGATCCGGCCAGCTGCGTGCTCAAGCTGCGGTTGTTGGCCGAGTCGATCACGCAGGATGTGGCGTCCCGCGTAGGTGTGCGCCTGATCCAACCCACCCAGGCAGAGCTGCTGCGCGCAGTGGACCAGCGCTTGGGACTTGATCCGCAAGTGCGGCAGATGTTCCATTTGCTGCGCCAGAGGGGCAACGAGGCTGCACATCAGGTGGACCATCGCATCGGCTACCGCGAGGGTCTAGAGGCGCTGAAGGTTGCCCGTGAAATCGCGCTTTGGTTTCATCGAAGCTTCGGCAGCGACGCGGACTTCAAGCCCGGTCCCTTCATCCTGCCGGACGACCCCAGCCAGCGGCTGCTTACGCTGCAGCAGCAAGTGGCTGACCTCACGCAGAACCTGCAGAAGGCCCAGAGTGAACAGGCGGCCAAAGGCCAAATTGCAGAGTTGCTGGCCGCCCAGGCAGCACAGGAGCGCGTGCTGGCCGAGCGGGCCGCCGAAGAGCGCAGCGTCTACGAAAGTCTGGCCGAAGAGGCCAGCACCCGCTACGCCGCCCTTAAGGCCGAATTCGACGCCCACCTGCAAACCGCCAATGCTGCGCCGGACGTACCCACCTCGCTGGACATTCAGGCCTTTGCGCAGCGCACCACCCAGGCTGCACAAAAGGTGGCGATGGACGAAGCTTCCACCCGCCTGCTCATCGATCAGATGCTCAAGGACGCCGGCTGGGAGGCCGACACCCATGAACTCACCCATGCCAAAGGCGCACGGCCGGAACGCAACCGCAACTTGGCGATCGCCGAATGGCCCACTGCGGGCAAGCAGAGCGCCGACTACATGCTGTTCGCCGGTCTCACACCCATTGCTGCAGTCGAAGCCAAGCGCCTGAACGTCAACGTCGCCGGGAAGATTGGTCAGGCCGAGCGCTACGCCCGCGGCTTGCAAATCGAGCCCGGGCACGAAGCCGCCTGGCTGGCTGAAGGCCGCCAGGGCCCCTGGCCCGACGGGCAGGGAGGCGTGTTTCACCTTCCCTTTGCCTACTCGTGCAACGGCCGCCCGCTGGTCAAGCAGAGCCCTGAAGCCAGCGGCACCTGGTTCCGCGATCTGCGCCACCAGGGCAACCTGGCCAAGCCGCTGCAAAGCTTCCACTCACCTGACGGCTTGCTCGACCAGCTCCGCCGCAACAAGGCCGAGGCGGAAGCCAAGCTGCAACAAGAAGGCTTTGCCTACTTGGGTCTGCGCGATTACCAGCAAAAGGCTATCAGCGCGGTGGAAGCCGCGCTGGCCGCCGGCCAGACCAACTGCCTGCTGGCCATGGCCACCGGCACGGGCAAGACGCGCACCATCATTGGCCTCATCTACCGCCTGCTCAAGGCCGAACGTTTCCGTCGCATCTTGTTCCTCGTGGACCGGACCGCCTTGGGCGACCAAGCGCTTGACGCCTTCAACGAAGCCCCGCTGGAACAAAGCCAGCCGCTATCGAAGATCTACAACATCGCCGAACTGGGCGACATGGCTGCCGAAGCCGAAACCCGCGTGCAGGTGGCAACGGTGCAGGCGATGGTCAAGCGCATCTTCGGCAGCGACAACCCGCCCCCGCTGGACGCTTTCGACTGCATCATCGTGGACGAAGCCCACCGGGGCTACACCTTGGACCAGGACATGACTGAGGGCGAGCTCGCACTGCGCGACCACGCCCAGTACCTCTCCACATATCGGCGCGTGCTCGACTACTTCGACGCCGTCAAGGTGGGGCTGACCGCCACCCCTGCGCGCCACACCACCGACATCTTCAGTCGACCGGTCTACACCTACTCGTACCGTGAAGCCGTGGCCGACGACTGGCTTATCGACCACGAGCCCCCCATCCGCTACCAGACCCTGCTGAGCCAGCACGGCATCCACTTCGACAGCGGCCAACAGGTCGAGGCCATCAACCTTGGCACCGGCGAAATCGAAACCGCCGAGCTGGACGACGAACTGAACTTCGAGCTTGAAAGCTTCAACAAGCGCGTCATCAGCGAGCCGTTCAACCGCGTCATCTGTGAACAGCTCGCCCAAGAGCTGGACCCCATGGGCGAAGAGAAGACCATGATCTTCTGCGCCACCGACGCTCATGCCGACATGGTCAAACGGCTGTTGGGTGACGCCTTCAAGGCTGTGCACGGTGACCACTACAACCAGGCCGCGGTGGAAAAGATTACCGGCGCGTCCGACAAGGTCGACCAGCTCATCCGTCGCTACAAGAACGAGCGCTTCCCCACCATCGCCATCACGGTGGACCTGCTGACCACTGGCATCGACGTGCCGCCCATCTGCCATCTGGTCTTCATGCGCCGGGTGCGCTCACGCATCCTGTACGAACAGATGATCGGTCGTGCCACCCGGCGATGCGACGAGATCGGCAAGACCGTCTTCAAGATCTACGACCCGGTGGACCTGTACGCCTCGCTCCAGGCCGTCAACACCATGCAGCCGTTGGTGAAGGATCCCAAGGTCACGCTGGAACAGTTGTTCGAAGAGCTAAACAACCCGGCCGCGCACGAGGCCGCGGGCAGCGCCCCCGGCCGCAGCCACGCGCACGATGTACTCGACCAACTCAACCAGAAGCTCATGCGCGTTCTGCGTGACGCCGCACACAAGGCCGAGAAGAAGCCGGCCCTGAAAGAAAAGCTGGATCAGTTGGAGCAGCAATGGGGCGTGCCGCCGCAGCATCTGCACCGCCACTTGCATCAGATCGGGCAGGAAGGTGGCCCCCAGGCCGCAGCCGACTTTTTGCGCCACAACACCCGCCTGCTGCTGCAACTCGCCGAGGTCAAACAGCTCCTGGGCACGGCCTACATGCCTGTCATCGCCACCCAGGCCGACGAACTGCGGGAACGAAGCCAAAGCTGGGGCCTGTACGCCAAGCCAGAGGACTACCTCGACAGCTTCAGCCACTTCGTGCGCGAGCAAATCAACCAGTCGGCCGCCATGGCCACGGTGGTCAACCGCCCCAAGGACCTCACCCGCGAACAGCTCAAGGAAGTGCGCCTGTTGCTTGACGGCGCTGGTTACTCCGAAGCCAGCCTCAAGGCCGCGTGGCGCAATCACAGCAACCAGGACATCGCTGCTGGCGTCATTGCCTATATCCGCCAAGCGGCGCTGGGCGAAGCGCTGCTGCCCTTCGACCAGCGGGTGGCCCAGGCCATGCAGAAGATCTACGCCCAACACGCCTGGACACCGGTGCAGCGCAAATGGCTGGACCGCCTGGCGAAACAACTCACGCACGAACTGGTCATCGATCAAGCTTTTGTCAACAACGCCTTTGCCAACGACGGTGGTGCGAAGCAGCTGGACAAACTGCTGGGCGGGCAACTCGACAGTGTGATGGGGGCGCTTGCTGCCGGTCTCTGGCCACGTGCCGCTTGACAATTCAACGTTTGACGCTCAATAGACTCACAGAACTCAAAAATGACCACCCAAGAAATCGTCCAGAAGCTCTGGAATCTCTGCGACGTGCTGCGCGACGACGGCATCAACTACAGCGACTACGTCACCGAACTCGTGCTGCTGCTCTTCATCAAGATGGAGCACGAAAACACCGAGAGCGGCATCCTGCAAAGCCACAAGCTGCCCGCCTACGCCCGCTGGCCCGAGTTGCGCGACAAGAGCGGCCTGAATCTGCTGCGCCACTACCGCGAAACCCTGCTGAAACTCTCGGCCAGCGACGACCGGCTGATCGCCGCCATCTACGCCGACGCGCAAACCAGCCTTAAAGAACCGCGCCACCTGGAACAGCTCGTCAAAAGCCTCGACAGCATCGACTGGTTCAGCGCCCGGCAAGACGGCCTGGGTGATCTGTACGAGGGCCTGCTGGAAAAGAATGCCAGCGAAACCAAAAGCGGCGCCGGCCAGTACTTCACGCCCCGCCCGCTGATCGACGCCATCGTCAAGGTCATCAAGCCCCAGCCCGGAGAAACGGTGCAAGACCCGGCTGCAGGTACGGCGGGCTTCCTGATCGCGGCTGACCGCTATATCAAGGACCAGACCGACGATCTCTACAACCTCAGCGACAGAGAACGCAAGTTCCAGCGCAACCAGGCTTTCCTGGGCATGGAGCTGGTACCCGGCACCCGCCGCCTGGCGCTGATGAACTGCCTGCTGCACGGCATGGAGGGTGACGACGAGGGCGTGGTGCACGTGGGCAACACGCTGGGCAGCGCCGGCAGTGGCCTGCCAAAGAGTCACATCATCCTCAGCAACCCGCCCTTCGGCACCGCCAAGGGCGGCGGCGGCCCCACCCGCGACGATCTGACCTTTGCGACGAGCAACAAGCAGCTCGCCTTCCTGCAGCACATCGTGCGGCACCTGCGCGACGGAGGGCGTGCCGCTGTGGTGCTGCCCGACAACGTGTTGTTTGAGGCCGGCGTGGGCGCCGACATCCGCCGCGACCTGATGGATAAGTGCCGACTGCACACCATCCTGCGCCTGCCCACCGGCATCTTCTATGCCCAGGGTGTCAAGACCAATGTGCTGTTCTTCGAGAAGATCAGCCAGGCCGCCACCGGCAGCACGCAGGAAGTGTGGGTGTACGACATGCGCGCCAACGCGCCCAAGTTCGGCAAACGCACGCCGTTGACCGACGCGCACTTCGCCGACTTCATCGCTGCGTATGGCGACGAGCCCAACGGCAAAGCCGCGCGGCAGGACCAGGGTGAACAAGGCCGCTTCCGCCGCTTCAGCCGCGACTGGATCGCCAGCGAAAAAGGCGACAGCCTGGACATCGCCTGGCTCAAAGACGACAACGCCGAAGACGCCGCTGACCTGCCCGAGCCGGCGGTTCTGGCGCGGGAGGCGGTGGAGCAGCTGAACGGGGCGCTGGCAGAGCTGGAGGCGATCCTGGCAGAGCTGGGGGCGGTCAAATGAATGCTCTCCCCTTCGGCTGGACCAGCGTCTTGATCGCCGATGTCGCTCATATCGTTGGGGGCGGGACGCCTCCGTCCAAAGATGAGGAGTGCTTTGCACCTCCTGGCCAAGGTGTCCCCTGGATCACTCCTGCGGATCTGAGTGGCTACAGGGACCAAACAATTTCGCGAGGCACTCGGGACCTATCCACAAAAGGGCTCGCATCCTGCTCGGCAAAGGTTATGCCGGCCGGTACCGTTTTGTTTTCAAGTAGAGCACCAATTGGATATGTGGCGATCGCCAGCAATCCAGTGACCACCAATCAAGGGTTCAAGAGCTTTGTTCTTCCAAAGGAGATCGACAGCCGCTTTGCCTACTACCAACTAAAGCACATCAAACCCGTTGCGGAGGCACTCGCGACAGGAACTACGTTCAAAGAGCTTTCGGGTTCGGCGGCCGCGAAGCTACCTTTTATGGTTGCACCCCATTTTGAGCAAAAACGCATCGCCGACAAGCTCGACACCGTCCTCACCCGCGTGGACGCTGTCAACACCCG
Organism: Zoogloea sp. LCSB751; assembly: GCF_002028455.1. Taxonomy (GTDB): domain Bacteria; phylum Pseudomonadota; class Gammaproteobacteria; order Burkholderiales; family Rhodocyclaceae; genus Zoogloea. The sequence continues at coordinate 3,816 of NZ_MWUM01000048.1, read as the reverse complement.
CCTGGCCCGCGTCGCCCCCATCCTCAAACGCCTCCGCCAGTCCGTCCTCGCCGCCGCCACCTCGGGGCGGTTGACGGAGGATTGGCGGTTGAAGAACGCAGCAGATGTGTCTGCTGATCCCTCGTCCCCTCCTCCTGAACTCAGTCAGATGATCATTCCTCCGACCTGGATGTGGAGGAGCGTCAGCGAGCTTTCGGCCAAAGTCACTGACGGGGTCCACAAGAAGCCTACTTATATAGACAATGGCGTGCCATTTTTGACCGTAGGCAACTTGACTGCTGGTCCGGGTATTGATTTTTCAACAACTCGTTTTGTGTCGGAGGATGATCACGCAGAGTATTGCAAGCGGACTTATCCTGAGAGGGATGACATCTTGGTCACTAAGGATGGCACCTTGGGGGTGGTTCGGCGAATCGAGACCGATCAACCCTTTAGCATTTTCGTCTCGCTAGCTCTAGTGAAGCTGGTCGACAAACGGCAATCCCCATACGTCTCCTTAGCACTCGCCAGCCCGCATCTGCAGATTCAGATGAAAGGAGTTGGAACCGGGCTTCAACACATCCACTTGACGGACCTTCGGAAGGATCTGCTACCGCTTCCTCCGTTAGATGAACAAGCCGAAATCGTTCGCCGTGTCGAAAGCCTCTTCGCCTTCGCCGACCGCCTCGAAGCCCGCCTGCAGACCGCTCAGAGCGCCACCGAACGCCTGACCCCGGCACTACTGGCCAAGGCCTTCCGCGGAGAACTGGTGCCACAAGACCCGAACGACGAACCTGCGAGTGAACTGCTGCGCCGACTGCAGCAGGATGCACCGTCGTCTAGTACACGACGCGGACGGAAAAGCGCTGCATGAAGCTGCTGTCGATTGAGCTGTTCGGGCAATACAAAGGCCTAAGGGATCAGGCCTTTGACTTCTCAACGGTGAGGGGTGATGTGGCCGTTCTCATCGGCGCCAACGGCTCGGGTAAGTCGCAGGTGATGGAACTGATCGCCGAAGCCTTTGCCTTCCTTGAACGTCGACAGCGACTGGACTTCAGGGTACGGGTGCCGCTTGGGTATGACTTCCGCGTTACTTACGAGATGGCATCGTCTCGCTACGAAGGTCTTCGCAGGTTCGTTGTGGACACGCGGGATGGTCTTCGTCTTGCGGTGCATCAACTCGCTGAGCCGCCTAACGATGGTGTCGCACAGCCGTCTCAGGGGACGTGGAGTGAGATAACGGCGAATGGCTCATTGGAAGAGTTGGCGCTTCCTCGAGTCATCGGATACGCCTCTGGCATGTCCGAGAACCTCCAGCGGGCTTTCATGCGCAATGCGCTTCAGTACTTTGACGTGATTCGGGTCAGGGCGAACTTGAAGAAGGAGCTTGCGCAGCCCGAAGTGGATGAAAGGGCAACGCTGGCCATCAATGAGCGCTATCTCAGGCGCAACCCGGGCATTTTCGCTGCCGAAGGGGAGGATCCCGAATCGGGCCTTTTCAGGCTACGCGAGACCGACACGGCGATACCCAGAAACCTCTTCCTCGACTATGACTGCGCTGCGCTGCTGATCGCGATACTCGGCATGCTCCCGCATGCTGATCGTGACGAGGTATGGGATGAAATCCCTTTCCGCCATCCAGCGCGTGTGGTGTTGAGGTACGACCTGCGTGGCCAAGCGACTGCTTCGGACAACGCTCGCGACATCAAGCGCTTGATCGAATTGGCGGGACCACACAGGTGTACGCCGATCTCGCCACAAACCAGCGAGCCCGAGTATGAGTTGCTGGAGCTGGACTACTTGGCCGGCGACATCGAGATCGATTTCGCGGACCCGGAAGTTATCCGTCGGATGGCTGACAACTCGCGAGAGCCCGACCAGTGGTTCTCGGCCTTGTACAAGCTACAACTTCTGGGCGTCGATGAATGGTCGGGGGCGGTAAAACGCGCGCTGCGACGCGATAGCTTTCAAGGTCATGTTGAGAAGCCGCTGAAAGGGAAGCTCCCTCTTTCGGTGCAGGAACTCTGGATGTCCGATGGCGAGCGAACTGTCGCGCTTGACGACTTGAGCGACGGAGAAGTGCAGCTTCTATTGACACTGGGCGCCGTGCGACTCTTCGGGGACGGTGAGACGCTGTTCCTCTACGACGAACCCGAAACGCACCTGAACCCAAGCTGGCGCACCCGATTTCACTTGGACTTTGAAAAGGCGAATGAGGCCAAAGGAAAAGCCCAGGCCATCATCTCCTCGCACTCCCCCTTTCTGGTCTCTTCGCTGCCTAGCAGAGCGGTGTTCCATTTCAAGAAGATCGACGGCGTGACTGACATGACGAATCCGCCAGGAGAAACCTTTGGCGCATCGTTTGACGTGCTGATCAAAAAGCACTTCAACCTGCGTGCAACGATCTCTGAGACGGCTGTCCAGGAAATTCGTGAGCGGCTGGCGGATCGTCAATTTACGAATCAACAGAAGTTGCACTGGCTCGAAGACTCCGTGGGCGAGTCGATGGAGCGTTCGTACCTCATCAACAAGCTGCGGGCCAACTGATGCTGTTTGCGATCAGACCCAATCTTCAGCAGTCCAAAGTTTTCGACGGACTCAATCGCTTTCTTAGAGAGACGATGCTTGCCGCGCTTGAGGAGCGGCAAGTCGACGAAACGAACCTTCCGGCTGGCCTGTGCGCTGCGGTAGCTGGAAATCCGCCGACTTGTGCAGCGATTGACGCTTTGGTGGCGAAGTTGTCAGCGCTTCATCAGCGGCAGAAGCAAGCCCTTAAGGACGCACTGACACTCAACACAGAGCCTTGTGCATTCCTGGCTGATCGGGCAGAGCCGCTGCCATACATACCTGATGCGGTATGTCCCGCCCTGAAGACTCTCTCAGTTCAACTGTTTCAGCGCACGGCGAAGCTCAAAGGCGTGGAGCAGGCATGTGGTGAATGCATCAACGATCACTACGCTCGCTTCCGTCACGGCAACGCGCCAGGCAATGGCAATGTGTGCTGCGTTTGCGGGACCGAATACCTTGCTCAGGTTCGGGCTGACGAGAACGACAACGAGCAGTGGCGTGGCCCGTACGACCACCTGCTGGCAAAGGACCTGTACCCGCTATACGGGGTCGATCCTAAGAACTTGCTGCCCATCTGCAACACCTGCAACTCCAAAGCCAAGCTGGCCAAGGACTTGGTTTGCAAGGATGGGGTCCGTCGCCTCAGCTTTTCGCCGTGGACCGAGCACGCGTTGTCGCAAGAGATCGAGGTGGTCGTAGATGACGCGAACGATCTGTTTCCACGCGTGGTCGTGAACCTCAGGAGCGCTGATCCTGATCGGCAAGAGAAGCTTGCGACCTGGGATGATGTCTACGAGATCAAGTCTCGCGTGGAGGGCGAGTTCAAAGAGTTGGCTGCCAAGTTGGCCGAGGATGCCCACGCGCCCAACGATGCATCCTTTCTTCAGAACCTCCGTGAGGTCGGGCTTGCCAAAGCTCAAGCAGAAAGGCTGACGCCCTTCAACTACTGGCGTGCGCGTGTCTACGCGGCGGTGAGACGCATGAGTCCACGTAGCCGTGAGGCCTTGCGCCAAGCGACTGCACCCACGCCCCAAGCGATTCAGGACATGGAGGCGCTGTTCTTCCAGTGAACAGCGGTCTCTGTGCAGAAAAGCAGCTCCCGATGAGTGCGCTGGTGACTGTTAGGAAAGGGGCATGTCCAGATTCTTGTGTAAACCTGCCGCTCAAGAGCAACATGCCGACCGACCACTTTGGTTAAGGGTTGTCCGATGCCTGCCCCTACGCGCACACGTTGAGGGCCTGACGCCTCCGGCCGGGCAGGCGGCGGAC
>NZ_MWUM01000480.1 GCF_002028455.1 Zoogloea sp. LCSB751 | reverse complement strand
CTCAATTGAGTGCCAGTGCCAACGAAGTGGCCATCAATGCTAAACGTACCGCCGATGCGGCAACCCAAGCCGATAGAGCGGTTGACGATGGTCAGCGTCAGTTTGACTCGGGCTTAGCCATTACTCGCCAACTTGCGGCTGAGTTAGCACGTTCGGCTCAGTCGGTGTCGCAGTTACAACAGGAAACGCAGCGTATTGATGAAGTTGTGGTGGTGATCAACAGCATTGCCGAACAGACTAATCTACT
>NZ_MWUM01000479.1 GCF_002028455.1 Zoogloea sp. LCSB751 | reverse complement strand
CTGATTGGGGAAATAACACATCTATGATAACAGCTCTCAGTAGCATCAGACTCCAAGCTTGGCTTTATGTTCTGTTAATCTACAGTTTCATGTCAGGCTTGTTGAGTCTTACGGCGTATGCTTCGCCTCATTTGAACATACCAGAAGGATTGATGGTAACCATGGAGGGTGCCCTTGCCTTGGTGCTTGGCGGTGTCGCCATGGTGTCTCTGATGATGGGTTGGAAATCAATTCGAATCATCACGAG
>NZ_MWUM01000478.1 GCF_002028455.1 Zoogloea sp. LCSB751 | reverse complement strand
AACAAGTTTTATAGTAAAATAATTCCCAAAGTGAAATGTTAATTGATATTATTTATGAACCTCACGACCATTTGCATGTGGCTTAAATAGCTGGTTGCAGGTGGTCGTATTTTTGATACTGGCGGCTTAATCTTATATATTTTGTAAAAGATTGAACAATCTATAAATTAATCAATATCAGAATTAATTTTATTTTTTTCTTCAGAAATAGTATGTAGGATTCTTTTTAGAATAATCACTGTTTGTT
>NZ_MWUM01000477.1 GCF_002028455.1 Zoogloea sp. LCSB751 | reverse complement strand
CGAGCAAGCCAACGCCACCACCGCACGCAAGCTGGTCACCGTCTCCTCCGACGTGCTCAAGCTGACCCTGGATACCCAGGGCGGTGACATCGTCTCTGCCGAACTGCTGGCCCACAAGCTGGAAGAAGGCAAGGAACAGCCATTCACCCTGCTGACAAGCCAGCCTGCGCACCTCTATGTTGCCCAGAGTGGTCTGGTGGGTCGCGATGGCCCGGACAGCCAGCCCCAGGGTCGTCCCACCTATGAA
>NZ_MWUM01000476.1 GCF_002028455.1 Zoogloea sp. LCSB751 | reverse complement strand
TTGCGTTAAGATTGTGATTAATTATCATTTTAAATTCCTCCTTGATTTTACGCCTACACTTCCATGTGTACTGGCATTGTTTTTATTTTTAAAAGCCTTTTCAGACTATTAAAGCTAGATTAATTATTAACATTTAACTTGCTCTATTTCTTTTTTCGATATATATTAAAAATACTTTATACCTTTTTTGAAAATTTTTTCATTTTTTTTATATTTTTTTACTTAAGTAGACAGATCTTGCATTTAT
>NZ_MWUM01000475.1 GCF_002028455.1 Zoogloea sp. LCSB751 | reverse complement strand
CATGGCAATTGATAGAAATAAGTGCCCGCGCCGTATTTAGGGTCAGTTTGCGCTTGGATAAGTACAATCCAGCGAAATCCCCATGCCAGATGCACCGCCGTTAAACTGACGACTAACATCAATACCGAGGGGAGGCGGCGCACTGCCAATACCAATGCCAGCAAAGCGAGGGTAACCAATACCCAGATAGCGGCGAGTTGCCAGCTTGGGCTGCTGTCTAATAGCAACGCGGCTTCGTGCGCCGAGC
>NZ_MWUM01000474.1 GCF_002028455.1 Zoogloea sp. LCSB751 | reverse complement strand
GCTTGGCCTCGGCAAAGCCCATCACCAGCGGCACCAGCCTGAGCTGGGGTTGATGCTGGCCCAGGTAGTGCATGTCATCCAGGGTGATCTCCCTCAGGCTGTTGCCGGTCACCGGCGGCAGCCCGCCTGTGGTCTCCTTGCGACCCGGAAACATCACCAGCAGATCCTTGCCAAGGGAGCTGAACTGCTCGGCCACATAGCGCCTCGCCCCCTCCCCCAGCGCGGTGAGCAGCAGCACGGACGTGAC
>NZ_MWUM01000473.1 GCF_002028455.1 Zoogloea sp. LCSB751 | reverse complement strand
AGGGACATTATGCACATCGGATATTATTGGATGGTGCAGGGAAATTATGGATTAGTTCGGGAGAACGGCAAAAGTTTGAGCCTGCACAAGATTTAACATCGAACCTTGGAAAAATGATTCGCTTGAATGATGATGGTTCGGTTGCTTCAGATAATCCATTTCAGATGCAGGGTGATGCCGCAAAACAAATATGGAGTTTGGGGCATCGTAATCCTTTAGGAATGGCTTTGGATGCCAAAAAACAACT
>NZ_MWUM01000472.1 GCF_002028455.1 Zoogloea sp. LCSB751 | reverse complement strand
CCGCATTACCTGGAAGACATCCGCGAGCAGATCGGGCTGGCCGACAAGCTGTGGCTGATGCTCTACGCCATCCACCGGCCGCGCGCTTTCGAGCTGCACGCCTCGCCGGAGGAGGCGGCGGTCGTGTTGTTTACCTCCGGCTCCGAGGGCAAGCCGAAGGGGGTCGTGCTGCCGCATCGCGCCATTCTTGCCAACATCGCGCAGATCCGGGCGGTGATCGACTTCTCGGTGGACGACAAGGTGCTCAA
>NZ_MWUM01000047.1 GCF_002028455.1 Zoogloea sp. LCSB751 | reverse complement strand
GCCAGCAGAACCGCTCGCTTGTTCAACCGCCGATCGCCCAGCTGTATCGTCCCGAACTCGTCTCTCGCCCAACTCATCAGCCAGCCTCGTCAATTATTTGGCATGAAGCATACAGACTGGAGAGTTGTGTGTAAGGGGATGCGCTCAAGGGGGGTCAGTCTCAGTCTGGCCATGCAGGATCTCGCGCAACTGGTGAAAATTTACGGGCAGGAATTCGTCGATTTCATAACCGCGAACACCGGAAGCATGTATATCTTGGGGGTCAATGACGGCTTCACAGCCAACAAGTTTTCCGAGTTGTTGGGTGAAAAAACCATCGCCAAGCTGCACCGTAGCGTGAGCCATAGCGACGGGGGAAAATCCACCTCCGTGGATGAACAGCACCACCAGGAAAAAGTCATGGGGGCCAACGAGTTCAACTTGTTGGGGGCCAATGAAGCGACGCTAACCATCACCTATCTGGCTTTGTTCGCCCGACAGAATCCGGCCTACATACTGACAGTACCGATCTTGTCCTACAAAACCAGAGCAGAGAGCAAACCGGCTGAATGGATCGATGCCCAGCCGAGCAGTCCCACACTCCCTGATATGGACCGATTTTGGGATGTTTCCCACGACAGCTATCAAGCGCCGCAACCGCCAATCTTAGCCACCCAGATCATGATTGATGAACAGCTAGACCATCTCTACGACGGCTACTGTGACGACCTTGAAAGGGAATTTGCCACACAGACGGATGCGGATCGCCTTGGATTCATCGCCGAACCAGGTCCTTTTGCCATGTATCAGGAAGATTAAGAACGTGAATCATTGCCATCGTTTGATCAGTTCATAGCCGATCAACACAACCGCCATGCTGGACGACCAGACTAGAAAATCGCGAGCGATTCCTTTGATGGTGTAGGGAGCTTCCACCATCTGCTGAAGGTAGGGTTCAATCAGATCGGGAAGCTTGGATCGCATGGCACTGATGAACAAGTGGCGGCTCTTCTCACGTAGCTTCTCGTTTTCCGCATCAAGCAAACTGGCGTAGCTTTGAATTTTTTCCTCATGAGCCTGTAGCAGTTGGGCGAAACGCTGACTCATGTTCTGAAGATTACCCGCAGCACGGCTACTGTGTGCGTGTATATCCATCTTTATGCTATCAAGATTCTTGTTCAAAATCGCCTGCATCGAACTTTCAAGCGAATCAGACATTTGCCAGACCACATGATTCATTTGCTCTACGGCATCAGGCATATCTTCATACAGTGTCTTGATGTATCCCATAATATAGAGAAGAGCGAAGGCTTCATCATCCGATCTTAAACCTGCATCATTGATGACCTTCATCAAGTCAAGCTTTCTTTCTTCAGGAAGCATGGCAAGTATCTTGTCCCTGAAACTCTCACGCTTTCCTATTTCTTGCATTTGATTTCCTTTTTTAATCAAACATACAAAAACAAAAAAGGATTGCAAGAGAAATGCCACTCATCTTGTTAGATTTGACTTTATATTTTGTTTTGCTACTTCTTGATCATGAGCGAAAGGAAAGCCATGACAACAAGAGCAAGTAAGATACAAACAGGGGAACTGGATGGTGTGACTGTGATTGCCGACCCCGACAACCAGCGATACCTTGTAGATCTTCCGAACAGCTATGATGTGTATTGGTTATTCAACAGCAAGGATGAAAAACATGCTTTTGCCAAGCGTATTGAACAACCGGACATCAAACGTGCCATCTATGAAATTCCAATTGAAAATCTGGCCACGGATGAGCAGATCAAGAGCTTCACGTACAAATTAAAGGAAGCCAGGAGCACCGCCAAGGCGATTGCCAGCGAACGAGAAGCTATGGAATCCGTGTTGTCCTTCAACCAAGCACATGACAACAAGACGGTTGCCTTCATCTACAAAGCTCCAACCAAAGGCTTTGCTGTCGGAGAAATTCTGCACAGTGGGAAATATTTTGTGGCTCAATCTGCTGGCGAGAACGACGAAAAGATATTCGTCCGAGTCATCCACAGCACCAAGCTACTGCAAGGCAAAGAAGAGTTTGCCAACCGCGAAGAGACCTTGAAGGAAAAATTCCCAGTAGGCAGTCACAAATATCTACGATACGACGAATTGGGAAGAATCAGCGCCAAAGACTACCAGCCCAAGGAGGTTGCCACTACTGAAAACCAAACCTTAACGGAAGATCAGCGTGCAGTTCTCAGGGCTTACAGTGAGAAGAACGGTCAGGCTTGGAAGGAAAAACTCAATGCAGCTTGGACCACTGGTAGCTACAAGGGACTGGACAACAATCAGTCTGCTCTTCTTCAACAAGTCCGCAACCAATTGGGCCCTGAGTGGCTGGCACAGTTGAAAACCGACGATCTCTACCCTGAAACGGCCAAACAGGCGAGTGTTGCCAAGCCAAAGGGCACTGCACAATCCCGATAAGCCACGCCACGACGTGGTTTTTCAACTACATACTGATCGCACAGCCCTTTTTTGCAGTGGCAATCGCCTGATCTGCCATGTCTTGAGCCTGCTGGTTTTTTAGCTGAAGGGTCAGTTTGTAGGCTTCCAAATGCTCAATCTGATATTCGGTAGCCTTGGATGCCTGATTAGCTGCCTTGGTGATCAAGGTTTTGTCATCTTTCAGGGCAGAAAGCCACGATCTCAAGTAAGCCGCATGATTTTCATGGCTGGAAGGATTGTGGGGGATACCCAACTCAACAGCCATGAATGATGAAGTCAATTCGGCAATCAGCTCTTCTTTTGCATACTCGGACGTGCCGAACCCATTACCCATTTTTCTGCCCAATGCTGGCCCCGTGCTATGCCCAAACTCATGTAGCAAGGTGTCGGCATAGGCTTCACTACTCTTGAATAGACCGGGTTCAGGCATATGAACCAGATGCTTGGCAGAAGAATAGTAAGCACGAGATACCCCTGAGTGCTCCACTTTGAGATCGGTTCTTTCCTGCAAAGCCTTGGAGAGTAGTTCAATCTCTTCAACCGGTTTCACTTCCTTACTGGCTTGAATGTAAGGTGGCATTCCTTCAATCTGACTGGCATTGAAAACGGGATACCACTTAAAGCCGATCTTGGGATTACCCTTTTCATCAAGAACAGGAAGAGCTTTCCCATCACTATTCTTGAGAACATTGCCGTCACTATCTTTCTGATAGGCTGGAACGACCTTCATGATGTAGCTGGCCTTGGAACCCTTCTTTATGTGAAGTGGAGTTTCCATTGCCTTGGACAGTTCTTGCATTTGAACGAAGGTCATCCAGCGTGGATCGCTGAACTCTTCAGTCATCAGAGTTGCAACATTAGAGCCATGATATTTTTCACCAGTCAGGGCATTTCTTGGCCATTCGTTGCAACTAAAAAATGGCTTTTCCCACTTCAAGCCTTGCTCTTCACAAGCAATCGCTTCTTCAATACGTGCAATGAACTTGTTGGTTAGCTCCTGCTGATAGTCTCGCTCTTCAGTCTTGGCGTATTCTTTTTTTTGGTATTGTTTCTTGTATGCCATCTATGTCTCTATGATTATTACAATTAACCATAAAGACAAAATTCACAATGTCAAGCTTCTACCGAATATCAAAGCCAAAAAACGAATTGACGAATAACCAGCAAGACAGACTACTTCTTTCTTCTTGCTTCATTGTCTAGTTTTCTCAAGAAATCCATCTTTTCTGTAATCTTTGCTTCCAGCCCCCTAGGTGTTGGCCGATACCATCCTGGTTCTTGTAGTCCATCAGGAAGATAGGTTTCACCCGCAGCATAAGCATTGGGTTCATCATGGGCATAGCGATATTCATGTCCATAGCCTAGTTCCTTCATCAGTTTGGTAGGAGCATTCCTAAGATGAACGGGAACTTCTCGGCTCTTGTCCTGCTTCACGAAGGCACGCGCCTTGTTGTAGGCCATGTAGCCTGCATTACTCTTGGCAGCAATCGCCAGATAGATCACTGCCTGTCCAAGTGCCAACTCACCTTCTGGACTACCCAGGCGCTCATAAGTCAGAGCTGCATCGTTAGCGATCTGCATAGCTCTTGGATCGGCTAACCCAATGTCTTCCCAAGCCATGCGAACAATGCGACGAGCCAAGTATCTTGGGTCTGCCCCGCCATCCAGCATTCTGGACAGCCAATAAAGGGCAGCGTCAGGATTTGAACCCCTGACTGATTTGTGCAGGGCGGAAATCTGGTCATAAAAGTTGTCCCCGCCCTTATCAAACCTCCGCGAGTTCAATGACAGAGCATTCTTGATGAAGTCCGCATCAATGTTCGTTACCCCAGCAGCCCCGGCTGCCGTACTGCACTGTTCCAGCAGGTTCAGGAATCTACGGGCATCACCATCCGCATAACCGACAAGTGTTTCAATGGACAGCTCGTCAAAGGTCAGATGACCCAGTACTGTTTCTCTTGCCCTGACGAACAGTTCCTTCAACTCATCGTCCGTCAGAGACTTCAGAACATAGACTTGAGATCGGGACAACAAAGCAGAATTGACTTCAAACGAAGGATTTTCTGTTGTCGCACCGATGAAGGTTACGAGCCCGGATTCCGCATAAGGCAGCAGCGCATCTTGTTGTGACTTATTAAATCGGTGAATCTCATCCACGAACAAGATGGTGTGCTTACCTTGGGCAAGGTTTTGCTCGGCCTGTTCCATCGCTGCACGGATGTCTTTGACCCCAGAGAACACCGCCGACAATGCAATGAACTCACAGTCAAAAGCTTTGGCGGTCAATCTTGCCAGTGTGGTTTTGCCGACCCCAGGTGGCCCCCAGAAAATCATTGAGTGCGCTTTGCCAGACTGGAAGGCAAGCTTCAGGGGCTTACCTTCCCCAAGCAGGTGCGACTGCCCAATCACTTCGTCCAACACCCTAGGTCGCAGGGCTTCAGCCAAGGGCGCAACAGGCGATTTTTCGAACAGGTCAGCCATGTTGAACCCGCCCTAAAATCATGCAGCTACGAGCCTGGAAGTTGTGCCAAGGCACAAAAAAGGCACAAAAGATATTTTTAAGTCGTTGATTTACAATGACTTTTATATATTTGTTGAAGCGGTGTACCTCGTCGACGAACAGAATCGTGTGGCGGCCGCGGGTGCGCGCCACTTCGGCCTGGGCGATCGCCTCGCGGATGTCCTTGACACCCGAAAACACCGCCGACAAGGCAGTGAACTCCGCGTCGAAAGCCTTGGCCATCAGGCGCGCCAGCGTCGTCTTGCCGACACCCGGCGGCCCCCACAGGATCATCGAATGGGGCTTGCCCGACTGGAAGGCCAGCGCCAGAGGCTTGCCCGGACCGAGCAGATGCTTCTGGCCGATGACCTCGGCGATCGTCTTGGGCCGCATGGCCTCTGCCAGTGGCAGGCGCGGCGGGTCGAGGGCGTCGAAAAGATCAGCCATGAAGAGGGGGCGGACTCACTCGCCGACCAGGTCGGCCCCTTTCGGCGGCACGAAGCGGAACAGCCCGGCGTCCAGGGCGGGGTTGCGCTCCATGTGGCCGAAGCTCAGGGACGTGGTCTGGCCGAAATTGTCGTTGAGGATCATCGCTTTCAGCTGTCCGCCGGCAAAGCCCATGCGGATCCGCTCGAAGCTGCTGTCACTAGCCCTCGGCGTCGCCTCGACCCACTCCAGGCCATCGGCGCTGCCGGCGTCCTTCAGCACGAAGTTCTTGTCGAGGGCATTGTCGCCGGCCAGGATCGCTGCCGGCGTCGTACCGAGGGCCTGGCCGAGCTTCTTGGTGGTGACCTGGTTGAGCTCCTGGTCGTAGGCCCACAACTTGTTGCCATCCCCCACCAGCAGCTGGGCGTAAGGCTTTTCATAGGTCCACCGGAACTTGCCCGGGCGGGCGAAGGCGAACGTGCCGCCGGCCTGCTGGGGCTTGCGGCCGGATTTGGACAAGACCTGCTGGGTGAAGGTCCCCTTGGCGCTGCGGGTCCCCTCCATGAACTGCTTGAGCTGGGCCAGGCCATCGGCGTGGGCCGAGCTGGCGGCAAACAGCAGGGCGAGCCCGAAGGCTCGCAAGGTGGCGTGGCGACGAATCATCATTCTCCTTCGCGGGCTGGGGCAACCACTTCCCGGTTGCCGTTGGAGCCCATCGGCGTAACCAGGCCGGAGCGCTCCATCTGTTCGATCAGGCGTGCCGCGCGGTTGTAACCGATGCGCAGGTGACGCTGGACCAGGGAAATCGACGGCCGGCGGGTCTTGACGACAATCTCCACCGCCTGGTCGTAAAGCGGATCAGCCTCGCTGCCCTCTCCGCCTTCGCCACCACCGGACAGATCGCCGCCCTCCTCTTCGGACGGCGTCAGTACGCCTTCGATGTAGTCGGGCTCGCCGGTGGACTTGAGGAATTCGACAACCTTGTGGACCTCGTCATCGGCCACGAAAGCACCATGAACGCGGGTCGGCAGGCCGGTACCCGGCGCCAGGTAGAGCATGTCGCCCATGCCCAGCAAAGCCTCCGCGCCCATCTGATCGAGGATGGTGCGGGAGTCGATCTTGCTGGAAACCTGGAAGGCCATACGGGTCGGGATGTTGGCCTTGATGAGGCCGGTGATCACGTCCACGCTGGGGCGCTGGGTGGCGAGGATCAGGTGGATGCCGGCAGCCCGGGCCTTTTGCGCCAGACGGGCGATCAGCTCCTCGATCTTCTTGCCGACCACCATCATCAAATCGGCCAGCTCGTCGATGATCACCACGATGTAGGGCAGCTTTTCCAGCGGCTCGGGACTTTCCGGGGTGATCGAAAAGGGGTTCTTCAGCGGTGCGCCGGCCTTGGCAGCCTCGGCCACCGCCTTGTTGTAGCCAGCCAGGTTGCGCACCCCGACGGCTGACATCAGCTTGTAGCGCTTCTCCATCTCCGCCACACACCAGTTAAGCGCATTGGCGGCATGCTTCATGTCGGTGACGACCGGCGCCAGCAGGTGCGGGATGCCCTCGTAGATCGACAGTTCGAGCATCTTCGGATCGACGAGGATCAGGCGCACGTCGGCCGGTTCGGACTTGTAGAGCAGCGACAGGATCATCGCGTTGATGCCCACCGACTTGCCGGAGCCGGTGGTACCGGCCACCAGCAGGTGCGGCGTCTTGGCGATGTCTGCCACCATCGGCTGGCCACCGATGTCCTTGCCCAGCGCCACGGTCAGCGGCGAACTCATGTCGTGATAGGCGCGGGAGCCGAGAATCTCCGACAGGCGCACCGTCTGGCGCTTGGGATTGGGCAGCTCCAGCGCCATGCAGGCCTTGCCCGGCACCGTCTCGACAACACGGATGCTCACCAATGACAGGGCCCGCGCCAGATCCTTGGCCAGGTTAACCACCTGACTACCCTTCACGCCGACCGCCGGCTCGATCTCGAAACGGGTGATCACCGGACCGGGATAGGCCGCCAGCACCTTCACCTCGACCCCGAAGTCGGCGAGCTTGCGCTCGATCAGGCGGGACGTGAATTCCAGCGTCTCGACAGAAGGCGGCTCCACGTCGTGGGACGGTTCATCGAGCAGCGACAGCGGCGGCAACGCCCCACCAGGCAGCTCGGTGAAGAGATGCGGCTGACGCTCCTTCTCGATCCGTTCCGACTTCTCGACCTTCACGACCGCCGGCTCGATACGCACCGGCGGTGGTGGCGCGACCTCCTCCTTCTTGCGCTTGGTCTCGACCACTTCTTCGCGCTTCTGCGCGACCTCGCGGCCGACGCGACGGTCTTCCCAGGTCTGAAAACCGTTGGTAACGAAGATCCACAGCCTTTCCAGGCCGGTACCGAGCAGCTCGGAAGCCTCGACCCAGCTCACGCCGGAAAAGAGACTCAAGCCACCGGCAATCGTACCGAGCAGCAGCAGGGTCCCACCGGTGAAACCCAGGTACTGCAGTACCAGATTGCCGAACTCGATGCCGATCACCCCGCCCGGCTCGAGGGGCAGCGTCGCCTTGATCGAGTGGAAGCGCATCGCCTCCAGGCCGCTGCTGGCGACCAGCACCATCACGAAACCGAACACGACGATGAAAAGGGAGCGCCGGTCGGCGCCGAACACCAGCTTCAGCCGCCGGAATCCCACCGCCAGACCGAACCCCAGAAAGGCCACCCACCACCAGGCAGACAGTCCGAAAAGGTAGAACAGCAGGTCTGACAGCCAGGCGCCAAAACGTCCGCCCGGATTGCTGACACGCTCCACCTGCACGGCATGGGACCAGCCTGGATCGGCCTTCGAATAGCCGAACAGGATCATCGAAAAATACAGGGCCAGCACGCCGAGGAACAGCCAGCGGGCTTCCTGCAACAGGCTGGCGATCTTTTCGGGCAGCGGAAGCGGACGGGTGGAGGGACGTTCGGACATGGTTCGGCGAGGATCGGGCACTACGGAAGCGATACCAAAAAAGCAAAAGCGCGGCTCATCACCGCGCTTCCATTATAAACCAGGGTCTCTGGCCGTCCCTTCTCCGTCCGTTTGCGAATACGTAAGGAAGGATTTCCGTACCAGTCACAAGTCGTAGATCTTTTCTCTCAGGATCACGCCACCGTCGGTTTCCTCGATCAGGCCACGCAGCCCCAGGTCCTTCATGACCCGGCTGACCATCTCGCGGGAAGCGCCGATCATCTTGGCGATGTCCTGCTTGGAGATTTTCTTCTTGACCACCTTCACGCCGTCGATCTCTTCGGACATCTCGAGGAGCAGGCGCGCCACACGGCCATAGACGTCCATCAGCGCCAGGCTTTCGATCTTGCGATCGGCATCGCGCAGGCGGCGGGTGAGATTGCACATGACGTGCCAGGAGAGCTCGAAGTTGTCCTGCATCAGGCGCTTGAAGTCCGTCTTGGCGATGGTCACCAGATCGGACGGCGCCACGGCCACCACCGACGCGGAACGGGGACTGTCGTCCAGCACGCCCATTTCGCCGAACATTTCTCCCTGCCCCAGGATGGTCAGGATCACCTCACGGCCATCTTCGTCGCTGACCATCACCTTCAGGTTGCCGGTCAGCACGAAATAAACGAAATCGGTACGGTCGCCCTCATGGACCACGGCAGCCCCTCGCGGTACGCGCCGCATCATCGCCACGCGTGCCACGGTTGCCAGCCGGTCGTCGCTCAGGCCCTGGAAGATCGGAAAAGTCCTCAGGGCAATGGTGGACACGGAGCTGGTGACGGTCATAAGGCCTCTCCTCGGCGGGACGCTAATTAATTTTTCGGCGACGTGATCAAATTGTCGTACAACTTCCGGAATTAAGTATAAATCAAACTGACGTCATATCGCGCTCGGCTGTCATGCCGGATGCCACTTTGCCTACCTACAAATCACAAAGCGGGTGGGAACCTCGGGCCTTATAATCGGTCTTCCTCGCCTCACAGACAAGAAAGACCCACGAAGATGGCTACCCGACACATCAAGCTCCTGATCCTCGGCTCCGGCCCTGCTGGCTACAGTGCCGCCGTCTATGCCGCCCGCGCCAACCTGAACCCCGTGCTGATCACCGGCATCGCGCAGGGTGGCCAGTTGATGACCACCACCGAAGTGGACAACTGGCCCGCCGACGCGGATGGCGTGCAGGGCCCGGAACTGATGGCCCGCTTCGAAAAGCACGCGCTGCGCTTCAACACGGAGATGATCTTCGACCACATCCACACCACCCACCTGGCCGAAAAGCCAATCCGGCTGGTCGGCGATGCGGGCGAATACACCTGCGACGCGCTGATCGTCGCCACCGGTGCCAGCGCCCAGTACCTGGGCCTGCCCTCCGAGGAAGCCTTCTCCGGCAAGGGCGTGTCGGCCTGCGCGACCTGTGACGGCTTCTTCTACCGCAACCAGGAAGTCGCCGTGGTCGGTGGCGGCAACACCGCCGTCGAAGAAGCCCTGTACCTGGCCAACATCGCCAGCAAGGTCACCCTCGTCCATCGCCGCGACAAGTTCAAGGCCGAGCGCATTCTGGTCGACAAGGTTTACGAAAAGGTCGCGGCCGGCAAGATCGAACTGGCCCTCGAGTCCACGCTGGACGAAGTATTGGGCGACAAGACCGGCGTCACCGGCATGCGCATCAAGAGCGTCAAGACGGGCGAAGCCCGCGACATCGAGCTGAAGGGCGTGTTCATCGCCATCGGCCACAAGCCCAACACCGACATCTTCGAAGGCCAGCTCGAGATGGAGAACGGCTACATCGTCACCAAGGGCGGCCGCGAAGGCAATGCCACCGCCACCAGCGTACCCGGCGTGTTCGCCGCCGGCGACGTGCAGGACCACATCTACCGCCAGGCCGTCACCAGCGCCGGCACCGGCTGCATGGCCGCGCTCGACGCCGAGCGCTACCTGGACAGCCTGGGCCTCGCCGGCTGAGCCGTCAGCAAGGGCCTCACAACGGACCGGCCCCTGCCCGGTCCGTTTCCTTTTGCACTTCAGCATCCGCATCAAATGGGCAAGGACAAGCGTCACTCCGGACTCGACACCCTCAAGGCGATCCGGCATCAGGTACCCAACAGCACGCTCAAGACGGTCATCGGCCGTCCCGCGGCCGCACCGGCACGGCCGACGCCGGCAGAGCACGCCTCCGATGACGACGCGGCATTTTTCCGCAAACAGGTCGGAACCCTGCAACCGGTCCGCGGCCAGGACCGGGCGGAGATCGACAAGCCCCGGCCCGCCCCCCGGCCGCGCCCGCAGATCATCGAGCATGAGCCGGAGACGCCGCGCAAAGCCCCGCGCGTCGACGAGAACGACCCGGTCGCGGTGTTCCGCGCCGCCCTCGGCGACGTCGCACCGATCAAGGACTTCAACCGCGCCGACCTGAGCAGCCAACGCCAGCAGGCCAACCCACAGGTCCGCGCCATCGAGCACTGGGAGGCACCTGCGCCGGCCTTTGACGAGCGCGCGCCGCACGACCCCGCCGAACTGTTCCGTCAGGTAGCCGGCAAGGTCGCACCGTTGAAGGACAAGAACCTTGCTGCAGTGGCCCGCCCGACGCCGGCACCCCTGCCCCGCAAGCGCGAGGAAGACGAACGGGAAGTCCTGCGCGAAGCGCTGGAAACCCCGCTCAGCTTCGAGGACCGCCTCGACATGGGCGACGAGGCAGCCTACCTGCGTGTCGGTCTGCCGCGCCGGATTCTCACCGACCTGCGCCGCGGGCGCTGGGTCGTCCAGGGAGAACTCGACCTTCACGGCCTGACCCGCGACGAAGCCCGCGCCGCGCTGGCCCATTTCATCGCCCAGGCCCTGCTGCAGGGCCGCCGCTGCCTGCGGGTGATCCACGGCAAGGGCCACGGCTCACCGGGCCGCATACCGGTCCTCAAGCACCTCTCCCGCGGCTGGCTGGCCCAGCGGGAAGACATTCTCGCCTTCTGCCAGGCCCGCCCCCATGACGGCGGCGACGGCGCGCTGCTGGTTCTGCTGCAAGCCGGCGGAGCACCGCGCAGCTGAACCCGCAGCGGCGAGAGCCTCCGCCCTGCGGAATTTTCGCCTTTTATTTCAGTATCTTCTAATACTCCCCCCTGAATACGACCATTCGGCCGGATTCAGGGGCTGGTCTTTGGCGATTCTTGCCCGCGGTCAATTTTTTTCCGCGCCAACCCTCCTACAGTGCGCTGCGACAGATTGCCGCAGGGGCGAAGCGTCGCAGCCGGCGCCCTTCCCCGCCTGGTCTGGACATGCAGCCCGCATTGCGCGGCCCGCTCGCACTCAGCTTAGGGACATACGGAGACCAACCACAATGAGTATCGAAGACATCAAGCACGACGACGCCAGCCCCGTTCCGGCGCGCCGCAGGTTCCTGAACTCCGCCGCCCTCGCCGGCCTGGCCGGGGCCGGCCTGTCCGTCGGCCTGTCCGCCTGCAAGCAGGAAGCCTCCGCCCCCGCCGGTGCGCCGGCAGCCGCGCCGGCTTCCCATGGTGCCGGCGAATACGGCAAATACGAAGTGCCTCCCGGCCAGCTCGACGAATACTATTCTTTCTCCAGCGGCGGCCACTCCGGCGAAGTGCGAATCTACGGCATGCCCTCCGGCCGCCTGTTCAAGCGCATCCCGGTGTTCAACATGGACTGCCTGGTCGGCTGGGGCATCACCAACGAATCCAAGGCCATCATCGGCACCAAGCCGGACGGCAGCCTCAGGTACCACACAGGCGACACCCACCACGTTCACCAGTCCTACACGGACGGCATGTACGACAGCAAGTACATCTTCGTGAATGACAAGATCCACAGCCGCCTGGCCCGTATCCGCATGGATACGATGGAAACCGACAAGATCATCGAGCTGCCCAACATCCAGGGCTTCCACGGCACCTTCCCGGACAAGCGCGATCCGGTGGACGAAAAGATCAACCACACCACCCGCGTGTTCTGCGGCGCCGAGTTCTCCATTCCGTTGCCCAATGACGGCAACGACATGAACGATCCGACCAAGTACCACTCCCTGTTCACCTGTGTGGATGCCGAGTCCATGGAAGTGCGCTGGCAGGTGCTGATCGACGGCAACTGCGACCTCGTCGCCACCTCCTACGATGGCAAGCTGGCCGCCACCAACCAGTACAACACCGAGATGGGCGCCCACTACCAGGACATGATGTCCTCCGAGCGCGACGCCTGTCTGTTCTTCAACGTCGCCCGCATCGAGGAAGCAGTCAAGGCCGGCAAGACCAAGACCTACGGCAGCTCCAAGGTGCCTGTGGTGGACGGCACCAAGGCCGCCAACCAGGACCCGAAGACCGCCCTCACCTGCTACGTGCCGATTCCGAAGAACCCCCACGGCGTCAACGCCAGCCCGGACGGCAAGTACTTCGTGTGTTCCGGCAAGCTGTCCCCCACCGCCAGCGTCATTCAGCTGGATCTGGTGCTGAAATGGTTCGATGGCGACCTGAAGGATGCCCGCGATGCCGTCGTCGGCGAACCGGAAATCGGCCTCGGCCCCCTGCACACCGGCTTCGACAACAAGGGCAATGCTTACACCACCCTGTTCCTCGACAGCCAGATCGTGAAGTGGAACGTCGAAGCCGCCATCCAGTCCTTCAAGGGTGACAAGAACGCCAAGGTCGTGGTCGATCGCGTGGATGTGCAATACCAGCCGGGTCATGGCTTCACCTCGATGGGCGAGACCAAGGCGCCGGACGGCAAGTACTTCCTGTCCGACAACAAGTTCTCCAAGGACCGCTTCCTGCCGGTCGGCCCGCTGCACCCCGAAACCGCGCAGCTGATCGACATCAGCGGCGACAAGATGAAGGTGGTGGCCGACCACGCCGTGTATTCCGAGCCCCACGACTCCATCATCGTCAAGCGCGAGTTCATCAAGACCCGTCAGGTCTACAACCTGGACGACTTCCCCAATGCGATCAAGGACCCGAAGGAATCCGGCGTCGAGCGCAAGGGCAACAAGGTCACCGTGAAGATGGTGTCCCAGGCACCGGCCTTCAGCCTGCCGGAATTCACCGTCAAGAAGGGCGATGAGGTCACCCTCATCCTCACCAACCTGGACAAGGTCGAAGACTTGACCCACGGCTTCGCGATTCCGAAGTACGACATCAACTTCATCGTGAACCCGCTGGAAACCAAGTCCGTCACCTTCAAGGCCGACAAGCCGGGTGTCTATTGGTGCTATTGCACGAACTTCTGCCACGCCCTGCACCTCGAAATGCGTAGCCGCATGATCGTGGAGAAGTAAGTCCGCAACCTGTTCCTTATCGACGAAGTACTTCAGGGAGACGTTCGCGTCTCCTTTTTTTTGCCTTCGATGGGCCTGTCCGAATTTTTGTGTTTGAGGCATAACAGCATCCAGAAAGGATGAAGGTATGCCGAGGAAGAAGGAGAAGCTGTCGTTGCCACCGGTTGCAGAGTTGCCGGAAGGCGCGCAGCAGTGGCTGGATCAGGTGGTGACGGGGCCGATGACGGCCGGTGCGGTTGAAGAGGTGATGCGCGGGAT
>NZ_MWUM01000471.1 GCF_002028455.1 Zoogloea sp. LCSB751 | reverse complement strand
CGGCGCGTGCGGCCGACGTCTTGCCGATCCTTCGTGGCCCGAGGAGCAGGATGTCGTCGTTTTGGAGGGTGTCCCATAGATCTTGGGCGACGGCGCTGCGGCCGAAAAAGTTAGCCCCTTCGACTGGGGAGCCGGCGATGTTGTCCATGGTGTGGCCTCTGTGTTTGCGCAAAGAAAATATAGTGCAAAGAATTATTTGTGCAAAGAAATTTTTGTATTTAGCTGGGCGGCTTGCAGCGTCAACGAAA
>NZ_MWUM01000470.1 GCF_002028455.1 Zoogloea sp. LCSB751 | reverse complement strand
TCCTTGTTTTCATAGGATTACCCTATCTCCGTGACTTCCTTGGAACCTTGGGCAGAGCCGGCCCGAGGGGGCCGGCTCGTCACTTTCCTGGTGGATCAGAACTTCTGGGCGTAGTCGAGGTAGTAGATGCGACCGTCGATGCTGTAGAGCTCCTCGTCATAGGTGAAGCCATCGCTCTCGAGGGACGGACCCGCGTTGAACATGTTCTTCACCCCGACCTGGATCTTGCCGTTCCAGGGGGCATCCAC
>NZ_MWUM01000469.1 GCF_002028455.1 Zoogloea sp. LCSB751 | reverse complement strand
TTCATGCTCAGTCTCCAAACCGCACGCGGGGATCGACCAGGGCAACGCAGATGTCGGAGACGATATTGCCCACCAGCATCAGCATGGAGGTGATGGCCAGGATGCCCATGACGGTGGGGTAATCCCGCTCGACGATGGCCTCATAGCCGAGCAGGCCGATGCCGTCGATGTTGAAGATGGTCTCGATGAGGAAGGAACCGCCGAAGAAGACGGTGAGCACCGATCCCAGGTGGCTCGCGATGGGGATC
>NZ_MWUM01000468.1 GCF_002028455.1 Zoogloea sp. LCSB751 | reverse complement strand
TCAGGGGATTTTGTGGCGCTGGTTGCAGGGCGGAGGCCGTCTCACCGTGCGTGAAAAACAGCCGCTGGAGCAGGCCCAGCAGGGCTGTACCCACGCCTCGCTGGTGCCGACGCAGCTGTGGCGGCTGCTCAATTCACACCATCCCGTTGCGCTGAAAGCCGTGCTGCTCGGCGGGGCGGAAATCCCCGTTGAGCTGACCGAACAGGCGCGCAAGCAGGGGATCCGCACGTTCTGCGGCTACGGTCTGA
>NZ_MWUM01000467.1 GCF_002028455.1 Zoogloea sp. LCSB751 | reverse complement strand
AGTGTCGGCCAGGATAGACTCGCGACGGAACCCGCCGCTTTTCAGCTCGCCGGGCCCCAGGATCAGGTGATCCCCGAGGTCGAACTCCCGGCCGAGTTCGGCCAGGGTCTTCTCCCGCACCAGGGTGGCGCGCATCCGGCTGAGATCCCCTTCCGCCGCTTGCGGAAAGCGGTGGAAGAGGTCATCGGCAATCACCAGACTCAGGATGGAGTCCCCCAGAAATTCCAGTCGCTCGTTGTGACGGGAAC
>NZ_MWUM01000466.1 GCF_002028455.1 Zoogloea sp. LCSB751 | reverse complement strand
AGAAAGATTGCCCGGAAGGTTCAAGCACGCTGGTGATCACGCTCTCTTTTTTAAGCGAGAAATGCTTGTTTTAAGCGCAATCGTCATATGTTCACTATGTAATACATTGTATTTAATTAGTTAAATTCTACCAATGTTTCATTGGTAGCATGTTTCTCTATTGGCGATCCCTGTTCTAAAGGGGCCTGCCATTCAGCCACCTCATTCGGATGGCTCAAACATCAGACCTCTGTGTTATGTCCACTTGT
>NZ_MWUM01000465.1 GCF_002028455.1 Zoogloea sp. LCSB751 | reverse complement strand
TTTTGAGTTGCCACATCAAATGAATTTTCTCGTGATTGCGATACCTGGTGTGATTGCGGCTTTGGCCGTGTTTATGGTCAACTTAAAAGTATCTGTAGATGGTGAAAAAACCAAATCAAAACAAGTATTTGATGCTGTTAAATCGACAGCCAATTAAAGAATACTGAACCCATGAGTCTAGTGCATTAGTAGTAGGCTCATTTCAAAAACTGTATGAACTGTTAAAATCAATTTGCTTTTATAAGTTG
>NZ_MWUM01000464.1 GCF_002028455.1 Zoogloea sp. LCSB751 | reverse complement strand
CCGTTGATCTTGTTCTCGGTAATAAAAACCCGATCCACCAGCAGGTCCAGCTTGGCGAAGTCGCGCACCGTCAAGGTGATGTCGCTGGCCCCGGCAAACTCGGCCGCCAGTTGCGGGTCAAGTAGACGAAAGCGGACCTGCGGCTCCTCGTAGCGCAGGCCAAAGCGCCGTTCGAAGCCGTGATCGCGCAAGCTGGTCACGGTCGGGTCAATCGCCTGCTCTGGTAGCAGCTGATCCAGCAGACTCTT
>NZ_MWUM01000463.1 GCF_002028455.1 Zoogloea sp. LCSB751 | reverse complement strand
ATATGTGCTGTTTTGCCCGTCCTGGTGAAGTCATTCTGCACTGGACCGACGATGAAACTGATCCACAATATCCACGTTCAAAAGCCGCGCTCGAAGTGCTGCAAAACACTGTGGATGCCCAAGGCCGTAAGTTAAAAATCCATCTGTTGCCACAACCAGGGCCGCTGTATTGCAGCGAAGAAGAATCAAAAGGTGTGACTGAAGGCACTGGTGTGCCACGTACGGCAGGTGAGCGTTTAGCGGGTTCT
>NZ_MWUM01000462.1 GCF_002028455.1 Zoogloea sp. LCSB751 | reverse complement strand
TTCCAGGGCGATACTGGCCTCCTGACCTGCCGGCAGCCCTAGCAGCATCGCCAGTTCCACCTTTGACGGGCTCAGAAGCTTCGGTACGGCAATGCCGTATTCCCAAACTTCGCGCAGCGTGTGCGTGCGCCCTGCAAGCGGATGGCCGGCCCGCACGTACAGGTGCGGGGGCTGACCTCCAATCAATTGGATATCCAGCGCGGCGTCTTTCGGCATGTCGCGCACGTCGGCGGCGAAGAATTCGATGC
>NZ_MWUM01000046.1 GCF_002028455.1 Zoogloea sp. LCSB751 | reverse complement strand
TGAAGATTACCCAGGACGTGCGCGACTTCGCGGCGAAGCAGGGCATCGGCGAGGATGAGGCCCTCAGCAAGGGCATGCAAACCAAGGCCGTCGAGTTCGTGAAGAGTGGTGCGGAGATCTACAAAAAGGTGTAAGCCGCGGGCCTTGCAAGCCGCGCTGGCGGCTGCAAGGCCCCTCTTGTCCGGTGTTTTTTCTTGCTGTTGTTTTCTTCTGTGGGGGCGAATTCATTCGCCCCCACAGACAGCCCCCGACGCCCTGCCCCATGCCAGCTTCAAGCCGGTGTAGCATCCCCTTTCACTCCTGCCCTGGACGCCCTCGATGAACCTGGAAAAAGTCATTTTCGGCTTCTTCATCGTCTTCGCCGCCACCCTGAACTTCGGCTTTTTCATCGGCGAGCTCGACAACCCGGTTCACCACGACCTCTACGAGCTGTTCGCCGCAATCGTGGTCAATCTGATCGCTACGGTGCTGAAGTTCGGCGACCGCACGCAGATTGGCGCAGTCCACCTGGCAACCAGCCTGGTTGCCGACCTGCAGTTGCTGGCTGCTGCCATGGTCTGGGGCTATGCCACCCACGTGGCGGGTACCGGCATCACCGCCGCCAGCATGTCGAGCATCGTCTCCCTGTCCGGCGGCGCGCTGTTCGCCAACGTGGTGTCGGTGATCATCCTCATCGCTGAAACGATCATGCAGCGGCGCTGATCCGGTGGACAACGCGCCCACCAGCACGATCTTCCTCGTCCTGCGCCGCCTGCGCGCGCCGCTGCTCACCCTGATCGTCATCTTCGCGGTGTCGGTCCTCGGACTGACGCTGGTTCCCGGCCCACCGGACGCCAGCGGCATGCCGCAGCGGATGAGCTTCTTCCACGCCACCTATTTCCTCAGCTACACCGCCACAACGATCGGCTTCGGGGAAATCCCCTATGCCTTCTCGGAGCAGCAACGGCTGTGGGTGACCATCTGCATCTACCTGTCGGTCATCGGCTGGGCCTACACCCTCGGCACCGTGTTCGCGATGCTGCAGGACAAGAACTTCCTCAACGCCCTGGCGGTGCAGCGCTTCGCGCGCCAGGTGCGGCGCCTGCGCGAAGCCTTCTTCCTGGTCTGCGGCTACGGAGAAACCGGCCACCTGATCTGCCAGGCTCTCGACGAGATGGGCTACCGGGCGGTCGTCATCGACAAGGACGAAGGCAAGATCGCCGACCTGGAACTGCAGAGCTACTCCGCCGACATGCCGGCCCTGTGCGCCGACGCCAGCGTGCCGGATACGCTGGTCTTCGCCGGCCTCACCAAACCCCAGTGCCGCGGCGTCATCGCGCTCACCGACCACGACCCGACCAACCTGGCAATCGCCATCGCCGCCCGCCTGCTGGCCCCGTCCATCCCGGCCCTGTGCCGCGCCGAACACGCCGACACCGCAGCCAATATGGCGTCCTTCGGCACCCGCCACATCATCAACCCCTTCGAGAAGTTCGGCGAGTACATGGCCCTGGCGCTGCGCTCGCCGTCCGCCTACCACCTGCTGCTGTGGCTGACCGGCCTGCCCGGCACCACGGTGACGCGCCACCGGGAGCCGCCACGGGGTAAGTGGGTGCTGTGCGGTTACGGCAGTTTCGGCAAGGTCATGGCGACCACCCTCGAGAAGGCCGACCTGCCGCTGACGATCATCGACAAGAAGGTCTTCGTCGATCCGCCGCGCATCGGCGTGAAGGGCGACGGCGCCTGCGGCGACGCCCTGGGCAACGCCGGCATCGGCAACGCCGTCGGCATCGTGGCGGCCACCGGCAACGACATCGACAACCTGTCCATCGTCGTTACGGCCCGCACGATGAATCCGAAGCTGTTCACGGTGCTACGCCAGAACCAGGTTGCCAACCGGACCCTGTTCAACGCCGTGGAGTCGGACTTCGCCGTGGTGCCCAGCGAGATCATCGCCCACGAGTGCCTCGCCACGCTGACCACCCCCCTGCTGGCCGTCTTCCTCGATGCCGTCAGGCAGGCCGACGATGGCTGGGCCAGATCCGTGCTGGAGCGGCTCACCGACAAACTGGGGTGGACGGTTCCCGCCGTTTGGAGCGTGCAATTGAGCGCCTCCCAGGCTCCCGCCCTGCATCGCCTGCTGATGCTCGGCGACGCCGTGCCAAGCCTTGCGGCGATTCTCAGGGCACCTCTCACCGACCGGCCTGAGTTGGGCTGCATTCCACTGCTGCTGGTACGGCATGGACACGCCCCGCAGCTGCTACCCGACCTCGATCAGCCCCTGCAAGCGGGCGATCATCTGCTGTTCGCCGGACGGGAGAGCGCACGCAAGGAACTCGGCCTGACGCTGTTCAACGAGCACAGCCTGCGCTTCGTACTGACCGGGCGGGACAGCCCCGGTGGACTCGTCTGGGAATGGCTTGCCGGACGACGCCCCCCGGATGCCGGAGAGACACGCTAAAATGCCCGCCATTAGCACAACAGCATGTCCTGCATGAACTGCGTACCGATTCTTCCCTCGACCTTGTCCCGCGCCTGCTTCGCCGTGGCCCTGATCGTCATCTTCATCATGGCGATGATCCCGCTGCCCGAAGTACTAAACGCCTTTTCCTTCCAGGACAAACTCGAGCACAGCGCAGCCTTTCTCGTCCTGATGCTGCTGGGCTGGAGCGGCTGGCCCAACCGCCCGTGGCCGGTCGCCGCCAGCCTGCTGCTGTACGGCGTGCTCATCGAGCTGGCCCAGCACTTCTTTACGCTCAACCGGGTTGGCGATCCCTGGGACGTGGTCGCCGATTCCAGCGGACTGCTCATCGGCGGATGGTTGATCCGTCTGTATGGCCGCCGCGACGCCCTCTCGGCCTGAGCCCACCGGCAGGCCCCCCATGTCTCCCCCATCCCGAACGCCGCAGGTCCAGCCCTATGCAGAGGTTCCAGCCTATGTCACCAAGGACGGCTCGGAGATTCGGGAACTGATGCACCCCGCCGTACACGGCAACCGCGCCCAAAGCCTTGCCGAAGCGAGGGTTCCAGCCGGCACGCGGACGCTGCTGCACCGCCATCAGCAGACCGAGGAGCTCTACCACATCACCGTCGGCACCGGCCTGATGACCCTTGGCAACCATCGTTTTACGGTGGCCGCCGGCGACACGATCTGCATCCCACCCGGCACGCCCCACCGCATCGAGGCCGCCGGCAACGGGCCACTGCACATCCTGTGCTGCTGTGCTCCACCCTACTCCCACGACGACACCGAAATCCTCGAGGGCTGAAGGCCTCGCCTATTCCGCCACACCCGCAGACTTGAACAGATCGATGGTCGTGTTTTCGGTCAAGGTCTGCATCGCGTCAGCACAATCGATCTGCGTCGTCTTGCCTGCCGGAAGTTGCACGAAGATCGAAGTGTCACCCTTGAGATCCTCGATGATTTCGTACCGGTACGCGCCCCGTTCAAACGTCACGCGCGCGCCGTGGGCCAGCAGGCCGAACCTGAAATGGCCGCGCGGGTGCGTCAAGCGGCCGGGAAACCGGAACACCGTCCTCGACGGCCAGCCGGCCCGGTACTGGAGATAGCCTTCCCGCTCCCCGAGGCTCCTGGACGCACATAGCGAGTAGTACTTCGTCCCCGCACGACAGGACCAGACGGCATGTTCGCCCGCGCGACACAGGTTTGCGACCTCCGCGGCAACACCTCCGCTCCACGCGGCCGCCGCAGCCCCCAACAAGAAGAACACCATGCGCATGGTGAAACGTGCTCCAGGAATCGGGAACGCAGCGCCCCGCTCCCCGGCATCTTAGCAATCTCCAGCCTCACGGCAGCACCGTCCGGAACCACCTGACCCTGCCCCGGATGCCTGCGCCACCACGGGGCAGCCCGGATCGCCTTCCGTACAGGCATTTGCAAACCGAAGGGTGCGGTCTATAAAACATGGGCATTCCCCATATTGCATGTCCCCCCGGCAACGCTGAGGCCCATCAAGCCCTCCCGGCCACGCAACAACAGCCCCCTACGGAGAATGAGCATGCTGACCGCCGATACACTGAAGCGAGTGTTTCCCCTCTGCCCCGATCCCGACGCCTGGGCCAAGGCGCTCGCTCCCGCCCTGGACAGATATGAGATCAACACGCGTGACCGCATCTGCAGCTTCCTCGCCCAGACCGGCCACGAGTCGGGACAGTTCCGGACCCTCGTGGAATCGCTGAACTACAGCGCAGCACGGTTGACGAAAGTCTGGCCGAAGCGCTTCCCGACCCTCGCTGCCGCTACGCCCTATGCGCAAAACGAGCAGAAGCTGGGCAGCTTCGTCTACGCCAATCGGCTGGGCAATGGCGACGCAAGCAGCGGCGACGGCTTCCGCTATCGCGGCCGAGGTCTCATTCAGCTCACCGGCAAGAGCAACTACGCGGCGGCCGGCAAGGCCATCGGCGTCGATCTGGTCAGCCATCCGGAATATCTCCAGCAGCCGCCCTACGCCGCACTCAGCGCCGCCTGGTTCTGGCAAAGCCATGGGCTCAACGCTCTGGCCGACGACAAGACGGATGACGACGACCTGGAGGATTTCCGGGAAATCACCCGTCGCATCAATGGCGGGCTCGTCGGCGTCCAGGAACGCTTCGCGCTCTACAAGCAGATCGAAAGCGTACTGTAGCGTGCAGCCAAACCGTCGGCCGCACCGCCAGAAGCCGGCGGGACAAGCTCAGCAAGCTGATTGAATAGGTCTGGAGCCATCCCGATCGACGCCATCCAGTACCGCAGGACGCGCGCCACACCTCCTTGGATCGACCCACGCCGGCAGTCGGAAAGTTGTGCGGGAGCTGTCTATAGTGAGCTTGTAAGCCTTGTGGACCACGCTGGCGCCCGCCTCCCCGCAAGGCGTCCCGAACCCGCTTCCCGAGGGGTACATCATGGCCGCGTCAGACTTGGGCTTCCTGCGTATCAAGGTCATCGCACTTGCAGTCGTCGACAAACACCGCGCGCATCGCTTTTACAGCGAAACGCTGGGCCTGGAACCGGCCTACGAAGGCCAGCAAAAGGTCGGCTATTTCCTCGGAACGACAATCCTGATGCTCAAATCCGGCTGGTATGCCACCCCCACGGATCAGCCTAACCCCCGAATCACCATCGCCACCGTTCACGCACCGGACACTGCTGCAGCTTTGGCAGCCCGTGGCGTCCTCATTGCGGATCCGGTTCAGACTTATGACGACGGATTCAATGTAGGCAGTTTCCTCGACAGCGAAGGCAACAAGCTGTGGTTCTGCTCCCCAGCGTTGCCTGGCGAAGAAGTTCCGCCCGCGTAACTTGACGCGCAGAAGCGACCTGAATCCCATCCCAGGAGAACATCGCCGGCCGCCGCCCTGGCCCACCTGACGCAACCATCCACCAAGCATACGACGTCTCGAAAAAGGCACGGCCTCGGCGAGAGTTCGGACAGATGAATCTTGTCCGCGTGAACGCAAAAACGCCGACCACAAGGATCGGCGTTTTTACTTGGTATTTCTTGGTGGCCAGTCGCGGAATCGAACCACGGACACGCGGATTTTCAAGGCATAAATAGCCTTAATCCGCTGCGCAGCTACACGCAACAGGTCTTAAAATTAAGCACTTGGTCGCACTGGACCGCAGTCAAGCGCAGACGTTTTCCGTTGGCTCGGGCAGAAAAACAGCAGAAACCAGCGGTGGCAAGAGTATGCCACGACGCCCGAGCGCAATGCAAACCGGGAACAAGATAGAGCGCGCTAATGAGCACTCCCGGTTTGACATGGCCGTCCTTCCACCAGGTGAGATACGTCGCTCGCGCTCGCCACATAAAAAAGAGCCTCCAGGGAGGCTCTCGATCGATCATGCTCTTTCAGGCTACTAGAAGCCGTCGCGCCGGCGGGCGTGCCAGGCGTGATTCGCTGCCCCTGGCCTTGACGGCGAGTCCGTCGCCTTCACCATCGGCGTACCTCAGACAAATCGATGATGTCCGAGCGCAAGGGTACGTCCGGAGACCGGACATCGCGCGACCATACCTTCACCTCCCGCATGCCCTTTTCCTTCTGTCGGGCACGGTAGGCGCGCTGACGGTCAGCAGCCGATGCGTGCTTGGCCAGCCTACCCCGCCGCGCGGGAGAAGCTTCGTCTGAACGGCAGGGAGTTGGGCTTGCTGTCTTCGTGGAATCGTTCATTTTCGTTACTCCATGAGGTGGCTGGAGTGAACGTATAGGCGGTGGGCCAGACGATGACGCCCATGTCTTCATGAAGACCAGCCCCCCAAGGCGCCCGTTGCCACCTACTCGCCGCTTGGCCGCAGAAGTAGCCGATTTTTGCTGGCCATCCCACAGCGTTTCGTCACACCCTGACGCCAGACAAGTCACGCCGTGATGAAATTCGACGCGGGTGCTTTCGTCAGTCCGTGACGAAACACACTTCAGAAAATTACATTTACATATTCACAAACCTGGAATTTCGTCACGCCGTCGTATCAGCCAAGACGTCGGGCGTCACCCGTGACGAAAAGCGCCCTTCAAAAACGCCAAGACGTCGACTGCCGGACGTCAGCTCCGTCGCCCACCCAAGACTGCGGCCGGCCACCGTACATCAAGCCGCGACACCTCCGCGAACTCCATCCCCGTGTCAATGCAGCCCCGCATCTGCGTGAGACCGTCACTTGAGGACTCACCCGCCCTGTCCTTACACCGCAGGTGAGATCCGATAGCGCACTTGGCGGCATTCATCACCCGTTTTTGCACCTATACACCTGCGTCATCACTTACAGGCACACCTTATGGCGCACGCACGCACATCGAACGACAGCACTGGCATTACTCCCACGCCCTCACGCGACGCACAGCAACTCGCCAAGTTGCTCGACAAAGCCACCCTCTGCGAACGCCTGAACATCTCGCCCAGGACAATCGAAAACATGGTGAAGGACGGCTCCTTCCCGCCCCCGGTGCGGGTCGGGAAGTACGTCTACTGGAGCGAGGTTGCAATCCAAACTTGGCAGCGCCGGCTCTTCGCAGCCCAAGAAGCCTGGACAGGTCATTGATGTCGGCCCAGACTCGTAACTGCTATCCCTACCTGTAGCTGAACTGATCGGACAACCGGCGTCCTGGTTTGCCTCCCAAACGCGAGACGGCAATTAGCTGCAATTTTTGCGCACTGGCAAGCCGGCTCTACCGACGCGTTCCAGATACTTAGTGATAGCGAAAGCAGTCGGAATTGGTTAAGTGGCAGCTGAGCACGTGATCTTCAGCAACTCGGCACGGACCTTCTCAGCGTCAGCAAACGAGCCGATGCCGTTGAAATCCCGCGTCAGGAGGTCCAGCGAAATGTGACCCCGAGTGGGTGAGTTGGTCCAGTAGTAGCCCTCCAGCCGCTTATCGCCGGAAGTGAGCTGAAGATCACCGTAGCCGATAGTGATCTTGTCCTCGGCATCCTGCATCCGCCGCATCTCAAAGACGTACTGCAGCTGAGCTATCGAACTCCGCGGGTCCACCACCATGATTTCCAGCGTGGATCTGGCTGGCAGGCTGGGCGTGTAAGACTGGATGGTCAAGAAGAAATAGGTTTGCTGGACCACGAACGCGATCGGGATAGCCGGCAGCGGATCAGCCCCCTCGGACGGCTTGAACTCTGACTTCAGCTCGCCCCACCACAGTCCATGAACCATGCGCCTGCCCATGAGGAAGGCGAGCTTTGGATACTTCCACTGTAGCTTCGACAGCACCCAGATCAGCAGCGGCGGCACGGCCAGCGCCGTGGTGATGCTTTGCCAGATGACCTTCAACGGATGCTGCTGCAGTTCCGTGAGACGGAAGGAAACTATGAGGGCGGCCACCACCGCCACAACATAGCCGCAGTACTTGAGCAGCCGCAGCAGGTCGGCGTAGGTCAGGCTAACAGGCAACATCAGAGAATTTCGCTCCAAGTCAGTCGTCCGGCTTCATAGACGGAAGCCGCGCGTTCGTGGGTTAGAAGCCCGATTGACGTGATGCCGGCCACCTGCGATGCCAGGAGTGCCGTCATGTGCCTAGCGCCGCTGGCACGCGGTGCGGCGGCTGACACGGCGGGCAGTGGTGGCGCGATGAACTGGCAGAGGTGGGTAAGTGACCCCGAGCCGGCGTGCACGAAGTGGAAACCGTCGTGCCAGGGAGAAGACAGGCGCGCCGTTCTGACAAACACATCGCAGATCAGCTCGAGCCCTTGTACTGGCAGGTCGAAACGCTCATCACCCACGACTTCAAGCTGAAGATGAGGCAGCGCCATCAGCGACTCGTAAAACACGATGCCCAGCCCAGCGAAGTCACTGGGGAGTTTAGGGGCAGTGTGACGCAGCAGGTGAAGGGCACTGAATGCTTGAAGAGTATGCAAAGGATCAACCTCTACGCAGGCGCTAGCCTGAAAACCTACCGACCATAGATGTAGCCTATGACTACTAGTTGAAGATTGCCTAGTAGGTTTCGCCTGAGTTTTTTGGGTATTGTACCTTTTATGCTGGTGGGCTCTTGAAAAGGCTAAACCGACCACCATCTCCTTACATGCCGAACCCTCTGTAGGCTTTAGCCCATTAGCCGGCTTAAAGGCGGAATGGGTGGGTCGGCGCCTGCAGGCGGCGCGTCTGGACACGCGTCGTACCGTCCATCACATGCCCGACTGCCAATGCTGAACCTGAGCGCCCTTTTCTACACCGAAGTCGAATCTGAACCCTGCCTTTTCGGCAATCTCAGTCTGCGCGACGAAGATCGCAAGGACATCGCTGAGGCCAAGAATGAAGTCCGTATGGCGTTGCGGGACGGCATTCCTCGCATCTACGCGGCGGAAGGCCACCCAGGCAAAGTCCCGCAACCGCGTTTCTTCACGCAGGGGTCCTGGGCTTACAAGACGCTGAACGCTCCCGCGCAGCGCCCCCAGCAGGCCGATGTGGACGACGGGTGCTATCTACCGCTGAGCTTCTTGAACCAGACTGACAGTCCCAGCGTCGCGGCGGAGGTCTTCTTCGGCGTGGCGGAGAGGGCCTTGGCTGACCTTGTGGAGGAGAGAGGTTGGGAGCTCTCCGGGAAGCCCACCTGCATCCGGGTGGAGATCAGCGATCTCGCGCACATCGATATCCCCCTGTACGCGATCCCGGACAACGAGTTCGAGACCCTCGTCAAGGCAGAGAACGTCAGGCGCGCGGCCCTCAAGGGCATCCGCAACTTCGCTGAAGCAGCGACGGACAGCTGGGAAGAACTGCCCAAGACGAAGGTGCTGTTGGCGCACCGCGAAGAAGGCTGGATGCACTCCGACCCCCGCCCAGTAAAAGAGTGGTTTGTCGATCAAGTCGAGACCAAGGGCGTGCAGCTTCGCCGCGTTGTGCGCTATATCAAGGCCTATCGTGACTGGACCTGGAAATCTGGCGGTCCCAGCTCGATCCTGCTAATGGCGGCAGCGGCACCGCTGTTCGTGAAGCAGGATCGTCGTGATGACCAGGCGTTGTTGGATGTCGTGAAACAGTTGCCGGCGGCACTTCGCGAGGGCGTAGACAATCCGGTCAACCCGAAGGAATCGTTGACCGACCGGCTCCGAGCCTCGAGCGACGACGTGGACATGGTCGAGCAGGCAGCACTCCAGTTCGAGGATATGGGCCGCAGACTGCAGGCGGCCATGGATGCCGGCAACGCAGCGCAGGCGTGCGCCTGGATGCAGAGCTTGTTTGGGCCGCGCTTCCCTGCCCATCCCGACCGCGTCAAGGTCGGTGCCGCAGCTTCCGCTGTGGCCGCCACCATCGCCTCTTCCCCGGCGATCGCCGGCCCGTCCGAACTAGTCGGGCGGACACGTGCTGGATGAAATTCGCGAAGGTCGCGATCCCTGACCTGACTGCCGCGCTTCATCAACGCGGCTTTTCCTACTTGAGGCGCGACGGGCTCGGCTGGATGAGATTCGCAGGCGAGCTGCGGCTGAAGGCGAAGAACTACCCGTGTGAGATAGCTGTATCGCCGGGGCTCGATGAATTTCCCCGTGTTTGGCTGACGCCGGTTCCGTCGGGGCGTCCTGAACTGCAGCCACACCTCAGCGCGAATGGGTACCTGTGCTATCTGGCGCTGGGCTCGGTGATTTTCGATTTCTTTGACCCGATCCGCCAGACGATGGCCTGCCTTGACCGTGCAGAACAAGTATTGGAAGACATCCTGGCCGGCAAAATGGTCGAGGACCTAGCGGAGGAGTTTCCCATCACATGGAGCCGCGACTGGTGTCTGCTGGACGTCGATAGGCGCCGGTCCGGCAGTCTGGGCGCCTACACGTTCGACGGGAAAACGAGCATCGTTACGGACGACAAGGCTCGTACCCACGCAAAGCTAGAAGCCATCGGCCTTGGATTGCCCAAGCTCGAGTTGCCTGCGTTTCGCGTGTATACCAAGGCAAGACCGATGCCGCTGCAGGAAGGTTGGCCGCCAAGGACCGTCCAGGCCTTCCTGAAGTGGCAGAACACGCTGGACCCGAGGTGCGGCAAGAAGGTCGAGCAGCGCCTCATGGAAATGTTTCGGGTGAAGGTGCCCCGGGTGCTGGTCCTGATCGATTCGCCACAGGTTAAGTATGGCATCAAGGTGGCCCTCAAGCGCGATCCCGCCGGAACGGGCAACAAGCCGTCGCTGCGCGAGCTCCTCTACCGCCTGCCGCTCCACCGAATCTCCGTGTGCCGCATCGACGACCCGTACCTTGCTGAGCGCAACCTCCCCGGCTCAAAGACTCTCGCGGGGCTCAAGGTTGGGCTGGTTGGGTGCGGGACCATTGGCGGCTATCTCGCAGAGATGCTCGCGAAAGCAGGCGCGGGCACGGTCGGTGGGAAGCTGACGTTGGTTGACATGGGCTCGCTTGAGCCTGGCAACCTTGGACGCCATCGCCTCGGTTTCAGCGCGCTGATCAAGAAGAAGGCGGAGGCCATGTGCGATGAGCTCAGGCGTGTGGCGCCGGGCATCGATGCTGTGGCTGTCGTGGGGGATGTCAAAGCTGTGAACTTGGGTCCGCTGGACCTGCTGATCGACGCCACGGGAGAACAGGGCCTGACCGATTGGCTCACCTGGAAGTACGCGGACAAGGTACCGTTCTTGTCGGCTTGGGTAGAAGGCTCTGGCTTTGCCGTCCGTGCCTTACTGAAGGCCAAGCCAGAGTACGCCTGCGCGCGCTGCGTGTCACAGCCGCCCCTGAGGGACCAGTATCGCGTGTTCGACGTGCCGCCGGAGGTCATCATGAAGGGTCATGGCTGCGAAGGCCTGTACGTCCCTTTCCCTGCTTCCGCGTCCGTACAGGCGGCTGCTCTCGCGATGGAGATGGTGCAGGCCTGGCTGGATGGCTCCGACTCACCCAGCTTCAGAACGCGCGTGCTCGATCAATCTCACGAGGTCCGCTTCAAGGATTGTTCACCCCAAAGGTACGAAGGATGCCCCGCATGCGCCATGTGAGCGACTGGACGCTGCCAGACGGCAGCGTCCTGCTGAACTTCTCCGACAGCGTTCGCGGCGTGTTCGAGAGGAACGTCCAGACGGGCGACCTCCCTGAGAGCGGCGGCGTGCTACTGGGGACCGTCCACGAGCGCGGCCTGCTGGTTACTCTGGCCACCACGCCCACGCGTCTGGACCGCCAGCTCCGCTATCTCTTCGAACGGTTGCCGTTCGGGCACCGCGCAGTAGCAAGGCGACTCTGGCTCTCCACCGGAGGCACGACACGTTACATTGGTGAGTGGCATACGCACCCGCAAGACATTCCTACACCCTCAGCCATCGACCTGGATGAGTGGCGAAAATTGGCCAAGGCACGCGCCGACAAGCGCCCGCTGCTGGCGGTTATCGTGGGGCGGCACACCCTGCACGTGGAGTTAACGCACGGCAACGGCAACCGACAACTGCTCGGGCCTTACTAAAGGCCGTCGGATCAACGTCGGCGCTTCATGCTCAATCTCGTGTATGTCGGCTGTGCGGGGGCTGGGACCTTATGCTGAACATCGCAGATGGTGACGGGCACACGGCGCGCGGCATAGACTTGGCCATTCACTCGGATAATGCAGTCCATGTGGTGCGTGCCGAAGTACTGTGCGTGCTCTTCTGCCTGCAGCAACTGCATCCCAATTCGGCGATGACCGAGGTCACTGGTGGAGTCTGCGTCCAGCCCCTTGTTGCGCACCGTCCATTCGATGGTGGCGAATTGCGGGACGATGTGAGGGTTGGCGATCGTGAAGACTAGCGTGCTGCCCTTGGCGACGCCAGCGACTTGATTGCGATGATTAGTCACAAGACGACGCTGCTCACCACTCCCCGTGTAGACCGCGATATCGATGTCCGGTAACTGCATCAAGGCCCGTGAGGTCCGCTCGTCCACCAGCTCAACTTCATCCACGTTCGGTAGCGGCATCAGAAAGGAAAACGCCTCGGACCAGATCAGTGCCGCAGCACCCTCGTCGGCAGCGTCGGCCGCACGCTCAGCGACGTCCAGCAGCGTGTCTAGCCGCGGGATAAAGGCGACCCAAGCCTCATCGCTCATTCGATTGAGATTCTCTTCTTCCTTGGTTGTTGGGTTCTGGACACGACGGTCCCGGTTCAGCCGGCCATGAATTTC
The DNA here is from genome assembly GCF_002028455.1 of Zoogloea sp. LCSB751. GTDB lineage: Bacteria > Pseudomonadota > Gammaproteobacteria > Burkholderiales > Rhodocyclaceae > Zoogloea. The sequence continues at coordinate 1,986 of NZ_MWUM01000046.1, read as the reverse complement.
TCTGATGATGGCGATCAGGGCGTCGTCATCGGGAAGACCCAGAAGACGGGCGAACCAGGTGTCGGAGTACGCCTTGGTGGCCAGGACAGTGAGGAAGATCGAGGACGGACGCGAATCGGGGATGTCGTCGAACGACACTGCAGCCCATGCCTTCAGGTAACGGATTAACCTGCGAACTTGCTCACGCTCACCGCCGGTGAGGGCATCCCGGAACCACTTGTAGAAGGCCTTGGGGTCGCTGGCTTCCCAGCCTTTCGTCAGGCAAGCCAGCCGTCGTTTGTCTGTGTCCGTATTGAGATGGTAAACCGGCGTGTCGATGTGGAACTGATGCTGGTAGGACGTCCGCGAGCAGCGCTCCTTAGGGGGCTCCGCTACGGAGCGAATCTCAGCGCACTGGCTACGGTAGCCGATGAGTGCCTGCTGCACCCAGCAGCGTAGCTGGTCAGCCGTGGGCTCAATGTCCTCGCCCTTACCCCACTCAAAGTAGACGCCAAGGTCGACGTCGTACTCTTCGCCCGAGTGGACGGGCTTGATCAGCGTGCCGTACTTGTAGGAGCCCTGAAGCCACGTGGAAATCGAGTAGCCGTGCTTGGCCTTGAGCGAGACCTTTAGGTGCTCGGCCAGGTCGTTCCAGCTGGCTTGCAAGAACTCGCGCTGCTGCGTCGTTGGGCTGACTCGACTGATCAGGGTCTGGTCACCTGCGCCGTTGAACAGCGAGCTGGCGTGACCCACTTCAGCCTCCCCGTACTAAGGTCAACTGGGGTTCGTGCTCGAGGAACGGCGCCAACTTCGTAGTGAGTATGTCGCTGGCCGCTTTCTTGCCCAGGGCCAACAGCGTTCGCCGTGCCGCCTCTGTGGCTACGTCCAGGCCGAGATCCTTGGCCTGCTCGTTGGACGGTAGCGCGTCGAGGCGGAAGTACCGATCCTTAAGCTTGTGCTGCATCAGCTGGTCCACCAACTGCTGCTGCGATGAGATCGTGACGGAGAAGAGGCGGTTGTCATCCATCCAGCCTTGGATGCCCAGCTCGCGGCCAGACTCGAAGGACAGAGAGTACATGTTGGTCGTCGTGCCGACACTGAGGATCCGAACGGCATCGCTGGGGACGCTGAAGAAGTGTTCGGCCTCGTGAAGCGCCAATAGATCCGGCGCGTTGGCATACAAGCCGCCATCGGCGTAGCGGTGGCCGTCGAGCTCAGCCAGCTCGAAGAACGTCGGGGCGGCCGAGGTTGCCAGGGCCACGTCCACCGCTCGATACTTCCAGTCGCGCGTCCACTCGGCCTTGTGCCGGGTCTTGAAGACCTGCGGCCGGCCGCTGGTCACATTTACTGCCGGGATGCCGACGGCGTGTTTGGCGTCGTTTAGGGTGGCCTCCTCGGGGATCAGGCTTGTGATCACGTCACGCAGGGCCTCTGAACGGTAGCGCGGTCTGCTCCAGTGCTTTGCGATGTCCCAGCCTTTGCCGACGCGCGTTGTAGGCTTTTCGCGCGGGGGGAAGATCCTCTCACCAGACGCCTCGAAGGCCTGTACCACCTTCTGCATGGGGACTTCGAACGCCACGGCCAGCGCGATGATCCCTCCGATCGAGGTGCCATAAGACAGGTCAAACCGACGGCCAATGGGCTCGCCGATATGATCTTCCATCTCCTGCAGTGCGCGTGCCGTGAACAGGCCTCGATAGCCTCCGCCGGTCAATGCCAAAGCTTGAAAGGGCCGCTCTTTGGTCCACGACATACTTTCTCTCCTTACCTGGGTTTTAGAGGTAAGGATACCAATCAACAGTGTATGTGCTCGATCATCTGGCAGTCCTAGTTTCGACGCTGTAAAGCTGGCTCGATAGCGGACAGCTCTGCCCCCAGTGCATACGGCCGCCTTGGCCGACGTCCAGGCACTGATTCGGCGGACTCCTCTTCGGCCGTGGACTAAACCGCTCTCGCGGTAGCCCTTCGATCCCGCGAGGTGGTCGCGGATAGAGGGGCGCGGTTTCC
>NZ_MWUM01000461.1 GCF_002028455.1 Zoogloea sp. LCSB751 | reverse complement strand
GGTGTCACCGATCTGGCGGAGTTCGGCTGGCAGGCGCTCATCGGCGTCGAGCTGCCGGTGGCCACCAGCTGGCTGCTGTTTCTGGCAAGCTGGGCCTGGTTGCCCCGCCACCTCTTCGTCTACCTGTTCGTGGCCGCCTTTCTTGGGGGGGCCCTCAGCATCTCGGTCAAGATCCTCGCCAGCGCCCTGCTGATGGGGATGAGCGGCGCCTACCCCTGGCACATTATCAGTGCCGATTACCTCTCCAT
>NZ_MWUM01000460.1 GCF_002028455.1 Zoogloea sp. LCSB751 | reverse complement strand
ACGATTTCAGCACCGTTGCCGCGCAAGCGCTGCAATGCCGGCTCGGGCACGCTGCCATCCACATAAAAGCGGCACACCCAACCGGGATACACCGCCGCGGCCAGCTCGGTGTTCATCACCGCCGGCTCGATGTATTCGGCGCGGTTGCCGAATAATGAAAACGAGATAATCTGTTTGCCCGGCCCGTTTGTCGGCAAAGCGGGCAGCGGCGCTGCATCAAGTGCGGCCATCACTTGGCTATCGCGCAG
>NZ_MWUM01000459.1 GCF_002028455.1 Zoogloea sp. LCSB751 | reverse complement strand
TCCTCATGGATGATCAGAGCGCCGGTTTCGGTTTTATCTGTGAGCCTCTGTGTGGGGCGGATGAAAAGGTGCAGGAGCGTATGAACGGCTTCCTGAATCAGGAGTACCCCTCCAAGACGACAATCCAGTTCCTGTTATTCAGATCCCCCGATATAAACCAAGAGATGTACCAGATGCAGGGGCTGCGTGACGGCTTCCGTCATAGCCTGCTGAGCTCCGTCATCCAAGAGCGAATCAGCTATCTCCAG
>NZ_MWUM01000458.1 GCF_002028455.1 Zoogloea sp. LCSB751 | reverse complement strand
AACCCCAAGGTTGCTATTTTCATGTGCTTGTATTTGTTACTTCAGACTCAGAATTGTCCTGTAAGCGAATGGCTTACAGAGCTTAGACCGCTTCTTCTTCGTTCTGCGCAGGTAAAGACGTCATCACATCGTCTTTAACTTGGTAGTAAGCGTTTTCGTATTCATGAACTTCCATAACAACTCCTGCTCGATTTTGTAAGGTCGCAAAGGCATGTCGTTCTATGCAGACATTTTGCCCATGAGGAAAG
>NZ_MWUM01000457.1 GCF_002028455.1 Zoogloea sp. LCSB751 | reverse complement strand
ACCGCCCATCAAACCGCCGCCGAACTGGCCGAGCAGCGACTGGACGAGTCCCAACCCGCTTTCGCCCATCGGCACCCACGTCTTAACCATCGACTGGACCATGTCGGGGGTGATCCCCTTTGCCATCAATTCCTTGACGCGGTCGAGATAGATGTCGTGCAGCGGCTCGAGGTCGGGAAGGCCGAACAGGCGCCGCGCCTCTTCGGGGGTGCAATCGATCTCGATATTGAATTTCATCGCCTGTCTCC
>NZ_MWUM01000456.1 GCF_002028455.1 Zoogloea sp. LCSB751 | reverse complement strand
AGCAGCTCAATGCCGCATTAGATTTAAACCTAAAAAGTTTCTCTCCAAAAAATACCAAATGGTTAAAGCAGCTGTTAGTTGAAAATGGTGGTGTTATTACATATCAAGCACTTGGAAAATTTGAGTACGAAAGATTCACAAAAAAATTTCCGAAATGGCCATATGTGGATAAAGGACAAAAAGTAAGGGTTTCAGAGGCCTTGTTGCTACATCGAGATAAAGAGTTTCATGCTGATTTCAATCCAAGA
>NZ_MWUM01000455.1 GCF_002028455.1 Zoogloea sp. LCSB751 | reverse complement strand
TCTCACCTGATCCACTTCAAGGGGGTTCGGTTCCTTGGCCCCTACCCCACCGAATAAGCACAGGAGGCCAGACCATGATTACACCCACCACCGAGACAGCAAAAGAGGTGCTGCGCGGCTACGGACGCGCCAACGAGGCCGCGCTGGCGTCCCTGATGGACGTGCAAGACTGGCAGCGCATCGCCCGGCAGGAGCTTGAGCGCCGGGCTACCAGCATCGTGCAGGCTCTGGATGATGCGACCCTTAAGG
>NZ_MWUM01000454.1 GCF_002028455.1 Zoogloea sp. LCSB751 | reverse complement strand
CGGCGTCAGCTTGCGCAGCGCCTGCTCAAGCGCGATACCTTCCAGCTTGTCCAGGTAGGCGAACTCGACGTCGCCAGTCTCGGCCATCTCGGCGGCCGGCAGTTGTGCCAACGTCTTCGGCACCTTCGACAGATCGGGCTGGCGCGGCTTGGCTGCTTCCTTGGCCGCCGGAGTCTGTTCACCGGCCGGCATGTTGAAGCGCTTGCGAACCTGGCGATCAGCTTCTTCCAGGAAGAACGAGGCCGGTTT
>NZ_MWUM01000453.1 GCF_002028455.1 Zoogloea sp. LCSB751 | reverse complement strand
CTCTGCTGCTAACAAAAAGGGTAGAAAGAGCTACGTAAATCTACTCATCTCTTGAGAGATAGAGTGAACAAATTATCGTCTATCGCTGACGAATATTGATATTTTTCAACTGAATAAACGCTCTGAACTACGGATGTAACACGGTTTAGCGTATGATTAGACTCAGTGTTTATTAAAAGGTGTTAGAGCAACATGATGGCAAAAGCATATCTGGGTGACATTATCGGTGGCAGCATAATGCTCCGCGAG
>NZ_MWUM01000045.1 GCF_002028455.1 Zoogloea sp. LCSB751 | reverse complement strand
TGCCCTCCTCGACTTGAGTGGTTGGTCAGCGCTTCCACTCTGGCACATCAATGTCACATCGGGTGGGGGCGTCCATTCCATTGATTCCGTCCGCACCCCTTTCATCTCACTCACATCAGCTTGGACAGGAGTGGATGAAACGTTTTGCCGAGCGACCTCGGCACATCTTGCGAGGCGGAGCCTCGAGCAGAGATGAAGGTGAGTACGATGATCGTCGCGAGGTACGGCGTCACCGTCAGCAATTGAGAGGGGACATTGAGTCCCATGGTCTGTGTTTGGAACTGCACGGCTGTCAGCGCGCCAAATAGCAAAGCTCCAGCCATCAAGCGCAATGGCCGCCAACCAGCGAACATGACGAGGGCGATCGCCATCCAGCCTCTGCCGGCAACCATGTTTTCCTGCCACAGCAGCACATAGTTTGCGCAGTAGTAGGCTCCTGCCAGCCCATACAACCCCGCTCCGAATATAACTGAGGCATATCTGACCCGAGTCACGGGGAAGCCCACCTGGCGTGCCACGACGGGGGAGTCACCGACTGCGCGAAAGGCCAGTCCCGCGCGCGTATGCGTGAAGAACCACCAGACCGTGACACACATCGCGATCGCGATGTAAGCCATGGGCGGCAATGAAAACAGTGCCTCTCCGACTACCGGGAGCTTCGACAGAATGGGGATATGCACGACCTGTGCCGGGGCGAGCGGCTGCGGCTCTACCAACTTGCCCAAATACGATGAGAGGCCCATACCGATGGCTGTGATAGCCATGCCCGTCGGGATCTGGCTCGTCAGCAGCGAAATCGCAAACAGGCCGAATAAGGCTCCCAGCGTCATACCGGCCGCCACACCCCCCACCATGCTCAAGGCCAGGCTGTGGCTGTGTGACATCACTACAAAACTGACAGCTGCGCCCACCAGCATGGTGCCTTCGACGCCCAAGTTGATGACGCCCGCCCGCTCGCTGATGAGCTCTCCCATGCCAGCCAGAAGCAGGGGCATGGCTGCAAGCATGGCGCCCTGCATCAGGCTCCCCAGAATGTGTGCATCGCTCATGGTTTGATATCCAAATCGAGTGTGGTTGATTATGCGATGCGCCGAATCCGATAGCGGACCAGCAGGTCCAGGCCAAGGATCGACAGAAGCAGCACTCCCTGAAGCAGGGCGCTGACGGCGCTGGGTAGGCCCAGTGCCATTTGGACGTTGGTGCTCCCGATGTCGATCAATGCTAACAACAGGGCGCTCAGCACGATCAACCCTGCGGACAAACGCCCTAAGTAGGCTGCCACGATGGCCGTGAAGCCGTAGCCAGGCACCCACCCGGCCTGCAACTGGCCCAGCGTGCCGCAGACTTCCACGGCGCCAGCAAAGCCTGACAATGCGCCACTGATGGATAACGCCGCCCAGATGCTTGTAGAGGCGCTGAAGCCGGCATAGGCCGCAGCCCGCGGCGCCAGTCCCGACACAACCAAGCGAAAACCCATTGGGCTACGAGTCATGAAAATTTGCGTAATCACGGCAGCGGCTACGGCGAAGAACGCTGAGATGTTCAGACGAGTGCCGTCCCAGATAGACCAGCCCATGTCTGATAGCTTGGGCAGCGTCATGTTGGCGTTGAACAGACGCGTCTCAGGAAAGTTTAGGCCCTGGGGATCACGCCAAGGCCCTGTAGTGAGCCAACTGAGCAGTTGAACCGCCACGTACACAAGCAGCAGCGTGGTCAGCGTTTCATTCACACCGAAGCGCGTGCGGAGCCAAGCCGGCAGCGCGGCCCAAAGGCCGCCCGCAGCGGCGCCGGCCAGGAGCGCCAGCGATATTGCGAGCCAGGCCGACATGCTGTCCGGGACATGGAGCGCTACTGCGGTCGCACCTATGCCCCCGAGGATCACCTGCCCCTCTGCGCCAATGTTGTTGACGGACGTTTTAAACGCGATGGACAGACCGATCGCCGTCAGGCACAGCGGAGAGGCCTTCAGCAAAACTTCTGATATGCCTGATGCGGAGTTGATGGGCGACAACAGGAGCGCCTGTATGCCCGTCAGTGGTGATGCACCCAACAGGGCGAACATTGCTCCGGCGATTGTCGCCGTCACCACCATGGCGAGCAGCGGAGACGCCCGCGATGCCCATCTGGATGGCAAGAGTCTCGGCTCCAGCGAGAAAGCCAACAAGCTTTCACGTGCGCTCATGCGACCTCCACTTCAGGCTCGCTCTGGTCATCGAACATGCCGGCCATCCAGAGACCCAGTCTTAGGGGATCCATGTTGCCTGCCGCGACCACGGGTGACGTGCGCCCATTTGCCATCACCACCAGCCGATCGCAGATCTGGAGCAACTCGTCCATATCCTCCGAACTGACTACTATGGCGCAGCCACTGGCGGCTATCTCGACGAGGCTACGTCGGATAAACATACTCGACGCGATGTCGACACCCCACGTCGGTTGAGACACCAGGAGGACCTCCGGCTTCTTGCTGAACTCTCTGCCAACAATGAATTTCTGCAAATTGCCTCCAGACAGCGCCCCCGCCGTGACCGAGCAGTCGGGCGCCTTGACCATGAAATCACGCAGGCATCCTTGGGCGGCGGCACGAAGGGATTCCACCTTCAGCAGCCCCATAGCGTTGAACCAACTCGTGCTCGTACCGAACTGCGACAAGAGGTAGTTCTGATCCAGTGCCAGGTCTGGAATCGCGCCGTGCCCATGCCTTTCCTCGGGGACATACGCCACACCCGCCTGGCGTCGTCCCAAAACGCTAAGCCGCCCAACGGGGGTATCCGCTATCCGGACAGCGTCATCGCGGGGAGACGGTCGTTCGCCTGACAGGTGGTCGAACAGCTCTTGCTGCCCACTGCCCGACACACCCGCGATGCCCAGAATTTCGCCGGCACGGACCTCGAAGCTCACGCCGTTGAGCTGCACCTCTTGATGCGATCGCGGCTCCGAGCTCAGCCGATCCACCTTCAGCTTCACCGGGCCCATCGTGCGCGGCAAATGTTCGTAGCTGGGCAGCGCTCGGCCGGTCATAAGCACGGCAAGTTCCTGCTCGGGCGTATCCTCGATAGCCACGTCCGCGACAAGTTGGCCACCGCGCAGAACGGTCGCCGAGTGGCAAAGCGATTTGATTTCGGCCAGCTTGTGGCTGATGTAGAGGACAGACCGGCCTTCGGCAGCCAGCGACCGGATCGTCTGGAACAGGCCGTCGATGGCATGGGGAGGCAACACTGCGGTGGGCTCATCGAAGATGATCAACTGCGGGTCCGCCAGCAGACATCGAATGATCTCGACTTGCTGCCGCTCACCGACAGACAAGTCGCCAACTACCGCGTCAAGGCGCAGCATCAAGCCGTAGCGCTTGGCCATCGCCTTCGCTCGATTGCCGGTCTCACCTCGTGCTACCTCTTTTGGCATGGACAGATGGATGTTGTCCAGCACGGAGAGTGCTTCGAACAATGCGAAGTGCTGGAACACCATCCCAATGCCCAGCGCATGCATGTGTTGAGGAGGGGCGAAATTGATCTCCCGACCCTTCCAGATGATCTGCCCCTCATCTGGTTGCACAGATCCATGGATGATCTTCATGAGGGTGCTCTTGCCCGCGCCGTTCTCGCCTATGACGGCATGGATGGCGCCGGGCATGACGCGCATTGACACCTTGTCATTTGCGATCGTTCCGGGGTACCGCTTTGTGACGTTGATCAGTTCAATGAGAGGGCGATTCATGTGTGCGGCCTGCGGTGGTAAGGTGGACAGCTGGCGCCATCGGGGCATCGCCCAAGGGAGGCCCTGGGCGGTGGTGTTACGCCGTCAGGTGCCTGATGTGCTGATCACACCTTCGACCGTCCAGTCCATACGGTCACGGTCTGCGGACGGCAGACTCTGACCGGCAGCGACACGCAGGACACCCTTGCTGTCCTTGAACGGACCCGCGAATGGATCGAGCTTGCCCTGCAATGCCAACTCCCTGTCGGCCTTGAAACGGGCAAGTGCTGCAGGCGGAATGAGCTTCTCGTTGAGCCCTCGGATGTCCGCGAACTTCTCGCGCACGCCACCGTGCTCGCTGCTGCTCTTCCACGCGCCGGCCAGGAACTGTTCGGCCTGACGAATGTAGTAATCAGACCAGTCGGCCACAACGGAGCCGACACAGGTGCTGGGCCCGAAGGCGGACATGTCACTTGTCCACCCAAACGAAAAGACGCCGCGCTCTTGCGCAACGGCGATCGGTGCTGTCGAGTTGGCATCTTGGATAATCACATCCGCACCGTCGTTGATCAAGGTGAGCGCCGCCATGCGCTCCTTCCCCGGGTCATGCCAGGCGTTGATCCAGACAGCCTTAACCACGATCGTGGGGTCGACCTTGCGAGCACCGAGTGCGAATGCATTGAGGTTGCGGAAGATCTCCGGAATTGGAACCGGCGCCACGAAACCCAAGATCTTTTTCTTGGTCAACGACGCCGCAATGCCGCCCGCGAGGTAGGTGCCCTCGTACATGTTGGCCGTGTAGTTGCTGAGATTCGGAGCAAGCTTGTAGCCGCTCGCATTGAGGAAGATCGCCTTCGGAAACTCCTTCGCTACCTTCAGCAGGGCGTTCATGTAGCCAAAGGTCGTTCCGATGATGATCTGATTTCCCTGGCTGGCCAACTGCCGGAACACGCGTTCCGAATCCGCCGTGTCCGGTACTGCTTCTACGCGGGTGACCTGAACCTTCTTGCCGAATTGCTTTGCCAAGCTATTTATCGACAGGTTGTGTTGATAGTTCCAGCCTGCGTTGCCGACCGTCGACTGATAAACGATTCCGACCTTTAGAACATCATCCGCTGCCAAGGCACGTACGAATGTGAGGCTGCTGGACACGAGGAAAAGACCCTTCAAGATTTCTCTGCGATTCATGGTGAGCGCCTCCTGTGAAATCAAAGAATCCATTGCAGAACGAACTGCGGTACCTTTTCGGTATTGGCGCTGCTGCCGAACTTGTTGCGCCAGTACTGGTACTCCACCCCCATATAGACACTGCCGGATTTGCCCCAGATGTCGCCTATGTCCAGTTTGAGTTGCGGCTCGGCCAGCAACTGCTGTTTGCAGGTGCCATGTGCGCCGATGATGTCGACATAGCCGTCGAAGACGAACTTCAGCCCGCCAATCGAAAACGGAGCCTTCCAATAAGGCGTGATCTGGTAGCTGGTGGCGTGGTTGCCGCAAAGATCGCCGCCGCCGAAGCCGCTGTAAGTCCCTTGATCACGATAAGCGACAACGTCCAGGTTGAAGTATGTGAAGCCCGGCGCATCGAACTCTAAACCCGCACCGAAGGTGACGACCTTCGCGTTGGGCCCGAAGGCGCTGTTCTTAGCTCCATAGTTGTAGCCTAGGTTGAGGTTCAGGTCCTTCACTGGGCCGAAAGCGAGCGCCTTGCCCGTTACCCTGCTCAAGCTCAGGTACGCGTCTCCCTCGCTGTACATCTCTCCTGAACGGCCGTCTTCGACGCTGTCTTTCGACATCAGTAGGAAGAAGTAGGTGCGCCCCCAAGAGTTGCCCGTTACGTTCTGGAATTCGACCAAGTCCTTTGCGAACTTTGGCCCGCCTGTTGAGCCATTGTCGTTAAACTTCGTACCATAGCGGTATTGAAGATCTGAAACGCTCCAATCTGCCGACTGCGCCGCACCCGAAAACAGCGTAGCCAGCGCAATTGCCGTGAACTTGATACCTCGAATATTCATTGACGACACCATTCCTTTAGGACCACACATGGAGGAACAGTTCGCGGCGGCGTTCTTCACAAAATCAAAGCAAAGCTTCCCCTACTCAGCCTTGCGTGAAGGCTGATTTATAGCGTCGTTCGCAGGGGAGCAGCACGCGCCAAGCTCATCGCTTGAGCGCGCTAATTGTTCATTCTTTGAGTTGCATTGAATCGCGTTGAACTGATCGTGATATCGAATCTAGGCAAGCCTGGAGCGGTTGGATAGCGTCAATAGTGAAACGATGCAGTGCGGAAAGTGAAACGCTGGGTCGGCGGATCAGCGTTGCAGAGGCCTGGATGCCAGGTAGAAGTTCAGCTTGTCGATATCGGTCATGCTCTTGGTGAGCAAGTCAATGAAGGCCCGTAGCTTCTGGGATGCATAGCGACTTCTTTGATACACGCAGAAGACGCGCTTTTGCTCTGGCTTCCAGCTCGGAAGCACCGGAACCAGGCTGCCGTTGTCCACCTCCGGCTGCACAAAAAAGTCCGGCATGAGTGCAATACCGAGGCCGTCCACGCAGAAAGTCTTCATCACCCAATAGTCGTTAGTGTGGATGCTGAAACGCGACACATAGGGATGTGATGCCTCACTGCTGTGCAACATGATGCGGTCACTGAACTCGGTGCGCCTCAGCGAGATCGATGTGTGCGCAGTGAGCTCTTTGGGGGCCTTGGGGATGCCATGCTTTTCGGCGTAGTAAGGGCTTGCGTAAAGACCGAAGGGCAGTCGACCCACGAGCTTGGCCACAACATCTGGCACGTCAGGCGCCACGCTGCAGATGTAGCAGTCGACGTTATCAATGCGTGGCGAATCTGAACGTCCGGCAGCGTCCAACTCACAAACCATGTTGGGATTTAACTCGACAAAGAGCCGAGCCACATGGCAAACAAAAGTCGTGGTGAAGTGGTTGTCAGCCAAGATGCGCAGGCGGCCCTTTCCTCCATGCGTCACCTCCTGCACTTCGTGCCTCGCTGACTCCCACCGACCACTCACGTCGGCCAGCAGTGCCTCGCAATGCCGATGCAGCATGCTGCCAGCCTCCGTCGGCGTGATCCTCCTTGCGGATCGAATCAGTAACTGCGCACCCAACTCTTCCTCTAGTTTCTGTAGCGAGCGACTGAGAGTCGCTTTCGACATGCCCGTCTGCAACTCTGCTTTCGTCAGGCTGCCGGCTCGCATGATGGCTGCAAAGGCGTCAAGAAGTTTGAGGTCCATGTCCAGTGTTTCCAAAGCTACGTTTCGGCTATGAAACGCATCATCTCATTTTGATCCTATGTTTGAAACGGTGTCGTGGCTAGACTCAATTCGACTTCGCAAGCGTCATCACAGTTTTGCTGGCTGAGTAGTCTAGAAGGAACCGTCAATAAACATCGCAGTACGCCGTTTCATGATCGCCGTCGCCATGATGAGTGGCGCTCTAGCGCAGGCCCAGTCGCCGACGAAGGTCGGCTTTGTGTACTTCGGACTGGTCGGCGCCGCAGGCTGGACGAGTGTTCCAAAGGATGTGGTAGCGCTCATCGACACGAAGAAGGAGATCGCGGAAGGCCACTTCCGAGTCCTCAGCGGCCCCATCAAGCTGCGTGAGGCTGCCGGTCAGGTCTTGCGATTAGGCGCTTGGAAAGATGACCTGGTTCGTTGACGGCATCGTCAGCGGTAAGCTTTGAAAAGGGTAAGTCCATGAACTTTCAAACCAATGCTTGGGTGCCAGTGCACCCATCGACGCGATTGTCGCCAGCTCGCGAGATCGCTGCAGTCTTTCTGAACGGACATGAAATCGCTCTGTGGCGGGACGCATCTGGTCGACCGCAAGCCTGGGAGAACCGCTGTCCACACAGGGGGGCTCGCCTCACCCTGGGGCGCATCATTCACAACCACCTGTCGTGCGCCTATCACGGCTGGGAATTCGAGGCCAACTCGGGTCGGTGCGGCGGTATTCCAGCCCATCCCAGTCAAACTCCTCCCAAAAATGCATGCGTCAAGACCTACGCCTGTATGGACAAGGGCGGAATGATCTGGGTGAAGCGACTAGATCTGCATGACGCTGGCGAGGCCGAGCCGCCCGACACGCCAAAGGCGGGTATTTTCTGCCGAAGCCTCGGACTCAAGACCGATGTCGTTGCGGTCGTCGAAGAACTTGAAGCCCGGGGCTTCCGGGTCTGTACGCCTAATAGTTGGTCCGGTCGTCTGGCATCGACCCCGGTGATCGCGATGGTCTCATACGCCAAAGAGCGGCTGACCTTTGTACACATCTGGGCGCAATCGAACAAGCAGCCCATCAAGGCCGGGGCCCTCTTTCCTGCGCTGGTGGCATTCCGTGCCGCAGCCGAGTCGCGTATGTCTGCGGAGATCTCATCATGACGTTCAAGTGCACAGATGCCTTCACGATGAACAGTTGGCTCACGATTGGTCCGGTTAGCCGAGTCTCTTCTGCCTCCAAGTCAGCACCATACCGGACGACCCTGTTGGAGGCCAATATTGCTGCGTGGCGCGAAGCTGATGGCCAGGTGACGGCGGAGGCCGATGGCGCTTCGGCATTGGTGGAGTCGCACTATGGCTATCTATGGGTATGTCCCTCAGGTCGGCCGGCACGCCCCATCTTCGACTTTCCAGAATACGCGGAAGCCGGCCGACGGATCGTCGATTGCGATGGCATTGGCGTAGCTGTCTCGCATCCGCGGATGATCGAGAACTTCTTGGACATGGGCCACTTCCCCTACGTTCATGCGCACTATCTTGGCACGATCCCGAACACCGAGGTCGTCCCTTATGAAGTGAAGCATGACGAGGTCGCCGACGAGCTATGGGCGGACGACTGCAAGTTCTATCAGCCCAAGACGTCCAACTCTGCCACACAGGGCCTGCAGGTGGAATACAAGTATCGGGTTATGCAGTCAGCGTCCGCGATGCTCTATAAAACTGCGTTTACCCGGCCAGATCTCATGGATGCCATTGGGCTGTTCGTGCAGCCCCACTCCGAGGAGCACATCACAGCGTACTGCCTGTTGGCGTACATCGACGACACGTCTTCGATAAACGACTTGCTGTCGTTTCAGCACACCATCTTCGGCCAGGATAAGCCCATTCTGGAGAATCAGATTCCTCGCCGGATGCCGCTGTACCCAGGTGCTGAGATCCCAACCCGCTGCGACGCGATGTCGACCGCCTACCGGCGTTGGTTGCTGGACAAGGACGTTACCTATGGGACCGTGCGTAGCGCGGAAGCTGCATGACGACCCGTCCGTATTTCGTGCAGCGGATTGACTGTGACGCCGAAGGAATTAAGGTGATCGCGCTCGTCCCGAGCGATGGTCAGCCCTTGCCACCTATCACAGCCGGCTCGCATGTGGATCTGCACATCGAGCGCCCTGACCAACTACCGCTGATCCGACAGTACTCTCTCATCAATGCCCCAGGAGAAACCGACGCATTGATCATCGGGGTGAAACTTGAGTTGCAGTCTCGTGGCGGCTCGGCGTGGATTCACGGGTGTCGGATCGGCGACATCGTGCATGTGGGGGCGATCCGGAACAACTTCGCGTTGCATAACCCGAGCCTGCACCATGTGTTGGTCGGCGCTGGCATTGGAGTCACGCCCATAGTGTCCCTGATGGCGGAGCTTGACGCCCGAGGCTGCTCTTATGAGTTGCACTACTTTGCGCGTGACGAAACCCACGTTGCGCTAAGGGATCGACTGGCTATCGCTGCGGCACGCTCTAGGTTGACGCTGCACCTAGCGTTGTCTCCGGAGCGGACGTTCGCTCGGCTCAGGGACATTCTTGGTGAGTCGCGTCCCGCAGGAAGCCAATTGTATTACTGCGGCCCGAGCGGCTTCATGCATGCGGTGCAGGAGTTGGCCTCCTCAAATTGGGACGATCGCTGCGTGCATTTCGAGCGCTTTTCGGCGGGCAAGCCAACACTAGGCGACGAGGATGCATCCTTCCTGGTTGAGTTGAAGCAGTCTCGTGTGAGTTGTGTGGTGTTGCCAGGCGTGAGCATCGCCGAAGCGCTCCGGTCGTGTGGCCACGAGCTGCCAACTTCTTGCGAGCAAGGGGTGTGCGGGGCATGTCTTACCCGAGTCCTCGACGGCATCCCTGACCATCGGGATGCCTACCTCAACAAAAGAGAGCGAGAGTCCAACCAATTGATCATTCCCTGCGTCTCGCGGGCCTGTTCCCAAAGACTGACCCTGGATGCTTGAAACGGTAGATAAGACATGAAACTGTACGACTACGAGCTTTCCGGAAATTGCTACAAGATCCGGCTCTTCTGCGCATTGCTGGGACTTGATATCCAGCGTCTGCCCGTGAACTTCTATCCCGGTAAGGAACATAAGTCAGAGAAATTCCTCGCGGAGATCAATCCGATGGGGCAACTGCCGGTCATCGATGACGACGGATTCATCCTGCGAGACGCACAAGCCATCTTGGTCTATCTCGCCGAACGGTACGACAGGACCGGCGTCTGGTGGCCGTCATCACCTGAAGCGAGGGGATTGATCCAGACGTGGCTGTCCTTCTCGGACGATCTGACGCGAACCGCGTCGGCTGCTCGCCTGCATGATGCGCTTGGCTATACCGAGATCGACGTGCACGCCGCTCGCAAGGGCGCGCACAAACTGCTGCGGTACCTCGACGATCACTTGGCAGTCCGGCACTTCAACGGGTCGCCATGGCTGCATGGCGGCTCACCCAGCATCGCGGACATCGCTTGCTTTCCATATGTCGCCCTGGCGCCTGAGGGTGGCATCTCCCTGGACGAATACCCCGACATCCGTCAATGGATCTGGGATGTCCGATCACTCCCGCGGTTCGTTGGTATGGGCGGAATCATGGCGATCGACATCGGTCAGGACAACTGAACACAAAGGGCACATCAATGAATCGTCCTCTCATCGAAAACAGAGACTTCCTGCGCCATTTTTGGCACCCCGTTTGCACCAGGGCTGAACTTGAAACCGCAAATCCATCTGGACTGGGGCCGCTGGCCGTAACACTGTTGGGCGAGCGCTTGGTGATCGCCAACTTCAACGGCAACATCGTTGCCATGGAAGACCGCTGCGTGCACCGCTTTGCAGCGCTGTCGACTGGGACAGTCGTGGGCGATAGCTTGCGCTGTAACTATCACGGCTGGAAGTACGGACCCGATGGTGTCGCGAACCACATTCCCGCTTGTCCCGACCAACCGATCCCGCGAAAGGCCTGCACTAAGCGATACGAATGCCAAGTGAAGTATGACTTGGTCTGGGTGCGGCTGGACAGCAGTTGGGACTGCACCGACATCCCCTTTTGTGGCGACTGGGATGCACCGGGCATGCGCTCGATTGTCGGCGACCCCTACACGTGGAATACATCTGCAGAACGTCGTTGGGAGAACTTCACTGATCTCTCGCACTTCGCATTCGTGCACCCTGGCACCTTGTACGACCCAGCTTACGATCGCCCGCCGATCCCCGCCGTCGACAGGGTCGAGGGCGAGCTGAGATTCGCGATTCTGCCGCCGCAAGACATGCTGGAGAACCTGCCCGAAAACGCACCAATCGGCTCATTCACCTACCGGTGCTCAATGCCCTACACGATCAACCTGAAGATCCAGCTGTACCGCGACTCCAGCATCTTCACGCTCTGGACCACCAGCAGCCCCATCGATGCAACGCATTGCCGCAACTTCATGATCATCAGTCGGGCGGAGAAGGCTAACGATCCGGATCATGCGCACAAAGCCTTCCAGAAACTCGTGCTGTCAGAAGATGCGCCCATCATCGAATCACAGTGGCCGGCAGAAATCTCGCTCGACGAAGTATCACTGGCAACCGACAAGGTGTCGAACCAGTACCGCAAGTGGCTGCGCGAGTTGTCGATTGCTGCGACTAAAGGTAGAGAAGCCTTTGTCGGGGCCTTGAAGAGTGACTTTACCGACGAGCGTTGAGCACGACACGACAAAGGTTCGAGCCAACCGATCAATCTAAGGCGCCATGAAGCGCTATTGCCGTAGCCGACTCGCCCCAGGCCGGCGAACAGCCACCGACCAGGACGCGGAGGTGGACCACATGGTCCGCATGCTGCGCTCCTTCCTCCGTTGCCCCCTTCAACCCAAGGACCCTGACCATGAAATCCCGTGCCGCCGTTGCCTTCGCCGCTGGCCAGCCCCTACAGGTCGTCGAGATCGATGTCGCCCCGCCCCGGAAGGGCGAGGTGCTGATCAAGATCACCCACACCGGCGTCTGTCACACCGACGCGTTCACCCTCAGCGGCGACGACCCCGAGGGCCTGTTCCCGGTGGTGCTGGGCCATGAGGGGGCCGGCATCGTGGTGGAGGTGGGCGAAGGCGTCGCCAGCGTCAAGCCCGGCGACCATGTGATCCCGCTCTACACCGCCGAGTGCGGTGAATGCCTGTTCTGCAAGAGCGGCAAGACCAACCTGTGCGTGTCGGTGCGGGCCACCCAAGGCAAGGGTGTGATGCCCGATGGCACCTCCCGCTTCTCCTACAACGGCCAACCGCTCTACCACTACATGGGCTGCTCGACCTTCAGCGAATACACCGTGGTGGCCGAGGTCTCGCTGGCCAAGATCAACCCGGATGCCAACCCCGAGCAGGTCTGTCTGCTGGGCTGCGGCGTGACAACCGGCCTTGGCGCGGTGAAGAACACCGCCAAGGTGCAGCCGGGTGATTCAGTGGCTGTGTTCGGCCTGGGTGGCATCGGCCTGGCAGCGGTGCATGGCGCGCAGATGGCCGGCGCCGGCCGCATTATCGCGGTGGACACCAACCCCGAGAAGTTCGCCCTGGCCAAGACTTTCGGCGCCACCGATTGTGTCAACCCCAAGGACTTTGATAAGCCCATCCAGCAGGTCATCATCGAGATGACCGGCTGGGGCGTGGACCACAGCTTCGAGTGCATCGGCAACGTCAATGTGATGCGTGCCGCACTGGAATGCGCCCACCGGGGCTGGGGCCAGTCGGTCATCATCGGCGTGGCCGGTGCGGGCCAGGAGATCTCCACCCGCCCCTTCCAACTGGTGACGGGCCGCAAGTGGCTGGGCACGGCCTTCGGCGGCGTCAAGGGCCGCAGCGAGCTGCCGGGCATGGTCGAGCAGGCCATGAAGGAAGAGATCAAGCTCGCCCCCTTCGTGACCCACACCATGCCGCTGTCGGACATCAACGAGGCCTTCGACCTGATGCACAACGGCGAGTCGATCCGTTCCGTCGTGCACTACTGAGCCTATCCCTTCAATTCATCTTCCCCTCAACGAATCAAAAAGGAGCTTTCCATGGCTAATCCCGTCATCTCTGGCGACGCCGTCTTTTCACATGTGTTCATTGGCGCATCGGATGTTCAGAAGTCCGCGGCCTTCTACGACGCTGCGTTGGGTGCTCTGGGCATCAAGAATCTTGGCCCCTTTGGCAATGGCTGGGTCCTCTACGGCCGAGACAAGCCAGCGTTCATCATTGCGCGTCCTGGCAACGGTGAGGCGCCTTCGAGCAACGGTGTAACGATTGGCTTCGCTGCAGCCAATCCGGCCGAAGTGGACGCATTCCATGCTGCGGGCCTTGCTCATGGTGGCACGGAAGAGGGCGCGCCGGGTCCCCGCAGCCATCTGCCCGGCGCGTATGCCGCTTACCTGCGTGACCCGGCCGGCAATAAGGTGACCGCTTACGCCTTCGTTTGATAGACGCTGCAACCAATGAGCCCCCGGTGAGAACCGAGGGCTCTTTCTTTTTGAAGCGAGTACCAGCATGGAACGCATCGAATCCCACGCCTGCTTTGGTGGTCGACAAGAGGTCTGGAAGCATGTCAGCTCAACGCTCAGGTGCAACATGCAGTTTGGAATCTATCTGCCCGAAGCCGCCTTACGTGGCGAAAAGTGCCCCGTGCTCTACTGGCTTTCAGGCCTGACCTGCACCGAGCAGAACTTCATCACCAAGGCCGGTGCACAAGTACACGCAGCGCGCCACGGCCTTATCGTGGTTGCCCCTGACACCAGCCCGCGTGGCGAGGACGTTCCCAATGACCCAGCCTATGACCTGGGCCAAGGGGCTGGCTTTTACGTGAACGCTACATGTACCCCTTGGGCAACTCATTTCCACATGCAAGACTACATCGCTGAAGAGTTGCCTGCACTTATCGAGCAGCACTTTCCCGCCAGCGAGGCAAGAGGAGTCTTCGGCCATTCCATGGGAGGTCACGGGGCACTGGTCACGGCCTTGCGCCACCCCGGGCGCTATCGGAGCGTCTCCGCTTTTTCACCCATTGTTGCCCCCTCCAAGGTTGCATGGGGACAGAAGGCGTTCGATGCCTATTTGGGTCCTGACCGCGAAGTGTGGGGTCAGTGGGATGCTGTTGAGTTGATCAGAGCATGCAAAGAGCGACTTCCAATCCTGATCGACCAAGGCGCCAATGATGAGTTCCTTGATAGACAGCTGAAGCCAGAACTGCTGGAGCTGACATGCCGGGCAGTGGGACATCCGATGAAGCTCAGGATTCGCCAAGACTATGACCACAGCTACTACTTCATCGCCAGCTTCCTCGCTGACCACTTCGAACATCATGCTGTATCGCTGCGTCGTAGTGATCTTCATACCCCAGGTTCGTCGACCGCGATGCAAATCTGAGTAACCGGTGGACGAATTTTTGGATTGAATCAATGGAATGGACGCCCTCTTCGACTTGAGTGGTTGGTCAGTGCTTCCACTCTGGCACATCAACGTCACATCGGTGGAAGCGTCCATTCCATTCATTCATGGTGATCTCAGGAGGCTTGCATGTGGGCGTTCTCCCGGTTCGTACGGTATTTCGATGAAGCAGCCCGGCATGGGTCGATGCGCCGCGCGGGTGACGTCCTGCATGTCTCGTCTTCGTCCGTAGACCGGCAGATCCTCAAGGTCGAGGAAGAGATCGGCTTGCCCTTGTTCGAACGCCTGCCGCAGGGGCTCAAGCTGACGGCTGCAGGTGAGCAGGTGTTGCATGCGGTGCGCAAATGGCAAAGCGAGATATTGGCACTGCAATCGCGCATTGAGGACCTCAAAGGGCTCAAGCGCGGTAAGGTGGTGCTGGCTGTAGTCGAGGGTGCCGCATCAGAGTTCGTGGCCAGCGCTGCAGCCGATTTCCACCACAGCTACCCGGCGGTGACCTTCGAGGTGTTGATTTATGGCGCAAACCGGGTGACCGAGGCCGTGCTGGCTGGTGAGGTGGATTTTGGATTAACGATCAACCCGCACCTGTCGCCCGGATTGTCGATCATCGCGCAGAAGGATTTCCGCGTGGGGGCAGTGATTGCGTCCGATCATCCGCTGGCATCCCGCAAGCAGGTCAGGTTGTCTGACTGCCTGCCTTACAAGATCGTGGTGGCCGAGCCCTCTCTTGACCTGCGACTGATTGTCAACCAACTCATGGCGCGGGCGTCGGCAAGACCTGAGATGGTGGCTTCATCCAACAGCATCATGCTGATGAAGGAGATAGTGATGCGAGGCATGGGCGTGGGGTTGATGACCCAGATGGATGCCGACAAAGAGGTGCAGGCCGGCACGCTGGTGTATCGCCCGTTGGCGGACAAACTCATTCCGACCTCCAGGTTGACGCTGTGTGTGAATGTCGAACGACAACTATCATTGGCAGCGAATAGCTTGCTAGGGGTGGTGAAATCAAGGCTGAACCCTTAAGGGCAATCGGCCAGAGCATGATCGTAGCCGTGGTCGGCCTGTAGTGGATGATGCGGGGCTTGGAGAGCGGGCGCCCCTGCTTACCACGGATGGGTGGAATTGCCTCGACAAGGGGCAGAAGTTGGGTCACGTCGTTGCGATTGGCGCCGGTCAAGATGACGGTCAGCGGAATGCCCTGCGCTGAATCAATGGAATGGACGCCCCCACCCGATGTGGCATTCATGTGCCAGAGTGGAAGCGCTAATCAACCACTCAAGTCGAAGAGGGCG
>NZ_MWUM01000452.1 GCF_002028455.1 Zoogloea sp. LCSB751 | reverse complement strand
TGACAGGGCTAAATCGTTTTTGAGATGGACCTGGAAAGCCAGAAAGGGGGCCGTAGGCAGGAGTTGGAGAGAGTTGATCAGTGTTGCCTGGGTTGGGGCTGTCGTTTGGCTAGGTGTGAATGCGTTGTTTTTCCTCGAGTGAACATCTTTGAGCAAATGGTAAACGCTATGCTGCTTGGGTGCTTGGGATCTTGTGTCTACTGTTATTTAAAGGCGTGCGGGAAGATGTCGCCTGCGTGATGCAGGGCG
>NZ_MWUM01000451.1 GCF_002028455.1 Zoogloea sp. LCSB751 | reverse complement strand
ATCGCAAAGGTCAGCGTGCTCATTCTCACCTTATCATTACCTCGCCACCGGCAGGTCCTCCCAGCGGGTGGTATAGCAGGGGCTCAAGTGTTCTTGCCGCATCATCCATTCGGGTGATCCCGTGCCCTGGCTGGCAAAGCCTACCCGGCCCAGGCCCTTGGCCTTGAGCTTGTCCACTACCGCCATCAGTGCATCTGACTGGCCGGGGGAGGGGACAAAAAGATCGGCCTGTTGCTGCCCCTTGGGAGT
>NZ_MWUM01000450.1 GCF_002028455.1 Zoogloea sp. LCSB751 | reverse complement strand
TGACTACCGCACCCTCAATCAGCGGATCCACCGTCTCGCCAACCTGCTGACGGCCTCGGGCATAGGGCCGGGGGACACGGTCGCCCTGCTGGACTGGGACAGTCACCGCTCCCTCGAATGCTTCTTCGCCGTGCCCATGATAGGCGCCGTGCTGCACACGGTGAACGTGCGCCTCTCGCCGGAGCAGATCGCCTTCACCATGCACCACGCCGAGGATCATCTGGTGCTGGTTCATGACGACTTCCTGCC
>NZ_MWUM01000449.1 GCF_002028455.1 Zoogloea sp. LCSB751 | reverse complement strand
TTCCGCTAGGTCCAAGCAGTGCAATCAGCTTGCCCTTCCCAATTCCGAGATTAATATTATTCGAGGCTTTAAATGTGCCATATGTCTTATTGATATTACGAAGCTCTACATATTTCTCTGTATCCTGCTGTAAATCTGCCATAATCTGTTCCGCCTTTCTGTTGTAGTGCGTTTCTATCCTTCCTGCTGCCCTTTCTCTGCCTTAGCTGCCTGCTGCCCCTTGTATTCAAGCACACTTCGAAGCACCAG
>NZ_MWUM01000448.1 GCF_002028455.1 Zoogloea sp. LCSB751 | reverse complement strand
GAGTGGAATGGAATGCAGTGGACACAAATGGAATGGACTGGAATGGAATGGACACGAATGGAATGGAGTGGAGTGGAATGGACACGAATGGAATGGAAGCGAATGGAATGGAATGGAATGAAATGGAATGGAATGGAATGGAATGGAATGGAAAGGAATAGAATGGTATGGAATCAGTTGGAGTAGAATGGAATGGAATGGAGATTAATGGAATTGAACGGAGACTAATGGAATAGAATCAAATGGAAT
>NZ_MWUM01000447.1 GCF_002028455.1 Zoogloea sp. LCSB751 | reverse complement strand
GATTTTCTGCTTGAGCGAGTCGCGCATGGTGACGTTCCTGCCTGATGAGTGAAATGGCGGACAGCATACCTCAGCCTGCAAAAAGGGCTCCCATTCGGGAGCCCTTTGCATGACCGATAGCATGCCACTGGGTCAGGAGAGGGCCAGCCCCGCTGAGAGCAGCAGGCTGAACAGGAAGGCGCTGATGGCGGTCTTCTTGAGGGCGCCGGTCAACACCTCGCCATCGAGGCTCTCCCGCAGGGTACGGGC
>NZ_MWUM01000446.1 GCF_002028455.1 Zoogloea sp. LCSB751 | reverse complement strand
AATACAGGTACTACTTACAGTGCAAAAAATGGTAATAATTGCACTTTTATCGGTGATTTTGATTCTTTTTTTAATAACGATCCGTCTAGATTTATTGCAAACACATCTTCATCAGATGGTAACTCATTTAGAGATATTAGCGAGTTTTCATCAATATACTCTAAGATTTATGCGACTGATGGATCGTTATTAAATTCACTGTATTATTCAAACTCATTACATCCCAATGCTGCTAATAGTGCAACGTAC
>NZ_MWUM01000445.1 GCF_002028455.1 Zoogloea sp. LCSB751 | reverse complement strand
CCGGGTCAGCCTCGATGAACTGCTTGAAGGAGTCCAGCTGAATGGACAACAGATAAGGCGTGTCCAGTACCTGGTCTCGCTTACCGAAGTCCTTACGAATGCGTTTTTTTTCGGTATAAGAGTAAACCATAGGGTTCCTCAGCTCGCTGATAAGTGACCCACTCTGTCCCGCGGGACAGCTCTGTCTCAACACCGTTTTGTGTTGGCCCGGACGATGAGGCGGTCCGGATTGCTGGTGCACCGAGAGTC
>NZ_MWUM01000444.1 GCF_002028455.1 Zoogloea sp. LCSB751 | reverse complement strand
GAGCTCTACCGCGTGTTGCATCTGCGCGTGGTGCAGCGACGCACCGTCGAGCAGACGGCCGCCGCCCTACGGCTCTCGCCGCACGCCGTCCGCGTCCGGCAGCACCGCGCGCTCGAGGCCCTTCGCGCGGACCTCAGATCCCCCGGGCGATCAGCTCTTTCATGATCTCGTTGGTGCCGCCGTAGATCTTCTGGACGCGCGCCGCCGCGTACATCTGGGCGATCGGGTACTCCATCATGTAGCCGTAGCC
>NZ_MWUM01000443.1 GCF_002028455.1 Zoogloea sp. LCSB751 | reverse complement strand
CAGGCAGCCCGGCACATCGCTGAACTCGGCGCACTTGTCGAAGCTGACGCCGTTGCCGCCCATGTCGGCCACGCGGCGGCGGGCCAGGGTGCTGGCTTCGCCGGCATTGGGCACCGCCTGATTGGCATCGGCCTGGCAGGACTCACCCTCGACGGTGCCGAGGTAGAGGTAATTGAGGTCGGCGAGCTGGTTCTGCTCATAGATCCGGACGCCGCCCGGCTTGAAATACTCGTCGAAGTTTTCCTTGTCC
>NZ_MWUM01000044.1 GCF_002028455.1 Zoogloea sp. LCSB751 | reverse complement strand
ATCGAAGTGGCGGCGCCGCCCGAGTCGGGCAAGCCCGGCTCCAACACCGTGTATATCGAAGTGAAGGCGCTGGACGATGAAACCGTGGCGGTACGCGAGAAGTCGGTGTTCCTGATACCGCAGTAAGCGTCAGAGCCGTCACCGACAAGGGGAAGCATGGAGCGATCCGGCTTCCCCTTCGTACATCTGGCAAGGTCTGTTCAGCCCAGTTCCTTGATACGCCGGTAGAGCGTGCGCTCGCTCATGCCCAGTTGTGACGCCAGCGCTTTGCGGGACCCGCGGTGGCTTTGCAGCGCGGCACGCAACTCCGCATCGCTCAGTTGTCCGCGTCCGAGCGGCATGTGGGGGCCGTTCCTTGTTTCGGCCTCCGCGGCCGCATCGCCGCCGGATTCGCCGAATTGCAGCTCCTCCGGCAGGTGCCGCAGTTGCAGCAGGTCGCCGTCGCACAGCAGGCTGGCGCGCTCCAGGATGTTGCGCAGCTCCCGCACATTGCCCGGGTAATCGTAGGCCAGCAGGCAGTCCAGCGCGTCCGCGGCGATGCCCAGTGGGCGCTCCGGCGCCACCCGTTTGAGCAGGGCTTCGGCCAGTAGCGGGATGTCTTCGCGGCGGCGGCGCAGCGGCGGCAGGCTGATCGGAAAGGCATTCACGCGGTAGAACAGGTCCTGGCGGAACTGGCCTTTTTCCACCAGGGCCTTGAGCGGCCGGTGGGTGGCGGACACCAGGCGGATGTCGGCGCGGATCAGCTCGGTGCCGCCGACCCGCCGGTAGGTGCCGGTTTCCAGCAGGCGCAGCAGCTTGACCTGCATCGCCAGTGGGATGTCACCCAGCTCGTCGAGGAACAACGTGCCGCCGCTGGCCACTTCGACGAGGCCGCTCTTGCGCGTGGTTGCGCCGGTGAAGGCGCCGCGCTCGTGGCCGAACAGTTCGCTCTCGAACAGGGTTTCGGTGAGGCCGGAGCAATCCACCGCCACGAAGGGGCGGTCGGCGCGCCGGCTCGCCTCGTGGATGGCCTGGGCGGCCAGCTCCTTGCCGGTGCCGGATTCTCCCTGCAGCAGCACGCTGGCTTCGGACGGGGCGACGCGGGCCACCAGCTCCAGCATGGCCAGAAAAGTCGATGCGCGGCCGATCAGGCCCTGATCCGCGGCGACGCCGCGGGCCACCGGCAGTGGCTCCAGCTTCTCGATGAAGAAGGCGATCTCCCCGCCCCGGTCGCGGATCGGCGACAGCTCGATGTTCTCGTAGCGCTCGCCGCCGGCGGTGTGGTGCAGATGCACCACACGCTCCCGCTGGCCGGACTGCAGGCTGCGCGCCAGCGGGCAGGATTCGCCAGCCTGGTCGCAGGGCACCGGGTAGTGGTGGGACACCTCGTAGCAGTGGCGCCCGATCAGGTCGTCCGGCCGCTCGCACTTGGCGCGGTAGGCGCCGTTGGCGGCCAGAATGCGGTAGTTGCGGTCGCACAGGATGTGCGGCTCCGGCAGGGTGTCGAGGAAGGAGACGAGTTCGGGGAGGGGGTGAGGACCGATGGTCATGGGAAAAGGCTTTCTGCCAGCAGGTCTGCCGGATGCTGTCATGGCAGACCGCCACGGTCAAATCGCGCCGGATGACCACTTTCGGGTCTCGTCGCGCGTTGGCGGCTGGAAGAACTGCCAGGCAAGCGCATGGCAGTTCGCTTGGCAGGCCCGATGGCAGCGCGCTCCGCGGTGCGCGGGCGTAAGTGCTTGATGCGCAAGGGCTTGGTGTCGCGAACTCAAGTGGCATGGATGTTGATTAGCTGGAGCTGATACAGCTTGACGACCACCGCCAGCCCAACCGAGAGGACTCCATGCCCACCACGACCCTGCCGCCGGCCTTCGGCGGACCCGAATCTCCCCGCAATCCGTCCCGCCGGACCCTGCTCATCGCCACCGCCGGAGCCGGCGGGGCGCTGGCGGTGGCTGCCGCTGCGCCCTTCGTGGCGACGCTAACCCCGTCCGAGCGCGCGATGGCCGCCGGGGCACCGGTGGAGGTGGATATCGACAAGCTCGCCCCGGGCGAACTGATGGTCGTCGAATGGCGCGGCAAGCCGGTGTGGATCCTCCGGCGTACCCCCGACATGCTGGCCGCGCTGGCCCGGGCCGAGCCGCAGCTGGCCGATCCGCAATCCGGCGTGGCTTCCCAGCAGCCCGAGTACGCGCGCAACGCCCATCGCTCGCGTAATCCGGAGATCTTCGTGGCGGTCGGTATCTGCACCCATCTCGGCTGCTCGCCGTCCAGCGCCTTCCAGGCCGGCAACCCGACCCTCGGTGCGGACTGGCCCGGCGGTTTCCTGTGTCCGTGCCATGGCTCGACCTTTGATCTGGCGGGGCGGGTTTTCAAGAACAAGCCGGCACCGACCAACCTGGAGATCCCGCCCTACAAGTACCTGAGCGACACCCGCCTGCTGATCGGCGCAGACGATGCCGCGGCGGCCTGACGTCGATGGAGGATGGCCATGAACAAGATTCATCCTGATGCCCGAATGCTCCAGGACACGGACCCCGTGTTGCGTCTGCTGTCACTGCTGACAGGGGTTCTGCTGGCCGTGCTGCGGATGGCAGGGCATTGAGGGGCGTGGCCATGTACTTCCGGCAGTTCTTCGACCCACGTACTTCCGCGATGAGCTATCTGCTCGCCCCGGCGGGGGGCGCTGCGGCGGTCGCCGTCGATCCCAATCCCGATCCCTGTCAGGCGCTGCTGCTCCAGTCCCTGCTGGCCGAGCGTGGGTTTGAGCTGCGGATGATCCTGCTGACCCACGTCCATGGCGACATGCTGGAACGCCTGGCCCACCTCTATCCGGCGGTGCCGCTGGTGGCCGGCGCGCCCCCGGACGGTGGCGAACGCTACCGTGCGGTTGCCGCGGGGGACACGCTTCTCGTCGCTGCCGAACCGATCCGTGTGATCGCCACGCCTGGCCATACGCCGTTCAGCGTCAGTTATCTGTGGCAGGACCGCCTGTTCTGCGGCGATGCATTGGAGCTGGGCGGTTGCGGCCTCGCGGAAGGGGACATCTGCGATCCGGGACGCATGTATGACTCGGTCGTCGACCGGCTGTTCGTGCTGCCGGACGAGGTGCTGGTCTTTCCCGGCCACGACGTGCATGGGCGCACCGTGTCGACGATTGGCGAGGAGCGTCAGCGCAATCCCTTCTTCCTGCTGCGCTCCCGCGACGCCTTCATGACCGCCTTCCGGGAGCGTCAGCGACCGAAGCCTGCCGGCTTCCGTTTCGATACCTGAACCGCGCGGGGACGTCGCTCAGGCCATCCCGGCGAGCAGCCGCTCCCGCTCGAAGCACCAGTGCCACGGCTCGTACAGATAGCCTTCGGGGTTGCCGCGCGGGAAGGACAGCGTGTAGCCGTGCTGCGCCGCATGGGCGTTCAGCCAGGCGAAGGCGGTTGTGTCTTCGAAGGACTCGTCCGCCGGCGGACCGCCGGGCGTCGTCACGTCGATGGCGCAGCCCGTGTGGTGTTCCGATGTGCCCGGAATGGCCAGCACGCTCAGGATGTCGGCCAGCGCGAGGCCATTGTCCAGCTTGCGGCGGATCAGCTCCGCCTGGCGCTCGATGCTGCGGAAGGCCGATACCAGCTCCAGCACGATCCCGTCCTCCGCGGCGGCGGCCTGCATTTCCCGCCACGCCTGCGCTGCCCGCGGCTGCAGCAGGAATCCCCGGGTGGCGCGTGTTTCCACCACGACCAGATCCTGCGCTTCGTTGAACAGGCGCAGCCCGCGCCGGGCGATCTCGCCGGCCGGGATGCCGAGTTGGTGGAGGAGGTCGGGCAGCTGCGTCTGCGGATTCGAAAGGGGGAGAGCCATGGCCGTGGGCGTGAAGGGGAGCGGGCCCGATCCGGCCCGGCGGCTATCCTAATACGAGGGCCGTGCGACAGGCACGCCGCAGTGGTGCGGGGCCGTCCTCCCGCCGGGGGCAGGCTCAGCCCGCGGGGCGCAGCGTGTCCGCGGGGCGGCCATCGGCCGGCCGGTCCGGGCCGTCCCCGGTATCGTGGCGGGCCCGGTAATCGCTTGGCGACAGGCCGGTCCATTCGCGGAAGGCGCGGCGGAAGCTGCGTTCATCGGCGAAGCCGAGCACGTCGGCCACCTCGCGGATCGGCTCGCGGCCGCGCAGCATGCGCTGTGCATGGAGGGAGCGGGCCGCCCGCGACAGCATGCTGTAGCTGACGCCTTCCCGGTCGAGCATGCGCGCGAGGGTGCGGCGGCTGACCCCCATGTAGCGGGCCATCTCCTCCGACGAGCGGATCTCGCGGATGTGGTCCGACAGGAACTGCAGCGGCGTGCGCGCGCCCGGCGCCTCGGCACTGTCCACCTGGGCGCACAGGCGCAGCAGGTGGCTGCGCACATCGGAATTGGGCACACCGGTCGGGCGCTGGATCCATTCCCGCGTGAAATGGATCTGGGCGATATCGGCGCCGAGTTTCACCGGGCAGCCGAAAAAGTCTTCCAGGGCCTGCCGGGAAATTCCTTCCGAATGCGTCAGCTCTACCTGCCGCGCAATCGGAATGCCCGGTGTGCGCGAACGGGATACCGACAGGCAATTGACGAAATGAAATAGCTCGAGGGCGCTGCGCATTTCCGGGTCGTGGAATTTCGGAATATGCAGCATGCTCAGTCCGCCATTGCCGCCGGATTCCGGCACCGCGCTCCAGGCTGTGCGGAAACTGCGCGCGCAAAAGCGGATGCCTTCCTCGCCGGTGGGAAAGGCCATGGCCGCCAGCCCGATGAGGCCGAAGCTGGCGAAATTGACGCGCGACGCGTGATTGAAAAGGGATTCCCCCTTGTCGGCGCCGTGCCACAGGCGTTCGAGGATGCGCCGCAAGTCCACGTAGGAGATGATCATCGCCGGCCAGTCCTGGGCCGACACGTCGAGCCCCAGCTCCCGCTCCAGCGCGGGCGGCAGGGCGCCCCGTTCCCGCGCCCAGGCGATCAGCCCGGACAGCTGGTAGAGCGTGAACTGGCGGTCGTGGATGCCGATGTCCCAGCCCCGGGCGGCGCCGTAGCCCGCTGCAGAAGCCGCGTGGCGCAGATTGTCCGGGTCCAGGTATCCCATCGGGTCTCTCCATGCTCGGATTGGTGGGCCTTGCCGATTGCAGGGCGGGGGTGAAGGGGGCACGGGGGCGCGCCGGGTGGTGCCAATTCCCGCGTGTTCCCGTGAGGCCGAATTGGGAAGGCGTGGCCGGTCAGGTACACAGAGTCGGGGAAAAATATAGCAAAGGCCCACGGCGTACCCAACGCAATCCTTGCGATAAGCAATCCATTAATCCTTCTAAACGTGGCACGGATTGTCCTTCTCTCAGGATGGGCCGCGCCCCAACAATAGCGTCCAGATTAGGCGGATCGTCCAGGGTATGAATTGGATGGGGCGCCGCAGCCAATAACCCTTTTTATTTATTCAATCCGGATCATGTCATCCTCCCGCGACTCCGCTCTTGCCAGTCAATTGAATCCGGCCGATTGCCTTGCCGGCGCGGCGGATTCCACGTCGTCCCGCGATTGGGCGGCGCATGCGTCCCTGGCATTGCTGCTGGCCCTCGGCGTGGTCTGCGTGATGGACGCGATGATCATTGCGTCGCTGCTCACGCCGATCAAGAACGAGTTCGGCTTCAGCGACGAGCAGATCGGCCGCCTGTCGTCCCTGTTCACCTTCGCCGGCATCGTCGGCGCGCCGGTCTTCGGCTTCCTCGCCAACCGCCTCGGGCGCAAGGCGGTGCTGCTCACCGGCGTATTGCTGTGGAGCGTGGCGGCGGCGGCCACCGGCCTTGCCGAGGGTTTTGCCGGCCTGCTGCTGTGGCGCATCGTCACCGGCTTCGGCGAGGCCGCCTACAACAGCCTGGCGCCGAGCTGGCTGGCGGACCTGTACCGTCCCAAGTGGCGCAACCTGGTGTTCTCGCTGTACATGCTGAAGAACAAGATCGGCGCCGCGCTGGCGCTGGCCGTCGGCGGCTGGGTCGCCGCCCAGTATGGCTGGCGTGCCGCCTTCTTCGTCGCCGGCGTGCCGGGGCTGGCCCTTGCCCTAGCCTTGGTGTGGGTTCGGGAGCCGGAACTGGGCGGCAGCGAAGCCCGGGCTGCCGGCGGCGCCAAGGCGGAGCGGCCGGACTTCCGGGCCAGCCTGGCGGTGTTCCGCAGCCCCGGTTACGTGCTGCATGGCGCGGCGCTGGTGTTCTTCTTCACCGCCATGTCGGTGCAGATGTGGATTCCGGCCTTCCTGCATCGCGTCCATGGGCTCGCCAACCAGCAGGCTTCGGCCTTCCTGGCCCAGACGCTGCTCTTCACGCTGCCGGCCGGCCTGATCGGCGGCTACCTGTCGAGCCTGCTCCTGCGCCCGTACCGCTGGGGCTTCCCGGCCTTCCTGAGCAGCACCTCGGTGATCGCCGCAGCGGCCTTCACGCTGGCCTACACCACGGCCGACCTGGCCCTGGCGCAGATCCTGATCGTCGCCGCCATCGCCAGCTTCGGCCTCAGCGCCGGTACGCTGACCACGCTGGTGGTGGAGACCGTGCCGCCGCGCCTGCGCAACAGCGCCGCGGCTTTTTCGGTGGTGTTGACCTCCGGCGTGGCCGGCGTCATCGGCCCCGAGCTGGTCGGCATCCTGTCCGACCGCTACTCCCTCGCTACGGCGGTGCTGGTGGCGCCGGCCTGCTACCTGGCCGCCGGCCTCGTCTGGCTGGGGCTGGCCGTGGCCATCAAGCTGAGCCCGGCCCGCGTGCTGCCCAGCGCTTCCTGAACTTCCCCCGCAACCCGCAACGAAAGCCTGCCATGAGCCTCATCACCGCGACGCCCGAACGGGACGCCGCCCGCGCCGCTGCGCCCGCCGACCTCCGCTTCGAGCCCTATCCCGGCGACTGGATCGCCACCGCCCGCTCCCTCGCCGCCGAACTCAAGCCCGGCGCCGCCGAGCGCGACCACCAGCGCATCCGTCCCGCCGACGCGATCCGCCGCCTGCGCGAGACCGGCATCGTCAACCTCTTCTACCCGCGGGAGCACGGCGGGGGAGGGGGCAGCGTGCGCGACGCCGCCTGGTCGGTGCTGGAGATCGCCCGCGGCGACGGCTCGGTCGGCGCGCTGCTGGGTTTCCACATGTACAACTCGGCGGTGCCGCTGTTCCACGACTTCACCGGCGACAACGCTGCCATCGTGCGCCAGGCCACCGCCGGGCGCTGGTACTGGGGCAACGTGACCCAGTACGTGAACCGGGAGTTCTTCGCCACGCCCCATCCGGACGGCGGCTACGTCATCAACGGCGTCAAGAAGTGGAACACCGGCGCGCCCCTCGCCAACGTCACCACCGTGCTGGCCGAGCACAGCAACCGCCAGCACTTCATCTATGGCTATCTGCCGACCGACCGGGAAGGCATCCGCTTCCACGACGACTGGAACCCCATCGGCCTGCGCGGCGCCGACTCCAGCACAGTGAGCTTCGACAACGTGCGCCTCTACGCCGACGAGGTGATCCCGTGGAAGCATGCCGGCGCCCAGCGCAGCGTGCTGCCCTTCTGGACCACCTTCGGGGCGCTGTATTACTCGGCGGTGTACCTCGGCTCGGCGCTGGCCGCGCTGGACGCCGCCCGCGACTACGCGCTGCACGACCGGCGCCAGTCGATCCTGCCGGGCGCCAGTTCCATCGGCGGCGACCCGCTGGTGCAGACCCAGTTCGCCGACCTGTGGATCAAGGTCGAGGCGGCGCTGGGCTACTTCGACCGCTTCATCGCCGACCTGCAGGCGGGCTGGGACGGCCGCGCCCACATCGACGAGGACGGCCTGTCCGAGCTGTCGGTCAAGTCGCTGGGCCTGCGCTCCCACGCCTCGCAGATCGCGCTGGAGGTGACGCCGCGGGTCTTCGAGTTCGCCGGCGGCCGCGGCACCAGCGCTGCCAACGACTTCGACCGCTACTGGCGCGACGTCCGCACGCTGGCCTCCCACGATCCGCTGGTCCTGTCCCTGCGCCTGGTGGGCGACTACGCGCTGAACGGCACCCTGCCACGCTTCCCGTCGCGCTTCCCCGAACCCGCCCAGGCCTGATCCGCCCCCCGACCCCGCAACCGAGAGAACCCGACATGACCCAGATCATCGACTGGCACACCCACTGGCTGTCGCCCCGCGCGCTGGCCTTCCTCGAAACCCGCGACGCCGCGCCGCGCGTGCAGCGCCGCCCCGACGGCGGCCTGGAGTTCCTGGTGAACAGCTCGGTGCTGTCCCGCGCGATCCCCATCGGCCCGACCTTCTTCGACGGGCCGACCCGCATCGCCCACATCGACGAGGCCGGCATCGACCACCAGGTGATCTCCTGGCCGACCACGCTGGGTGTCGACCCGGCCCTTGATGCGGCGGCCTCCCGCACGCTGTTCCGTGACTACAACGACGACCTGGCGGAGCTGGTGTCCCGCCATCCGGGCCGCCTCAGCGGCCTCGCCGCGCTGACCACCGCCGACGTCGAATGGTCGGCCCGCGAGCTCGACCGGGCCCACCGGGAGCTGGGCCTGATCGGCGCGGTGCTGCCGGCGGGCGCCTTCCTCAGCCTCGACGGCGCCCGCCACGTGGCGCCGATCCTCGAAGTGGCCCAGCGCCACGGCAGCCACCTCTACCTGCACACCGGCCTGGCCCATCCCTGCGTGCCGGGGCAGTGGGCCCATCCGCCGGCGGCCGACGCCGCCACCGCCCGCTGGCTGCTGGAATCCACGTCCCAGTTCTCGGCGGCGTGGATCACCCTGGCCCTCACAGACTTCCTCGCCCCTTTCCCGGACGTGACGGTGCAGCTCGCCATGCTCGGCGGCATCCTGCCGGCGCTGGCCGGCTCCATTGACGCGCGGGGCCGCAAGGAAGGCCTGCCGCCGCAGCTGCCGGCGCTGCGCCGCATCTACATCGACACCGGCGTGCTCGGCAGCGACCCGCAAGCCCTCGGCCTGGCGGTGCGCGTGCTGGGGGCCGAGCGGATCCTCTTCGGCTCCGACTACCCGCTGGTGCCGAGTGCGCCGGTGTTGGCCGCGGTGCGCGGCAGCGGCCTCGACGCCCACACCCTGCAGACCCTCTTCAACAACGGGCGGGAGATTCTCGAACGCCTGGCCCGGGCCGCCTGAGCGCCGCCCGGCCCCGCATCGACCCAGGAGACTCCGATGACCGTGACCCTCGGCGCAGCCCCGCCCGCGCCCGCCGCCACCCCGACCCGCAGCGCCCTCAGCCTGACCCGCTGCCCGGCGGTGCCTACCGCCTCGGCGCTGGCCTACCAGCTGGGCTACCTGCAAGAAGAGTTCGCCGACGAGCCCGGCTTCGACGTGAGCTTCAAGTCCATCGGCTTCACCGGCAAACTGAGCTACGCCCACCACGAGCGCCTGTGGATCCGCAATGCCGGCCACGCGCCGGCGGTGTGGGCGCGCGCCCACGGGGTGGACAACCGCATCGTCGCGCTGGCCTGGCTGGAAGGTTCCTACCCGCTGAAGGTGCTGGCGGCTTCCGGCATCGCCACGCCGGCCGATCTCAAGGGCCGCCGCGTCGGCATCATCGGGCGGGCCGAGCAGGCCTTCGACCTGATGATCGCCCAGCAGCTCAAGCTCTTCTCGGCGGCCCTGGCGACGGCCGGGCTCAGCCTTGCCGACGTGCAGCGCGTGGATCTGCCGGCGCCGCCCCATTCCACCGAGCCGGGGCCCGACGGGCTGCGCCGCGACTATTTCAGGGAGCAGGCCGCCGTGCTCGCCGAGGCCCTGCGCTCCGGGCAGGTGGACGCGGTGTTCGCCCGTCTGCCGGCCGACGTGGAGGCCGAACTGGGCATCCGCACCGTGTATGAGAGCCGCGACAACCCGGACCCGCTGGCCCGCGTGCACCCCTCGGTGCTGCGCGGCCTGGCGGTGAGCGGGGCGCTGCTCGACGAGCGACGCGACATCGTGGTGCGCTACCTGGCCCGCCTGCTGCAGGCTGCCGAATGGGCACTGGCCCACCCGGACGAGACGGTGACCTTGATCGCCCGCGACTTCAACGTGGCCCCCGAGATTCTTGCCGGCGCCTACGACAGCGTAGCCCAGGGCGTGCAGATCGACATGGATGCGGACAAGGTCGCCAGCCTGCGCGTGCAGAAGGACTTCCTGCTCGAGCACGGCTTCATCCCGCAGGACTTCGACATCGGGCCGTGGGTGGACCCGGCGCCCCTCGCCGAGGCCCGGCAGCTGCTGGCCGACTGGAAGGCTGCCGGCAAGGTCTAGCTCGGGCCCCGATTCCCCGACCCTTATTCCCCTTTTTCATTGAAACCGAAACGGCCGGCAGCGCCCCTGGCGGGTGGGCCGTGCCCTCTTGCGCGGAGAACACAGTGCATCACGTAAAGCGATTCAAACGACAGCGCATCGCCCTGGCCGTCGCCGGCACCCTGATCGGCCTCGGCAGCATCCCGGCCGCCTGGGCCGCAGATGGCGAGGCGGACAGCGCCGCCCTCGACACGGTGGTCATCACCGCCACCAAGCGCTCGGAAAAACTGCAGGAGGTGCCCGCCGCGGTGACCGCCATCAGCGGTGCCGACATCCAGGATGCCGAGCTGCGCACCACCAAGGACGTGGCCAAGTTCGTGCCGGCGGCCCAGGGCTGGAACACCGAGAGCCGCGCGCGACCGCGCTTCTTCATCCGCGGCGTCGGCTCCAACGAAGCCACCAACAACGCGGTCAATCCCATCGGCTTCTACTCCGATCAGGTTTACTACAACAACAACCTGTTCCAGGGCGCGCCGCTCTACGACCTTCAGCAGGTGGAAGTGCTGCGCGGGCCGCAGGGCACCCTGTGGGGCAAGAACACCACCGGCGGCGCCTTCCACTTCATCTCCAAGAAACCCACTTTCAACACCGACGGCTATGCCCGCTTCGAGGCCGGCAGCTACGGCACCCGCGTGGCCGAAGGCGCCATCGGCGGCGAATTGAAGGAAGGCGTGCTGGCTGGCCGTGCCGCCGTGCATTACGAGGAGCGCGGCGGCCTCGCTACCAACACCACCAACGGCCGCGACGTCGGCGACTTCCGCGACTTCGCCGGGCGCTTCCAGCTGCTGGCCCTGGTGACGCCGGACTTCGACGCTAGCCTGGCCCTCAACCTGCGCAACCTGGAAGGCACGCAGAACCCCTGGTACTCGGTCACCCGCAACGGCGCGGCGGACCTCAACGGCTATGTGGCGCCCATCGGCAATGGCAACGGTGATCGCCGCCATGTCGCCTACAACGTGGACCTGCCCCTGCGCGTCGAGACCCAGGGCCTCAACCTGACCCTCAACTGGGCCCTCGGCGGGCTGACCCTGACCTCCATCACCGCCGTCGACCACGGCCGCCGCTGGGGCGTGGCGGATTCCGACTACACGCCCTACGAATACCGTACCGGCAGCAACGCGCGCTCCTACAACCGAAACAGCGTGACCCAGGAGAGCCAGGAGT
Source organism: Zoogloea sp. LCSB751 (assembly GCF_002028455.1). Taxonomy (GTDB): domain Bacteria; phylum Pseudomonadota; class Gammaproteobacteria; order Burkholderiales; family Rhodocyclaceae; genus Zoogloea. The sequence continues at coordinate 5,420 of NZ_MWUM01000044.1, read as the reverse complement.
TCCGCCTCGCCTCGCGCAAGGACCAGGACCTCAGCTGGATCGCCGGGGCTTACTTCTTCCACGACAAGAACGACTCCTTCACCACCAACGCCAAGCTCACCGGCACCACGGGCACCCAGTCGTACAACTACACGGCCTACACCCAGGACACCCGCAGCACGGCCCTCTTCGGCAGCGCCGGCTACCGCGTGAACGAGCGCTTCAAGCTCAACGGCGGCGTGCGCTACACCCGCGAGACGGTCGGCATCGACCTCACCACGCGCATCGCGTCGAGCGGCGCGGCCTTCCCGGTGGCCGCCGACTGGTGGTCGCCGGACTCCCTGGGCGCTGCCACCACCAGCACCTATTACTCGACCAACGGGCGGGTGGAGAACAGCTGGTCCAACCTCGGCTACGACTTCACGCCCGAGTACCGCCTGGCCACCAACCAGCTGCTTTACGTGCGCCACGCCAGCGGCTTCCGCTCCGGCAACTACAACACCTACATCACCCCCAACGGGGTGCCTGGCGTCTCGCAGTTCTCGGTGGTCAAGCCGGAGAAGCTCAAGTCCTACGAGGTGGGCTACAAGAGCAGCTGGCTCGACCAGCGCCTGATCTTCAACACCAGCGCCTTCCACTACGACTACAAGGACATGCAGCTGGTGGTGAACCAGGTGTTCGGCAGCGCCTTCTACCCGACGCTGATGAACGCCGGTGCCGGCGAGGTGGACGGCATCGAGTTCGAGACCCAGTTCCAGGCCACGTCGGCCCTCAAGCTGCGCGCCAACCTGAGCAGCCTGCGCACCAAGTTCAACGAGCTCACCGCAGGGGGCAAGAGCTACGCCGGCTTCAACTTCGCCCGCGTGCCGCGCGTCACCAGCCTGCTCGGCGCCGACTACCGCCTGCCCGTCGCCGGCGGCAGCCTGCTGCTCAGCACCGACTGGAGCTACACCAGCCAGGTGAATTTCAACGTCACCGACAACACCGACCCCTACGCCATCCAGGAAGCCTTCTGGCTCGGCAGCCTGCGCGCCGCCTACACGCTGCCCGGCAGCAAGGTCACCGTCGGCGCCTACGTGAACAACGTGACCGACCAGCGCTACAAGAACCAGGCCATGCTCTACCAGGGCGGCACCAACGCCACCAATGGTCACTATCCGACCGGCTACGGCGAGCCGCGCATCGTGGGGCTGAGTCTGAGCTTGAAGTACTGACAAGCACGAGGGCGCGCCGGCGCCCGCTTACGGTTGCTGCTTGCCCAGGTACTGCAGGTAGGCGACCAGTTCCCAGATCTGTTCCTCGCTGAAGGCGCCGCCCCACGGGGGCATCACGTCGGCGCCCTGGCGGCCCTTGGAGATGGTCTCGTAGGCCACTTCAGCGGGCAGGTCGGTGCGGCCCTTGAAGTCGGGGGCGCGGCCGCCGACGCCTTCGAAGCCGTGGCAGTAGCCGGCACAGGTCTTGGCGAAGCGGCGCTTGCCGGCATCGATACGGGCCTGCTCGTTGAGGTCGAAGGGGGCCAGCGGGCCGGTGCCCTGGCCGGCAGGCGTGCTGGCCAGGCGCTTCACGTAGGCGACGAGCTGGTCGATCTCCTTCGCTTCGAGCACGGTGCCCCACGGCGGCATGGCCTTGTCGCCGTGCTTGCCGTGAATGATGCGGTCGCGGATGCGTTCTTCCGGCAGGTCGCTGCGGGCCGCCAACTTGGGGCCGTAGCTGGCGTTGGCGCCGCCGGGGGCCACGCCGGCGCCGCCCGTACCGTGGCAGCTCACGCACAGCTTGTCGAAGCGGTTGTGGCCGGCGGCGACCAGCGCCTTGCCTTCGTCGGGTGGCGGGGCGACCGCGTGGGCCGGGGCGAGCAGGGCGAGCAGCAGGGCGGGGGCGAATGCCCGCAGGCGGGTGGGGAGGGGGTTCATGGTCTTGTCTCCGATTGGAACTGGGGTCTTGTTGGGGCGAATTCATTCGCCCTCTGTGCGTCGATCCACCTCCGTGGGCGAATGAATTCGTCCCAACGGGATAGCAGGGGAATAAAAAAGGGGTGTGGCACCTGGAGGTCTGCACCACACCCTGGGAACAGCACGGCGGGCCGCGTCCGGACCCGTCGTGCCGCGGAGCTCGTAAGGCGGGCTTACTCGAGGGTGAAGCCGATCAGCGCGGCACCGCCGGGCAGGTCCTTGATCTGCGGGAAGGCGCCAGCCAGGAAGCCCGGGGCGTGGGAGCCGAGGCCGGTGGGGATCACGATGTACTGCTTGCCCTTGACGGCGTAGCTGACCGGGCCGCCACGGGCGCCGGAGCCGGCGTTGAAGCGCCACAGTTCCTTGCCGTTGTCGGCGTCGTAGGCGTACAGGCGGCCTTCCATGTCGCCGGTGAACACCAGCCCGCCGGCGGTGGTCAGCACGCTGGAGAGGGGCGGCAGGTCGTAGTGGATGCTCCACTTGACCTTGCCGGTCAGCGGGTCGCGGGCGTCGAGGCGGCCGTCGGGTTTCTTGCCGTTGGGCGGGGGCACCAGCTTGATCTCGTCGATGCCGAGGGACAGGGCCGAGATGGCGGTCAGGTTGGCCGGGTCGTCTTTGCCGGAGACCACCTCGTTACATACTTCCATCGCGTGGGAGTACCACAGGCCGGTGCCCGGGTTGTAGGCGCCGTGGTTCCAGCTGCGTGCGCCGAGCAGGTTGGGGCACAGCAGCTCGCGCTTGCCGGGCTGGGGCCGGCGTGGTTCGATGAGGGCGCCGGTCTTCGGGTCGATGCCCTTGGACCAGTTCATGTTCTCGGCGAACTGCCAGACGTTCTCCAGCGCGCCGTCCTTCTTGTCCATCACGAACACGAAGCCGCTCTTGTTGAGGTGGACGATCACGTCCTTGCCGTCCTTCTTGACCAGCAGGGCCTCGTAGGCGGAGTCGAAGTCCCAGGTGTCGTGGGGGATTTCCTGGCGGTGCCACTTGAGCTTGCCGGTCTTCGGATCGAGGGCCAGCAGGGTCGAGGTGTACTTGTTGTCGCCCTCGCGGCCGGGGGTGTAGTAGTCGGGTGCGGCGTTGGAGGTGCCGATGTAGATGGTGTCGGTGCTCTCGTCGTAGGTGCCGGGCATCCACGCCGAGCCGCCGCCCACCTTGCCGCTGTCGCCGGGCCAGCTGGCCGGGTCGTTCTTGATCACGTCGAAGGTCCATACCGGCTTGCCGGTGTCGGCATTCACCGCGTAGATCTTGCCGGCGATGGGCTGGTCGCCGCCGGTGGTGCCGCCGAACAGCACGTCGCCGGCCAGCTGGGGCGGGGCCGAGAAGAGCGCGCCGTACTGGGTCTTGGGATCGGTGAGCTGGGTGGACCACAATTCCTTGCCGGTCTTCTGGTCGAGGGCGATGAAGCGCCCGTCGAGGCTGCCGATGAAGACCTTGCCGCGGCCCACCGTCACCCCCCGGCTGGCGGAGGCATAGAAGGCCTGCTTGGCGATCGGGTTGAGCTTGGCGGTGTAGTGCCAGATCGTCTTGCCGGTGGCGGCGTCCACCGCCCAGGCGTTGTTGTCGGCGGAGATGTAGTACAGCACGCCGTCCAGCACGATGGGGGTGGCCTGCAGGCCGTGGGTGATGTTGCCCGGCTGGTGGATCCACGCCACCTTGAGCTTCTTGACGTTGGTCTTGTTGATCTGGGTCAGCGGGCTGTAACGCCAGGCGTTGTAGCTGCGGTGGTACTGGGGCCAGTTGTCGGCGTCGGCATAGCCGGGGCGGGTGTCGGCGGCCAGCGCGCTGCCGGCGATCAGGCCGGCGGCACCGAGACAGGCGGCCAGGCGGAGTTGTGCGATCTTCATGGTGGTGTCCTTGTGGTCTTCTGGTGTGTCGGGGCGGGGGCTCAGAACGTGAAGTTCAGGCCGACGTTGAGCAGCGTGGATTTGTTGCCCACACTCGGAATGCCGGCGGCGACGATGCTGGTCTTGATGGTGGCGGCGGAGCCCGCATCTACGTAGGCCATCTGGGCGTACAGGATGGTGTCGCTGCGCAGCGCGTAGTCGTTGCTGATGACGACGTTGCGGGTGTGGTCATCCTTGTTCATGCGGTCCTTGTTGTCGTAATAGGCAAGGGTCGCGGTGTTCTTGGGATGCCACTTCCAGTCGGTGCCGACGCCGATTGCATTGACGTTGGAGACGTTGGCTCCGGTGCTGAGTGAATTGCGCGCGTTGAGGTAATTGGCCTTGAAGGTGAAGTCGCCGAAGGGCACCGCGAAGCCGAGGCCGCCGTGGCGTACGTTGTCGTTGGCCGTGGCCTGGTCCTTGATGACCTGATAGGACGCTGATAGCACCACCGGACCGGTATAGGTGCCGCCTACCGCCCACACGCTGTTCTTGTCCGTGCTGCCGGCCTGGCCGCCGGGGGAATACAGCACGCCGAAGCTGTAGGGGCCGAGGGTGTGGCGGTACTGGATGGCGTTGCTGAAGAAAATGCCGACGTCGTTGTTGGTGTTGCGGTCGGTGCCCGGCGCGCCGTTGGTGGCGGCGTACTGGTTGTAGGCCCAGGCGTAGAGGTTGGAGAATTGTTCCTTGAAGGCGCGCGGCTCGGTGCCGATGTGGGCCAGCAGCGCCGGGCCGTACTGGCGGCCGAAGGTCACGCTGCCCCAGTCGCCGCGCAGGCCCAGGTTGGCCTGGCGGCGGAAGAACGGGGTGCCGTTGCCCTGGGCGTCGCCGCTGCCGTGGAACTGGCCGTTGTTGGTGTCGAAGTGGGCTTCCAGGTTGAAGAAGCCCTCCAGCCCTTGGCCCAGGTCACGGTCCCCCTTGAAACCGATGATGGTCTGGCGCAGGCCGCTGGTTTCCATCGAAGACTTGCTCTTGCCGTCGGTGCCGGTCTTGCTCTGGTAGAGCAGGCCGGCGTCGATGATGCCGTAGATCGCCACATTGGTTTCGGCCAGCGCGGGCAGGGCCAGACCAGCAAGGGCGATGGCGACCGCGTGGCGGAGAGGGCGCGGGTTCTGCAGACTGCCCTTGGATACGAATGCGTGCTGAATCATGGATATGTCTCCTCGTTATTGTCTTTCCGGCTATTCCGCCGGAAGCATCCGGATTCCGCCGGCTTAATAGACCGGTGGTGAGGAGGGAATTGCAATTACTTTGCCAGGTCCGGATTTCCCTATTCGGACGGGGAATAAGCGGGGGTGAGCAGGAAATAGGGTGTGAAATGAGAGACAGGTGTCTCAATTGGCGGAGCGGGAATGGAGACAGGCGTCTCTTTTGTCTCTGCCGTCTCAGTGCTTATTGCTGTCCGCAGCGCGCGGATTCGATGCCCGTTCGCGGAGAAGGCCTGTTGGCGGGCTGCCGCAAGGCGTGGCGTGGAAATTGCTGAAAGTCTGCAGGAAATGGCCCGCCATTTATATAACGAGCATAGACCGAATCCCCAAAGGAGCCTCCATGAACGCCACCGACAAATTCCTCGCCTCGTCCGCCCACGTGGACGAAGCGGCCGTAGCGC
>NZ_MWUM01000442.1 GCF_002028455.1 Zoogloea sp. LCSB751 | reverse complement strand
TACCTCCGACAACCCGACCCCCTACCTGAACCTGAGCTACCTGACGGTGGCGCGCGACAACCTGAAACAGAGCGTGGCGGATCTGCTGGGCCTGCGTCTAGCGGTGGGGTTGGCCAATGCCAAGGGTGCCATCGGCACCGCCGGCAGCCTCAAGGTGCACTTCCTGGGTCACTCCCTGGGTGCCATCGCGGGCGCCAACCTGCTGGCGGTGGCCAACCAGTCCATCGGCAATCCCCAGGCCGATGCCCTG
>NZ_MWUM01000441.1 GCF_002028455.1 Zoogloea sp. LCSB751 | reverse complement strand
GGATCGACCGGCTCTCGATCCGCCCCGGTCGTCCGGAACTGCCGGTGCGTTTTATGAGCGGCGGCAACCAGCAAAAAGCCATTCTGGCCCGCTGGCTGGGTACCGACGCACGGCTCTTTATTCTCGATGAACCCACTCTTGGGGTCGATATCGGCGCCCGCAGCGATATTTATCAGCGCACCCGCGAGCTGGCGGATCGCGGACGCGCGGTACTGGTCTCCTCCAGCGATGCGCCGGAGCTGCTGGGCCT
>NZ_MWUM01000440.1 GCF_002028455.1 Zoogloea sp. LCSB751 | reverse complement strand
GACGACACTCGTTATAATCCTGCCGCCAGTCATTAATGATTTTCCTTGCGTGAACGATATCGCTGAACCAGTGCTCATTCAGGCATTCATCGCGAAATCGTCCGTTAAAGCTCTCAATAAATCCGTTCTGCGTTGGCTTACCCGGCTGAATTAAGCGCAACTCAACACCATGCTCAAAAGCCCATTGATCCAGTGCGCGGCAAGTGAACTCCGGCCCCTGGTCAGTTCTTATCGTCGCCGGATAGCCTCG
>NZ_MWUM01000439.1 GCF_002028455.1 Zoogloea sp. LCSB751 | reverse complement strand
CGCATAAACCAGGGCCCGCTGTTTCGCCGCATGACCCGCTGGGGGCAGCTCACCGTAGATCCCCTGGGCCCGCAAGGCATCAACCTGATGATCAAGCGGCGAACCGGCCAGGTCATCGACGATCTCTATGTCAGTGGTCATAGTCTGCGCCGAGGTTTCATCACCTCGGCGGTGACCGCGGGCAAGCCCATGAACAAGATCATCGAGGTGACACGGCACAAGGACATGCGTACCCTGCAGGAGTATTTCG
>NZ_MWUM01000438.1 GCF_002028455.1 Zoogloea sp. LCSB751 | reverse complement strand
TTTGCATTAGGATCAACAAACTTAAAGTAGATGATATAACCTGCGGTGAAGAATAAGCCAAGCACCATACCTGAAATAGCACCTTCTTTATTCATGGTCTTAGAGAAGATACCCATGATGATTGCAGGAAACAGAGATGACGCAGCCAAACCGAAAGCGAATGCCACCACCGCCGCCACGAATCCTGGAGGGTTAACCCCGAAGTAACCCGCAATCACAATACCGATACCAGCAGCAAGTCGAGCGTACA
>NZ_MWUM01000437.1 GCF_002028455.1 Zoogloea sp. LCSB751 | reverse complement strand
TGAGGGAAGTGCATGGTTGATGAGGGCTTGAATGGACAGAGGCCCGTTCCTTAAAACGGGCCTCTCAGCTGGCTTCATCTTTTGCAGGGAAAAAGCGAACTGGAACCAGTCTAGCGGATTTGTAACAGCATGTAACCCACCAAGATCACGTTTTTGCGCTATTTGATGGAATTTTCGATCTGCGCGATCTCAATTGCCGAAGATTAAGGCGTTACGGCGGTTTTTGCTGTGATGATGTGGTGTTAAAGGT
>NZ_MWUM01000436.1 GCF_002028455.1 Zoogloea sp. LCSB751 | reverse complement strand
CAGCGCGCTCTGCACCAGGGATTGTTTCAGCTTGAGCTGGGCCGGATAGGCCAGCGGGCGCACCTGACAGCCACCGCACTCGGTGTTGGGGCAGAAATCGGGAACCCTGTCGGCGGACGGCTGGGTCAGCTCGACCAGCTTGCCGTGCAGATAGTTCGGCTTGACCTCGGTCAACTCGACCAGCGCCTGCTCACCGGGCAGCAGACCCTCGACAAACAGGGGGCGATCGAACAGGCGACCCTTGCCATCC
>NZ_MWUM01000435.1 GCF_002028455.1 Zoogloea sp. LCSB751 | reverse complement strand
CACTCGTGTGGTCTAACCATTCTCAATGTACTGGAGCCCAAATTCGCAAAGCGTTAAAAGCAACCGCAATGGATGCGGGCGCAGCAGGTAAAGATATCTACTTTGGTTATGGTATCGTCAATGCTAAAGCGGCCGATACTTACCTCACCACCTATGGTTGCTCAGGCAAATAAGCTTAACAAAGCTTATTTCAATGTAAAAAATCAGCACTTGTGCTGATTTTTTACATTAAGAGTGAGTTGAAGGCTGT
>NZ_MWUM01000434.1 GCF_002028455.1 Zoogloea sp. LCSB751 | reverse complement strand
AATAGCGCTGGGAGTCACCCCAGGTCGGCATCAGGCCACCGCGGGAGCGGGTACGGTTTACCGACACCCCGGGATAGATAAGCATCGTGATGTTGGTGACGTTGGCCTGGGTAAAGTGGTCAAGGCTCCAGCGCAGGTTAAGCGCGCGCTGCCAGCCGCTCGACATCTCCCAAAAACGTGATACCCCGAGGGTCGTTGAGTCGGCTTTCGTATCGTTGAGGTCCGTACGTTTAAAGCCGCCCTGCACCAG
>NZ_MWUM01000433.1 GCF_002028455.1 Zoogloea sp. LCSB751 | reverse complement strand
GGGTGACATGGCGACAGCACATTCCTTCTGCCCGGAGTTTTTCAGCTGCACGTTCCATATATCCTGCGAGTGCTTGATGCATGGAATTCATGTGTGTGATCCGTTCACCGAATGATCGGGAGCAGATGATCTGCTGTTTGGCTTGTGTGTCCTGCTCCAGGCTGGCGCATGGGTAGCCGCGTAGCTCTAGCACGGTTCGCTCAACAACGACCCCATAACGATGCCGTAGGTTTTTACCATCGACAGCGAC
>NZ_MWUM01000043.1 GCF_002028455.1 Zoogloea sp. LCSB751 | reverse complement strand
TCCGTCGACACCGCGCCGATGCCGGCCGCCATGCCATCCACCGCCGCCGAGGCGGCCAGCGCCAGTTCCGACTGCTGGTCGGCGGTCTGCACCACGTCGGTGAAGGACGACACCAGCGTGCCGGAGGACACCATCAGGTCGCGGGCCAGTTCGCCCATGCGACGCGCCGCGGCAACCTTCTGCTGCAGGAGGCCTTCGAGGCGGCGCACCGAATCGGCGGCAGAGGCCGACGCGCTGGCGTCGTCGAGCAGACCGCGGATGGCATCCAGTTGCTGCTGCACCTGGCGCAACGGACGGCGCGCCAGCGCGAACACCAAGGCGCCGACGGCCAGCAACAGGATCAGGCCGATCCCGGAGGCGAGGATTTCTGTGGTCATGGAATACCTTCGTTGGGGCGACGGCGGGAGCCGACGTGGCGGCCCGTTGGGGGCGGCAATGGGGACGGCCGGGCCTGGGCTGTGGGGGCGAATTCATTCGCCCCCACAGGAGTAGCCACCACAGGAGCAGGTCACAAGGCCCCCTCCCTCCCAAAAGGCCTCCACAGGGCTCTCCAACAGGATCCGCCCGCGGGATCGACCTTCTGTCGGCTCAGAGCACGTGGCTCGCGGCTTCGTCGTTCATCAGCCGGACGAACAGCTGGCGGAAGGCCAGGTCCTGCTCGCTGCCGACGCGGCAGTCGCCGTTCTGGCGAAAGGCGCCCTCAATGGCGCGCCAGTCCTCGTCGCAGAGGAGACGGCGGGCGGCCGGCAGGATCAGCTTTTCCTCGCTGCTGATGTGCTGCCACTGGGCGTCGGCGAAGCGCTCGATCGCCACGGCCAGCTCGCCCTGTCGCGCGGTGTCCTGGCGCGCCTCCGCCAGCAGTGCGTCGATGGCCGCCAGTTGGGCGCCGCCGTCCCGGTGCTCCTGCTCCAGCGTCGCGATCAGCGCATCCAGCTCGCCGTCACGGCGGGTCAGCCGGCGGAACAGGTGGCGCTCTTCCTTGGGGTGATGCAGCACCTCGGGAAAGGCGCGGATGTAATGCAGCAGCCCTGCGACGAAATCCAGGTCCGGCGCCTCGGCGACGTCCCCTTTCAGGCGCACGGCCTGGCGGCGCAGACCATTGACGACAGCGGCGATGGCGCGGTGCTCGTCCTTGATGATGTCGATGGCCGCGCGGGCCGCGTCGTTGGCGACGTTGCTCTCGACGCTGGCCACCAGCACCGGCAGGCTGCTGTGGGCCAGCACCTTCTGGGTCTGGGAGCCGAGCACCAGGCCGCGCAAACCGCGATGACCGTGGGAGGCCATGAAGATCAGATCGCAGCCGCGCTCCGCGGCGACGGACAGGATCAGTTCGTAAGGCCGCGCGCCGGTACGGGCCAGCGCCTCGCAGTCCAGCCCGACGGCCCGCGCCGCCACCAGCGCCTTGGCCAGGATCGCGTTGGCCTCGCCGGCCGCCGCCGCGGCGAAGTCCTCCGGCGCCAGGGTGCGCAGCAGCGCGCCGTCACCCGAGCCGCCCACGTCCTCGCGGGCGGTGAAGAAAGTGATCCGCGCTTCCAGCTTGCGGGCGAATTCGACGGCCTGGCTCACTAGGCCGATGGACAGTTCCGAACCGTCCAGGGGTACGAGTAGATGCGTGTACATGACTGTTCTCCTAGACGACCACGGCCTTTTTCTGGCGCAGCAGGAAGTGCCCCAGCGCCGGCAGCAGGATCAGCGCGCCGAGCATGTTCCAGATGAACATGAAGGCCAGCAGGATGCCCATGTCGGCCTGGAACTTGATCGGCGACCAGGCCCAGGTGGCCACGGCGATGCCCAGCGTGATGCCGGTCAGCACCACCACCTTGCCGGTGAAGGTGAGCGCCTTGTAATAGGCTTCCGACAGGCTCATGCCCCCCTTCAGGCGGGCCAGCGTGACGGTCATGATGTACAGCGCGTAATCCACGCCGATGCCGACACCGAGGGCAATCACCGGCAAGGTGGCGACCTTGACGCCGATGTTGAGCGCCACCATCAACGCCTCGCACAGCACCGAGGTGAGCATCAGCGGCAGCACTGCGCAGATCACCGCCCGCCAGGAGCGGAAGGTGATGAAGGCCAGCACCACCACCGCCAGATAGACCAGGCCGAGCATCTCCACGTTGGCCTTCTTGACGACGATGTTGGTGGCCGCCTCGATGCCGGCGTTGCCGGCCGCGTTGAGGATGCGCAGATCGTTGGTGGCATGCCGCCCGGCGAAGTCCTCGACCACCTTGACGACGCTGGCGAGGGTGTCGGCCTTGTGGTCCTTGAGATAGGCGTACACCGTCAGCAGGTCGCAGTTCTGGTTGAACATCTCGCGCGGGGCGCGGGTGATGATGGCGTTGAGGTTGTCCTGGGAACGGGGGATTTCGAACCACTTCAGGCTGCCTTCGTTCATGCCGGCATTGGCGACCTTGGCCAGGCCAGCCAGCGAGCTGGTGGCTTCGACACCGGGCAACTGCTGCAGCTCGCGCTCCAGCGCATCGACGGCGGTCAGCGTGTCGTAGTGGGCGCAGGCGTACTGGGGCGTCTTCACCATCACGATGTACACGTCGCTGCTGGCCGCGTAGTTGGCGACCATGTAGGCGTTGTCCCGGTTGTAGCGGGAGTCCGCACGCAGCTCCGGCGCGCCGGGGTCGGTGTCGCCGATCTTCAGCTGGAAGCTCACCACCAGGCCGGCAAGGCCCATCGCGGTGCCCACCAGCACGGCGATGGTGGCCCACTTGCGCTGGGTGAACAGGTCGAGGAAGGCCCAGAACGGGTGCTTGCTGTGGCTGCCGTCGGCGGCCTCGGCCAGTTCGGCCTGCAGGCTGCGCTTGGCCGCCTCCGGGCTGACCCCGGTGTAGGACAGCAGGATCGGCAGCAGCACCAGGTTGGTGAAGATCAGCACCGCCACGCCGATGCTGGCGGTGATGGCCAGATCCTGGATGACCTGGATGTCGATCACCATCAGCACCGCGAAGCCGACCGCATCGGCCAGCAGCGCGGTCATGCCGGCCAGGAACAGGCGGCGGAAGGTATAGCGGGCGGCCACCAGCTTGTGGGTGCCGCGGCCAACGTCCTGCATGATGCCGTTCATCTTCTGGGCGCCATGGCTCATGCCGATGGCGAAGACCAGGAAGGGCACCAGCACCGAATACGGGTCCAACTCGTAGCCGAGGGTCGGCAGCAGGCCGAGCAGCCACACCACCGCGATCATCGAGCACAGCACCACCAGCAGCGTGCTGCGCAGGCAGCGGGTGTACCAGTACAGCACGGCGGTGCAGATGGCGATGGCGGCGGCGAAGAACAGCAGCACCTGTTGCAGGCCCTCGATCAGGTCGCCGACCACCTTGGCGAAGCCGGTCACGTGGATGGCGATCTTGTCCGACTCGTACTTGGCGCGCAGCGCCTCGATGCGCTGGGACAGCTCGTGGTAGTCGATGCGCGCGCCGGTCTCGGCGACCTTGTCCTGCAGCGGCACCAGCACGATGCTCGACTTGTAGTTGGCCGACACCAGCTGGCCGACCTCGCCGGAGCGCTCGACGTTGAGACGCACCTGGGCCAGGCTTTCGGCAGAGCCATCGTAGTCGTCGGGCACCACCGGACCGCCGTCGAGGCCGTCCTCGGTGACGCCGGTCCACCGCACCGACGGCGCCCACAGGGACTTCATGTAGGGGCGATCGACGCCAGGCAGCAGGAAGAGCTCGTCGGAGATCTTCTTCACCGTGTCGAGGTAGTCGGCGTCGAAGATGGTGCCGTCATTCGCCTCCACCGCAATGCGCAGGCTGTTGCCCATGCCGGCCAGCTGGCTGCGGTTCTCCAGGAAGTTGACGATGTAAGGGTGCTTCGTCGGGATCATCTTCTCGAAAGCGGCGTTCAGCGACAGCCCCAGGGCCTTGTAGCCGAGGAAGGCGCTGATCAGCGCGCAAAGGACGACGATGACCAGCCGATTGTTGAACAGCAGGCGTTCGGGCAGGGAGCCGGAGCGGGGATCGAAGGCCGTGAGGTCGCGGATCACCACGCCATCCGGAATATCGTGGGCGTGACTCATTTCTTTGCTTCCGCAGTGAGGGTGGCGGGCTCCACACGGTTGAGGCCGCGGGTGCCGGAAACAACCAGGGCGCCGTCGGCGGCCTGGACCATGCCGGTGAGGCCGGTGGGCAGGGATGCAGCCAGCGGCGTGAAGCGGCTGGCCGCCGCATCGCCACGCAGCAGGCGGCCGCTCTCGTCGGCCAGCAGCACGGTGCCGTCGGCCAGTTTCAGGCCGGCGGTCAGCGTGACGGGCTGGGCCAGTTCGACCTGCGCCCAGCTGGCGCCGTCACCGCGCCATACGTTACCGCGCAGGCCGTAGGCCAGCAGGCCCTGGCCGCCGAGGCCCAGCGCGCCGAAGAAGGTGCCGGCGTAAGGCGTCTGCAGGCGCACGAAACTGGCGCCGCCGTCGGTGGAGCGGAACAGCACGCCCTGCTCGCCGGCGATCAACAGGCCGCCAGAGTCCTGGCCGACCGCGTAGAGGTGCTTGCCGCCCGGGTTGGGGATGCGCGTCATCAGGGACTGCCAGCTCTTGCCGCCATCGGCGGTAGCCAGCGCCAGGCCGTAGGCGCCGACGATCCAGCCGTGCTGGGCATCGGCGAAGAACACGCCGAGGAAAGGCTTGTCCGGCCCATCCTGCAGCAAGCCTTCGGCTTCACGCAGATGACGGGCCGCTGCGTCGCCGCCGGTGGCGAGCTGCGCGCGGGCATTGTCGGCGACGATCTGCGCCGCCTGGCGACCGTCGAGCTGGCGTTGCCAGGTCTCGCCGCCGTCCGCGCTATTGAGCACCACGCCGCTGTGGCCGACCGCCCAGCCGAGCTTGTCGGATACGAAATGCACCGCCGTCAGCGCCACGCTGACCGGCACCGCCTTGGCCTGCCGCCAGCTGCGGCCATCGTCGTCGGACAGCAGCACCAGGCCACGTTCGCCGACCGACACCAGGCGCTTGCCAGCGCGGCCGACGGAGAGTTGCAAGGAATGAGCGGCGCGGGCATTGAGCTGGGCCGGTTGCACCAGCAGGTCCGGCACCGCGCGGCTGTCTGCCGCATCAGCAGCCGGCGTCAGCAGCGCGAGCAAGGAGAAGGTCGCGGCGAGGCGCAACGACCGACGACCGGAGAGAGAGGATCGCATCTTGAACACCTGTTCCGCAGCACCGCCGCGCGGCACCGGTGTTCGCGACACCGGCCACGGCAGGCCGCCGGGAAACCAAGGGAAGAACCGGGGTCGGCCGGACCCGGCGCGGGTTGCGCGCCGGGCCGGCCTTCCTGGGGAGGGAAAACTCAGCGGGCCGCTTCGGCCGCTACCGCATCGCCGGTGAAGTAGGTTTCCTTCTTGCGCGGCACGATCTTGAAGTCTTCATCGTTGAGCGCCTGGATCACGCTCATCGTGTTGGCTTGCAGGTTGAAGACGGTGGCGGTCTTCATCATCGTGCCCGGCAGCGCCGGCACTACGAAGGGCGTGACCTGAGTGGTGCGCCACAGCTTGCCCTCGGCGTCAAAGCCGTCGGCCAGGGCGATCAGCCAGGTGTCCTCGTCCAGGTAGTAGCGACGCTTGGGCACCGCATGGCGCTTGCCCGCCGCCACGGTGGCCTCGACGACCCACACGCGGTGCTTTTCCCAGCGCACGTGGTCCGGGTTGAGGTGGTGCTTGCCGATCGCGTCGTCCAGCTTGGCGCCGATGAAGCCGTTGTTGTTGTAGGGGATCAGCAGTTCCTTCTTGCCGATCAGCTTCCACTGGAAGCGGTCGAGGGCGCCGAAGAAGCCCTGCACCTCGTCGAAGTAATTGGCGCCGGAGGCCACGAAGTCCGGCGTGTCGTAGGACACCGTCGGCGCACGGCGCACGCGGCGCTGGCCGACAAGGTACTGCCAGGCCTGGCGGGACTGTTTCATGTCGATGCTGTCGCGGATGACCAGCGACTCACCGGCCTTGAACGGCGGCTCCAGGGTGTTGAAGCGGAACATCGCGTACTCGCCGGACCAGCTCTCGGGCGTGGCGTCCTTGTAGTACTGCGGGTACTGGAAGGCGATCTCGTTGCGGGTCGCCAGAGTCTTGCTGCCGTCCGCGTTGCCGACGATGTTCTTGAAGCGGTACTCGATGGACTCGGCTTCGAGGCGCATCAGGTAGTTCCACATCACCTCGACGCCTTCCTTCGGAATCGGGAAGGGCGTGCCGCCAATGCAGCCTTCGAGGGAGTAGCCACCGTCCTTGGTCTTGCAGCGGGTGGCGTTCTTGAAGACGTTGTCGTACACCTCCTGCGGCGCCGCGGCGGTCCGGTGGGACGGATAGACGTCGACGCGGAAACTGTCCGGGTACTTGGCGAGCAGCGCCTTGGTGCCGTCGGACAGCAGGTCGGCGTACTGGGCGGCGTTCTTGGCGGTGACCTGGAAGACCGGCTTTTCGTCGGTGAAGATCTGGGTCGGGATCACGCCCACCTTCTTGCCCGGCAGCGGCTTGGTGATGCCGCCGTTCCACGCCGGGATGCTGCCGTCCTTGTTGGCGGCCTTCTCGCCGCCCAGGGGCGTCAGCGTGCTCTTCAGCTTGGCGGCTTCTTCAGCCGTCACCGCGGCGTGGACGGCCTGGCCGCCGGCCAGCAGGGCCACCAGCGCGGTGGCGAGAATCTGGGTCTGGTTCATGGTTGTCTCCTCGTTGCTTGATGCGGATCAGAAGCTGCGCTGGATCGACAGGGACACGAAGTCGCGGTCGCCATGGAAGTTCTGGTAGGACAGCTCGGGCACCGCGGTGCCGTAGCGCACCACCGAGCCGGCCGATCCGATGTAGTGGGTGTAGTTGAGGCTGCCCTGCCAGGTCTTCTGGTAGTCGGCCTTCACGCCGATGCTGACGTTGCCGCCGTGCTCGGACGGGAACAGCGCGCCATTCACCGACGAGCGGCCGCTGATGCCGTAGCTCATGCCGATCGGCACCTGCAGGTCGACGCCGGGCACGACCTGGAAGTACTCGGGCTGGAAGATGAACTGCAGCGCGCTGGCATCCTTGGTGGCCAGCGGGTCGAGCTGGCCCGCGTTGTCGCTGATCGACAGGCGGCGGTTGTAGGCCAGCTCGCCGATGAAGGACGCGCCTTCCCACAGGGCGCTGGCGCCGAACACGCTGATCGCCGAGACGTTGAGGTGCATCGTCTTGCCAACCGGATAGGCCGCGCGGCTCTTGCCGTTGGCGTCCGCATTGGTGATCACGGCGTTGCCGGAGGCCACCAGCGGCATGTTGTCGCGGAAGGACAGCTCGGCGGCCACGTTGGTCTCGCCGACCAGCGTGCTGACGCTGGCGCCGACGGTGCGGATGTTCTCGCCGAAGACCATCACATAGTCGCCGACACTGCCGGGCCGCACATTGACACCGGGGCGTGCGTAGAACTGGGGCATCTTGTCGTGGAACTGGGCGGCGTAGAAACCGTATTCGGCGTCACCCGACTTGAACTTGATCTGGAAGCCGCCCTGCCCGGAGTTGCGCGGCTCGATGTCCTGGCTGCGGTAGACCACCGCGCCAGGACCGAGGATCAGGGATTCGCCGCCGACGTCCACAAAGTCTGCGAAGCTGAAGTAGCTGCCCGCCGCCGGCAGGCGCGTCTTGCGCCATTCGAGCTGGTAGTAGGCACCGATCGAGACGGTGGGGCTGAGCTGGACCTGGGTGGACAGCTGGCCGACCGGACGGGCGATTTCCTTGAACTGGGAGTTGGGGACCGACAAGGCCTTGATCAGGTCGAGAGGCGTCTGCGCGCCGGCGATGCCGTTGTTGCCGAAGAACAGGCTCTCGCCGTAGAGCTGCGTGAAGCGTCCGCCCTTCACATTGACGTTCATGTCGCCGGGAGCGAAGTTGATGTAGCCGAAGGCGTCCATCAGCTCGGCCTTGCGGCCGTGCAGTTGCTCGGTACCGCGAGTGAATTCGTCGTAGCGGACGGAGCGGGAGTTGACCAGCGCGCCACCGAGCGCACCGGGGTTGTCGTTGCCGCGGTTGTAGACGTCGTCGTACCAGGCGGCGCCGCTGAGGCGGAAGCCGAAGTCTTTCTTGTAACGCAGCTCCAGCTCGGACAGCAGGTCGAGGCGGTTGGAAATCAGCCCCTTGCCGAAATTGAGGTCGCCGTCGTTGGTGTTGGCCTGCGGACCGATGGAATTGTCGGCTACCGAGCCGTTGGCACCGCGCACGCGGAAGGCGGCGCTGTACTTGACGGTGTTGTCCCAGCTCAGGGCCACATCCGGGTTGCCGGTGTCGAAGGCCACTGCACCTGCCCCACCGCTGCCCAGCAAGGTAAGCGCCAGCGCCGTGGCGAGATGCAGCCTGGCTTGGCGCAGGCGAAACGGGGCCGTGTCGGCGGTCCGGAAAGGACGCTTGTTCATGTCTTCCTCCTCATGCGTGATGTGTCTTGCGTCTGATTGCCCGTCTGGTGGCGAAGGGCGCGGGCCTGAATCGCAGCGGGTTGGTGCGCAAGTTATCGAGCGGGAGGATTACCGTCCAATACCATTATTTCCCCTTCTCAATACCCTGCAGGTATCATCGGCAGGGCATGCCGGCCGGCACATGACAAAGGAGAATCGAAACGTGGATCTACGTCACCTGCGCTACTTCGTCGCCGTCGCCGAGGAGGAGAACATCGGGCGCGCCGCGGCGCGGCTGCACATCTCGCAACCGCCACTGACGCGTCAGATCCAGCAGCTGGAGGAGGAACTGGGCGTCACGCTGTTCACCCGCACGCCGCGCGGCATGGAGCTGACCCAGGCCGGGGAACTGTTCCTGGAAGAGGCGCGCAACATCCGCGCGCTGGTGGAGCAAGCCACCGAGCGTGCGCAGCGGGCCGGCCAGGGCAAGCTCGGGCGGCTGGATGTGGGGATTTTCGGATCGGCGATCCTGGACGCGATTCCGAAGCTGCTGCTGGCCTTCCGCAACCGCTATCCGGACGTGAAGGTGGTGCTGCACACGATGACCAAGGCCGAGCAGATCGAGGCCCTGCGCCAGCGTCGCATCTCGGTGGGCTTCAACCGCATGCTGGCCCCGCTGGCCGACCTGGAGATCAGGCAGGTCACCACCGAAACCCTGCTGCTGGCCGTACCGGCCAGGCATCCGCTGGCGGCCCAGCCGGTGATCCGCTTCGCCGAGTTGCAGGACCATCCGATGGTGCTGTTCCCGACCGGCGCGCGGCCGAGCTTCATCGACAAGGTGATCGGCCTGTGCGCCGACAGCGGCTTCCAGCCACAGATCTCGCAGGAGGTAGGGGACGCGGTCACCGGCGTCGCGCTGGTGGCCGGCGGCTTCGGCGTGTGTCTGGTGCCCGACTCGGCGACCACGCTGCAGTTTCCTGGCGTGATCTACCGTCAGCTGGCCGACACGCCGCCGAACTTCTGCGTGGACCTCAGCTGCATCTACCGCAAGGACGACCAATCGCCGATCCTCGCGGCCTTCCTCAATACCGTAGACGGCTACCGGGAAGACACGGCCTGAAACGGCTTACTGAATGATGAAGGACGTGAACAGCGCGTGCTTGACCGGGCCTTCCGCCGGTTTGCGGCGCCCCTGCTTGTCGGTCCTGGCCGGCGTGCCGACGGTGGCGTTGGCAGCGTCCTTGATCTCCTCGACCAGTGCTTCGCGGGCCTCGGTCGATTGCAGCGACGAGCCCGAGTGGGAGCACAGCACCATCAGGATCTGGTGCCGGATGATCGGCATGTAGGCGGTGATGACCGAAGCCGCCGCCGGATCGCTCAGACGAAAGGTGATCGCGAGCTGGATGAAACGGCTTTCCCCACCGGGCTCCGGTGCCAGATTGGTAGTGATCACTTCCAGCGCAACGAACTCGCTTGCTCCGCCGCCCCCGCCGCCGTGCTCATTGGCGAAGACCGGAACAACCGCGCCCAGCATGCACGCACAGAAAAGGACGGCTCGGAGGATTGCACGGGCGCTAAGCATGGGCGGAAGCCTCATCGGAGGATACATAGCAAAAACGCCCCTTGCGGGGCGTTTTCTGAATTTGGCGGAGAGGGCGGGATTCGAACCCGCGTCAGGGTATTACCCTGAACACGCTTTCCAGGCGTGCGACTTAAACCGCTCATCCACCTCTCCTGAGTGGAGGCGGCACTATATATTAAAAATCCGAAAAGTCAAAGCCTATTTTGAATTTTGATTCGTCAGCCCTCACCATCGGGCAGCCGCACGTAGTCCACGAGGGCCTGCACCTCGGCCGACGGCGGCGGCGTGAGCAGGCTGACGACGGCTGTAACGATGAAGCCGACCGGCACACCGAAGACGCCGCAGGAGATCGGATTGATATCGAACCAGGCTGCCTCCATGCTGCCACCGAAGAAGGTGTGGGTGCGCGCGATGTAGAACAGCGTCACGCCCAGGCCGGCCACCATGCCGGCCACCGCCCCCCACTTGTTGGCACGCTTCCAGAAGATGCCGAGCACCAGCGCCGGAAAGAACGCCGACGCGGCAATCGAGAAAGCCAGGCCGACCATGAACAGGATGCTGTCGGGCCGCATCGAGGCAACCCAAGCGGCCACCACCGCCACCACCAGGAGCTGGGACTTGGTGATCACCAGCCGACGCTGGGTGGACGCATGGGGATTGACCATCTGGTAATACAGGTCGTGGGACAGGGCGTGGGAGATCGTCAGCAGCAGGCCATCCGCCGTGGACAACGCCGCGGCGAGCCCGCCGGCGGCCACCAGGCCGGACACCACATAGGGCAGGCCGGCGATCTCGGGTACCAGCAGCAGGATCGCGTCGCTGTTGATGGAAAGCTCGGCCAGCTGGAGGATGCCGTCGCCGTTGATGTCCTCCACCCGCACCAGGCCGGTACGCGCCCACGATGCCACCCAATGGGGCAGCGTCGCGATACTGGAGCCGACCAGATTGCTGTAGACCTCCCACTTCGCAAGAACCGCGTAGGCCGGCGCCGTGAGGTACAGCAAGGAGATGAAGAACAGCGACCAGAACACCGAGCGACGCGCTTCGCGCACCGTTGGCGTGGTGTAGTAACGGGTCAGAATGTGCGGCAGCGCCGCCGTGCCGACCATCAGCACGAAGGTCAGCGCGAGGAAATTGTTGCGCGCGCTGGTCTTGCTTTGCGCGTCGGCACCGGGGAAAGCCTCCGCATGGGCGGCCGGATTGACCGACCGCGCCAGACTGTCCTGGCGGACCTTCTCCCACTTCAGGCGCGCCTCTTCGGGCGAGCGTGGCAGGTCGCGCAGGGCCCGCTCAGCGCCGGAGATCTCCCGTGCCGAAGCCCCCGTGGTGCGCAGCTCATTGACGCGCTGGACCTGGGCAATGCGCTCCGCCGCCAGCGACTCCGGCAGGTCAACGATCTTGCGTGCGTATTCGTCTGCCCGTGCCCGAAACTGGGCATGCACGGCATTTTCTCGCGGCTCGGAGAACAGTTCGAGTTCCTTGACGCCCAATTCCTGCAGCACCCGGCCATACACGGCCTGGGGCACCGGAATCCCGGTGATCTTGTAGGACAGGATAGTCACCGGCACCAGATAGGCGACGATCAGGATCACGTACTGGGCGACCTGAGTCCATGTCACCGCCCGCATGCCACCGAGGAAAGAACACACCAGCACACCAGCCAGGCCGACGAACACACCGATCTCGAACTCGATGCCAATGAAGCGGCTGGTGATCAGGCCGACGCCGTAGATCTGGGCCACCACGTAGACGAAGCTGGCCAGCACGCCGGCAAACACCCCGACGACCCGCGCGAAATGCCCTTCGTAGCGGGCGCCGAGAAAATCCGGAATGGTGAACTGACCAAACTTGCGCAGGTAGGGCGCCAGCAGGATGGCCACCAGCACATAGCCACCGGTCCACCCGATCACGAAGGCCAGGCCTTCGAAACCGGCGTAATACAGCGTGCCCGCCAGGCCGATGAACGAGGCCGCACTCATCCAGTCCGCGGCGGTGGCCATGCCGTTGAACATCGCCGGCACGCGCCGGCCCGCCACGTAGTACTCGGACACGTCGGAGGTCCGGCTCATCACGCCGATCGACGCATAGATGGCGATCGTCGCGAACAGGAAGATCTGCCCGATCCAGTGAGGAGTCAGTCCGAAGCGCTCGGCCACCGCCAGCAGGCAGACAAAGACTATGAAACCAAGGGAATAAAGCAGGTAATAGCGTCGAAGACGGCAGGAGAAGGCAGCAAGGGAACTCATCCGGCGGGGGTCTCAGTTATCTTCGCGTACGCCAAAGCGGCGATCGAGCCGATCCATCCGGTTCGCATAGACCCAGACAATCGCCAGAAACACCAGCAAGGCGCCCTGGGCCGCCATGTAGAAACCGAGTGGCCAGCCCAGGAAGTCGACGCTATTCAATTCGGCGGCAAACCAACCGGGCAGGAAGCTCACCGCAGCCCACAGCACCAGCAGGACGAAGGTGAGGCGCAGCGTGGCCCGCCAGTAGGCCCGTTCTCTCGTGTCGGTATTGCTCATGGATTACTCCCTGTCCTGCCGCGGCGTCTGGCCAGCACGCCTTGTGAAGGCCCGAGTATAGCGCCCGGCGGCACGCCCTAAAGCTGGTAGCGCAGCGCGAGCAGGTGCTGCAGCCGGCGCCCCTGACGGAAGGCCTCCTTCAGGCGGGCGCGTTCCATCTCGTTGAGTTCGGCAGGCGCCACCTGGTTGGGCGGACGGGTCGCCGCCCGCTGCCTGCGCAGGCGCAACAACTGGATGAAATCGAAGGCCTCCACCAGCGCCCCGACATCCCGGGGCGCCCAGCCGAGGGTCGCACCGGTCGTCCGCAGGCGCCCGACGGTGGAGGTGTCGGCAATCCCGAGGGCCAGCGCGAAGATACGTGCCGCATCGACGAAGGGCCGGCTGCCGTCCCGCTTCAGGTCGAGCAGCCCGCTGCGGCGATCGACCACGAAATCGCGGATCCGGCCGAGGGGCAATCCACCGCTTAACGCGTTGGCAGCCATGAAGCGTAGGAACAGCCCGTTATCGGCGGCGCTCTCCAGCAGCCAGCGCATCAGGCCGGACGCCAGTGCGGCGTCGCCGGCCAGCGCCCGCAGGTCGAAGAAAATCGTCCCGTTGAGCAGGCTCTCCGGGCCGGCCGCGCACATCCACTCGGCGAAACACCCGCGCCATTCATCCACGGACAGGCACCATCGAGGGTTGCCGGCCATGACACCGCCCCGGCACAAGGGGTAGCCACAGGCATCAAGGAGCGCATTGACCCGCTGCGCGAAGGGCAGGAAACGGGCGCGCAGTCCATCGGTATCCTCACCCCGTTCCGGCATGAAAACCAGGCCATTGTCCTGATCGGTGGACAGGGTTTGCTCGAGTCGCCCCTCCGAGCCGAAACCCAGCCAACACCAGCTCACCAGCGGCAACTCAAACTCCGCCTCGGCCAGTTCGATGGCCTTCTGCACGATCAGATCATTGAGGAGGGAGATCCACTCCCCGAGTTGCTGGGCGCCCTCCCCCGCATCGACGCGCTCCGCAGCCTCTGCACGCAGGCCGTGTGCGGCGTCAGCGAGCGCCTCGGGACCATCCACGGCCTGGATCGTCTCGATCAGGTCCTCGGTGGCCAGGCGCCCGCGCGCATACAGATCGCCGCGGCACAGCACGCCGGCGAAGCGCCCCCGCTCATCCACCACCACCAGATGCCGCAGGCCGTGGCGGGCCAGGGTCAGACGCGCCTGATGCACGCTGGCGTCCACCGGTAGCGCCACCACACCGCCCGTCATGACACCAGCCACCGCCTCGTCCAGGTTGCCCGCCAACAGGGCGACGCGCCGGAGGGCATCGCGCTGGGTGAGGATGCCCAGCGGCAGACGCCCGACAGGATCGATCACCACCACGGTGCCGACCCGCTCTGCGCACATGCGGCCGAGTGCCTCGCGGACGCTGGTATCAGGCGAAACGGCCACCGGCCCCCGGCGCAACAAGGTGGCCAGACCGGCGGCACCACCTCCCGCAGCAGCCCCAGGCATATGCGCCGGCCTCAGTATTTGACCCGCGCGTAATAGGTCTTCTCGGATGCGCGGCGGGCATCGCCCAGCGTCCGGACCCCCATGTCCGCCAGCAGCGGAATCATGCGCAGGAAAACCTCACCGGTGACGATCGCGTCACCCAACGCAGTGTGCCGCCCCATCACGCTGACCCCCATGCGCTCACTGATCGCCTCCAGGCGGTGGGATTCCTGGGACGGATGGAGCACAGCCGAAAGCAGCAGCGTATCGAGCACCGGTTGCGTGAAGCGGACCCCGGTACTGGCCTCTTTCAGCTGCAGGAACCGCATGTCGAAGGCCGCGTTGTGCGCCACCAGCACGGTGTCCTCGGCAAACGCATGAAAGGCCGGCAGTACCTTGCCCATCGCCGGCTGGCCGACGAGCATGTCCGGCGTGATGCCGTGAATCTTGGTCGACTCCTCTGGCAGCTCACGTTGCGGGTCTACCAGTTGATCGAAGGACTCCGACTTGCGCAGCTTGCCATTGACGATGCGGGTCGCACCGATCTGGATGATCTCGTCCCCTTCCGACGGATTGAGCCCGGTGGTCTCCGTATCGAAGACCGTGAAGGTCAGCTCCGACAGCAGGCAGTCGTCCAGCTCATGGCTCGCCGGAGTCTGCTTGAACAGGTCGAAGTCGTAGTACTCCGGCCGGCTGTCGCCCTTCAGGTAGGCCGCCGCCTCGATCTGCTCCTGCGGTACCGCCGACGGCAGCAGCAGGCGGAAGAAGGCGCGGTGCTGGACCTTTTCCCGCTGCAGCCAGATCTCGCCGTCGTGGCGCTCGATGACGTCGCGCACCGTCAGCGGCGAACTCTCGCCAGCAAAAGTCATCGGCTCCAGCTCCCAGGCCATTACCGTCTCGGTACTCATCGCCTGGCCGGACCAGATCAGGTCCAGGTGGACCAGGCGCCCCGCGGCGCTGAGGCGGAAACGCACCTCGCGCACCTCGAACTCCTCGGACAGGCGGCTGGCCAGGTAGCCGATGGCCTGCAGCAGCGAGAAGCTGTCCACCTTCACCCACACCTGCGGGTCCACGTCCTCCAGCTTGGTGGGCAGGCCGAGCTTCTTCTCGATGCGCCGCTGGGCGGCCGCCACCAGGTCTGCCCCGAGCATCTCGTCGAGGGGCCAGCGGGTCTTGAGGGCGTCGGCGAAAGCATTGGCCGTGTCGTCAAGGCGCGCGCTCATGCCCTGCACCTCGTCACGGATCACCTTCAGGAAACGGTCCTTCAGTTCGGCGTCGAGATCCGGGTACTCCAGCATCTCCGCTGCGGCCCGCAGATTGGCCAGGGACGAGCGGCTGCCCTCGGTGAGGGTGTGGAGCATCTGGTCGCGGCGGGTTTCCACTTCGAAGTTGCGCGTGATGTTGTCGAGCATCAGCACGAAACCGGACACGGCCGGCTCCCCCTCCGCTTCTCCGCTGCCCAGCACCGGCGCCATCTGCACGCGCAGCAGCTGGCCGGCGCGGGTGGTGGTGACGAAATTGGCCACCGGCTGCGCGCTGCGCCGGCGGATGCGCTCCTGGATGCTCTCCAGCGCATGGGCGATGAGGCTGCGCTCGAAGACCATGTAGATCGAACGACCCAGCCCGATGATCTCTCCGCCCCCCGCCGCCGTCGGCGTATCCGACATGGCCTTGAATTGCAGGCGCGCGCGGTTGTTGTAGAGCAGGATACGGCCATCCAGATTGCAGACGACCACGCTCTGGTTGAGCTCGGACATCAGCGCCGCCAGCCGGTTGCGCTCCTCCTCCACCGAGCGGCGCGCCTCGCCGATGCGCACCTCCACGTCCTCCTGCAGGCTGCGCCGCTGGTCCGCCAGTTGGTTGACCGATTCGGCGATGCGCTGCAGTTCCGGCGACCCCGCCGGCTTGATACGACGGGCCGGATCGGTACCGACGATCAGCCCGACTTCATCGGCAAGCTGGGCCGGTGCAGCGAAAGCCTCCTCCGCAAAAGACCTCATCAGCACCGCGGCAGCCCCCGCGCCGACCAGGCCGATCATGATCAACAGACCGATGCGGGGATTGAGGACGGGCTCCAGTACCTCACGTTCACCGGGGGCAAGATCGCGCCACAGGGCAATGCCGGCCAGGGCGAGAACGCCGACGACCAACGCGCAGGCGACCAGGATCGCCAACCCCTGCCTGGCTTTGACACTCACCAGGAAACCGCCCCCACGCTGCGCTTTATCCCCATCGACGGGGCTCACGCAGGGATCTCCAGCAGGGCCTTGACCTTGGCCACCAGCTCCCGCGTGGAGAAGGGCTTGGTCATGTAGGCGTCGGCACCCATCGCCAGCCCCTTGGTCACCTCGGTCTCACGTCCCTTGGCGGTGAGCATCAGGATGCGCGTGCCCTGCAGCGCCGGTTCGGCACGAATCTCCTGGCACACCTCGTAACCGTTCTTGCGCGGCATCATCACGTCGAGCAACACCAGATCGGGCGCCTCCCGGCGCGCCATGTCGAGGGCCTCCTGCCCGTCGCTGGCGATGCAGACCGCGAAACCCTCGCGTTTCATCAGGAACTCCAAGGAAATGACGATATTCTGCTCGTCATCGGCAATCAGTATTTTTTTGGTCATCTATCCCCCTCCCTCTTCGTCATCCCGGATGGAAGCGCAAAGACGCAGCCTCCGCCGGGCGCGAGAATTTATAGTTTATCTTGCCTCATCTTTCGTTTCTGTTGATTTGCCGCAAGGCAACAGAAACGAGAAACATGCGCCTTCTCCGACCGCACTCTCCACCCACAGACGACCACCGTAGTGCTCGACGATCTGCCGGCTGATCGGCAGGCCGAGGCCGGTGCCCTGGGGTTTGTCGGTCATCGCGTCCCCACCCTGCCGGAATTTCTCGAAGACGATGGCTTGCTCGTAGACGTTCAGCCCAGGCCCATTGTCGCGCACATCGACACGCAAGCCCTCATCGGTTTCGAACAGGGCGACCGCCACCTGCCCCTTGCCCCTCACCACAAACTTGACCGCGTTGGAGAGCAGATTGAGCACGACCTGCACCAGGCGGTCCCGGTCTGCCAGCAGGAGCGGCACCTGGGCAGGTAGCTGCACGTCGAGCTCGACCTTCTTATCCTTGAACAGCTGGCTGGTAGCCGCCACCGCCTGCTCGACCACGTCGATGAGATTGACCTCGCCGTTCTGCCATTCGGCATGACCGGACTCCAGCTTGGCCATATCGAGGACCTGGTTCACCAGGCGGGTCAGGCGTTCCGTCTCGCTGACGATGATGCCCAGAAAACGGGTCCGGTCGGCCACGTCGATGGCCGGATCCTCCAGCAGCATCTCGGAAAAGGCGCGGATCGAGGTCAATGGCGTACGCAGCTCATGGGTCACCGACGACATGAAATCATCCTTCAGACGATCCACTTCCTTGAGACGCTCATTGGCGGCACGCAGTTCGCGAGTGGCGGCTTCGAGCTCTTGCGACTTCTGCTCCAGGCGACGGGAGTAGGCCAGTACCTGGGAGGCTTCGTCGAGAATGTTCATCACCTCGTCGAGCCCAAGGGGCTCTTCCTGCACCACCGATGCCACCATGACCCGTGCCGAAGCACTGCCGATGGCCCCCGCCAGCGTGGTCTCAGCGAAATGCACCAGACCGGCGTCCGCCGGCAGCGCGTCCACGCCCGCCACGCCACGGCTCTCCGCGTAGTCTGCAAAAACCTTGTACGCACGCTCCCGCCCAATGAAACGCCCGATCAGCGGCAACAGGTCTCCTACCCGTGCGCTGCCGCGCCAAAAAGCATCGCCATCGGGTCTGGACTGCTTGAAGATATCGACGAACAACATGGCCTGTCCCGCCTCCACCGCATTCGGACGCCGTAACAAGGAAACCCCGACGTAGGCACCCATGTTGACGAAGAGGCTCCAGAACAAGCTGTGGGCAATCGGATCGATTCCCTGCAAGCCGAACAGTTCCTGCGGCCGCAGGGCTTCGAGGCCAAACAGCCCGCCACGCAGGAAATCGGCCGGCAACCAGCCCGACTTGGCAAAGGAGGGCAGCAGCAGCGTATACAGCCATACCGCGAAACCGCCAAAGAGCCCCGCCAACGCGCCCCCACCGGTTGCCCCCCGCCAGTACATGCCGCCGAGCATGGCCGGCGCGAACTGCGCTACCGCAGCAAAGCTGATCAACCCGATGCTGACCAGCGCATGCGCCTCCCCTGCAAAGCGGAAATACAAGTAGCCGAGCAGCAGGATCAACACGATCGCCCAGCGCCGGATCCCCAGCAGGACGCCGGACAGATCCGCATCCCCCTGCATGGGCAGCCAGCGGTAGCGCAGCAGGAAAGGCATCACCAGGTCGTTGCAGACCATCGTCGACAGGGCGATGGTCTCCACGATCACCATGCCGGTCGCTGCCGACAGGCCACCGATGAACACCAACAGGGCCAGCCAGCCG
Source organism: Zoogloea sp. LCSB751 (assembly GCF_002028455.1). GTDB lineage: Bacteria > Pseudomonadota > Gammaproteobacteria > Burkholderiales > Rhodocyclaceae > Zoogloea. The sequence continues at coordinate 1,499 of NZ_MWUM01000043.1, read as the reverse complement.
TGGCCGAAGGCCATCGGCAACGTCAACACGAAGGTGTCGGCATCCACATCCTGTCCCGCGAAATGCATCAACCCGCCCAGTGCAATCGGCAGCACGAAGAGATTGATCAGCAGCAGGTACAACGGAAACTGCCAGATCGCCCGGCGCAGGTGGTTCTCGTTGACGTTCTCCACCACGCCGACCTGGAACTGCCGCGGCAGGAACATCAGCGCCAGCATGGACAACAGGGTCATGGCGAACCAGCTGCCATAGCTGTTGCCGCCAGCCCCCATGGTCATCAGGCGTTGCAGTTCGGGACGTTCGGCCGCGCGGGAGAACAAATCCCCGAAGCCATCGAAGACTCCGAAGGTGACGTAGGCGCCGACGGCAAGGAAGATCAACAGCTTGACGAGGGACTCGAAGGCCACCGCGGCGACCATGCCCTCGTGACGCTCGGTGGCATCCAGATGACGGGTGCCGAAGAGGATCGTGAACGCGGCCATGATCAGCGCGATGTACAGCGTCGTATCCGTCAGCCAGGACTGCGTGGCCGCTTTCGCCGGCATCACGATCGCCGGGTACTGGATGAGGATCGCGAAACTGGTGGAGACCGCCTTCAGCTGCAGCGCGATGTAGGGAATCACGCCCAGCACCGCAATGATCGTCACCAGGCCGCCGAGCAGATGGCTCTTGCCGTAGCGGGAAGCAATGAAGTCCGCGATGGATGTGATCCGCAGGGTCTTGCCGATCCGCACCATCTTCAACATCGCAAACCACCACAGGCCGACGACCAGTGTCGGCCCGAGAAAGATCGGCACGAACCCGAGCCCCGACGATGCCGCCCGCCCGACGCTCCCATAGTAGGTCCAGGTCGTGCAATACACCGCCAGGGACAGGGCGTAGATGGAGGGCTTGGCGATGATCGAACGCCCGGCATCCGCCCGCTTGTCGCCCACATAGGCCACGGCGAACAACAGCAGCAGATACAGGAAGGACACGACGACGATCGTGGTGCCGGTCATGTCGCGCGCCCCGCGGAAAACGAGCTTGGCGTGCTCATCGAAGCACGGCCGGCTAGCGCTCGATGACCCAGGCCATCAGCGCGATAAGCGCGGCCCAGACCCCGAACACATAAAGATAGAGGATGGGAATGCCCGCCAGACTGGCCTGCACATCGAAAATGGCCAGCACCGGGTAATTCACGATCACCCAGCCGAACAGGAACAGGGCCACCAGGCGCTGCCCGGTCAACGTCGCCTTGATCATCTCCCCTCCCCCGATGCCACTGTTTTGGTTGTGCTCGTTTTATAAACCGAAAAGGCAGGCTTGGCGAGCCTTTCCGGGGCTTTCGCCGAGCCCGCCGGGCCCTTCGTCAAGCCGCGTCACCCGCCGGTGCCGGCAAAAGCGATGGATCGGCACAGGGGGCAGCCATCATTGGCTGCACCCCTGCCACACCACCCGGCATGCGGGTCCGCACCGGGCGGTTCGAGAGCTTGAGGTCAGGACAGCCTCGGCACTCC
>NZ_MWUM01000432.1 GCF_002028455.1 Zoogloea sp. LCSB751 | reverse complement strand
TTTTCCATGATGATGGCCGCCTGCTCGCGGATGGCCGGATCCTGCGAACCGAACGGAAAGCGGCGATGGGCGCTCAGGCACATGGAGTGGAGCGGGAGGCTGTGCTGCTCGCACAGGTGTCTGAGCTGATAGATTTCGCTATCTGACCAATCCAGCCGCTGCAGTTTTTCATCCGATTCATCAATGGATATCTCGATGAAATCAAAGCCAAGCTCCTTGGCCGACAGAATTTTATCTTGCCACTCCAGGT
>NZ_MWUM01000431.1 GCF_002028455.1 Zoogloea sp. LCSB751 | reverse complement strand
AACTCCTATTGGTGGAATCCAACATAACGATAAATTGCATGTATTCTTTAGCGAAACTGAAGTTGGTCCTATAACTCAAAAATTATATGACTTACTTTTAGGAATTCAACTTGGTGATGTTGAAGCTCCAGAAGGCTGGATATACGAAGTAGAATAATATTTATAAAATAAAGTTAAAAATAGTATGAACTTAGCGCAAAATAAGTTCATACTATTTTTTTATACTATTATTTAAAACCCCTGTATCATA
>NZ_MWUM01000430.1 GCF_002028455.1 Zoogloea sp. LCSB751 | reverse complement strand
ACCCACCTTGATGACACCAGAGGCTAAAGTACCGGCAAAACCCCGAAAATCCAGATTTGGACGCGACACGTATTGCACAGGGAAGCGCACGGGTAAGGCACTCAGTTCACGTTGGGTATCAATGGTTTCCAACAATTCCAGTAATGTACCGCCCTGATACCAAGGGGTATGTAAACTTGGCTCGACCACGTTGTCGCCATTGAGTGCTGATAAGGGCACAAAGTGAATATCTAACTCACCAAAGCCTTTA
>NZ_MWUM01000429.1 GCF_002028455.1 Zoogloea sp. LCSB751 | reverse complement strand
GCAGGCGGTCCCCGGGGGCGCAGGCTTCAACACCGCGCTCGGAGACGGGGTGGACGTGCTGATGGGGGGCGGAGCCAATCACTGGACCCCCTACAGCGCCAGCAACAAGGGGGGCCGGGCCGATGGCCGGGATCTCACCGCCGAGCTCAGTGCCCAGGGCTATCAGTACGTCACCACCCAGAGCGATCTCGCCAAGATAGAGAGCGGCAAGGTGCTGGGTCTGTTCAGTGCCAAGTCCCACCTCGACTAC
>NZ_MWUM01000428.1 GCF_002028455.1 Zoogloea sp. LCSB751 | reverse complement strand
GACAACAGCATGGACATCATGCAGGAAGAAACCTTCGGCCCCGTGCTGCCCATTGCGATTTTCGACACGCTCGACCAAGTGATTGCGCTGGCCAACGACAGCGCCTTCGGCCTCACCAGCTCGGTATACACCACCAACCTCAACGAAGCTTTTTACGTGATCCGCCGCCTGCAATTCGGCGAAACCTATCTCAATCGCGAAAACTTCGAAGCCATGCAAGGCTTTCACGCCGGCTGGAAACAATCGGGCA
>NZ_MWUM01000427.1 GCF_002028455.1 Zoogloea sp. LCSB751 | reverse complement strand
GCCACCAACGTGATTGAAGCGGCGGCCGATGGCGCCATGTCCGGCCTCAACATCGCTGTGGCGGTGGGCGCGACCCTGTTGGCGTTCGTCGGGGTGATCGCCATGCTCAACGGCCTGTTGGGCTGGGCCGGTGATCTGGTGGGGCTGGATCTGAGCTTCCAGATCATCCTGGGCTGGCTGTTCGCCCCCGTCTCCTGGCTGATCGGCGTGCCCTGGGATCAGGCTCAGGCCGCCGGCGCCTTGATCGGTA
>NZ_MWUM01000426.1 GCF_002028455.1 Zoogloea sp. LCSB751 | reverse complement strand
TAAATGCTTACAAATTTACATAAATATCACAAATAATGTGTGTCACCACAAATTACAATCTAAAAAAGCGAATTATTACCCAAAATTCAACCTTATAAAGCAATTAAAAATTCAACGACACCGTCTTCACTAATAAGGGAAATATCCTCTCTGGCAAATCACATTATTTATCTTTTGGTTCCCTAGAATGGCTTTCATCAACCCAGTTTTCTGATTGATAAATAAAAGCAATTACTAAAGAGGAATTTATG
>NZ_MWUM01000425.1 GCF_002028455.1 Zoogloea sp. LCSB751 | reverse complement strand
CGCACGCGCGGCTCGCACCGCGGTGGACGCCGTCTCCGGGCTGCTCGGCGGGGTGGTGACGGTGGGATCGGAGGCCTGCCCTGGCGTCCTGAACCTGGCGGCGGCGCTGGCCGCCTTCCGTCACCGCCACCCGGCGGTCGAGGTCCGGCTTCAGGTCAGCGGCTCGGAGGCCCTCATAGAGGACGTCGCCGCGGGGCGCGCCGACGTCGCGATCGCCGTACCGGTCGGGCCGCTGCCACGAAACGTGGTCT
>NZ_MWUM01000424.1 GCF_002028455.1 Zoogloea sp. LCSB751 | reverse complement strand
TCTATTTATTGAGTTAAGCGCCTATTTTCTACAAAAAGAGTGCTATTTTTCATGTGGTTAACAGTTTTTGTTGCGGGGAGTGCGTGATGCGTTATTTGGGGGGGCTGTTATTAGCGGTATTGTTTTTTGGCGTGACTGGCTGTAATCCCTCATCTCAACATGCGGAGTCTATTTCCGTTGCTGAAGGGCCTCCTGTTAAAGAGGTGATTGAATGGCGTTTAGCCACATCTTGGCCAAAAAATTTTCCTGGG
>NZ_MWUM01000423.1 GCF_002028455.1 Zoogloea sp. LCSB751 | reverse complement strand
AAAAAATCTCTAACATTCGCGAACTGTTACCAATCCTTGAAGGTCTGGCAAAAACTGGTAAGCCATTACTGATCGTTGCCGAAGATGTTGAAGGCGAAGCCTTAGCAACGCTCGTTGTTAACAACATGCGCGGTATCGTGAAAGTGGCAGCGGTTAAAGCCCCAGGCTTTGGTGACCGTCGTAAAGCCATGCTGCAAGACGTAGCGATTTTAACTGGCGGTACTGTAATCGCTGAAGAAATCGGCCTAGAG
>NZ_MWUM01000042.1 GCF_002028455.1 Zoogloea sp. LCSB751 | reverse complement strand
CGTAGCGCTTACTTCGTAACGCGCTGCAGCGAAAGAGCTGCGCATTATAAAGAATTATCAGAACCCGTCAACACTATTAAACGAATAAATTTCAATCCAGAGAAAATCAGTATTCTGGAGCAGCTCCTGTATAGGTTCCAGTGAAGTTCTCAAAGCGCGTGAACTCGCCGAGGAAGGTCATCCGGACGGTCCCTGTCGAACCATTCCGATGCTTGGAAATGATGAGCTCTGCCATCCCCTTGTCCGGAGAGTCGGGGTTATAGATCTCATCCCGGTAAATGAACATGATGATATCCGCATCCTGCTCAATCGCGCCGGACTCCCGCAGATCAGACGCAACAGGGCGCTTGTTCGGTCGCTGCTCAAGACTACGATTGAGCTGCGACAGCGCAATGATCGGCACGTGGAGCTCCTTGGCCAGTGACTTGACCGAACGGGAAATCTCGGACAGCTCAGCCGAACGGTTATCGCTCTCCTTAAGCGATGTCATCAGCTGCAGATAGTCAATGACGATCAGGCCAAGCCGCCCACACTGACGATGCAGCCGCCGGCACCGGGCTCGCAGGTCCGTCGGATTCAGCCCAGGCGTCTCATCAATGAAGATAGGTGCCTCATGCAACTTGCCCAGCGCATAGGTGAGACGCTGCCACTCCTCGTCATTCAATTTACCCGTCCTGATTTTGTGCTGATCGATACGACCAACAGACGAGAGAAAACGGGTTGCAAGCTGAGTACCCGGCATTTCCATCGAGAAGATCGCCACGGGCAGCCCCGCCTCCACCGCGACCGTCTCAGCAATATTCAGCGCCAGCGAGGTCTTGCCCATACCGGGACGCGCGGCCAACACGATCATGTCGGACGGCTGCAGGCCCGAGGTCTTCTCATCCAGATCAGTCAGGCCCGTGGGCACTCCCGTAATGCCTGCCGGCGAATCACGGTCATACAACTCCTGGATGCGATCGACCACCTGCCCGAGGATGGGCTGAATCGCCTGAAAGCCGCTCACCGTCCGCGCGCCAGCCTCGGCGATCTCAAACACCTTCGCTTCCGCCTCGTCGAGCAGGGTCTTGGCGTCCTTCCCAGATGGGGTCAGCGCACTGGCGGCGATATCATCACCAACGGACACCAGCTTGCGCAAGATAGCCCGTTCCCGAATGATTTCCCCGTAGCGACGCACGTTCGCAGCCGACGGCGTGCTGTTGGCCATCTCTCCCAGATAGGCAAGGCCGCCGATATGCTCCGCCTCACCACTCTTCTCCAGACTCTCAAACACCGTCACCACGTCAGCCGGCTTGCCCATTTCCACCAACTTGGCGATATGGCGAAAGATCCGCCGATGATCATCCCGGTAGAAATCTGCTTCATTGACGATATCGCCGACGCGCTCCCATACGGAGTTGTCGATCATCAGACCACCCAACAAGGATTGCTCCGCCTCAATGGAATGCGGCGGCAGCCTCAAGGCAGACATGACGGGATCTTCGGAATGGCTATCGGATTTACGCATGGTTCTTCAGCAACACAAAAAACGAGGCCCTGAGGCCAGAAAGCAAAAAAGGCTGCACATGGCAGCCTTTTTTGTGGGGAGCATGGCTCTCCTGGCGATCAGTTCTCGCCAACCACCGTGACAGCGATGTTAGCAGTCACGTCGGTATGCAGGGAGACAACGAGCGGGAACTCGCCGACAACCTTCAGCGGACCTTCCGGCATGCGGACAGCAGCCTTCTCGACGCCAAAGCCCAGAGCCTTCAGCGCTTCAGCGATGTCGGCATTGGTCACGGAACCAAACAGACGGCCATCGACACCCGCCTTGCGGGAGATGGTCACGACAGAGCCTTCGAGCTTCTCGCCCTGAGCCTGAGCCGCAGCCAGTTGCTCGGCAGCGATGCGCTCAAGCTCGGCGCGACGGGCTTCGAACTCAGCCAGGTTCGCGGCGTTGGCACGCTTGGCCTTGCCCTGCGGGATCAGGAAGTTACGAGCGTAACCGTCCTTGACCTTGACCACGTCACCGAGGCCACCCAGATTGACAACTTTGTCCAAAAGAATGATTTGCATGCTGTCTCTCCGGAATTACTGATGCAGGTCGGTGTAGGGCAGCAGGGCGAGGAAGCGGGCACGCTTGATCGCGGTGGACAGCTGACGCTGATAGCCAGACTTGGTGCCGGTGATGCGAGCCGGCATGATCTTGGCGTTTTCGGTGATGAAGTCCTTCAGGATGTCCACATCCTTGTAATCGATTTCTTCAATCTTTTCTGCACTGAAACGGCAGAACTTGCGACGCTTAAAGAGGCTGCGACCGCCACGGTCGTCCTTACGCTTCGTTGCTGGCTTGAATGCCATGATTCATTCCTTCCAAAAATTCGATCGTATCGATGTGCAATACAGGCGTCCTACTACGCAGGCTCTTGGCAGCGAGGAATCCGGCGATACGCGCCGGACATCCCAAACGGGCGCTGGCGAGCAAATTCGCCTTGTCACCGAGAGCCACGACCTGCAGCTCAAGGCTGACATCCCTCTCCACACCTGCTTCGACCTGCCTTGACCGATGCTCCAAGCGCCCTGCCAGCACCGGCACGCCGCCGGGGGAGTAACGCAAGGCGCCGATTTCGGTCAGGACGCCATCAATCTCAAAACTGTTGCGAAACTGCTCCTGCAACTCAGGCAGCGGGCTGCTCGGCCGGCTTGGCCTCGTCACCCGAAGCGGAAGTCAGGGAACGAGCCTTTTCTTCCTTCATCATCGGCGACGGGGTGGTCACGGCACGCTTGGTGCGGATGGACAGGTAGCGCAGAACAGCGTCGTTGAACTTGAAGCCGTGCTCCAGCTCAGCAATGGTGGACTGATCACACTCGATGTTCATCAGCACGTAGTGAGCCTTGTGGATCTTCTGGATCGGGTAGGCCAGCTGACGACGACCCCAGTCTTCCAGGCGATGGATCTGGCCGTTCTGGGAGGTCACGAGGGAACGATAACGCTCGATCATGGCGGGCACTTGCTCGCTTTGATCGGGGTGAACAATGAATACGACTTCGTAATGCCGCATGGAATCTCCTTGTGGATAGAAGCCCCCCGTCATGCGAACGGTAGGACAAGGTTACGCCTCGGCGGATAGAGAAAACGCTTCCTCTATCCCGAGGGAGCCGGCGATGTTGGCACAATCACGGGCCTTTTGCAAGACCCGCTCAGACCGCGCGTGGATCAGCCGTAGCCGCCCAGCCCGTCGAAACCGCCACCCTTGAAGGACGCACAGAGTTCCGACGTGGCCGCTGCCAGCAGCATCGAATCGACGCCCACCGCGATGAAGCGAGCACCCGCCTCGCGGTAGCGGGCAACCAGCTCGCGATTGCCGCACAGCACGCCACCAGCCTTGCCGCAGGCCGCGGTACGCCGCAGGCCGTCTTCGATGCGCCCAACGATGTCCGGATGATTCGGCTGGCCAAGCAAACCGAAGGACGCCGCCAGATCCACCGCCCCGAAAAACACCCCATCGACGCCCGGCACCGCCAGGATCGCATCAAGATTTTCCAGGCCAGTGCGGGTTTCGACCTGCACCAGCAGGCACATCTCATCGTTGGCCCGCTCAGCATAGTCGGTGATCCGCCCCCAGCGAGCGGCGCGGGCGATCGAACTGCCAACGCCGCGGATGCCTTCCGGCGGGTAGCGCATCGCCTCGACCAGATGCCGCGCCTGCTCCGCCGATTCGACCATCGGGATCAGCAGGGTCTGCACGCCCGTTTCCAGCAACTGCTTGATCAGCACATGGTCGCCCTGCGGCGGCCGCACGACAGGCTGCGAATCGTAAGGCGCGATGGCCTGCAGCTGCGCGAAGATCGAGCGCAAATCGTTCGGACCGTGCTCAGCATCGATCAGCAGCCAGTCGAAACCCGCGCCCGCACAGATTTCCGCGCTGAAGATCTCCGACAGCCCAAGCCACAGGCCGTACTGCAGATCTCCCGCCAACAGGCGCTCCTTGAAGCGATTGTTCTGTAATTCCATGTAGTCCCCATCCTTCATCAGACTTTGTTGTTCAACCATCCCGGCACAGGCCTGACGCACATCATAAGCCACGTCCGACAGCACAAAAAAAGAACCCCTGCGCGACGACTGGTCACGCAGGGGTCAAGCAACGACCGACAAACTCAGGGAGGAGAGGAATTACGTCGGTCGAGGGAGACACAAGGACGGGAGCCCCATTTCATGCGGCACCGGAGGCCGCCGCCCGGGCACGCGCATCCACTTCGTCCTTGCGCAACACACTGGCCGGTTCGCCACCGATGGCCCAATCCTCTGGCTGAACGCGCCGGCAGCAGCCGCGCACCAGCTCACGGCGCACGCCGAGCACATCCACGATCAGATCGGTGAAGCCCCTCAGCAAATGCTGTCGCTGCACCAGCGGACGTCCGTCGAGGACAATGAAATCGAACCATGGCGCATGCAGCCCGTTATGCGCCACCAGATCGCCGGCCACCGCCATCTGCGACGGCCGGTGAGATGTAATAAAGGCGCGCACCCGGTCCATCGGCGCATCCAGCACTTGTGCATAGAGCCGGCATGCCCCGAGCAGCAGACGCTCGTCCTGCGCGGGCGTGCTCAGGCCTTCGACGAGATGAAAATTGATGATCGGCATGACGACACCTCCTAGGGCAGGCCGCGGCGGCGGCCGGAATCGAGCATCAGGCTGGAGCCGGTCATCGAGTCGGCCTCCGGCGCCAGCAGCACGGACACCGCCCAGGCCACCTGCTCCGGCGTGGTGAAGCGGCCAATGGACGAATCGGCGAGCATCTCGGCCAGCACCTCATCCACCGTGATGCCACGCAGTGCGGCACGGTCGGCGGCGACCCGGCGCAGGCGCTCGGTATCGGCCGGTCCTGGAGCGATCAGGTGCGCCGTCACGCCCCGCGGGCCATAGGCCAGGCTGAGCTGGCGCACCACATTCACCAGCGCCGCGTTGGCCACACCAGCCGCCGCCGCGTAGGCTGTCGGCTCGAAGCCGTAATGGCCGCCGATGGCGACGATCCGCGAACCGGCCGACAGCAAACCATCAACCGCCCGCGTCAGGCGCAGCAGGCCGCCGACCTTGATGTTCACCGCATCCACCATGCTCGCCGTCGGCGCGCTGAGGATGCCGCCCGCCACCGCCACGCCAGGTCCGTGCACCACCATCCGTACCGGCCGGTTGACCGCCGCAGCGATGGCGGCGATTGCCGAGTCGTCCGCGATGTCGGCCACGCAAGCCGTCAGGCCGGGCACCCGGTCCTGCAAAGCCGCCAGCGACCCGGCGCTGCGGGCGACTGCCACCACGCCCAGGCCGGCGGCCGTCAGCCGGTCCACGATGGCATTGCCGAAAGCACCGGTAGCCCCGACGACAATAGCCAGTTCTTCTGCCGTATTCATGTTCAGGGGTCCTTTCAGCCCGTCAGCACCGTCAGGAAGCTCTCGCGCACCACATTGTCCTGGGCGAAGGTCGCATGGCCCAGTTCGGTGGTGTCCCAGGTGAGGGTCGGCGTGTCCGGGTAATGCACATAGCCGCCGGAGAACACCTCGTTGCGATTGCCCGACGGGTCGAAGAAGTAGATCGTCGCGCCGCGGGTCACCCCGTGACGGTTCGGCCCCACGTCCACCGGGATGCGGTACTTGCCGATCAGGTCCGCCGCGTGGATCACGTCGGTCACCGACTCGAGCAGAAAAGACACGTGATGGAAGCGCCCCGGCGTCGGTTGCAGCACAAAGGCGATGTCATGCGGCGTGGTGGTGCAGCTCAGGAACAGCGCCAGGGACTGGCCGCTCTCGGCGTCGATCAGGCGTTCGCTGAGGTCGAAATCGAACACCTCGGTAAACAGCCGCGCCGATTCGTCAATGTTCACACCACCAAGCAGCGCGTGATCGAGGCGGTTGATGCGGAAGCCGCGGATCACGCCCTCGTCCGGCAAGACCCCAGGATTGAGCAGCGGCATGCTGTTGCCGGTCTGCTCCTTGTGGGCGTAGAGCTGCATCACGTGGCCGCTGGGCAGCGTGAATTGCAGGCGCCGCCCGCTCTTCGGGTAGACGCCGGCCTCGATGTGCTCCACCTGCAGGCCGAAAGCGCGGATCTTCGGCTCCAGCGTGTCGAGCGTCGCATCGTCGAAGACCTTGAAGGCGAAGTAGTCGATGCCGGCCGAGTCGGCCTCGCGCAGCACCAGGCAATGGTGGTCGTGCTCGTCCCAGGCCTTGTAGTACACCTGGCCGGCGGCGTCGGTCATCACCTCGTGCAGGCCCATGCGTTTGCCGTAATGCTCGCGGGCTTCGCCCATGTCGAGCACGCGTAGCGCCACTTCGCCGAGGCGAAGCAATCCCCTGAGTGCCATGTCTTTGTCTCCGTTGAAAGGTGTGGATTGCGGGGCGCCTGCGTGGGCGCCCCGTCGTGGCGGGTGTCAGGCGGCAACTTCCTTCAGCAGGCCGCGTTCCTTGGCCATGGTCAGCGCGGTGTCCATGATCATGTCCTCCTGGCCGCCGATCATCTTCTTGCGGCCCAGCTCCACCAGGATGTCCCGCGCCGGCACCCCGAAACGCTCGGCGGCCCGCTTGGAATGGAGCAGGAAGGTCGAATAGACGCCGGCAAAACCAAGGGTCAGGGATTCCCGGTCGACGCGCACGATGTGGTCCATCATCGGCACGATGATGTCCTCGGCGGCGTCCATCAGCTTGAACAGATCGACGCCGGTATCGATGCCCATGCGCTCGCAGACGGCGGCGAACACCTCCAGCGGTGTGTTGCCGGCGCCAGCGCCCAGGCCAGCCACCGAACCGTCGATGCGGCTCGCGCCGGCCTCGATGGCGGCGATGGAATTGGCAATGCCCATGCCCAGGTTGTGGTGGCCGTGGAAGCCGATCTCCGTCTCCGGCTTGAGCACGTCGCGCAGGGCCTGCACGCGGGCCTTTACGTCCTCCGGCAGCATGTAGCCGGCCGAGTCGGTGACGTACACCGTATGGGCGCCGTAGTCCTCCATCAGTTTGCCCTGCTTGGCGATGCCGGCCGGGTCGTTGAGGTGGGCCATCATCAGGAAACCGGTGGTGTCCATGCCCAGCTTGCGCGCGAAGGCGATGTGCTGGGGCGAAGTATCAGCCTCGGTGCAATGGGTCGCCACGTGCACGCTGCGGGCACCGCAGTCGTAGGCGGACTGCAACTCCTTCATGGTGCCGAGGCCCGGGATCAGCAGCACCGACACCTTGGCCTGCTTCATCTTCGGCGCCACGGCGCTGATGTATTCCTCGTTGCTCGCCAGCGCAAAACCGTGCTGCAGCGAATTACCCCCCAGGCCGCCACCGTGGGTGACCTGGATGTAGGGCACGCCGGCGGCATCCAGCGCGGTGGCAACCTTGACCATCTGCTCAACGCTGATCTGCTCGCGCTTGGCGTGCATGCCGTCGCGCAGGCACATGTCATGCAGGACAACCTTGCGGCCCTTCAGATTATTGGTGCTGCTCATCATGCGGCCTCCACGGCTTGAAGCTGAATGCGCCCGGCCAGGATCTCCTCGGCGAACATCTCGGCGGTACGCGTAGCGGCCGCAGTCATGATGTCGAGGTTGCCGGCGTACTTGGGCAGGTAGTCGCCGAGCCCGGCCACTTCCATGAAGACCTGGACCTTGTTGCCGTCGTAGATCGGGCCGTTCACCAAGCGGTAGCCCGGCACGTACTTCTGCACTTCCTTGATCATCTGCAGGATCGACTCGGTGATCTTCACGTGGTCCGGCTCGTCGTCGGTCAGGCAGGAGATGGTGTTGCGCATGATCATCGGCGGCTCGGCCGGGTTGATGATGGCCAGCGCCTTGCCCTTGCGCGCACCGCCGACCTTCTCGATGGCACCGGAGGTGGTGTAGGTAAACTCATCCAGATTGGCGCGGGTGCCGGGGCCAACCGACTTGGAGGCCAAGCTGGCGACGATCTCCGCGTAGCCTACGCTCTGGATGCGCGACACCGCATTGACGATGGGAATCGTCGCCTGGCCGGCGCAGGAGATCATGTTGACGTTCATCTCCACCTTGTCGGCGTGCTCGCGCAGGTTCACCGGCGGCACGCACAGGGGGCCGATGGCGGCCGGCGTCAGGTCGATCATCAGCACGCCCAGCTCATTGAGCTTGCGGCTGTTCTCCGCATGCACGTAGGCGCTGGTGGCGTCGAAGGCGATCTGGATGTTGTCTTCCAGCACGTGGGGCAACAGGCCGTCCACGCCTTCGGCAGTGGTCTTCAGGCCCATGCTGCGGGCGCGGGCGAGGCCTTCGGATTCGGGGTCGATGCCGACCATCCACACCGGCTCCAGCACCGGGCTGCGCTGGATCTTGTAGATCAGGTCGGTGCCGATGTTGCCGGAGCCGATCAAGGCACAGCGGATCTTCTTCATGCGTTCTGCTCCTGGGCGGCCCGCGCGGCAGCGCGCTGGGCCATGGTCTGTCCGGCGACGTAGAAGCCGTCGGTGGCGTGTTCGGTGATCAGGATGCGGACAGTCTCGGCACTGCAATCCAAGCTCTTCGCCACCGCCTCGGTTACCGCCGCGGCAACCTTGTGCTTCTGCTCGGTGGTGCGGCCCACCATCATGTGCATTTCGATAATTGGCATCGGGTTCTCCTCGGACTTATTCGACAAAGCGCATCGACACGCTGCCCAGTTCCTGGAAACGGGCGATCACGCTGTCGCCCGGCTTCACGGCAATGGCCTCGGTGATGCCGCCGCTCATCACGAAACTGCCGGCGGGCAGGCTCTCGCCGAGCTCGGCGAGGATGTTCACCAGCATTGCGATGGCCTCGGCCGGATGGCCGAGCACCGCCGCCGAGGCGCCCATCGCAACGATCTCGCCGTTCTTCTCGAGCACCACGCCGAGGGTCCGCAGATCCAGATCCCGCGCGTAGCGGGCACGGCCGCCGCCGACGAAGCGGGCCGACGAGCCGTTGTCCGCCACCACGCTGGGCAGGTCGAACTTGAAGCCGGAGAAGCGCGAATCGATGATTTCCACCGCCGGCAGTACGTAATCGGTGGCTGCCAGCACGGCGCCAGCGGTGCAGCCCGGCCCCTTCAGTTCGTCCTTCATCACGAAGGCGACCTCGCACTCGACGCGCGGATGGACCAGGTCGGCGGTGGAGATGGCCGCGTTCTCCGGCCGCGCCATGCGGTCGGTGAGGAAACCGATCGACGGCACGTCGACGCCCATCTGCTTCATCTTGGCCTTGGACGTGAGGCCGGCCTTCCAGCCGACCTGCTTGTGGCCGCGGGCGAGAAAGCGCCGGCGCAGTTCCAGCTGAACGGCGTAGCCGTCGCCGATGGTCATGCCCGGATATTCGTCGGTCAGCTTGGGGATCGCGTAGGCGCGGGTCTGGGCGCCTTCGACGCGCTCGCACAGGCGGACGATGTCCTCGCGGGACAGGGTGATTTCCATGCTCATACGGCGCTCCTGCCGGAAAATTTGACGCGGCAGCTGCCAAGGCCGCCGACAGTGCACACCAGCTCGTCGCCATCAGCGACCGGCACCAGGGCCGACTGGGAACCGGACAGGATCACCTCGCCGGCCTTGAACGGGATGCCCAGCTCGCCGAGGGTGTTGGCCAGCCAGGCCACCGCGTTGGCCGGCGAGCCCTGCACCGCCGCCCCGACGCCGGTGGAGTGCAGCTCGCCGTTCTTCTCCAACACCATGCCGGCCAGCGTGATGTCGAGCTTGCGCGGGTCGCCCTTGGCCTTACCGAGCACATACACGCCGCAGGAGGCGTTGTCGGCGACGGTGTCCTGGATGCGGATCTTCCAGTCGGTGATGCGCGAATCGACGATCTCGAAACACGGCACCACGTAGTCGGTAGCGCGGATCACGTCCATCGCGGTGACGCCCGGCCCCTGCAGGTCTTCCTTCAGCACGAAGGCCAGCTCCGCCTCGGCCTTGGGCTGGATCAGCGTGCCCAGATCGATCACATCGCCTTCCTGATAGACCATGCCCGACGTGAGCTGGCCGAAATCCGGCTGAAACACGCCGAGGAAGTCCTGCACCGGCTTGCTGGTCACGCCGATCTTCTTGCCGACGATGGTCTCGCCGGCCGCCACGCGGCGCTCGATGTAGCGCAGCTGGATGCGGTAGGCGTCGGCGAGGGTGATGTCCGGCTCCTGTTCGAGCAGCGGCGCAATCGTGCGGCGCTCGCGCCACGCGTCGTACAGCGCGTCGCCGTAGTGTTGGATCTGTTCTTCGTTCATCTCTCTGTCCTGTGGGGAGTGCGTCAGAGCTTCACGCAGATGTTTCTGGTCTCGGTGTAGAACTCCAGCGAATGCACGCCGCCTTCGCGGCCGATGCCAGACTGCTTGGAGCCGCCGAAGGGCGTGCGCAGGTCGCGCAGGAACCAGCTGTTGATCCACGTGATACCCACCTCGACGCGCGCCGCCACCCGGTGAGCGCGGGCCAGGTTGGTGGTCCAGATCGTCGTGGATAGGCCGTAGTCGGTGTCGTTGGCGAGTTGCACGACTTCGTTCTCGCTGTCGAACGGGCGGATGTGGCAGCACGGTCCGAAGATTTCCTCCTGCACGACGGCCGCGCTTTCCGGCAGGCCGGTCCAGATCGTCGGCTGCACCCAGGCACCTTCGGCCAGCTCGGCGGGCACGTCGGGCACGCCACCGCCGGTCACCACGGTGGCGCCCTCCTCCACCGCCTTGCGGTAGTAGGACAGGACCTTCTGGCGGTGCTCCTGGCTGATCAGCGGGCCGTAGTTGGCGTCGTGGTTTTCCGGGCGACCGAACTTGACCGCCTCGACCTTGGTCTTCAGCGCCGCGACGAACTTGTCGAAGATAGGCCGTTCCACATACACCCGCTCGGTACCCAGGCAGACCTGCCCGGTATTGAGGAAGGCCGAGCGGAAGATGCCGTCCACCGCCGCGTCGAAGTCCGCGTCGGCGAAGACGATGCCGGCGTTCTTGCCGCCCAGCTCGAAGGACACGTCGCGCATGCCGTTCGAGGCTGCCTTCATGATCGCCGAGCCGGTGCGCGTCTCGCCGGTGAAGGTGATTGCGTCGACGCCCGGATGCTGGGTCAGGAACTCGCCGGCGGAATCCGGCCCGAAACCGTGGATCACGTTATAGACGCCCTTCGGAATGCCCACCGCGTTCATCACCTCGCCGAGCAGCGCCGCAGTGTGTGGCGACTCTTCGGACGGCTTGACGATCACCGTGTTGCCACAGGCCAGCGCGGGGCCGACCTTCCAGGTCATCAGCAGGAAGGGCGCGTTCCACGGGCTGATCACGCCGATCACGCCCTTGGGCACGCGGATCGCGTAGTTCAGCGCACCGCGGCCGTCCGGCGTGGACATCTGGAAGGACTCCGCCGGCACGTTCTTGACCATGTCGGCGAAGACCTTGAAGTTGGCCGCGCCGCGCGGAATGAACACCTGCCGCATGACGTGGGACGGTTGCCCGGTGTCGGCCATTTCGGCGGCCACGAAGTCCTCGAAGCGGCGGGTGATCTCGTCGGCCACGCCGTACAGCAGATCGACGCGCTGCTCCAGCGTCAGCCCGCCCCATTCCCCGTGGAGGGCCGCCCGGGCGGCCTGCACGGCCGCATCCACCTCGCCGCGGCCAGCCTCGCTGATCCGCGCGATGACCCGGTTGTCCACCGGCGAGCGCTTCTCGAAGGTCTTGCCGCTGAGGCCGGCGGTGTATTCGCCGCCGATGAAATTCTCGATGAGACGCATGCTTACCTCGGTATGTTGTCTGGATGCCATCCGGGCTGAGCCGGTATGGAAGCCAGTCTAAGAATGGGCTTCTATACCGTCCAATACTTTAATTCTGAGCATCTAATACCTTTTAGGTATTTAAATCGGCGCGCGAAATCGGCGCTCCACGCGCCGATCCGCTCAGATCGCCTTGAACAGCGGGCTGCGCACCTGCTGGGCATCGGCCGCAGAAATGAACTTCTCGGTGTAGATGTCACGCTCGAACAGACGCCCCTGCATCAACGTGGTGATGCAGGCCTCGATCATCAGCGGCGGGCCGCACAGATAGGCCTTGTTACCGCGGAAATCATTGTCGAAGGCGGCCTTGGCAGCCTCATGCACGAAGCCGCGGAAGCCGCTCCAGCCGGAGTCTTCCGGCTCGCCCGACAGGGCCGGCACGTAGCGGAAGTTGGGGTGCTTCCCGGCCAGCGCCAGGAAGTCGTCGTGGTAGTACAGCTCGTCCCGCGTACGCTGGCCGTACACCAGCGTGATCGGCCGCTCGAAGCCCTCTTCAAGCAAGTCGAGGATCATCGAGCGCGGGCTCGACAGGCCCGATCCACCGGCTATGAAGAGCACCGGCACCTGGGCCGACTTCTTCACGAAGAAGCGCCCGTAGGGCCCGCTGATGCGCACCTTCTCGCCGGCCTGCATCTTCTCGTGGACGTAGGTGGTGCCCTGCCCGCCCGGCACAATGCGGATATTGAGCTCCACCTCGCCGTCCTTTGATGGCGCACCGGCGATGGAGAAGGCGCGGCTGCCGATACCGCCGGGCAGCTCCAGGTTCACGTACTGGCCAGCCTGGAAGCGCATCGGCTCGTCGAGCTTGATCCACACGCCCTTGATGGTCGGCGTGAGGGACTCGATGCGCGTCACGGTGCCGTCGAAATCCCGCACCGGCAGGTTCTCGGCATCCGGGTCTTCCTCGATCTCCGCCTCGATAACCAGATCGCTCTGGGCCGTGGCGCAGCAGGCCAGGCACTTGCCCTCGTCCCGCTCGAAGTCCATCAGCGCGAAGCTGGACGCTTCGCCGTGCTCCACCTCCCCGTCGCTCACCTGCACCTTGCAGGTGGCGCACAGGCCGTGGCAGCAGGCGTGGGGCAGATAGATGCCGGCACGCAGCGCGGCATCGAGGATGGTCTGCCCCTCCTCGATCTCGATGGTCTGACCGAGGGGTTCGATGGTCAGCTCATAGCTCATCGTGCACTCCTCAGGCGGCGGCCGACAAGCTGTTGAGGCCAGGCGTGCGGAAGCGCAGCTGGTCCTTGTGGCCAATGCCGTTGGCAGCCAGGCTGGCGTCGAAATCCGGCGTCCACGGCTGGTTGTCCTTCAGCCATTCGACCTTCGTCCAGTCGATGGCGGCGGCATCCGGATCGGCCTGCAGCAGGGCCGTCAGCGGGCCGTCGACGAGGTCGCGGAAGCGCGTCTCGGGTGGCAGGCACAGCAGGAAGGGCGCAGCGAACAGCAGGTGGCGGTCCCAGCTCGCATACACGATCTGCTTGCCGCCGAAATTTTCCACGCTGTCGCGCGGCACGCCGATGTATTCACGGATTGCAGCTACGGTCATCTTGAGTCTCCTTTGATTTTCCAGGCGGCCGACCTTGTGTGTAGGAGGGCGGATTCATTCGCCCTCCCTGCGTTGATCCACCTCCGCGGGCGAATGAATTCGCCCCCACGGGGTGGTCGTGCCCGGGGGTCGGCCGGCGCTCTTTATTGGTTGGTGGTAGCCAGGCCGCGCCAGGCTTCGAAGTTCTGCTGGTCTTCGGAGCCGGCGTAGTCGCCGTTGTCCTTGCCGTCACGCAGACTGACCCACTCCATCCAGGCGCCCAGATCGCCGTTGATCGGCTCCTGGAACAGCTGCGGCATCGGCAGCCAGGCCTGCACGTATTTCTCCGGCTCGTTCTCGAAGACGTGTTGGCAACCGTCAGAGCAGAAGTGGTATTTCTGGCCCTTATAGACGGTCTCCCGGTGGCAGGTCAGGGTCGGGTCGTCCGGCTCGGTGAACACGGTCGGCAGCTGGCAGCACTGGCACAGCTTGGCGAGGCCGTAGTTCTTGAACGGCGTGCCGGCGTCGGCCAGCTTCTTGATGTGCTTCCAGCGCGGGCGGTAGTACTTGTCAAAGGTGTCCGGATACTTGGCGGACAGCCAGTTCATGTCGTCCTCGGACGGAATCCAGCTGTGGAAGGCGGTGCCGAAGCTCCACTGGTAGAGGCCCAGCATGAACTGGTGGGACATGTGGTCGATGGCCTTTTCGGCGTCGTCCCAGCCCTTCGGCGGCTTGATGCCGTAGCGCGCCAGGTCCTTGAACAGCGCACCGCCGTTCTCCACGCCGTAGATGTCCCAGGCTTCGCGCCAGGACATCACGCGCTTGGGCAGCATGTAGTCCATCATCGTGCTGACCAGACCGAGCACGCGGAAGCCGCGCCAGAACCACTTGTCGATCCAGTTCTGGACGATGGGCAGGTTGTCCGGGTCCTGTTCGAGCATGAACTTGATGCACTCCAGGCCCAGCGTCATGTGGCGGGCTTCGTCGGACTGGGCCGAGAAGCCGAAGGTCACCGTCGCCATGTCGCCGTTGTAGGCCGCGCCCGACATGAAGGGCACGAACAGCAGGTTGGTCAGCACATATTCGAAGCTGAAGCCGATGGCGATCATGAACTCGAAAGGGCCGGCCGACATCGCGTCGTCGAAGAAGGAGCGCGCCACCGACGTGTACCAGATGCGGTCGCGGGTATCCGCGAAGGCATGGAAACCGTTGTAGTAACGGTTGTAGTTGGACATCGCGTGGATCTGCGTCTGGGCGTGGCGGATCTCGTCGATGGCCTGCATCTGGCACGCGACCTGGGTGCCGACGCCGGGGAACTCGCGGCCGGCGCGGGCGAAGCCCTTGTGGGCGGCGTATTCGCCGGGGCTGATGGCCTGCAGGAAGATCTTCAGCGCCGACAGGTAGCGCGCGTCGGTGAGGTTCAGGTGGCCGTTGTTCTGGGCGTGGGCGTCGATGATCGCGTAGAACTTGCGCTCCTTCTCGGCCTGGTATTTCCAGTAGGCATCCATGGTCAGGCGGAACGGATCTTCCCACTTGTCCCAGTCGTGGATCTTGATGCCTTCGTAACCGACGTAGGGGAAGACGGCGTCCTTCGTCTGATAGGTGGTGTCCCAGCCCAGGTCGCGGGTCAGCGCGCGGTACTTTTCTTTCAGGCCGAGTTTCTTCTTGGCTACTTTCATGTCCATGGCGGTCTCCTCTTTCAGCTGTTCCAGCTCAGGGTCAGGGTTTCGTCGTCCTCAACCACGTTGCCGGTGAGGGAAATCAGGTTGATGTGCAGCTCCTGGAGGTCGAAGTCGCGACCGAGCTGCTCCTCGATGGTCGATTTGCGGATCACCAATTGGCCCTGGGCGTCGATCTTGACCATCGCCGGCTGGCGATTGACGACCGCCTGCGGGTTGTCGATCTCAATCGCCTCGATGATCGGGCGGGTTTCTTCGTTGGCTTGCAGGGCAATGAATACGGTGGACATGTGAACCTCTCAGAGCGGAATGCCGGTCTTCTGGATACGCGCGGTCAGCGCGGCGAGTTGCTGGCCGACCGCCTCGTCGGCCTCGGCGCCGAGGGCCAATTCGGCGATGGGCACCATCGCCGACGCGGCGCGGGCGCTCCAGTTGCGGGTCCAGTCCTGCAGCACCGCGCGGTTGTGTTCCGATTCGGCGGCTGCCACTTTGAGCACCGCATCGACCCACTTGCGGGTTTCGTCGAACCAGTCGCTCATGAACTGGGTCAGCATCGCCACCGACGAGGCTCCGCGCACCGACAGGTGCTCATCGACGATGCGCTCGTACACCAGCGGATAGAGCAGGCCGTCGAGGGCCACGTTCTGGGCGACGAACAGCTCGAACGGGTCGCGCAGAACCAGGCAGTCTTCGACGTAGCGACGCAACGGCTGCCACGCGGCATTGTCCAGCCAGGCCTGCTTGCCGGCCTCCAGTGCGTCGGTGTCACCGAGCAGCAGGCCCAGGCGGGACAGGTACTGGGCGATGCCCAGGTTGTCCATTGCGTGGTACATGCACGGCTGGGTGAAGGTGGTGCCGTAGCCATAGCCACAGATGAAGGTGTTGTGCTGGTTCGCCCCCCAGGCGGCGTGGCGCAGCGGCACCAGCACCTTGAGGGCGACATCGCGCAGCTCATCGGGCAGCATGTCGGCCAGGCCGCGGGATTCGACGAAGGCGAAGTTGGCCTCGGTGGTTTCCTGCTGGCGGGCGCGGGTCAGCGTGTAGGTGCTGTAGTAGAACTGGCGCGGGTCCTTCAGCGCATACCAGTCCTGCATGACGATGCGGGTGATGCCGGCATCGTACAGTTCCTGCTCCGGATCCCAGGTCGGCTTGTAGTGGAGGTTTTCGGCAGCCTGGATGTCGTAGCTGCCCTCCTGGTAGCGGGAGGCCGGCTTGTCGCCGAAGCGGCGCACCAGATGGTCGAAGGCCTGGCGCTGGGGCTGGATGGCGACCGTGCGGAGGTCGATCTGCATGTTGTGTGTCTCCTGGTATGCGGATTATTTGAAGCGGGTGTGGGTGGCGTCGGCGAGGCGCCAGTCCCAGTCGCCCTGGGGGGCGTCCGGGTCGCGCGGCGGCAGCATCTCGACCCGGTTGGCGGCGCAGAACTCGGCGAAGGCCTCGCGACCGAGAATCATCTCGACGAAGATCTCCGGCTCGCCGATGGCGAACTCGAATTCGACGAAGCCATTCGGGCGCTCGCCGCTCACGCGCACGAAGCGCCGGGCGGTGTCCATCGGCGGATGGGTGCTCGTCATGGCCGGGTTCAGCTGACGACGGTCAGGAAGGTCTCGTGCAGCTTGCGCTGCGGGTAGTCGAGGCCCTGGCCGAAATTGTCGAAGGTCCAGGTCAGGGTCTCGTAATCGGGGTATGGCAGGTGGCCGCCAAAGAAGGTCTCGAAGCGGTTGCCGGACGGGTCCCAGGCGTAGATCGTGCAGCCGCGGGTCACACCATGGCGGGTCGGGCCGATGTCCACCGCCACCTGGTTCATCGACATGATGTCGCCGGCGCGCAAAACCTGGTCCCAGCTCTCCATCAGGAAGGAACAGTGGTGCAGCTTGCCCGGCTCCGGATACTCGGCGAAGGCGATGTCGTGCACCTTCTGGCCGCAGGACAGCCAGATCGCCGCATTGCCCTGCCCGTCCGGCGTCAGCACGCGCTCGACGAGGTAGAAGCCGAGCACCTCGGTGAAGATCTTGTGCACCTCGGCCACGTTCGGCCCGTAGAGCAGCGCGTGATCGAGGCGCACTGGCGCGATGCCGTGGTCGCGGGCCTTGCTCCACGGCGCCGGATTGACCAGCGGGATGCCGTTGCCGACCTTGTGCTTGTCGGCGTACAGCTCGATCACGTGGCCGGACGGCAGCGTGAAGCGCACCCGTTCGCCGGTTCCCAGCATCTCCCCCGCCGGGATGCGCTCGGTGGCGAGCCCGTAGGCCTTGAGGTCGGCGTCGAGCCTGTCGAGGGTCGCCTGGTCGAGCACGCGAAAACCGAAGAAGTCGATGCCGGCCCGGTCCGCCTCGCGGATCACGTAACTGTTGTGATCGCGCTCGTCCCAGCACTTGAAATAGACCCGCCCCTGGGCATCGCGGCCGGTTTCCACCAGCCCCAGCACGTCACGGTAAAAGCGCACGCTTTCTTCCAGATCCAGCACGCGAACCTGGGCATGGCCAGGGCGAAGAACGCCGGTAAGCGCCATATCTCGTCTCCTCTTTATGGATGTATCGAACGGAATGCGGGGAACTCAGCGATCGGCGGCGGGCGTGCAGACCTTTTTCTGCAGCTTGCCGATCACCTTCACGGAAAGATCGCTGGAGGGATACACCCGGCAGGCCAGCAGCCGGCGCTGCGCCAGATCGTCGTCGGAGACATGGTCCCGGCTCATCGCTCGGGTGCTGAATTCACCCCCGGTGATCTCGACCTTGCAGACGCCACAGCCACCGCCGCGACACCCCACCGGAATGCCGCGCAGGCCGAGCCGGTGCAGGCCGGACAACAGGGATTCTTGCGGTGCGCAGGCGTAGCGGACGCCCGAGTCTTCGATGCTGACGGTGTGTGTCATGGCCCCTCCAGATGTGTATCGACGTTTTCGTCAATCGGCGGCTTTTATCAACTTCATTTATGCCGCACTTAACACAACTAATGCAGATGCCGTGCCATTCACACAAGTCATTGACCCATAAGGATTTACAAAGTCAGGACGAAAATCACCCCTTTTGGATGCCTGACGCTTTTGTCGAGGGCGACTTTTAGCGTTACAAAAACGTAAAGCTGCAGTGCAACAAGCGAAAAAATGGAAATTTGGCAATGGCTGACACGCCACCAACACGGCCCAGTTCGGTGTTTTGTCACACTGAAATGCAAGTTGGCATGGCGTACACGCACATTGGCATAACGCAGCGGGGATAATCGCGCGATGCCGCCGCCTCCGACCGCCCCCCGCCAACCCCACTGGATCGTCCGGGCGCACTGGGTCATGCGCTCGGTCTCCTTCGTCAACGCCTTCGCGTTCTTCTCCCTCCACCTGGCCGGCAGGGGTTACTCAACGTGGGTGTGGCTGCTGCTGGCACTGCAGTTCCTTGTCTATCCGCACCTGATCTACCTGCGTGCCTGCCGGGCGGAGAACTCCCAGCAGGCGGAATTGCACAATCTGGTGCTGGATTGCTTCCTGGTGGCCATCTGGGTTTCAACAACCGGCTTCCCGTTGTGGATCACCTTCACGCTGTTCATCAGCACGGCCATCAACAACGCCATCAGCCAGGGCTACCGCGGCATCTTCCTGGCCCTTGGAGCCTTCGGCCTGGGCACCCTGCTCGGCATCGGCATCGGCGGCTTCCAGCTCATCCCCGAAGACAATCCGTGGATCACCGGTCTGTGCGTGTTCGGCCTCAGCTGGTATCTGCTGGGCATCGGCAGGATCGCCCACACCCGGGCGCTGCTGCTGCGCACCGTGCGCGAGAACCTCAAGCAGCGGGAACAGGAACTGCGCAACGCCAACGACACGCTGCAGCAGCAACTGGCCGAGAACCTCACGCTGCAGCGCAGCCTGCACGAACAGGCCAACCGGGACGCCCTCACCGGCCTGTTCAACCGGCGCTACCTGATCGACACTTTCGAGCGCGAACTGGCCCGCTGCAGCCGCGAAAGCCAGCCGCTATGCCTGATGCTGATCGACGTGGACCATTTCAAGCAGGTCAACGACGGGCACGGGCACCAGATGGGCGACCTGGTGTTGCAGGAGCTCGGCCAGTTGCTGGCCCGTGAGGCACGCCAGCAGGATGTGGCCTGCCGTTTTGGCGGTGAGGAGTTCGTGATGCTGTTGCCCGGCCTTCCGGCTTCGGCTGCCCATGAGCGGGCCGAGCAATGGCGGCGGGGGTTTTCCGAGCTGGGCCGGACCCGTGACGATCTGCCGGGCGCACTGAGCCTGTCGATCGGCGTGGCGCTGTTCCCAGCCCATGGCGCGAACCCCGAGAGCCTGCTCCGCGTCGCCGATCAGGCGCTCTACAAGGCCAAGACCGGCGGCCGCAACCGGGTGGTGATCCACGCCCCGGTCGACGCAGCGATGCAGGCACCGCAGCCTGCCGCCGGCTGACAAGGGGCGGCGGCCACCAGCGCTCCGCCCTCACTCTTCCGTCGCCACCGCTCCCTGACGCAGCCGGTAAGCCAGCTGACGCCGGGTGATGCCGAGCAGGCGCGCGGCATGGGTGAGATTGCCCTTGGCCCGCTGCACCGCCAGCTCCAGCAATCTGGCCTCGTGCCGCTCCAGGTCGAAACCCTCGTTGAGGATGGCCTCGTACAGGCGGTTGCGGCTGTCGTCGCGCTCGTTGCCGACGACACCGGCCCGATCCACCTCGGCCCCCTGCGCCGTCACCGGCGCGCCGCCGGCAAACAGGTGCTCGATCTCGATGAGTCCGCCGCTGGGCGCCAGCAACACCCCACGCTCGATGAGGTTCTGCAGCTCGCGTACATTGCCCGGCCACTGGTAGCCCATCAGCGCCTGCATGGCCCGGTCGCTGATGCCCTGCAGCTTCTTGTGATAGGACGCCTCGTACTTCTCCACCATCGCCGCGGCCAGCAGCGGGATGTCGCTGCGTCGCTCGCGCAATGGCGGGATCAGCACCGGATAGGTCGCCAGCCGGTAATACAAGTCGGCCCGGAAGCGCCCGGCGGCAATCGCCTGCGGCAGGTCCACGTTGGTGGCCGTCACCAGGCGCACGTCCACCTTGCGCACCTGATCGTCGCCGAGGCGCTCCACCTCGCCGGTCTGCAGCACCCGCAGCAGCTTGACCTGGGCCGCCAGCGGCAGGTCACCGACCTCGTCGAGAAACAGCGTCCCGCCGTGGGCGCGCTCGAAACGTCCCGGCCGCGAGGCCTGGGCGCCGGTGTAGGCCCCCTTCTGCACACCAAACAGCTCGGACTCGAGCAAGTCATGGGGAATTGCCGCACAGTTGATGGCCACGAAGGGCTTGTCGGAGCGGCTACCGTGATCGTGGATCCAGCGCGCGAACATCTCCTTGCCGACACCGGTCTCGCCGAGCAACAGCACTGTGATCGGACTGGCCGCCGCCTTGCCGACCAGCTCGAAGGCGGCCTTGAAGCCTGGCGACGCACCGATCAGGTTGCCCGCCGTACGGGACGCACAGAGCGTCTTGCGCAGGCGGCTGATCTCCTCGCGCATCTCCTCCAGCTGGCCCTGCAGGTTGTCGGGCTTGAAGTAGTCCAGATAGGCATCGTCGCCCCACTCCTCGGCCGGCTTGCCGACAATGTGGCAATGGGCGTCGCCGCGGGCGATGCAGCTGGTTTCGCGGAAGACGATCAGACGGTTGAAGAACTGCGTGACGTAGCCCGACGCGTAGCCGACCAGCGTCCAGCAGGCCGGATCCTCGCCGATACCGAACAACTGCAGGTGGGAATCGGCCTCCCAGGAGTTCACCCAGTCCACCTCGCCAGCAAAGCTGCCGAGTTCCCAATCCAGATCGGACTGCACGATGTTGGCCCGCACCAGCCCCTCGAAGGCGTGCAGCTCGGGACCGATGCGGAACACGTCGTCGGGATCGCCGCTGCCAAACAGCTTCTTGGCCAGCTCAGCATCCTGCTGGCCGGACGCAAAGCCCATGCGGATCAACAAGCCTCGGGCCCGCTCGACGCCGAGGGAGTCGAACAGCTCCCGGCGCAGCGCGCCCATCGCACGGGCATGGAACAGCAGCATGCGGTTCTCGTCGAGCCAGATTTCCCCCTGCTCGAGGTTGAAGCGCAAGCGCGAGCGCAGGTTGAACTGCTCGATCAGTCTGGTTTTCGTCATTCCCCTCTCCGCGGCATCGGACGTGCCGTTCGTGGGTGTACTGTACTCTGCCCCTTCTCCCGCTAGGCAACGCCGGCAGTCCGGCCGGCAGCCAGCACCCCGTAGCTCTCCTTCAGAGCCCGATAGGCCGGGCGCACGCGCTCGATGCCCTGCGTGCGAACCCACGCTAGGTCCCCGGCGCGGGCCCGCTCCAGCATGCCGCTGCGGGCGCGGCGGTAATCCTGCAGACGGCCCTTGAAGGCCTGCACCGCCTGCCGCCCGGCCGCGTCCTGCACGCTGCCCTCGATCTGCACCAGCTGGCCGTCGACGACCCCATCCAGTGCCTCGATGCGCTCCACGTGCGGCAGCGCCTGCTCGCGGCTGCGGGAATTGACCACCAG
>NZ_MWUM01000422.1 GCF_002028455.1 Zoogloea sp. LCSB751 | reverse complement strand
CTTTCCGCGTCACTAAAAGGATCATTAAAACGTTCAGACCATAATTTTAGCCATTCACGGTCAAAACTAATCGCAACGTCTGCGTTACAAGCCATCAATTTAAGAATAATCTCTGGTTGATAAACTATATCACCATAACAAACCAATACAGGCTTTTGACTTAATATCTCATCCGCTTGTAACAAACTGCGTACCATGTTGCTGTGTGACCAAACTGGATTATATATTCGATAATCACCATATTCTGCTAG
>NZ_MWUM01000421.1 GCF_002028455.1 Zoogloea sp. LCSB751 | reverse complement strand
ACGAGTTGTCATTAAAAGTTATGACATCTCGTGAAAAAACCGTTAAATTACAGAGAAACGTAACACAATTAGAAGTGGCACTTAATCAGAAAGATCAGAGAATTCAATTACTAAACGCTCGTCTTGCACAATTGCAACAACAATTGAAAGCACAACAAACTGAGAAAAAGCCAACACACTAGGTGTTATTTTTATTATTTGATTTTGGATGAACTTGCAAAAAGACAAGTTCAAAAGGGGTAAAACATGC
This sequence comes from Zoogloea sp. LCSB751, assembly GCF_002028455.1. Taxonomy (GTDB): domain Bacteria; phylum Pseudomonadota; class Gammaproteobacteria; order Burkholderiales; family Rhodocyclaceae; genus Zoogloea. The sequence continues at coordinate 1 of NZ_MWUM01000421.1, read as the reverse complement.
T
>NZ_MWUM01000420.1 GCF_002028455.1 Zoogloea sp. LCSB751 | reverse complement strand
ATTAGTAAGCCCATAGCATCACTAAATGAGCATTGTAGTTCGTTGACTTCGGCATTAGTTGCCTTGCGGCCGCTGGGAATATCAACAACAAGGCGGTTGCTAGAGGCAGCGATATACAAGGTCATATAATCCGCACCACAGGCATGCTCAAATGGGCGGATCAATACGGCAGGAATGCGACCATTCTCAAGCCACTTATAGAGTGTCCATTTGCTAGGTAACCCCATCAGATCGGCAACGCGGTCTACTGA
>NZ_MWUM01000419.1 GCF_002028455.1 Zoogloea sp. LCSB751 | reverse complement strand
AGGCCTCGCTAGGCTGGATCCCACCTGCATCTAAAAAATGTACCAAAGCCCCCATGCGCGCTAAACTGGGGTGTTCGAGCCCAAAACTTTCCAACAGGACTTCAAAGGTCACCTTGCCATTGAGGTGAGTAAAACTGGCGCCATCAAAATCAAATCCCAGTGCGTCAGTGGGACAATCCTGAGGGGCTTGCAACCACACAAAGCGTGCTTCGGGGTCGATAAAACGGCTAATCAACCAGGCACTCGCAAGA
>NZ_MWUM01000418.1 GCF_002028455.1 Zoogloea sp. LCSB751 | reverse complement strand
TAATGGAAACGCTTGAGCCATTGGCAGCTGCTTATCTGGTGGCAAAGCGCCCCGAAGACAAAACCATTCAATTCCATTGGCAATATGAAGCGCCGCAGGACAACCAAGGCTCAATTGCTGAAAAGCATGTCAGTTATCGCTATCTGAGTGGCAATATCCGCCGTTCAGACCTACTTGGCCGTATGGTGCAATCGGGTAATAGCAGTAAATATCAAGCGGGTGCATTGGCCGAATGCCATTATGTATTTATC
>NZ_MWUM01000416.1 GCF_002028455.1 Zoogloea sp. LCSB751 | reverse complement strand
TGGAGGCGGCGAGCGCGAGACAGACCCCCACCACCAGGGCCGCCAGGGTGCGCGGCAGGCGCAGGGTGTGGACTATCATGGCGAGTTTTTCATCGGCCACCAGGGCGGGATCGCCCAAGAGGAAACCGGCGACCTCGCGGCCACCATAGACACCGGCACCTGTGGCCAGTGACAGAGAAATCAGCAGGAAGAGGAGCAGCACGCTGAACCAGAACAGCTGTGCTTGGTATCTGAGCACGCAAGAACTCCTTT
>NZ_MWUM01000415.1 GCF_002028455.1 Zoogloea sp. LCSB751 | reverse complement strand
GGTGGCATGCGCTTCTATCATCCCCGCTACCTGCAGTGGGTGCGCGCCCTGTGCGACGAGTTCGGCCTGCTGCTCATCGCCGACGAGATCGCCACCGGCTTTGGCCGCACCGGTCAGCTGTTTGCCTGCGACTGGGCAGGGATCAGCCCCGACATCCTGTGCCTGGGCAAGGCGCTCACCGGCGGCTACCTGACGCTCTCGGCCACCCTCACCACGGAGCAGGTCGCCCGTACCATCTGTGACGGCAAGGCC
>NZ_MWUM01000414.1 GCF_002028455.1 Zoogloea sp. LCSB751 | reverse complement strand
TATGCAAAACCTGTTGTTAACGGATAAGCTCATGATAACGACAAACACCATAAAATAAAAGAATGGTTACACCATTTTATCGACCGTTTTTGCTATAACCTTCTTCTCGCTTAAAAGCTGTACGGTTAAGGCTGAGGTTCATCTTGGTAATCATGGCTAATATTATGTTTTCACAAGACTAAATTTTAACCAGCTCAGCACCAATAATCATTCTGTCTTAAATTTAGTCAACATTAATCATCAATAAAATGG
>NZ_MWUM01000413.1 GCF_002028455.1 Zoogloea sp. LCSB751 | reverse complement strand
TTTTATCTGCCATTTAAACGTCGGTCAGACACGCAATCGACAGCATTAGAGCTCGAGTATCTCTTTGACAAAGGGGATGGTGAGCTTGCGCTTGGCGCGAAAGGAGGCGTTGTCGAGCTGATTGAGGGTGGTGAGCAGGGTGCGCATGTCGCGGGACAAGCGGTTGAGCAGGAAGCGGCCCACGTCTATGGGCAGTTTGAAGCCCCGCAGCTCGGCACGCAGCTGCAGGGCACTGAGCTTGCCTTCGTCATC
>NZ_MWUM01000041.1 GCF_002028455.1 Zoogloea sp. LCSB751 | reverse complement strand
GTGCTCAACAAGGCCAACGGCACCTACAGCCTGACCGACGGCGGCAACCTGGTCGGCACCGTCGCCAAGCCGGGCTATGACCCGAACGGCTACATGCTGGGTGTGAACCACGTGTTCTAAAGCTTGAGCGGCCTTGCGGAGCAAGGCCTGAAGCAAGGGACGTGGCTGTTGGGGCGATTTCATTCGCCCCAACAGGTCAGAATCCCCAGGCAGGCGGTCCGCACACCCAGTCCCGACACGCAGGAATAGGGGAGAAAATCCCGTCATAGTCGGGGAACGGGCGCTACCGGGCGATGTTAAGGTAGGCTCATGAGCTCCCTGATCGATCCTGCCGCGCCCTTGGGCTTGTCCCAGCCCAATGCCTCGCCGATTACCGGCAGGGAGATGGCTGGCAGCAAGGAGGCGGGCTCGTCATTTGCCGAGTTGGTGGCCCAGAACATCAAACGGACTACGGTCAATGGCCTGCGCACGGATTCCCGCCACATGGCCTTGCCGCCGCCGGGCAGCACCGACGAAGATTACGACGAGCGGGTGTTCAACATCCTGGCGGAGCGCCAGCAGGTGATCGCCTCCAATATCGCCAACGCCGACACCCCCAACTTCAAGGCCCGCGATGTGGACCTGCGCGATGCGCTGCAGGCGGCGCTGACGCCACCGGTGGCGCAGCTCAAGATGGCGTCCACCACGGGCGGGCATCTGCCCGGCCGCACAGAGCGCATGGCCCAGGCGCTCGCTCTCAAGTACCAAGTGCCGGGTCAGGGCGCCATTGATGGCAATACCGTCGAGATGGATAGCGAGCGCGCCAAGTTCGCCGAGAACGTTGTCCGTCTCGAGTTTTCGCTGAATCGGGTGGATGGGGAATACCGGGACAAAGCCAAACTGCTCACCAGTCTCAAGGACTGAAGGATGGCTCACCCGCGGGGGCTGCGCGCCGCTGCAGTGCACAGCGGCGCTGGAGACGTGTTTAGCAGTTACCCTTCTTGGCCTGGCCCGGCGGGCAGAAGCCACCGCCACCATTGCCGGCCGGACGGGAGCCGGGATCGACGATCACCGAGCCGGCCGGCGTGTAGACGGCGCAGGCGGATAGCAGCGACGTGGCAGCGAGGATTGCGATGAGGGTCTTCATGCCGAAAATTCCAAAACTGAAAAAAGTGAGCCCGGATTGTACGTGGCGGGGACTTCCGGCGACAACGGGCGCCCTTTTCAGGGATTTCTCCGCTCGGCCAGCGACATCGCCGGCCCTGACTGGACCGGCGGTGTCGAGGCTGCGAGAGGATCAGCCGGCCAGTGCGGGATAGTCGGTATAACCCTCGGCACCGCCGCCGTACAGCTTGTCGGCGCGCAGTTCGTTGAGCGGTGCGTCTTCCTTCAGGCGGCGCACCAGGTCGGGATTGCTGATGAAGGCGCGGCCGTAGGCGATCAGGTCGGCTTCGCCATTGGCTACGGCTTCGAAAGCCGTGCCGCGGTTGAAGCCGTTATTGACCATCCACGGGCCGCCGAAGGCGCGGCGCAGGGCTGCGTAGTCGAAGGCCGGCGCGCCTTCGGGCTCACGCGCGCCGCCGGTCTCGCCCTCGATGATGTGCAGGAAGGCCAGGCCCTTCGGTGCCAGCTGGGCGATCAGGTAGTCGTAGAGGGCTTGCGGGTTGCTGTCCACCGGCGAGCTGCCGCCGAAGGTCATCAGCGGGCTGAGGCGGATGCCGGTGCGGGCGGCGCCGATCTCAGCGGTGATCGCGTCGACGACTTCGAGCAACAGACGCGCCCGGTTGGGGATGCTGCCGCCGTAGGGGCCGCTGCGGTCGTTCACGCTGTCGCGCAGGAACTGGTCGAGGAGATAGGTGTTGGCGGCGTGGATCTCGACGCCGTCGAAGCCCGCTTCGATGGCGCAGCGGGCGGCGTGGCGGTAGTCGGCAACGATGCCGGGCAGCTCGTCGTCACGCAGCGCCCGCGGCGTGGATACGGGCACGAAGCCTTCGCGGGTGAAGGTCACTGTCTCGGCGCGGCGGTCGGTGGACGACACCGGTGCGGCGCCGTCGGGCAGCAGGGAGGTGTGGGAGATGCGGCCCACATGCCACAGCTGGACCACGATGCGGCCGCCGGCGGCGTGCACCGCGTCGGTCACCTTGCGCCAGCCGGCGACTTGCTCGGGGGTGTAGATGCCCGGAGTGTCGAGGTAGCCGTGGGCCATCGGGCTGATCGGGCTGGCCTCGGTGACGATCAGGCCGGCGCTGGCGCGCTGGCGGTAGTACTCCACCATCAGCTCGTTGGGCACGCCACCGGTGGCGCGGTTGCGGGTCAGCGGCGCCATCACGATGCGGTTGGCGAGTTCGATGTCACCGATGCGGACGGGGTCGAAGAGGGTCGTCATGGTCGGGTTCCTTGTGATTGAGGGGCTGGCTTGAGGAGGAGTCGAGGGGAAATCAGAGGGCGGCTTCGAGCACGCGGCGGCTGAGGGCCAGGTCCACGTCCTGGCGTTCGCCGAGGGTGGTCATGCCGTGGGCTTCCAGCTGGGCGACGAGGTGCGGCACGGCGTCGGCGCCGATGCCGTAGTCGCCGAGGCGGGTCTTGACTCCGAGGGACTCGAAGAAGGCGCGGGTGTGGGCGATGGCCGCATCGATGCGTTCATCGTCGCTGCCGGTGTGGATGTTCCACACGCGGGTGGCGTATTGCAGCAGCTTGTCGCGCTTGGCCTCGCGGCGCAGGTCGAGCATGGCCGGCAGCACGACGGCCAGGGTCTGGGCGTGATCGAGGCCGAACATCGCGGTGATCTCGTGTCCGATCATGTGGGTGGCCCAGTCCTGCGGCACGCCGGCGCCGATCAGACCGTTGAGGGCCTGGGTGGCGGCCCACATCAGGTTGGCGCGCACGTCGTAGTCCTGCGGCGTGGCCAGTGCCTGCGGGCCGACTTCGATGAGGGTCTGCAGCAGGCCTTCGGCGTAGCGGTCCTGCACGGGCGCGTTGGCGGGGTAGGTGAGGTATTGCTCGACGACATGCACAAAGGCGTCCACCGCGCCGTTGGCGATCTGGCGGGCGGGCAGCGTGTAGGTCTTGACCGGATCGAGGACCGAGAAGCGCGGGAAGACGTGGGGGCTGGCGAAGGGCAGCTTGGCGTGCAGGGACTTGCGGCTGACCACCGAGAAGTTGTTCATCTCGGAGCCGGTGGCCGGCAGCGTCAGCACGGCGCCCATCGGCAGCGCTTCTGCGATGTGGGTGCCGAAGGTTTCGAGGATGTGCCAGGGATCGTCGCTGGCGGCGTAATTGACGGCCGCGGCAATGAACTTGGTACCGTCGATGACCGAGCCGCCACCGACGGCCAGCAGGAAGTCCAGCTTTTCCGCACGGATCAGCGCGACGGCTTCAATCAACGTCTCGTAGGCCGGGTTGGGTTCGATACCGCCGAAACGCTTGACGATACGGCCGGGCAGGGCCGCCTCCACTTCGGCCAGGGTGCCGTTGCGCTCGGCGCTGCTACCACCGTACAGCACCAGCACACGGGCGTCGGTAGGGACCAGTTCATCGAGGCGGGCGATGCTGCCTTCGCCAAACACGATGCGGGTCGGATTGTAGTAATCGAAGTTCAGCATGGATATTCCTTCTGTATGAATAGACCAGTCGTCTAGTTATTTGGCAAATGATGTCTCGGAGTGGCGGCCTGCACAAAGGTTCAAAGGGACAGGATTTTTTTCGTCGCGCCCATCGCGTGTTCGAGTGGGCATTCGGTGCGATGCAGCTTGGCCAGCAGGCTGGCGCCCAGCCACAGCTGGTACAGCGTGCGGGCAGTATCGAGCGGATCGAGGGCTGGTAGCGAGCCGTCGGCATTGCCTGCCGCGATGCAGTCCGCCAAGCGGCCGATGACGCGCTCGGTGCCGTCGCGCAGCGTGAGGCGCATGGCTTCGGACAGGTCAGCGACTTCCGCGCTGAGCTTGACCACCATGCACTTCTGGTCATCGCAGCCTTCGCACTGGGTTTCCCGCCATTGCTGCCAGTAGCGCAGTAGGCGCTCGCGGGCGGTGAGTTCGGTATTGGCGAACAGGGCGTCGATGAAGCCCAGGTAACGGGTGAAGAAGTCTTCCAGCAGGGCCTGGCCGAACTGTTCCTTGGATTTGAAATAGTGGTAGAAGGAGCCTTTCGGTACCTCCGCCGACTGCAGCACCTCATTGAGACCCACGCAGGAAAAGCCCTTCGCCGCGATCAGATGGCTGGCGGTATCGAGGATGTGCTGGCGGGTATCGGCGTAAGGCTGCTTCATGGAGGTGTATCCTAGATCGAATTAGACCGGTCGTCTATGGATTTTTCTCTGCAACGACAAAATAGCGGACTCCAGACGAAAAGAAGCCCGAGTAACCGGGGAGGTTGCTCGGGCTTAAATCCACACCAAAGGAGGAGGGTGGAGGAGACAGGTTCCATATTAATCACTTTGATGGTGCGTTGCAACATAAATCGCGAGGCTGACCGTAACATACTTCACGGTCGTTAAGCTGCGGCTCATCCTTGACGGGAAAACAAGTCCTGCAGCCATTCGATGAACACTCTGACCCGCGGTGAAAGGTGGCGGTTCTGCGGGTACAGCACGGTCAGCGGCAGGGACGGCGGGCGATGGTCGGGGAGAACCTCCACCAGCGTGCCGGCGGTGAGCTGGCGGGTGACGTGGTAGCGCGGCATCTGGACGATGCCGAAGCCGGCCTCGCAGGCGGCCACGTAGGCGTCGCCGTTATTGACGGCCACCGTGGACGGCAGGCTGCGGGTCACGATCGCGGCGGCGTCGGTGAACTCTAGCGGAATCGATTTTCCGGACGACGCGGACAGGTAGTCCACCATCCGGTGGGCGTCGAGATCGTCCAGCGTGTGCGGCGTGCCGTGGCGGGCCAGGTAGTCGGCGCTGGCGCAGCTGAGCTGTTCGAGGCGCCCTAGCGGTCGGGCGACGAGCGCCGAGTCGCGCAGTTCGCCGATGCGCAGCACGCAATCCACACCCTCCCGCACCAGGTCGATCTGCCGGTCGCTGACGCTGATCTCCAGACCGATCAACGGGTAGCGGGCACAGAACTCGGGCAGCGCCGGCATCAGCAGCAGCCGGCACAGGGAGCCGGACATGTCCACCTTCAGACGGCCGCGCGGGTCACGGGCGGCCTGGGAGAAAGAGGCTTCCATGTCGTCGATGTCGGCGAGGATAGACACGCAGCGCTGGTAGTAGGCGTCGCCGTCGAGGGTCGGGCGGACCTGGCGCGTGGTGCGCAGCAAGAGGCGCGTGCCGAGGTGGGCTTCGAGCTGCTTGATGATCTGCGTGGCCGAGGCCCGCGGCAGGTCGAGCTGTTCCGAGGCGCGGCTGAAGCTGCCCAGTTCGACGATGCGGGTGTACAGCCGCATGGCTTGGAGATGATCCACGGCGTGTCGATTGTTTGTTTTAAATAAATAGTGTTGCTGTTTTCAACGCATTTATCAATCCAAGGCCAATACTCATAATCCTCCTCACGATCTGCATTGCATCAACAGGAGAAATGGCATGGATTACGTACGATTCGGCTCCACCGGCCTCAAGGTGTCGCCCCTGTGCCTGGGCTGCATGACTTACGGCAAGTCGAGCTGGCGCGATTGGGTGCTCGACGAGGAGGCCAGCCGCGGCTTCATCCGCCAGGCGCTGGACGCGGGCATCAACTTCTTCGACACCGCCGACATGTATTCCCTCGGTGCCAGCGAGGAGATCCTCGGTCGCGCGCTGCGGGACTTCGCGTCGCGGGATGACATGGTGATCGCCACCAAGGTCTTCTATCCGATGAGCCAGCGGCCGAACGACCGCGGCCTGTCGCGCAAACACATCATGGCCAGCATCGACGCGTCCCTGAAGAGCCTGGGCACGGACTACGTGGATCTCTACATCGCCCATCGCTTCGACCCGGAGACGCCCATCGAGGAGACGCTGAGGGCCTTCGACGACATCGTCCGCGCCGGTAAGGCCCGCTACATCGGGGCGTCGTCCATGTATTCCTGGCAGTTCATGAAGATGCTGGCCTTCCAGGAGCGCCACGGCCTGGCCCGCTTCGTGTCGATGCAGAACCACTACAACCTGATCTACCGGGAAGAGGAGCGCGAGATGCTGCCCCTGTGCCGGGAGGAAGGCATTGCCGTGACGCCATGGTCGCCGCTGGCCCGGGGGCTGCTCGCCGGCTCGCGCAAGACGCAGACGACGCGCGCGAATACCGACAACCTGGCCCATGCGTGGTACGACCAGCAGGCGACCGAAGACGCCATCGTCGCGGCGGTGGAGGCAGTGGCACAGGAGCGTGGCGTGCCGGCGGCGCAGGTAGCCATCGCCTGGGTGGCGAGCCGGGCTGGCATCACCGCGCCCATCGTCGGCGCGTCCAAGCCCCATCACCTGCAGGACGCGCTGGCCGGGATCTCGCTGAAACTGACTGCGGACGAGCTGGCCCGCCTCGAGGCGCCGTACCGGCCGCGCGGAGTGGCCGGCCATGACTGAGCGTGTGTTGCAGGGCTGGCGTGCGGAGAAAACCATGCTGAGCAAGGACTGGTCGGTCTCGTCCGTCACGGCGGGCTTCCTGGCGGTGCTGATCTCCTATTCGGGGCCGATGATCATCTTCTTCCAGGCGGCCCAGTCGGCCCACGTGTCGCCGGACATGATCTCCTCGTGGGTGTTGGCGGTCTCCATCGGCGCGGCGCTGTCGGGGATCTTCCTGAGCTGGGTGCTGAAGGTGCCGGTCGTCACCGCCTGGTCGGCGCCGGGCACGGCGCTACTGGTGACGCTGTTCCCCGGCCTGTCCCTCAACGAGGCAGTGGGGGCCTACATCACCGCGGCGCTGGTGATCTTTGTGATCGGCATCACCGGCTATTTCGACCGGGTGCTGAAGCACGTGCCGAAGGGCATCGCCGCCGGCATGATGGCGGGCATCCTGTTCCAGTTCGGCAGCAATGCGTTCAAATCGGCCGGCTCGATGCCGCTGCTGACCTTCAGCATGGTGGCTGCGTACGTGATCCTCAAGCGCCTGCTGCCGCGCTACTGCATGGTGCTGGTGCTGCTGCTCGGCGTCGCGCTGGCGGTGGGCATTGGCGGGGCGGATTTGAGCAAGGTGCAGTTGAGCTTCGCCACGCCGACCTTCATCCGGCCGGAGTGGAGTTGGAGTTCGACGCTGAGCCTGGCCTTGCCGCTGGTGCTGGTCAGCGTCACCGGGCAGTTCCTGCCGGGGATGTCGATCCTGCGCAGCTCGGGCTATTCGACGCCGGCGCGGCCGATCCTGGCGATCACCAGCATTGCGTCCCTCGTCGTGGCCTTCTTCGGCGGCATCACCATCGTCATCGCGGCGATCACCGCGGCGCTGTGCACCGGTAAGGACGCTCACGATGATCCGGCCAAGCGCTACGTGGCGGGGATTTCCAATGGGGTGTTCTACCTGATCGGTGGCTGTTTCGGGGCGACCATCGTGTCCCTGTTCGCGGTGCTGCCGAAGGAGTTCGTCGCGCTGCTGGCAGGCCTGGCGCTGATCGGTGCGATCACCGCCAACATCATGGGTACGATCAACGAGGCCGACCATCGGGAAGCGTCGATCATCACCTTCCTGGCGACGGCCTCGGGGATGAGCTTCCTGGGCCTCGGTTCCGCCTTCTGGGGCGTGGTCATCGGCTCCTTCGCCTATCTGGTGCTGCACCGGCTGGGCGTCAAGCCGGCCAGTAAGCCGGCTTGACGGGTTGCATCATCAACGATGGGTGAAGCTCACTCGCCTTCGTTGATGATGCCGCGGCTCTTCAGCCGATAGACCATCTGCGGCCGGGTGATGCCGAGCAGGCGCGCAGCGGCGGCCACATTGCCCTGGGCCCGCTCGATGGCGCGCTTGAGGAGGAGGGTTTCGATCTCGTCCAGCGACACCTTGTCGCAGTCGTCGTGGTCGTCGAGGAGCAGGTTGCTGACGCGCCGGCTGACGCGCTCGACTTCCCGGTCCTGGGTCAGTTCGGTGACGAAGACCGACGGGTCCATGGCCACCAGCTTGCCGTCCTTGTTGATCGTGAAACGCTGCTCGGTGAAGCGTTCGCCGCTGGTGAACAGATGGGGGGCGTCGATGGCGCCGCCCTCCGGGGCGAGGATCACGCCGCGTTCGATGACGTTTTCCATCTCGCGGATGTTGCCCGGCCAGTCGTAGGACAGCATGGCGTCCACCGCCCGCTGCGTGAAGCCGGTCAGATGGCGTCCATGGCGCAGGTTGAACTTGGACAGGAAGTGGGTCATCAGCAGCGGGATGTCCTCGCGGCGCTCGCGCAGCGGCGTGATGCGCACCGGGAAAACGTTGAGGCGAAAGAACAGATCCTCGCGGAAACGCCCGGCCTTCACTTCGTCGCGCAGGTCCACGTTGGTGGCGGCGATCACCCGCACGTCCACCTTGCGGGTCTGGGAATCGCCGAGGCGTTCGATCTCGCCTTCCTGCAGGGCGCGCAGCAACTTGCCCTGGGCACTGGCGCTGAGGGTGCCGATCTCGTCGAGGAACAGAGTGCCGCCGTCGGCCCGCTCGAAGCGGCCCAGGCGGCTCTGCAGTGCCCCGGTGTAGGCGCCGCGCTCGACGCCGAAGAGCTCGGATTCGATCAGCTGCTCAGGGATCGCCGCGCAGTTGACCGCCACGAAGGGCTTGTCGGCGCGGGCGCTGAGGCGGTGCAGGGTACGGGAAAAGACTTCCTTGCCGACGCCGCTCTCGCCGAGGAACAGCACCGTGGCCTGGGTCGGCGCCACACGGCGGACCAGGTGCATCACGGAGTTGAAGCTCGGCGACATGCCCACCGGCGTGTCTGTCGGTGCTTGTTCGGCAGCAGGCTGCCCGATGGCACAGGCCGGCCGCCCGACATTCGGCGGAACGCCCATCTGCAGCGTCTCCGGCATCATGTAGCGCAGATCTTCGGCGGCCTCGGAGCCCCATTCCTCCACCAGCTTGCCGACGATACGGCACACCGGATGGCCCATCGATTGGCATTCGACCTCCCGGTACAGCACCTGGCGGCCCATGAACTCGGACGAAAAGCCCGAGGCGTAGCCGATCTGCATCCAGCAGGCCGGCTCGGTGCCGATGGAGAAGTGGCGGATGTGCTCCTCGTCCTCGACGGGGCTGGTCCAGATGAACTCACCGTAATGGATGCCGCGCTCCACATCGCATTCGATACGGACCGCTTCGGAGATGCCAATGCCTTCCAGGCAGTGCATCTGTGGGCCGACCACGAACATGTCGCGGATCGAGGTCTTGGGGCGCACCTTGCGGGCCAGCTGCGCGTCGGCAACGCCGGCGTAGTAGCCCATGCGGGTCATGAAGCCGCGGGCCACGTCGAGGCCCAGCAGTTCGATCATGTCCCGGCGCAGCATGCCCAGCGCCTTGGCGTGGACCAGCAGCATGCGCTGGTCGTCCAGCCAGATGCGGCCGTCGCTGGTGGAAAAGTGCAGACGCCCCATCAGGTCGTTGACCTCCGGGAAGCGCAGCTTGTCGGCGTCCATCTGCTCGGGCGACACGACCGGCAGGTGGCCTTGCGGAATTACAGGCGGGCGGCTGGCCGATTTCACTGGCGAACCTCCCGGGCATTGCGGGTCCTGGCTTGCATTGTCTCTCCCTCCTCAATGCTTATTGGGCTCTGTCAGGGCTGCGGGTAGTAGCACGCGGCATGCCTGAGGCCGATGCGATGTCGGCCAGACTGAAGATACGCCGGTTGGCGGGGGGCGAACAACTCCGAATGACCATGAGCCGGGTAGGGGCGTGAATGCATTGATTCATTGTGCAGTGCAATGTTTATGAGTGGATTAAAGCATTTGATTCATTCATTAGGTGCGCCAGACGCGCTGCGAAGCATACCTGCGACCTCTCAAAAAATCTCGAGAATTTACCTGAATCCCGCGCCAGCACTGGGCTGCACGATATATTCCAAATGATTTTCCTCGTGGGGTGGCACGTCTTCTGCTAACAGGTCTTGTGCAAGACCCGACTCAACCGAATGCTCGATCACCAGACGAATCGCGTATTTCCTGAGGCGGGCGAACAGGACAGAGCCTCGCAGACAAGCAGGCCACGAATGGAGACGAGAACCATGCCGCAGATGCTTTCCCCCCGCGACCCGCCCTAGGCGGTCGCTACCCCGGCCGCCATCCGGCGGCGCCTTTACCGCAGCCCGTTTTTGCCCCTCGTGCGTGTCGACCTGCCAGGTCGGCGGCAGGGCAGGGCTCGGCCCGAAGAAATCGTTTTGCACCAGCGCCCGTGGGCGATTTTTGATTCAGACCGCGAATAGGAGACCAGCGTGACCCAGATCCGCCACGACACCCAGACCCGTCTCGACAAGCTCGATGCCCTGCTTGAAGAGGATCCCGTCAATCACATCTACCGCCTGGACCGTTCTGCCTTTACCGATGAGGAATGGTTCGAGCTGGAGATGAAGTACGTCTTCGAGGGCAACTGGGTCTACCTGGCTCACGAAAGCCAGATCGCCAACGTCAATGACTACATGACCGTCTACGTCGGCCGTCAGCCGGTGGTGCTGACCCGCGACAAGACCGGCAATCTGAACGCGCTGCTCAACACCTGCACGCACCGCGGCGCGCAGCTGGCCCGTCACAAGAAGGGCAACAAGTCGAGCTTCACCTGCCCGTTCCACGGCTGGACCTTCAACAACGCCGGCAAGCTGCTGAAGGTGAAGGATCAGACCCCGGACGCGGGTTACCCCGAGAGCTTCAACTGCAACGGCAGCCACGACCTGGTCAAGCTGGGTGCTTTCGAAAACTACCGTGGTTTCCTGTTCGGCAGCATCAATCCGGACGTCAAGCCGCTCGTCGAGCACCTGGGCGAAGCCGCCAAGATCATCGACATGATCGTCGACCAGGCGCCGGACGGTATCGAGGTGCTGCGCGGTTCCGGTTCCTACGTCTTCGACGCCAACTGGAAGCTGCAGGCCGAGAACGGCGCCGACGGCTACCACGTCACCGCCACCCACTGGAACTACGCCGCCACGCAAGGCCGTCGTACCACCGATGGCAAGGTCGACACCATCAAGGCCATGAGCGCCGGCGGCTGGGCGCGCAAGGGCGGCGGCTCCTATTCCTTCAAGAATGGCCACCTGGTGTTGTGGACCAACTGGGCCAACCCGGAAGACCGCCCGCTGTGGGCCAAGCGCGACGAGTGGGTCGAGAAGTTCGGCGAAGCCAAGGCCGACTGGATGCTCAGCAAGTCCCGCAACCTGTGCTTGTACCCCAACGTGTATCTGATGGACCAGTTCAGCTCGCAGATCCGCGTGCTGCGCCCGATCTCCGTCGATAAGACCGAAGCCACCATCTACTGCATCGCCCCCAAGGGCGAAGCCCCGGAAGCCCGTGCCCGCCGCCTGCGCCAGTACGAGGACTTCTTCAACGCCACCGGCATGGCCACCCCGGACGACCTGGAAGAGTTCCGCTCCTGCCAGCAGGGCTTCAATGCCCGCGCCGTGAAGTGGAACGACATGACCCGCGGCTCGGTGCACTGGGTTGAAGGCGCCGACGACAACGCCAAGGCGATCGGCCTCAAGCCGGAACTGTCCGGCGTCAAGACCGAAGACGAAGGCCTGTACACCGTGCAGCACAAGTACTGGGTCGAAGCCATGAAGAAAGCCATCCACGCTGAAGAAAACGGAGACAAGTGATGCTGTCCTACGAAGCCATTCAAACCTACCTTTACCAGGAAGCCCGTGCCCTCGACGAACGCCGCTGGAACGACTGGCTGGCCTTCTACGCCGAAGACGTGGAGTTCTGGATGCCGTCCTGGGATGACGACGGCACGCTGACCACCAATCCGCACAACGAAGTCTCGCTGATCTACTACGCCAACAAGCAGGGTCTGGAAGACCGCGTGTTCCGCATCGAGACCGAACGCTCGAGCGCCACCATTCCGGACACCCGCACCGGCCACGCGATCAACAACCTGGAGATCCTCTCCCAGGACGACAGCACGATCCAGCTGCGCTTCAACTGGACCACCCATAGCTACCGCTACCAGATCGTCGATACCTACTTCGGCACGTCCGAATACACCCTCGACGTCACCGGTCCGAAGCCGCTGATCAAGCGCAAGTACGTGGTCCTCAAGAACGACCACATCCACCACGTGCTGGACATCTACCACATCTGATGTACCGGGCCCGCCGGAGGGCGGGCCCCTGAATGACTCCACGACAGAGGGGCGCTTACCATGACCTACAACATTGCGCTGCAGTTCGAAGACGGGGTAACCCGCATCATTCCCTGCGAAGCCGACGAGCTGGTGGCGGATGCCGCCTACCGGGCCAAGATCAACATTCCGCTGGACTGCCGCGACGGCGCCTGCGGAACTTGCAAGTGCCACTGTGAAAGTGGCCGCTACACCCAGGGTGTTTACATTGAAGACGCCCTGACCGACGACGAAGCTGCGCAGGGCTACATCCTGACCTGCCAGATGCGCCCGGAGTCCGACTGCGTGATCCGCGTGCCGGCCTCGTCCGCCGCCTGCAAGACCGAAGTGGCGACCCACGGCGGCAAGCTGTCGAAGATCGACCGCGACTCCGCGACCACCGTGTCTTTCTCCCTGCAGGCCGACAAGCCGCTGTCCTTCCTGCCGGGCCAGTACGTCAACCTGAACGTGCCGGGCACGCAGGAAACCCGCGCCTATTCCTTCAGCTCCGCGCCCAACCGCAATGAGCTGTCCTTCCTGATCCGCGACGTCCCCAACGGCCTGATGAGCACCTTCATGCGCAGCAAGGCCAACACCGGCGACGCGATGACCTTCACCGGCCCCTACGGCAGCTTCTACCTGCGCCCGGCGCAGCGCCCGATCCTGATGCTCGCCGGCGGCACCGGCCTGGCGCCGTTCCTGTCCATGCTGCGCTGGCTGCAGGACAACCCGACCACCCAGCCCATCCTGTTGGCCTACGGCGTCAATACCAACGACGACCTGGTCGAACTGGACACCCTGGAAGCCCTGAAGGCGGCGATGCCGAACTTCGACTACTTCACCTGTGTGGTGGATGGCGCCAGCGGTCATCCGCGCCTCGGCTACGTCACCGATCACCTGACCCCGGCCAACCTCAATGAAGGTAATGCGGATGTGTACGTCTGCGGACCTCCGCCGATGGTCGAAGGCGTGCGCAAGTGGATGGCGGGCGCGGGCGTGGCCCCGGCCAACTTCTATTTCGAGAAGTTCTCCGCCTCCAGCGAAGGAGCCGCAGCATGAGCGCCGCACGGCAGTCCGAAGGCGCTCGCCCCGCAGCCCGTCAGGGCGAAGGCAATCCAGTACGCCGTGCCGATCGCTTTACCGACAAGGTCGTCATCGTCACCGGCGCGGCCCAGGGCATCGGCCGCGGCGTGGCCCTGAACGTAGCCGCCGAGGGCGGCGCGGTTCTGGCGGTGGATCGCTCGCCGCTGGTGGACGAAGTGGTCGCCGAGATCACCCAGGCCGGTGGCAAGGCCGCGGCCTTCCAGGCCGACCTGGAAACCTTCGCTGGCGCCGAGTCGGTGGTGGCCGAGGCGCTGGCCCGTTTCGGGCGCGTCGATGTGCTGATCAACAACGTCGGCGGCACGATCTGGGCCAAGCCCTTCGAGCATTACGAAGAGGCGCAGATCGAGGCGGAGATCCGCCGCTCCCTGTTCCCGACCCTGTGGTGCTGCCGCGCCGTGCTGCCGCCGATGCTGGCGCAGAAGAAGGGCGTCATCGTCAATGTGTCGTCCATCGCCACCCGTGGTGTGCATCGCGTGCCGTATTCGGCCGCCAAGGGCGGCGTCAATGCGCTGACCGCTTCCATCGCCATGGAGCACACCAAGGACGGCATCCGCATCAACGCCACCGCGCCCGGCGGCACGGAGGCGCCGCCACGCCGCATCCCGCGCAACCAGGCCCAGCCGACCGAGCAGGAGCAGGCCTGGTACCAGGGCGTCATCGACCAGACCATCGATTCGAGCCTGATGCACCGCTACGGCACGATCGACGAGCAGGTCGCCCCGATCCTCTTCCTGGCTTCCGACGAGTCCTCCTACATCACCGGCTCGATCGTGCCGGTTGGTGGTGGTGACCTCGGCTGACGCCGGCAGCTTCGTCCCTCCCCATTTTTCATAACAACTAAATAAGCGAGACAACATGGCACAGATCGACGTACACAAGCTCACCGATCACGCGCGTTTTGGCGGCTTTCATGGCCTCGTGCTGTTCTGGTGCGCCCTCATCATCATCTTCGACGGCTACGACCTGGCGGTGGCCGGCATCGCGCTGCCGTCGATCATGAAGGAAATGGGCGTTTCCCCGACCAACGCCGGCTTCATGGTCAGTTCGGCATTGTTCGGCATGATGTTCGGGGCGATCTTCCTCGGCACCATCGCCGACAAGATCGGTCGCCGTTGGGCCATCGCGATCTGCATGCTGTTGTTCAGCGTGTTCACGGCCGCCGCCGGCTTCACCTCCGACCCGGTGAGCTTCAGCATCACCCGCTTCCTGGCGGGGCTGGGCATCGGCGGTGTGATGCCGAACGTGGTCGCCCAGATGACCGAGTACTCGCCGCGCAAGATGCGCAGCACGCTGGTGACGCTGATGTTCAGCGGCTACTCGGTGGGTGGCATGCTGGCGGCCCTGCTCGGAAAGGGGCTGATCGAGAGCTACGGCTGGCAGTCGGTGTTCGTCGCCGCCGGCCTGCCGGTGCTGCTGATCCCGCTGATCCTCAAGTCGCTGCCGGAATCGATGGCCTTTCTGATCAAGCACGGCCATGCCGAAGACGTGAAGCGCATCCTGCCGCGTATCGACCCGTCCTACGTGCCGGCCGCCAGTGACGAGTTCGTGCTGCCCCATGCCCACCACGCCCACGGCGCGCCGATCGGCAAGCTGTTCCAGGATGGCCGCGGCTTTAGCACCACGATGTTCTGGGTGGCCTTCTTCATGTGCCTGTTCATGGTGTATGCCCTCAGCTCCTGGCTCACCAAGCTGATGGCCGGTGCCGGCTACAGCCTCGGCTCGGCGCTGACCTTCGTGCTGGTGCTCAACTTCGGCGCGATGATCGGGGCCATCGGCGGCGGCTGGCTGGCCGACCGCTTCCACATCAAGTACGTGCTGGTCGGCTTCTATGCGCTGGCGGCGGTGTCGATCACGCTGCTCGGCTACAAGGTTCCGACCGAAGTGCTGTACGTGCTGGTCGGTCTGGCCGGTGCCTCCACCATCGGCACGCAGATCCTCACCTACGCCTACGTCGGCCAGTACTACCCGATGGCGGTGCGCTCCACCGGCATCGGCTGGGCGTCCGGCGTCGGCCGCAGCGGCGCGATCCTGGCACCGATCGTCATCGGCACCCTGGTCGGCATGTCTCTCCCGCTGCAGCACAACTTCATGGCCATCGCGATCCCCGCAGTGATCGCCACGCTGGCCGTTTCCATGATCAACCACGGTCGTTCCGCATCCGCCCATCACTGAGCGGAGCAGGGCCGAACCGACATATCCAACCAGGAGACAAATCAAATGGCAATCACCGGCGTATTGCGCCCCGGCCACATTTCCCTGCGTGTGCTGGAGCTGGAACCCGCGCTCAAGCACTACAAGGACGTGCTGGGGCTGATCGAAGTGGAACGCGATGCCCAGGGCCGCGTGTTCCTCAAGGCCTGGGACGAGCACGACCATCACAGCATCGTGCTGCACGAGGCGGACAGCGCGGGCATGGACTACATGGGTTGGAAGGTCGATTCCGTCGAGACCCTCCACAAGCTGGCGGCCGACCTGGAAGCCTGCGGCCTGTGTTCCGACCTCGGCTGGATCGAGGCCGGCGAGCATCCCAAGACCGGCAAGCGCTTCCGCTTCACGGTGCCCACCGGCCACGTGATGGAGCTGTTTGCCGAGAAGGAGCAGATCGGCAACAACTGCGGCACCGACGGCCCGGACGTTAACCCGAACCCGTGGCCGGATGGCCTGGTCGGCATCTCCCCGTCGCGCTTCGACCATTGCCTGCTGTACGGCGACGACCTGGACGGCTCGGTGAAAGTCTTCACCGAGGTCCTCGGCTTCTACATCACCGAGAAGGTGGTGCTGAAGAACCAGCCGGAGTTCATGATCGGCACCTTCCTGACCTGCGCCAACAAGGCCCACGACGTGGCCTTCATCCGCCAGCCGGTGAAGGGCAAGCTGCACCACGTGTCCTTCGAACTGGGCAGCTGGGAAAAGGTACTGCACGCCGGTGACGTGCTGTCCCGCACCCATACCTCGATCGACATCGGGCCGACCCGCCACGGCATCACCCGCGGCGAGACGATCTACTTCTTCGACCCGTCCGGCAACCGCAACGAAGTGTTCTCCGGCGGCTACATCGCCTATCCGGACAAGCCGGTCATCACGTGGTACGACGAAACCCTAGGGCCTGCGATCTTCTATCACGACCGCAAGCTCAACGAGGCTTTCCTGAGCGTGTTCACCTGATCTTTTGCGCCATCCATGGCGGCGCCCGCAAGGGCGTCGTCATGGGATAACAACAGAATAAAAAAATATCGAGATTTTAATTAAATCTCGCTAAACTAGATTCAGTCGATCGACCGAGGCCGAGAACAGCGCCCCCGCCGAGCGATCAATCCGGAAGAAGTGTCCAGCTCCCGTCGGGCCGTGCCCGCCCAGGTGCCGTGACCAGCCGGGCCTACGAGACCTCAGACAGTGAGAAAGACATGAAAGAATTCAAGAACTTCATCAACGGCGAGTACGTCACCAACGTCAGCGGCAAGACCTACGAAAACCGCAACCCGGTGGACAACTCCCTGATCGGCCTGGTCCATGAGGCCGGCAAGGCTGAAGTGGATGCCGCCGTGGCCGCCGCCAAGGCCGCGCTGCACGGCCCCTGGGGCAAGCTGTCGGTGGTCGAGCGCTGCAAGATGCTCGATGGCATCGTCGCCGAGATCAACAACCGCTTCGACGACTTCCTGCAGGCCGAGATCGCCGACACCGGCAAGCCGGCCCACCTGGCGTCCCACATCGACATTCCCCGCGGCGCGGCCAACTTCCAGATCTTCACCGACACCATCAAGAACGTCTCCACCGAGTCCTTCGAGATGCGTACCCCCGACGGCAAGACCGCCCGCAGCTATGGCGTGCGCACGCCGCGCGGCGTGATCGCGGTGATCAGCCCGTGGAATCTGCCGCTGTTGCTGATGACCTGGAAGGTTGGCCCGGCGCTGGCCTGCGGCAACACCGTGGTCGTCAAGCCCTCCGAAGTCACCCCGGCCACCGCGACCCTGCTCGGCGAAGTGATGAACAAGGTCGGCGTGCCCGCCGGCGTCTACAACGTGGTCAATGGCTACGGCGTGGATTCCGCCGGCGCGCTGCTGACTGCCCACCCGGACGTCAACGGCATCACCTTCACCGGCGAGACCAAGACCGGTACCGCCATCATGAAGGCAGGCGCCGACGGCATCCGCCCGGTGTCGCTGGAACTGGGCGGCAAGAACGCCGCCGTGGTGTTTGCCGACTGCGACTTCGAGAACGCGGTCAATACCGTGACCCGTTCCGTCTTCGAGAACTGCGGCCAGGTCTGCCTGGGCACCGAGCGCGTGTATGTCGAGCGCCCGATCTTCGACAAGTTCGTGAATGCACTGAAGGCCAAGGCCGAGGCGATGAAGCCGGGTCTTCCCTTCGATGCGGATACCAAGATCGGCCCGCTGGTCAGCAAGGTGCATCAGAAGAAGGTGCTGTCCTACTACGAGAAGGCCAGGGCCGAAGGCGCCACCATCGTCACCGGCGGAGGC
This sequence comes from Zoogloea sp. LCSB751, assembly GCF_002028455.1. Lineage (GTDB taxonomy): Bacteria > Pseudomonadota > Gammaproteobacteria > Burkholderiales > Rhodocyclaceae > Zoogloea. The sequence goes on along the minus strand of NZ_MWUM01000041.1, from coordinate 6,953 downwards.
GTGCCGCTGATGCCGGACGAGCTGAAGGACGGTTGCTGGGTCGAGCCGACCATCTGGACCGGCCTGCCGGAAACCGCCTCCGTCGTGCGCGAGGAGATCTTCGGACCGTGCTGCCACATCCAGCCCTTCGACACCGAAGAAGAAGCCGTGCGCATGGCCAACGACACCAAGTACGGCCTCGCCACCTCCATCTACACCCAGGACATCAGCCGCGCCAGCCGCCTGGCGACGCAGATCGAAGTGGGCCTGTGCTGGATCAACAGCTGGTTCCTGCGCGACCTGCGTACGCCTTTCGGTGGTTCCAAGCAGTCCGGCATCGGCCGTGAAGGCGGCCTGCACTCGCTGGAGTTCTACACCGAGCTGCGCAACGTGATGATCAAGTACTAAGCCGACTCCGCTCCCACGGCGCACTGCCCCCATGGTGCGTCCGCCGGCCCTGGCTCCCTCCCTCCGGGGCCGGCACCTACACCCAACAGACTGACGGAAGCCTTCCATGAACCAGAACAAGATCGAGCAATACGGTGACGAGCTGTACAACGCGCTGATCACCCGCACCGCGGTGGACCCGCTCACCGACCGCGAACCCGAGATCACCATCGAGGACGCCTACCAGATCCAGCTGCGCATGATCCAGCGCCGCCTGGACGCCGGCGAGACCATCATCGGCAAGAAGATCGGCGTCACCAGCAAGGTGGTGATGGACATGCTCAAGGTGAATCAGCCGGACTTCGGCCAGATGACCTCCGGCATGATCTACAACGAGGGCGAAGCGATCCCTGTCGATTCCATGATCGCCCCCAAGGCCGAGGCCGAAGTGGCCTTCATCCTCAAGCGCGACCTGCAGGGCCCCGGCGTTACCGCCGCCGACGTGCTGCGCGCCACCGAATGCGTGGTGCCGTGCTTCGAGATCGTCGACTCCCGCATCCGTGACTGGAAGATCAAGATCCAGGACACCGTCGCCGACAACGCCTCCTGCGGCGTGCTGGTGCTTGGCGGCGTGCGCAAGAGTCCGCGCGACCTCGACCTGGCGCTGGCCGGCATGGTCCTCGAGAAGAACGGCGAGATCATCAGCACCTCCACCGGCGCCGCCGTGCAGGGCTCGCCCGTCAATGCGGTGGTATGGCTGGCCAACACCCTCGGCCGCCTGGGTATCGCGCTGAAGGCCGGCGAGGTGATCCTGTCCGGCTCCCAATCCCCGCTCGTCCCGGTCAAGGCCGGCGACAGCCTCACCTGCAGCGTCGGCGGCCTGGGCGGCACGTCGGTGCGCTTCATCTGATTCCAGCAAGGGCATTCCCATGAAACTCGATCAAGCCACCATCCTCTCCCTCGCCGAGCACCTGGAAAGCGCCGAGCTGCAGGCCCGCGACGTCACCAAGATCACCGACGACCATCCTGACATGGACTGGGACGACGCCTACGCGATCCAGGACGAAATCCGCCGCCGCAAGGAAGCCCGCGGCAACAAGGTGGCCGGCCTCAAGTGCGGCCTCACGTCCTTCGCCAAGATGAAGCAGATGGGCGTCGACGTGCCGGTGTTCGGCTTCGTTGCCGACTACATGGCCCGCCCGGACGGCGGCGATATCAAGCACAGCGAGCTGATCCACCCGAAGGTCGAGGCCGAGATCTGCATCGTCACCAAGGCTCCGCTGAAGGGCCCCGGCTGCCACGTCGGCGCCGTGATGGCGGCGGTGGACTTCGTGTTGCCCGCCGTGGAAGTCATCGACTCCCGCTACCGCGACTTCAAGTTCGACCTGAAGAGCGTCATCGCCGACAACACCTCGTCGTCCCGCTTCGTGGTCGGCAACACCATGCGCGACCTCGAAGGCCTGGACCTGCGCACCCTCGGCGTGGTCATGGAGATCAATGGCGAGATCAAGGCGATGGCCGCCGGCGCTGCCGTGCTCGGCCATCCGCTGACCGCCGTCGCGATGCTCGCCAACCACCTGGGCGCCCGCGGCCAGGAGATCCCGGCCGGGACCTTCATCATGACTGGCGGCGTCACCGAAGCCATCACGGTGAATCCGGGCGACCACGTCAACGTGCGCTTCCAGGATCTCGGCTCCGTCTCGATGCGCTTCGTCTAAAGCACGGCCCGGCGGACTGGAGTCCGCCGGCCGCGAATCTCGCCCCGAATCCCGGCCTGCGCCGATGCCTGGCGACGCTCCCCGCGAGCGTGGCCGGGACTCGTTCGGCCTGCAGTACCGGTTGGAGGAGGGTGGGGCGACCGGAAGAGGACTTTTCCATGTCATCCAAGCAAGACCTTACGAACATCTTTACCCGCGAAGAAGGGGTGATCCACCTGGGCGGCATCGACGCGCTGGTGCGCCTGAGCCTGGACCAGGTGCGCACAGATGCCCGTCGCGGCCTCAAGACCGGCATGTTCATCTCGGGCTACCGGGGTTCGCCGGTCGGCATGCTCGACGCCGCGCTGATCAAGCAGCAGAAGCTGCTCCTCGAGAACCACATCCATTTCGTCGACGGCCTCAATGAGGACCTGGCCGCCACCGCCGTGTGGGGCACGCAGATGATGCACACCGTCGGCAAGCCCAAGTTCGATGGCGTGACCGGCATGTGGTACGGCAAGGCGCCCGGCGTGGACCGCAGCGGCGATGCGTTGAAGCACGCCAACTACACCGGCATCGGCAAGAACGGCGGCGTGCTGGCGATTGCCGGCGACGATCCGAGCTGCAAGAGCTCGTCCCTGTGCAGCCAGTCGGAGCCGATGCTCTACCACGTGGGCATCCCGTCCCTGTTCCCCGGCAACGTGCAGGAAATCCTGGACCTGGGCCTGCACGGCTACAACATGTCGCGCCTGTCCGGCCTGTGGATCGGCATGAAGATCGTCACCAACGTGGCGGACGGCAGCGGCACGGCCAACGTGGACCCGGCGCGCCTCAACTTCGTGACGCCCGATCTCAACTTCGACGGCAAGCCCTTCTTCCCCAACATGAACCTGGGGATGAACGTGCGCGTCGAGGCGCTGGAGATGGAACAGTCCCTGTACACCCGTCGCCTTGAAGTGGCGCGCCGCTACGCCCGCGCCAACAAGCTCAACAACATCGTCTTCGAGAACAAGGACGCCTGGCTCGGCATCGTCACCGCCGGCAAGACCTACAACGACGTGCGCCAGGCCTTCCTCGAGATGGGCCTCGACGACGAGGCGCTGCGCCGCTACGGCATCCGCATCCTCAAGATGGGCATGCTGTTCCCGATGGAACCGACCATCGTGCGCGAGTTCGCCGAGGGGCTGGAAGAGATCTTCGTCATCGAGGAAAAGCGTCCCTTCCTGGAAATGTTCGCCAAGGAAGTGCTCTACGGCCGTGCCAATGCGCCGCGCATCGTCGGCAAGTTCGACGACGAAGGCCAGGAGCTGCTGCCGCACTATGGTGAGTTCGAGTCCGACGTGATTGCCCGCGCGCTGCTCAAGCGCCTGTCGCGCAAGGCCCGCATCGAATCGGCCGAGGCCTGGATCAAGCGTCTCGACGACATCCATTCGCGCAACAAGCTGCCGACCATGAACCGGACCGCCTGGTACTGTTCCGGCTGCCCGCACAACAGTTCAACGGTGGCGCCGGAAGGCAGCATCGTGTCGGCCGGCATCGGCTGCCACACCATGGCCATGTGGATGGACCGCAACGTGGTGATGGGCACCCACATGGGCGGCGAAGGCGCCCAGTGGATCGGCATGGCGCCCTTCACCGACACCCAGCACATCTTCCAGAACATGGGCGACGGCACCTATGCCCACTCGGGCAGCCTGGCGGTGCGCTACGCAGCCTCCACCGGCGCCAACATCACCTTCAAGCTGCTGGTCAATGCGCATACGTCGATGACCGGCGGCCAGGACATCATGGGCGCCCATCCGGTGGCAGCGATGGTCTCCGACCTGCTCGCCAACGGCGTGCGTCGCGTCATCGTGACCACCGACGACCTGTCCGACTACTCCGGCGTCAAGCTGCCCGGGCATACCGAAGTGTGGCACCGCGACCGCCTCGACGAGGCCCAGCGCGAGCTGGCCGCCACGCCGGGCACCACCGTGCTGCTGCACGACCAGGAATGCGCCGCCGAGCTGCGCCGGGCCCGCAGCCGGGGCAAGGCTGCCGAGCCGGCGGAAGTGACCATCATCAACGAGCGCGTCTGCGAAGGCTGCGGCGATTGCGGCGAGAAGTCCAACTGCATGAGCGTGGAGCCCGTCGAGACGGAATTCGGTCGCAAGACGCGCATCCACCAGTCCTCCTGCAACAAGGATTTCTCCTGCGTGAAGGGCTTCTGCCCGTCCTTCGTGACGGTCACGCCGAACCCCGAGCCGGCCGCCGGCGACGCGCCGAAGAAAAAGAAGAAGGGCCGCATCCCGGCCCTGGAGCGGGACATCCCGCAGCCCGAGTTTAAGATCAAGGGCGATTTCGGCGTGCACGTGATGGGCATCGGCGGCACCGGCTCGGTGACCGTCGTGGCGACCCTCGCCAACGCCGCGCGCATGGAAGGCAAGCACGTGGTCGGCCTCGACCAGACCGGCCTGGCCCAGAAGGGCGGGGCGGTGATTTCGGACATCAAGGTGACCGCGCAGCCCTTTGCCGGCGCCAACAAGATCTCCGACGGCAGCGCCGACCTCTACCTGGGCTTCGACATCCTCAACGCGACGGACCCGAAGAACCTGGACAAGTGCCACCCGGAACGCACCATCGCCATCGTGTCCACCACCGAGACGCCGACCGGCCACATGGTGTCCGACCGCCATGTGCATTTCCCGGCGGTGACCGGGCTGACCGCTGGCCTCAACCGCGTCACCCGCAAGGCCGACAACGTCTTCCTCGACGGCCAGGCGCTGGCCGAGGGCCTGTTCGGCGACAGCATGGCGACCAACCTGTTCATGGTTGGCGTGGCCTACCAGGCCGGCACGCTGCCGCTGGCCGCCGAGTCCATCGAAACCGCCATCCGCCAGTCCGGCGTCGGTGTGGAGATGAGCCTCGCCGCCTTCAAGTGGGGCCGCATGGCCGTGGTGGACCGGGCCTTCGTCGAGGCCGAGGTGGCCCGCGGCAACGCCCCGGTGATCGCGCTGCGTGCCGTGACGGCCCTGACGCCGGCGGCCCGCGCCATTCTCGACTCGGTGGGGGCCCAGGGCGAGCTCAAGCGCCTGCTCGAAGTCCGCATCCCCGAGCTGATCGCCTATCAGGACGAGGCTTACGCCAAGCGCTACGCCGATGTGGTGAAGAAGGTGCACGGCGCCGAGTCCCGCCTCGTCCCCGGCCAGACCGCGCTCGCCGAGGCGGCTGCCCGTTACCTCTACAAGCTGATGGCCTACAAGGACGAATACGAGGTGGCCCGCCTGCACAGCGATCCGGCCTTCCTGGCCCAGCTCGATGCCCAGTTCAAGCACGGCTACACGCTCAAGTACCACCTGGCGCCGCCGCTGCTGGCTGACCGCGACCCGAAGACCGGCGAGCTGCAGAAGAAGGTCTATGGCCCGTGGGTGCAGAAGGCCTTCCGCCTGCTGTCCCGCTTCAAGAGCCTGCGCGGCGGCGGCCTGGACATCTTCGGCAAGAGCGGGGAGCGCCGTGAGGAACGTCAGGCCATCGAGGATTACATCGTGCTGCTCGACGACATCGTCGCCCGGCTCGACGCCGTCAATCACGCGGCGGCGGTGGACCTGGCCAGCGTGCCCGACGAGATCCGCGGCTACGGCCATGTGAAGGAGAAGAACGTGGCCGCCGCCAAGGCCCTGCAGGCCGAACGCCTGGAGGCCTTCCGCAACGCCCAGCCGCTGCAGATGCGGGCCTGAGCGAGCAAGCGCCACTGAGCAACACCGGGCCGGCAGTGACTGCTGCCAGCCCGACATACAGCCCCCACAGAGGGGCCAACCCATCCCGGCTAATCACCGGACCAAGGAAGAGACTGACCATGCAGAACAACAAGCCCGCCACCCTCCGTCGCCCGCTGAGCCTGCTCTTGCTGGCCGCCTGCGGCAGCGCCGCCGCGCCGGCCTTCGCCGAAACCGAGATCGAAGCGCTCAAGCGCGAGCTGGCCGAACAGCGTCAGCTGATCCAGCAGCTCATGAAGAACCAGGAAGAGCAGAAGAAGACCGAGATCCAGACTGGCGGCCCGGCCCGTGGCGCCGGCCTGCAGATGGGTGTGCCGACCGGCCCGTCCGGCACGCTGACGATCTACGGTGTTGCTGACGTCAGCGCCTCGACGGTGAACAGTGGCTACGGCCAGAAGTCCACCATCGGCTCCGGCGGCATGTCCTCGTCGCGGATCGGCTTCAAGGGTGAGAAGGAACTGGGCGACGAGATCAAGGCGGTGTACCTGATGGAAGCCGGCCTGCTGTTCGATACGGGCTCCGTCGGTACCGGCGCGATCACGCCGGGCATCAACAACACGGCGGTGTCCAGCGGTGGACAGACCAGCAACGGCAGCCAGATCTTCTCGCGGCAGATCTACGCCGGTCTCTCGACCCGTTTCGGTACGGTGACGGCCGGCCGCCAGTACGCGGGTTCCTATACCTCGTCGGTGATGTCGGCGGCGATGGGCGCCGGCTTCTTTGGCTCGTCCGCCGGCCTCTTGCCGGTGATCGGTGGCATGCCGACGCGCCTGAACAACTCCCTGGTCTACGCTTCGCCGAAAGTGGCCGGCTTCTCCGGCCAGCTGACCCTGAGTTCGGGTAGCGAGAACAACGTGAACATGGTCACCCCGACCGCTCCTGGCGCGACGACGGTCACCACCGACAAGGCCGGCCGTGGCGGCGATCTGGCGCTGTACTACACGGGTGGCCCGCTGAATGCGACTTTCACCACCTGGAACCTGGATAACGGCAGCTACGTCGCCCCGGCAACTGGCGCGCAGGAAACCGGCCTCGCCAAGCGCCGTGGCTGGCAGGTTGGCGGCAGCTACAACCTGGGCTTCGCGACGCTGTACGGCAACTATGTGGCTGGCCGCATCAGCGGCGGCAACTACGA
>NZ_MWUM01000412.1 GCF_002028455.1 Zoogloea sp. LCSB751 | reverse complement strand
AGATCATCATCAAGGAACAGGCCCAGGCCTTCCTCGACGGTCTGGCCCTGCTGAGCCGCCTGACCGATGGCACAGTCCACGTCTGCAAGGGCGAAGCCAGCCTGCCGCACGCCTCCCTGGCCCAGGTCAAGGAAGCCGTGTTTGTCGGCCCGCACCCTGCCGGCCTGCCCGGTACCCATATCCACTTCCTGGACCCGGTCGGTGCCAAGAAAGTGCAGTGGCACATCAACTATCAGGATGTGATCGCCTACG
>NZ_MWUM01000411.1 GCF_002028455.1 Zoogloea sp. LCSB751 | reverse complement strand
CATTCTGATCGCGCCATAAAACTTCGCGCGGGTGAGCGTGAGTAAGGTCTTTTCACCCGTGACCGGGTCGTGTACTTGCTCCATCACTGGCCCTTGGCTGAGTTTGGTTACCACTTGGTCAAACTCGGCCCTGAGCTCTGGAAACTCGGCATGGCAGGCCGCAGTTTCTTGGCAATCTTTAAACAGTAAGTCAAAGCCGCGCTCAATTGCCGAGCCGATTTCTAATACGCTTTGCTGCATCGGCACTACGCC
>NZ_MWUM01000410.1 GCF_002028455.1 Zoogloea sp. LCSB751 | reverse complement strand
CGGTTACTTTCATCAGCCGCCGACTTCAACAACTGAATATCGTGCTGCAAGCTTGATATTTGTGTCACTTGTTGCCGCTCACGTTCAGACAAGGCCGCCAATTGCTGCTTAAGATCTTGGTTTTCTTCCACAGAACGACTAAGCGTTAGATTCACACTCTCTATTTCATTACTCTGGCGGTCAATTTCATCGATATAGCCTGTCACCTCGGCATCGTGCCTTTTCTTCGCATCATCAAAGGCCGTTTGTTCG
>NZ_MWUM01000409.1 GCF_002028455.1 Zoogloea sp. LCSB751 | reverse complement strand
TCAAGCTGGGTCTTCGTTACCACTTCTAAGTTATCTTGTTCCTCAGGGGGAGATCTCCCCCTGCTTTTCCCGCCAATGGATCTTCTCCCCCGTTTTCCATCCGCCAGAATATAAGTTAAATCCGCCATTCAGGTTATTTGACGATCTATATCCGAATCCGGCAATGGCTTTGTTACCTGATCCGAACAGATATTCACCCGGCTTATTTCCCCCATGCTTCACCCATGTTTGGGCATCTCATTAGATGCGGGC
>NZ_MWUM01000408.1 GCF_002028455.1 Zoogloea sp. LCSB751 | reverse complement strand
AAGCCGCTCATGGCGGCGCGGGGCCGCAGAGCATGGAAGTTGGGATAATCAAAGTGGAGGCTAAGCCACAGGTTATCCAAGTCGAGTTACCGGGTCGTAGCAAGGCATTTCTTGAAGCCGAAGTTCGTCCTCAAGTGAATGGCATTATCACTAAGCGTAGCTTTGTCGAAGGCGGCAATGTGAAGCAAGGCGAATCTCTTTATCAAATTGATTCTGCGCCTTATAAAGCTGCACTTGTCAGTGCAAATGCTG
>NZ_MWUM01000407.1 GCF_002028455.1 Zoogloea sp. LCSB751 | reverse complement strand
AATGCTCATACTGACCACTTAATGGGTGGATGTTGAGGCTTTTTAGATGTTAACAGTGTCCTTAATGGCGCTCGATTTAGTTGTTTTAAGGGTTAAAAATGGTCACAGATAAAGACGGTTACATGCATTTAATCCAGTATTTGACTGAGCACCTTGGCTTGTTCGAAACGCCTGATACCCAAAATGTGTCCGACGATACTGTGATGGAATTGTTTGAGGAACAATTATCCGCGCAGATTATTATGGTCTGTG
>NZ_MWUM01000406.1 GCF_002028455.1 Zoogloea sp. LCSB751 | reverse complement strand
GAACTTGCAACTGCCGAGGTAGTCGCGAAACTCCACGAAACACCAGGTGATGCGATCGGCTTCCAGATGCCAGAGGGCGAACTCGCGGATCCCGGGGGAGTCGATGAGATCGCCGCCGCTCGGGAAGTGATAGATCCGCGCCGTGGTGGTGGTGTGGGTGCCCAGCCACGAGTTTTCGGAGATCTCGCCGGTGAGCACGCCGAGCCCCGGCATCAGGGCGTTGGTGAGTGACGACTTGCCTACCCAGGACTGG
>NZ_MWUM01000405.1 GCF_002028455.1 Zoogloea sp. LCSB751 | reverse complement strand
GCCGTCCGGCCCCTCTATGACCCAATAACGGCTGTGCTCGCCCTGATAGGTCTCGTGGAGGAAGTCGAGATTGGGATCCGCCACCCCGTAGCCCTTGACGGCGGTGAGGCCGTATTCGGCAGAGACGGCGCGCACCACGGCGGCGATGGCGGCATTGTCCTCAGGCGCTATGGGCCTGATGCGATAGCCCTGCTGGCGGCGGGCGCGGGAGAGGGCGCTGCGATAGAGGCGCATGCCGTCCCAGAGCCGCTCG
>NZ_MWUM01000404.1 GCF_002028455.1 Zoogloea sp. LCSB751 | reverse complement strand
AGCTATTGGTGAAGTAGGTTTACTCAAATTGTGAGTACGCCATGCCTCTATCAGGGTGGGCTGATCCTCACCCTGTTTACACATTTCATCTAATTCCTTCTTTAGCACTTTTTGCTTCATACACCACAATTCAAGATCCACCTCATACCTCTGCTGTGCATGCTCTGCCTGCTCACTCAGCCATTTCTCAAATTCACGGACTGGTTTCATCAGTATTCTATCGACCGAACTTTTTCGCTCACCGGAGCCCGCT
>NZ_MWUM01000403.1 GCF_002028455.1 Zoogloea sp. LCSB751 | reverse complement strand
AATTTTCCCCGGCTTTGCCGCCAGCGAATTACTCTTCAATGAAGATAACAGCGTGAAGGGTATCCTGATTGGCGATATGGGCGTCGGCACCGATGGCCAACCCAAAGACAGCTTTATGCCCGGCATGGAGCTTCACGCCAAATATACCGTGTTCTCAGAAGGCTGCCGTGGTCACTTAGGCAAACAGCTGATCGCGAAATACCACTTAGATAATGGTAAAGCACCACAACATTACGGCCTAGGCTTTAAAGAA
>NZ_MWUM01000040.1 GCF_002028455.1 Zoogloea sp. LCSB751 | reverse complement strand
TGGCGGCAGGAGTGAGGTCGACCATCAGCACGCCGAGCTCGTTGAGCTTGCGGCTGTTCTCGGCATGCACGTAGGCGCTGGTGGCGTCGAAGGCGATCTGCACGCCGTCGGCCAGCACGTGGGGCAGGAGGCCGTCCACGCCGTCGGCGGTGGTCTTGAGGCCCATCTCACGGGCCCGCTTGAGGCCGTCCGATTCCGGGTCGATGCCGACCATCCACACCGGCTCCAGCACGGGGCTGCGCTGCAGCTTGGCCAGCAGGTCCGTGCCGATGTTGCCCGGGCCGATCAGGGCGCATTTGATTTTCTTGGTCATCGCTGTGTTTCCTTTTGGGGTCGCGAAGGGTTAAACCATGCTGCGCACCACACCGCCTTCGACCCGCAGGGCCGCGCCGTGGGTGGCAGACGAAAGGGGACTGCAGACGTAGGCGACGAGATTCGCCACCTCCGCCGGGTCGATGAAGCGCTTGATCAGCGAGGTCGGCCGGGCGTTGGCGAAGAAATCCTTCTCCGCCTGCTCCAGGGACACGCCCTGCTCTTCCGCCAGGCGGCCGAAGAAGGTGGTGACGCCTTCAGTGCGGGTCGGGCCGGGCAGCACGGAATTGACCGTTACGCCGGAGCCGGTACAGGTTTCGGCGATGCCGCGGGCCACCGACAGCTGGGCCGACTTGCTCATGCCGTAATGCACCATCTCGGCCGGCGGGCAGATGCCGGATTCGCTGGAGATGAACACGATGCGGCCCCAATTGCGGGCCTTCATGGCCGGCAGGTAGTGGCGGGACAGGCGCACGCCGCTCATCACGTTGGTCTCGAAGAAATGGAACCATTCGGTGTCGTCGATCTCCTCGAAAGGGCGCGGATCGAAGATGCCGAGGTTGTTCACCAGGATGTCCACGTCGGCACAGGTGGTCACCAGCGCCTCGCAGCCGGCGGCAGTGCCCAGATCGGCGGCGATACCGCTGACCTTGGCGCCCGGCACCGCTTCGAGCAGGCGCGCGATGGTGGCCGACACGCCGGAACGGCTGCGTCCGTTGATGATCACCTCGGCGCCTTCGGCGGCCAGCTGGCGGGCGATGGCGAAGCCGATGCCCGAGGTGGAGCCGGTGACGAGGGCGCGCTTGCCGGTCAGTTGCAGATCCATGGCGGCCTCAGCTGAAACGGACGGAACAGCCGCCGATGCCACCGATGGTGACGCGCAGGCTGTCGCCGGCCTGCACCGGGATCAGCGCGGCCAGGGAGCCGGACAGCACGATGTCACCGGCCTTGAGGCCGATGCCCAGGCGGCCGAGGGTGTTGGCCAGCCAGGCCACGGCGTTGCACGGGTGACCGAGGGCCGCCGCGCCGGAGCCGGTGCCGACGATCTCGCCGTTCTTCTCGAGGACCATGCCGCAGGTGGCGAGGTCCACCTTGCGCGGGTCGACCATGCGGTCGCCCAGCACCAGCACGCCACAGGAGGCGTTGTCGGCGACGGTGTCCTGGATCTTGATCTTCCAGTCCTTGATGCGGCTGTCGACGATCTCGAAACAGGCCATCACGCCTTCGGTAGCGGCCAGCACGTCGGCGGCGGTGAGGCCGGGCCCCATCAGGTCCTTCTTCATGAGGAAGGCGATTTCGCCTTCGGCGCGGGGCTGGATCAGGGTGTTGGCGGGAATCGCCTCGCCCTCGTTGTACACCATGCCGTCGAGCAGCCAGCCGAAGTCGGGCTGATGCACGCCGAGCATGTTCATGACAACCTTGGAGGTCACGCCGATCTTCTTGCCGACCACGCGCTCGCCGGCCGCCAGGCGGCGGGCGATCATCTGTTGCTGGATCTGGTAGGCATCCTCGATGGTGATCTCGGGATGGCGCTCGGTGAGCGGGGTCAGGGTTTCGCGATTGACGAGGGCGTTGTAGAGCTCGTCGCCAAGCTGGGTGATCAGGGCCTTGTCCATGGATTTCTCTCAGGAAAGCGGTTGGGGTTCGGCGTCGGTGGCTTCGGCGAGGAAGTCGGCGACGAGACGGGCGAAACGGTCGGCGTGCTCGATCTGGGTCCAGTGGCCGCACTGACCGAACACGTGGAGCTGGGCACGGGGGATCCAGCGGGCCAGGGTCAGGGAGGTCTGCAGCGGGATGACCTTGTCCTCGCGGCCGTGGATCACCAGGGTCTGATTGGGCAGCGCACGGATGTCGACCTCGCGGCTGGCCATCGCATCCACCCAGCGCTGGCGCGGGGCCGGGAACATGGCGCCGAAGGACTCCTGGAAGCCCGGCCGGATGCTGGCCTCGTAGCGCAACTGGGCAAGCTCGTCATTGACCAGGTTACGGTCGTAGGCGAACAGGTCGAGCAGGCCGCGCATGGCCTCGAAGGACGGCTGGTAGCCCCACACGGCGTCCAGCGCCGGGGTGATCTCGAAAGGCACACCGACGCTGCCCATCAGCACCAGCCGGCGGACCCGCTCGGGATGGCGGATCGCCAGCGCCAGCGCGATGGCACCGCCGAAGGAGTTGCCGACCAGATCGGTGCGCTCGATGCCGAGGGCGTCGAGCACGGCGATCGCATGGGCAACCTGACGGTCCATCGAATAGACATCGCCGGGCAAGCGCTCGGTGTAGCCGAAGCCGAGCATGTCCGGCGCGATGACGCGGCGGGCCTCGGCCAGGGCCGGCATCACCAGCCGCCAGTTGGCCCAGGCGGTGACGCCCGGCCCCGAGCCGTGGATGAGCAGCACCGGCTCGCCAGAGCCCAGGTCATGGACGTTGGTCTGCCGGCCGGCCGCCGGGAGGAAGCGGCCGATTTCCGGGGAGGACGGAATGCTGCTCATGATCGTTGAAATCCTTTTTATCGTTTCACCGTGGGGGCGAATTCATTCGCCCGCGGACTTAATTCAGGCAGCCGAGGGCGAATGAATTCGCCCCTACTGTTTGGAGCTGTCAGAGCTTCACGCAGACGTTCTTCAGTTCGGTATAGAACTCGAGGGAATGCACACCGCCTTCGCGGCCGATACCGGACTGCTTGGCACCGCCAAAGGGCGTGCGCAGGTCCCGCAGGAACCAGGAGTTGACCCACACCAGTCCCACTTCCAGACGGCCGGCGACGCGGTGGGCGCGGGTCACATCCTTGGTCCACACCGAGGCGGCGAGGCCGTAGGTGGTGTTGTTGGCGCGGCGGACGACTTCCTCTTCGCTGTCGAAGGGCATCACCAGCGTGCAGGGGCCGAAGATTTCCTCGCGGGCAATGGCGGCTTCGTCGCCGAGGCCGGTCCAGATCGTCGGCTGGACCCAGGCACCTTCGCTCAGGGCGCCAGGCATGTCGGGCACGCCACCGCCGGTCACGACGGTGGCGCCCTCCTCCACCGCCTTGCGGTAGTAGGAAAGGACCTTCTGCTTGTGCTCCTGGGAGATCAGCGGCCCCATGCCAGTTTCCGGGTTGTCGGGCAGACCGACGACCAGCTTCTCGGCGCCCTGCTTCAGACGGGCAACGAAGGTGTCGAACAGCGGGCGCTCCACATACACCCGCTCGGTGCCGAGGCAGACCTGGCCGCAGTTGGCGAAGCAGGAACGCAGCGTGCCTTCGATGGCCGCATCCAGATCGGCGTCGGCGAAGACGATGGCCGGGTTCTTGCCGCCCATTTCCAGGGACACGGGGCGGGCACCGTCGGAGGCGGCCTTCATGATCGCCGCGCCGGTACGGGTCTCGCCGGTGAAGGTGATCGCGTTGACGCCCTGGTGACGGGTCAGGAATTCGCCGGCGGAATCCGGGCCGAAACCATGCACCACGTTGTAGACGCCCTTCGGGATGCCGACCGCGTTCATCACCTCGCCGAGCAACGTGGCAGTCTGCGGGGTTTCCTCGGAAGGCTTGACCACCACCGCGTTACCGCAGGCCAGGGCCGGGCCGACCTTCCAGGTCATCAGCAGCAACGGCAGGTTCCACGGGCACACCACGCCGACCACACCGACCGGGCGGCGCAGCGCGTAGTTGATCGCGCCACGGCCATCCGGCGTGGCCATCTCGAAGAACTCGCTGGGCACGTTCTTCACCACGTCGGCGAAGATCTTGAAGTTGGCGGCGCCGCGGGGAATGTCCAGGTGGCTGGCCAGGCTGCGCGGCTTGCCGGTGTCGGCCACTTCCGCCGCCAGGAAGTCCTCGAAGCGGCGGTTGATCTCGTTGGCCACGCCGTACAGCAGCTCGACCCGGTCGGCGACGGTGATGCGGCCCCATTCTCCTTCCAGCGCCGCGTGGCCGGCGGCGACCGCCGCATTCACCTCGGGCAGGCCGGCTTCGCTGACCTGGGCGATGACGCTGTTGTCCAGCGGGGAACGCTTCTCGAAGAGGCGGCCGCCGGCGGCCTCGACGAATTCTCCGTTGATGAAGTTCTTGATCAGTTTCATCTGCTGTTCGTCCTTCCTGGTGAAGAGCTTGTCTTGTTCACTCGGCGCCGATGGCCTGGAGGGCTGCCCGTGCGCATTCCTCGTCCTGGGCTTCGGACGCACCGGAGACGCCGATGCCGCCGATCAGCCCATCCGCGCCGCGGATCGGCAGGCCGCCGCCGAACACCACCAGGCGCGGCCGCGCGGAGAAGCCCAGCTTCATGCCCTCGTCGTGGCCGATCACCGCCATCCAGTCCTTGGTCGAAAAGCCGAAGCCGGCCGCGGTGTAGGCCTTGTCGATGGCGATGTCGATGGACTGCACAAAGGCGCCCGGCATGCGCAGGAAGCCGGCCAGGTTGCCGCCGCTGTCGGCCACCGCCACGTTGATGCGCACACCGATCTTGCTGGCGTGCGCCACCGCGGCCTGCAGCGCGAGGCTGGCCGCCTCGGCAGAAATCACGGCCTGGGGAACGGAAAGCGGGGTGGCGGAAGGCTGGCTCATCGGGGTCGGTCCTGAATCAGTGTCGTTGATGGAACGATATTTCCTTCTTATCTCGACGTCAACAGTTTTTCTCGAGATTTTTGATTATGATCGTTCCAAGCCTGTTCGGCTAGAATTCATAATAATCGCCGGGCGTCCAAGCGGCCCCGCCAGAACATTGGAATCCACACCATGAATGACCTAGTCTCCAGCACCGACCTCGCCAGCGAAGCCGACGAACCCAAGACCCTGGCCGAGGCGGCCTACCGCCAGCTGCGCCGGGACATCATCGAAGGCGTGCACCGCCCCGGCGAAAAGCTGCGGGTCGAGCACCTGAAGGATCAATATGAAGTGGGCGCCGGCACCCTGCGCGAGGCGCTGCAGCTGCTCGTCACCGACGCACTGGTGGTGGCCCAGGGGCAGCGTGGCTTCCGCGTCGCGCCGATCTCCCTCGACGACTTCGCCGACATCACCCGCACCCGCGTGCTGCTCGAGACCTCCGCGCTGCAGCAATCCATCGAACTCGGCGATGACACCTGGGAAGCCAACGTGGTAGCGGCCTTCCACATGCTGTCCCGCGCCGAGGACAAGCTCATCGAGGGCGCCAAGGGCACCCGCGAAGAATGGGAGCTGCGCAACCGGGCCTTCCACGAGGTGCTGATCTCGGCCTGCCCGTCGCGCTGGATCCGCCACTTCCAGAACATCCTGTACCACCAGTCGGAGCGCTACCGCCGCCTGTCCCTGTTCCGCCAGCCGATCCCGCGGGACGTGCACGCCGAGCACCAGGCCATCGTCGACGCGGCCCTCGCCCGCAACAGCGCCGAGGCCACCCGCATCCTCTCCGAACACATCCTGCGCACGCTGGACGCGGTGCGCCAGCTGCCGGCCGATTTCATCAATTAGCGGGGCACCAAACTCAACCACCGGTCTTCGTGAGATATAACTAAAGACATACACCCGCCGCTCCGTTAATCTCCCCGCAACGCGCCCACGCAGGCGCGTAAAGGCCGTGCACAGACGCGCCACGCCGAGGAGACACAAATAAAATGACGCCCCACCCTGCCAACGGAGCCCCGGCAAAGGGCATCCGCGTTGGTGAGAGCCATGACGCGGACGCAACAGCGGCCGCTCGCCAACTCGCCGGGGAGCTGGTCCCGGCCCCCGACCGCCTGTCCCTCGTCTTCGCCTCCAGCAATTACGCGCCGGAACAGCTGGAAGCCGGCTTCGCCGAGGCCTTCGGGCGAACGCCGCTGATTGGCTGCACGACGGCCGGCGAGATCGGCCCACGCGGCTATCAGCAGGCCAGCCTGGCCGGCGCATCCCTCGGTGACGATGTGATCGACTTCGAGATCGGCCTGCTCGACGGCCTCGACCGGCTCGATCCGCACTGCATGGCGGCCTTTGCCCGCGACCTGCGCAACGTGCTGCAGGCCCGCCACAGCCGCCTCGACAGCCTGTCCTGCTTCGCCTTCATGCTGGTGGATGGCCTGTGCGGACGTGAAGAAAGCGTCGCCCGCGCCTTTCACGATGGCCTCGGCGGCATTCCCCTGTCGGGTGGCTCCGCCGGCGACGATCTGCACTTCGTCGACACCCGAGTCATCTATAAGGGGCGTCTGGTGGACAACGCGGCGGTGCTGCTGGTCGGCGTCAGCCACCGCCCGCTGGAGGTGTTCCAGACCCAGCATTTCGCCCCCACCGACGCACGCCTGATCGTCACCGGCGCGATCCCCGCCGAACGCCGCGTCACCGAACTGAACGGCTGCGCCGCCGCCGGCGAATACGCCCACGCTCTCGGGCTCGACGTCGCCCAGCTGACCCCCGCCGTTTTTGCCGCCAACCCGGTGCTGGTGCGCATCGGCGGCGCCGACTTCGTACGTTCGATCCAGCGCGCCAATCCGGACGGCAGCCTGGACTTCTTCTGCGCCATCGACCGTGGCATCGTCTTCAAGATCGCCCACGGGGAAGACTTGCTGACCAACCTGGACAAGGCCCTCGACGCCGCCTCCGGAGCTGTCGGCGAGGCGGAGCTGATACTCGGCTGCGACTGCATACTGCGGCGCCTGGCCGCCACCGAGACCGGACTGTCCGACCAGGTCGGACAACGCTTCGCCGACGCCCGCGTCGTCGGCTTCAACACCTTCGGCGAGCAGTTCCGCGGCCTGCACCTCAACCAGACCTTCACCGGCATCGCCTTCGGCAGGGAGCCCAGACGATGAGCCACACCGACGAGCTGCGTTGCGCCCCCGACGACGCAGCCGGGCTGCGCGCCGAGATCGAGCGCCGCGACCGCATCATCGACGCGCTGGTTTTCCAGGCGGAGAGCAACCCGACCGCCCCGGGTCAGGACTATGGCCTGCTACAGACCACCTTCATGCTGGAAGAGCAGATCCGCCAGCGCACCGAGGAGCTGGTCGCCACCCTGAAGGCCCTGCGCGAGATGTCCGCCGAAGCCAGCGCCGCACGCCACCAGCTCGAAGCGGCGATGGACAACATGTCCGACGGCTTCGCGCTGTTCGACGCCGACGACCGCATCCTGCTGTGCAACGAAGCCTTCCGGCACCTGTGGGGGCTCGACGGCCACCTCGGCGGACGCTCCTTCGGCGAGGTACTGGCCGCCTGCGCCACCGACCCCGCACTGCCGCACCGCCTCCAGGCCTGCCGGAGCCGCCAGGACCGCAGCGAATTGAAACTCCCGTCCGGGCAGATCCTGCAGATCCGCGAGCGGCGCATGGACGATGGCTGCCTGGTCGGCATCTACTCCGACGTGACCGATCTGAAAGCCGAGGAAGCCTTGCTGCGCCAGCAGGCCCTGGCCCGCAAGTCCCAGTTGCTGCAGTCGACGCTGGACAGCATCGACCAGGGCATCGCGGTCTTCGACCGGGACGAACACCTGGTGGCCTGCAACAAGCGCTTCTTCGCGCTGCTGGCCCTGCCGGCGCCCCTCGCCGAGACCGGCAGCCCCCTCGCCGCCCTGCGCCACCACAGCCCGGCGATCAGCCGCCTGTGCCCGCCGGGTCTGGCCCCCCAATCCAGGGCCACGCGCTTCGAGCAGCGCAGCGGCGACGGACCGGTACTGGAGCTCGGGCGCTTCCCGATGCCCGACGAAGGCTTCGTGCTGACGGTTGGCGACATCACTTCCCTGAAGGAAGGCGAGGCCCGCATCGGCCGCCTGCTGGTCCAGCAGCGGGCAATCTTCGACAACGCCCATGTGGGCATCATCTTCTGCCGCGACCGCCTGATCCTCGACGCCAACCAGCACATGGCAGCGATCTTCGGCTACCACTCGCCGTCGGACCTGATCGGCCAGAGCACCGAGATCCTCTATCCGAGCCGTACGGACTACCTGGAGGTCGGTGGCCACATCTACCAGGAGCTGGCAACCCGCGGCTACAGCGAGGGCGACGTCCGCATGCTGCGCAAGGACGGCAGCCACGTATGGATCCGCCTGTCAGGCCGGCCGGTGGATGCGCGCAGCGGCAGCGAAGGCGCCATCTGGGTGTTCAGCGACATCACCCGCCAGCGCGAGCAGCATGCCCAGCTGGAACTGGCCCAACTGGTGTTCAATCACAGCAACGAGGCGCTGATGGTGACCGATGCGGACAACCGCATCGAGAGCGTCAATTCGGCCTTCAGCACCATCACCGGCTACGCTGCGGCAGAGGTTCTCGGCCGCAGCCCGTCCATCCTGAAGTCCAGCCAGCACGACAACGGCTTCTACAAATCCATGTGGGAAGCCCTGGCCCGGGACGACCGCTGGGAGGGCGAGATCGTGGACCGCCACAAGAGCGGGCGCGTCTACCCCAAGTGGCTGACGATCCGCGTCGTACGCAATCCAGACGCCAGCGTCGCCCATTACGTCGCCGCCTTCAGCGACATCAGCGCGCGCAAGGCCGCCGAAGCGCAGATCCAGTACATGGCCCACCACGACGCGCTGACCGGCCTGCCCAACCGCATCCTGTTGCGTGACCGCTTCGAGCAGTCCTTTCAGCGCAGCGTCCGCAACAACGGCACGCTGGGAATGTTCTTCCTCGACCTGGACCAGTTCAAGCACATCAACGACACCCTCGGCCACGCCATCGGCGACGATCTGCTGATGGCCGTGACCAATCGCCTGGCCGGCTGCCTGCGCCACAGCGACACGATCAGCCGCCTGGGTGGCGACGAGTTCATCATCCTCGTCGAAGGGGGCGAGTCGACGCGCTTCTACGCGGCAGTCGCAGAGAAGATCTGTCGCACGCTGGAAAAGCCCTTCGAGCTCGGCGGCCACGCGCTGACCGCCACCGGCACGCTGGGCATCGCCGTCTCACCGGGGGACGGCAAGGATTTCGACACCCTGCTGAAGAAGGCCGACATGGCCATGTACCACGCCAAAGCCCGCGGCCGCGCAACCTTCAGCTTCTTCGACGAACGCATGAACCAGGACTCGGCCGAGCGCCTGTCCCTCACCACCCAATTGCGCCGCGCCCTCGGTGCGGGCGAACTGCGACTGGTCTATCAACCGCAGTTCACCATCGGCGACGGCCGCATGATCGGCGCCGAGGCATTGATGCGCTGGCGCTCACCGCAGCTTGGCGACGTCAGCCCTGGACGCTTCATCCCGCTGGCCGAAGACACCGGCCTGATCCTGCCGATCGGTGAATGGGCGCTGTATGAATCCTGCCGCCAGGCCCGTACCTGGGCCGACGCCGGCAAGGCCTTGAAGGTCGCCGTCAATGTGTCGGCCGTGCAACTGCACCGCGACGACTTCTCGGCCACCCTCGCCGCCGTGCTGAGAGACACCGGTGCCGACCCGCGGCTGATCGAGCTGGAACTCACCGAGTCGGCGCTGATGAGCGACGCCGCCCGCTTCATCGAGCTGATCGCCTACGTACGCAGCCTGGGCATGTCGGTGGCCATCGACGATTTCGGCACCGGCTATTCGAGCCTGGCCTACCTGAAGCGCTTCCAGGTCACCAAACTCAAGGTCGATCGCTCCTTCGTCAAGGACATCCCGGACGATGAGGAAGACCGGGCCATTGCCGAGGCCATCGTGCGCATGGGCCAGTCACTGAAACTACGGGTGATTGCCGAAGGGGTGGAAACCCGCGAGCAGCTGGATTTCCTTTCGGGCATCGGCTGCCACGAGGTGCAGGGCTACCTGATGAGCCGCCCCATCGAGGCTGCGGCGCTGACCGACGGCCTGACTGCGGATTCCGCGGCCGGCCGGCATCATCACTGAAAGCTCAGGAAACGACGGTCAGGAAGCGCTCGTTGAGCTTGCGGTCGTGGTAGAACACGCCGGTGCCGACCTCTTCCCAGGTCCAGGTGATCGGCGCGTAATCCGGGTAAGGCTGGTAGCCGCCGCAGAAGGTCTCGAAGCGGTTGCCGGACGGATCGAAGGCGTAGATCGTGGTGCCGCGGGTTACGCCGTGGCGGGTCGGGCCGATGTCGATGGACACCTTGTTCATGGACATGATGTCTGCCGCACGCAGGACCTTCTCCCAGCTATCGAGCAGGAAGGACACGTGGTGCAGTTTGCCCGGCTCCGGGTGGCGCACAAAGGCGATGTCGTGGGCCTTGTGGGAGCAGGACAGCCAGATCGCCAGGTCGGTCTCGCCGTCTTCCATCAGCACGCGCTCGACCAGGTAGAAGCCCAGCACGTCCTTGAACAGCTTCTGCACCTTCTCGATGTCGGGGCCGTAGAGCAGACAGTGGTCCAGGCGCACCGGCGCGATGCCGCGCTCGGCATCGGGCGTCCAGGGGTCCGGGTTTACGTAAGCCATGCCGTTGCCAACATCGGTCTTTTCGGCATAGAGCTCGATCTGGTGACCGGACGGAATCTCGAAGCGCACGCGCTCGCCGGTTTCCAGCAGCTCGCCAGCGGGGATGCGCTCGGTCTGGACGCCGTAGGCCCGCAGGTCGTTGTTGAGCTTTTCCAGCGTGGCTTTGTCGGCCACCTTGAAGGCGAAGAAGTCCATGCCGGCGGATTCCGCCTCGCGCAGGATCAGGCTGTTGTGGTCGCGCTCGTCCCAGGCCTTGAAATACACGCGGCCCTGGGCGTCGCGGCCGGTCTCGATGAGGCCCAGCACATTCTTGTAGTGATTGACGCCCTCTTCCAGATCCAGCACGCGCAGCTGCATGTGGCCGGGACGCAGAACTCCGGTCATTGCCATTTCGTTATCTCCTCTTGTCCTTGTGGATGCCGGCATCGCCCGGGAAACCGCGTTGCGGCGCAGCTTCCCGACCCGGCGAGCACTGTGGTTATCTTAAACTCTCATCTCGATAAGTCAATTTATTCTCGAGATTTTATTTTTATATCGATTTAATTATCAAACCCGCTTGAACAACGGACTGCGCACCTGCTGCGCATCTGCCGCCGAGAAGAACTTTTCCGTATAGATGTCGTTCTCGAACAGACGGCCCTGCATCAGGGTCGAGATGCACGCGTCGATCATCATCGGCGGGCCGCACAGGTAAGCCTTGCGGCCGCGGAAGTCGTTGTCGAAGTGGGCCTTGGCCGCCTCGTGCACGTAGCCCCGGAAGCCCTGCCAGGCGGAATCCGCCGGCTCGTCCGACAGCGCCGGCACGTAGGTGAAGTTGGGATGCGTCTCCGCCAACGCCAGGAACTCGTCGTGGTAGTACAGCTCGGCGCGGCTGCGCTGGCCATACACCAGAGTGATCGGCAACGTGCTGCCTTCGGCCAGCAGGTCGAGAATCATGCTGCGCGGGCTGGACAGCCCCGAGCCGCCGGCCATGAACAGCAACGGGACATTGGCCGACTTGCGCACGAAGAAGCGGCCGTAAGGGCCGGACAGCTTGACCCGATCCCCTTCCGCCAGCTTCTCGTGGAGATAGCCGGTGCCGGTGCCGCCGGGCACGATGCGGACGTTGAGCTCGATCTCCCGCCCCGTCGACGGCACGTTGGCCAGCGAGAAGGCACGGCTGATGCCGAGGCCCGGAATATCCAGGTTGATGTACTGGCCAGCCTGGAAGTGGATGGCCTCGTCGAGCTCGACGAAGATGCCCTTGATGGTCGGCGTGAGCTGCTCGATACGCTTCACGGTTCCGGGGAAGTCCTTCACCGGGATGGACTCGGCGTCCGGCTCTTCCTCGATTTCCGCTTCGATGGTCACGTCGCTTTCGAGGCGCGCACAGCAGGCCAGGGTCTTGCCCTCGGTACGCTCGAAATCCATCAGCGCGAAGCTCGAGGCTTCACCGTGGTCCACTTCCCCGTCCAGCACCTGCACCTTGCAGGTGGCGCACAAGCCGTGGCAGCACGCATGGGGCAGCCAGATGCCAGCACGCAGGGAGGCATCCAGAATGGTCTGCCCCTCCTCGACCTCGATGGTCTGGCCGAGGGGTTCGATGGTCAGCTCGTAGGACATGATTCAGCTCGCAGAACCCTTGATGCCGGTAAGGCCGGGGGTGCGGAAGCGCAGCACGTCCTTGTGCTTGAGCCCCAGTTCGGCCAGCGTCTTGTTGAAGTCCGGCTGCCAGGGCTGGCTGGACTTCAGCCACTCGACCTTGCTCCAGTCGACCTTGGCGAAGTCGGGGTGATAGCCGAAGACGCCCGGCAGCACCTTGTCGATGATGTCGCCGAAACGCATGCTCGGCGGGAACGGCAGGCAGAACGGCGCGCAGAACAGCAGGTGCTGGTCCCAGCCGATGTAAAGCAGCTGGTTGCCGTGAAAGTTCTCGAGCCGGTCGGCGGACTCGAAGGAATATTCCTTGATGGCGGCTACGCCCATGGTTTGTCTCCTTGTATTTTCCGGTGCGGAATCCGGCCGGCGCCCTGCGCCGGGCCGGATTCACTCCTGTCTGTCAGGCGGCGTTCTTGGTCGCCATGCCGCGCCAGGCCTCGAAGTTCTTCTGGTCCTCGGAACCTTCGAAGTCCAGGTTGTCGCGCCCCTGGGCCAGGTGGTAGTAGTCGAGCACGGCCGACAGCGGATCGAAGCCCTCGGCGGTCGGATCGACGCCTTCCTCGAAGCAGTTGCCCTGGTAGATCTGGTGCACCGGCAGCCAGGCCTGGATGTACTTCTCCGGCTCGTGCTCGAAGATCTCTTTGCAGCCGTCGGAGCAGAAGTGGTACTTGTTGTCCTTGTAATCGACCTCGCGGTAGCAGATCTGCGTGGGATCGCCCGGCTCGGTGAAGATCATCGGGATCTGGCAGGTCTGGCAAAGCATGGGCAGCGTCTTGTTGTAGAAGCGGTTGCCCTTCTTGGCCTCCTCGCGCCAGTGCTCCAGGCGCGGCCGGTAGTACTTGTCGAAGCTGTTCGGGTACTTCTGCGACAGCCAGTCCAGTTCGTCGTCGGTGGGAATCCAGGTGTGGAAGTTGCACGCCGCGGCGTAGTTGTAGAAGGTCGCCCAGGCCTGGTGGGAGATGTGGTCCTTGTCCTGCTCGATCTGGTCGAGCCACTTGGGCGGACGGATGCCGTAGCGGGCCAGATCCTTGAACAGCGCGCCGCCGTTCTCCTCGAAGTAAACCTCCCAGGCTTCCTTCCAGCTCATGATGCGCTTGGGCAGCATGTAGTCCATCATCATGCCGACCAGGGTCAGCACGCGGTAGCCGCGCCAGGTCCACTTGTCGATCCACTGCTGCACGATGGGCAGGTTGTCCGGGTCCTGCTCCAGCACGAACTTGATGACCTCCAGGCCCAGCGTCATGTGACGGGCTTCGTCGGACTGGGCCGAGAAGCCGAAGGTCATGGTGCCCATGTCGCCGTTGTAGGCGGCGCCGGACACGAAGGGCACGAACAGCAGGTTGGTCAGCACGTACTCGAAGCTGAAGCCGATCGCCACCATGAACTCGAAGGGGCCGGCGGTGACGGCGTCGTCGAAGAACGAGCGCGGCACCGACAGGTACCACACGCGCTCCAGCATGTGCCGGTAGTCGTGGAAGCCGTTGTAGTACTTGTTGTAGTTGGACAGGGAGTGGATCTGCGTCTGGGCGTGGCGGATCTCGTCCAGGGACTGCATCAGGCAGGCAACCCGTGCGCCAACACCGGGGAACTGGCGGCCGGTCATCGCGAAGCCGCGGTGGGCCATGTACTCCAGCGGGCTGATGCCGTTCAGGAACAGCTTGATGGCGTTGAGGTAGCGCGCATCGGTGACGTTGAGGTGGCCGTTGTTCTGGGCGTAGGCGTCGATGATCGCGTACAGCTTGCGCTCCTTCTCGGCCTGGTACTTCCAGTAGGCGTCCATGGTCAGGCGGAAGGGGTCTTCCCACTTGTCCCAGTCATGGATCTTGATGCCTTCGTACTTGACGAAGGGGAACACGTCGTCCATCGACTGGTAGGTGGTTTCCCAGCCCAGGCCGCGGGTCATGTGCTGGTACTTCTCCTTGAGGCCCAGCTTCTTCTTGCCGACTTTCATGTCCATCTTGCGCGTCTCCTCGAAGGGTTCAGGCGTTCCAGCTCAGGGTCAGCTCGTCGTCGGTCTCGTCGACGTTGCCCGTGAGGGAAATCAGGTTGATGTGCAGTTCCTGCAGGTCGAAATCGCGGCCGATCAGCTCCTCGATGGTCGAGCGGCGCACGACCAGCGAGCCTTCGGCGTCGATCTTCACCATCGCCGGCTGCTCGTTGCAGACGGCATGGGGGTTGTCGGCGAGGATGGCCTGGATGATCTGGCGGGTGTCGTCGTTGGTCTGCAGCGCGATGAATACCTTGGACATGGGGCTTCCTTTCAGAGGCTGACGCCGGCCTTGGCCATGCGCGCGTTGAACTGGTCCACCACCTCGCTGGTGATGGCGTCGGCTTCGGCACCGAGGGCGATCTGGGCGATCGGCATCAGCGCGGCGGCGGCGCGGTCGCGCCAGTGGGTGATCCAGGTTTCCATCTGGGTCTTGTTCTCGGCGGATTCGGCGGCCGCGGTCTTCACCGTGGCGTCCACCCACTTCCTGGTTTCGGCGAACCAGTCGGTCATGAACTGGGTGAGCATCGCGATCGGCGTGCCACCCTTCGACGAGAGCACGTTGTCGATGATGGTTTCGTACACCAGCGGGTACAGCAGGCCATCCAGCGCCACCATCTGGGCGACGAAGACTTCCAGCGGGTCCTTCAGCACGAAACAGTCTTCCACGTAGCGGCGCAGGCCCTGCCAGGCGCTGTCTTCCATCCAGCTCTGCTTGGCGGTGTCGAGCACGTCCACGTCGTCGCCCAGCAGCAGGCCGACGCGGGTGATGTACTGGGCGATGCCCAGCATGTCCATGGAGTGGAAGATGCACGGCTGGGTCAGCGCGGTGCCGTAGCCGTAGGCGGTGATGAAGGCGGCGTTCATGTTGCCGCCCCAGGCTGCGTGGCGCAGCGGCAGCAGCAACTTGAGCACGGTGTCGGTCAGCTCGGCCGGCAGCGTGTCGGCCAGGCCACGGCCCTCGACGAAGTCGAAATTCGACTCGGCGGTTTCCTGCTGCTTGGCGCGGGCCAGCGTGTAGGCGCCGTAGTAGAACTGGCGCGGGTCCTTGAAGGCGTACCAGTCGGCCATCTTGATCGCGCTGCGGGAGGCGTCGAAGATCTCGTGGTCCGGATCCCAGGTCGGTCGGTAATGGAAGTTGTGGGTCGCCTGAACTTCCAGCGTGCCTTCCTGATAGCGGGTCGCCGCCTTGTCCGCGCCGATGCGGCGGGCGATGTGGTCGAACGTCTGCCGCTGCGGCTTGATGGTGACGGTGCGCAGATCCATCTGCATGGTGTCTCTCCTCCTTCTTCTATTCAAATTCCGGGCGTGCGGCCCGGCCGGTTCATCTGAAGCGTTGGTGCGTGGCCTCGTGGAGACTCCAGTTGAAGGCGCCGTCCTCCTCCGCCTCCGGCCGGGAACCCTCCAGGAGGATCACCCGGTTGGTCTGGCAGAACTCCTCGTAGGCGGCCTCGGGCAGCAGCATCTCGACGAAGAGCGCGGGATCGGAAATGGAGAACTCGAACTCCACCAGGCCGTCGGGGCGCCGCTCCACCAGGCGTACGTACTTGCGGTTCACATCCACGGGCGGCGGGCTGGTCGGATCGATCATCGTGTCCTCGGTCTGGTCTGCAACAGGCTTCTCCTAATCAAGCCCCGTACCAGATCCGGCAAACCCCTGATCCAGAAAGACAAAATCCGCTTTTTCTCGAGATTACGAGAAAAAGCGGATTTTATGGATTGATCAATTGATCAAATGCTGCAGTGCAGCTTGATGATCTGGTGAAACAGTCAGGCGAACCCGGCCGCGCCGGATTCGCCTGACTGGCCGTGCTCAGAAGTCGTAAGCGATCTTGCCGTAGTAGAAGCCGCCGGCGGTGGCGTAGGGTTGGGTGCCGTATACGGCGCTCGACGTCCCGGTGGTCGGCTCGCCGGGCCCGTTCTTGTCGGGACGCACGTTGAACAGATTGGCTGCGCCCACGGTGAGCTTCCACGACTTCGTCAGCGCGTAATTCACATCCAGGTCGGTGATCCACTTGGCGCCGAAGTTCACGTCCTGGGCCGATCTCTCGGAACGGAACCAGGTGAGCTTGTCATAGCGGGTAGCGGCGAGGTTGATGTCGAAGCGGTCGATGAACCAGCGCGCGCCGAGGATCAGCTTGGTCTGCGGATAGCCGTCGGTAAGCCCGCCCACCGACGAGCGCGGGAACCAGATCGTGTTGCCGCCGGGGTTCGCGCCCACATTGGCGATTGCCGACGGGGTATTCTTGATCCTCTCCACCTCGGTCTTGTTCCAGTTGAAGGCGGCGCTCCAGCGCACCGTCCCCAGCCGGGCGTAGTCCCGCGTCGTTTCGGCCACCAGATCCACCCCGGTGGTCTTGGTATCCACCGCGTTGGCGAAGTACTGCACCCACTCACCGCCGGTGTAGCCGTACTTCTGCAACAGCGGCGCAAACGCCGGACCATAGAGATAGCCGGTGCGGATGATGCGGTCGCGGATGTCGACCCGATAGGCATCGAGGGTGATGTTGGTCTGGCGATCGGGCTGGAAGGTGACGCCCAGGCCAAAGTTGGTGGACTTCTCCGGCTTCAGGTCTTCGGCGCCGAGTTCCCGCGCCAGCGGCGAGGTGTTGCGCAGCAGTTTTGACAAGCTGGGCACCAGGTTGCCGTTGATGTCGGTGTTGGTGCGGTTGTCCGTCTGCGCATAGCCGATCTGGGACAGGGACGGCGCACGGAAGCCCGACCCCACCGTGCCACGTACCGCAAACTGGGGCGTGAGATCGTAGCGGGAATTGAGCTTGCCGCTCACCGTGTTGCCGGAGCCATCGCCATAGCGTTCGGCCCGTATCGCCGTATCGACGAACCAGTTCTCCCGCGGGTGGAAGCCCAGGTCCAGGTAGGCCCCCGCCACGTTGCGCTTGAGATGGGCTTCGTCGATCGGCGCCAGCACCACCGCGGCCTGGGCGCCGACGTTGGCCGGCTTGCCCACGTTGGGATTCCCCTCCTGGTCGCCCGCCTTGAAGACATAGCCACCGTTGGTATAGCCGAGCGGATCGCCGGCAAAGGTATCGAAGCCGTCCTGGCGGAACTCCCCGCCGAAGGACACCTGCAGGGGCTTCTTCAGACCGATATCGAAGCCACGGGTCACGTCCAGGTTGTTCACCCACTGGGTGAACTGATAGGTCGCCAGGTTGTCGAAGCGCGTCGGCGAGGCCGGACCCAGGGACGGGTTGATGGTCAGGTCGCTGAACTGGCGATTACGGCTCTTGCCATAGGAGGTGCTCAAGTCCCAGTCCCAATCGTTGCTCCGCCCCTTTGCACCGAATACGAACTGGAAGTCGATCTCGTGGGAATTGTTGAGGGCGAAATAGCCGTCGGGGAACAGTTGGGTGATCGTCGCCAGCCCGTTGGCGCGGCGGAAGTTGTTGCCGGCCACCGTATCCCGTTGCCCGCCGGTACCGAATGAATACAGCGACACCGCGCTGTTGACCGGCAATTCAGCGTTATAGGACAGGTTCCAGGCCTCGATCTGGGGATCCCCGTTATGCGCGCCGTCCCGGTTCCAGGTGGCATTCTTGGGGTTGGAGGCCGGCGACCAATTGACGGTATTGGTCGCCGGGAAATTGTTCCACGCCTGGCCACGCTTGCGCGCATCGACGCTGAAATGGATGAAACCGTCCGAACCCAGTTCGGTGCCGAAATCGGCTTCACCCTTGGTGGTCGTCAGATCGCCGTCGCCTTCATACAGGCGGCCGCTGGACAAGCCCACGTGGCCGCCAAAGTTACGCTTGAGGACGATGTTCACCACGCCGGCCACCGCGTCGGTGCCGTATTGCGCCGCCGCGCTGTCCTTCAGCACCTCGATGTGATGCACCGCGCTCAAGGGGATCAGATCCAGGTCCACCGCATTGACGCCGCTGCTGTCGCCGCCGCCGTTGGTGAGCAGTGCGCTGTTGTGGCGGCGCTTGCCGTTGACCAGCACCAGCGTATAGGCCGGCCCGAGGCCACGATTGGAAACCGGCCTCACGATGGAATTCACACCGGCCACGTGATAGCCGAAATTGAAGGACGGCAACAGGCGGGTCAGTGCTTCGCCGAGTTCGGCCCGCCCGCCGCTGCGCGCCAGTTGGTCCGCACTGATGATGTCGATCGGTGCGGGGCTCTCGACCACCGTCCGCCGGCCGCCGCGCACCCCGGTGACGATGACGGTATCCAGCGCACTACCGGTGGTTTCGGGCACCGCGGCCTTGTCATCGACACCTTCTGCCGCCTGCAAGGGCGAACTGCCCAACAGGGCCGCCGCAATTGCCGCGGCCAATACGGAAGGGGCGCATGGGCGTGGCGCGGAATCCCCGGCCCGCGTCCGGCGAATAAGACTGACATGACTGAAAGACTGCTTCATCGACATCACCTCCTGATTGGGAAGCGCATGCCATGGCAGCAATCATGCCAATCAAGTTCCACCGGTCACATCTGGCCAGCCTGTCCGCTACCCAATTCCAAACAAATGATATTGCAGTGAAATGACATCGGCCTCCAGCCGCCGAACATGGCCGGAATTGAACCCTCCATTACCTCAAGTGTTTGCGCTTCAACACATCGTCATCAACCCGGTTTCATTTCGGGTCACATCGCCATTTCTGGAACAGGCCCTGAATGCGACCCAAAATAGGCATTTGACATCAAGCATTCCAAAAAGCATATTCCTTAAGGATTCCTTAAACCTTTTCACCGAACATCCCGATCGAGCCGCCCGGGGCACAACAGCCCTCCCGACACGGCCGCCCCTTCCCCAACCGCAAGGAGTCCCCAATGCCTCTCCGTCACACCGCCGCACTCATCACCCTGGCCTTCGGCGCCCTTGGCAGCAGCCAGGCCGCCCCCACCGCCGAGCCGATCCAGCCGATCACCCCGCCGAAGATCACCAACCCGGCGGCCGTCGAGCTGGGCAAGGCTTTGTTCTTTGACCCCCGCCTGTCCAAGTCGGGCTTCATTTCCTGCAACTCCTGCCACAATCTCTCCCTGGGCGGCAGCGACAACCTCAAGAGTTCCATCGGCCACGGCTGGCAGAAAGGACCGATCAATTCCCCCACGGTGCTCAATGCCCGCTACAACCTGGCCCAGTTCTGGGACGGCCGTGCCGCCGACCTCAAGGCGCAGGCCGGCGGTCCGATCGCCAACCCGGGCGAGATGGCCTTCAGCCACGAACTGGCGGTCAACACCCTGAAGACCATTCCCAGCTACGTGGGCGCCTTCCGCAAGGCCTACGGCTCCGACGAAATCAACGTGGACCGCATCACCGGCGCAATCGCCGCCTTCGAAGAGACGCTGGTGACGCCCAATTCGCGCTTCGACCAGTGGTTGAAGGGCAACAAGAAGGCGCTGAATACGGAAGAGCTGGCCGGCTACAAGCTGTTCAAGGACAGCGGCTGCGTGGCATGCCACAACGGCCCGGCCGTTGGCGGCAACTCCTTCCAGAAGATGGGGGTGGTTGAGGCTTACAAGGCGAACAGCCCGGCCGAGGGGCGCATCGCGGTGACCGGCAAGGATGCCGATCGCTTCCTGTTCAAGGTGCCCACGCTGCGCAACGTGGAACTCACCTATCCGTACTTCCACGACGGCGGCGCGGCGACGCTCGGCGAGGCGGTGGACACCATGGGCCGCCTGCAGCTGGGCCGCAAGTTCAGTGCCGACGAAAACGCCAAGATCGTCGCCTTCCTGAAGACCCTCACCGGCCAGCAGCCGTCGTTCAAGCTGCCGGTACTGCCGCCGTCTTCCGACACCACGCCGCGGCCGCAGCCGTTCTGAGCCTGTGGTCTCAGCTCGCCGGACTGGCCGGCGAGCGTACAGCGGGGGCGCCATCGGGCGTCCCCGTTTTTTCCATTCCCCGCTCCAGCGCCTTGACCATCTTGCCAACCACGGTCAGGGACATCTCGCCGCGGGGGAAGACGCGGCAGGCCAGCACCACGCCGCTGGCCTCTTCCTCCGCACTCACACAGTCGCGGCTCATCTTGCGGGCTTCGAAACTGCCGGAATGGATCGCCACCTTGCACACCCCGCATCCGCCGCCGCGGCAACCGACGGGGATGCCCCGCCGCCCCAGCACCTCCATGCCGCGCAACAGGTTCAATTCGGCATCGCAGCTGTAGTCCTCACCGCTGTTTCCGATATGGATCAGGTACTTCTGGGCCATGGTCTCCTCCTGGCGCATCGTCGATCCGGCGTCCTCGCTCTTGCTGGCGAATCGGTCCGGTTTCATTTTTCTCGAGATTATGTATTATTATCGCCAATAAGCTTATAACGCAAGCTGATGAGGAATCGGCGCGCTGCCGTGCAGAGCGTCCGCAGCCCCACATCGGGCACGTGGTATAAGGCCTTGTCTTCCCGCTGCCCGGCGACACGCCGGCCATCACTATTCCTATCAAGCGGCGGAAGACGCTGGAGGAGACATCGTGAGCGACATCCATTACCCGCAGAACGCCGATCTGCGCAGCCTCCTGCGCTTCTGTTCCGAGAAGGGCCTGATCTGGCTCGACGAGAGCCGCATGATCCTGATGCACGCGGCGGCCCTGTCCGAACTGCGCAAGGAACTCATCAACTCGCTCGGCATCGACCAGGCCCGCCGCATCCTCACCCGCATGGGCTACGCCGCCGGCGCCCGCGATGCCGAGCTGGCCAGGAAGATCCGCGGCGACCACAGCCTGCAGGACGCCTTCGTGGTCGGTCCCCAGCTGCACATGCTCGAAGGCATGGTGCATGTCACCCCATTCAAGCTCGACTTCGACAAGGACGCCAGCCACTTCTACGGCGATTTCCTGTGGGAGAACTCCGTCGAGGCGGAAGTCCATGTGCGCGAGTTCGGCCATGCGGAGCATCCGGTGTGCTGGATGCAGATCGGCTACGCGTCGGGCTACACCTCGGCCTTCATGGGACGCTTCATCCTTTTCAAGGAAACCGAGTGCATGGCCACCGGCCGCAACCGTTGCCGGATCGTCGGCAAGCCGGTGGAGGAATGGCCGGACGCCGCCGACTACACACCGTATTACGAGGCTGACTCCATCGTCAGCCGCATGCTCGAACTGCGCAGCGAGGTCGATGCACTGCGCGCCACGCTGGAACGCCGCCTGCCACCGCCCAGCCTGATCGGCTCGTCGGCGGGTTTCCGCCACGCCTACACGCTGATCGACAAGGCCGCCGTCACCCAGGTCACGGTATTGCTGCTCGGCGAAACCGGCGTCGGCAAGGAGCGTTTCGCCCGCGCGCTGCACGAGATGAGCCCGCGCGCCGGCGGCCCTTTCGTGGCGATCAACTGTGCGGCCCTGCCCCACGATCTGATCGAGTCGGAGCTGTTCGGCGTCGAGCGCGGCGCCTTCACCGGCGCCCAGGTCTCGCGGATGGGCAAGTTCGAACGCGCCGACGGCGGCACCCTGTTCCTCGACGAGGTCGGCGAACTGCCGCTGGCCGCCCAGGCCAAGCTGCTGCGCGTACTGCAGGAAGGCGAGATCGAACGTCTCGGCGACGACCGCACGCGCAAGATCAACGTGCGCTTGGTCGCCGCGACCAACGTGGACCTCCACGCCGCGGTCAAGGCCGGGCGCTTCCGCAGCGACCTGTTCTACCGGCTCAACGTCTATCCGGTGGTGATCCCGCCGCTGCGCGAGCGGGTCGCCGACATTCCGCTGCTGGTCGAAGCCATGCTGAAGCGTTTCGGCGCCCTGCACGGCAAGCGCCTCGCCGGCGTCACCGACAAGGCCCTGCGCGCCCTCAAGGGCCATGCCTGGCCCGGCAATATCCGTGAGCTGGAGAACACCATCGAGCGCGGCGTGATCCTTGCCCCGCAGGACGAATGGATCGAGGTGGACCACCTGTTCGCCGGCCCCCAGGACTTCGAGGCCAGCCAGGAAGGCATCAACGATGCCGGCAGCCTGAGTGCGGCGGATGCGAAAGACACCACCGACACCCTGTGCAACCAGGTCATCGCCGCCGGCATGGGCCTGGACGGCTTCGAACAGGCGCTGATCCAGCATGCGGTCAAGGAAGCGAAGGGCAACCTGTCCGGCGCGGCGCGCCTGCTCGGCATCACCCGCCCCCAGCTCAACTACCGCCTGAAGAAGAAGGAAGCCTCGGTATGACCCGCCCCGCCCCCGGGGCGCAACCCGCTCCGGCTCAGGATGGGGCCATCACACCGTCGGAGGCGGCCTGCCAGCGCGCCTCGATGGTCGCTGCAGGCACCGGCCGGCTGAACAGGTAGCCTTGCAGGAAATCGCAACCGGCACGGCGCAGCAGCTCGGCCTGGCTCTCCGTCTCCACCCCTTCGGCGACCACCGCCAACCCAAGGGTGCGTGCCAGGGCCAGGATGGTATGCACGATCGCCACCCCGTGTTCGTCCAGATCGGCCTCGGCAACGAAGGACCGGTCGATCTTCAGCACGTCGATCGGCAGCCGGCGCAGGTAGGCCAGGCTTGAGTAGCCGGTGCCGAAATCGTCGATGGCCACCGTCACGCCCAGCGCTTTCAGCGCCTGCAAGGTTTCCGCCGCCGCCTCCGGGCGGTTCATCACCATGCTCTCGGTCAGCTCGATCTCCAGCAGGGTCGGCGGGATCTCCGCGGCTTCAGCCTGGCAGAGGATCTCGCCGACCAGGTCGCCCTCGACGAACTGGCGCGCCGAAATATTCACCGCCACCCGCTGCCAGCCAAAACCGGCGCGGTGCCAGGCCGCGATCTGCCGGCAGGCCTCGCGCAGGGTCCACCGCCCCAGCTCGCCGATCAGGCCGCAATCCTCCGCCACCGGAATGAACTGGGACGGCTGGACGGCACCCCGTTCGGCGTTGTGCCAACGCAGCAGCGCCTCGTAGCCGACGATCTGGCCGCTGGTGGCGACCACCTTGGGCTGGTAATGCAGACTCAGCTCGCCATGGGCCAACGCGTGGCGCAGCGCCGTTTCCAGCTCAAGCCGCAAGCGGGCGGCTTCCGACATGGCCGGCTCGAAGAAGCGATAGACGCCCCGCCCCGCCGCCTTGGCCGCATACATGGCGACGTCGGCATTCTTCATCAGCGTGGTGCCGTCCACGCCGTCGTCCGGGAAGACCGCCACGCCGATCGACGTACCGATGTTGATGCGATGGGACAGGACCTGGATCGGCTCGCTGATCGCCTCGATGATCTTGCGGGCCAGCATCGCGCAGACGCGGCCGTTCTGCAGACCGCGCACCAGCACCACGAACTCATCGCCGCCCAGGCGCGCCACCGTATCGGACTGGCGCACCAGGCTCTTGACCCGCTGGGCGACCTCCATCAGCAGCAGGTCCCCAACCTGATGCCCCAGGCTGTCATTGACGCTCTTGAACTGGTCCAGGTCGAGGAACATCAGCCCCAGCTGTTCCCGGTCGCGGCGGGCCATCTCGATACCGTGACGCAGGCGGTCCTCGAGCAGGAAGCGGTTCGGCAGCCCGGTCAGCGCATCGTGGAAAGCCAGGAAGCGGATGCGCTCGTCCTTCTCCTGGGACTCGGTGATATCGGTGACGGCGAACACGTAGTGCGTGACCTTCCCATCGGCATCGCGCACCGCATCGATGGAACGGCGTTCGAGGAACAGGCCGCCATCAGCCTTGCGGCTCCATACCTCGCCGGACCAGTGCCCCATGCGCCGCAGTTCGGCCCACATGGCCTCAACGGCGAGCGGATCGTGATCGGCGGGGTTCAGGGTCCCGATGGGCTGCCCGACGATGGCCGCCGGCGACATGCCGGTCATCGCGCAAAAGGCCGGATTGGCCTCGACGATCTGGCCCTCCGCGTCAGTGACGATCACCCCGGCGGCAATGTTTTCGATCGCTGCGGACGCGAGCCGGACCTTGGCGGTGCGCTCAGCCACCATGCTTTCCAGCCCGGCGTTCTGGGACGCCAGCGCATCGCGGGCCGCCAGCAGATCCTGGTTCAGGGCTTCGACGAGTTCCTGCTGCCGTCGTGCCTCGCCCAGCAGCCCCTGGTTCTCGATCAGGCTGCGCCGGGCCGTCAGCAAGGTCTTGCGCGCCCAGTGATGGGCCGACAACATCGTCAGCAGATAGCCGATCGTCAGCGTACCGAGCACCACGGCTCCGGGCGACGGAAGCGTGAAGAACAGCACCGCTCCCGGCAGCAGGAGGCAGGCGATGTAAAAGCGTGCCGACCACAGGACCGGCGCCAGCACCGACGCGGCCCGCCCGGCCAGACCGAAATGGATGAGGGCCAGCACCAGCACCTCCTCGAGGCGGATCCCCGACCACAACTGGAACGGCAGCAGCGCCCACAAGGCGGACACCGCCGCCAGCGGGATCCAGAACAGACGCTCCATGAAAGGCAGGGAATATTCGGTGAAGATCCGCCCCCCCAGGCGCAGCGTCACCAGCCGGACGGCAACCACCGTCAGCATCGCCAGCAACCATGGAATCGCCAGCCAGTCTCCGGTCATCGACCGGTGCAACCAGGCCACGCAGATCACCGCGGCCCCATTGAGCAAGGCCCCCCCCTGCCCCTGGGCAAAGGCGTTTTCGATCAGAGACCAGCGTAGCAACTGATCATGGCGGTTTTCATTTTCCATTCAGATGAATCTCGGGCAAGACCACTACCGGCATGCTGTGAAACAAACATTCCGGCGCAATCCAGCCCTATTCCGGGCTGGACAAACCTGCCCTTAACGACGCGGGCCCTACAGACTTGAACACGGCAAGACGGCGTCCGTGCCGTATTCCACACCCCGTCCTGCCAGAACCTCCAAAAGCAAATGCCCTTCGTCCACTGACAAAGGGCATTTCCTGTACCCACGACGTTCCGCTTCAAGCTCCGTTGAACCCGGTGGGCCGCGGCCTCACGCAGGTGCAGATCAGCTCCAGCCACTGTCGTGAAGATGTTCGTCCGGCGACCGCAAGGATCGCCACGCCCCCATGTGCGACAGGCAAGCGTCAAAAGCGCCGGCCCAATAATCAAACCACCAACTCAGCGGGCTCATGATCCTGCTCCTAACCGACTTTTTGCTTGGTACCGCAAGAAAGTCCGGAACAGGCCAGGGTAATGCCTTCGCGCTCACTCTGGCCCCCGGATGCGGAACATGCCGAAAAGCCGAAAAATGTTACGACGTACGATCCGTCACGCCTAGCTTGCACCCGCCGGCCCTGCGCGCACGAGAATTATTTCGCGGCCGGCGCACAATATTTTCTTATTGCGTTCCATTACCCCTCCTTCTGAAATGGGCAACAAGAACTTCACACCGTATACATAAACAGCAACATGTACGCCAGACAAAATAAAATCAAATGATTCAATACCTTAACTCCACACAGAGCACCGCACGGGACATAGACGTAAAGTTTCCCGACACTGCGAAACCGCCGTCGAATCCATTCGGAGGCGGGTGCCGATCAATACCCGGCAAGCGTACTGCCGCAATTCCGCACCAAAGGATCAGCTTTTCTGATCCGGCAATTTCTCTCCAACCTCCTCAAGCCCTTTCCTCCGTATTCAGAACGTTCACCGCGCCCCTCCGGGTAATCCCCTAAACCGTTCCACCTAGGGGAAAACCCCTAACAAAACAACGCCAAAAGCATCACCCATATGGCGTAATCTCCACACGTTCTTTTTTCACCCACCTCATCGCCGCGCAGTACGGCGGCATCAGCATTTCCGTTTCTGTTCCCGTTTCCGTTCCGTTTCACTGCTGTTACAGAAAGGTAAGGACCATGGATTTTCTGATCGTCATCGCAGCTCTGGTATTTCTGATGTTCATTGCCTACCGGGGTTATAGCCACCCCCTTACACACAACTCACCCCTGATCCATTTTCCTTGCCTGGCGCATGCCTTCGACAAAGACGGCCAGCTGCTGGAGACCGAGCCAGATTGTCTTGGCGCCGGGCTCACCATCATGTCGGCGGGCCAGGAAGCCTCCACGCTGGGCGATCAGGCGCAAGACGGTGTTCAGCGCGGGCACGGCTGTCGGGATGGGCTTCTTGTTCAGGATAAAGGCGGCCCGCCACTCATCGGCTTCGAACGCCATGTCGGCGGGTAAATCGGGCAGGCTCCGACCCAGGCGCATCAGGCGGTTGATCCGCCAGGCGATCACCATGTAAAGCGCCAGCGCACTTTGCAGGCGACGCGTGTCGGCCAGTTGCAGGCGCTCGACCCGGCAGCCTTCCTTGAGCACCAGGAAGAACAGTTCGATCTCCCAGCGGGCGCGATACCAGTCGA
>NZ_MWUM01000402.1 GCF_002028455.1 Zoogloea sp. LCSB751 | reverse complement strand
AGGGGAGGGCAAAAACTATAAGTGTAGGTTTAAATGTAGATTTTTTGTTTTGGTGGAAAAAATTGTTTATTTATCAATGTAAAGACACCCATGCATCATGGGGGTGTGGGCGCTCAGGTTGGCGCTGGTGGCTTGGTGCTGTGCTGTCATGTTCTATTCCAGAAGGTGCTCTTGCGGGCAAGCGTCTGCCGTAATGGGTCTGAATCTGGTGGCCATTCTACATGGTCGGGCCGAGATGGTGAGGGGTTATCTC
>NZ_MWUM01000401.1 GCF_002028455.1 Zoogloea sp. LCSB751 | reverse complement strand
GATATTTATGGGTCTGGATGGAGAGCCGCCAATTACGGGCGATGCAGGTGGCCATGGCCAGCTCGGTGGCCCTGGGCTTCTGACTGATGGGCTGCAATGCGATCACCACGTCGGGACGCAGGCTGGCCGTGGCCAGCAGGGCATCGAGCTACTCGATGTGGCGCTCGGTGGCCACCGGATGCTTGATCTCGTTGGCCCTCTCCAGAGCCGATACCAGCACAGGTAAGCCCCCCTTCATGCCGATCTTGGGGGAG
>NZ_MWUM01000400.1 GCF_002028455.1 Zoogloea sp. LCSB751 | reverse complement strand
GCCTCCGCGCGAAATTCACGATAGGTCTGATGCGCGGGGATCAGGCTGCGCGCGTTCTCTTGGATATTGGCCGCGTTGGCTAGCAGAAATTTTTGCTCCAGTGGGTTGGTTATCGGGACATCGCGGGCCAGACCACCTTTGGTGGCGGCCTCGATGCGCACCATGCCATGTTGGGCCTGTGCTAGGGCCCTCACCGCGTCCAATTTCGCCGCCTCCTCGAACCTGAGCCCAAAAGCGCGTTGCAGGGATAGGAT
>NZ_MWUM01000399.1 GCF_002028455.1 Zoogloea sp. LCSB751 | reverse complement strand
TGAGAAGAGCCCAGAGTATCTGCTCTACATGCTCAACAGGCAGACCGTGAAAAATCCTGCGATTCCGCTTGTACCAGGAGAAATGAAATTGACCACGCTTGATGATGGAATGTTGCAAGTGGCCCGTAGAGGGGACAGTAAGCCTGCAATGTGAATATGTATGAGTATATCTGACACGGAGCAGAGACAAGGATTGGTATATGGTTTAGTGAAGGACATGAGATTGTTCAGAAGTTCAGAACTACCGTCCTAGA
>NZ_MWUM01000398.1 GCF_002028455.1 Zoogloea sp. LCSB751 | reverse complement strand
TTGATACTGCCATCGCGGTACCCTACTCGGCGGCCAGCCACAACACCCAATATCAGGTGAGGCTGTATCCGACCCGGTTGCCGGGTCAGGTGGTGCGCACCGGTGCTTACACGGGCACCATCATGGTCACGGTGAGCGTGCCCTGATGACAGGGTTTTCTGCTGCTATTTTCGACGAGGTCAATGATGAACAGTGACAGCGCCCTGCGCCGCGAACCCAAACGCCACACCATAGGGCAGGGCTGGATCTGGATC
>NZ_MWUM01000397.1 GCF_002028455.1 Zoogloea sp. LCSB751 | reverse complement strand
GATCCAGTTATAGCGACTTTAGCGCCAAGCGGTATTATAAAGTTAGCGTCATCAAAGATAGTACGGCTACCAAATTTTAAGCTCAGACCATCTGCCGTAATCGGGAACTTATTGTGCAGTTCTAGGGCTGAACTTTGACGAAAACGAATAGAACGCAAATGCTCTGGTGCTTGAATATCTTCTAATGCAGCCAAACGCTTTTCCATACTCTTAGCTGCCTGATACAGTTTTCTTTGCTTGGTGCCAGTCATTTT
>NZ_MWUM01000396.1 GCF_002028455.1 Zoogloea sp. LCSB751 | reverse complement strand
TGCCCTACCGGGTGCACCAGTTTGCCATCGCGCCGAGCGATCGCGCCGTGCTGCATCAACGCATCGAGCTGCGTTTCGACAAGATGCTGCAAGGGGCGTTCGAACAGGAGGTCAGAGCGCTCTATGAGCGGGGTGATCTTCACCCGGATCTGCCAGCTATCCGCTGCGTTGGCTACCGCCAAATGTGGGACTACCTGGCAGGGGAAGTGGGATATGATGAGATGCGTTATCGTGGCATCGTGGCCACCCGTCAG
>NZ_MWUM01000395.1 GCF_002028455.1 Zoogloea sp. LCSB751 | reverse complement strand
GTGTTGATAGGGTCAGCGCGACTTGAAGTAGGCGACCTTTTCAAGGAAGTAGCGACCCAGTTCACCTTGATGTTGGTTCGCTTCGCTTTCTGCGCTGGCCAAGTGACCGTTGCGCTCCTTCCATACCGCATATGCGGCGGCCTTCTCGACCTCGACCCGTTCTTGCTGCTCTTTCGGTAGAGCACACAGATTGTGACTCATACTGACCTCTTTGTTATTTGTTGGCGCCATGGTACGCCATCACTGGCATGCGG
>NZ_MWUM01000394.1 GCF_002028455.1 Zoogloea sp. LCSB751 | reverse complement strand
ATGACGGCGTCAGCCAGGCGATTAACGATCGGCGTATCGCGGCGGTGACCGTAACCGGCAGCGTTCGGGCTGGTGCGGCAATTGGCGCGCAGGCGGGCGCGGCGCTGAAGAAATGCGTGCTGGAGCTGGGCGGCTCCGATCCGTTTATCGTTCTGAATGATGCCGATCTGGATCTGGCTGTCAACGCGGCCGTGGCCGGACGTTATCAGAATACCGGACAAGTTTGCGCGGCGTCGAAACGCTTTATTGTGGAA
>NZ_MWUM01000393.1 GCF_002028455.1 Zoogloea sp. LCSB751 | reverse complement strand
GTAGTAGACCAGGTCCGGAGAGCAGTCGATGAAGGAGCGCAACAGGGCGGTACGCTCCCCCAGGTGCAACTGGGCCTTCTCCCGCTGGAACACCTCGTTCTCCAGATCCTCTATGGCTTGCTGGCGCAGGGTCTCGGCCCGGTTGGTCTCGGCTATCTGGGCATTGACGCGGCTGATGTTCTCCTGCAGCTGGCTGTTGAGCTCAAGATCGCGCTCGCGCATGTCCTGCAGCTTGCGCACCATGCGGGTCAGCC
>NZ_MWUM01000003.1 GCF_002028455.1 Zoogloea sp. LCSB751 | reverse complement strand
GATCACTTCTCGTCCTCGCCCAGCAGGGACTGCAATTTTTTTCGGGCACGCAGCTCCAGCATCGCTTCCCCGTAGGCCTCCTGCAGTTGCTTGATCTGCTTCTCGTACTGCTCACGGATGTCCAGCGGGTTGGCACGCAGCGCGTTCTCCATGCCCCGCTTCGCCTCATCGATCCAGGTCTCGATCTCGGACGGGGGCAGATCATAAGAACGGCTGGCCTCCGCCACCGTCGTCTTCCCCTGCAGGATCTCCATCACCAACGCGCTCTTGCGCTTGGCTGTCCAACGCTTGATTTCGTCTTCCATCGCCGTACTCATGTGTCCTTCCTTTCAAGGTTAACACCTGAGCAGGGTTTTACTGGGTCAATACACCGTGCGCTTATCTGAAGAACATCCTCACCCGCCTGCCGACTCCGCCGCAGAGTCGGATCGGGGGCCTGTTGCCGCATCGGGGCGGCTGGAGTCACCCTGAGGCTCGGTCAAGAGGGGATTACCGGGGGCTTACGGTAGAGCGATGATCCTAGTGCTTAGCCACCAGCACTTGGGCGAGGAGCGTGTCCATGTCGGCTCGCATCTCCATGTCGAGCGGCGCCACCGACAGTCAGAGCGCTTCCACCCGGATCATCCGAGCCACTTGTGCAGCCAGACTCCGCACGCGGCGGCCGAGGACGCCGGCCACTCGACCGTGACCGACGCAGCCCCCTTGCGCAATTCAATTCGGATTGGCGCATCAGGGCAGGAGGGAAGCTACACCGGGACGGAGCCGCCCACCGGCTCGGAGGCCGCCACACGTAACGGCAGGCAGGACAACTCGGGCGGCGCGATGCTCCGCTCGCGCATCCAGCGCCGCTGTTGGTTGGCGTTGATCCTGTTGGCCAGGGCCACGCCGCCGGCGACCGAGACGTCGGGCTCGCGGCAGGCTTCGATCAATGAGTAATATGGCGCCAATCTGAAGCAGCGCCATATTTGTAAACACTTCCGGGCTAACTGCGCGAAGCCGGTATCGCGTGTACTTCCGTATTATCCGCGACGCATGGCATCGAAAAACTCATTGTTGCTTTTCGTTGCCTTGATTTTGTCGAGCAGGAACTCCATTGCGTCGATGTCGTCCATTCCATACAAAAGTTTGCGGAGAACCCAAACCTTTTGAAGCACATCAGCCTTGAGAAGAAGTTCCTCGCGGCGAGTGCCAGAGCGGTTAACATTAATTGCAGGGTAAACACGCTTTTCAGCCATACGGCGATCCAGGTGGATTTCCATATTGCCGGTGCCCTTGAACTCTTCGTATATAACGTCATCCATTCGACTGCCTGTATCAATAAGGGCAGTAGCGATGATTGTCAGGGAGCCGCCTTCTTCGATATTTCGGGCTGCGCCGAAGAAGCGCTTGGGTTTCTGAAGCGCGTTTGCGTCTACGCCACCGGTCAGAACCTTGCCGGATGCAGGCACGACGGTGTTGTAAGCTCTTGCCAAACGCGTCAGCGAGTCAAGAAGGATCACAACATCCTTCTTGTGCTCCACTAGTCGCTTGGCCTTCTCAATCACCATTTCAGCCACTTGTACGTGTCGAATGGCTGGCTCGTCGAAGGTTGATGCCACGACCTCGCCCTTGACGGAGCGCTGCATCTCCGTGACTTCTTCGGGGCGCTCATCAATCAACAATACGATAACGACGACATCAGGATGGTTTGAGGTGATCGAGTGGGCGATGTGCTGAAGCATCACCGTCTTGCCGCTCTTCGGCGGGGCTACGAGAAGCCCCCGTTGACCTTTGCCGATGGGGGAAATCATGTCGATCACCCTAGAGGTGATATTTTCTTCCCCGCGGATATCCCGTTCCAGCTTCAGGCATTGGTTCGGATGAAGAGGCGTGAGGTTTTCGAACAGGATTTTATGCTTCGATGCCTCTGGAGGCTCGAAGTTCACCTTGTCGACCTTTACTAGAGCGAAGTATCGTTCGCCGTCCTTTGGGGTGCGAATTTCACCTTCGACCGTATCGCCAGTGTGTAGATTGAAACGACGAATCTGGCTGGGAGAGACGTAGATGTCGTCGGTGCCAGCGAGGTACGAGGTGTCCGGCGAGCGCAGGAAACCAAAGCCGTCAGGCAATACCTCCATGACTCCATCACCGTAGATTGGCTCACCTTTCTTGGCGCGATTCTTGAGAAGTGCGAAAACGAGTTCTTGCTTGCGCAGGCGATTGGCGCCTTCAATTTCGTTGGCGATTGCCATTTCAAGCAATTGGCCAACATGGAGAGACTTCAGCTCCGAGAGTTGCATGGCGGGCAGCGGTGAGGGGAGGAGTAATGTGGGGAAGTAAGCGACGACTTCGAACGTGACAGATTTGTCACGATTTGCGCAGCGGCAGGATACCTGAACTGCACTTGAGTACCAGGGCGTATCTTAAGATCGTTCTGGTACCTATGTAGAGTGTTAAAACCTTAACCTGATTTATAGGTGGCTGTCAATGAACGCAGCGAGTTGCGATTTGGACAATGCGCCAACCTTGGTTGCTTCTATGTTGCCGCCCTTGAAGAGCATGAGCGTCGGAATGCCGCGAATGCCGTACTTGGCCGGGGTTTCCTGATTTTCGTCGATGTTCAGCTTGGCTACTTTGAGCTTCCCGTCGTATTCCCTGGCGACTTCGTCGAGAATGGGGGCGATCATTTTGCACGGGCCGCACCATTCAGCCCAGTAGTCTACAAGCACAGGGCTGGCCGACTGGAGAACTTCAGTTTCAAAGTTGGAGTCGGTGACGTAATGGATATGTTCGCTCATGATTCCTCGCACATTCAGGGGCGTGTTAGGGCGTTACTAAGGGGGAAAGGGAACCTTCACTGCGGCTGGGAACCGCATGACCGGTGCCGCGCGATGATGGTGTAGGGCATCGTAGCGAATCTTTCTTGACAAGAAAAGCATTTTTCTCGCCTGTTGGGCCAAATTGTGATACGAGCCCTTGGCTGGGCGGAGGTGCGGCAGGGCGCTGCCAAGGCGACGAATGGGGTATATTTCAGCCCCTGAATCATTTACAGCACGGCTGGCTTCGCGAACCATATCGGCGAGTTGCTGGCTCCAAGACATACAGGAGTACGCCCCATGGCTTATGTTGTGACCGAAAACTGCATTCGTTGCAAGTACACCGATTGCGTTGATGTTTGCCCGGTAGATTGTTTTAGAGAGGGGCCCAACTTCCTCGTTATCGACCCGGAAGAGTGCATCGACTGCACCTTGTGTGTAGCCGAGTGCCCTGCGGAAGCGATTTTTGCGGAGGATGATGTCCCGGCCAATCAGCAAGGTTTCATTGCGCTTAATGCGGAGCTTGCCGCCCAGTGGACGCCTATCGTCGAACGGAAGGATCCTCCGGCTGACGCGGATCAGTGGCGGGGTGTCAAGGATAAGTTGAAATTCCTCGAACGCTGACCTCCTCAGGGGGAAGCTGAGACCCGTCGTGTTGATCTGAAAGTGGACAGTCCCCGACAAGCGTGCCGTTTATAAGGGAAGGCCCTGATGCCTGCGGACTTTTCGCTGCCTCTGCAATCGAATACCATCGCGTGCAGTAATCATCTTCAGGCGCCTTGGCGCAACCACTAGGAACGACAAAATGCTGGTCAGTGAAATTCTCGCGATCAAAGGTAAGGTCCTTTTTACCATTGCGCCAAACAAGGCCCTCTCCGAAGCTGTGGCCATCATGACCGAGCAGGATGTGGGGTCCTTGGTTGTGTTTGATAAAGGGCGGATGGCGGGATTACTGACTTTCAGAGAGGTCTTGCTGGGCACCCAGAAAGCCGGTGCCGCGTGGCAGGATCTTCCGGTCGCGGATGCGATGTTGACGACTCCTGTTGTTGCCGCGCCCAACATGGAAATGGATGAGTTGCGCAGGCAGATGGTGGAGCATCATCAACGGTATCTTCCGGTAATGGACGATTCCGTTCTGCTCGGCGTCGTTTCTTTTCATGATGTTGCTAAGGCCGTACTTGAAGAGCAGAGTTTCGAGAATCGCATGCTGAAGAATTACATCCGCAATTGGCCTGCGGAGGAGGACCAGGCGTGATGTGAAGCAGGGGCTGCACCGCGTGGTGAGCTAACGGGCCGTGCAGAGTGGGAGCTGCCTGTTGTCCAATACAACCAACGGCGAAGGAGGCTGCATGGACAAAGTATGGCTGAAGAGCTATCCCACCGGTGTACCTGTGGAGATCGATCCGGACGAGTTTTCTTCTCTTGTCGACTTGTTTGACAAGAGTGTCCGTACCTTCGGGCCGCGCGTGGCGTATGTGTGCATGGGTAAAACCATGAGCTATGCGGAGCTGGATGCGCGATCCCGCGATTTTGCGGCCTATCTGCAGGCTGAGCTCGGTTTGGGCAAAGGGGTACGGGTCGCATTGATGATGCCGAATTGCCTTCAGTACCCCGTTGCCATGTTTGGGGTGTTGAGGGCTGGATGTACGGTGGTCAACGTCAATCCGCTATATACGGCTCGGGAGCTTGAGCATCAACTGCATGACGCGGAATGTGAGGCGATTGTCATCGTCGAGAATTTCGCTCACACGCTCCAGGATGTGATTGCGCGTACGTCCTTGCGCCACGTTGTAGTGACGGGGTTGGGGGATTTGCTGGGGTTCCCGAAATCAGCCGTTGTAAATTTTGCGATCCGCCATGTGCGGAAAATGGTTCCTGCCTGGAGCTTGCCCGGGTGCCGAAGATTTGGCGCGGTTCTGAACCGAGGGCGGAGGTGCGAACTTAAGCCTGTCTCCGTTGATCATGATGATCTCGCCTATCTTCAATATACAGGTGGGACGACTGGCGTGGCAAAAGGGGCCATGCTGACGCATGGCAACGTCGTTGCAAATTTGCAGCAGGCCCATGCGTGGATCAGCCCCTATGTGAAGGCGGGTTCCGAAGTCATCATCACCGCTTTGCCGCTATATCACATCTTTTCCCTTACTGCGAACTGTCTGACGTTCTTCAAAATCGGCGCAACCAACGTGCTGATCACCAATCCGAGGGATATTCCGGGGTTCGTTGCCGAGTTGGGGCGTCATCGCTTCACCGTGATAACCGGGGTCAATACCTTGTTCAATGCGTTGTTGAATGACCCCGGATTCGCCAAGCTGGATTTCTCTGCGCTGAAGATCGCTTTGGGGGGGGGGATGGCTGTTCAGCGGAGTGTGGCTGATCGCTGGAAGAAAGTGACGGGTAAGCCTTTGGCGGAAGCATATGGTCTGACCGAAACCTCTCCCGCGGTCTGCATCAATCCGCTTGATCTGCCTGAGTTCAATCACTCCATCGGACTCCCGATCTCATCCACCTCGATCAGTTTGAGAGATGACGAGGGGAGAGAGGTCGCGCCGGGAGAGGCAGGAGAGCTGTGTGTGAAGGGGCCCCAGGTGATGAAGGGCTATTACAAACGCCCCGAGGATACAGCCAGGGCTTTCACGCAAGATGGCTTTCTGCGGACCGGCGATGTCGCAACCATAGATGCTGATGGTTTCGTGCGTATTGTTGACCGCAAGAAGGATATGATTCTGGTGTCCGGCTTCAATGTCTACCCGAATGAGGTTGAGGATGTGGTTGCGAGTCACCACGGTGTGCTGGAGGTTGCCGCACTCGGCGTTCCTGATGAGCACTCTGGTGAGGCGGTCAAGATCTTTGTTGTGCGAAAGGACCCCAAGTTGACCACCGAGGCTTTGATCGCGCATTGCAGGGCGGAGCTGACGGGGTACAAGGTTCCTCGTTTCGTTGAGTTCCGGGAGTCGTTGCCCAAGAGCAATGTGGGCAAGATCCTCCGGCGTGCCTTGCGGGACTCAGGGCAGGCTCAAGGGTGAGTGGCCAAAAAAAGAGCTTGTGTTTTTGATGGGATGTGAAGAATAATCCGACGTAGTCTTTTATATGACCTTATGAATCCGATTGCACGTTTCCTGCCTGTCGACGTAATCGTAGTACGCGTA
Organism: Zoogloea sp. LCSB751; assembly: GCF_002028455.1. Classification (GTDB taxonomy): domain Bacteria; phylum Pseudomonadota; class Gammaproteobacteria; order Burkholderiales; family Rhodocyclaceae; genus Zoogloea. The sequence goes on along the minus strand of NZ_MWUM01000003.1, from coordinate 295,429 downwards.
GTAAGCGTAGGTGCGCGCGCGTCGTAAGGGTCCAGGTCATCGGTAAAGAATTTTCAGACCCCCGCCGGCGCGCAACCGGCGGGGGTTTTGTTTTTATACCCTCGGCCCGGAACGTTGTTCGGCTCCCAAAGCCTCAAGGAGAATTTCGATGATGCAAATGACTGGAGCAGACCTGATCGTGAAACTGCTCGAACGGCAGGGTATCCGCACTATCGCCGGCGTGCCGGGCGGTGCGGCCCTGCCGATGTATGACGCGCTGTCCAAGAGCGAGCAGATTCACCATGTGCTGTGTCGCCACGAGCAGGGCGCGGGTTTCATTGCCCAGGGCATGGCACGGGTGTCCGGCCGTCCGGAAGTCTGTCTGGCCTCGAGTGGGCCGGGGGCAACCAATCTGATTACGGCCATTGCCGATGCCAAACTGGACTCCATTCCCATCATCGCGCTGACTGGTCAGGTGCCTTTGTCGATGATCGGTACGGACGCTTTTCAGGAAGTGGATACCTACGGCCTGACGATCCCGATCACCAAGCATAATTTTCTGGTCCGCTCTGCCAAAGAGTTGCTGACTGCGATTCCTGCTGCTTTCCGTATTGCCATGTCCGATCGGCCGGGCCCAGTCCTCGTGGATGTGCCCAAGGATGTGCAGAACCAGATGGTCAGCTTCGAAGAGTATCCTGATGTGGTGGTGCCCGATGCTGCGCCAACCTTCGACATCGGTGCCGTCGAGGAGATTGCCAGGATGATCGAGGCCGCCGAGCGCCCCGTGCTCTACCTCGGTGGTGGCGTGATCCATTCCGGCGCATCCCAGCTTGCGGTTACGCTTGCCGAACAGGCATCCCTGCCTACCACGATGACGTTGATGGCGCTGGGTGCGATGCCGATGGACCACCCTCTGTCCTTGGGTATGCTGGGTATGCACGGTGCGCGCTATACCAACTATGTGTTGGAAGAGGCTGACCTGCTGATCTGTGTCGGCGCCCGTTTCGACGATCGTGCGATCGGCAAGACCGCGGAGTTCTGTCCAAACGCCAAGATTGTCCATATCGATATCGACCGTTCGGAGCTGCATAAGGTGAAGACTGCTCACGTGGCCATCGCCGGTGACGTGGGGCAGGTGTTGTCCGAGCTGCTGCCGCGCGTGAAGCCCCAGTTGCGCAAACGTTGGCTGTCCCACGTGGAAAGTCTGAAGAGCCGCTTCCCGCTGGCCATGCCTGGCGTGGACAATCCCCGTTCGCCCTACGGCCTGATCCATGCTGTTGCCAACTGTCTGGACGACAGTGCCATCATCACTAGCGATGTGGGGCAGCACCAGATGTGGGTGGCGCAGGCTTATCCGTTCCGCCGGGCCCGCCAGTGGCTCAATTCCGGTGGCCTTGGCACGATGGGCTTCGGTTTCCCGGCGGCGATCGGCGCTGCCTTGGCTGAGCCTGAGCGCACGGTGGTCTGTTTTTCCGGTGATGGCAGTCTGAAGATGAACATTCAGGAGATGGCTACTGCGGCGCAGGAGAATGCGAATGTGAAGATTGTGCTGTTCAATAACCAGTCTCTTGGCTTGGTGCACCAGCAGCAGAATCTCTTCTATGGCAAGCGAATCATGGCGTCCCGCTACGAGCGTCCGACCGATTTCCTGAAGATTGCCGAGGGCTTCGGCATGCGGGCTGTCGATCTCGATCCGGCGCCCAATCCTCGCGCTGTGTTGGCTGAGGCGCTCAATACGCCGGGACCCTGCCTGATCCACGCGACCATCGACCCGAACGAATTTGTTTATCCCATGGTGCCGCCGGGCGCCGCCAACTCCGAGATGATCGGCTAAGCCCGCAGAGGAGACAACACGATGTCCGAACAGAACTCCAACTTTTCCGAATACATCCCTGATGTGCCCGAGCATACCGGGTTCAAAAAAGTCGTCCTCGAACTGGCGGTTGCCAACCACCCGGGGGTGATGAGCCACATTTGCGGCCTGTTTGCCCGGCGCGCTTTCAACGTGGAAGGCATCCTCTGCATGCCCGTAGGGTCCGGTGAGACCAGTCGCATCTGGTTGCTCATTTTCGAGGATGAACGTCTGGAGAAGATGATCCGGCAGGTGGAAAAGCTCGAGGATGTTCTCTACGTGAAGCAGCATGACGGCGAACATCCGGTGTTTGGCCGTCTGGACGAGTTTTTCAAGTAAGGGCTTTTCTCATGCGCCGCCGGCCATGCGTCGGCGGCGTGCTAGACTCCGCCGCCTTGCTTGCCTAGTCTTTAATCTCCCGTTTCAGCGAGTCCTCCCATGTCCGGTAATACCCTTGGTACGCTGTTCTGCGTCACTTCCTTCGGTGAGTCCCATGGCCCTGCCATCGGTTGTGTGGTGGATGGCTGTCCGCCGGGATTGCAGATCAGCGAGGCAGACATCCAGGCGGAACTGGATCGACGCAAGCCCGGTACGTCCCGGCATGTGACCCAGCGCCGGGAGCCGGATGAGGTTGAAATCCTGTCGGGCGTTTTTGAGGGCGTCACGACCGGGACGCCGATTGCGCTGCTGATTCGTAACCAGGACCAGCGCTCGAAGGATTACGGCAACATCGCCGAGAGCTTCCGCCCTGGTCATGCCGATTACGCCTACTGGCAGAAGTACGGCATTCGCGATTACCGCGGCGGTGGCCGCTCCTCTGCTCGCGAAACTGCCGTGCGTGTGGCCGCCGGGGCGATTGCACGCAAGTGGTTGCAGGAGCGCTACGGCGTGTTGATTCGGGGTTATATGGCCCAGCTCGGCCCCGTCGACATTCCCTTCGTCTCGTGGGATGAGGTGGATGGCAATGCGTTTTTTGCGCCGAATCAGGCCATCGTTCCGCAGCTGGAAAGCTATATGGATGATCTGCGCAAGTCCGGCGATTCTGTCGGCGCGCGGATCAACGTGGTTGCGACCGGTGTACCGGTGGGCTGGGGAGAACCTGTTTTCGATCGTCTCGACGCCGATATCGCCTACGCGATGATGAGCATCAATGCTGTGAAGGGCGTGGAGATCGGTGCTGGTTTTGGCAGTGTCTCCCAGTTGGGGACGCAGCATTCGGACGAAATGTCGCCCGCGGGCTTCCTGTCGAACAATGCGGGGGGCGTGTTGGGCGGGATTTCCACCGGGCAGGACGTTTTCGTCAGCATGGCCATCAAGCCGACGTCCAGCACTCGCCTGGATCGACACTCCATCAACAAGGCGGGGGAGCAGGTGGTCATCAATACCCATGGCCGCCATGATCCGTGCGTTGGCATTCGTGCGACCCCTATTGCTGAGGCCATGCTGGCCATTGTGCTAATGGATCACGCCCTGCGTCACCGGGCTCAGAATGCGGACGTGGAGTGCGCAACGCTGAAGGTGGCTGGTTTGGCGCCAGATGGTATGCAGGCTGTACCGTCACCCCCACTACGCCCGAAGGCTTGATCGCGGTCAACTGAGCACCTGGAAGGCCGGCGTAGAGTAATTTCCACCTGATATCAAAATCTATCAACAGGTGGGAGTCACTGCATGGAGCAACACGATCTTAACCATGAATTTCCTGAGTATCGCGAGCAGATTCACGCTTTGAAGATGTCGGACGGCCATTTTTCCCGTCTGTTCGATGAGTATCATGACGTCAATCGCCACGTTGTCCGCGTTGAGGTCAACGCAGAGCTGGCTACGACAGTCCAGCTGGAAGATCTGAAAAAGCGTCGTCTGAAACTGAAGGACCAATTACACGACCTGCTGAGGAGTTCTCCGCCCGCGTGAGCTGAGAGCTCCGGCAGATGGAAAGAGCGCTTTCGGGCGCTCTTTTTCTTGGTGATGGCTGGGGTAATCCATACTTTTTCTCCGATGATTCCTTATTGGCGCCTGTCCGGCTATTACTTCTTCTACTTCGCCTTTGTCGGCGCCTTTTCCCCGTATTTCGGCCTCTATCTGCAGTCGATCGGTAGTTCCGCGGCGGAGATTGCGGTGCTGATGTCGCTGATGTCGGTCATGCGAACGCTGGCACCAACCCTTTGGGGGTGGCTCGCTGACCGTTTTGGCACGCGTGCGCCCATCGTCCGCCTGTCGGCAGTCCTGTCCGTCCTGGGGTTCTCGGGTTTCTTGCTCAGTAATACGCATGGGGTGCTCTTCGTAAGCATGGCCTTCCTGGCCTTCTTCTGGAGCGCTGCGTTGCCGCTGGTCGAAACCTTGACCTTTGCGCATCTGCAAGGCCAGGCGAGTCGCTACGGCAGCATTCGGGTGTGGGGCTCGGTCGGGTTTGTGCTGGCTGTGCTCGGACTCGGCTATCTGCTCGACGAGATGCCGATCAGGAATTTGCTGTGGGTCACGCTGGGGATTCTTGCGGGCATTCTGCTGTGCGCCATGGTGATCCCGGAGGTCCGTAAGGCCCGCGAGAACGTGGTAATGGTTTCGCTGGGGAGCATTCTCCGCCGTCCGGAGGTGCGGGCGCTGCTGACGGCCTGTTTTTTCATGTCGGCGGCCCATGGGGCGCTGTATGTTTTCTATTCTCTCCACTTGGTTGCCCACGGATATAGCAAGACCCTGGTCGGCTGGATGTGGACCCTTGGGGTTCTGGCTGAGATTCTGGTATTCATGGGTATGCCCCAATTGCTGAGGGCGTATTCCCTGCGTAATCTGCTGTTGTTCAGCTTTGCCGCCGCCGTGTTGCGTTTCGTGATGATTGGCTGGGGGGCCGACTCGTTGGTGATATTGGTTTTGGCCCAGTTGCTGCATGGGGCGACCTTTGGTTCCTACCATGCAGCAGCCGTGGCCGCGGTCAATCGCTGGTTCGGTGCCCAGCATCAGGCGCGAGGGCAAGCTCTCTATGGAAGCATTTCCTTCGGGGCTGGTGGTGTGGTGGGGGGGCTGATCAGCGGCTATACCTGGGAGCTTGTCGGAGCCGGCTGGACATACACGCTGGCATCGGTATTTGCATTGATGGGCTTCGTGACCTTGAGCCGCGGCTGGCGGGATCGTTTCGCAGCGGAGATTGTCTGATTTCGATTGAACGAAATGTCGGGAGCAGGATGAAAATGGGGTTCGAGTGGCGGCGCATGCTGGGCACCGCCGTATTGACGCTGGGGGGCTTGGCAGCATGCCAGTCTGTGCAGACCACGCATTCCGGTGCGGTTGGCGTGGAGCGTCGCCAGATGATGATGGTGTCTTCTCGGGAGATGGAGCAGGCCTCCTCCCAGAGCTATCAGAAGATCATCCAGGAAGCTGCCCAGAAGAATGCGTTGAACCGGGACCGGGATGAAGTGGAGCGCGTGCGTGCCGTCGCCCGTCGCCTGATTCCCGTAACGGGCATTTTCCGTCCCGATGCGCCGGCCTGGAAATGGGAGGTCAATGTGCTCAGCTCGAAGGAGCTCAATGCGTGGTGCATGGCAGGCGGGAAGATCGCTTTCTATTCGGGGATCATCGAGCGTCTTGACCTGACCGATGATGAGATCGCCGCAATCATGGGGCACGAAATCTCTCACGCGCTGCGTGAGCATGCGCGGGAGCGGGCGTCCCAGACGATGGTGACCAACATCGGTGTCAGTGTACTCGGTGCCGCCCTGGGGGTAGGCCGAGCTGGGATAGACTTGATCGGTAACGTGGCGAAGGTCAGTTTCGAGCTGCCCAACAGCCGCGAGCACGAGACCGAGGCGGATCGCATGGGGGTTGAACTGGCCGCGCGAGCGGGTTTCGATCCCCGTGCGGCGATCAGCCTGTGGCAGAAAATGGCCAAGGTCTCCAACGGGGCTCAACCCCAGTGGCTGTCGACCCACCCGTCGAACGAAACCCGCCAGCGTGACCTGAGCGAGTACGCCGCCCGTGTAATGCCCCTTTACGAGCAAGCTACTCAGCACGCAAGGCCTGTGAAATAATTAAAGTTTTTCCGCCCTCAGCTCTACTTCGCCCATGCAAGCGCAAACGCTTTACGAAAAATTGTGGTCGAGCCACGTGGTGCACGTCGAGGATGACGGCACCGCGCTGATCTATATCGACCGTCACCTGGTTCATGAGGTCACCAGCCCGCAGGCCTTCGAAGGCCTCAAGCTGGCCGGACGCAAGCCGTGGCGCGTGGACTCCATCGTCGCGACAGCCGACCACAACACGCCGACCGACCACTGGGAAATGGGCATCCAAGACCCGGTGTCCCGTCAGCAGGTTGAAACCCTTGACAGCAACATCCGTGAAGTCGGTGCGCTGGCCTACTTCCCGTTCAAGGACGAGCGGCAGGGCATCGTGCACGTTATCGGACCGGAGAACGGCGCGACGCTGCCCGGCATGACCGTCGTGTGCGGTGATTCGCACACTTCGACTCATGGCGCGTTTGCCTGTCTGGCCCACGGCATTGGTACGTCGGAGGTCGAGCACGTAATGGCGACCCAGTGCCTGCTGCAGAAGAAGTCCAAGACGATGCTCGTGCGTGTCGATGGCGTGCTTGGTGCGGGCGTGACCGCTAAGGATGTGGTCCTGGCCATTATTGGACGCATTGGCACTGCCGGCGGTACCGGCTACGCCATTGAGTTCGGTGGCAGCGCGATCCGAAGCCTGACGATGGAAGGCCGCATGACCGTCTGCAACATGGCGATTGAAGCGGGGGCCCGTGCCGGTCTGGTGGCGGTGGATGAGCAGACCATTGCCTATCTGAAGGGGCGTCCGTTTTCGCCCCGTGGCGAGGTGTGGGATCGCGCAGTCGAGTACTGGCGCACCCTGCATTCCGACGACGGTGCCCGTTTCGATGCGGTGGTCGAGCTCGACGCTGCGCAGATCAAGCCGCAGGTGACCTGGGGCACTTCGCCCGAGATGGTCGCCCCGATTGACGGGATCGTTCCCGATCCTGTCCTCGAGAAGGATCCAGTGAAGCGGGAGGGCATGGGGCGCGCGCTTCAGTACATGGGCCTCACGCCCAGAACGCCGATCAAAAATATCGCAATCGACAAGGTCTTCATCGGTTCCTGCACCAATTCGCGTATCGAGGACCTGCGGGCTGCCGCGCATGTTGCCCGTGGTCGCCGCAAGGCCGATAACGTCAAGCAGGTGCTGGTGGTGCCAGGCTCCGGTCTCGTCAAGCGTCAGGCCGAGGCCGAAGGGCTCGACAAGATCTTCATCGCCGCCGGTTTCGAATGGCGTGAGCCGGGCTGTTCCATGTGCCTAGCCATGAACGCAGATCGGCTGGAGCCGGGTGAGCGTTGTGCGTCCACCTCCAACCGCAACTTCGAAGGGCGTCAGGGCGCCGGTGGCCGTACCCACCTGGTGAGTCCGTCCATGGCAGCTGCCGCGGCGATTGCCGGGCATTTTGCCGACGTCCGAGAATTGGCCTGAGTGTTCGGAGAAGGACTATGCGTAAATTTGCCGCATTGGTCGGTGTGTTCGTCGTCGTGCTGCTGAGCGGTTGCAACACCGTTCAGGGCATTGGCAAGGATATTGAAAAGGGTGGTGAAGCCATCCAGAAGGCGGTCAAGTAATGAATCCCTTCCGCAAACTCGATGGTCTCGTGGCGCCGATGGATCGCGCCAACGTGGATACCGATGCGATCATCCCGAAGCAGTTCCTCAAGTCGATCAAGCGTAGTGGCTTCGGCCCCAACCTGTTCGACGAGTGGCGCTACCTGGACGTGGGGCAGCCCGGTCAGGATGCTTCCGGGCGTCCCAAGAACCCGGATTTCGTGCTCAATCAGCCACGTTATCAGGGCGCGCAGATCCTGCTTGCCCGCGACAACTTCGGCTGCGGCAGTTCCCGCGAGCATGCGCCGTGGGCGCTGGAGGATTTCGGCTTCCGCGTGATCCTCGCGCCGAGCTTCGCCGACATCTTCTACAACAACTGCTTCAAGAACGGCCTGCTGCCGATCAAGCTGGCGGCGTCGGAGATGGACGCGCTGTTTGCCCAATGCCTGGGAACCGCCGGCTATCGCCTGATGGTGGATCTTGAGGCCCGGACGATCACCCGCCCCGATGGCAAGGTCATCTCCTTCGACGTGGATGCTTTCCGCCGCGAGTGCTTGCTCAACGGCTGGGACGATATCGGTCTCACGCTGCGGCACGCCGACAAGATCCGGGAATTCGAAGCGCGTCGGCGTATCGACCAACCCTGGCTGTTTGCCTGATCGGCGCCTGGCGCCCCTGTAACGAATTCGGTTTAGAAAATGACGATTAAGATTTGTGTTCTGCCCGGTGATGGCATCGGTCCCGAAATCATGGAACAGGCGCTGCGCGTGCTCGATGCAGTGCGCGGCGACGGTTTCGACTTTGTGGCCGAAAAGGCCCTGATCGGCGGCTGTGCCGTCGATGCTACCGGTACGCCTTACCCTGAGGCGACCAGCAGGCTGGCCAAGGAGGCCGACGCAATCCTGCTGGGCGCCGTGGGCGGCCCGCAGTGGGATTCCCTGCCCCGAGAGCAGCGCCCGGAGCGCGGACTGTTGGCCATCCGCAAGGAGCTCAACCTGTTCGCCAACCTGCGTCCGGCCATCCTTTACCCGGAACTGGCCAATGCCTCGACGTTGAAGCCCGAGGTGGTGTCTGGCCTCGACATCCTGATCGTGCGTGAACTGACCGGCGACATCTATTTCGGCCAGCCCCGCGGCATTCGTGAAGAAAACGGTGAGCGCGTCGGTTTCAACACGATGGTGTACTCGGAGTCCGAGATCCGCCGTATCGGTAAGGTGGCCTTTGAGGCGGCCCGTAAGCGTGGCAAGAAGCTGTGCTCCGTAGACAAGATGAACGTTCTGGAGTCTACCCAGCTGTGGCGCGACGTGATGATCGAGCTGTCGGCCGATTATCCCGACGTCGAGCTTTCCCACATGCTGGTCGATAACGCCGCGATGCAACTCGTGCGTGCGCCGAAGCAGTTCGACGTGATGGTGACCGGCAACATGTTCGGCGACATCCTGTCGGACGAGGCCTCGATGCTGACTGGCTCCATCGGCATGCTGCCGTCGGCCTCCCTCGATGCCAACAACAAGGGTCTCTACGAGCCCAGCCATGGTTCTGCACCCGACATCGCCGGCAAGGGCGTAGCCAATCCGCTGGCGACCATTCTGTCGGCGGCGATGATGTTGCGTTACACCTTCAACCTCGATGCTCAGGCAACGCGTATCGAGACCGCCGTGAAGAAGGTGCTGGCTGCTGGTTACCGTACTGGCGATATCTACGAGGCAGGAACCCGCCGCGTGGGCACCAAGGAGATGGGCGACGCCGTCATCGCGTCCCTCTGAGCACAAGAAGACAATTCAAGCCTGATTGGGGATCAATATGAAAAAAGTAGGTCTGGTTGGCTGGCGCGGGATGGTCGGTTCCGTGCTCATGCAGCGCATGCGTGAGGAAAACGATTTCGCGCTGATCGAGCCGGTGTTCTTCACCACTTCCAATCCCGGTGGCAAGGCGCCGAATTTCGGTAAGGAAGCGCCTCCGCTGAAGGATGCCAAGAACATCGACGAGCTGAAGGCACTGGACATCATCATCACCTGTCAGGGCGGTGATTACACCAATGAGGTGTATCCGAAGCTGCGTGCAGCCGGCTGGACTGGCCACTGGATCGATGCCGCGTCCTCTCTGCGCATGGATCCCCGTGCCGTGATCATTCTCGATCCGGTGAACCAGAACGTCATCAAGGAGTCCCTGGTCAAGGGCGGTCGCGACTGGATCGGTGGCAACTGTACCGTGTCCCTGATGCTGATGGCTCTGGGCGGCCTGTTCCAACGCGACCTCGTCGAGTGGGCGACCTCCATGACCTATCAGGCTGCCTCCGGCGCCGGGGCGCAGAACATGCGCGAGTTGCTGACTCAGATGGGCGAGCTGAATCGTTCCGTTAAGGAACTGCTGGATGATCCGGCGTCCGCGATTCTCGATATCGATCGGGAAGTCGCCGGCACGATGCGTGACGACACTTTCCCGGCCTCCAATTTCGGTGTGCCGCTTGCAGGCTCCCTGATCCCGTGGATCGACAAGGATCTGGGGAACGGTCAGTCGAAGGAGGAGTGGAAGGGCGGCGTCGAAACCAACAAGATCCTCGGCCGGGGCGAAGGCTTCGGGACGCCGGTCGTGCCCATTGATGGTCTGTGTGTGCGTATCGGAGCGATGCGCTGCCACAGCCAGGCATTGACGCTGAAGCTGAGGAAAGACATCCCCATCGATGAAATCGAAGGCATGCTGGCCAGTGCGAATGATTGGGTCAAGGTGGTTCCGAATCAGCGCGAGGCGTCTGTACGCGACCTGACGCCGACAGCTGTGACTGGAACCCTGACTGTTCCGGTTGGCCGCTTGCGCAAGCTGGCGATGGGGGGGGAGTACCTGTCCGCCTTCACCGTTGGTGACCAGCTCCTGTGGGGGGCTGCGGAGCCGCTACGGCGTATGCTGCGTATTCTGCTTGAAGGCTGATCGCCACGTTGTTCTTGCATTTCAATGCCGTTCTGCGTTAGCTGAACGGCATTTTCTTTTTCTGCGCATGCCAGGAGCCCAGGGGGCGAAGTCAGGGTTTGGGCGTGCGTCCAGTTCCGGTGAGTGTAGCGGGCCTGATGTGGAGAGTTCAAAAACGGCTTGAACTTGCCACTCCAAACCCATGATGTTATGTTCATCAATAACTTGATTCTAACAATCAGCCTTCGTGCATAAGAACCCTGTGAATAGCCGGCTCAAGCTCACCCTGCTCGCCGCTTCCATCAGCGCGCTCTCCCTTGGTGCCAATGCGGCCGGTTTGGGGCGAATCACCGTCCTGAGCGGTCTGGGCCAGCCCTTGCGGGCCGAGGTCGAGGTCGCGGCCACTCCCGACGAACTCCAGAACATGACGGCACGGCTCGCGTCAGCGGAGGCTTTCCGGCAGGCCGGTGTCGATTACGCGCCGTCTATCAATGGCCTGCGCATGGCCATCGAGAGGCGAGGCGGTGGTGCTATTGTGAAGGTCAGCAGTGACAGGCCGATCAACGAGCCCTTTGTCGATATGCTGGTGGAGTTGAATTGGGCGGCTGGCCGCTTGATTCGCGAGTACACCTTCCTTCTGGATCCACCTGATACCGGGGCAGGGCGTCATGCCGCGCCGGTGATCGCTCCGGAGGTTCGTTCGAATTTCACGGCACGCCGTGTCGAGGCATCTGCCCCGGTGCGTCGCCAGGCTCCGGCGGGGCGCGCACCGCGGGAGAGTGGGGCCGCAGGCAAGACCTATCTGGTCAAGCCCGGCGATACGCTTCACCGGATCGCGGCTGAGAATCGCCCGGATGGTGTTTCGATGGAGCAGATGCTGGCAGCCCTGTTCCAAGGCAACCGCTCCGCGTTTGATGCCAGTGATGTCAATCGGCTGCAGGCCGGAAAGATCCTGCGCCTTCCCGATGCGGAGACCGCGCGGCAACTTGCTGCCGGTGGTGAGCGCGGTCAGATTGTCGGTAAATCCGCCGATTTCGGGCGGTATCGGCAGAAGTTGGCTGAACAGGCCGTCAATGCGCCAGCGAAGGAGGCGCCGGCTCGCCAGGGAGGCGGTGGCCGGATTGGCGCCAAGGTGGACGATCGGGCGGCAACTGCGGCGGGTTCGACGGATCAGCTGAAGGTTTCTAAGAGCGACGAAGGTCGGGCAGGCGCGCTCGGCGGGGATAAGTCCGGAGCCAGACTGCAGGCGCTGGAAGAGGATCTGGTCTCTCGCGACAAGGCGTTGAAGGAAGCGAACAATCGGCTCGCCGATCTTGAAAAGAGCATCAGGGAGCTTCAGCGGTTGGTTGAGTTGAAGAGCCAGGGGTTGGCCCAGACGGCCGAGCAGGCCAAGCCGGCAGCTCCTGCGCTGCCTGCTGCTCCGGTGGAGGCGGCATCCAGTGCGCCGGCGACCCCTGCCGCTGCCGAGGCTGACAAGCCCGAGCAGGTAAAAGTGCCAGATCCCGTGCCTGAAACCAAGCCTGAGCCGCCGGCTGCTCCTGCACCCCAACCGGTGCCTGCGCCTCCGAAGCCCGCTGAAGCGGTCCCTCCGGCAGAAGTCTCCGATGATCTTTCCTTGTTTTTGGGCGGGGGCGGAATTCTCGCCCTCTTGCTGGGCTGGGGAGGGTACAAGGTCTATCAGCGTCGTCGTGCCCAGGCGGCGCCGACCACGACTTCCGCGTTGTCGGAATTCGGAGAGGCCTCGAACTCCGTGTTCGGGAGTTCTGGTGGCCAAAGCGTGGACACCGGAAGCAGCAGCCAGATCCAGACCGATTTCAGTCAGTCCGGCCTATCGTCGATCGACACCGATGAAGGGGTCGATCCGGTTGCTGAAGCCGATGTATATATGGCTTACGGCCGGGATGCGCAGGCTGAAGAGATCCTGCTCGATGCCTTGAAGACCGATCCGGGGCGCACTGGGGTTCATCTGAAGCTGCTCGAGATTTATGCGCAGCGGAAGAACTTGAAGCAATTCGAGACGACGGCGACGGAACTTTATTCGTTGACGGGTGGTAACGGGCAGGATTGGGAAAAGGCTGCAGCCCTTGGGCGCAAGGTGGATCCCGATAGCCCTCTGTACCGTATTCCTACTCCTGGTGCCGCTTCTAACGTGATCGTTGCGGCGCCGGCGCCACAGACGGTTGCGCCGGCTGCGACGGGGTTTGGACAGGCACAGACCTCCCAGGTCCAAGCGCGGGCGCTTGAGCCGCGGGAGCCGGCGCCGGCCACGGGCCACGATGATCCGTTGGAGTCGCCCTCTCAGCTGAAAGATACTTGGGCTTTGCCGGGTGAGCTTAATCAGTATGCCAGCCTTGAGGATATCGGGCGTGTTGCGCCCGCTGCGGCGGGTACGGAGGCTTCGGCCGCCGCGCCGGATGCCGGCATGCTCGATTTTGATCTGGATCTCAACGCGGATAGCGCAACGGGCCATGAAGAAGTTGCGGGCGGAGGCCAGTCCCCAACGGTCAGCTCCCTGGACTTCGATCTCGGATTCGATCACGAGCCTGCGCCGTCGCCGCAAACGACCCGGTTGGCAGGTGGGGATCGCATGCCGGCGAGCCTTGAGGCCACGTCGACGCGTCCCCAGCGCGTGACGGATGATTTCAGTCTGCCTGACCCCAGCGATCTCGATTTCGAAATCAGTTCGGAGTTTGGGGAGCACAAGCTTGAGCCGGCATCCGAAGCAACGGTCAACGTGGATCTCACCGCAACACTCGCCGATGAGCCACTTCGCGAAGAGGCCGGTGCTGCCACGATGGATCTGGAAAAGACCAGTTTTGACAGCAGCCTGCTCGACTTCGATTTCGAACTCGACGAGAAGCTGGACGACAAGATGACGGCGACGCGTCCGTTCGATCCGGTCGTCAATCTCGACTCGATCGACCTCGAATTGCCTTCGGACGCCGACACCGTGGCGGAACTCCCGGACGCAGGCCCTCCGACCGAGCCTCCGCTCGATCTGGAACTGCAGCAGGAGGTGGCGACCAAGCTGGAGTTGGCGCGTGCTTATGAGGAAATGGGTGACAAGGATGGCGCGCGGGAACTGGTTGAGGAGGTCTTGCGGGAAGGTGCCGCGGTGCAAAAGGAGGAAGCACGCAAGATCCTCGCTCGTCTTTCGTGAGGTCATGCCTCCCACTTGATGAAGCCGCAATGATTTCCTTCCACCCGGCGACACGCCTTGTCGCCTGGGCGGCGTTGGCAGTGCTGGCGCAACTGGCCCGAGGTCCCTGGTTATGGGGTCTCGGGCTTGTTGTTCTGATGGCGGCCCTTATATTTGCCCGGCATCGGGCAGGGCGGCTTGTGAAACGGGTTCGTATCCTGCTCCTCGTGCTGTGGGTACTTTTTGCGCTGTTCACTCCCGGAGAGCTGGTTGTCCCGCTGCTGGGGAGCGCCGGGCCTACGCAGGAGGGCTTGGCTGCGGCGGCCATGCATTGCGCTCAGCTGCTCGTTGTGGTGCTCCTGGTGGCTGTCCTGCTCGAATCGACACGGGATCAGGAACTGATTGCTGGTCTGATGGTGCTGGCTCGACCGTTGGCGGTGCTGGGGTTGCCGGTGGAGCGGCTGGCGGTCCGGGTGCTGCTGGTGTTTCGTTATGTGGAGAGTCCACCCGACGGTGGCTGGCGTGCCTTGTTGGTTCATGACGATGGGGTGACTACGATGGAAAGTCTGCGCATACGGACTGTTCCGCTGCGCTGGTGGGATGGTGTAGTTGCTGGGGTGGTGGTGTTGATCTTGTTGGGAGCGCTCCGTTGAGAGTCGCGATTGGCGTCGAGTACGCCGGGAATGCTTTTCTGGGCTGGCAAACTCAGCCTCACGGACGGACTGTTCAGGATGTGCTGGAGCGGGCACTGGCCATCATTGCTCAGCATCCCGTGGCAGTGGTGTGTGCCGGACGTACGGATACCGGTGTGCACGGCAGCATGCAGGTGGCCCATTTCGACACGGTCGCCCAGCGTCCGCTCGAGGCCTGGGTACGTGGCGTCAATAGCCATCTTCCGGCAAGTGTTGGCGTGTTGTGGGCCGTCGAGGTGGATGAGGATTTTCATGCACGCTTCAGCGCTGAGTCCCGGCACTATCGTTACGTGTTGCTCAACCGGAGGGTGCGTCCCAGTTTGCTGGAGGGGCGCGTGGGCTGGATGCATGGTGAGTTCGATGTAGAGCGGATGGCGAGCGCGGCGCAGTGCCTGATCGGGACCCACGATTTCACCTCGTTTCGAGCTGCTGAGTGCCAGGCCAAGTCTCCGGTGCGACACATGCACTCGCTGCGCATTCGGCGTGAGGGGGAGGTCGTGCTGTTCGACTTTCACGCCAATGCGTTCCTTCATCACATGATCCGCAACCTGGTGGGCTCGCTGGTTTATGTGGGGCTTGGGCGCAAATCCGTGGAGTGGATGGCGGAGTTGCTTGCCGTGCGGGATAGAACCCGGGCAGCGCCGACCTTCGCGCCCGGAGGCTTGTACCTGTCTGGCGTCGAGTATCCTGACCGGTGGCCCTTGCCTGGCCGCGGGCGTATCATCGCGCCTCCCCAACTCCTTGTACCGTGAGTGCCATGCATCGTACGCGCATCAAGATCTGTGGCCTGACCCGGGAGGAGGACGTCCTGGCTGCCGTAAACGCCGGGGCGGACGCCATCGGCTTCGTCTTCTATCCACCCAGTCCGCGTTTCGTGAGTTTCGAGCGGGCCGCCGAGTTGGCCCGACTGGTGCCGCCGTTCGTCTCCACTGTCGGCTTGTTCGTCAATGCCGAGCGCAGCTATATTGCGGAGGCTCGTGCTGCGGTACCCCTACAGGTGCTGCAGTTCCACGGGGATGAGAGCGAGAGCCAGTGTATCGGATACGGCCTGCCCTACATCAAGGCGGCGCGGATGCGGCCCGGGCTTGATCTGCTAAAATACGCAGCTTGCTACCCCAGTGCCCAAGGTTTGCTCCTTGATGCCTTCGTGGAAGGCTATGGAGGCGGGGGCGAGACTTTTGACTGGTCGCTGATTCCTTCCGGGCTGCCTGTGCCGCTGATCCTGTCCGGTGGACTGCATGCGGGCAATGTCACGGAGGCAGTGCAGCGCGTCCAGCCCTGGGCCGTGGATGTGTCCAGTGGCGTGGAGGCGGCCAAGGGCGTCAAGGACGCCGCCAGAATCACCGAATTTGTTGCTGGAGTTCGACATGCACATGGCTGATGCCCCTTACGATCTACCCGATGCGCGCGGCCATTTTGGTCCCTATGGCGGCGTATTTGTCGCGGAAACCTTGATTCCGGCGCTGACCGAGCTGCGTCAGGCCTATGAAGCCGCCCAGCAGGATCAGGCCTTTATGGCTGAGTACGCCTATGAGCTCAAGCACTATGTGGGGCGTCCGAGCCCCATCTACCATGCCAAGCGCTGGTCCGGACTGCTCGGCGGTGCGCAGATCTACCTGAAGCGTGAAGACCTCAACCATACGGGTGCTCACAAGGTCAATAACTGCATTGGCCAGGCCATGCTGGCCCGTCGGATGGGTAAGCCGCGGGTCATCGCCGAGACTGGCGCCGGCCAGCATGGTGTCGCGACGGCAACGGTTGCGGCCCGCTACGGCATGGAGTGTGTTGTTTACATGGGGTCGGAAGACGTGCGTCGGCAGGCGGCCAATGTCTATCGCATGAAGCTTCTGGGCGCGACGGTGGTGCCTGTGGAAAGCGGCTCCAAGACCCTCAAGGATGCGCTCAATGAAGCGATGCGCGACTGGGTCACCAACATCGGCAATACCTTCTACATCATCGGTACGGTGGCGGGGCCGCATCCTTATCCGATGATGGTGCGTGACTTCCAAAAGATCATCGGCGAAGAATGCATCGAGCAGATGCCCGAGATGGCCGGTCGCCAGCCCGATTATGTGATCGCCTGCGTGGGTGGCGGCTCCAATGCGATGGGGATCTTCTACCCGTACATCGAGCACAAGGACGTCCATCTCGTCGGTGTCGAGGCTGCTGGTAGCGGGATCGAAACCGGTCATCACGCCGCATCCCTGTCGGCGGGGCGTCCCGGTGTCCTGCATGGCAACAGGACTTATCTCCTGCAGAACGAGGACGGGCAGATCATCGAGACCCACTCGATTTCCGCGGGTCTGGACTACCCGGGCGTTGGTCCGGAGCATGCATGGCTCAAGGACATCGAGCGCGCCGAGTACGTGGGGATCACTGACGCGGAAGCCCTGAAGGCATTTCACGATCTGTGCCGCTTCGAAGGGATCATCCCGGCGCTGGAGTCGTCCCATGCCCTGGCTTATGCGGCCAAGCTGGCACCGACCCTGCCGAAGGACAAGGTCCTGCTCGTCAATCTTTCCGGCCGGGGTGACAAGGATATGCATACCGTCGCCGAGAAGTCCGGCATCCAGTTTTAACCTTTTCACAGCCCTGCCGGCCAAGGCCGGCAGGGCTGCTGATCATTCGTACCCATTCATGTCCAGAATTCAACGAACCTTCAAGCGGCTCGAAGGCGAAGGCCGCAAGGCGCTCATCCCGTTCATCACCGCCGGAGATCCCGTTCCCGAGATGACTTTGCCGCTGATGCAGGCGTTGGTGGCGGGCGGCGCCGATGTCATTGAGCTCGGCGTTCCGTTCTCCGATCCGATGGCTGACGGGCCGACCATTCAGCGTGCGTCCGAAAGAGCCCTGGCTGCCGGCATGAGCCTGCGAAAGGTGCTCGAGATCGTCCGGGCGTTCCGGGCAACGGGGGATGAAACTCCGATCGTGCTGATGGGCTACGCCAATCCGATCGAAGCCATGGGGCTGGACGCTTTCACGCGTGCGGCGATGGATGCCGGTGCCGATGGCGTGCTGGTGGTGGATTATCCGCCCGAAGAGTGCCAGGGCTTTGCTGACGCGTGTCGTGCCGCTGGCCTCGATCCGATCTTTCTGTTGGCGCCGACGTCCACCGAACAACGCTTCGCCGATGTGGCCGCAGCCGGTAGTGGCTACATATATTACGTCTCCCTCAAAGGTGTGACAGGCTCGGCGACCCTCGACCTGGATGAGGTTGCCCGGCGCATCCCTGTCATTCGCGAGAAGGTCGGCATGCCGGTTGGCGTCGGCTTCGGAATCCGCGATGCAGCGACGGCGGCGCGGGTTGCCGGTCTCGCCGATGCGGTGGTGATCGGTAGTCGCATCATCGAGGAAATTGAGCAAAGCGAGCGTGCTGAAGCGCCTGCCCGGGTGCAGGCCTTCATCCGGGGCATCCGTGACGCGATCGACGCGGGAGGGCAACAATGAGCTGGCTGACCAAGCTGCTGCCTCCCAAGATCAAACGGGATGCGCCGTCTGCGCGCAAATCGATTCCCGAGGGCTTGTGGAGCAAGTGCCCGTCCTGCGAGGCGGTGCTCTACCGGTCCGATCTGGAGAGCAACCTCAATGTCTGCCCGAAGTGCGGGCATCACCAGCGTATTCGTGCGCGTCAGCGCATCGATTTCCTGCTCGATCCGGAAGGGCGTTTCGAGATCGGTGCCGAAGTGGTGCCCGTTGATCCCCTTAAGTTCAAGGATTCCAAGCGCTATCCGGACCGGCTTGCTGCGGCCAATGAGGATACCGGTGAGGCCGATGCCCTGGTGGTGGTGCAGGGGGCGATCAAGACCGTGCCGGTAGTCGTGGCGTGCTTCGAGTTCGAGTTTCTCGGCGGCTCCATGGGCTCGGTGGTCGGCGAGCGCTTCGTGCGTGGCGTCAAGGCGGCGCAGGAGCAGCGTCTGCCGTTCATCTGCGCGACGGCCACCGGCGGTGCTCGGATGCAGGAAGGTCTGTTTTCCCTGATGCAGATGGCCAAGACCACGGCGGCCATCACGCGTCTTGCCGAGCGCCGTCTGCCGTTCATCACCCTGCTGACCGACCCGACGATGGGCGGGGTATCGGCAAGTTTTGCCTTCATGGGTGATCTCGTGATCGGCGAGCCGGGTGCCCTGATCGGTTTTGCCGGTCCGCGGGTCATCGAGCAGACCGTACGTGAAACTTTGCCGGAAGGCTTCCAGCGCTCCGAGTTCCTGCTCGAAAAGGGCGCCCTGGACATGATCATCGACCGGCGTGAACTGCGCGATCGGCTCCCCGAACTCATTACTCTCCTCACGCGCCAGCCTTCGGTTGGCGGTGTTGCCTGATCCATGCAATTGCCCGAAACCCTTGCAGGCTGGTTGAGCCTGCTGGAAGCGCGTCACGGTCAGGCCATCCAACTCGGTCTCGACCGGATTCGCCAGGTTCGCGATGCATTGAATCTGCCCCAAACCTGCCCGGTCTTTACCGTCGGGGGTACGAATGGAAAGGGTTCCACGTGCGCACTACTGGAGTCGGTGCTGCTGGCTGCCGGCTACCGCGTAGGCTTGTACACGTCGCCCCATCTGCTGCGTTACAACGAGCGTGTGCGCATTGCCGGTCACGAGGTGGATGATCAGGTTCTGGTCGAAGCCTTCGCAGAAGTGGAGCGGGCCCGGGGCGAGACGCCGCTGACCTATTTCGAGCATGGTACGTTGGCTGCCTGGGTGGCGTTCTGCCGGGCTGGGCTCGAGGCGATCATCCTTGAAGTCGGTTTGGGCGGACGGCTCGATGCCGTCAATGTCTTTGAGCCCGATTGCGCCATCGTCACCAGCGTTGCCCTGGACCACATGGAGTTCCTGGGCAACGATCGGGAGGCCATTGGTTTCGAGAAGGCCGGCATCTTCCGGGCTGGCAAGCCGGCGATCTGCAGTGATCCGCTGCCGCCCGCATCCTTGCTGGCTCACGCCGAGGCCATCGGTGCCAGGCTGCTGGTCAGCGGCCGCGATTTCGGTTTTGCCGGCGATCAGCAGCAGTGGGCCTTCTGGCTGGCGGGTGGGGCTCGGCGCGGAGGGTTGGCTTATCCGGCGTTGCGCGGTACCAATCAACTGCTCAACGCCTCGGCCGTGATGGCGGCTTGCGAGTTGGTGCGCGATATCCTGCCGGTGCCAATGCAGGCGATCCGTCAGGGATTCATGCTGGTGGATCTGCCGGGACGCTTCCAGGTGCTGCCTGGGCGCCCGTCGGTGATTCTCGATGTGGCCCACAACCCGCAGGCTGCCGGGGTGCTCAACGAGAACCTCGCGAGCATGGGCTTTTTCCCTGAAACCTGGGCTGTCATTGGCATGCTGGCCGATAAGGACGTTCCCGGCGTGATCCGCCTGCTGCGTGATCGTGTGGACCACTGGTTGGTTGCGACGTTGCCCGGGCCGCGGGGCTTGAGTGCCGGGCGTCTCGCCGGAATCCTGCGGGAGGCGGGGGTGAGTGTCGATATCTCGGAGTTCGGTTCGCCGAATGCTGCTTATCAGGCGGCGCGTGACCGGGCTGCCGAGGGTGATAGAATCGTGGTCTTTGGCTCCTTCCTTACGGTAGCCGATGTTCTGGCTGCGGCCGGGACATCCAAATAGGTATTGCAGCAAGATGGCCGATAACGATTCCCAGATCGACCTGAAGAAGCGCGCCCGTCGTCGCCTGGTGGGGTCTGCGGCGCTGGCGCTCGCCGCGGTGATCATCCTGCCGATGGTCATGGATCACGAGCCGCGGCAAACCGTCCCCGATGTGCAGATCCGGATTCCGAGCCAGGAAGGTGGCAACTTCACATCGCGGGTGATCACCGGCAAGGCGCCGGCACCGTCACAGCCGGTTGCGGGTACTGTCGCCGAGGAGACGGTCGCTCCGGAGGTGGACGACGGGGCGCATCACAAGGAGGACGGGGACCTGCCTCCGCCCTTGCTGAAACCGGGACAGGAACTGCTTCCTCCTTCCCGGCTCAAGAAAGCCGACTTGGCAAAGCCCGATCCTCGGCCCGAGCCGCCCAAAAAAACGGAGATCAAATCCGAACCCCTCAAAAAGCCCGAATCC
The DNA here is from genome assembly GCF_002028455.1 of Zoogloea sp. LCSB751. Classification (GTDB taxonomy): domain Bacteria; phylum Pseudomonadota; class Gammaproteobacteria; order Burkholderiales; family Rhodocyclaceae; genus Zoogloea. The sequence continues at coordinate 275,224 of NZ_MWUM01000003.1, read as the reverse complement.
AAGCCCGAGTCTCCCAAAAAGGCCGAGACCAAGCCCGATGTAAAAAAGCCTGAGGCCAAGCTCGAAGCCAAGTCCGACCCCAAGCAGAAGGAACGGGAGCGGGAGAAGGAAAAAGAGAAGGCCGAGGCGGACAAGGCTCGCGCTGATGCCGAGCGCGCAAAGGCGCTGCTCACAGGCGTTGCACCCAAGGAGCCGAGTGGCGGCGCTCACGTCGTGATGCTTGGCGCCTATCGCGAGAGCGCGAACGTGACAAGTCTGCGCGCCAAGTTGAAGGCAGAAGGCTACGCTTCATATGTAGAGCCTTTGGGCGACAAGATCCGGGTGCGTGCAGGTCCTTTCCCCAACAAGGTGGCGGCCGACAAGGCGGCGGCACGGATCAGCAAGATCCTCGGGGTGCAGGCATCCGTGGCATCGAAACCCTGACGTGCGACGCTCTTGAACGGGTTTGATTATTTCCTGCTGGCCGTCGTGGGCGTATCGGCAGTTCTGGGTTTTTGGCGGGGCCTGCTTTCGGAGCTGGTTGCGCTGTGTGCGTGGGTGTTGGCCTTCCTGGCTGCAAGAGCTCTCACCGCGAGTGTGCAACCCTATGTTGCGGTCCTGGTTAAGGAGCCGGTGCTGCAGGTGCCGGCGGCATTTATTTCGATTTTTATTGTCGTACTGATTCTAGTGGCGATCCTGCGTTGGGCCCTTGGCGAACTTGTGCGAGCCGCCGGGCTGGGATTTGCGGATCGTTTTCTCGGGGCATGTTTTGGCGCTGTCCGAGGCGGTGTGATCGTGTTCGCAGTGGCGTTGCTCGTCGGACTCGGCGGCTTCGCCGGCAGTGCGTGGTGGCAGGGGGCGAGCTTGTCGGCTCCCCTTGAAACTGCTGCAATGGCGTCCAGACCGTGGCTCCCCGAGCTTCTGGCAAAGAGACTTAGATACCGATAGGTGGTTTGAAATGTGTGGCATTCTGGGCGTAGTAGCGACAACCCCCGTCAATCAGCTCCTTTATGATGGCCTGCAGGTGCTTCAACACCGTGGCCAGGACGCAGCGGGTATCGCCACTGCGGAAGGCGGGCGGTTTCACATGCACAAGGCGTCGGGCCTGGTGCGCGACGTGTTCCGGACCCGGAACATGCGGGATTTGCCTGGCAACCTGGGTATCGCCCATGTTCGATATCCGACGGCCGGTTCGGCTTCGGCCGCCGCAGAGGCGCAGCCCTTCTACGTCAATTCGCCCTTCGGCATCATGCTTGCCCACAACGGCAACCTGACCAACTCGGAAGAGCTGAAGCGGGAGATGTTCCTGTCCGATCTTCGGCACATCAACACCAATTCCGATTCTGAGGTGCTGCTCAATGTGCTGGCCCATGAACTGCAGGCTGCAGCCAAGAGTTTCCGTCTGGATGAGGAAACCGTGTTCGAAGCTGTCACGGGCGTGCACCGCCGTTGCCGTGGAGCCTATGCCACCGTGGCGATGATCTCCGGGACGGGGCTGCTGGCTTTTCGCGATCCCTACGGGATTCGCCCGTTGGTCATCGGTCGCAACGACACGCCCAAGGGCGTCGAGTGGCTGATTGCCTCCGAGAGTGTGGCGCTGGATGTGATGGGCTTCAAGCTGGTGCGTGACGTGGCGCCGGGCGAGGCGATCCTGATCGACACCGAAGGGCGCTTTCATAGCCGCCAGTGTGCAACCCACACGGTGCACGCCCCCTGTATGTTCGAGTTCGTCTATCTGGCCCGTCCGGACTCACTGATCGACGGCATCTCGGTGTACGACGCGCGCATCAACATGGGCAAGTCCCTGGCCAAGAAGCTGCGCGAAACCCTGCCGCACCTGAAGATCGACGTGGTCATTCCGATTCCCGATTCGAGTCGTCCGTCCGCAATGGAAATGGCTCATCGGCTGAACGTGCCGTACCGGGAAGGCTTTGTGAAGAACCGCTATATCGGTCGCACCTTCATCATGCCGGGGCAGGCGATCCGCAAGAAGTCGGTGCGCCAGAAGCTCAACACCATTCACCAGGAGTTCAAGGGCAAGGCTGTGCTGCTGGTGGATGACTCCATCGTGCGCGGCACCACCAGCCGCGAGATCGTCCAGATGGCGCGCGATGCCGGTGCGACCAAGGTGTACATGGCTTCCGCTGCGCCCCCGGTGCGTTATGCGAACGTTTATGGTATCGACATGCCGACCAAGGCGGAGTTGATTGCCAGCGACCGCACAGAAGAGGAAATCTGCGCCGAGATCGGTGCCGATGCGTTGATCTACCAGGACCTCGACGATCTCAAGGAGGCGGTCAAGGCCCTTAATCCGTCGATCTCCGTTTTCGAGACTTCCTGTTTCGATGGCACCTACGTCACGGGCGACGTGACCCAGGAGTACCTGAGCGGCGTCGAGAACCAGCGCAGCGATGCAGCCGGCAAGTCTGCTTCCGAAGAGGGCGGCGGCCAGATGGACCTCAACCTGATTTCCCGTAGCGAAAGTTGAAGATGAACCCCATGGATGACCTGGAGCTCGAGACACTGGCGGTACGCGCCGGCATCGCGCGCAGTCAGTTCAACGAGCACTCCGAGGCCTTGTATCTCACGTCGAGCTTTGTGTTCGAGAGTGCGGCCCAGGCCGCGGCGCGCTTCTCCGGTGAAGAGGAGGGCAACGTCTACGCTCGTTTCACCAATCCAACGGTTACGGCCATGCAGCAGCGCCTGGCCGCGCTGGAGGGGGCCGAGGCTTGCGTGGCGACCGCATCCGGCATGGCGGCGATCATGTCTACGGTGATGGCGTTGTTGAGTGCCGGCGATCATATCGTCGCTTCGCACGGCTTGTTCGGCGCCACCCAGCAGCTGTTCGGCAACATCTTGTCGCGCTTCGGCATCACGACGACTTTCGTGCCAGCCACGGACCTGGACGCCTATCGGGCGGCCGTGACGCCGACGACCAAGCTATTCTTTGTCGAGTCACCGTCCAACCCTCTGACCGAGCTGGTGGATGTTGCTGCCGTGGCCGCCGTCGCCCACGAGGCTGGTGCATTGCTGGCGGTGGACAACTGCTTCTGCTCGCCGGCCTTGCAACAGCCGCTCAAGCTCGGTGCCGATCTGGTGATCCACTCGGCCACCAAGTATCTTGATGGCCAGGGGCGGGTCCTCGGTGGTGCCGTATGCGGCAGCAGGGTTTTGGTGAACGAGGTATTCAAGTTTCTACGGACCGCAGGGCCGTGCATTTCGCCATTCAATGCGTGGGTGATCCTGAAGGGGCTCGAGACCCTCAAGATCCGGATGGCGGCCCAGTCCTCCAGTGCCCTGGAGCTGGCCCGCTGGCTTGAGGCACAGCCGCAGGTCGCGCGGGTGTTCTATCCCGGGCTGGAGTCCCATCCGCAGCATGTGCTGGCCCAGCGCCAGCAGAGCAGCGGTGGCGCAATCGTCAGCTTTGAAGTGAAGGGCGGCCGGGCTGAGGCCTGGAGGGTCGTGGATGCGACGCAGGTGGTGTCGATCACGGCCAATCTCGGCGACACCAAGACTACCCTGACGCATCCGGCGTCCACCACCCACGGCCGCATCTCGCCGGAGGCGCGTGAAGCTGCGGGCATTCGTGAAAGCCTGCTGCGTCTGGCGGTTGGGCTGGAGGCCGTCGACGACCTGAAGGCCGACCTGGCCCGTGGGTTGGCGCTGATCTGAAGGCGCTGTTGTAGGTCTGTCAGTTCAGGGGCTGGCGGGAGAGCTTTCCGTCAGCCCACACCAGCACTTCTCCAGAGACTCGTCCGGCCTGGATTCTCCAGTCTGCAAGCACCCAGCGTTGGCAGCCGTGCCCCTCCATATCCAGGGTGTGGACGGCCGGCCGATGGGTGTGTCCGTGAATCAGCAGCGGATAGCCATGTTCCCGGAGCAGGGAGGCGACCGCGTCTTCATTGACGTCCATGATCGCTGCGTCCTTTTCGGATTTGGCGGTTTCACTCTTCATGCGCACGCCAGCGATGATCTGTTTGCGTATTGCTAAGGGTTGCGCCAGGAATTGGGCTTGCCAGGCGGGGTCGCGCACTTGTTTCCGGAAAGCCTGATAGGCCAGATCGTCGGTGCACAAGCCGTCTCCATGGCACAGCAGGGTGCGCTGTTCGCTCAGCCGGATCAGCGTCGGTTCCTGCAGGATCTGCAGGTGGGCCCGGGTGGCGAATTCCTTGCCCAGCAGGAAATCGCGATTGCCAGCCATGAAGTAGACCTTGCCGCCGTCCGCGGCGAAGCGGGCAAGCGTTTCGGCAACCCCACGATTGAGCGGATCGTCGAGATCGTCATCACCGGCCCAGTATTCGAACAGGTCACCGAGTATGTAAACGCTGCCGGCCTCCCGGGCTGGTCCGGCCAGATAACGTTCGAACAGGGCGGTCAGGCTGGGGCGATCGGCGCTCAGGTGCAGATCGGAGATGAAATGGATTTGCATGGTGCCGGTCGCCCCTGATCCTTAGATGACTTCAGCGCGGGTAATTACCACATCTTCCTTCGGTACGTCCTGATGGAAGCCGGCAGAGCCGGTCTTGACGCCTTTGATCTTCTCGATGATGTCCAGGCCTTCGGTCACGCGGCCGAAGACACAGTAGCCCCAGCCCTGGATGTCGGGCGAGCGGTAGTTCAGGAAGTCGTTGTTGGCCACGTTGATGAAGAACTGGGCGGTGGCAGAGTGCGGATCCTGGGTGCGTGCCATGGCGACGGTGCCGGCGTCGTTCTTGAGGCCGTTGTCGGCTTCGTTCTTGATCGGCGCCTGGGTCGCCTTTTGCTTCATGCCCGGTTCGAAACCGCCGCCCTGGATCATGAAGCCGTTGATCACGCGGTGGAAGATCGTGTTGTCGTAGTGGCCGGCTTCAACGTAAGAGATGAAGTTCTTGACCGTTTCGGGGGCCTTGTCGGCGTCCAGTTCGATGACGATGTCGCCGTGGTTGGTGCTGAGTTTGACAGCCATGAGATGCTCCTGTGGGTAGGTGTGGGAGGGTTATTTGCCAGCCTGATCCGGCAGTTGGCGGACAGACTGAATGGTGATCGGGGTGGCGGGAACGTCCCGATGAAAGCCCCGGCTGGCAGTCGGGGTCTTGCCGATCTTGCGGACGATATCCATGCCGTTACTGACCTTGCCGAAGACCGCATAGCCTGCACCGTCGGGCGACGGATAGTTCAGCGGGCGGTTGTCCTCGAGATTGATGAAGAACTGGGCGGCCGCGGAGTTGGGGTCCTGGGTGCGCGCCATGGCAATGGTGCCGGCGTCGTTCTTGAGTCCGTTGCGGGCTTCATTCTCGATCGGGGCCCGCGTGCGCTTCTCTTCCATGCGGGCATTCATACCGCCGCCCTGGATCATGAAGCCGTCGATGACGCGATGAAAGATCAGTCCCTCGTAAAAGCCACTCTTCACGTATTCGAGAAAGTTGGCCACCGTCTTGGGGGCCTTCTCCGGGTAGAGCTCAAGCACGATGGTGCCTTCACTGGTCTTCATCTCGACCTGGGGATTGGCGGCTAGGGCAAAGAGACTGTGGCAGGCAAGTGCGAGGGTCAGGAGGGCTTTCTTCATGGGGTGTCCTTGGGTGCAGTGGTGATTGGGGTCAGGCGAAGCCTTCATAGACGATCTTCCAGCGACCTCGTTCTTTCTGCCAGTATTGACGTTTCTTGAGTACGTTGGAAAGGTTGTTGCTCCGGTAGTCCTGCTCGAAGGTGATCACGGCCATGTCCTGCTTGCCGGGGCTGCGGAAGATGCTCAGTTTTCCCAGTGCAACCTTGATCCAGGTCTTGCCGCCCGCAACCATCCGTTTCTGTTCGGCCCATTGTGCGTAACCGCCCTCATTGTTGCGGAACTGGCGGGAGTAGTGGGAGAGGTAGCGGTCCACGTGGCGGCCTTCCCAGTCCTTGCGCCAGGCCTCTACCTGTTGCAGAAGGGCGTCGCGTTCGGATCTCCAGTCTTCGATGTTGAGCCATTCCACGGTGTTGCTGATGATGACCGGCGTGATGCCGACCTGAAGGAATCCGGCGAGCCTGGCCAGATCCGGATTGGTCAGCACCACACAGCCGTCGGAGGCACGCGGTGGGCGGGAGTAAGTGTCGCTGGGCGTTCCATGTAGCCAGATGCCGTGACCGTCCCGTCCCTGCAGCCTGTCCCATTCGTTCGGGTAACTGATCGGAAACGCGCCATTGCCGTAGAAGTCGGACAGTTTCTGGGGCGGCAGGCTGGCGGTCACGTGATAGACACCGATGGGGGTGCGCTTGTCCCCTTCGCGCCCCTTCTCGGTACCCAGCTTGCCGTGCGTGATGTAGTAGTCGGTGATGAAGCGCGGTCGGCCGTCGTCGTTCTGATAGACGTACAGGCGCGACCGCAGGGTGTCCACCACGATGGCGTGTGTTTGTTCGGGCGCCATCTGAAGCAGGTAACGCGGTACGTAGTGGGCGGGCGGGCGGTTGCGATAGGCTTTCAGTCGGACAATCGCCTCTTCCCGCAGGTCGCTGAGCTTCTCTTCAGGTGCGCTGCTCGCGTTGCCGAAGGCGTCGAGAGGGCGGCTGCGCGCCAGCAGAAGATCTCCCCGAATCAGGTGAGCAAGCCGGAAGTTGGGATGCTGGGCGATGAGCGCCTCGGTTTGCGTCAGCGCATCATCCAGCCGGCTGCGCGAGATTGCCTGGATGATGGCGCCGAGCGCTGCGTCAGGGGTGGCCGCGGGAGCGGCTGCCGGAACGCCCGGCGTACCGGCAGCCAGCAGCGGACATGCCAGCAGCAGTGCCAGTGTTCCCCGCAAGACCACATGAATCCAGCGCATCAGTTGCCGACCCGCTCCTGCTGGATCAGCCATTTGCCGTCCTGCCAGATCAGCACCAGGGTCTTGCCGGACGAGGAGGATAGATTGGCCGAGCGGTAGTTCTGACGCAGTTTGACGGTGGCGCGATTGTTGTCGATACCGACGATCTTGAGGTTCTCGATCCCCACTTCGATTTCGCCTGGCTTAGACAGGCGTTGGCTGCGTTCATCCTCCCAAGTCTTGCGGTTCTGGCCCTTGGGAGGTTCGAAATCGCGCGCGTAATGGGCCAGATAGCCCTTGACGTCCTTCCGTGACCAGGCCGTGGCCCAGCTCTGTACCACCTTGGTGACGGCGGCACTGGAGTGGGCTGAGTCCTCTGCCGTGTCCAGGGCCCGTTTGGGGGCGAGCTTGGGCTCTTCCTTGGTGGCTATCGCCGACGCTGTCGTTGCTGGTGCAGTCGCAACGGCAGGAGTAGGTTTCGGCGCTGGGGGGGCGACAGGGGGCGGAGCGGCAGGCCGGGCGGGCAAGCTGGTGGGGGGCGCGGCCACGGGCGATTGTGGAATGGCCTTGGCGGGCGAGATGCTCATGATCTCGCGAATCATCGACAGCTTGCTCTGTGCAGCAGCGTTGGATGAGTCCAGGGACAAGGCCTTGTCATAGGCCTGGCTGGCGAGCCGGGCATAGATGTCGCCGAGGTTCTCGTGTGCTGTGGCGTAGCTGGGGTGCGTCCGGATGGCTGTTTCCAGGGCAGCCCGCGCCTTGTCGTATTGTTTCTGCTGTGCGTACAGTACGGCGAGGTTGTTGTAGGGCTCTGGCAGGTCAGGGTAGTCCTCGGTCAGCTTCTGAAACACCGCAATCGCGTCGGAATTGCGGTTGAGTTCTGCGAGGGCAACGCCTTTCAGGAAGCGCAGCTGCACATCGCGTGGCTTGCTTGCCAGCAGCGCGTCGCTACGTTCGACGACGCGCGCAAATTGACCTTGCTTGAGGAGTACCTGCAACTCCTGCACGGATTCGGCCTGAACCGGGCTGCACAGCAGGGCATGAAGGAACAGGGCGGCGGCCAGGGCTCGTTTTGACATGTGTTATTATCAGGCCCATGCGCAAGGCACGCAGGCTTTGTGTCGGGGTGGTTCGGCTACAAGTCTTTTATTTTACCAAGAAGCGTAGTTGCCGACCATGAGCACTCCCGGAGATGCCGTTGAGCATCCCGTTGGCGATGTCCGTTTCTGCTATGGGCGGGTTGCCGCCGTTTTAATTTCCCATTCGGTTTTCTAGCGGTCTTCCTCATGTTGAAAATTCATAACTCCCTTTCGCGCAAGAAGGAGCAGTTCAGTCCCATCGAACCTGGCAAGGTCCGCATGTATGTTTGCGGCATGACGGTTTATGACTACTGCCACCTGGGACATGCTCGCGTGATGGTGGTGTTCGACATGGTGGCGCGTTGGTTGCGTTCGAGCGGATATGCGGTGACCTACGTGCGGAACATTACCGACATCGACGACAAAATCATCAAGCGCGCGCAGGAAAACGGAGAGAGCATCCGCACGCTGACGGACCGTTTCATCGCGGCCATGCACGAGGATGCCGATGCGCTGGGGGTACTGCGTCCAGACCATGAGCCGCGCGCCACCGAGTTCGTTCCGTCGATGCAGCGCCTGATAGGTGATCTGGAGCGTCACGGCCTGGCCTACAAGGCGGCCAATTCGGATGTGTGCTATTCCGTGCGTAAGTTCGATGGCTACGGCAAGTTGTCAGGCAAGTCGCTCGACGAGCTGCGGGCGGGGGAGCGTGTGGAAGTTGCAGGTGGCAAGCAGGATCCGCTCGACTTTGTGCTGTGGAAGCATGCGCGCGCCGAGGAGCCGGATGAGGTCAAGTGGGAGTCCCCGTGGGGGCCCGGACGCCCAGGCTGGCATATCGAGTGCTCGGCAATGAGCTCCGAGCTGCTTGGCGATCATTTCGATATCCACGGTGGTGGAGCGGACCTGCAGTTCCCCCATCACGAGAACGAGATTGCGCAGAGCGAGGGAGCGCATCAGTGCTCTTTCGTCAATTACTGGATGCACAACGGTTTCGTTCGGGTGGACGATGAGAAGATGTCGAAGAGCCTCGGCAATTTCTTCACCATTCGCGACGTGTTGAAGGACTATGCGCCTGAAGTGGTGCGTTTCTTCATCCTGCGGGCCCACTACCGCAGCCCGCTCAATTATTCCGACGCCCACTTGGTGGATGCCCGCAACGCGCTATCGCGCCTGTATACGGCGTTGCGCAATGTTCCGGCGGCCCAGGCCGCGGCAATCGATTGGAGCACGCCGACTGCGGCACGCTTCAAGCTGGCCATGGACGACGACTTCAATACGGCGGAAGCCTTGTCGGTGCTGTTTGATCTGGCCAACGAGGTGAACCGTTCCCGGTCAGCCGAAGCTGCGGCTGAGCTCAAGGCGCTGGGCGGGGTGCTGGGATTGCTGGAGCAGGTGCCGACCACATTCCTGCAGGCTGGGGTCGATAGCGACGAAGGAGACTCTGCGGTGATCGAGGCCAAGATTGAAGCACGTATCGCGGCCAAGAAGGCGAAGAACTTCGCTGAGGCCGATCGGATTCGGGCCGAATTGCTGGCCGATGGAATCGCGCTCGAAGATACGCCCCAAGGGACGATCTGGCGGCGGGCCTGATTCAGGCTGTTCCGCCTTGGGCGGGCCCGAAGAGAGAAGGCCTCGCGAACCGACTGGTTTCGCGAGGCCTTCTGCTTTTTGAGGTACAGCTGCTGGGCGCTGTCGCTCAGTGCAGGATGCGACCGTCGCGGCCTAGCACCGTCAGGTCGACGAAGCGTGACCCGTTGTGATTGGTGGACGTGTAGGTGACGCGGTAACCACCGACATCAACGCTGCCGCCTTCTAGGATCGAAACCAGTTTTTCCCGGCTGGGTTCCTTGCCGGCCTTTTTGAGCGCCTCGGTCATGACCTTTGCGTTGATGTAGCCTTCAATGCCGTAATAGCTGTAGTTACCGTGCTTGGCGAAGGACTGTAGCGCCTTCTGGTATTCCTTGACGACGGGCAGGGTGTCGTTCCAGGGATAGGGCATGACCTGGGATATGCCGATGCCGTGTGCATCCTTTGCTCCCAGTTCTCCAACCAGCAGGTCGGCACCGACGGGGGACAGGGTCGAGAACTGGGGCATCTGCCCGGCCTTGCGCATCTGCCGGACGAATTCGGCGCTGGGCTTGTAAAGGGTGGCCATGATGACGGCCTGAGGGTTGGCCTTGGCGATCTGGGCGACGGCGGGTCCCACTTCAAGGGAGTTGCGCTCGATAGAGCCCACGGCGACTGGCTTCAGCTTGTGATGGGCCAGCGTGGCCGTAACCCCTTCCAGGCCCGACTTCCCGAAGCCGTCGTTCTGGTAGAACACTGCGATATTGGTGATACCCAGGCCGACGAGGTGATTGACGATGGCCTCGGTTTCGTCGGCGTAGCTGGCACGCAGGTGGAACATGTAGCGATTGACGGGGTTGCGCAGGCTGCCTGCCCCGCTGATGGTGCCGATCAGGGGAACCCTGGCTTCGCTGAATACCTTCATCGCTTCGGTGGTCGGGGATGAGCCGTAGAAGGCCATCAGCGCGAAAACCTTGTGCTCGTTGATGAGCTTGCGGGTATTGGCGACGGCCTTGTCGGTTTCGTAGCCATCGTCGAGGGTGACCAGTTCCACCTTTCTACCGTTGATGCCGCCGGCGGCGTTCAACTGCGCGAAATAGGCGAGGGCGCCTTCCTTCATCTCCTTGCCATAGGCGCCGTTGGGGCCGCTGAAAGGGGCAGACATGCCCAGTGTGATAGTGGTGTCTCCTACGCCCGGATCGGCCGCCTGGCTTGGTGTGCCTGACGCCAGCATCATGCCGGCGCCAATACAGGTGATCAGTTTCTTTATGGTGTGGAAGGGCATGATTGTCATTATTTTTTGTTAATCAAATCGGAGCCGGCCACGAGTATAGGACAAAAAAAATGCCTTTCGGAAAGCACGCGGGCCGACGTTGAAACAACGTCGGCCCGCGTGTCAGGCTGCTGCAGTGCGGCAATGATCAGGCGCCGAAGAAGTCCTTCACCTTGTCCATCCAGGACTTTGCCTTCGGGTTGTGACGCTCGGCATTGGACGACGCGATTTCATCGAATTCCCGCAGCAGTTCTTTCTGCCTTTCGGTCAGCTTGACGGGAGTTTCCACGATCACGTGCACCATCAGATCGCCAGGGGCGTGGCTGCGCACGTTGCGGATGCCCTTGCCGCGCAGGCGGAACACCTTGGCACTCTGCGTCTCCGCCGGAATGCGGATACCGGCAGCGCCGTCGAGAGTGGGGATTTCGATCTCGCCACCCAGTGCTGCGGTGGTGAAGCTGATCGGCATTTCGCAGTGAAGATCGTCGCCGTCCCGCTGGAAAACCGGGTGCTGCTTGATGTGGATTTCCACGTAGAGATCGCCGGCCGGGCCACCATTGACACCAGGCTCACCATGGCCGCTGTGGCGCAGGCGCATGCCGTCGTCGATGCCGGCAGGGATCTTCACTTCCAGGGTCTTCTGGCGCTTGATCCGGCCGGCGCCGCCGCAGGACGAGCAGGGCTCGGGGATGATGCGGCCGCTGCCGTGGCACTTCGGGCAGGTCTGCTGGATCGAGAAGAAGCCCTGCTGGATGCGCACCTGGCCGGCGCCGCCGCAGGTGGGGCAGGTCTTGGGCTGGGTGCCGGGCTTGGCGCCGCTGCCGTGGCAGCTGTCGCATTCCTCGAGAGCGGGAATCCGGATTGTCTTCTCGGCACCACGGGCGGCTTCCTCTAGCGTGATTTCGAGGTTGTAGCGCAGGTCAGCGCCGCGATAGACGTTGGAACGTCCGCGTCCGCCGCCACCACCGAAGATGTCACCGAAGATGTCGCCGAACGCGTCGGCAAAGCCGTCGAAGCCCTGGCCGCCACCGCCACCACCGCCCATCGAAGGATCGACTCCGGCATGGCCGTAGCGGTCGTAGGCGGCGCGCTTGTTGCTGTCGGTCAGGATCTCGTAGGCTTCCTTGACCTCCTTGAACTTCTCTTCGGCTTCCTTGTTGTCCGGATTGCGGTCCGGATGGAACTTCATGGCCAGCTTGCGGTAGGCCTTTTTCAGTTCATCCTCGGAGGCGTCACGATTGACGCCGAGGATCTCGTATAAATCCCGTTTCGCCATTTTTGGGTGCTCTGGCTATCTTGTGGAAAGGCCGAGCCGAGCGGCGCGCGGGGCGCCGGCATGGCTCGGCCGGAACTGTCTATGTGGCAGTGATGCCGGACAGGCTTACTTCTTGTCCTTCACTTCGGTGAACTCGGCGTCGACCACGTCCGGATCGTTGGCCTTGGCGCCACCGGCAGATGCGCCTGCACCGGCACCGGCGCCGCCGGCCGCGCCAGCTTCAGCCTGGGCCTGGGCGTAGATGTGTTCGCCGAGCTTCTGGCTGACGGTGGCCAGGGCTTCGCTCTTGGCATCGATGGCAGCCTTGTCGCCGGTCTTGATAGCCTCTTCGGCGTCCTTGATGGCGGCTTCGATCTTGGCCTTGTCTTCGCCGATCTTGTCGCCGTGCTCGGCCAGGGCCTTCTTCACGGAGTGGACCAGGGTGTCGAGCTGGTTGCGTGCATCGACCAGTTCGTGGGCCTTCTTGTCTTCCTCGGCGTGAGCCTCGGCGTCACGAACCATCTGCTGGATCTCGTCATCCGACAGGCCGGAGTTGGCCTTGATGGTGATCTTGTTTTCCTTGCCGGTGGCTTTGTCCTTGGCGGACACGTGAAGAATGCCGTTGGCGTCGATGTCGAAGGTGACTTCGATCTGCGGCATGCCGCGCGGGGCCGGCGGAATGTCGGACAGGTTGAACTGGCCGAGGCTCTTGTTGCCGGCAGCCATTTCGCGCTCGCCCTGCAGCACGTGGATGGTCACGGCGGACTGGTTGTCGTCGGCGGTGGAGAACACTTGCGAGGCCTTGGTCGGGATCGTGGTGTTCTTCTGGATCAGCTTGGTCATCACTCCGCCCAGGGTTTCGATGCCGAGGGACAGCGGGGAGACGTCGAGCAGCAGCACGTCCTTCACTTCGCCCTGCAGCACGCCGCCCTGGATGGAGGCGCCAACGGCGACGGCTTCGTCCGGGTTCACGTCACGGCGCGGATCCTTGCCGAAGAATTCCTTAACCTTGTCGATGACCTTGGGCATGCGGGTCTGGCCGCCGACCAGGATCACGTCGTCGATGTCGGAGACCTTCACGCCGGCATCCTTCAGGGCCACGCGGCAGGGCTCGATGGTCCGCTCGACCAGGTCTTCGACCAGGGATTCGAACTTGGCGCGAGTGATCTTCAGGGCCAGGTGTTTCGGACCGGTGGCGTCGGCGGTGATGTAGGGAAGGTTGATTTCGGTCTGTTGGCCGGAGGACAGCTCGATCTTGGCCTTTTCGGCGGCTTCCTTCAGGCGCTGAAGGGCCAGCACGTCGTTCTTGAGATCGACGCCCTGTTCCTTTTTGAACTCGGTGACGATGTAGTCGATGATGCGCTGGTCGAAGTCTTCGCCGCCCAGGAAGGTGTCACCGTTGGTGGCCAGCACTTCGAACTGGTGCTCGCCGTCGATGTCGGCGATTTCGATGATGGAGATGTCGAAGGTGCCGCCGCCAAGGTCGAATACGGCGATCTTGGAGTCGCCCGGCTTCTTGTCCATGCCGAAGGCCAGCGCGGCCGCGGTCGGCTCGTTGATGATGCGCTTGACTTCGAGGCCCGCGATCTTGCCGGCATCCTTGGTGGCCTGGCGCTGGCTGTCGTTGAAGTAGGCCGGAACGGTGATGACCGCTTCGGTGACTTCTTCGCCAAGGTAGTCTTCGGCGGTCTTCTTCATCTTGCGCAGCACTTCGGCGGAAACCTGCGGCGGGGCGATCTTCTTGCCACGCACTTCAACCCACGCATCGCCGTTGTCGGCCTTGGCGATGGTGAAGGGCATCAGGTCGATGTCTTTCTGCACTTCCTTCTCTTCGAAGCGGCGGCCGATCAGGCGCTTGATCGCATAGAGGGTGTTGCGGGCGTTGGTGACGGCCTGGCGCTTGGCAGGGGCGCCGCACAGGATTTCACCGTCGTCAGCGTAGGCGACAACGGACGGGGTGGTGCGCGCGCCTTCGGAGTTCTCGATGACCTTCGGCTTGCCGCCTTCCATCACGGAAACACAGCTGTTGGTGGTGCCGAGGTCGATGCCGATGATCTTGCCCATGAGTTTTCCTTCAGTTCGAATTCTGTTTGAGATGCGGTCCGACAGGGGCGGAGCGCTGACTTGTTACCGATATGGGGATGCCGCCGCAGCTTTCAAGCGGCGGATTTGGCTTTCGATACGACCACGAGGGCTGGGCGAATGGTGCGGTCGTGCAGGAGGTAGCCCTTCTGCAGCACGTTGATCACCGTATTGGGTTCGCCTTCGGCCTCGATCGCGCTGATGGCCTGATGCTTGTTCGGGTCGAACTTTTCGCCGACTGGATTGACCTCGACGACATTGGCGCCCTGGAACGCCGAGACGAGTTGCTTGAGCGTGAGCTCTACACCCTGCTTGAAGCTCTCCAGCGTTGCGTTCTCGGTGGCGAGGGCCGCTTCGAGGCTGTCCTTCACCGGCAGCATGGCCTGAGTGAATTTGTCGGCGGCGAACTTGCCGGCCTTGGCGATATCGTCCTGGGCGCGGCGCCGGATGTTCTCGGTCTCGGCCTTGGCCCGGAGCCACGCGTCATGGTGCTCGGCAGCCTTCAGTTCGGCCTGGCGGAGTTGTTCAGCGATGTTCGGCAGCGAGTCGACACTCGGCGCATCGGCTGCTTGGGACGCTTGCTCGGCTTCGGCACCGGTGACGTTTTCCACGAGCTCCGGGGCTTTCTTTTCTTCGGGGCTCAGCGGGGTGTCTTGATCTTGCATGGGTAAGGGCTCCTTTTTGGGACTCGCGATAACTTGGGGGCGCAGGTTAAGATTTCAAGGGGCAATTTTCGTCGGCGCCGCCCGATATTCACAGAGGGTGTAAAATTGTGATGAATCCGGCGTGTCCCGGTCATCTTTCCAGGCTCTGGGGCGTAAAGCACGTATGGAACAAGAACCCGATAAAATTGGCAAATACAAGCTGCTCCGCGAGGTAGGCCGTGGCGCCACGGCAACCGTTTATCTGGCTGAGCACCCCCAGTACCCGGAGCCGGTTGCGCTCAAGCTGATTCGCTTCGATGACAAGTCGAAGGACGAGGCGAAGTGGAATCGTAGGCTTCTCAAGCTGCTGCGTGCCGAGATGGACGTGTCTCGCCGCCTCGATCACCCGAACATCATCAAGATCTTCGATGCCGCGGTCGAGAAGGACTACGCCTACATCGTCATGGAGTACTTTCCCGGCACGACGCTGGAGCCGTACTGCACGTTCCAGAATCTTCTCCCGCTGCACCGGACGATAGGCATCATTTTCAAGTGTTGCATGGCGCTGGATTACGCGTACCGCCAAGGTATCGTGCACCGGGACATCAAGCCGGCCAACATCCTGATCGATGAGCAGGATAACGTCAAAATCACTGACTTCGGGCTGGCTCTCAACATCAGCAAGAAGAGTGAATCCGATTCGACCTTCATCATGGGGGTTGGATCGCCAGCCTACATGAGCCCGGAGCAGATCAAGGGCTATCCGCTGAATCAGAAGACCGACCTGTTTTCTCTGGGGGTCGTGCTTTTTCACATGCTGACCGGGCGTTTGCCGTTCCGTGCCAAGAACCCGGCACAGCTGATCTACAAGATTCTCAACACCGAGCCGCCCCTTGTCTCGCAGATCAACGCGGACCTGCCGGAGCAACTCGATACGGTCATCCGCAAGGCACTTGAGAAGGATCTGTATTCCCGTTACAAGAACGGCGCCGATTTCGCCAAGGATTTGTCGGCGGTCAGGTACAAGATCCTCGACGATACGAGTCTCCCGCAGGATACGACGCGCTTCTCCATCCTCCGCAAGATGCCCTTCTTCGTAGAGTTCGAAGATGTGGAAATCTGGGAGATCCTGCGTATTTCCCGCTGGCGCAAGGTCGACTCGAACACCTTGCTGATGCGAGAAGGGGATGCTGATCAACGTTTTGGGATTGTCATCGACGGGCGCGTGGAGATTTCCGTCGATGGGCATCGTGTTTGCGAGCATTCCTATGGCGAGGTGTTTGGCGAACTAGCCTATCTCGACCAGCAGGAGCACAAACACATGAATACGGTGGTCACGACCACGTCCACCGTGTATCTCGAGCTGAATCCGGCCTCGTTGTCTCTTGCCACGGATGAATGCCAGGAGGCCTTCCGTTCCCGGCTCGTGACTGTCGTTGCACGCCGGCTGGGGCAGGCCCAACGGGATCTGTCGAAAGATGGGCCGCCTGCCGAGCGCATTACGGCGAGCGGTTTCGGCATGGAACTCCAGCTGGTCGACAACTGACGACAGCCTCCTTCGTCAAGGAGCGCTATGGCCGAGATTGGCCAGTGCCCAGTGTTGAATGTCATGGCTGCCGATGGCGCCGGAGTGACGTGCGATTTCCCTGCCCTCGTGGATGAGTATGAGAGTCGGGATGCTTCGAATGCCGAAACGTGCAGCCAGGCCCGATTCCTCCTCCGTATTTACCTTGCCGAGCCTGAACCGGGGTTCGAGGCTTGCTGCCGCGGCCTCGAAGGCGGGAGCCATGCTGCGGCATGGGCCGCACCAAGGGGCCCAGAAGTCCACCAGCAAGGGAATGCCGCCACGTTCCGCGTGAGTGGAAAAGTTTCTTCCTGTCAGGTGGATCGGCGTGCCGGTGAAGAGGGCCTTCTTACATTTTCCGCAATGCCCAGCGTCCTGCAGGCGCGCGGCTGGCATGCGGTTGAGTGCGGCGCAATGGGGGCAGGCAATCAGTAGGGGGTCAATCATTGGGGGCTCCGCGAGGGTTTCTTTCTATGTTGGGGACTGATTCTGGGTTTCAAGCGGAGACAGATGGGTATATTGTGAAAATCTAAAGTTCCACCAAATTCGGCCGAAATCCAGCTTGTATCGCGATATCTGTGCGGGCGGAGGGGGGTGACGCGTGGGCCGGGGCAGCACTTATGGGATCAGTCGGGTCGATAACGAAACCAGCCGTACTCATGGTTGGCTGGTGACGATCCAGCGGCGTGGGGTGATCTATCGCAAGCACTTCAGTGATGGGGTCTTCGGTGGTAAGCAGCGTTCGTTTGTCGCTGCAAAAGCGTATCGGGACGAGATCATTGCAGCCCATCCTCCGCTGTCGATGCGCGAATATTCCAATATTGTCAAAAAGAACAACCGTTCGGGCGTGGTAGGTGTGTGCCGCTATTGCGCCTCGGAAACCCGTGATCTGCCGGAAGAGAAGCAGCGCTGGTTCTGGGTGGCGTCATGGCCTTTACCGGACGGAAAGCGCAAGCGGGTCAAGTTCTCCGTCAAGAAATACGGCGAAGATGGCGCTTTCCAGATGGCCATGGATGCCAGGTCGGTAGCTCTCGGGAAGCTGAGTGGGGCTTTTGATCCGGGCGCGGTACGCCGCAAGACGACGCGTCGTCGTGCGGTGGTGGGCGCGGGCTCCGGCCACACGCCCTGAGGTCGGCAACCCGGGCCCCTTCAGTCTTTGTCGCCCAGTGCCAAGCTGACCATCCAGGTCAGCAGGCTGTATGTCAGCGCCCCCCAGAATGCGGTCAGGAAGTCGGGTACGACAAAACCGCGCACCAGCCCAGACACAGACCAGAACATCAAGGCATTGATGATCAGGGTGAACAGGCCGAGGGTCAGGATGGTGATCGGTAATGTGATGATGATCAGGATTGGCCGAAGGATCGCGTTCACAAAACCCAGCAATAGTGCGCTGATCAGGGCAGCCGTGTAGCTGTCGACCCGGATGCTTGTGACGACCTCGGGAATCAGCATCAGGGCGACAGCATTCAGAACCCAGCGTAAAAGAAGTTTCACCACTGATCACCGTTTCTGCCGTGGGTGTCCGGCTCCTTCGTTGCCATCATGTGAGTGCGCCCATGGAGCGGGCGCGTTCCGCTTGGAGGGTCCGTTCACTCCCGTTCAGAGGGCTTTCGTCAAGCCAGTGGCCCAGGTGGCGGAGGCTCAGGCTTGTCAGGGCCTCGATCCAGTCCTGTCGTTCGTTGAGGCAGGGGATGTAGCTGAAGCGTTGGCCGCCGGCATGGAGGAAGGCCTCGCGGCACTCCATGTTGATTTCTTCCAGCGTTTCCAGGCAGTCGGAGACGAAGCCCGGGCACATGACGTCCACGGATGCGGCGGCCTTGTCGCGAGCCAGTTTTTCCAGCGTGGGCTGGGTGTATGGGGTCAGCCATTCTGCCTTGCCGAAGCGCGACTGGAAGCTGACGATCATCCGTTCCGGTGGCAGTTGCAGTGCCTCGCGCAACAGACGGGCCGTCTTGTGGCACTCGCAGTGGTAGGGGTCGCCGAGGTCCAGGGAGCGACGCGGAATGCCGTGGAAGCTGAGCACGAGCCTGTCGGCTTGTCCTTCCTTCTTCCAGTGGTCACGCACCGATTGGGCCAGGGCCGCGATATAGCCAGGGTCGTCACCAAAGCTGCGTACGTAGCGGACTTCGGGAAGGTTTCGCCAGTGGCGAAGGCTGTCGGCTACCTCGTCGATGACGGTCGCCGTGGTGCTGGCGGCAAACTGGGGGTAGAGCGGAACGACGAGGATACGCGTGCAACCACTGCTCCGTAGTGCGTCCAGCTGTTTGCGGATGGAAGGCTGGCCATAACGCATGGCCCAGCTCACTTGCAGGTCGGGCTGGCCCGCGTGGGTCAGGAAGCCGGCCAGCAGCTTGGCCTGTTTCTCGGTGTGAACCTTGAGTGGCGAGCCATCGTTGGTCCACACGCTGGCGTACTTCGCGGCAGACTTGGCCGGGCGGGTTCGCAGGATGATGCCGTTGAGGATCGGCCACCAGATGAGGCGGGGAATTTCGACAACCCGGGGATCCGACAGAAATTGCTTCAGATAGGGGCGGAGCGCGTCGGCTGTTGCGGCCGCCGGTGTGCCGAGATTGACCAGCAGGATGCCAGTACGCGGCTCCTGGCCATGGGTGTAGGCTGGCTCCTGCCAGTATCGGGTCATGGAGGCTTTCGTCAGTTGTGGCCCGAAAGGGCGCTGGTTAGGAGGCGGGCGGTGACGTCGACGATCGGAATCACTCGTTCGTAGGCCATGCGAGTTGGGCCGATGACGCCAACTGAGCCGACCAACTGGCCATCTACTTCGTAGGGGGCCGTGATGACGCTGCAGTCGTCGAGAGGGCTCAGTCCGCTCTCTCCGCCGATGAAGATCTGCACGCCTTGAGCGCGGTTGGAGATGTCGAGCAACTGCATCAGGCCGGTTTTCTGCTCGAACAGTTTGAACAGATCACGCAAGCGGGCCATGTTGGACGACAGGTCTTCCGCGTCGAGCAGATTGGTTTCGCCGGAGATTACGTAGGTACTCTGGGTTTCCTCCAGTGCCTCGCTGCCCGCTTCGACCGCCGCACTCATGAGGTCGGTCATGTCGGAGCGGAGTTGCTTGAGTTCGTCCTGGATTCGGGTGCGAATCTCTGGGAAGGCCAGGCCGGCAAAGTTCTGATTGAGGTAGTTGGCGGCGGTGACCAGTTCGGCAGCACTATAGGGGCGCTTGGTAAACAGGATGCGGTTCTGTACGTCACCACTGGTGGTTACGAGGATCAGCAGGACGCGGGTGTCCGAGAGGCTGACGAATTCGATCTGGCGGATCTTGATGGCGTCCTGTTTGGGGGAGATCACCACGCCGGCAAAGTGGGTGAGACCCGACAGCAGTTGGGAGGCGGCGTTGATGACCCGCTGGGGTTCGCCCGGCTGGATCTGCCCCTTGATTTCCTGCATCTGGCCGATACCAATGGGTTGGACGGTGAGCAGGCTGTCCACGAAGAAGCGGTAACCCAGCGGCGTGGGAACCCGCCCGGCGGAGGTGTGTGGACTGGTAATGAAGCCGAGCTCTTCCAGATCCGACATCACGTTACGCACCGTTGCCGGTGAGAGCTTGAGGCCGGAATGGCGCGACAGCGCACGCGAGCCGACGGGCTGGCCTTCGGCGATATAGTGCTCCACCAGGGTCTTGAGGAGAATTTGCGAACGTTGATCGAGGCTGGTCATGGCTGAAGGCTCGGAGAGACGCTGGGATTCTAAGGAAGGGAGGCGCTCATGAGAAGCATGAATGGTGCCGGGCTGTCCTGTTTTGCCGTGGTGGCCTGCGACGCCCATGAATAATGTGGTTTAATCGGCGCATGACCTGTGAGTTCAAGACGATTGCGCTGATCGGTAAGTATCAGAGCCCCGAGGTGGCTGAGGCGGTGCTTCGGCTGGCCAATCATTTGCGCAGCCTGGGGCTCCAGGTGCTGATCGAACAGGGGACGGCAAGTTCCACTGGCCTGACGGCGGGCTTCCCCGTTGCCAGCTATGAAGAAATCGGGGTCCAGGCTGATCTTGCCGTCGTACTTGGGGGCGATGGCACGCTTCTCAATAGTGCATGCCGGTTGGCGGAATACGAGGTGCCGCTGGTTGGGGTCAATCAGGGGCGGCTCGGTTTCCTGACCGATATTTCCCGGGACGTTGCGCAGGAGAAGATCAGCGAGGTGCTCGAAGGCCGTTATTCGGAAGAGAGCCGCGTGCTGCTCGACGCAGAAGTGCTCCGTAGCGGAAAGCGTGTGTTTCATACGGTGGCACTCAACGATGTGGTGGTCAACAAGGGGGATCTCGGTCGCATGATCGAGTTCGATCTGCGTATCGACGGAGAGTTCGTCTATACGCAGCGTTCGGACGGCATGATCATTTCGACGCCGACCGGTTCTACGGCCTATGCCCTGTCTGCCAACGGTCCGATACTGCACCCGAGCGTAGATGGCATCGCTCTGGTGCCGATGTGCCCCCATGCATTGACGGCGCGCCCGATCACGCTGCCGGATCGTTGCCGCATCGAAATTGTCCTGCTGCCACCGCACGATTCCCGCGTACATTTCGACGGTCAGACACGTTACGACACCCGCGCGGGCGATACCTTGCAGATTACCCGCTCGCCCCACCGGGTACGTCTGCTGCACCCCGCGGGCTACAGTTATTTCGCCATGCTGCGTGAAAAGCTGCACTGGAGCTCCGCGCCCCGCCACGGCTAATCCCGCTCAATTTCCTTCCTGTTTTCATGCTGCGTCATCTTTCCATTCGCGACTTTGTAATCGTTGATCAGCTCGAGCTCGACTTTGAGGCCGGTTTCGGTGCATTAACCGGCGAGACGGGAGCGGGCAAATCGATACTGCTCGATGCGCTGGGCTTGGTTTTGGGCGGCAAGGCCGAGAGCGGGGTCGTTCGGACCGGGCAGGCAAAGGCGGAGATCGTGGCCGAGTTCGGTCTCCCTGAAGACGGGAGATTGCGGGACTGGCTGGTTGAACAGGAACTGGATTCCGGTGAGGACTCCGTGCTGATGCGCCGTGTTATCGATAGCGGAGGGCGTTCCAAGACATGGCTTAACGGTGTCCCTGTGGCGCTGGCCCAGATGCGGGCGGCCGGGGAGTGGCTGGCGGACATTCACGGGCAGCATGCTCACCACGCACTGTTGCGTACGGATGCACAGCTGGAACTGGTGGACGCTCATGGCGCGCTGTCTGGCAGGGCCGCAGAGGTGGCCGAGCTTTATCGTTCCTGGTCTGCCTTGAGGCGCGCCCGGGAGGCGGCGGAGCATGGTGCCTTGTCCACCGAAAGGGAGCGTGAGCTGTTGGCCTGGCAGGTCAGTGAATTGCGTGAGCTGGCCTTCGATCCCCAGGAGTGGGGTGCGCTCAACCAGGAGCAAACCCGTCTGGCCCACGCGGCGGGCCTGATTGCGGGCAGCGCAGAGGTGCTGGAAGGGCTGGCTGACGGTGAGTATGCGCTGGTTTCGCAGCTCGATCGCCTGCTCGCACGGGTGACTGACATGGCGCAGCATGATGGGCAGCTTGCCGATGTTCAGGAGCTGTTGGGTGGGGCGAGCATTCAGCTCGACGAGGCGCTGCATGCCATGCGCCGCTATCGGGACAGGCTCGATGTGGATCCGGCGCGCCTGGCTGAGATCGATCAGCGCCTTCAGTCGGTAACCGGCATGGCGCGCAAGCACAAGGTGGCGCCCGAGGCGTTGTCCGATTTGCTGGCCGACAGTGTGCTGCGTCTGGAGCGACTCACGCGGCAGGCAGACCCGGAGGCGCTGGCTCGGGAAGAGTCTGCGGCCAAGGCGCGTTTCATGGCCGCCGCCGGGCAGCTTTCCGTCGAGCGTCGGTGCGTAGCCGATGCCTTGTCGGCGGCGGTAACCGACGCCATGCAGTCCTTGGCGATGGCTGGTGCGCGCTTTGAAGTGGCTGTCAGGCCAGTGGAGGGGGGGTGCGCCAGCGGGCTTGAGACTGTCGAGTTCCTCGTCACGGCGAATGCCAGTCAGCCGCTTCGATCCCTTGCCAAAGTCGCGTCAGGTGGGGAGCTGTCGCGGATCGGTCTGGCCATCCAGGTCATTGCGAGCCGGAATGCGGCTACACCAACGCTGATTTTCGATGAGGTCGACGTCGGTATCGGCGGGCGCGTCGCGGAGATCGTCGGGCGCCTGCTCAAGCAACTGGGGGGGGGGCGCCAGGTGTTGTGCGTGACCCACCTGCCCCAGGTTGCGGCGCAGGCGGATTGGCAGTGGACCATCTCGAAGGAAACGCGCGACGGTCAGACGCTGTCCCGTGTAACAGGTTTGCGGTCTTCAGAGCGTATCGAGGAGATCGCCCGCATGCTGGGTGGGGTGCATATCACCGATACCACTCGCGATCATGCGGCCGAGATGCTGGGCCTGCAGCGGGCCGGCTGAGTCTCCTGGCGTTCATGTGCTGGAGATTGGGCCGCTACCGGGGCGGTTGGGGCAGGGATCTTTCTTGCAGTCCGCGTACAGGTAGAGTGCATGTTCGCGAACGACGAAGCCGCGCTCTTCCGCGATCCGGTTTTGCCTTTCCTCGATGGAGGGGTCGAAGAACTCCTCCACCTTGCCGCACTGAAGGCACACCAGATGGTCATGGTGGTGCCCTTCGTTGAGTTCGAAGACGGCCTTGCCAGACTCGAAGTAGTGGCGTTCGAGCAGGCCGGCCTGCTCGAACTGCGTGAGCACACGATAGACGGTGGCCAGCCCGATATCCATGTCTTCGGCGATCAGTTGTCGATAGACGTCTTCCGCCGTCAGGTGGCGATTCTCCACCTTCTGGAACAGATCGAGGATCTTGAGCCGTGGGAAGGTAGCCTTGAGGCCGATACTTTTGAGATTCTGCGAATTACTGGACATGGGAGAGCCCCGAAAACTTGAATGCGGCGGCCGAAAGCCCGGCCAGCCCCGTATGATATAGTTTCAGACCAACCTTGAGAATGCGGCCTTCTGGCCGATGTCCGTTCCGCCTTCCTGAAACGCCATGCGCAAACTGTTCCTTTCTGCTCTGCTGGTTGCCGGTCTTTCCGGTTGTACCGCCGTCGGCGACTTTTTCAAGCCCTACAGAATCGATGTCCGGCAGGGCAATTTCGTGACCCAGGAAATGGTGTCCCAGCTCAAGTCCGGCATGACGCGTGATCAGGTGCGTTTTGTTCTTGGGACGCCGCTGGTGACCGATGTCTTCCATGCCGACCGCTGGGATTACGTCTACCGTTATCAGCCGGGCAAAGGCAGCTTGCAGGAGCGCCGCCTGACCGTGATTTTCGAGGGCGGCCAGCTGGCGCGTCTGGAGGGCGATGTCCGTTCTGGCGAGGTGCCTCCGCAACCCTGACGGGAGGTGGGCTTGGTGCAACCTGTTAATACGTTTATTCCGGAATTTTCATGACTCAAGTTCGTATCGCGATTGCCGGCGCCTCTGGTCGAATGGGGCGGATGCTGATCGAGGCAACCCTGAAGGATCCTGAGGTTGTCCTGGCGGCAGCCTTCGAGCGGCCGGAGAGCACTTTTATCGGCAAGGATGCCGGGGACTTGGTGGGCTCGCCTTGTGGTGTAGCGATCACCAGCGATGTGTCGGCCGGACTGGCGCAGGCGGATTGCCTGATCGATTTCACCCGTCCGGAAGGTACGCTGCATCATCTTCAGCTGGCACGTGCCGCTGGTTGCGGAATGGTGATCGGGACTACCGGGTTTTCTGTCGAGGAAAAGGCGGCGATCGGCGCTGCTGCACAGAGTATTCCGGTCGTGTTCGCGCCGAACATGGCCGTGGGGGTGAATGCGGTCTTCAAGTTGCTGGACGTGGCTGCCCGGATTCTCAACGAAGGCTACGACGTGGAGATCATCGAGGCACATCACCGTCTCAAGGTTGATGCTCCGTCTGGAACCGCACTGCGCATGGGGGAAGTGGTTGCATCGGCACTAGGACGTGACCTCGAGTCGTGCGCCGTCTATGGGCGCGAGGGCGTGACCGGGGAGCGCGACGGCCAGACCATCGGTTTTGCGACTGTGCGCGGTGGGGACATCGTGGGCGACCACACGGTGTTGTTTGCAGGAATCGGCGAGCGCATCGAGATCACCCACAAGTCGGGCAGTCGCATGCCCTACGCGCTGGGGAGTTTGCGGGCGGCGCGCTTCATCGCCGGACGCAAGTCGGGACTGTTCGACATGCAGGATGTTCTTGGCCTGAAGTAGGCTGATTGCCGTAGTTCAAGCAGCTCGGCGCCTTGCCGTTAAGGTGGGGAGCCAAGTAGGGGCGGGGAGGGCGCTGCCCTCACGTCTCTTCGTCCTCTTGAGGTCGCCAATTTGACTGCTCCAGCGATCACTCCCAGTCTTTCTGACGCCGAGCTCGGGCGGGCTCTCCGGGCTTTTGTTGCCGCGTGGAGGCTCGGGCCGGTGGGCAATATCCAGGACGCGTCGACCGGTGAAATCCTCGGGATTCTGCAAGGGTTGCTGTTGTCCCGGGATGCTGCGGAGCGCGAGGCGCGAGACCTGCAGGAGCGCTTGAATCTCGCCATGCAGAATACCGAGGGCGGTCTGTGGGACTGGGATCTCGTCAGTGGTGCGGTGGTGATGGATGCGCGCTGGCAGGAAATGCTCGGTTATGGCACCGCAGAGCTGTCCAGCGATTTTTCGTCGTGGACGCCCTTGATTCATGCGGATGACCGCGAGTTGCTGCGTCATCACGTGGTGGCGCATCTGCGTGGGGAGCTGGATCATTTCGAGGCGCATTTCCGCATTCTCGACAAGGCATCCAGCTGGCGCTGGATTCTGGTCAAGGGGCGGGCGAGCGGGCGTGGGGGCGATGGTCGCTGGGCTCGTATGATGGGTATATATCGGGATGTTACCCACGCCAAAAGCGCCGAGCTGGAGCTCCTCCACGCGAAGGAGCAGGCCGAGGCTGCCAATCGTGCCAAGAGCGATTTCCTGGCCAACATGAGCCACGAGATCCGCACGCCCATGAACGGCATCATTGGCATGACGGAACTGGCGCTCGACACGCGGCTGGATGACGAGCAGCGGGAGTATCTTAATACCGTCAAGAGCTCAGCCGACTCCCTGCTGCGCATCATCAATGATGTGCTCGATTTCTCGAAAATCGAGGCCGGGCGCTTGAGCCTTGAGCAAGTGGAGTTCTCCTTGGGCGGCCTGCTTGGCGACACCATGAAATCGCTGGCTCTGCGGGCGTACCAGAAGGGTATCGAGTGTTTTTACTATGTGAGCCCCGAGGTTCCTGCAGCCTTGATCGGGGATCCTACCCGTCTACGACAGGTGCTGACCAATCTGGTCGGAAACGCGATCAAGTTCACCGACAAAGGGGAAGTGGAGGTCGTCGTTCGAGCCCGGTTGCAGGATGCGCGCGATGCGATCCTCGATGTCGATGTTCGCGATTCAGGGATCGGGATTGCCGAGGACAAACACGCAACTATTTTCGGCGCATTTTCCCAGGCCGATGAATCCACAACCCGGAAATATGGCGGAACCGGGTTGGGGCTGGCAATCTGCAAGCGCATCGTCGAGCTGATGGGG
The DNA here is from genome assembly GCF_002028455.1 of Zoogloea sp. LCSB751. GTDB lineage: Bacteria > Pseudomonadota > Gammaproteobacteria > Burkholderiales > Rhodocyclaceae > Zoogloea. The sequence continues at coordinate 249,507 of NZ_MWUM01000003.1, read as the reverse complement.
GGCTCGATCTCGGTGTCGAGCGAGCTCGGCAAGGGCAGTACCTTCAGCTTTACCGTGCATGTCGACGTGGCTCAGCAGGGGGAGGAAGAGCGGCCGTCCTTTGGCGGGCGACGTGTCCTGGTGGCGGGCAGAAACGCGGCGCTGCGTCGTTGTATTGGCGCGCAACTCAGGACTTTGGGCCTCGAGTTCAGGGAGGCTGCCAGTGGCGAGGAGCTTCTTGGGTTGCTGGCGGCTGCTCAGCAGGGGGACGCGCCGTATGATTGGCTGTTGATGGATGCGGCGATGCCAGCTCCAGGCGGCTACGCATTGGCCGAGAAGCTGATCAAAAGCTGGCCGCGGCTGGATCGCTTGATCATGATGCTGGATGCCAATACGCAGCGCGGGGATTCGGTGAAGTGCGAGCACTATAAGGTAGGTGCGCGCCTGATCAAGCCGTTTTCTGAGCTGGACCTGGTCGACGCGCTGCGCTTGTCACTTCAGGGGGGCGTGGCGGCGGAGGCGCGTTGCCTGGTTTATGAGCCGGCGGCGGCTTCGTTCGCAGCGGCCCGCTCCGGGAGGGCGTACGACATCCTGCTGGTGGAGGACAACCCGGTCAATCAGACCGTGGCCGTCAAAATGCTGCAGAAGGCGGGGCACTCGATCACGCTGGCATCGAACGGCAAGGAGGCGGTCGATTTCTTTGACAATGGGCGTTTCGACCTGATTCTCATGGATGTCCAGATGCCGGTCATGGGGGGCTTTGAGGCGACGCAGGCGATTCGGGCGCGCGAAGCCCGGCGCAGTTGGGCGGCCGGCGGTCAGTGGAGGTTTACGCCGCTCATTGCCATGACGGCGCATGCGATGCAGGGGGATCGAGATCGTTGCCTGATGGCCGGGATGGATGACTACATTGCCAAGCCCATCAAGCCAGCCGAGTTGTTTGCCGTGATCGAGCGCGTTATGGGCGCGGCGGGTACTGGCGAGCAGGAGGGTGACGGGGGCGGGGGGTGCATTGATCTCGGTGCGGGTTCCGACGTTGCTGATCTGGCTGCAACGCTGGAGCTTCTCGATGGCGACGATACGGCTTTGCAACAGCTGATCGCGCTGTTCTTCAACGATCTGGAGCGTAACCGCAAGTCCCTTGAGCAAGCGCAGCGCAGTGACGATTTTGCAAGCATTCGTAACTTGGCGCACTCCATCAAGGGGTCGGCGGGGGTGTTCAATGCCGAAGCGGTCGTCTCCGCCGCGCAGCGTCTGGAGCTGGCCGGGAAGAACGAAGACGGGGCTGCCGTTCGGCGCGAGCTGCCTGAGCTGCTGGGCGCGCTCGGTGGTCTGGCCGGCGTGCTGCGCAAGTCACGGAAGGTGACTTAGTTTTGTCGGTATTCCTACAGTCGAGTTTGCCCGAAAGGGCGGCCTCAGGCTATAATTAGAAAGTTTCTTACGGGATGGCCTTCAGGGCGATCCCGTTTTTCATGTGTAGCCTGGGCTACGCATGTCAGTCGTTCAATCACAAGATTTTGAGGAGTTCGCCGTGTCAGCTTTCCCGCCCGCCATTCTTGTTCTTGCCGACGGGACGGTGTTCTACGGCAAAGGCATCGGGGCAATTGGTTCAACGGTCGGTGAGGTGGTGTTCAATACCTCCATGTCCGGCTATCAGGAAATCCTCACCGACCCGAGCTACTGTCGCCAGATCGTCACGCTCACCTATCCGCACATCGGAAACACCGGCATCAATCGGGAAGACAATGAAGCAGCCAAGGTTTTTGCTTCCGGCTTGGTGATCCGTGATCTGCCGCTGGTGGCGTCCAACTGGCGTAGCGAGCAATCGCTGGATGCCTATCTCAAGGCTGAGAACATCGTCGCGATCGCTGGGATCGATACCCGTAAGCTCACGCGCATCCTGCGTGAAAAGGGGGCCCAGAGCGGCTGTATCGTCACCGCGGCGACGGCTGCCGAACTGAACGTGGAGGCCGCGCTGGCGCAAGCCCGGGCATTCCCGGGGCTCGCCGGCATGGATCTCGCCAAGGTCGTGTCCGCCACCGAGTCCTATCCCTGGACGGATGGCGAGTGGCGCCTGGACGCCGGTTATGTGGCCCAGGAAAACCCGCGTTTCCACGTCGTGGCCTACGACTATGGCGTCAAGCGCAACATCTTGCGCATGCTGGCCGAGCGTGGCTGCCGCCTGACGGTGGTGCCGGCCCAGACCCCCGCTGCGGATGTGCTGGCCCTCAATCCGGACGGCGTCTTCCTGTCCAATGGGCCTGGTGATCCGGAGCCCTGTGACTACGCCATCGAGGCGATCCAGCAGGTGCTTGCAAAGGGTATTCCGACCTTCGGCATCTGCCTGGGTCATCAGCTGCTCGCACTGGCGTCCGGAGCCAAGACTATGAAGATGAAGTTCGGCCACCACGGCGCGAACCATCCGGTAAAGGATCTCGATTCCGGTCAGGTGCTGATCACCAGCCAGAACCACGGTTTTGCCGCAGATGTGACAACGCTGCCCGCCAACGTGCGGGTAACCCACGTATCGCTGTTCGACGGCAGCCTGCAAGGCCTGGCGCGCACCGATGTGCCTGCCTTCTCCTTCCAGGGGCACCCGGAAGCCAGCCCCGGCCCGCACGACGTGGCCTATCTGTTTGACCGATTCATTTCGCTGATGGAGGCGAGGGGCTGAAGCCGATCGTCACGGTGGTGCGCCGCGACGCACCAGTTATCGATCAACCGCTTCCCAGTCTCTGAAGAACCATGCCCAAACGTACAGACATCAAGACCATTCTCATCATCGGTGCCGGCCCGATCATCATCGGCCAGGCCTGTGAATTCGACTACTCCGGCGCGCAGGCCTGCAAGGCGTTGCGTGAAGAGGGTTACAAGGTTGTGTTGGTCAATTCCAACCCGGCCACCATCATGACGGATCCGGAAACGGCCGACGTCACCTACATCGAGCCGATCACCTGGCAGGTCGTCGAGCGCATCATCGAGAAGGAACGGCCGGATGCCGTGCTGCCGACGATGGGCGGTCAGACCGCGCTCAACTGTGCCCTCGACCTCGCGCGCAACGGCGTGCTCGAGAAGTTCGGTGTCGAGCTGATCGGTGCGAAGGAAGAGGCCATCGACAAGGCCGAGGATCGCATGAAGTTCAAGGACGCCATGACCAAGATTGGTCTGGGCTCCGCGCGTTCCGGCGTTGCTCACAGCATGGAAGAGGCCCTGCAGGTGCAGGCTGACATCGGCTTCCCGGTCATTATCCGCCCGTCCTTCACCCTCGGTGGCACCGGCGGCGGCATCGCTTATAACCCGGAAGAGTTTGCGGAAATCTGCAAGCGCGGTCTGGAAGCGTCGCCGACCAACGAGCTGCTGATCGAAGAGTCGCTGATCGGCTGGAAGGAATACGAGATGGAAGTGGTCCGTGATACTGCGGACAACTGCATCATCGTCTGTTCCATCGAGAACCTGGATCCGATGGGCGTGCACACCGGTGACTCCATCACCGTGGCACCGTCCCAGACGCTGACCGACAAGGAATACCAGATCCTTCGCAACGCCTCCATCGCGGTGCTGCGCGAGATCGGCGTGGATACCGGCGGTTCCAACGTGCAGTTCGCGATCAACCCGAAGGACGGTCGGATGATCGTCATCGAGATGAACCCGCGCGTGTCGCGTTCCTCCGCGCTGGCCTCCAAGGCGACTGGCTTCCCGATTGCGAAGGTGGCAGCCAAGCTGGCCGTCGGCTTCACCCTCGACGAACTGAAGAATGACATCACGGGTGGGGCGACGCCGGCTTCCTTCGAGCCGTCCATCGACTACGTGGTCACCAAGATCCCGCGCTTCGCCTTCGAGAAGTTCCCGCTGGCCAATGATCGCCTGACCACCCAGATGAAGTCGGTGGGCGAGGTGATGGCCATGGGCCGCACTTTCCAGGAGTCCTTCCAGAAGGCCCTGCGCGGCCTCGAAACCGGCGCCTACGGCCTGGATGAGGTCGAAGCCGATCAGGACGACCTTGAGCGCGAACTGAGCGAGCCGGGCTCCCAGCGTATCTGGTATGTGGGCCAGGCCTTCCGCGAAGGCATGACGCTTGAGCAGGTGCATGCGCTGACCCGCATCGATCCGTGGTTCCTGATCCAGATCGAAGACATCATCAAGACCGAGAAGTCCCTGGTGGGCCGCTCCCTCAAGGGCATCAATGCGGCCGAGTTGCGCGAACTTAAGCGCAAGGGTTTTGCCGACCGTCGCCTGGCCAAGCTGCTGGCCACCGACGAAACCTCCGTGCGCCTGCATCGCCATGCCGCCGGCGTACGCCCGGTCTTCAAGCGCGTGGATACCTGCGCCGCTGAATTCGCCACCTCTACCGCCTATCTGTACTCCTCCTATGAGGACGAGTGCGAGGCGCTGCCGACCAGCAACAAGAAGATCATGGTGCTGGGTGGCGGTCCGAACCGTATCGGCCAGGGCATCGAGTTCGACTACTGCTGTGTGCATGCCGCGATGGCCATGCGCGAAGACGGGTACGAGACCATCATGGTCAACTGCAACCCGGAAACCGTGTCCACCGACTACGACACCTCGGATCGCCTGTACTTCGAGCCGCTGACCCTCGAGGACATCCTCGAGATCGTCGCCGTCGAGAAGCCGGTCGGCGTGATCGTTCAGTTCGGTGGCCAGACGCCGCTGAAGCGTGCCCGTGAGCTCGAAGCCAACGGCGTGCCCATCATCGGCACTAGCCCGGACATGATCGACGCTGCCGAAGACCGTGAGCGCTTCCAGAAGCTGCTGTTCGAACTGGGCCTGAAGCAGCCGCCCAACCGCACCGCCCGTACGCCGGAAGACGCGGTGCGCCTGGCGGCCGAGATCGGTTATCCGCTGGTGGTACGTCCGTCCTATGTGCTGGGTGGTCGGGCGATGGAAATCGTCCATGAGCAGAAGGATCTCGAGCGCTATATGCGCGAGGCCGTCAAGGTCTCCAACGATTCTCCAGTTCTGCTCGATCGCTTCCTGAACGACGCGACCGAGGTGGACGTGGATGCCCTGTCCGACGGCAAGCGCGTCATGATCGGCGGCATCATGGAGCACATCGAGCAGGCTGGCGTCCATTCGGGTGACTCCGCCTGTTCCCTGCCGCCTTACACGCTCTCGCAAAAGCTGCAGGACGAGTTGCGCCGCCAGACTGAAGCGATGGCACGCGCGCTGAACGTTTGCGGCTTGATGAACGTCCAGTTTGCCATCCAGGGTGACGGTGATGACGCCGTGGTGTATGTGCTTGAGGTGAACCCCCGCGCCTCCCGGACTGTTCCGTTTGTCTCCAAGGCTTGCAGCCTGCCGTTGGCCAAGATCGCTGCTCGCTGCATGGCCGGTCGCAGCCTCGACGACCAGGGCGTTGTCGGTGAGATCGTGCCGCCGTACTACTCCGTGAAGGAGGCCGTGTTCCCCTTCGTCAAGTTCCCGGGTGTCGACACCATCCTTGGGCCCGAGATGAAGTCCACCGGCGAAGTCATGGGCGTTGGCCGCACTTTTGCCGAAGCCTTCGTGAAGAGCCAGCTCGGCGCGGGCGTCCGTTTGCCCACTTCCGGCAAGGCTTTCATCAGCGTTAAGCACACGGATCGTCCCAAGGCGGTCGAGGTGGCGCGCGAGCTGATCGATCTGGGCTTTTCCGTCGTCGCCACTCGTGGTACCGCCACGGCGATTTCCGCTGCCGGCTTGCCCGTGTCCGCGGTGAACAAGGTGAATGAGGGGCGTCCGCACATTGTGGACATGATCAAGAACAACGAGATCAGCCTTGTCATCAACACCGTTGAGGAAAAGCGCCAGGCGGTGACGGACTCCCGTTCGATTCGTACCAGCGCGCTGGCGGCGAAGGTCACCATCTACACGACGATCGAAGGTGCGCGTGCGGCCTGCATGGGGATGCGTCATCTGGTGGGTCTTGAGGCTTATTCCCTGCAGAATCTCCACGGCGAGCTGGTGAAGGCATGAACAAGGTACCGCTGACCGTTGCCGGCGCAGAGCTGCTGCGTCAGGAGTTGCACCGCCTGAAGACAGTTGAGCGTCCGGACGTTATTGCGGCGATTGCCGAGGCACGTTCCCATGGCGATCTTTCCGAAAATGCCGAGTACGACGCAGCCAAGGAGCGCCAGGGTTTCATCGAGGGGCGTATCCGGGAAGTGGAGGGGAAGCTCTCCAACGCCCAGATCATCGACCCCAAGCTGCTCGACGCGGATGGGCGGTGCGTCTTCGGTGCCACGGTGGAGCTCGAGGATCTGGATAACGGCGAATCGGTGACCTACCAGATCGTCGGGGATGATGAGGCTGACATCAAGGCTGGCAAGATCGCGATCAGCTCTCCTATCGCCCGCGCCTTGATCGGCAAGTTTGCAGGGGATGTCGCCGAGGTGCAGGCGCCTGGTGGCGTCCGTGAGCTTGAGCTGATCGACGTCCGTTACGAGTAGTCCTGAGCCCATGCCCCGATTTGCTGAATACGTCTATAGCACTCTGATCACTCTGTGGGTCGGAGCGCTATGGGCGATCGGCTACCTCGCTGCGCCCACTTTGTTCCGATTGCTCGACGACCGGGCCCTTGCTGGGCGATTGGCGGGGGAGATGTTTACCTATGTGGCATGGCTGGGGGTCGTTTCAGCTTGCTATCTGCTGGTGTTTCTGGCGCTTCGCAAGAATGGTGCGGCCTTTAAGAGCGGCGTTTTTTGGGTGGTTTTCTTGATGCTGCTGCTGACATTGGCCGGCCATTTCGGGATCCAGCCGATACTGGCGCAACTCAAGGCCGACTCTTTGCCGCGGGAGGTTATGGAAAGCGCCCTGCGTAGCCGTTTTATGGCTTGGCACGGCGTTTCCAGTGTTGTCTATTTGGTGGAGAGTCTGCTGGGTTTGCTGCTGGTCGCCTGGCAGGGCAGGGAGCTGCGCTGATCGACTCTGTTCAGGCGTCGTCGCGATTGCGTCGTGGTCCTTTGCCCTGGGAGGGAAACCAATAATCCTTCTTGGGGCCAGCATTCTTCTTGAGGGACGCGATGCCGCGATGGGACGACAGTGCTTTGGCTGATTTTGCCTTGGCCGGCGATTTTTTCGGCCTGTCTGCAACCGCGGCATGCGAGCTTTCCTGTTCACGCTTTTCCCGCCAGATGATCAGAGTCTTGCCGATATGTTGTACTGCAGCAGCCCCGAGTTCAGTGCAAACGCTGGCGAGGATGGATTCTCGGAGGCTGCGGTCATCGCCATAGATGCGGATCTTGATCAGCTCGTGAGCCTGCAGTGCATGATCGATTTCCTTGAGTACGGCGGGGGTCAGTCCATTGCCGGCAACACTGACCACGGGATGAAGGTGGTGGGCTTGAGCGCGAAATGCGCGGCGCTGCGCGGGCGAAAGTTCAATCATTTTGCAACTCATTGAAAAAAGGGCGTAATTGTACCGCGATGAAACGTAGCAAGACCAGTAAATCGTGGATGATGGAGCATGTAAATGATCCGTTCGTGCAGCGCGCCAAGTCTGAAGGGTGGCGTGCGCGAGCGGCATACAAACTCATCGAGATCGACGAAAAGGATAAGTTGATCCGCCCCGGCATGGTGGTTGTCGATTTAGGAGCAGCCCCGGGTTCATGGAGTCAGGTTGCGATTGGGCGGGTTGGCGAGCAGGGGCGGGTCTTTGCCCTCGATCTGTTGCCGATCGAGCCGATCAATGGGGTCGTCTTCATGCAGGGCGATTTTCACGACGAGGAGTTCGTTGCCCGGTTCGAGGCGCAGCTGGAAGGTCGGGGTGTGGATCTGGTGATGTCGGACATCGCACCGAACATCTCGGGGATTCCATCGAGCGATCAGGCGCGTTCGATTCATCTGGCCGAACTGGCCCTGGACTTCGGCCGTCAGCATTTGAGCCCTGGAGGAAAATTTCTGGTCAAGGTGTTCCAGGGGCAGGGCTTTGAGGAGTTCCGCAAGGAGGTGGAGCGGGCATTCAAGTCCGTTGTGGTTCGGAAACCTCAGGCGTCCCGGGGGCGAAGCTCCGAGGTGTATCTCCTCGGTAGCGGATTACGTGCTTAGGGCGTCTGCCATTGAGTCAGACTATGGTTACGATCATTTGATCCAGCGAACGATCAGACATAGAATCAGTCCACTAGGCTGCGGCCCCTGTCGGGCTTTCAAGGAATCGTTTTGAACAATCTATTCAAGAATCTCGCGATCTGGTTGGTGATAGGCGTCGTTTTGATGACTGTCTTCAACCAGTTCAACAATCGTCAGGCGGCCCAGAATTCGGTCGAGTACTCCCAGTTCATGGAGGACGCGAAGCAGGGCAAGGTTTCCAAGGCGGTTGTGGATGGGCGCACTGTTCGTGCCACGACCCAGGATGGCCGTCAGATTACCGTTTATACGCCGGGTGTACAGGATATCTGGATGGTCGGTGACCTGATGCGTTATGGCGTCAAGGTCACGGCTGCGAAGCCTGAGGAAGAACAGTCCTTCCTCATGAACATCTTTGTCTCCTGGTTCCCGATGATTCTGCTCATCGGCGTGTGGGTCTTCTTCATGCGCCAGATGCAGGGGGGCGGGCGTGGTGGCGCGTTCTCGTTCGGGAAGTCCAAGGCCAAGATGCTCGATGAGACTGCCAATACGGTGACCTTCGCCGATGTGGCGGGTTGTGATGAGGCAAAGGAAGAGGTCGGGGAACTCGTCGAGTTCCTGCGTGATCCTTCCAAGTTTCAGAAGCTGGGCGGCCACATTCCCAAGGGGGTGTTGATGGTCGGCTCGCCTGGTACCGGCAAGACCTTGCTGGCGAAAGCGATCGCGGGCGAGGCCAAGGTTCCTTTCTTCTCTATCTCCGGTTCGGATTTCGTGGAAATGTTCGTCGGTGTCGGTGCCGCACGTGTGCGCGACATGTTCGAGCAGGCGAAGAAACAGGCGCCGTGCATCATCTTCATCGATGAAATCGATGCGGTGGGGCGGCAGCGCGGAGCGGGTCTCGGCGGCGGCAACGATGAACGTGAGCAGACCCTGAACCAGTTGCTGGTCGAGATGGATGGCTTCGAAGGCGTCTCGGGGGTGATCGTGATTGCTGCGACCAATCGTCCCGACGTTCTGGATCCTGCCCTGTTGCGTCCGGGCCGTTTCGATCGACAGGTTGTGGTTCCCTTGCCTGACATCCGTGGGCGGGAGCAGATTTTGCGGGTTCACATGCGCAAGGTGCCGATCGCACCGGATGTCGATGCGCTCATCCTTGCTCGCGGTTGTCCGGGATTCGCAGGCGCAGATCTTGCTAACCTGGTCAACGAAGCTGCCCTCTTTGCTGCACGCGGTAACAAGCGTCTCGTGGATATGGACGATTTCGAGCGCGCTAAGGACAAGATCATGATGGGGGCGGAGCGCCGTTCCATGGTGATGCCGGAGGAGGAGCGACGTAACACGGCTTACCACGAGTCGGGTCATGCGATCGTTGCCAAGTGTCTGACCAAGACCGATCCGGTGCACAAGGTCACGATCATTCCGCGTGGGCGTGCCCTGGGTGTGACCATGCAGTTGCCGGAGCAGGATCGTTACAGTCAGGATCGTGAACGTCTGCTTCAGACCATTGCTGTTCTTTTTGGCGGACGGATTGCTGAGGAGATCTTCATGAATCAGATGACGACGGGGGCGTCGAATGATTTTCAGCGAGCGACGGATCTTGCCCGCCGGATGGTGACCCAGTGGGGCATGTCGGACAATCTCGGGCCCATGGTTTATGGTGAAGAGGAGGGGGAGGTGTTCCTTGGCCGCTCTGTCACGACTCACAAGAATATGTCGGAGGCGACCCTGCAAAAGGTGGACGCTGAAATCCGGAGAATGCTGGATCAGCAGTACGCATTGGCGCGTCGCCTGATCGAGGAGAATCGAGACAAGGTCGAAGCCATGACGGCTGCGCTGCTTGAGATGGAAACCATCGATGCAGAGCAGATCGACGACATCATGGCCGGCCGTGCGCCTCGTCCTCCCAAGCCTTCTTCGCAGTACCCCAAGCGTCCCAGTGACGACAGCACTGGGGCTGCTCCGACGGCGGCCGCTCCGGTAGCTTGAGTTTCAGATTCCTGTGCTAGTTATGGGCCGGCTCATATGAGCCGGCCCTGTCATTTAAAGATCACGCTTATGTCTTCAGTACTCGCTTGCGGTCGGTTCCAGCTGGACCTCAGCAAACCCCGGATCATGGCGATCATCAATGTGACGCCGGACTCGTTTTCCGGGCCTGGCTATCTGAGTCGGGATGCAGCCTTGCGTGCAGCAGAACAGGCCATCGCCGATGGTGCGGAAATCCTTGATATCGGCGGTGAGTCCTCGCGTCCCGGGGCTGTGTCCGTTTCCGAGCAAGAGGAGCTGGATCGGGTTATTCCTGTGGTGGAGGCGCTTGCTCCGCTCAATATGCCGATATCGGTGGATACCGTGAAACCTGCAGTAATGCGCGAATCGATACGCGTTGGTGCGGATATGATCAACGATATTGCAGCATTTCGAGTTGCTGGTGCGCTGGAGGCGGTAAAGGACAGCAAGGTTGCTGTGTGTGTGATGCATATGCAGGGAGAGCCGGGCACAATGCAGCGCGCTCCGTCTTATGGTGACGTGTTGAGCGATGTGCAGGCATTTCTTGCGCAACGGGTGGATGTACTTCAAAGAGCGGGTGTGGCAGGCGAGCGTATCTTGCTTGATCCCGGCTTCGGTTTCGGTAAGACGCTCACCCATAACCTGGCCTTGCTCAAAGGTCTGAGCGACTTCTGCGAGACGACTTTTCCTGTCCTCGTAGGCATGTCCCGAAAGACCATGCTTGGCGAGATCGCAGGCCGCCCGGTCGGAGAGCGGATGGTCATTGGTGCGGCAGCTGCCCTGGTGGCAATGCAGAATGGCGCTCGCATCATAAGGACTCACGATGTTGGCGCGACGCGGGATGTGTTGAGGTTGTGGGAGATGCTTGCCTGAGGGGCTGTGGCGAGTTGAAGGAACACAGACAGAATCAATGAAAGCCCTGGTGGCAGCGGGGAAGCGAGGGAAAGATGTCTCGACGTTATTTTGGAACCGATGGTGTACGTGGTCGTGTCGGCGAGCCGCCGATTACGCCGGATTTCTGTCTGCGCCTTGGCTATGCGGCGGGCAAGACGCTCGTGGCGCACGAGAATTTGCGTCAAGGGGAGCGTCCGGCCGTGATCATCGGCAAGGACACGCGCATTTCGGGGTACATGCTGGAGTCCGCGCTCGAGGCTGGTTTTTCGGCGGCTGGCGTGGATGTTTATCTGGCCGGGCCGTTGCCGACGCCGGCGATTGCCTACTTGACGCGTGCTCTGCGTCTTCAGGTCGGAGTGGTGATTTCTGCGTCCCACAATCCCTTTGAAGATAACGGGATCAAGTTCTTCAGTGCGGCAGGAACCAAGTTACCCGATGCCGTTGAGCTCGAGATTGAGGCACGTCTCGATGAGCCAATGGGGTGTGAGCCTTCGGCGACACTGGGCAAGGCGCGTCGTATCGATGATGCCAGAGGGCGATACGTCGAGTTCTGTAAGAACACCTTCCCCAACGAGTTGGACCTGCGTGGTTTGAAGATTGCACTGGATTGCGCCCACGGTGCGGCCTACATGGTTGCGCCGAAGGTCTTCCACGAGTTGGGTGCGGAAACGGTGCTGGTTGGGGTTGAGCCCAATGGAACCAATATCAATGACGGCGTGGGGGCGACTGTTCCCTCCAGCATCCGAGAGGCCGTGCTGAAAAGTGGCGCTGATGTCGGTATCTCGCTGGACGGTGATGGTGACCGCATCTTGATGGCGGATGCGGAAGGCAACATCTACGATGGAGACAAGCTCCTTTACGTTATTGCCAAGGCTGCATGTCTGGCAGGCGCGGCGGGAGGTGTTGTTGGCACCTTGATGAGCAATCTGGGTTTCGAGCACGCGATCGGCCGCCTGGGCTTGCCTTTTGCTCGCGCCAAGGTGGGTGACCGCTACGTGCTGGAGCTCATGCATGAGAAAGGCTGGCGCGTAGGGGGGGAGAATTCCGGTCACATCATCTGTTTGGATCGGCACACTACTGGAGACGGTATTATCGCGGGGCTCCAGGTTCTTGCTGCACTCCGTCAGCAGGGGGTGTCGTTGAAGGAAATGTGTTCAGACCTCGTGTTCTATCCTCAGAAGCTGGTAAATGTCCGCATTGGCCAGGGTTTCGTGTGGTCCGACTGTGCCGAAATCAAGGCCGCGGTCGATGCGGCGACGCATGAGCTCGGTGAGCAGGGGAGAGTACTTTTGCGGCCCTCCGGGACGGAGCCTTTGTTGCGAGTGATGGTTGAGGGGCGCGATGCTGCAGTCGTCGATCGGATCGCCCATGGGCTGGCAGAAGTGGTCCGAAGCGCTGCAATGTGACATGTTGCGGCGCAACATGTCACAAATCTGAAATTTTCCAACCGTAGAATTCAAACCGGCCTGAGAGGGCTTGTTTGTACTTTTAGGTCGGTTGGTTTGTGTATGACCGGCTGTTTAGCGGTTCGTCTCTACGATGGAGAATTTCATGCAAGGTTTCGTTCGTGCCTGTTCGTTCGTTGTCGCTCTGGGGGGGGCAGCCGTCGTTCAGGCCGCCGATATCACCGGCGCTGGCGCCACCTTCCCGTATCCCATTTACTCCAAGTGGGCTGAGGCCTACAAGGCCAAGACCAATGTCGGTCTGAACTATCAGTCCATTGGATCCGGTGGCGGCATCAAGCAGATCAAGGCCAAGACGGTCGATTTCGGTGCGTCGGACATGCCGCTCAAGGCCGAAGAGCTAGATAAAGATGGCCTTGTGCAGTTTCCCGCTGTGATCGGTGGTGTGGTTCCGGTTGTTAACCTGGATGGCGTTGCTCCCGGCAGCATGAAGATGACCGGCGCACTGCTTGCCGATATCTATCTTGGCAAGATCAAGAAGTGGAACGACCCTGCCATTGTTGCCCTCAACGCGGGCGTGAAGCTGCCGGACGAGAACATCACTGTGGTTCGTCGTGCGGATGGCTCCGGTACCACTTTCCTTTTCACCAACTATCTTTCCAAGGTGAGTGTGGAGTGGAAAGATAAGGTTGGCATGGGGACCGCCGTTCAGTGGCCCGAAGGCGTGGGCGGCAAGGGGAATGAAGGTGTCGCCTCTTACGTTCAGCGCATCAAGGGTGGCATTGGTTATGTTGAGTACGCTTATGCCAAGAAGAACAAGATGATTCACCTGGCCCTCAAGAACAAGGCAGGTGAGTTTGTTCAGCCCGATGACCTGACTTTCCAGGCTGCTGCGGCCTATGCTGAGTGGAACAAGGTTCCTGGCTTCGGCGAAATCCTCACCGAACAGCCGGGCAAGACTAGCTGGCCGATCACGGGTGCCAGCTTTGTGCTGATGCACAAGGTTCAGGCGGATGCTGCAAAGGGTGCGGAAGTGCTGAAGTTCTTCGACTGGGCTTTCAAGAATGGCCAGAAAATTGCCGAAGAGCTGGATTACGTGGCGCTGCCCGCAGCGCTGGTCAAGCAGATCGATGGTGCTTGGCGCTCCAGCCTGAAGGACGCGTCGGGTCACCCTGTTTGGAAGTAAGCAGTTCTAATTAGACCGGATGGGTGGGCGACTGGACGGTTGCTCATCCATCCGTTTCGTTTGCTGGATTTAAAACGGTAAGCTGCAATGTCTTCCCATAGCTCTGTGTTAGGCGCTGGCGGTGCTTCGGCTGGCAGCCCTTCTGGTCTTGCCGATGCCACATTTTGTGTTAAGCAACCAGAACCGCCAAAAGACCGTATGCGTGCCCAGCGTTTTCAGGACGCATTGTTTCACCAGACGACGCGTTTTTTTGCGTTTTCCGTGCTCGCTATTCTGGCTGCGATTCTTGGTTCCTTGCTTTATGGTGCGTGGCCAGCGATCAAGGAGTTTGGTTTCGGCTTCCCGTTTAGTGCTGAATGGAATCCGGTCACCGATAAGTTTGGTGGCCTTATTTCGGTATATGGAACACTGAGTACCTCGCTTATTGCGTTGGTGGTCGCGATTCCGGTCAGTTTCGGAATTGCCGTTTTTTTGACGGAATTGTGCCCCCCCGCCTTGCGTAGCCCGCTTGGGGTTGCAGTGGAACTGCTGGCCGCCGTGCCTAGCATTATCTATGGCATGTGGGGCTTGTTTGTCTTTGCTCCCCTGTTTGCAGATTATGTGCAGCCTGCCCTGTCCCTGACATTGGGAAATATTCCATTTGTCGGGACTTTGTTTCAGGGGCCGAAAAACGGCATTGGCATACTTTCGGCTGGCTTGATCCTTGCTGTGATGGTCATCCCGTTTATCGCGTCGGTGATGCGTGACGTTTTTGAAGTGGTGCCGGGGATTCTCAAGGAGTCGGCTTATGGATTGGGTGCAACGACTTGGGAGGTGGTCTGGAATGTGGTGCTGCCTTATACCCGTGTTGGCGTCATCGGTGGGGTAATGCTTGGATTGGGGCGAGCGTTGGGCGAGACGATGGCCGTCACCTTCGTGATTGGCAATGCTCACCGCATCAGTCCCTCGCTATACGAGGCCGGAAATAGCATTGCGTCGACATTGGCCAACGAGTTTGCTGAGGCATCTTCCGACCTCCATGTGGCCTCCCTGATTGAGCTCGGCCTCATTCTGTTCTTTGTGACCTTCGTCGTGCTCGCGCTCTCCAAACTGCTGCTGATGCGTCTTGGCCGGATGGAAGGGGAGAAAACCTGATGATTGATTCGTCTGTTCTTTATCGGAAGCGCATGCGCACCAACCGGATTGCGTTGGTGCTCTCGATGCTGGCGATGGCTGTTGGAATGGGCTTTCTGGCTTGGATCCTGATTGTGTTGCTGTACAAGGGGGTCGGCGCCTTGAGTCTGAGTCTGTTTACGCAGCCGACCCCGGCGCCGGGGTCCGAGGGGGGGCTTTCCAATGCCATCATCGGCAGCGCAATGATGGTTGGCGCCGCCACGTTTATCGCGACGCCGATTGGTATCCTTGCGGGTGTCTACCTGTCCGAGTATGGGCGCAAGGGCTGGTTGGCACCGGCGACCCGTTTCATTAACGACATCCTGTTGTCCGCGCCGTCGATTGTTATTGGTGTGTTCATTTATACGGTGTACGTCGCCCAGGTGCAGCACTTTTCCGGCTGGGCGGGTTCGTTGGCCCTGACCTTGATTGCAATTCCTGTTGTGGTGAGAACGACGGAGAATATGCTCAATCTCGTACCGGCCAGTCTGCGCGAGGCGGCTGCTGCGTTGGGCGCTCCGCGTTGGAAGGTGGTCTTGCACGTGGTTTTGCGTGCCGCAAAGGCGGGTGTTCTGACTGGGATTCTGCTGGCGCTTGCGCGGGTGAGTGGTGAAACGGCGCCGCTGTTGTTCACCGCCCTGAACAACCAGTTTACGAGTCTGGACTTGAATGGCCCGATGGCGAATCTGCCAGTCGTCATCTTTCAGTTCGCCATGAGTCCTTACGAGAACTGGAATTCACTCGCCTGGGGTGGTGCCGTCATCATTACCTTCGGCGTGCTGTGCCTGAACATTGTCGTTCGTACCTTGTTCCGCAAAAAGATCTAGGAAATTCATCATGCAATCTTCTGCAGTTACTAAGCGTGACATGTCCTTCTCGCAGTTGCGGGGCGAGCAGACGTCGCAGGCGACGGGCTCGGAGCAGTCTCCGAAGATCCGTATCCGTAATCTCGACTTCTTCTATGGCTCGTTCCAGGGCTTGAAGCATATCAACCTAGACATTCATGAAGGCATGGTGACGGCTTTCATCGGTCCGTCGGGGTGCGGCAAGTCAACGCTGCTCCGCACGTTGAACCGGATGTACGACCTGTACCCGGGGCAGCGGGCTACCGGTGAAATCCTTCTTAACGGGAAGAATGTGCTCGATTCCGGTCAGGATGTGAATGCTCTGCGGGCCAAGGTCGGAATGGTATTTCAGAAGCCGACCCCTTTCCCCATGTCGATCTACGAGAATATCGCCTTTGGTGTTCGTCTGTATGAAAGTCTGTCGCGGGCCGACATGGACAATCGTGTCGAGTGGGCGCTGCGCAAGGCTGCGCTGTGGGATGAGGTCAAGGGGAAGCTCAATCAGAGTGGTCTGTCCTTGTCGGGCGGTCAGCAGCAGCGCTTGTGCATCGCGCGAGGTGTGGCGGTGAAGCCTGAGGTGCTCCTTCTCGATGAGCCCACATCAGCGCTGGATCCAATCTCTACCGCCAAGGTCGAGGAGTTGGTGCATGAGCTAAAAAGTGAGTACACCATCGCAATCGTTACGCACAACATGCAACAGGCCGCCCGTGTTTCGGACTATACCGCTTACATGTACCTCGGAGAACTGGTTGAGTTTGGCTTGACTGATGAAATCTTCATCAAGCCCAAGCGCAAGGAAACAGAGGATTACATCACTGGTCGGTTCGGCTGATCGTTCCGAGTAGTCGCCACGATTTCTAGGCCGGCTCATGCCGGCCTTTTTGACGTTTCGATGTCGTGACGATAGAATCGAAAAATTTAGCCTGGTGCCAGTGGTGAGGAAAAAACTCGTAGTCGGCAACTGGAAGATGAATGGCAACCGAGCCCGGAATGATGTGCTCCTTTCCGCTCTGCTGGAAGAGGCGCGGAGTGAGGCGGTCGAGGTGGCTGTGTGTCCGCCTTTTCCGTATCTAGATCAGGTTGGGCGGGTCTTGTCTGAAGCCGGGATTGCGTTGGGTGCGCAAAACGTAAGCTCGTTCGAGGCAGGGGCCTATACCGGTGAGGTGAGCCCTGCCATGTTGGTTGATCTTGGTTGTGCTTGGGTGATAGTGGGGCATTCAGAACGTCGCACGCTGTTTGGTGAGACCGACGAGACCGTGCTCGCCAAGGTTCGGGCTGCGCTTGAGTTTGGTCTGAAGCCCATTTTGTGCGTCGGCGAAACCCTGGCGCAGCGTGAGGCTGGAAACGCTGAATTGGTCGTGGGTGGTCAGGTCGATAGTGTCGTGTCTGGCTTGGGGGCGGATGTCGCGGCTCAGCTAACGCTGGCGTACGAGCCGATTTGGGCGATCGGAACGGGACGAGTTGCGTCGCCGGATCAAGCTCAGGCTATGCATCGTTTCATTCGTGCGCGTCTTGAGTCGGCTCAAGTGGCGTCGTCGGAGGTGCGTATTCTTTACGGTGGCAGCGTCACGGCAGACAACGCGTCCGAGTTGTTTGCGCAGCCGGATATTGATGGCGCGCTGGTTGGTGGTGCGTCCTTGGCTGCTGCAGGGTTTTCGGGAATTTGTCGTGCTGCGGCAGTGGTCGCGGCATAGGTTTTCTTGCGGGAGATTTTGATGAGTAGTGTCGTTTTTTCGGTTGTACTCGTTGTGCATGTTCTGGCCGGTCTTGGTGTGATCGGGCTGGTGCTTATGCAGCATGGCAAAGGGGCTGATATGGGGGCTGCGTTCGGCAGCGGTGCGTCGGGGAGTCTCTTTGGGTCATCCGGTTCGGCCAATTTCCTGAGTCGCACTACAGCCGCTCTTGCGGCCGTTTTCTTTGTCACCAGCTTGAGTCTCAGTTATCTCGCGGGGCAAAAGGCGCCTGAATCGAAGAGTGTTATGGAGGGGGCTGTGCCTGCAACTGTTCCCGTGGTGCCTGCAGTGGGTGAAAATCAGGATTCCAAGTCCAAGGACATTCCTCGATAAATTAAAGTAATGCTTGGCGCAAGGGGGCGATTGCCTTATAATTTCTGGCGTCAAACGAACAGGCCGACGTGGTGAAATTGGTAGACACGCTATCTTGAGGGGGTAGTGGCGAAAGCCGTATGAGTTCGAGTCTCATCGTCGGCACCATAGATTAAGCTTGTCGCCCGCGAATGCGGGCGTTTGCTTGCAGGCGGGGCTAATAACTGCTTGCGGTTGCGGGGAGTCAGGTATGTTGGAAGTATATTTTCCAGTTCTTGTTTTTATCCTGTTTGCGGCTGCCTTTGGTTTGATTCCTATAGTCGCAGGCTGGGTTCTCGGTCCCAGTAAGCCTGACGCAGAAAAGCTCTCTCCCTTTGAGTGCGGCTTTGAGCCATTTGAAGATGCGCGTATCAAGTTTGACGTGCGTTACTATCTTCTGGCGATTCTTTTCATTCTGTTTGATCTCGAAATCGCATTCCTTTTTCCGTGGGCAACCATTCTGCGGGAAATTGCGGCAAGTGAAAGTATCCGGCTTTTCGGGTTCTTCGAGATGATCGTCTTTCTGGGTATTCTTCTTCTGGGCTATGTGTATGTCTGGAAAAAGGGTGCGCTTGACTGGGAATAAATTGTCCGGTTGCCTTGGGCGGTGAATTGTTGCTTGAAGGGTGTCTATGAGTATCGAAGGTGTCTTCAAGGAAGGGTTTGTAACCACTTCGCTTGATACGGTAATCAACTGGACTCGCACGGGTTCCCTGTGGCCGATGACCTTCGGTCTCGCTTGCTGTGCGGTGGAGATGATTCACGCCGGATGTTCCCGGTATGACTTGGATCGCTTTGGGGTCGTGTTTCGCCCCAGCCCACGCCAGTCCGATCTGATGATTGTTGCGGGCACCCTGTGCAACAAGATGGCGCCTGCGCTACGCAAGGTCTACGACCAGATGTCTGAGCCGCGCTGGGTGATTTCCATGGGGTCGTGTGCGAATGGTGGTGGCTACTACCATTATTCATACTCAGTGGTCCGCGGTTGCGATCGCATCGTTCCGGTCGATGTCTATGTGCCCGGGTGTCCTCCTACCGCGGAAGCGCTGCTTTACGGGATTGTTCAGCTGCAGAACAAGATCAAGCGCGACTGCACGATTGCTCGCTGATTGCCGACCATCATGAGTGAGAAACTTGAGCATCTCAGCCAGTCTCTGGCAAACAGATTTGGTGAGCAGCTGAAAGAGATCGTCGTTGCCCGCAATGAGGTAACGGTGGTTGTGGCTGCTTCCGATTATTTGGCCGTTGCCCAAGCACTTCGGGATGAGCCCGATTTTCGCTTTGAGCAACTGGTCGATCTGACCGGGCTGGATTATTCATCCTTCTCCGGTGCCGAAATTTCTGCGCGTTTTGCCGTTTCGGTCCATCTTCTTTCCCTTGGCAATAACCAGCGGCTTCGCTTGAGGACATTTGCCGACGACGACTCTTTCCCCGTCCTCTCTTCGCTGGTTGAGTTGTGGCCCAGTGCAAATTGGTTCGAGCGGGAAGCCTTTGATTTGTTCGGCATCACCTTTGTGGGTCATCCTGACTTGCGCCGCATTCTTACCGACTATGGTTTTGTCGGTTATCCCTTCCGCAAGGATTTCCCCGTTACAGGGTATGTGGAAATGCGCTACGACCAGGAACTTGGGCGAGTAGTCTATCAGCCGGTTACTATCGAGCCGCGGGAAAATACGCCACGTATCGTACGTGACGAGAACTATGGGAATGTCGGAAATGGCTGAGATCCGCAATTACACTATCAACTTCGGTCCTCAGCACCCATCCGCGCACGGTGTGCTCCGACTTGTTCTTGAACTCGATGGTGAAGTCGTTGAGCGTGCGGATCCGCATATCGGCCTGTTGCACCGTGGTACCGAGAAGCTTGCGGAGACGCGGACCTGGGTGCAGTCCGTGCCCTACATGGATCGTCTCGACTATGTGTCGATGATGTGTAACGAGCACGCATACTGCATGGCGATCGAGCGTCTGCTCGGGCTTGAGGTGCCTTTGCGTGCTCAGTATATCCGGGTCATGTTCGATGAAATTACCCGGATTCTGAATCACCTTCTTGCTGTCGGTACCCACGCCCTCGATATCGGCGCTATGACCATGGTGCTGTACACCTTCCGTGAGCGTGAAGATCTGATGGATGCCTACGAAGCGGTGTCTGGTGCCCGTATGCACGCGGCTTACTATCGGCCCGGCGGCGTTTATCGTGATTTGCCGGATCGCATGCCGCAGTACGAGGTGTCCAAGTGGAAGAGTGCGAAGACCGTTGCAGAGTTGAACGAGAATCGGCAAGGCTCGTTGCTGGATTTTCTGGAAGACTTCACCAGCCGTTTTCCGAAATACGTTGACGAATACGAGACGTTGCTGACCGATAACCGTATTTGGAAGCAAAGAACGGTTGGTATCGGTGTGGTCTCTCCCGAAAAGGCGATGGCGCTCGGTTTTTCCGGCGTGATGTTGCGTGGTTCCGGTATCGAATGGGATATCCGCAAGAAGCAGCCGTATGAGGTGTATGACCAGCTGGATTTCGATATTCCGGTTGGCGTCGAGGGGGACTGCTACGATCGCTATCTGTGCCGTATCGAAGAGATGCGACAGTCCAATCGCATTGTCAAGCAATGCATCGACTGGCTGCGCAGAAACCCCGGTCCTGTCATCTCTGGAAATCATAAAGTGGCTCCGCCCTCCAGAGAGCGCATGAAGGGCAGCATGGAGGAGTTGATTCACCACTTCAAGCTGTTTACCGAAGGCATGCATGTTCCGGCTGGTGAGGTTTATGCGCCGGTCGAGCATCCCAAGGGTGAGTTCGGCGTGTATGCCGTTTCCGACGGCGCGAACAAGCCGTATCGTCTGAAGCTTCGTTCGCCGGGTTTTGCACACCTCTCCGCGATGGATGAAATGTCCCGCGGGCACATGATTGCAGACGTGGTGGCAATCATCGGCACGATGGATATCGTGTTTGGTGACGTTGACCGCTGACCGACCTGGCTGAGCATCCGTGGTTGCCTGGGTCATATCGTAATTCTGCTGACAGTAGATGGAAAAAATGCTGAGTCCGGAATCCTTGAAGAAAATTGATCGAGAGATCGCGAAGTATCCTCCTGATCAAAAGCAGTCCGCTTCTATGTCAGCGCTCAGAATTGCGCAGGAAGAAAAGGGCTGGCTGTCCAGCGAAACCATCGAGTTCGTGGCTAAGTACCTCGAAATGCCGGCAATTGCCGTCTATGAGGTAGCCAGCTTCTACAACATGTATGACCTGGCTCCGGTCGGTGCGCGAAAGATCACGGTTTGTACCAATCTGCCCTGTGCGCTGTCCGGTGGTGTGCATGCCGCGGAACACATCAAGAAACGTCTTGGTATCGACTTCAACGAGACCACCTCCGACGGCAAATTCACTCTCAAGGAGGGTGAGTGCATGGGGGCGTGTGGTGACGCGCCTGTGCTGTTGGTGAACAATCACCATATGTGCAGCTGGATGACGGAAGAGAAAATCGATCAATTGCTCGAAGATCTGAAAAAATGAGTTCTCAAGGAATTATTCTTTCCGGTCTCGACGGTGACCGTACTTGGCATCTGGCTGATTACATCCAGCGTGGCGGCTACGAAGCGCTGAGAAAGATCATTGCCGAGAAGATTCCGGCCGACACCATCATCGGTGAAGTGAAGAAGTCATCCCTGCGCGGGCGGGGAGGCGCGGGCTTTCCAACCGGCTTGAAGTGGAGCTTCATGCCGAGAGCTTTCCCCGGTGCTAAGTATCTGGCCTGTAATTCCGATGAAGGTGAGCCGGGCACGTTCAAGGATAGGGATATCCTTCGCTACAACCCGCATTCCGTGATCGAGGGAATGATCATCGCCGGCTATGCAATGGGTTGCGAGCGGGGCTACAACTACATTCACGGCGAGATCTTCGAGATCTACACCCGCTTCGAAGAGGCGCTGCAGGAGGCGCGCGACGCCGGCCTTCTGGGCAAGAACATTCTGGGTTCCGATTTCAGTTTCGAGTTGTTTGCTCACCACGGCTACGGTGCCTACATTTGTGGTGAGGAAACCGCGTTGCTGGAGTCCATCGAAGGGAAGAAGGGGCAGCCGCGCTTCAAGCCACCTTTCCCAGCGAGCTTTGGTCTCTATGGCAAGCCCACGACCATCAATAACACCGAGACCTTCGCGTCCATTCCCTACATCATTCGTGAAGGTGGCGATGCGTTCCTGGCGCTAGGCAAGCCGAATAATGGCGGTACCAAGCTGTTCTCCATTTCCGGTCACGTGAATAAGCCGGGGACTTACGAGATCCCTCTGGGTACGCCGTTCGCAGATCTGTTGGAAATGGCTGGCGGGGTTCGTGGCGGTCGCAAGCTCAAGGCTGTGATTCCGGGCGGCTCCTCGGCTCCGGTTCTGCCGGCATCGGTCATGATGGATTGCACGATGGACTACGACTCGATTTCCAAGGCGGGATCGATGCTGGGCTCCGGTGCGGTAATCGTGATGGACGAATCAACCTGCATGGTCAAGGCGCTGGAGCGTCTGTCCTACTTCTACTTCGAAGAGTCCTGCGGTCAGTGCACCCCGTGCCGGGAGGGTACGGGTTGGCTCTATCGGGTCGTCCATCGAATCGAGAATGGTCTTGGCCGACCGGATGATCTGGATCTTCTGAATAGCGTCACGGCGAACATCATGGGCCGGACGATTTGTGCTTTGGGCGATGCAGCCTCGATGCCGGTGCAAAGTTTCATCAAGCACTTTGGCGACGAGTTCGCATTCCATATCGAAC
This sequence comes from Zoogloea sp. LCSB751, assembly GCF_002028455.1. Classification (GTDB taxonomy): domain Bacteria; phylum Pseudomonadota; class Gammaproteobacteria; order Burkholderiales; family Rhodocyclaceae; genus Zoogloea. Next base: position 227,143 of record NZ_MWUM01000003.1, on the reverse strand, counting down.
ATAAGAAATGCCTTGTTCCGCAGGACGTACAGCGTGAAGGCAGCAAGATTTACGTAGCGTAGGCTCGACATGCTAGAAATCGAAATTGACGGAAAGCAGTTGCAGGTTCCTGACGGTAGCACCGTCATGGAGGCTGCCTCCAAGGTCGGCGCCTATGTGCCGCATTTTTGCTACCACAAGAAGCTCTCCATCGCGGCCAACTGCCGCATGTGTCTTGTTCAGGTGGAGAAGGCTCCGAAACCGTTGCCTGCATGCGCAACGCCAGTGACCAACGGGATGAAGGTCTGGACGCACTCTGAGCAGGCAGTCAAGGCTCAAAAGGGCGTCATGGAGTTCCTGCTGATTAACCATCCGCTGGACTGCCCGATTTGTGACCAGGGCGGTGAGTGCCAGTTGCAGGATCTCTCTGTCGGCTATGGCGGCGTGGAGTCCCGGTACCAGGAGGGGAAGCGGGTCGTCGGCAACAAAGACCTGGGTCCTCTGGTGTCTACCGACATGACCCGGTGCATCAACTGCACCCGCTGTGTCCGTTTCACGACCGAGATCGCCGGGCTCATGGAACTTGGTCAGGCTTTCCGTGGCGAGCATGCCGAGATCATGCCGTTCGTGGAAAAGACGATTGATTCCGAGCTGTCCGGCAACATCATCGATTTGTGCCCGGTCGGCGCGCTGACCTCAAAACCTTTCCGCTTTGGCGCACGCGCTTGGGAAATGTCCCGGCGGAAGTCGGTGAGCCCTCATGACTCCCTCGGCAGCAATCTGGTCGTGCAGGTCAAGAACGATGTCGTGAAGCGCGTGCTGCCTCTCGAGAACGAGGCGCTGAACGAATGCTGGCTGAGCGACAAGGATCGTTTCTCTTACGAAGCGCTGAACGGCGAAGAGCGTCTGACGCGGCCGCAGGTCAAGCAGGGCGGCAAGTGGGTCGCAACCGACTGGCAGACGGCGCTGGAGTATGTGGCGAATGCCCTCAAGTTGGTTCGTGCTGAACATGGCGCAGAGGCGATCGGTGCTCTTGCATCGCCGCATAGCACGCTTGAGGAACTGCATCTCCTTCAGGCGCTCGTGCGTGGCCTGGGGTCCGACAATATCGATTTCCGTCTGCGTCAGACCGACTTTTCGATCGACGGGCGTCGGGCAGGCGTGCCCTGGCTCGGTCTGAACGTCGCCGAGATTGGTAGCCTCGACCGGCTGTTCGTCGTCGGAAGCTTCTTCCGCAAGGATCACCCTCTCGTTGCACAGCGCGTACGGCAGGCCGTCAAGCGGGGCCTGAAAGTGAGCGTGCTGAATCCGGTCATTGATGACTGGCAGTTCAAGATCGAGAACAAGCTTCAGGTCAAACCTTCAGGCGTTGTCACTGCATTGGTTGCTGTGGCAAAGGCCCTGGCGCAACAGAGTGACCAAGTGCTGGCCGACGCGTTTGCCGCCGCCGCTGCGTCTGTGGAGGTCGATGCCGCCGCTGTCGCAATCGCTGGCAGCCTTGCTTCGGGTAAGCAGGTTGCGGTTTGGCTCGGCAACTATGCACAGCAGCATGCCGAGGCTTCCAAGATTGAAGCGGTGGCTCAGGAGATCGCCCGTCTCAGCAAGGGTAAGTTCGGTCTTCTCGGTGAAGCGGCCAACACCGTCGGTGCATATCTGGTCGGCGGCCTGCCTTCCAAGGGAGGCAAGAATGCAGCTGCAATGTTGTCTGCTCCGCTGAAGGCTTATGTCCTGTTCGGGCTTGATGCCGAGCTGGATACGCAGGCAGGGCAGGGGGCCGTCGAAACTCTCGGCAAGGCGGAGACCGTCATCGTGCTGTCGGCCTTCAAGTCCGAAGCTGCGCTGGCTTACGCAGACGTCCTGTTGCCCATCGCGCCTTTTACCGAGACGGCTGGCACCTTCGTAAATACCGAAGGACGTGCCCAGGCGTTTTACCCGGTGGTCAAGACGGCTGGCGAAGCCCGTCCTGGCTGGAAGGTGCTGCGTGTTCTGGGCCAATTGATTGGTCTTGACGGTTTCGGTTTCGATAAGGTTGAGGACGTACGGCAGGTCATTCTCGGTGCTGCACAGCAGGTCGACTCTTCGCGTCTGAATAGCGCGATTACCGTTGAGTCCTTCGAGCTCGGTGTGCTGGCACAGGGTGTCGAACGTGTTGCTGACATTCCCATTTATGCAGCCGATCCGATTGCACGGCGTTCCGCACCGCTGCAGAAGACCCGCGACGGGCAGGCACCTGCGCTACGCGTCAGCGCAGCTACGGCCGCCAAGTTGGGACTGGAGGCAGGGGGTAAGGCGAAGGTGAGATCTGCCGCCGGTGCCGTCACCGTTCCTGTGGCGATCGACGACGGCGTCGTTGATGGAAGCATTTGTTTGGCTGGTGCGCACGCAGACACTTCGGCGCTGGGTGGCCTGCATGGCGAAGTTAGCGTGGAGCGAGTGTAATGGATGCTTTCATCGAACCCGTAGCGACCTTTTTTGGCAGTGCGTGGCCACTGGTGTGGTCGTTGCTGAAGATCATCGGTATCATCGCGCCGCTGTTTCTGTGCGTGGCATACCTGACGCTGGCCGAGCGTAAGGTCATCGGTTACATGCAGGTCCGTATCGGTCCCAATCGTGTGGGACCGCGGGGCTTGCTGCAGCCGATCGCCGATGGCGTGAAGCTTCTGCTGAAGGAAATCATTGTTCCTTCCGGAGCCAGCAAGGGGCTGTTCATCGTGGGCCCGGTCCTGGCTCTTGGCCCCGCGCTTGCGGCTTGGTCCGTGGTGCCATTCAGCGACGGTTGGGTTGTCGGCAACGTTGATGCCGGTCTGCTGTTCCTGCTGGCTGTCACTTCCATAGAAGTGTATGGGGTGATCATTGCAGGGTGGGCCTCCAACTCAAAGTACGCGTTCCTCGGCGGCGTTCGGGCCGCAGCCCAGATGGTTTCGTACGAAATCGCGATGGGCTTTGCACTCGTCTGCGTGCTGATGATTTCTTCGAGCCTCAACCTGTCGGATATCGTCGCCAGCCAGGGCAAAGGGCAGGGTGCCGATCTGGGTCTGGGCTTCCTGAGCTGGAACTGGCTGCCTCTTTTCCCGATGTTCATCGTCTACCTTATTTCCGGTATTGCGGAGACGAACCGCGCACCGTTTGACGTGGTGGAAGGTGAATCGGAAATCGTGGCTGGTCACATGGTCGAATACTCGGGGATGGCATTCGCGCTGTTCTTCCTCGGTGAATATGCCAACATGATTCTCGTGTCGGCGCTGACATCGATCCTGTTCCTTGGCGGGTGGCTGTCGCCTGTCGGGTTCCTGCCGGATGGGTTCGTCTGGCTGGCGCTCAAGACGTCGTTCATTCTGTTCTTGTTTCTTTGGTTCCGTGCAACGTTTCCGCGCTTCCGATACGACCATATCATGCGGCTGGGTTGGAAGGTGTTCATTCCGCTGACGCTGTTCTGGGTAGTTGTCGTTGCGGTGTGGATCATGTCGCCGTTGTCGTTGTGGAAGTAAGGGGATCGATATGGGTTCTATGAAGAATTACGTAGGGAGCCTGTTCCTTAAGGAATTGCTTAAGGGCTTGGCGCTGACCGGACGTCATCTCTTTGCAAGGAAGATCACGGTTCAGTTTCCCGACGAAAAGACGCCCCAGAGCTCCCGTTTCCGCGGATTGCATGCGCTGCGTCGCTATCCCAACGGGGAGGAGCGCTGCATCGCGTGCAAGCTGTGCGAGGCGATCTGCCCGGCCATGGCGATCACGATCGAGTCGGAGCAGCGCGATGACGGTTCCCGGCGTACCAGTCGTTACGACATCGACCTGACCAAGTGCATCTTCTGTGGATTCTGTGAGGAAGCATGCCCAGTCGATGCCATCGTCGAAACCCGTGTTTTTGAGTACCACGGCGAAAAGAGGGGTGATCTGTATTACACCAAGCAGATGCTTCTCGCGGTTGGGGATCGGTATGAGGGGCAGATTGCCAAGGATCGAGAAATCGATTCCAAGTACCGGTAAGGACGCGGAAGCGGCTACAGACACACACATCGGAATACGCAGATGGATTTTCAGTCGGTAATCTTTTACTTCTTTTCGACCGTGCTGGTACTGGCGTCGTTACGTGTCATCACGGCGCGTAATCCGGTGCACGCGGCCTTGTTCCTCGTCCTGGCGTTCTTCAGCGCAGGCGGCATCTGGATGCTGCTGCACGCGGAGTTCCTGGCGATTGCGCTGGTGATGGTTTACGTCGGGGCGGTGATGGTGCTGTTCCTGTTTGTCGTGATGATGCTCGACATCAATCTCGAACGAATCCGACAAGGCTTCTGGAGTTATCTGCCGGTTGGCGCACTGATTGGTGTGCTGATGGTGGTCGAAATGATCATGGTGCTGGGTGGCCGTTACTTCGGTCTCGACGCAATGCCGCAGCCCGCCGAGGTGGAGCAGGGCTACAGCAACACCAAGGAACTCGGCCGTCTGCTTTATACCGAGTACGTTTATCCGTTCGAACTGGCATCGATTGTGCTGCTGGTCGCAATGGTGGCTGCCGTGGCGCTGACGCTGCGCAAGCGCAAGAACGTGAAGATCATCGATCCCGCTGCGCAGGTTGCTGTCAAGCGTGATGATCGTGTGCGCATCGTCTCGATGCGTGCAGAAAAAGAATAATTTCTGCTGGCGATCGTCAGGGGGGCCTAGTAATGATTTCGTTGTCTCACTATTTGATATTGGGTGCCATTCTCTTCGCGATAAGCGTGGTTGGTATCTTCTTGAATCGTAAGAACTTGATCGTGCTGCTGATGGCGATTGAGTTAATGTTGTTGGCCGTCAATTTGAACTTCGTCGCCTTCTCGTATTACCTCGGGGACGCCGCAGGCCAGATTTTTGTGTTCTTCATATTGACTGTGGCAGCTGCGGAATCGGCCATTGGCCTGGCGATTTTGGTTGCACTGTTCCGCAACCTGCGGACCATCCACGTTGATGATCTGGATAGCCTCAAGGGATAAGGAAGCGTTCGAATGACTGGGATGCAAAAGCTATATCTGCTGGTTCCGCTTGCGCCGTTGTTTGGTGCGATCATGGCGGGGCTGTTCGGGAAGATCATCGGCAGGCGTGGAGCTCACACCGTCACCATCGCCGGTGTCGCAACGGCCTTCGTGCTGTCCGTGCTGATCTTCCAGGACGTTCAGGCCGGCAACACCTTCAACGGTACCCTGTACCACTGGGCCTCCAGCGGCGGGCTCGATCTTGAAGTCGGTTTCATGATCGATTCGCTGACCGTGATGATGATGCTGGTAGTGACCTTCGTGTCCCTGATGGTGCACATCTATACGATCGGCTACATGGCAGAGGATCCTGGTTACCAGCGCTTCTTCAGCTATATCTCGCTGTTCACGTTCTCGATGCTCATGCTTGTCATGTCGAACAACTTCCTGCAGTTGTTCTTCGGCTGGGAGGCCGTGGGCCTGGTGTCCTACCTGCTCATCGGATTCTGGTACACACGTCCGACGGCGATCTTTGCGAACCTGAAGGCCTTCCTGGTCAATCGGGTGGGTGACTTCGGTTTTCTGTTGGGTATCGGTTTGATCGCGGCGTTCGCGGGCACCCTGAACTACACGGAAGTGTTTGCCAAGGCCGGCGAGCTTGCTGGCATGACGATTCCTGAGACGGGCTGGCCTCTCATCACTGCCATCTGTATTGGCCTGTTCATCGGCGCCATGGGTAAGTCCGCCCAAGTGCCGCTGCATGTGTGGCTGCCTGACTCCATGGAAGGCCCGACCCCGATTTCGGCACTGATCCACGCGGCGACGATGGTGACGGCCGGCATCTTCATGGTTGCCCGCATGTCTCCGCTGTTCGAGCTGTCCGAAACGGCACTGTCCTTCGTGCTGATCATCGGCGCCACGACCGCGCTGTTCATGGGTTTCCTGGGTATCGTGCAGCACGACATCAAGCGCGTCGTGGCTTACTCGACGCTCTCGCAGTTGGGTTACATGACCGTTGCGCTGGGTGTGTCCGCCTACTCGGCAGCCGTCTTCCACCTGATGACCCATGCCTTCTTCAAGGCGCTGCTGTTCCTCGGCGCGGGTTCGGTCATCATCGGCATGCATCATGATCAGGACATGCGCAACATGGGCGGCCTGTGGAAGTACATGCCGGTCACGTGGATCACGTCGCTGCTGGGCTCGCTCGCGCTGATCGGCTTCCCGTTCTTCTCGGGCTTCTACTCCAAGGACACGATCATCGAGGCTGTGCAACTCTCCGAGCTGTACGGTTCCGGCTATGCCTATTTCTGCGTGATTGCAGGGGTCTTCGTGACGGCTTTCTACTCCTTCCGTATGTACTTCCTGGTTTTCCACGGGGAGGAGCGTTTCGGCAAGGCTCACGAAGAGGCTGTCCATGGGCATGATGCCCACGCCGATGAACACGCTCATGATGAGCATGGCCACGATGACGAGCACCACGACGAACATCATCATGGGCTGGCGCCGGGCCAGAAGCCGCACGAGTCGCCGTGGGTCGTTACCGTTCCGCTGGTTCTGCTGGCCGTGCCTTCGGTGCTGATCGGTTACTTCAGCATCGACAAGATGCTCTTTGGCGACTTCTTCAAGGGTGTCATTCATTTCGCCGAGCATCACCATGCGATGGCTGAACTGGGCGAAGAGTTCCATGGCCCGGCTGCGATGGCGCTGCATGGTTTGACGTCGCTTCCGTTCATCCTGGCGACCAGCGGTGTCGTACTTGCCGGTCTGCTGTATTTGGTCGTTCCGTCCGTTCCGCCGGTTATCGCCCGGGTTTTCAGCCCGATCCATCGCCTGCTGGAAAACAAGTACTACTTCGACAAGATCAACGAAGCGGTCTTTGCTGCTGGAGCCCGACTTGTTGGCCGCCTGCTGTGGAAGGTCGGCGACCAGACCATCATTGACGGTATTGCAGTGAATGGCTCTGCAAAGGCTGTTGGTCTGATCGCGCAGTTGTCGCGTCTCTTCCAGAGCGGCCACATCTATCAGTATGCGTTTTCGATGATTATTGGTGTTTTCCTGTTGCTGGCTTTCTGGGTGAATCGCGGTTGATTCGTTCAGCGACGAATTGCAGGGAACACTTCACATAATTTAGGACTTTTGCGCCCCTTGCGGGGCGCATAGAACGGAAAGTAGAGATGACGGGTATTCCATTCCTCAGCCTTGCGATTTGGGTTCCGATCGTTGGTGGCCTATTAGCGCTCGCTTCGGGGTCGGACCGTAATGCGTCGGTCGCGAGATTTCTTGCGCTGTTTTTTGCGCTTGCGGGTCTGGCCGTCAGCATCCCGCTCTACACGGGCTTCGATGTCACCACGAGTGCCATGCAGTTCGTTGAAGCCTATCCGTGGATCCCGCGCTTCAACATCAACTATGTGCTGGGTGTTGATGGTATTTCGGTGCTTTTCGTTCTTCTGAACAGCTTCATCACCGTGATTGTCGTGGTGGCCGGCTGGGAGGTGATTCAGGAGAAGGTTGCTCAATACATGGCTGCCTTCCTGATCATGTCCGGTCTGATCAATGGGATCTTCTCTGCGCTGGATGGCGTGCTGTTCTACGTCTTCTTCGAGGCATCGCTGATTCCGCTGTTCATTATCATCGGTGTATGGGGCGGGGCGAACCGCGTATATGCGGCTATCAAGTTCTTCCTATACACCCTTGCGGGCTCGCTTCTGATGCTGATTGCGCTGCTTTACCTGTTCATGGAGTCGGGCGGCAGCTTTAATATTCTAGATTGGCACCAGCTCAAGCTCGGCATGGATGTGCAGAGCCTCATCTTCCTGGCGTTCCTGGTCTCCTTCGCCGTGAAGGTACCGATGTTCCCGGTTCATACCTGGCTGCCTGATGCCCACGTGGAGGCACCGACCGGTGGCTCCATCGTGCTGGCTGCAATCGCGCTGAAGCTGGGGGCCTACGGTTTTCTGCGGTTCGCTCTGCCGATCGCGCCGGATGCGAGCCATGCCTTTGCTCCGCTGATCATCACGCTGTCCCTGATTGCCGTGATCTACATCGGCTTTATCGCGCTGGTGCAGACGGACATGAAAAAGCTGGTGGCTTATTCGTCCATTTCTCACATGGGTTTCGTCACATTGGGCTTCTTCATCTTTAATCCGCTGGGTGTCGAGGGCGCGATTGTCCAGATGATTTCCCACGGTTTCGTGTCTGCGGCCATGTTTGCCTCGATCGGCGTCCTGTATGACCGCATGCACTCTCGCCAGATTGCCGATTACGGCGGTGTGGTGAACGTGATGCCCAAGTTCGCTGCGCTGTTCATGCTTTTTGCAATGGCAAACTCCGGCCTGCCGGCCACGTCCGGTTTTGTCGGTGAATTCATGGTTGCGCTGGGCGCCGTGAAGTTCAATTTCTGGATTGGTTTCGGTGCCGCGACTACGCTGATCCTCGGTGCCGCCTATACGCTGTGGATGTACAAGCGTGTGGTGTTCGGCGCAGTGGCCAATCACCATGTGGCTGAGCTGACCGACATCAACAATCGCGAGTTCGTTTTCCTTGCGATCCTTGCCGTGTGTGTTCTGGCCATGGGTATCTATCCCTTCCCTGTAACCGAAGTCATGCACGCGTCGGTCAATGAACTGCTCAAGCACGTTGCTGTGAGCAAGCTTTGAGCCTGTAACGGATACGAAACCAGCGGAATGTGGCCTTAAGATGAACTTTGTAATCCCTGATTTTTACCCAGCAGCGGCCGAGTTGTTCGTCGTTGCAATGTCCTTCGTGATTCTGCTTGCGGGCACATTCTCGAAGCAGCCTCGCAACGTTGCTTATGCGCTGAGTCAGCTGACGCTGATCGGGGCGGCTGCAATCACGCTGTTCACGATGGACGGGCAGGTGAGCTTCACGTTCAGCAACATGTACGTGGATGATCTGATGGGGGACTTCCTGAAGCTTATCCTCTACTTCGCCGTTGCGATCGCGCTGCTGTATTCGCGCAGTTACATGCACGAACGGAAGATCGAGACCACCGAATATTACGTGCTGGTAATTTTCGCGACCCTGGGCATGATGGTGATGATTACCGCCAATCATTTCCTGACGATCTATCTGGGGCTCGAACTTCTGTCGCTGGCCTCGTACGCGATGGTTGCTTTGCTGCGCGATTCGGCCCGTGCGACTGAAGCTGCAATGAAGTATTTCGTCCTTGGTTCGCTGGCTTCCGGTCTGCTGCTGTATGGGATCTCGATGCTGTATGGCGCTGCAGGCACGCTGGAGATTTCCGGTGTGGCACAAGCCATCTATCAGCAGGCGGGCAACAAGACTGTGCTGATGTTCGGGCTGGTGTTCATCGTGGCAGGGCTTGCTTTCAAGCTTGGTGTCGTTCCCTTCCACATGTGGATTCCCGACGTCTATCACGGTGCACCGACTTCGATCACGCTGTTCATCGCTTCGGCGCCCAAGCTGGCTGCGTTTGCGATGGCAATGCGTCTGCTGGTGAATGGCCTCTTCGAGTTCGCTGAGCAATGGCAGTCGATGCTGATGGTGCTCGCCGTGTTGTCGATCGTGCTGGGGAACCTGGCGGCTATCGCCCAATCGAACCTCAAGCGCATGTTGGGCTATTCGGGCATTTCCCACATGGGTTTCATGCTGCTTGGCCTGGTGTCCGGGGTGGTTGGCGGTGATCGTCATTTCGCCCTCAACGCCTACAGCTCCGCGATGTTCTACGTCGTTTCGTACGTGCTCACGAGTCTTGCTTCTTTCGGTGTGCTGCTGCTGCTGTCGCGGGCTGGCTTCGAAGCCGAGACGCTTGACGACTTCAAGGGCCTGAATAAGCGCAATTCCTGGTTTGCCGGTGTGATGGCCATGGTGATGTTCTCGATGGCCGGTATCCCGTTCTTTGTGGGTTTCTTTGCAAAGTTCTCTGTGCTGCAGGCTGTCGTCGCTGCCGGTTACATCTGGATTGCGATTCTGGCCGTTGTAATGTCACTCATCGGAGCGTATTACTATCTGCGTGTCGTGAAGGTGATGTTCTTCGACGAGCCGCTGGACGCCACGCCGCTCACCGCTCCGGCCGACATGCGTGTGCTGTTGTCCCTGAATGGGATCGCCATCGCGGGGCTTGGGCTTGTGCCGCAGGGGCTGATGTCGCTCTGTGCGTATTCGCTGCTGGGTTCTCTTTGAGCATTATCCGAGCATAACAACTACTGGAAGGGCAGGTAAAAGGTGAGGCACATCGGCGAGTTGGTCCTGCTGTTTGCCTTGGCGAACCTGCCTTTCTTCAGTGAGCGACTGTTCTTTCTGTTCCGTGTATCAAGGGAAAAGACAGTTCTGTTGAGAGTGCTGGAGCTGATTGTCTATTACTTTCTTGCCGGAGCCGTTTTCGGAGCACGGGAAGTATCCGAAAACGGTTCTCGTTATTCCCAGAATTGGGAGTTCTTTGCGATCACCTTGTGCTTGTTTGCTGTGTTTGCATACCCGGGGTTTGTCTACCGTCATCTCTGGTCGCGTGACTTGAAGTCTTAGGGTCGCGCGTCGTGCGTCTCCCTGGATATTTGATTCAGAACTTCGACCTTGTGCCGGTTTGGTTTATGAAGTGATTGAATGGAACTGTGGGCTGAGGCCCACAGTTTTGCTTTTTGGGGGACGGAGATGAGAGCGTTTGCTTGTGTTTGTATGTCCAGGAACGATCGTCTAGCATTCAGTCAGTCGTGGTTTCTTCTCGGTGGGGTTAGATCGGATTACGTTCCATAATGAGATTTTCGGAGCCTCTTCGCGAAAGGGAGACGGGGGGAGCGCTTGTGGTAAGGCTGTTGTTCGGCGAAATCATTTCAGTCATCGCACATGATTCAAAAAATCGAAAATTTCGTTATCGTTGGTCGCACTAGTGATGGGAGAACGTTTCGTCCTAGTGATTGGGCGGATCGCTTGTGCGGGATAATGTCCGTGTTCGGAGCGGACAATCGCATGACTTATTCCCCATACGTTCGGCCTGCATGTAATTTGCGGGGTGACAAGACAGTGCTCGTGGATGCGCGAATCCACGATATTGAGCCGCTGGCGTACAATTTTTTGAGGAATTTCGCGAAGGATAACGATCTGCAGGTGGAGTCACTGCCTGACGATCATTTTGGTTAGGGCTGTCTGAAGCTGCTTTTTGTCCGTTTCATCAGGATTCGGGCTGTGAAATGCAGAGGGGCCACGCTGATCTTGCGTGGCCCCTTTGCATTATTGAATCCGTTTCTTCAGACCAGAATTTCGACTACCCGGGGATGGTCCAGAAATGTCTGCGGGCTAGCGCTGGCACCGTAGGCGCCAGACTGAAAGATGACGACGAGGTTGCCGGGCTGGGCATCGGGGAGAAGCATCCGGTCTGCGAGAATATCGAGTGGTGTGCACAGGGGGCCGACAATGGAGACTGTTTCCCCGGTAGGCTCGCTCATGCGGTCTCCAATGGCAACGGGATAATTCTTGCGGATGACCTGGCCGAAATTTCCGGAGGCGGACAGGTGGTGATGAAGGCCACCGTCTGCCACGAGGAAGGTATGTCCGCGGGAGTCTTTCCGGTCTACGATCTTGCAGACATAGACTCCGGCCTCGCCGACCAGGTAGCGCCCCAGTTCGATGACGATCTCGGCGCCTGGAAACTTGCTTGCCGCCTCTTCTTCGATGGCTTTGAGATTGGCGCCGATGGCTGTCAGATCGAGACGCTGCTCGCCGGGGAAATACGGGATGCCGAAGCCACCACCGAGGTTGAGGAATTTGACGGGGGCTGGCGCATCTTCGGCGAGCCGTACTGCCAGATCGAAGCACTTGCGCTGGGCTTCAATGATGGCGTCGGGACGGAGGTTCTGCGAGCCTGCGAAAAGATGGAAGCCTTCGAAGGCAAGTCCGGCTCGGCCGATGTCCGCGAGCAGATCAGGCACTTTTTCGGCGTCGACACCGAACTGCTTGGGGCCCCCGCCCATTTTCATGCCCGAGCTCTTCAGTTCGAAGTCCGGGTTCACACGCACGGCCACGCGGACCGGCCAGCCGCTCTCCTGGCGGATGGCGGCCAGTTCGGCAACCTCACGGAACGATTCGACGTTGATCAGAATGCCCGCAGCTACAGCTTGGCGCAGTTCCTCATGGCGCTTGCCCGGCCCGGCAAAGCTGATATCGCGGGGATTGGTGCCGCTGTCGAGGGCAATCTTGAGTTCGCGTCCAGAGGCCACATCGATGCCGTCGACCAGACGGGCCATGTGGTCCACCACGGCAGGCATCGGGTTGGCCTTCATGGCGAAATGGATCTTGATGCCTGCAGGCAGGACGCCACGTAGCTCGGCAACGCGTTGGCTCAACAGTCCGCGATCGTAAGCATAGAACGGAGTCTGCCCCACGCGTTCAGCGAGGCGGCGCAGGGGGATGCCACCGATCAACAGCTCGCCATCAGCGGACTGGAATTGGTCCATCGCTACGTGGACCGGTTTGTCGCGGCTTGCGTCACTCATTACTGTACCTTGCGGGCCGTTTCGAATTCGGTAGACAGTGTCTTGCGGTCGATCTTGCCATTAGGATTGCGGGGGAGCGGGCCGTCCCGCGCTTCGATGACGGCGGGCACCATGTAGGCGGGCATGCGTTGCTTGCACTCATTCAGCAGCGCCGCGCTATCGAGCGGGCTACAGTCCTTGCCGGTGGCGATGACACAGATGGAATGGCCGAGACTGGGATGCGGCACACCGAATGCCACGCATTCGCCAACCAGTTGGGTGCTGTACAGGATCTCTTCGACTTCGGTGGGACTGACCCGGTAGCCGGAGGTTTTCATCATCTCGTCGCGACGGCCGATGAAGTAGAGATAGCCTTCCTCGTCACGACGGACGGTGTCCCCCGAAAACACGGCGATTTCCGGCAGGACGAAGCCCGCCTGGCGTCCGGGGGCCGTATTGGGAAGGGGTTTGAAGCGTTCGGCCGTCTTGTCCGGGTCGTTCCAGTAGCCCAAGGCAACCAGCGCACCACGTTGGACCAGCTCGCCAGGTTCATTAGGGCTGCATTCCGATCCATCTTCCCGCAACACCATTACCTCTGCATTGGGTATGGCCTTGCCGATCGAGTCAGGCCGGCTATCGGCCTGATCTGGCGGAAGATAGGTCGCGCGGAATGCTTCGGTGAGACCGTACATAAGGAAGGGCTGAGTCTTGGGCAGCTGCCCGCGGAGCAGCTTGAGGGTCTCGAGCGGCATGCGTCCGCCGGTGTTGGCGAAATAGCGTAGATGCTCGGTGACCTCGGCGGGCCACTTCAGCTGGGCCAGCTGAATGTACAGCGGCGGCACGGCAGTCAAGCCGGTGATTTTTTCCCTGACGACCGCCTTGAGTACGTCCTGGGGCAGCAGGTAGTTCAGCAGCACGACCTTGGCGCCGCTATGGAAGGCGGTGGTGAGCTGGGAGAAGCCCGCATCGAAGGACAGGGGCAGGGCTGCAAGCAGGGTGTCGTCCGGATTGTTGCCGAGATAGCTGGCCACGCTCTTGGCACCTGCAACCATGTTGCGGTGGGACAGCACGACTCCTTTCGGACGCCCGGTGCTGCCGGAAGTGTACAGAATGGACAGCAGATCGGTGTCGATGATCCGGTGGCCCGGCTGCGACGGAGCGGCGAGCAACTCGTCCCATTGCACGACGTTTACGCCCGGCAGGGTGAGCGCTGCGGCTGGCCGGGTAGTCAGAACCACGTGGCGCAGGTCATGGCAGTGGGGCAGGGCATCCACCAGCAGGGGCAGGCGCTCAGCCGAGGTCACCAGCAGGCGGGCGTTGCAGTCCCGCAGGATATGCATGACCTGTTCGCCCTTGAGGATCGGATTGACCGGCACGAAGGCACAGCCCGCGCGGGCCGTACCAAAGCTGGCGACGACAGTTTCGATCTGCTTGTCGAGAAAGATCCCGATCCGCTCGCCCCGCTCGAGGCCGAGGGCCATCAAGCCTGATGCAAAGGCGCGTACGCTGGCCTCGAGCTCGCCATAGGAGAGGGTCAGGTTTCTCGTACCGAGGGCTGCAGCCTCCGGGCTACGCTCGGAGGAGGCACTGATGAGTTCGTGAAGTAGCGTCGTGGTCATCTTTGCGGGGGACTCTATTTCGGATGCCTATGACAAAGGGGCTATTGGCCAGTTTTAGCAACGAGTCTAGCGCAAGCCCATCGTTCGTCCTGCACATTTGGACACGGGCATGCGTGGGATGCCGTTCAGCGGCTTATCGACTCCAGCAGGCGCGCCAGTTCCTCGGTGCGTGAGCGTCGGGAGCAGGTATCGGCCAACTCACGGCGGACTCCGTTGAGCTGTCCCGATTGCCATGCGGTTATGAAGCTACGCAGGGTGCCGCGGATCGATTCCGCGTCGGCGATATCCGCGATGTGGGTACAGCCGAGTTCGCGGAGAAGATGGGCGGTGTTGCCAGCGAAATCCGTCAGGCCCAGGATGGGCTGTCCGGCGCGGGCGTACTCGTACAATTTCGCTGGAATCTGGTGATTGCAGATGGATGCCTGCATCAACAGCAGTCCATCTGCACGCAGCATCTCCTGCAGGGCCGACCGGTATGCGATGGTGGGTTCGATGCTGACAAGATCTTCGATCCCGTAATCGGCGATCATCTTGCGGTAGAGGTCGTCGGTGCCCGTTGCGCGGAGTACGACCTTCAGGGTTGCCGCGCTGATTTCCCCAGCCTGCTTGAGACTCTGGAGTGCTGTGAAGAAGGGGCGTGGATCCCGCTCCTGCGGATAAAGGATGCCGCTGTGGACCAGAACCAGCTGTCCTTCTGCGCCAAGCCGGTGCCGATCGAGGCCGGTTTCAGCATCCTTGAAGTTCTCTTCGTCGAAGCCGTTTTCGATGATTGCCCAGCGGGAGGATGGAATCTCCGGGTAGCGTTCCGCGTACATGTCCAGGGTGCCCTGGGTGGTGAAGATGGCCTTGGTGCAGTGGGTGACAAGAGCCTTCTCCAGTCGGCGGTGCACCTTCCAGGTGACCGGGTCGCGCGGATAATCCGGCTCCGTCATCGCATCCCGGAAATCGGCCACGAAGGGGAGGCCCGTCAACCGGTGGAGGGTCAGGCCGATCCAGTGGGACGTAGCGATCGGATAGGTCGCCATGATGGCCTTCGGCCGGTACTTGCGGATCATGCGCAGCCCCGTCAGGACGCCCATCGGCCACCAACTGGCCCAGCGATCGGGTTGCGCCATCCAGCGCAGATACCGCCCCTTGATCGACAGATGGCGCTGTGTATTCAGCCCGAAGGCGCGCTCGACGATCATCCCGTCGGGAATCTCCTTCATCTGGTCATCGCTGACCATTTCATAGGCGCGTGGCGAGATGGTCAGGATCATTGGCTCCCAGCCATGATCCCTGAGATAGGCAGAAAATTTCAGGGTACGTTGAATGCCACTACTGACCCGGACGGGGGGATAGTGGAAGGCGACCATCAGGATGCGCTTGTCGGTCATGGGGCCGTTCCATTAGAGATTCATGGCGACCGTCTCGGAGTAGAGATAGTCGATGTCCGGCTCCTGGAGGCTCGGGCTGAGGTACAGCTTAGCGTTGAAGCCGGAACGAATTCTGGAGGGGGACACGTCGCAGCGCAGGTGCCGGGTGTCCACATGGGTGCTGACGATCCCGTTGAACAGGAAATGGGTGGTCAGGCGCCCCACATGCCGACTGAAGACTTCGGGGTCTCCGACGTGGATGATGCGGGCTGCCGGCAAACCCTTGAATGTCCAGCGCTTGTAAATCACGTGGCACCAGGACGTACCGGAGCCGACGATGAGGTGCGTGAGCCAGGGAAAGCCAGCGTTGTCACGATAAGCCTGCCGGGCGTCGCCCTGTAGCGTGGCCTCGATCTTCGCTGCTTCGGTGATCACGCGACCACTGGCCAGCAGGCGGGGCAGGTTCAGTATGACGGTCTGACGTTCGTCGATCGGTTTGAACTTGAGGAAGCGCAGGACTCCACCGACGACCTCGGTCGGCGAAAAGTCGGTGAAGTGATAACCGGGCTGTTCGACGATGGCCATCGCCAACCGCATGCTCTGCTTGCGGTAGGCATCGAGCACGCACCAGCTGGTGATGTTGCAGAAGCGCTCCTCACGACCGTTGACGCGCCGCTGCGCATAGATGGCACCGATACCGCCGGCGATGCGACCCTCGTCGCGCATCAGGAAGCCGAAGTTGGGGCGTTCCGGGTCCCAGCCGACGCGCAGTGCCTGTTGCCATTCGGCCGGGCTGCGATCCTTGCTCAGGTTGGCGTAGAGAAATTCGGCGAATTCCGGCAGGTTCTGCTCGGTCACCGGCTCGATAATCGGTCTGGCCATGAAAGATGAGAGAGATGGAATCAGTGTCCGCGCAGCCAGCCCAGGCTCCAGCTGACGACCTGGTCACGCCATTCCCGTGACGAAAAGGTATGGTCGCCGTCCTTCAAGTCGAAGCGCGTTGTGGGTTTGGCGGCGATGGCCGTTTGCCAGGGGGCGGAGTCCCGAATGAGGTCGTCGAATTCCTTGGCGATGAAATCGCGTCCGCTCATGACCAGCATGACCGGCCCCTTGAAGCGGTTGAAGCCCGTATACAACCGGTCGGGTAGCGAGGCACTGCGGGGCAGGGGGGCGAACGGATCCGCTGCTACATCGCTGTTCTTGCCCGAAGCACCTTTTGCGGCGGCGATCAGCGGAATGGCAGAGCGCACCGAGTCGAGGATGTTGAACTGGAAGCTGAACACCTTGCGCCAGAAGCTGGGCTGCATGATGCGGTTGAGGTAGTAGTGGCGCAGCACGGTCTTGGCCTGACCCGCCTCCGTGCGGGCCCACGGGTTGAGCAGCACCAGACCCTTCACGCGGGGATCCCGGTAGGCGTAGAACAGGATCGCTGCAGCGGCGTCGCATTCGCCCCACAGGATGATCTCGTCGAGCCCGGGGGCTTCCTTGAGCAACTGGTCGATGCCGGTCTGGATGTCATCGTCGGCGTCTTCGAAACCGAGGAACTCACCATGACTGTCACCCATGCCACGGTAGTCGAAACGCAAAACCGGAAAGCCCTCTGAAGAGAGCTTGCGCGCCCACAGAACGAGCTGTCGGTGCCCGCCAACGCGGTATTGGGGACCCCCGCCGACCACCATCAGGACGCCGCGTCGGGCCGCCGGATTGGCAGACGGATGAAAGATGCCGACCAGCGGAGCGCCGTGGCAGTCGAAACGTATCGCGCGTTCGTTCATGTCGTTCCTGCCTTCGCCCTGAGCCATTCGGTCGTCAGGCGGATGGCCTCGGGGGCGAGGGCCCGCTCATGAAGCTGCCAGAAGGCCTGCCCATCGAAGCCCTGGACTTCCGTTTGCACTCCCGCAGCCTGCCAGGTACTCAGCACGCGCTCTCCGGCCGCGGAGGGCACGCTGCCACCGGGCACGATCTGCTCGAGCCAGAGTGTGGCGGTATCGGCCGGGGGCGGAAAGTCGGCGAGTTTGCGGCTGTCCAAGGCCTTGGCCAGCTCAGGGTGTATCTCGTAGCCGCCGACTTCCACAGGAGTGCCGGCTGCCAGCTGCTCGCGCATGCTGGCAGTGGTCTCCTTGGGCAGGTCGCTGCGGTCCATGTTGGCGGCAATGCGCATGCGCAGGAACTGCGTGAAGTACTGCTTGCCGTCGGTCACGGGCTGCCAGGCAATCAACGCGGGACGCGATGCCGGCGCCTTGTCGTGAAGCCATTCGGCGGCCAGCAGCGCGCCAGTCCGGATACCGAGGAGCACTGCGCAGCCTTCCCGTTCGTCGAGCCAGTCGACCGCGGCCCCAATGTTCTCCAGCCAGGACTCCCAGCGTGCATCCCCGTAATCGCCGTCGCTGTCGCCGGTCCCGAAGGGGTCGATGACCAGGGTGCCAAAACCGAGCCCTGCGAAAGCCTGGGCCTGTAGTGTGACCATGCTGCGGCAGCGGTTCATCTCCTCATTGAAGGACGGGACGCACAGCACGTGTCCGCGGGCTGCGGGCAGCGTGTGGTGCAACACAAAGATGCGTCCTCCCGGGGTATCGAGGAAGAAGGGGACGACGTCGATGGCGGCTTGCGTCGGCGCGCCCGCGGGAAAAGGGGCATTCATCGCGATGGGGAAATCAGGCCTGGCCCTTGCGTTTGATGACGTATTCCGCCATCAGGGCGATGGAGCCGAGATTGTCGATGGTGATCTCTTCAGGTTTCAGCGGGATTGCAAAATGGCTTTCGTACCACATCAGCAACTCCAGCAGACCCGCCGAGTCGATCAGGCCGGAGGCGGGAATCAGTTCGTCGTGGGCCAGGTCGCTGGCGTCTTCGCCGAGGGTTTCGCAGATCTGGATCAGCTTCTGCTTGATGGCATCTTCGATGGCGGCTTGGTTGAGGCTCATTGAGTATTTTCCTTCTTGCGGTCGGGGACGGCCGGCTTGGAAAGCTTGCGCAGGGTATTGACCACCTGGAAGCCGTTCAGGACCCGGTGATCGTAGGTGGCGCCCAGCACGTGGCGACCGTCGGCGGACACGGCGTGGGCCACCATCAGCGCGGTGTGCGGCGGAAGAATGGGGATGTGGCGGCTGACCTTCCAGCGGGCCATGCTGGAGAATGAAATCGTGGCGCCCTGCAGCTCGGCCGGGACGAGCCGGTGACCGGCTGCGCGGCGCTGGATGTCGCCCTGTGCATTCACGAAACCGCTCTCGTCGAGGGTGTCGGCGTTGCGCAAGACGGTGAGATACAGCGTCTCGCCGGCCTGGACGGTGAAACCGAGATTGATCTCGCCGTACTCGTAGCGCTGTTCGCCGACATGGGTGGCGTTGAGGGCCGGCGTCTCGCGGGCCAGCTCGACCAGGCGCCAGGCCATCAGGGACAGCAGCGGACTCAGCATCAGGCGATGGCGATCGGCGTAATCCTTGGCGTAGGCATCCCACGGCTGCGGGTCATATTCGAGCTCGATGTAGCCGGGGACAGCGAAATCACGGCTCCAGCTGACGGTGTTGACCATGCCGCGTTCATCCGGGCGGAGCGGACGCAGGGCGCCCGGTACGTCCGGCAAACGGTCGATGCGTGTGGCCACCGGGCTGCCGGAGGCCTGGGCGGTCCTGCCGCCCTTGCCGGCGACGTAGTGCTCCACGTCTTCGGCAGTCAGGCGTTCCCCGGCGGCCGGAACCTGGTCGGCGGTGAGTCCATGGCGTTTCAGGAGGAGGCGGGCCTTGGCGGTTGGCGCACCGGATGCCTGGCCAGCCCGCGTCTCGACCGCCGCTGCGGCAGGCACGACTTCATCGGCGCTTTCGCCGAGCCAGACGAGAATGCTGCCCACCTCGACCATCGTGTCGACCTCGGCCTGCAGGCCGATGACGTAGCCTTCGGCCGGCGCTTCGATATCGACCACGGCCTTGTCGGTCTCGACCTGGCCGATGACTGCGCCGCGGTCGACCTTTTGGCCAATGGCCACGTCGAGGGCGATCAGCTTGACCTGGTCGTCATTGTTGTTGATACGCGGTGCGTGAATGGAAACGGCCATCTTGTTCCTCGGAAATCTCTGGGGCGGCTCAGATGAGATCGAGCACGCTGGCGACAATCATCTGCTCGTCCGGGATCTGTTCCCGTTCCAGGCTGCGGGCGGAGGCTATGGGCACCGGCGCCAGGCCGACACGGAGCACCTGGCCGGTGAAGCCGGCCTCGGCGAGCATGGCCAGGATCTCGGCGCTGACGCCGAATTCGTGGTGGGATTCCTCGACCACGACGATGCGCGGACGATCCAGCAGGGCGTCGAGCAAGGTGCCGCGGGGAAGCGGTGCAAGCAAGGCCGGTGCGACGATCTCGACGGCCAGCTCTTCCTGTTCTTCCAGTTGTTTCGCGGCACGCTCGACGACGGGCAGCATGCCGCCGAAGGACAGCAGCGTGACGTCCGGTGCATCGGCGCCGCGGCGCAGGGTGGGGAACAGGTCGGCGCCCTGGTCCTCCGGGCTGGCTGCAACGAGCTCGTAGTCCGCCGGATCCTGGGCTTCGCCGTATAGCAGCTTGTGCTCTAGGAAGACGGTGGGATTGGGCCAGCGTTGGACGGCATCCACCAGCAGCTGCCCCACGTTGTGGCGGTGGCTGCCGAACAGGACGGTGAGGCCGGGGACCGAAACGAACAGGTTTTCCGGGTTCTGGCTGTGGGTCGGCCCGTAGCCGCGCCGTCCTCCAGCTGGCGTGCGGATCAGCAGCGGTACTTTAACGTCCTCGAACATGCCCGGGAACTTCACCGCATGGTTGTAGAGCTGGTCCATGCACAGGGTCAGGAAGTCGGCGAACATGATCTCGAGGATCGGCCGCTCGCCGTCTAGGGCCAGGCCGATGCTGGCGCCGGTGATGCCCGCTTCGCTGATCGGCGTGGAGATGACCCGGCCGGCGAAGTCGCCGGACAGGCCGGCGCTGACCTTGAAGGCGCCGCCATAGGGTTCGTGGAGATCCTCGCCGATCAGCAGCACCCGTTCGTCGCCGCCCAGCAGTGTGCGCAGCGCCTGGTTGATGGCGAGCCGGACGTTCGATGCCTTGGCCGGCTGGAGGGAGCCGATGCGCGTCGTGCTGACCGGGCTGAAGGTGTGCAGGCGTTGCGCGTCGAAGCTGGCTTCCGGGGAGGCCAGCGCTTCCGCCTCGATGCGGGCCAGGAAGACGGTGTTGCGCGCTTCGATCGCCTCCCGTTCGCTATCGGCAAGACGGCGGCCGATTGCGGCGAGCGGATCGCGTGCCGCGATCGCGGCTTTCTCGTCGTCGGCGCGCAGGTCGTCACCCTTGCTGTGGGGGCCGAGGCGCCGGGTGTCGATGACCAGCATGCCGGCCCGTCCGGACTCGCGCACCTGGGCCACCACCCGGGCGACCGATGCGCTGAACTCCGGGTCTGCGTCGTTCAGGCGCCAGGTCTGCAGTCCGAAGGCCTGGCCGCGTGCTTCGATGGAGCCGCCAAGTGTCTCGGAGGTGTAGGTGGTCTGGGCGATGCCGTTGTTCTCGACGACGAAGAGCACCCGGCAATTCCAGATGGACGCGAGGTTCATGCTCTCGTACAGCAGGCCCTCACCCAGCGTGCCGTCACCGACCATGATTGTGACGATGCCCGGGGAGTCCTTGCGCTTGCGCGCCAGAGCGAGCCCTGCGCCGATGCCGGTCATGCCGGCCTGAATGCCGTTGCTGTGGAAATGCCGGTAGGCGATATGCTGGCTGCCGCCATAGCCGCCGCAAACGCCGGCCTTGCGTCCCATCACCTCGGCCACCAGCCCGAGGAAATCCCCCGAGTAGGTCATGTAGTGGCCGTGATTGCGGTGGTTGGATAGTACCGCGTCGTCCTCGTGGTCGAGGGCGCGAACCACCGCCATCTGGCACAGCTCCTGGCCGATACAGGTATGGGTCGTGCCTGACAGCAAGCCCCGGCTGAACAGGTCCAGGATCAACTGCTCGGTGCTGCGCAGCAGGTGTCCGAATGCGTACAGGCTGGCGTCATCGAGGCCGATGAGTGGTTTGCCGTGTTCGTTCCGTTCCACGCCAGGAATTGGAAAAAGCATGCGAGGCGACTTTATGCTTATGTTGATCGAGGCGCGAGTATGCCAGAGTCAGAAAAATGCTGGCGTGAAGAAATGTGCAGGTGCACGGGGAGCACCTGCACATGACTGATGAATCAGGCGCCGATCTTGGATTCGACGAAATCGAGCAGGCTGCCGACAGAGGCGAAAGTGCTGCCGTCGATTTCATCGTCATCGGCCACGAAGCCGAATTGCTCTTCCAGGGCCGTAAGGACGGCGACGACGGCCATGGAATCGAGTTCCGGGACGCTGCCGAGAAGGGCCGTGTCACGGGTGAAGGACAAGGCTCGGCCGTTCAGGCTGAGTACGTGGTCGAGCAAGGACAGCAGGCGTTCTTGAGTACGCAAAATATTCCCCAAACAGATGCTGCTGGCGTGCCTGTCGTGAAAACGAAGCCGACCGCCGCAGGCTTTTACCGAGTAGCTCGGCTTTTGTTACCGGAAGCCGCATTATATAGGCTGAGTTTTGCGGGGTATGCGCAAATTTATCCGCGTGCGGATGCAGCGGATGGCGGAGGAGAGGCGACGTGCGCCCCTGGACGGCCCATGAGGGCCATCCAGGGGGCAGGGGTCAGTGCCCGCAGCCTTGCTGGAGGCGTTTCAGTTCGGGCACGCAGGAGCCGCAGTTGGTGCCGCATCTGGTGCGGGTCTGCAGGGCTTCGAGGGACTCGCCGGACTGGAAGGCGGCCAGGATGTCGTCCTCCGCCACGTCGAAGCAGTTGCAGATCACCTTGCCGCGGGCGGCCTGGCCGGCCGGAGGCTGGGTCAGCGGCGCCAGCAGCCACTGGCGCACGGCGGCGGCCGAGTGCCCCTGCACCATCATGTCGGCCAGCCATTCGGCGGCCTTGGTCTCGCCGGCCAGACGCACCGCGGTGAGCGAATCGCCCTCCACAAGCGCGCGCTTGGCAATGTCCTTGCGGCTGTCCTGGTAGGACAGCACCTTGGTCGGGTCGTCGAGGGCCAGCTCCTTGTCCAGGGCCTCAAGCAGCGCCGGTTCCAATTCTTCGCCGCGGGCTTTCAGCACCACTACCGGCGCGGTGCGTCCGGCGAGGGTCAGGCTGGCGTAGGGGAAGTGCGGTAGCCAGCGGCGCAGGCCTTCCATGACCGTCAGTGGGTTGGGATGGAGTTGTCCGTCCTCGCCCAGTTCGGTGCGCCGCATCGCCACGAGGGTCTTGCCGGCGGTGTATTTCTCTACCTGCACGGCGGCGTGCTTGAGTTCGGGCTGCTTCGAGTAGGGGTCGAAATCGCCGGGCAGCAGCACATTGACGCCCTGGCCGCCCATCGTGTTGCCGCCCCAGTGCATCGGGACGAAGCACTGGCCGGGGCGCAGGGTAGCCGATTCGAGGACCTTCAGCACCACTTCACCGCGCCGGCTCTTGACCTTGACCAGATCGCCGGTGGCGAGGCTGCGGCGCTCCATGTCGTCCTTGTGCATGTGCAGCATGGGCTCCGGTTCATGGCTGTACAGGCGGGCCACCAGGCCGGTGCGGCTCATGCCGTGCCACTGGTCGCGCAGGCGCCCGGTGTTGAGGTGCAGGGGGTAGCGGGCGCTCGGCGATTCGGCGGTGATGCGGTGTTCGGTGACGACGAAGCGGGCCTTGCCGGACGGGGTCGGGAAGACGCCGTCCTCGTAGAGCCTGACCTTGCCCTGGCTGGCGCCTTCGGGGAAGGGCCACTGCTGGGGGCCGACGTGCTCTAGCGTCGCATAGCTCAGGCCGGTGATGTCCAGGTCACGGCCACGGGTGGATTCCCGGTGCTCGTTCCAGATCTCTTCCGGTTTGGCGTAGGGGAACATGCGGGCGGCTAGCTCGCCCTTGCCGAGGTGGGCGCCCAGACGCCGGGCGAAGTCCACCACGATCGCCCAATCGTGGCGGGCCTCGCCCGGCGCGGACACGGCGGGTCGGACGCGGCTGATGGTCCGTTCCGAGTTGGTGACGGTGCCGTCCTTCTCGCCCCACGTGGTGGCGGGTAGCAGCAGATCGGCGTAAGCGCAGGTTTCGGTGTGGCTGAAGGCTTCCTGCACCACGACGAATTCGGCGGCCTGCAGGGCTTCATGGATCAGGGCCTGGTCTGGCATGGACTGGGCCGGGTTCGTGCAGGCGATCCATACTGCCTTCACTTCGCCGGACTTCAGTGCGCGGAACAGTTCGACAGCGCTCTTGCCCGGTTTGTCGGGCACGCTGTCCACGCCCCACAGGGCGGCGACTTCGGCGCGGTGCTCGGGGTTGGCCATGTCCCGGTGGGCGGACAACAGGTTGGCCAGGCCGCCGACTTCGCGGCCGCCCATCGCGTTGGGCTGGCCGGTCAGCGAGAAGGGGCCGGCGCCGGGGCGGCCGATCTGGCCGCTGGCCAGGTGCAGGTTGATCAGCGCCGAATTGTTGTGGGTGCCGAAGGAGAACTGGTTGAGCCCCTGGCAGTACATGGACATCGTGGCCTTCGAGGTTGCGAAGATCTGCGCCGCTTCCTCGATGCGCTTCTTGTCCAGTCCGCAGATTGTGGCCGCCATCGCCGGGGTGTATTCGCGGACGGTCTTCTTCAGCGCGTCGAAGCCTTCGGTATGGGCGTCGATGTAGTTCCGGTCCACCCAGCCTTCCCACAGCATCACGTGGAGCATCGCGTTGTACAGCGCGATGTCGGTGCCGGGCAGCAGGGCCAGGTGCAGGTCGGAGGCTTCTGCTGTGTCGGTGCGGCGCGGGTCGATGACGACCAGCTTCATGTCCGGGTTGGCCTTGCGGGCGTCCTCGACGCGGCGGAAGGCGATCGGGTGCGCGAAGGCGGTGTTGCTGCCGGTGATGAACAGCGCGCGAGCGTGGGCGATGTCCGCGTAGCTGCACGGCGGCGCGTCGGCGCCCAGGCTCAGCTTGTAGCCGGCCACCGCGCTGGACATGCACAGGCGGGAGTTCGTGTCGAGGTTGTTGCTGCCGATGAGGCCCTTCATCAGCTTGTTGAAGACGTAGTAGTCCTCGGTCAGCAACTGGCCGGCGCCATAGATGGCGACCGCGTCGGGGCCGTGTTCGGCGATGATCGCGGCGAAGCGTGCGGCGGCCGTGTCGAGGGCCGCATCCCAGCTCACGCGCTGGCGGGCGCTGCTGCGATCGGTGCGCAGCTCCGGATACAGGGCGCGGGTAACCTGGGTTTCAGGCGCGGCGGTCAGGTGCAGCGTGGAACCCTTGGTGCACAGGCGGCCGAAATTGGCCGGATGGTCCGGGTCGCCTCGGACGCCGGTGATGCGACCGGCTTCATGTTCGATTACGACACCGCAGCCGACGCCGCAGTAACAACAGGTGGATTTGGTTTCTGCCATCACGACTCCTTTGGTGGACAGGGTCCAGCAAGCGTCGTGCCATCCGCCTAAGTCGCTGTTTTCCTTGCGCAGAGCCAGACCCGCGCACCAAAGGGTGGCAGCGCG
Source organism: Zoogloea sp. LCSB751 (assembly GCF_002028455.1). GTDB lineage: Bacteria > Pseudomonadota > Gammaproteobacteria > Burkholderiales > Rhodocyclaceae > Zoogloea. Next base: position 202,296 of record NZ_MWUM01000003.1, on the reverse strand, counting down.
GCGTCAAAATGGTGCGACCGAGGCTGCCGCGCACCAGGAGTGGGCGTGGCCGCCTCGGCGTAAGGTCGTGGAAGGTCGCTGCTCAGGAGAACACCTTCCAGGATCGAGCCGTCCGGGTGCCGAAGATCTGCGGGTTCTGCGGCAGCTGGTTGGTCGGCAGGAAGCCCGGCGTGATCTTCTTGAACCAGTCCTGGTAGCTGGCGGAGGCCGGCAGCGAGGCCAGCGCCTTCAGCGCATAGTAGGTGAAGGCCCCGTTCGGTCGGCCCTTGAAGCTGGTGTCCCAGCTGAACTGGCTGTCGGTACAGCCGGCCAGCAGCAGGTCGCCGCCGCTGCGCGACAGGCCGCCAGAGGTGGGCAGCTTGGCGACGCGGGGGGCCGGCAGGTCGGCGGCCTTCATCCATGCCTCGGGAGGCAGGAAGCGGGCGCGGGGCAGGCCTGGGTCGAGGTCGAGCGAGTTGCCGCGGGTGACGCTACCCGAATGGCAGCTGTCGGAAATCAGCACCACCCGTACGCCGGTGGCGTGGTGGGTGAAGATTGGTGCGATCTCGTCGTCCAGCAGCACGTTGCCCGAACCGATGTCCCACGGGCACAAGCCCTCGTCGCGGCCGTCCGGTTCGTCGCCGTTCTGGTCCGGCACCCAGGTGCCGTGGCCGGAGTAAGTGATGATGAGCGAGTCGCCCTTGGCCGCGCCGCCGATCAGGTCGGTCATGGCGCCCAGCATGGCGGCCTTGGTAGCCTGAGCGTCGAGCAATTTGGTGACCGCAAAGCCGCGCGCGGCGAGTCCGGCGGCCCAGTCGGTGGCGTCATTGACACAGCCGCTCAGGTCATTCTGGGTGCCCGGATAGTCGTTGATGCCGATGCACAAGGCTTTCTTGGCCATGATTCTTCTCCCGCATGTGGTTGTCTGGGCCATGCCGGTATCGGCCGGGCAGCCGTCCGTTACATTGCTTTGGCATGGCCTTTGGATTTAAGCACGGGAGCCGGAAAGGTCAACGCTTGCCTGTGCCGCTCTCCGATCCGCGCTGCTGGCGGGGGACGCGGCTGAGTTCCCGCAGGGCGCCGACCTGATCGAGGATGGGCTGGGGTATCGCGACCTCTCCGGACAGCATGGCGCGGATCAGCGCGGCGTTGGCGGTCACTTCCGGATCGTCGGCGCGCCCTTCGACCGGCGGTGCGCCGCCCTCCTCGGCCGGGAAGGCGACCTGCGCGCTGCCGTTCACGAAGACTTCCAGTCGCGGCCGGCGGCGCGGATTGGCGAAGGCTTCACCCTCGGTGCCGCGCAGCAGCATCGATACGCCGCCGGTGGCGACCAGGTGCTGGTGGATGCGCTCCAGGTACTCCGGGTGAGTCATCGATGCGACTCGCACGCTGTGGCCCGGCGCCGGATCGAGCAGCTTGGCCAGGGTGTGGCCGCTGTTGCGCACGCCGAGGCGCGGGCGCAGGGCGAGCAGCGGCGCCAGCCCGGGCGCGAGGATTTCCAGCGGCAGGCAGGCCAGATGGCTGTCGGCGAGCTGGGCCTCGGCATCGGCGATGTTCGCCGCCGGGTGGATGTCGAGCGCGGCCAGCAGTTCGAAGGGGCTGACCCGGCTGTCGAAGTCATGGCGACCCTGGATCAGCACCGGGACGCCTTCCCGCGCCAGCAGCAGGGCCAGCAGGGGCATCAGGTTGGCCTGCCGGCGGGCGCCGTTGTAGGTGGGCAGCACGACCACGCGGGGGCCGGCCGGGACGCGGACGTGGGTTGTGCGGGCGTCGAGAGCGCGCTGAAAGCCCAGCAACTCGTCGGGGGATTCGGCCTTGATGCGCATCGACAGGATGATGGCGCCCAGTTCGAGGTCAGGCACGCGGCCGTCCAGCATGTCGCCGAACAGGGCTTCGGCCTGGTCGATGGTGAGGGGTTTGGAGCCTTTCGGCCCGCGGCCGATCTCCTTGATGAAAGGGGCGTAGGACATGGGAGTTGAGCGCGTATCGGTGGATGACGGCGGAAGTGTAGCGGATGCGCCGGCCCGGCTGGCGACGCCACCTCGCGTCAAGGCCTAGGACTTGACCGGCACGATTTCCAGCGTGATGTCCTGGACTGGCAGGCGGGCTACTCCTTGCGGGCTCGTCGCCTCGTCCGCGCGGGACGCGACGCGGGCAAACTGGAAGCCGGCCAGACCGGCCAGCGAAAACTGCAGGCTCCCCAGCTCCTGCTTGAGGCTGGCATCGAGGAAAGTCAGCTTGGCGCCCAGCGGGCTGGCCGGCTTGCCTTCGGCCAGCCGTTTCAGCACAAAATCGCGCCACTCCGGATAGTTGCGCCCGCCGATCGTCAGCACGAGGGGTGAGCAGCGTGCGATGCCGTAGTAGGGCAGGAGTTCGCGAAACTCGCCAACCTTGCGGGTCGCGATGTCGCGGGTCAGATCGAGGCCGTCGATCTTCAGGACGCCGTCGGTGGGCAGACCGTCCACGCTCAGCCTGAAGGTGGAGACGAGCCACGGGCGTTGCTTGGCGCCGACGGGCAGCTTCTGCGGGCCGCCGGACGGAAGTGCCGCGATCCTCTCGGGCTGCAGGACGGCGCGGACCACGTAGGGATCCTTCTGGGCGGCCGAGCAGGGGGGAAAGTGCAGTTCGGTGAGCACACAGCCGGCCAGCTGGAAGCCTTCCTGGATATGGCCGTTGGGGTCCGCGCGCAGCACTTCCAGGTCGAGCTGGCGATGGCCGCCATCGATCAGTTCTTGCACCCACTTCGCCAGCGGCGGAAAGGACTGCGGCTGCAGGGACAGGGTCAGCTGGCCAAGGACTGGCTCGCCGATCTGGATGTCGGTTCTCGACGCAGGCTGGCCGGAGCCTGGCTCATGTACCGACCAGCTGATGTCGGGGAGGGTGCAGTCCACCAGCGGCAGGAGGTTGCCTTCGAGGTTCAGGTAGCTGCCTCCGGTTGCGTTGAGCGCGAGGGCACGTTCGGCCATGATGGTCTCTCCCTGGTAGTGAGGCGCCGCGCGGTTGCGCAGCCCTCGCGTCCAAGATAGATCCCGGAGGGGGGAAAGACAATGACGATGTCACGGGTGCGGGCTGGGTGCCGTGGCCGGTGGCGGCGCGACATCTGTCACGGCATGCTGGAGGCCGATGCGAACTGCAAGGGAGAGGGATGTGAGGTCTGGTTTCTGGCAAGTCATGCGGCGCGGGGCTGCGCTGCTGAGTGCGGGGTTCTGTGTTTCGGCGCTGGCCGCGCCGCAGGTGGACACGCTGCGCCTGCCACCGGGCTTCCGGGTCGAGGTGCTCACCGATCAGGTACCCAACGCCCGGGGCATGACGTTGGGCGACTTCGCCGACGGGCGCGGCGTGGTCTATGTGGGCAGCCGCAATGCGGGCAAGGTCTATGGGGTGGAGATCGACAAGGGGCGGGCGAAGCGTGTGCATACCCTGGCCAGCGGACTGGAGCAGCCGGTCGGCGTGGCCTACCGGGATGGCAGCCTGTTCGTATCGGCAGTGTCGCGCATCGTCGCCCTCGACGGCATCGGCCGCCGCCTGGACAAGCCGCCCGTGCCCAGAGAGCTGAATGTCCGCTTTCCCACCGAGACGCACCATGGCTGGAAGTTCATCGCCTTCGGGCCGGATGGCTGGCTCTACGTGCCGGTTGGTGCGCCGTGCAACATCTGCGAACCGGATGAGCGGCGCTACGCCAACATCCAGCGTCTCCGCCCGGACGGCAGCGGCGCCGAGGTGGTGGCACGCGGCGTCCGCAACACCGTGGGCTTCGACTGGAACCCAGTCGACGGCAGCCTGTGGTTCACCGACAACGGCCGCGACATGCTCGGCGACGAGCTGCCGTCCGACGAGCTCAACCGGGTCGCGAAGAGCGGTGAGCATTTCGGCTATCCGTACTGCCACCAGGGTGATATTGCCGATCCGGAGTTCGGCGCCAAGCGGGCATGCCGGGAATTCACTCCGCCGGTCGCCAAGCTGGGTGCCCACGTGGCGGCGCTGGGCATGCGTTTCTACACCGGCCAGATGTTCCCGGCGGCCTACCGCAACAGCATCTTCATCGCCGAGCATGGTTCGTGGAACCGCAGCCGCAAGTCCGGCTACCGCATCGTACGGGTGGAAGTGGACAAGGCCGGCAAGGCACTGCGCCAGGAGGTTTTTGCCGAAGGCTGGCTGCAGGTCGATGCCGGCGGCCAGGAGCAGGTGTGGGGGCGGCCCGCCGACGTGCTGGTGCTGCCGGACGGTTCACTGCTGATCAGCGACGATCAGGCCGGTGCAATCTACCGGGTGAGCTACGGCGGCGGGTCGTAAGCGCGCATTTCCCCCGATTGCATCGTCGGGCGGCGGCGGCTAGGCTGCGTCCTTTTCGGTTGCGAGGACGCAAGCAATGAAAGTCGGTTTCATCGGTCTGGGCATCATGGGGCGCCCGATGGCGCTCAACCTCCTCAAGGGTGGCTACGACGTGACCGTATGGGCGCGCCGCGCCGAATCCATGGCCCCGCTGCTGGAAGCCGGCGCCAAGGGGGGAGCCAACGCAGCAGCGGTGGCGGCGGCCTGTGACGTGGTGTTCTCGATGGTGGCGGACGCCGCCGACGTGGAGCAGGTCGCCCTTGGAGCTGGTGGCGTGGCGGAAGGCGCCAAGGCCGGGCTGGTTTACGTGGACATGAGCACCATCGCGCCGGCCGCCGCCCAGTCGATTGCGGCACGGCTCGCCGAGCGGGGCGTGACGATGCTCGACGCGCCGGTGTCCGGCGGTGAGGTCGGGGCGATCAACGGCGGGCTGACCATCATGGTCGGTGGTGACGAGACTGCCTTCGAGACCGTCAAGCCACTGTTCGCCTGCCTGGGCAAGGCCGCCACACTGATCGGCGGGCCCGGCGCCGGTCAGGTCGCCAAGGCCTGCAACCAGATCCTCACCGGTGTCGGCGTGATGGCGGTGGCCGAGGCCTTCAACTTCGCCCGCAAGAGCGGTGTCGATGCCGGCCGTGTGCGCGAGGCGCTGCTCGGCGGTTTCGCCTACAGCCGCATCCTGGAGAACCACGGCCAGCGCATGCTCGACCGCAACTTCAAACCGGGCTTCAAGGCCTGGATGCACCAGAAGGACATGAACATCGTCATGCAGGAAGCACACCGCCTCGGCCTGATGCTGCCGAGCAGCGCGGCCACGGCCCAGCTCTTCAATGCGCTGGTCGGCAGCGGCATGGGCGAGGAGGATTCCATCGCTGCCCTCAAGCTGCTGGAAAACCTGTCGGGAGAATGACGGTGCGGGTCGGATTTGTCGGGCTGGGCGTGATGGGCCGGCCGATGGCCGGCCACCTGCTGGCGGCCGGCCACGAGCTGACAGTGTGGGCGCGGCGGCCGGAATCGGCGGCGCCGCTGGTGGAAGCCGGCGCGCAGGCCTGCGCGACGCCCGCTGAACTGGCGAGCCGCTGCGAGGTGGTGATCTCGGTGGTGACGGCCAGCGCCGACGTGGAGAATCTGGCCCTCGGTGCGGACGGTCTCATCGCAGGCTTCGCGCCGGGCGGCATCCATGTGGACATGAGCACCATCGCACCGGGCACGGCCCGCAAGGTGGCGGCCCGCTATGCGGAGTGCGGCATCGGCTGGCTGGATGCGCCGGTGTCCGGCGGCGAGATCGGCGCGCGGGATGCGACGCTGGCGATCATGGCCGGCGGTGAGGCGGCCGTGCTGGAGCGTGTCCGCCCGCTGTTTGCGGCGCTGGGCAAGACGGTGGTGCACATCGGCCCGGCCGGCGCCGGCCAGGTGGCCAAGGCCTGCAACCAGATGATCATGGTCAATGCGATCCAGGCCTGCGCCGAGGCGATGCGCCTGGCCGGTGCCCACGGCGTGGACCTGGCCCGCGTGCGCGAAGCCCTGCTGGGCGGTTCGGCCGGTTCGCGGGTGCTCGACGTGATGGGCGAGCGCATGGCCCGGCGGGACTTCGTCGCCGGCATCCAGTCGCGGCTGCATCACAAGGATTTCGCTATCCTGATGGAAGAGGCCCGTCAGCTTGGCGCGCCGCTTCCGGTGGCGGCCCAGACCTGGCAGCAGCTCAACGCGCTGATGGCGCTGGGCGGTGGCCGGGACGATACGGCGAGCCTGCTGAAGGTGCTCGAACCCACGGGAGAATGATTGTGACGACGCCAATTTCACGCCGACGCTTCGCCCTGTTGCTGGGGGCTGCAGTGGGTGCGAGCGTGCTGGGGGGCTGCGCCGGGCTGACGCTGGGCCTGAAGAAGCCCGAGGTCAAGGTGGCCGGCATCCGCTTGCTGGACGCCGGTCTGTTCGAGCAGCGCTTCGTGGTGAGCCTGCGCATCACCAACCCGAACAATGCCGAAATTCCCATCGAAGGCCTCGACGTCAATGTGGACATCAATGGCCAGCCCTTTGCGCACGGGGTCAGCAATCAGGCGGTGGTGGTGCCGCGGCTCGGCGAGGCGGTGCTGGAGGTGACCGCCACGACCGGGCTGGACAAGCTGCTGCGCCAGTTCGGCGAGCTGGGGCGGGGTCGCGACAAGGTCGATTACCGCATCCGCGGGCGGCTGGTGACCGGCAATCTGGGCGGCTTCGACTTCGACAAAAACGGCGAAGTGGCTTTCCCGAAGATCTTCGGCGGCAGCAACGGCTCGAAGTCCGAGCCCGCGCCCGAGAAGGGGCCGTCGGAGACTTTCTGAGCCGTGGCAGGGTGCGCTTACAAACCAACATGGGCTTACATTCCGCCTGCCAACGCCGGGCGGTCAGTCGCGTTATTTCCTGCAAGGGGCGGCACTCGTACCGCCCGATCCAAGCAGGAGTAGAACGATGAAAAAGCTCATGATCCCGGCCGTCCTGGCCGCCACCGTGTTCAGCGCCAACGCCTTTGCCGACCATGGTTGGGATGACGACGATCACTGCGACCATCGTTATCGTCACGGGGGCCGCCCGGTGGTGGTCTATGAGCAGCCTCAGGTGGTGTACCAGGCGCCGCCGGCCGTCTATCAGGCTCCGCCGCAGGTGGTGTACCGGGAACGCATCGTCTATCGCGACCGGCCGGTTTACTATGCCCAGCCGCAGCCGGAGGCCTATTACCCGCCCCAGTATCCGTCCCAGCCGGCCGTGGCCTATCCGCGCTACGACGGTAACCGGGTGGTCGGCCAGGCGGTCGGCGCGCTGGCCGGCGGGGTGATCGGCAACCAGATCGGCCGGGGCAGTGGCCGGGTGGCAGCCACCGCAGTCGGTGCAGTGCTGGGCAGCGTGGTCGGCAGCCGGATGGCTGGCTATCCCTACTGATGGTCAGATCGGCGTCAGCGAGACCAGCCGCGAGGCACGCAGGCTGCGCAGCATGGCGGTCATGTCGGTGGCGCTGATCGGCCGGCTGCACAGATAGCCCTGATAGGCATCGCAGCGCCAGCGGCGAAGCAGGGCCAGCTGCGCCTCGGTCTCCACGCCTTCGGCGATCACTTCGAGGCGCAGCGTGTGGGCCATCGCGACGATGGTCTGGGCGATGGCCGCGTCGTCGGGTTCGCTGACGATGTCCTTGATGAAGGAACGGTCGATCTTCAGCCGGTCGATCGGGAAGCGCTTGAGGTTGGCGAGGCTTGAGTAGCCGGTGCCGAAGTCGTCCACCGACAGCTGCAGACCGAGCTTCTTGCATTCGGCCAGCAGGCTGCGGGTGTGCTCAGGGTTGCGCATCACCAGGCTTTCGGTCAATTCCAGGTCCAGGTAGGCGGGGGGCAGGCGCGCGTCGGCCAGCGCAGACTTGATGGTGTCGAGCAGGCCGGCGTCGTCGAACTGGCGGGCCGACAGATTGACGCCCACCGGCACACGACAGATGCCTTCCTGCAGCCAGGCGTGGTTCTGCCTGCAGGCCTCGTGGAGGACCCACGCCCCGATCGGCACGATCAGGCCGCATTCTTCGGCGATCGGGATGAACACGTCGGGCGGCACCATCGTGCCGTCCGGCTGGCGCCAGCGGATCAGCGCCTCAAGGCCGATCAACTCGCCGGACAGGGTGTCCACCTGCGGCTGGTAGAAGAGCTCCAGCTGGTTGGCCTCGAGGGCCTGGCGCAGGCGGTTTTCCAGTTCGAGGCGTTCGCTGTAGCGTGCCGACAGACTGTGGTCGAAGAACTGGTAATTGTTGCGGCCGCGTTCCTTGGCCAGGTACATCGCGGCGTCGGCGTTCTTGATCAGCGCATTGCCGTCGAGGCCGTCGCTCGGGTAGAGCGCGATGCCGATGCTCGGGGTCACCGTGCATTGCTGGCCCGACAGGTCGAAGGGGCGGGCCAGGCTGGTGAGGATGCGCTCGGCCACGTCTTCGGGCATGGAGCCTTCCTCCAGGTCGCCGAGCACCACCACGAACTCGTCGCCGCCGGTGCGCGCCACCAGGTCGCCGTCGCGGACGCAGGCGCGCAGGCGCTGGGCGACCAGCAGCAGCAGCTGGTCGCCGGCCTGGTGGCCGAGGGTGTCATTGACGAACTTGAAGCGGTCCAGGTCGGTGAACAGCACCGCTACGCCCCGTTGCAACTGGGTTGCCTGGCAGATGGCCTCGGCCAGGTGTTCGTTGAGCAGGGTGCGGTTGGGCAGCGAGGTGAGGTTGTCGTAGTGGGCCAGGTGGCGGATGCGGCTCTCGGCCGCCCGCCGCTGAGTGATGTCGGCGATGATGCCGAGATAGCCGCGGATCTGTTTCTTGCCGTCGCGCACCACCGAGATGGCGATGTTGGCCGGGAAGATGCTGCCGTCCCGGCGGCGCAGATTGATCTCCCGGGGTTCCGGACTATTGCTGGCGCTGGCCTCTTCGGCGAGGGCGGCGAAGCCGTTGCTGCGGTGGGCGAGGGTCCAGCGGGCGATGTCCTCGGCGGTGTGGAAGATCAGCGGGGTTTCCTGGCCAACCAGCTCGTCGGCCGAATGGCCGAAGAGGTGTTCGGCGGCCGGGTTGACGACGCGGATGATGCCGTTGGAGTCGGTGTAGACGATGGCGTATTCGGCGCAGTCCAGGATGGCCCGTTGCAGCGAGGTGGTTTCCCGCAGCAGCGCTTCCGAACGGGCATGTTTCTCGACCTCGGTTTCCAGCAGACGGTTGGTCTCGCCGAGGGCCTTGACGTATTGTCCGAGGGCGTCGTTGGCGTCGGCCAGCGCGAGGGTTTTCTCGGTAACCTGCTGGCGGATCGCCTCGGCGCGGGTTTGCAGCACATACAGGATCAGGGCCGCCAGCACACCGAGGGACAGGCCGGAAAAGAGCTTGGCGCCGGCCTCGGGGCTGGGCTCATCGATCGGTCCGGCACCATCCGGTGCGGCGATCAGCAGCCAGCGGCGGTCGTAGAGGGGAATCGCGTCGGCGTAGGATTGGTCGTTCAGGCGGTAGCCCGGGGTGGCAAACAGCCGCCGAGCGCTGTCGTTCGCGTCGATGAGTTCGAACTCGACCGGTGGGCGGCCACCGCTTGCTGTCGTCGGGGCGAGCATTTCGTCAAGCAGGCGGTCCAGTGGAATCTCGATGAAAATCAGTTCCCGGGCCGCCGTACGGGGCGTTGCGAAGGGTTTCAGGGGGGCGAGCAGCAGGAGGTTGTTGCCGTCGCTGCCGTCATCCCGGCGCACTCCATGTATCCGGCTGGCGACGCCTTCCTCGCCCTTGGCCGCATGAGTGATCAGTTGGCGGAGGTCGGCACGCTCGTGCTCGTCCGGAATGCGGGAGGCGGTGAGGAAGGAAGGCCCCGCCGCAGCCTTGCCGTCCGGCAGAGCGGCAACGCCGATCACCGGGTCGGCGCCGTTCAGGCGGAGGATGCCGAGCCGGCTGATTTCCGGATGATGGGCCAGCAGCGGCGCGACGAAGTCGGCAAATTCACGCTGATCGGTCTGCGGGGTCTGGGCCGCATGGCGGCGCAGGACTTCGCTGAGGGTGACCAGGCCTTCCGTGCGGTCACGCAGCTGAGCCATTTGCTGCCGGGCCAGCTGCTGAAAGCGGACGCCGGCTGCTTCGCGCTCCTCGCGGATCGTGCTGTGGTAGCTGTTTAGCGTGAAGGCCAGGGCCAGGGTAAAGACGAGTACAGCCAGCCCGTAGCGGCGAAACACGTCGACAACCTGAGCGGATGTCGTGCTGCGGGTCATCAAGTCTCCTGAAGGATGGACGGGATCTCTCTGGGCGGATCCTCGGCTCCCTTAACGGTCGCAGTCGGCCAATCTTGAACGCCGGGCCGGCTTAGCCTTCGTCGAAAACCTGGCGCAGCCGCTCCGCCTCCTGCTCGTGGTCCACCTCCACGTCGGCGAAGCGCTGGGCGATGATGCGGAATTCTTCCTGTAACTCGACGAAGGCATCGAGGATGTCCGGATCGAAGTGCGTGCCACGTCCCTGGCGTAACAGTTCGCTGGCTTCGTCGTGGGTGAAGGCTGGCTTGTAGACGCGTTTGCTGATCAGCGCATCGTAGACGTCGGCGACCGCCATCAGGCGGGCCGACAGCGGGATGCGCTCGCCGGCGAGACCTTGCGGGTAGCCGCTGCCGTCCCATTTTTCCTGGTGGGCATGGGCGATTTCCTTGGCGTAGCGCAGAAAGCTGGCCGACAGGCCGAACAGGGATGCCGCCTTGCTGATGGCTTCCAGGCCGAGGGTGGTGTGGGTCTTCATGATCTCGAACTCGGCCGGGGTCAGGCGGCCGGGCTTGAGGAGGATGCGGTCGGGGATGCCGACCTTGCCGATGTCGTGCAGCGGTGCCGATTTGTACATCAGCTCGATGTTCTCGTCGCTCAGCTCGGCGGTGAAGCGCGGGTGACGCTGCAGGTGGCGGGCGAGGCTGCGTACGTACATCTGTGTGCGCCGGATGTGGTTGCCGGTTTCGTTGTCGCGGGTTTCGGCCAGCGAGGCCATGGCGACGATGGTGGCGTCCTGCATCAGGCCCAGTTCGCGGGTCCGGCGTACGACCTCCTGCTCCAGGTAGGCGTTGCGGTCGCGCAGGAAGTCGCTGGCGGTCTTCAGCGTCAGGTGGTTGCGAATCCGTGTGAGGACCAGCGGCGGGCTGATCGGCTTGGTGATGTAGTCCACCGCGCCCGCGTCGAAGCCGAGCTGTTCGTCCACTTCCTCGTTGCGGATGGTCAGGAAGATCACCGGGATGCTGGCGGTCTGCGGGTCGCTCATCAGGCGCCGGCATACCTCGTAGCCGTCGATGTCCGGCATCGTCACGTCGAGCAGGATCAGGTCGGGCTGCGGGGTGCTGGCTGCCAGTGCCAGTGCGCGGGCGCCGTTGGTGGCGATGCGGGTGCGGAAGTCGGCGCGATGCAGGCAGTGGACGATCGGCTCGATGGAGTCCGGAGCGTCATCGACAACGAGGATCAGCGGGTTGCGGGGATCGGTGGAAGGCATCGGTGGGGAGGCTCCGGGCGGGTGTCACGCGCCAGTCGGCTGGGTGTGCGGGGATAGGCAGGCCAAGGCCTGATCATAATCGTAAGCCTGCAGTGCGCTGGCGATTTCTCCGGCGACTTCATTGCCGAGACGGGCACTGAGGTCGGCACGCATCTGTTTGAAGTGGGTCGGTGCGGTGCCGTCGGCGGTTTCGAGGAGGCGCGCCAGTTGCCACAGCGCCATGTCGAACGCTTCGTCGCTGAGTCTTGTGCCGGGGTCGGTTTCCTCTTCCGGTGGCAGCGTGCGGACCAGCAGTGCCTGCAGGGCAGTCAGTTCGTTGCGCAGCACAGCCAGCGTCGCGTCGGTGCTGCGGCCGTTGCGCAGGGCCATTTCGACGGCGGCGGCGGCCTCTTGCAGGACGGTGGCACCGAGGTTGGCCGCGGTGCCGCGCAACGTGTGGGCAAGGCGTTCGGCGGTGGCGAGGTCGCCGGCCGCCAGGGCGGCATCGATGCGCTGCGGGCAGTCGGCCTGGCTGCGGGTGAAGTGGCGCAGCAGCGCAAGATATTCGGCGGCGTCGTTGCCGACCCGGCGCAGGGCTGCCGCCACGTTGAGGCCGGGCAGCGGCGGCAGGCCGTCGGTGGCCGGCGCCAGTGGGGCGAGGGCGGCGCATCCGCCACGGGTATGGCGCAGGATTGCCTCGACCAGGTGTTCGAGGACGATGGGCTTGGCCACATGGTCGTTCATGCCGGCCTCGAGGCAGCGCCGGCGCTGGTCGACCATCGCATGGGCGGTCATGGCAATCACCGGGAGGCGGGCCAGGCGCGGATTGCGGCGGATCCGGCGGGTGGCCTCGAGGCCATCCATCTCGGGCATCTGCAGGTCCATGAGCACCACGTCGAAGGCGTCCGGCATGGTGTTGAGGGTGTCGACGGCGATCCGCCCGTTGTCGGCCACCCCGACGTGGGCGCCAAGCCGCTCGAGGATGCCGCAGGCGATCTGCTGGTTGATGTCATTGTCTTCGACGACGAGTACGCGCAGGCCGGCGAGGCTGGGGGACTGGGCGAGCGCGCCGCGGGCGGGCGCCGCCGCGTCGGAGCCGAAGGCCTCGACGATGGCGTCGAGAAGCGTGGAGGCGGTGGCGGGCTTGTGCAGATAGCCGTCGGCGCCGGCCTCGATGGCCTCGGCCGAGGTGTTGTCGTCGCCGAAGGCAGTCAGCAGGATCACCGTTGGCGGCGAGGCCAGGCTGCGGTCCTGCTTGATGCGGCGGGTGGCCTCGATGCCGTTCTGGTCGGGCATGCGCAGATCCATCAGCACCAGCCCGAAGCGGTCGCCGCCATCGGCCCGGCGCACCAAGGCCACGGCTTCTGCCGCGGAGGGTACGGCCTCGCAACGGAAGGGAAAGTTGCGCAGCAGGTCGAGTAGCACCGTGCGGGCCACCGGGTGGTCGTCCACCACCAATACCCGCAGGCCTTCGAGCACGCCGGGCAGGGCGCGCGGAGCACGGGGTTCGGCGAGTTCGAAGCGGATGTCGAAGCTGAAGCAGCTGCCTTCGCCAAGGGTGCTGCTGACGTCGAGCCGGCCGCCCATCAGCTCGACCAGATGGCGGGAGATGGACAGACCCAGTCCGGTGCCGCCGAAACGGCGGGTCATCGAATCGTCCGCCTGGGCGAAGGCTTCGAACAGGCGGTCGAGCTGCTCGGTGCTCATGCCGATACCGGTGTCGCGGACGGCGAAGCGCAGGGTGGCATGGCGTGGGGCCCGTTCGGTGACGCCAACCTGGACGCTCACCTCACCTTTTTCGGTGAACTTGACCGCGTTGCCGACCAGGTTGGTCAGAACCTGGCCGAGGCGCAACGGGTCGCCGACCAGGTCCTGGGGAACGTCCGGCCCGAGCTGCAGCAGCAGTTCGAGGGATTTTTCGCGGGCCTTCTGGCCGACGAAGGTGAGCACGTTGTCGAGCACCTGGTCGAGGGCGAATGCGACCTGTTCGAGGCTCAGCTTGCCGGCCTCGATCTTCGAGAAGTCGAGGATGTCATTCACCACGTGCAGCAGGGCGGTGCCGGCGGTGTGGATCTTGGTCACGTAGTCGTGCTGGCGCGGCGGCAGCTCGGTGCCCAGGCACAGGCTGGCGAGGCCGATGATGGCGTTCATCGGCGTGCGGATCTCGTGGCTCATGTTGGCCAGGAAGCGGGCCTTGGATTCCGTTGCTTCCTCGGCGAGGCGCTTGGCCTCGCGCAGGGTTTGGACGGACTGGCGGTAGAGGGCGAGATCCTCGAAGACCCAGATGCAGTCGGTGATCTCACCGTTGTCCTGAGCCAGGCCGCTGACCGACAGGCCGACCCACAGGGGCTCGCCGCTGCGCCGGCGGAGCTGGCATTCGCGCCGCCAGACGCCGTTGGCGCGCAGCGCATCCCATTGTTCGGCATGGAACTCGAAGGGCAGTCCGTGGGCGTCGAGCAGGTCGGGCCGGGTGCCGTGCAGGTCGTCGGCGCTGAAGCCGCAGACCTGGCAGAAGCGCGGGTTGGCGTACTGGATCGCGCCGCCCGGCGAGGTGATGACGAGCATCGAAGGGCTCTGTTCGACGGCCAGGGAGAGCTTGCGCAGCTCCTGCTCGGCTTCCTTGCGGGCGGTGATGTCGTAGCTCCAGCTGATCAGGGCCGGTGCGCCCCTCATCTCGATCTGCTCCATGGTCATCAGGGTCCAGAACGGCCGGCCGTCGATGTTCTGGAACTCGATTTCCATGTCGCGCACCGGCCGGCCGTCGCGCAGGCGGCCGAGGGCCCGCTCGCCCACGGACGGGTCGCGGAACCAGCCGGTGACGGGGCGTTGCATGAAGCTCTGCATGTCGGTGCCGGCCAGCACCAGGGCCCGTGTGTTGGCGAACAGCGGCGTGCCGTCGGGGCGGTTGATGACCACCGCGATCGGGCTCGATTCGAGCATGCGGCGGCTCCACTCGTCAGCGGCGCGCGCCTCGCGTTCGGCGGCCTTCTGGGCCGAGATGTCCACGATGACGCCGAGCAGCCCGCCGGGCTCGCCATTGGCCAGGCGGAAGCCCGACACCCAGTAGAGGGCGTCGTGCTCGCGGCCGTCGGCGAAAGCGATGCGGGTTTCGGTATGGGCGGTGCCGGCGCTGGAGATGACCCGCAGGTCCTCCTCGTGATAGGCCATGCGTTCGGTGGGGCGCAGGTAGGGCAGCTCGAGGACGGTCTTGCCGCGCAGGAAGCCGCGGGTCGTGCCGAAAGCTTCCTCGTAGGCCCTGTTGCAGCCGAGAAAGCGCGCGTCGGGGCCTTTGTAGAATACCGGGTTGGGCAGGGCGTCGAGGAGCACTTCGATGAACAGCAGCTGGTTGGCCACTGCCTGGGTCTTTTCCTCCAGCTGATGGGTGCGTTCGTCGACCTTTTCCTCCAGCCCGTTGCGGGCCTGGATCAGTTCGTCGGCGGCCCGCTGCAGCTGGATGCGCATGTTCTCCTGGGATTCGGCCAGTCCGGCGATCTCCCGCCAGGGGGTGTCGATGGGGGCGCCGGGCGACAGGTCGAGCCGGCCGATGCGCTCGCTGCGTTCGACCAGGGTGGCCAAATCGCTTTCAATGCGGCGCGAAACGCGACGGGCCAGGTGGGCGGCAGTCAGCGCCGTGGCGATGATCAGGAGCAGGAGTACCGGGGCGACGTCGCGCAGGCGGGCCGGAATGAAGTCGGCTTCGCGGGCAAAGCCGCCGATCCACCATTGCTGGCTGCCCAGTTGAACCGGGAGGAACTCCGCCAGCCAGGTCTCGTTCTCGTTGTCGAAGCGGAAGATCTTCTCGCTTTGTCGCTCGCTATCCAGCCAGTGGGCGTAGCCGTGGGTGAGAAAGTCCACATTGAGTTCGGCCGCCGGGCGGAGGATGGCGCCACGCCGGTCGGCCAGGTTGGCGAAGCGCGGGTAGCGCGGCACGCCGACCACTTCGCCGGCCGCGGTGAGCACGGCGCTGCCGCCCCGTTCGCCGACCGGGGTGTCCACGGTCAGCATGGACAGGTCGGCGAGCTGGATCTCGAAGGCGAGGACGTGGGCCTTGCCGTCGGGGGCCGTCCAGCGGGTCGCGATGGCGATGCCGCCGTCGCCGTCGGGCGTGCTGCGGTAAGGCCGGGTCCAGGCCAGCGGATCGGCGGTCGGCGCCTGCATGGCGGTTTCGAACCACGGACGCTTGCGTGGATCGTCCCGTCCCTCGCCGGCCTGCTCGCGCAGCAGCTTGCCGGAGGTCGACCAGTCCAGCCAGCGGCTGCCACCGACTCGGCCCACCGGTGGTGTGAGGCGGTTGTGCCAGCCTTCGCCATCCCGCTGCAGGCTGAGCGCCCGCCCGTCGGCGGTGGCCATGTGGATCGAGGTGATCAGCGTCCCGGCGGTCAGTGCGGGCAGCAGCGCGCTGTTGAAGGCTTCGATGTTGTCGAAATCGAGCCGGCCGGCTTCGCCGCGGGCACGCGCCGTGCGAAGTTCGATTTCGATATTGCGGAAGCGCCGCTCCACCTCGGCATGGACCTGCCGGGTGGTGAGATCGAGCTGGACCCGTGCCAGGGTCTGGGTGGCCGGTGCGACGACGAGGTAGTGGAAGGCGCCGCCGAAGATCAGCAGGCAGGCCGCGAAGACGACCGACATCCGCCACAGGAGACTGCGCGCAAGGCGTTGCCGCGGTGCGGCGCTGGGGTTCGGAGGGGGCATCGGCCGGGGGGTCAGTCCAGATCGGAGGGAGGCGGGTTGATGAGGCCGGGGCCGTTGGCTGCCTGGGCCTGGCCGTAGCTTTTGAACCGGGCGATGACTGCGGCCATTTCGACCGGACCGAGGACGGCTGGCGTGCCGAGCTGACAGGCGCGCCAGTACTGTTCGCAGAGGGTTTCGAATTCGATGGCGAGGGCCAGCGTGTGGCGAAGGTCTCCACCGAACACCAGCATGCCGTGGTTGGCCAGCAGGCAGGCGTTGCGATTCTCCAGCGCGGTCAGCGCGGAGGCGGACAGGGCCTGAGTGCCGAAGGTCGCGTAGGGGGCGCAGCGGATGCTGTCGCCGCCGAAGCGGGCGATCATGTAGTGGAAGGCCGGAATGTCGCGCCGGTGGCAGGCCAGGGCGGTGGCAAACGAGGAGTGGGCGTGAAGGACCGCGCCGGCTTCCGGCCGGGCGGCGAAGATGTCGCGGTGGATGCGCCACTCGCTGGAAGGTGCATAGGGGCCGCTCCAGCTCCCGTCCATCGCCACCAGGGCCATGTCGTCGCCGGTGCAGTCCTCGTAGGGGCGACCGCTGGGGGTGATCAGGAAGCCTCGCGCACAGCGCACGCTGGCGTTGCCTGCGGTGCCGGCATTGAGTCCGCTGGCAGCCATGCTGCGTGCGGTGGCGAGCAGACCTTCGCGAAGTACGTTTTCGTTCATCAGAGGCCTCCTGAGGACCGGATCATCGGCGGGCTAGCGGGCCCAGCGCATCGGGCGGGCAGACGCCCAAATCGGTGATTATGCCATCCAGCAATGGTGCGGGCGTGACGTCGAAAGCCGGATTGCATGCGATCGCGCGGGGTTGTGCCAGCTGCACCCGGTGGACTTCGCCGTCCTCGCCGAGACCGCTGATTGCCCGCACTTCGTCGGCGCTGCGTTCCTCGATCGGGATGTGGCGTCCGTCCGGACAGTTGAAGTCGATGGTGGAGCACGGTGCGGCCACGTAGAACGGCACCTGGTGGGCGGCGGCGGCCAGGGCCTTGAGGTAGGTGCCGACCTTGTTGGCGGTGTCGCCGTTGGCGGCGATGCGGTCGGCGCCGACGATCACGCCATCGACGCGGCCTTCGGCCATCAGCCAGCCGGCGGCGTTATCGGCGATCAGGGTGTGGGGCACGCCGGCGCGGGCCAGTTCCCAGGCGGTCAGCAGGCCCTGGTTGCGCGGGCGGGTCTCGCTGACCCACACATGGACCGGCAGCCCGGCGGCGTGGGCCGCATAGATCGGCGCCAGCGCGGTGCCATGGCCGCAGGTGGCGAGCCAGCCGGCATTGCAGTGGGTCATCAGCTGCAGCGGGCGATCGCCGGCGCCCGGCAGCTGGCGCAGCAGTTCGAGGCCGTACTGGCCGATGGCGGCGTTGGCAGCGGCGTCGCCGGCGCGGATCGCCTCGGCCTCGGCCCAGGCGGCGGCGCTGCGTGCGCCGGCCGGCAGCGGGGCGAGCGCCGTGTGCATGCGGTCCAGCGCCCAGTGCAGGTTGACGGCGGTGGGGCGGGTCTGGCGCAGGCAGGCGTCGGCGGCCTGCAGTGCGGTGTCCGAGCCGTCTTCGCGCAGGGCCAATGCAATGCCGAAGGCGGCGGTGGCGCCGATCAGCGGGGCGCCGCGCACCTGCATGTCGCGGATCGCGGTGGCGGCATCGGCCAGGCTGTCGAGGCGGAGGAAGACTTCCCGGTAGGGCAGGCGGGTCTGGTCGAGAATCACGACCTGGTCGCCGTCGCGGCGCAGGGTGGGGCAGGTGTCGGACACGGTGGTTCCTCGTTGAATGGCGGTCCGATTGTAGCGGCGCCCCGGCCCGGTTGGCTCTGAGGCTATCCATCTGCCAGAATCGGCGGGCCTGTTTCGGAGTGTATTTGCGATGCCGTCCTTTCCCGCGCCCCTCGTTTCCCGTCTGCCCGAAGTGGGGACGACGGTGTTCACCGTGATGTCCCGCCTGGCCCAGGAGTGCGGGGCGATCAACCTGTCTCAGGGCTTTCCCGACTTCAGTGCCGAAGATGTGCTGTTCGAGCGGGTCGCCTACTGGATGCGCAGCGGCCACAATCAGTACGCGCCGATGGCCGGCATGCCGGCGCTGCGGGCAGCGATCGCCGCCAAGGTGCAGGACTTGTACGGCGCGAGCTACGATCCGGAGCACGAGATCACGGTGACCGCCGGCGCCACCCAGGCCTTGTTCACGGCGGTGGCGGCGTTGGTACACCCAGGCGACGAGGTGATCGTTTTCGAGCCGGTCTACGATTCCTATGTGCCGGCCATCACGCTGCAGGGCGGCGTGGTGCGCCGCGCCCGCCTGGCCGCGCCGGATTACCGGCCCGACTGGGATGCGGTGCAGGCGCTGGTCACGCCGCGCACGCGGATGATCATGATCAACACGCCGCACAACCCCACCGGCACCGTGTGGTCGGCGGCCGACCTGCAGCGGCTGGCGGAGATCACCCGCGGCACTGGCATCGTGGTGATGGCCGACGAGGTGTATGAGCACATCGTCTTCGACGGCGCCCGCCACGAGAGCGCTGCCCGCTACCCGGAGCTGGCCGAACGCAGCGTCATCGTCTCCAGTTTCGGCAAGACCTACCACGTCACCGGCTGGAAGGTGGGCTACGTGCTGGCGCCGCAGGCGCTGATGGCGGAATTCCGCAAGGTGCATCAGTTCAACGTGTTCACCGTCAATACGCCGGTGCAGCTGGCGCTGGCCGATTACATGGCCGATGCCGGGCGCCATCTGCGTCTGGCCGCCTTCTACCAGGAAAAGCGCGACTTCTTCCGGCGCGGGCTGGCCGCGACGCGTTTCGAGCTGCTGCCCTGTGCCGGCACCTACTTCCAGACCGCCCGCTATACGGCGATTGCCGACCTGCCCGATACCGATTTTGTCGAGTGGCTGACCCGCGAGGTCGGCGTGGCGGCCATTCCGCTGTCGGCATTCTTCGGCGACGGCCGGGATGAAAAGGTGATCCGCTTCTGCTTCGCCAAGCGCGACGAGACCCTGGAGGCGGCTTTCGAGCGCCTCGGACGCTTCTGCTAAACTGGCCCGGAATTCTCCGGAGGCTTTCGTCTTGCGCAATATCCTGCTGTTCATCCTGTTTCTGCTTGCCGTTTTCTACGTTCGTCGTGCCCTGCGGAAAGACCCGCGGCGTGACGAGCGTGACGTGCCTGCGGAGGAGCGGAGCCAGGCCCGTGCGCCGTCGGAACAGATCGAGCAGATGGTGGCCTGCGCCCATTGCGGCGTGCATGTGCCGGAGAGCGAAGGCGTGCGCAGCGACGGCCACTTCTTCTGCTCGGAGGACCATCGCCGCCTCGGCGCCCGCCGGTGAGCGCCGAGTCCGCCCCGCTGGGGGCCGATTTTCCCGCCGATGACGACCGTACCCAGCCGCTGCGTTACCTGAACCTGTTCCGCCTGGTGCTTGCCGGGCTGTTCGTGGTGGCCGGGCGGGCGTTGCAGCTCGGCAGCGATTCGCCAGCGCTGTTCTTCGGCGCCGCTTTTGCCTATCTGGCGGCGGTGCTGATCCTCGGCTTTCCGGATGCCGCCCGCCTGCTCGGCATGAACCGCCTGGTGACCCTGCAGGTGCTGGTGGACATCACGCTGCTGACGCTGATCATGTGGGCCAGCGGCGGCTACCGCAGCGGCATGCCGATCCTGATCCTGGTGGCGCTGGCCGGTGCCGGCCTGGTCGGGCAGGGGCGCATGGTGCTGTTCTATGCCTCCTACGCGACGCTGGCGGTGCTGCTCGAAAACACCCTGCGCCTGCTGTCGGACCGGGTGATGACGGACTTCTTCACCGTCGGCGTGACCTGCATCGGCTTTTTCGCCATCGCCCAGGTGGCGCGCCTGCTGGCCCTGCGGGCGATTGCCAACGAAAACCTGGCCCGCCAGCGGGGCGCCGATCTGGCCAGCCAGCTGCGGCTCAACCGGCAGATCATCAAGGACATGCAGGACGGCGTGCTGGTCGTCGGTGAGGACGGGGCCGTGCGTCATTACAACCCCCAGGCCGCTGCGTTGCTCGGCCCCGCGCTGCAGGAAGGCGCGGTGCTGGCAGCCTGTGCACCGGCCCTGGCGCGGGAACTGCAGCGTGGCGTGAACACGGCGGATTCGGCGCGACGCATCCGTGCCGAACTGACCGGCAAGATGCTGCTGGTGCGCCTGCTGCCCGCCGGCGAGGCCGGCGAGACGCTGATCTATCTCGAGGACTACGATCGCCTCCACCGCCAGATCCAGCAGGTCAAGCTGGCCGCGTTGGGCCGGCTGACCGCCAGCATCGCCCATGAGATCCGCAACCCGCTGGCCTCGGTCTACCAGGCCGCGGAGCTGCTGCGCGACGAAAAGCGCGGCGACATGCAGGCCCGCCTGATCCGCATCATCGGCAACAACGCCCAGCGCATCGACCGCCTGGTCGGCGACGTGCTGGCCCTTGGACGGCGCGACGAGGCGTTGCCGGAGGCCTTGCCGCTGTGCGAGTTCGTGGATGAGTTCCTGGAAGAGTTCGCGGTGGCGCACGCCAGCGATGCACCGGGCGTCGTCGTCAATCGTATTGGGCCGGGATTGCAGATGGCGATGGACCGCACCCACCTGCGCCAGATATTGTGGAATCTTGTGGGCAACGCGCGCCGCCATTGCAGCGGCCAGCCGGCTGCGGTGACAATTACGGCGTCGCCCTGCGATGACGGTCGCGTGGCATTGGATGTGTCCGACGACGGCCCGGGGATTCCCGAGGACCTCCGGACGCAGGTCTTCGAACCCTTTTTCACCACCCATTCGAAAGGGACCGGCCTGGGGCTGTACATCGCTCGGGAGCTTGCCGAGGCCAATGGTGCAGTGCTCGAGCTGTGCCGAGACGAGCCCGGCGCCTCGCAGTCCGGTGCCCATTTCCGCATCATTGGACGCGTGAAACCATGATCCAGCACGAAAGACGGACCCGTTCCAGCGGGCCGGACGTTCTCATCGTCGATGACGAAGACGACATCCGCGAACTCCTTGAGCTCACCCTGCTGCGCCTTGGCCTGGCCAGCGATGGGGCGGCCAACCTCGCCGAGGCCCGGCGTCTGCTCGGTGAAAAGCGCTACCGCCTGTGCCTGACCGACATGCGCCTGCCCGACGGCGATGGCCTCGAACTGGTGCGCTACATTTCGGAGAACGTGCGCGACCTGCCGGTGGCGGTGATCACCGCCTTCGGCAGCATGGACAACGCGGTGACGGCCCTCAAGGCCGGCGCCTTCGACTACTTGGCCAAGCCGGTGTCCATCGATCAGCTGCGGGCCCTGGTGAAGTCCGTCTTCTCGGTGTCGGCCAAGGACGGCGAGGCCCATAACAAGGACAGCTCCAGCCTGATCGGCGATTCGCCGGCGATGGTGCAGGTCCGTTCGCTGATCGAGAAGCTGGCCAGGAGCCAGGCCCCGGTGTTCATCTCGGGCGAATCGGGGAGCGGCAAGGAGCGTGCGGCGCGGATGATCCACGATCTGGGCCCCCGCGCGGCGGCGCCCTTTGTGGCAGTGAACTGCGGCGCGATCCCGGAAAACCTCATGGAGAGCGAGTTCTTCGGTGCGAAGAAGGGCGCGTTCACCGGTGCCGACTCCGATCGGGAAGGCTTCTTCCAGGCCGCCCACGGTGGAACCCTGTTCCTCGACGAGGTCGGCGACCTGCCGCTGGCGATGCAGGTCAAGCTGCTGCGGGCAATCCAGGAGAAGAAGTTCCGCCGCCTCGGCGATACCGTCGAGACCGCCGTCGATGTGCGCATCCTCAGCGCCACCCACCAGAACCTGAAGGCCATGGTGGAGGCCTCGCGCTTCCGCCAGGATCTGTTTTACCGCCTCAACGTCATCGAACTGCGCATGCCGGCGCTGCGTGAGCGCAGCGAGGACATTCCGCGCCTGGCGGAGATCCTCCTCGAGCGTCTGGCCGAGGCGTCGGGCTTGCCGGCCGCGACGCTCAGCGCCGGGGCCGTGAAGGCGCTCGGCGCCTATTCCTTTCCAGGCAATGTGCGTGAGCTGGAGAACATCCTGGAGCGGGCACTGGCCCTGTCCAGCGGCAATGTGATCGAGGCCGACGACCTGCTGCTGGACCCGGCCGACATCGGTGAGAGCAGCCCGGCCCTCGCTGCCGCGCCGGCGGGTACCGATCTGCAGGACTACCTCGACCAGATGGAGCGCCACGCCATTGAAGATGCGCTGGAAAAATCCGGTGGCAACCGCACTGCCGCAGCCCGTCACCTGGGGGTGACCTTCCGTTCCCTGCGTTATCGCCTGGAACGGCTGGGCATGAAGGAGTGATGGACGCCGAGGGGGAGAAGGCGGCGGAGCCGGATGCCATCCAGCGGGTGGTCAAGGTCCGGCGGGATTACAACGCCTGGGTCGCCCGCGAGACCATCGAGGATTACGCGCTGCGCTTCACGCCGCGCAGCTTCCGGCGCTGGTCGGAATGGCGGGTCGCCAACACCGCCTTCGGTGTGGCTTCCTTCCTGGTGCTGGAGGCCGTCGGCGCCACGCTGCTGGTGGACTACGGTTTCAGCAACGCGCTGTGGGCGATCCTCGCCGCCGGCCTGATCATCTTCCTGGCCGGCCTGCCGATCAGTCTGTACGCCGCCCGCTACGGGGTGGACATGGACCTGCTGACCCGCGGGGCCGGCTTCGGCTACATCGGCTCGACGCTCACCTCGCTGATCTACGCGTCCTTCACCTTCATCTTCTTTGCCCTCGAAGCGGCGATCATGGCCTACGCGCTGGATCTGGCCTTCGACATACCGCCGGCCTGGGGTTACCTGCTGTGTGCGGTGGTGGTGATTCCGCTGGTCACCCACGGGGTGACGGCGATCAGCCGCCTGCAGGCGTGGACCCAGCCGCTGTGGATCCTGATGCTGGTGGTGCCCTACGTTTTCGTCTTCAGCGAACGCCCGGATGTGCTGCACGGCATTGTGTCCTACGGTGGTGAGCACGGCGTGGGGGCGGATTTCGACATGCGGGCCTTTGGTGCCGCGCTGACGGTTGGCATCGCACTGATGACCCAGATGGGGGAGCAGGCCGACTACCTGCGCTTCATGCCCGAAAAAACGCCGGCCAACCGCTGGCGCTGGTGGGCCGCGGTGCTGGTCGGCGGGCCGGGCTGGGTTCTGCCGGGGGTCGTCAAGATGCTCGGCGGGGCGCTGCTGGCCTATCTGGCGATCAGCAACTCGGTGCCGGCGGAGCGGGCGGTGGACCCCAACCAGATGTACCTGGCCGCCTACGAATACGTTTTTCCCGGCCTGCACTGGGCGGTAGGGGCGACGGCGCTGTTCGTGGTGGTGTCCCAGCTCAAGATCAACGTCACCAACGCCTACGCCGGTTCGTTGGCCTGGTCGAACTTCTTTGCACGGCTGACCCACAGCCATCCGGGGCGGGTGGTGTGGGTGGTCTTCAACACGCTGATCGCGCTGGTGCTGATGGAGCTGGACGTGTTCCAGGCCCTCGGCAAGGTGCTCGGCCTGTACGCCAACGTGGCCATCTCGTGGATGATGGCGGTGGTCGCCGACCTGGTCGTCAACAAGCCGCTGGGCCTGTCGCCGCCGGGGATCGAGTTCAAGCGTGCGCACCTGTACGACGTCAATCCTGTCGGCGTCGGCGCGATGGGGATCGCATCGGTGTTGTCGGTGGCGGCCTATCTGGGCGTCTTCGGGCCCGACGCGGAGGCCTTCTCGGCGCTCATCGCGCTGGTCGTCGCTTTCATCACCGCGCCGCTGATCGCCTGGATTACCGGCGGGCGCTACTACATTGCCCGCCGTCCGCTCCCATCCGCCGCCGGCGGTACCCGCCGCTGCACGATCTGCGAGAGCGAGTATGAGGCCGACGACCTGGCCCATTGTCCGGCCTACCAGGGCGACATCTGCTCCCTATGCTGCTCGCTGGACGCCCGCTGCAACGATTTGTGCAAGCCGGAGGCGCGGCTTTCGGCTCAGTGGTCGGCGGCGATGCGGCGCGTCCTCCCGCCGGCCGTGTGGCCTTATCTGGACACCGGGCTCGGCCACTACCTCCTGCTGATGGGGCTGATTGCGCCGGGCCTGGCGCTGCTGATGTGGCTGCTGCACTACCACGGCCTCAGCCTGCTCGGCGCCAGCGCGCCGGAGTTCGCGCCGGCGCTGCACCTGGCCTTCCTGAAGGGCTATGCGGCGCTGTTGCTGCTGGCCGGGCTGGTGGTGTGGTGGCTGGTGCTGACCCACAAGAGCCGCCAGGTGGCGCAGGAGGAGTCGAACCGCCAGACCCACCTGCTGATGCGCGAGATCGACTCCCACCGGCGTACCGACGAACAACTGCAGAAGGCCAAGCAGGTGGCCGATCTGGCCAATCAGGCCAAGAGCCGCTACATCACCGCGATCAGCCACGAACTGCGCACGCCGCTGAACAGCATCCTCGGCTACGCGCAGATCCTCGACGGCGACGACTCGATCCCGGTGCACCGACGCCAGGCGATCAACGTGATCCGCCGCAGCGGCGACCACCTGCTGTCGGTTATCGAAGGCACGCTGGATATCGCCCGCATCGAAGGCGGCAAGCTGACGCTCGACGTGAAGCCGCTGGATTTCCGCGATTTCATGGCGCAGATCGTCGGCATGTTCGAGCTGCAGGCGCGCAACAAGGGGCTGGAATTCCGCTTCGAGCCGAAGGGTGAGTTGCCGGCCTTCCTGCGTGCCGACGAGAAGCGCTTGCGCCAGATCCTCATCAACCTGCTCGGCAACGCGGTGAAGTTCACCGCCCAAGGCCACATCAGCCTGCGCCTCGCGTATCGCATGGAGATGGCCACCTTCGAGATCGAGGATTCGGGGCCGGGTATCTCGGCGGCCGAGATCGAGCGCATCTTCGAGCCCTTTTCCCGTGGCAGCTCGGCCCAGGGCGCCAGCGGGGCAGGGCTGGGGCTGACGATCAGCCGCATGTTCGCCGACGTGATGGGCGGCGAGCTGACGGTGACGAGCGAACCCGGCGTCGGTACCACCTTCCGGGTGCGCCTGTTCCTGCCGCAGGTCCGCGACGAGCTGGCGACGCGTCAGCTGCCGCGCCGCAACCGGCTCGGTT
The DNA here is from genome assembly GCF_002028455.1 of Zoogloea sp. LCSB751. GTDB lineage: Bacteria > Pseudomonadota > Gammaproteobacteria > Burkholderiales > Rhodocyclaceae > Zoogloea. The sequence goes on along the minus strand of NZ_MWUM01000003.1, from coordinate 177,284 downwards.
ACCGCGGCGAGCGGCGGCGCATCCTGATTGTGGACAACGAGCGGGTGGATCGGGAGTTCCTGATCACCTTGCTGGAGCCCCTCGGTTTCGTGCTGGCCCAGGCGGCATCGGGGCAGGAATGTCTTGCGCTGATGCCCGAGTTCCGCCCGGACCTGGTTTTCATGGATCTGGCCATGCCGGGCATGGATGGCTGGGAGACGGTGCGCCGCATCCGCGCCGGCGCCCAGGCCGCCACCCCGGTGGCGATCATCTCGGCCAATGCCTACGAGCGCGGTCTGCACAGCGACGACAACGACCTGGGCATCGGTGCCGCGGACTTCATCCTCAAGCCAGTGCAGGTGCATGAGCTGCTGGAGTGGATCGGTCAGCGGCTGGACCTGGAATGGCTGGAGTCCGCCGACGAACTGCCGTCCGCGCCGCCCGTCGGCTGGGTCGCGCCGCCGGCCGCGCTGCTGGAACCTCTCGCGCACCAGGTCGAGCTCGGCTACGTGAAGGGCATCCTGGCCCGTCTGGCCGACATCGAGGCGGCCGATGCGGCCTACGCCCCCTTTGTGGCCGAGGTCCGCGAGCTGACCCGTGGCTTTCACCTCGACGCCATTCCACCGCTGCTGGAAAAAGCCCGCCATGCCTGATTTCGACCGGCTCAATTCCGACCTCGTGCTGATCGTGGACGACATTCCCGAGAACCTGTCGGTGCTCCACGATGCCCTCGACGAATCCGGCTACACGGTGCTGGTCGCCACCAACGGCGAGACGGCACTGCAGCGGGCGCGCCAGAGCCTGCCCGACGTGATCCTGCTTGATGCGATGATGCCGGGCATGGATGGCTTCGAGGTGGCGCGGCGACTGAAGGCGGATTTCACGACCCGCCACATCCCGATTGTCTTCATGACCGGGCTGACCGAGACCGAGCACGTGGTGGCGGCCTTCGCCGCCGGCGGCGCGGATTACGTGACCAAGCCGATCCGCCCGCAGGAGGTGCTGGCCCGCATCGCGGCCCACATGCAGAGCGCCCGCCTGATGAAGCAGGCCCGTAGCGCGCTGGATGCCTTCGGGCAGGCGACGCTGGCAATCCGCCCGGAGAGCGGCCGGGTAGTGTGGCAGACGCCGCTGGCAAGGAAGCTGATGCAGAGCTATTTCGAGGGCGTGGAAGGGCTGGAGGACCAGGCGCCACCGGCGGTGATGGCCTGGGTGCAGTCTTCGGGCCGTGCCCGTGGCGAGGGGCGGGAGTTTCCGCCCCTGTCATTGAGCCAGGGCGCCCGGCGGCTGATCTTCACGCTGCATGAGCGCACCGGCGACGACGAGTGGCTGGTGAGCCTGCGCGAGGAATCCGATGCGGCGGTGCTCGATGCGCTGATGGGCGCCTTCCGCCTGACGACCCGTGAGGCGGAGGTGTTGTATTGGGTGATCAAAGGCAAGACCAGTCCCGACATCGGCGAGATCCTCGGCTCCAGCCCGCGTACCGTCAACAAGCACCTGGAGCACGTCTTCGCCAAGCTGGGCGTCGAGAACCGCACGGCGGCAGCCTCCGTGGCGATGGCGCGGATCCGCGCCGGTGGCGCCAGCGAGGGCTAGTTCAGGCCAGCACGGGGCTGTGTTCTGCTTCCGCCCGCAGCAGGCGGGTGATGTCCACCGCCGGGAGCGGCCGCGCGAACAGGAAGCCCTGCATCACGCGGCACTGACGTTCGAGCAGGAAGTCGCGCTGGGCTTCGGTCTCGACGCCTTCGGCGACGACTTCAAGGCCCAAGTCGCGGGCGATCGACAGGGTTGCGGCGGCAATCGCGGCGTCTTCCGGGTCGCCGGGCAGATCCTGTACGAAGGAGCGGTCGATCTTCAGGCGGGTCAGTGGCAAGCGCTTGAGGTTGGACAGGTTCGAATAGCCGGTGCCGAAATCGTCCAGCGCGAGGCCGACCCCCAGGTTGCGCAGGGTGGCGAACTGCTGCTCGGTTTCGCTGCTGGGCTGCATCAGCGCGCTTTCGGTGATCTCGAGTTCGAAGCTGCCGGGCGGGATCTTCCAGTGATTCAGCGCGTGGCGGAGCCGGTCGATGAAACCCGGGCGGCGGAACTGCAGGGCCGAGATGTTGATGGCGACGGTCAGCGCGGGCAGGCCTGCATCGCGCCAGGCGGCCTGCTGGCGTGCGGCTTCGTGCAGTACCCAGTCGCTGATGGCGTGGATCAGGCCGGTTTCCTCGGCGAGGGGGATGAATTCGCCCGGCGGGACCCGGCCGCGGTCCGGGCTGTCCCAGCGCACCAGGGCCTCGACGCCGATCAGGCGCTTGCCGGGCATTTCCCACTGGGGCTGGTATTCGAGGATCAGTTCGTTGCGCTCGATGGCCCGCCGCAGCGCGTTCTCGAGCATCAGGCGGGCGTAGGCGCGGCTGTTCATGTCCGGCGTGAAGAAGCGGAAGTCGTTGCGCCCTTCGTTCTTGGCGTCGTACATGGCCGTGTCCGCATGCTTCAGCAGCCCGTCCACGTCGGTACCGTTGTCGGGGGCGAGGGCGATGCCGATGCTGGTGCTGACGGTGAGCTCCTGGCCGTCGATGTCGAAGGGCGTGAGCAAGCTGTCCAGCAGCTTGCGGGCCACGGTGGCGGCATCGCCGCTGCGGGACAGCTGGGGCAGCAGGACGACGAATTCGTCGCCGCCGAGACGGGCCAGCACGTCTTCGTCGCGCAGGCATTGGGACAGGCGTTTGGCGGCGGCCGACAACAGACGGTCGCCGGTCGGATGGCCGAGGGTGTCGTTGACCTTCTTGAAGTTGTCCAGATCGAGGAACAGCACGCCGACGCAGGTGTTGTTGCGCCGCGCGAAGGCCAGTGCCTGCTCGGCACGATTGACCCACAGGCTGCGGTTGGGCAGGCCGGTCAGGGTGTCGTAGTGGGCCAGGTAATGGATGTGGGCTTCCGCGGCGCGGCTTTCGGAGACGTCCTGTACGGTGCCGCGCAAGGTGCGCGCTCCGTTGGCAGCCGGTGTGGCCTCGATGCTGACGTGCACGATGCGGCCTTTCCGGCCAGCCTCCGCCAGGCGGATGTCCAGGTTGGCGCCGGCCTGTCCGTGCTGGACCCTGTCGAGGGTGTCCTGCAGCAGCTGGCGGTCGTCCGGATGAATGGCGGCAAGGAAGTTCGGTAGCGTGCTCGCGGTGTCGGCCGGGACGCCGAGAATGCGGTACAGCTCGGTGGACCAGTGGTTGCGGTCGTTTGCCGGGTCGGCCTCCCAGCTGCCGAGGTGGGCGATCCGTTCGGCGTGGGTGAGCATGGCCTGCTGGTCGATCAGGCGACGGCCCGCGTCGGCCAGCTCGGTGGTCCGCCGGTCCACCAGCTCTTCGATGCGCCGGGCCCGCCCAGTGGTGGCGAGCAGGAAGGCCCCCAGGGTGCCGGTGCTCAGCAGGCCGATGGCGAGCAGGGTCCAGGCCTCCCAGCCCCGGTGGCGGAAGGCGTAACTTGAATCGGTGGTGAGCGTGAGTGTCCAGCTCTGCCCGCCGATATCGATCGGCTCAACCCACGGGGTGAGACCGTTCGCGCCGGGCTCGCCGGCCGGGGGGCAGGATTGCTGGCCGGCGAGGTGGTGGCCGAACTTCGTGCCGCGGACATTCTCCGTGAGGCAGTAGCCGATGCCGGGAATCTCGTGCCCGTGCAGGGCGCTGTCCACGCTGTCGGCAATCCGCAGCGCGATGAAGACGAAGCCGTCGGGGCTGGCCGGCGGCAGCTGGCCGCGATGGCTGGTCCGCTGGTAGAGCACGACGCCGGCCATCCCCTCCGTCTCCTGGGTCAGTTCGAAGGCCCTGGAGGCGGCCGCCTGACCGTCGGTGCTGGTGCGCAGAATGGCTTCGGCACTGGCCGGGATGGTGGATACATCGACGCCGAGGGTCCGCAGGTTGGGCGAAAGGGGGGCGATGAAACGGATCGGGTAGTACTCGGGACGAGGCTCTGCCGGATAGAGTTCGTTGGAGGGGCCGCGGTCGAGAATGTCGAAGTTGCCGCCCTCTACCGCAGCGCGGGCCGAGCGTTCGAAGGCCTGACGCTGGTTACCCGGCACGCGGGGGATCCAGCCGATGGCCTGCAGTCCGCCAAGGCGGGAGAGCCAGGATGCGGCGAACTGCTGGAAGCCTTCGTCGTCCAGCCCGGGGGCGGCGACCATCACCCGTTCGGCGGACTGCAGGACCGACTGGTAATCGGAAAAACGGCTGGTCAGCAGGTTGGAGAGAAAATGGGCGTCGCTTTCGAAACGGGATTGCAGGCGCTGGCGTTCCCACTGGCCGATCTGCACCTCCAGGCCGACCAGCAGGAACAGGGCGATGCACATGGGAATCACCAGGCCCAGGCGGCGCGGCGCCCAGTCCCGGCGGGGCTGGCCCCAGAAGGCGAAGATCAGCGGACAGGCGATGAGGATGCCGATGGCGTCGCCGGCCCACCAGTTCCACCAGCTGAAGACGGCATCGTGCTCAGGAACGGAGCCGAGCAGGGACAGGGCGCCGACGCCGATGCTGGCGCTGACCACGCAGCTGAGCGGGGCCGCCAGGAAGAACAGGCGCAGGATGGCGCCGGCACTGTCGAGGGGATTGGGAAAACCGATCCAGCGGCGGACCAGGGCGACCCCGACGAAGGCTTGCAGAACGGCGCCGGTGCCGACGCACAGGGGCATGATCCAGTTGATGCCCCCGAGCCCCGCGCGCATCACCGCTTCCACATTGGTGATGGCTGCGCCGATGAAGATGGCCGGCCAGATGCGCCGGCCATGGATCAGCATGGCGGCCAGGGCGATGCCGGCTGGCGGATAGAGCGGGGCGACGTAGCCGGGCGGGATCGCGATATGGAGCGCGATCAGGCCGCATATCGCGTAGGCGACGGCAATTCCGGCGATCTGCGGTATCCGCTGGGAAAAAGGCATTGGCTGTCTGCGGTGTCGGGTTGCTGTTGTCGAAAGCCGATGGCGGTCAAGGGCGTTTCTGTGCAAACCCGGGTTCCGTGCGGCAAGTCGCCGTCATTGTAGCGTTGCCCATTTCGTGATGGAGGACATCTGTCGGGAGGATGTGGCGTACTCCGCAGCAGCGGCATTAAACCGACCGGCGAGTATGATCGGCCATCTTCGTTCTGTCAGTGCCTTCGATTTCGGGAGCCTCGATGATGTCTTCGTTCAACTTGCCGGACGCGACCCTTCTTGCGTTGCTGGCCGATGATGTGTCCTGCGGTGATCTGACCACCGTATCGCTGGGGATCGGTGTGCGGGAGGGGCGAGTGGTCTTCCGTGCGCGGGGCGCGATGACCGTGTGTGGTTCCGAGGAGGCGACACGCCTTTTTGAGCTGGCCGGGGCGCGGGCGCGCCTGTGGGTGTCTTCAGGGAGCCACGTGGAGGCGGGGCGTCTGCTGCTCGAAGCCGAAGGCACCGCCGATTCCCTGCATGCCGCCTGGAAAACCGGGCAGGTCCTGATGGAATGGGCCAGCGGACTGGCGACGGCGGCAGCGGCCATCGTCAAGGCGGCCGAGGCGGGCGGAAGGCGGGTCGCGGTGGCATGTACGCGAAAGAACGTGCCGGGAGCGAAGGCCATGTCGGTGAAGGCGGTTCGCGCCGGCGGGGCGACCATCCACCGCCTGGGATTGTCCGAATCCCTGCTGGTGTTCGCCGAGCACCGCCTGTTTCTGGCCGAGACGCCGGCACAGACCGTTAAACGGCTGCGCGCCCGAGAGCCGGAGAAGAAGATCGTTGTGGAGGTCGGCAGTGTTGCGGAGGCTGCCGAATGGGCCCGGGCGGGGGCCGATGTGCTGCAACTCGAGAAGTTCTCTGTCGGGCAGGTGGCGGAGTGCCGCCAGCTGGTGAATGCCCTGGCACCGAACGGGCGCGGGGCGCCGCTGCTGGCCGCCGCCGGGGGCGTGAAGGCGGACAATGCGGCGGCTTTCGTGGCTGCCGGTGCCGACCTCCTCGTCACCTCCGCACCCTACACTGCGGCTCCGGCGGATGTCGCCGTCAGTTTCGAGCTGCCGTCGGCATGAGTCTTCCTTTCCGGCGCGTTCTGCCTCCGGCTCTTGTTGCAATGCGGTAGTATCTCGGCCCCGAGCGTGGCTGGGCGTCGTCGATGGGCCCGCCCACGGGGGCAGGATGGCCGATTACGCGCCGTCGGCGGCGAGTTACCGGGGCGGATCGGTCGATTCGCCCACAGGTGTTTCAGGAGAGCTGTATGAGTACAGTGCTTGCCACCGGGCAAGAGAAGCAGTCCCGCATGCAGGTTCTGCCGGTTGCACTGGCGGCGATGGGGGTGGTGTTCGGCGATATCGGTACCAGTCCGTTGTACACGATGAAGGAGGTCTTCAACGGCCCTCACGCGGTACCGGTGACCCCCGACAATGTGCTGGGTATTCTGTCCCTGGTGTTCTGGGCGCTGACCATCGTCGTATCCCTCAAGTATGTGGTGTACATCATGCGGGCCGACAACCGGGGCGAAGGCGGCATCATGGCCCTGACTTCCCTGGCCCTGCGCACCAGCAAGTCGCCGCGCCTGGGGTCGGCGATGGCCGGCCTGGGGTTGTTCGGTGCCGCGTTGTTCTATGGGGACGGGGTGATCACGCCGGCCATTTCGGTGTTGTCGGCGGTCGAAGGCCTTGAGGTGGTGACACCTGCGTTCAAGCCCTATGTATTGCCGATCTCGTTGCTCGTGCTGATCGGCCTGTTCGTGATCCAAAGCAAGGGAACGGCCAGGGTGGGGGCCGTATTCGGCCCGGTGATGCTGTTCTGGTTCACGACCCTCGGTGTGCTCGGCGTGATGAACATCACGCGCCACCCGGATGTGCTGCGGGCCATCAATCCCGTTTACGCGGTGAGTTTTTTTGCCGACAACCACTGGATCGGCTTCCTGGCCCTGGGGGCGGTGGTGCTGGCAATCACCGGCGGTGAGGCCTTGTATGCCGACATGGGCCACTTCGGCCGGCGTCCGATCAAGGTGGCGTGGTTCGGTTATGTGTTTCCGGCCCTGTACCTCAACTACCTGGGACAAGGGGCGCTGATCCTCGATGACCCGTCGGCGGTGGCCAACCCCTTCTACCGGCTGGTTCCGGAGCCATTGCTGCTGCCGATGGTGGGGCTGTCGACACTGGCCACCATCATTGCCTCCCAGGCCGTGATCTCGGGGGCCTTCTCGCTGACCAAGCAGGCCGTGCAGTTGGGGTATTCACCACGTATCCACGTGATTCATACCTCCGACAAGGAGATGGGGCAGATCTACGTGCCCAATGTGAACTGGTTGCTGCTGGGGGCGGTGGTTGCACTGGTGATCGGCTTCCGCTCGTCGAGCGCACTGGCCTCGGCCTACGGCATCGCCGTGACGCTGACGATGATGATCGACACGGTGCTCGCCTTCGTGGTGGTGCGTGCCCTGTGGCAGTGGCGCTGGGCACCGGCAGTGGCTTTTCTGGCCTTGTTTTTTACCGTCGATTTCGGCTTCTTTGCTGCAAACAGCGTCAAGATCTTCGATGGTGGCTGGTTTCCGCTGGCCATGGGGCTGGCGGTCCATACGCTGCTGATGACCTGGAAGAAGGGGCGGGCGGCGCTATCGGAGCGCATGCGGCTCGACACGATGCCCCTCGACCTGTTCATCCAGTCCATGTTCCACGATCCCCCCCTGCGTGTCCCGGGAACCGGTGTGTTCATGACCACCGCGCCGGAGGGTGTGCCCCGGGCACTGCTGCACAACCTCTTGCACAACAAGGTCCTGCATGCGCGGGTGGTGCTGGTGAATGTGGTGACCGACGACATCCCCTTCGTGCCCGACACGGAGCGGGTCAAGGTAGAGGAGCTGGATTTCGGTTTTTATCGGGTCTTCGTCCGCTATGGTTTCAAGGACGACCCGGACATTCCCGCTGCGCTGGCCATGTGCGAAAGCCAGGGCCTGCCTTTCGAGTTGATGGAGTCCTCGTTCTTCCTGGGACGGGAAACGCTGATCCCGAGGACCGGGTCTTCCCTCGGCCTGTGGCGTGAGCGCTTGTTCATCCTGCTTTTCAGAAATGCGCACAGTGCCGCCGATTTTTTCTGCATCCCGGCCAACCGGGTTGTCGAGTTTGGCACTCAAATCGAGCTGTGATGTTTTGAGGTGTATGCGTTTGTGCTGAAATTTGCGGGGTGTCTGAATTCCTGCTTCAGAGAAATGAAATAAGTGATAATTTTGTTTTAATTGTTTTTATTCAAATATTTAGGGTGGGGTTTAGAGTCCCCTTCATATAATTTCGGCCCATCCTTCAGCCCGTTGTGGGCACCGCGCCAGCCGAAATGTATTTTCCCCCGTGACAGGTATCACGGGTGTTTCCAGCGCCGAGGGCTATCGTTCGAGTGCGCGGAGTTTCACGCATTTGGCAAATTTGCAGTGCACAATCGGCATGACCTTCACGCCGTCTTCATAGATAATGTGCTGCTTTTTTCCGGGTGTGAAAGCGTCTGCGTTTGACCGCTTCATCTAATTTGCATGGACGGCCGTATTGAAAATCGACCGGGGCTCGAGATGCTGAAACTCTTCAATCATTACGTACCTTCCAACACTGTGTTGCAGCTGCTGTTCGATGCGCTGTTGCTGTTTGTTGCGGTGATTGTCGTGTTCGTGGTTCAGGATAAGGTCGACGGGGAGCTCCTGTTCTCAGTCGTGCCGTCTGCGCTTGTGTTTGCGGCGGCAATGATGATTCTCAACGGAGCCCTCGGTCTTTACAGGACCGGCTTCGGCGGCGAATGGCGCGAAACCTTGATGCGTGTTGCCATTTCCATCGTGTTGAGCGTTCCGGTGGCTTATGGTGTTTTTCGGGTGTTGCCGTGGGGTGTTTTCGCCCATGAGGCGATGGAATTGAATGTCATTGCCCTGTTGGGGCTGGTGGTCGCCGCGCGGGGATTTGCAGTTCGGCGTGCAGGGGCAGGGGTTTTGGTCAAGAGAATCATGGTAATCGGGACGGGGGCGGACGCTGTTGCAGTCGAACATGCGCTGACGCATCCCGCCAATGCCAGCTTGCAGGTGGTGGGTTTCTATCCGGCGGGCAGCAATGACGAGGTGAGGGTCGACCCGAAGCGGATCGTCCATTTCGATGGCAGTCTGCTGGCCGCCGCCAATCAGCTGCGGGTCAATGAGATCATCGTTGCGGTCAAGGAGCGTCGGGGGGGCGTCATCCCGCTTCGCGAACTGCTCGACTGCAAGATGGCGGGCATCAAGGTCCTGGATCTGTCGAGCTTCTTCGAGCGGGTGCGCGGTCAGGTGCGTATCGACTCCCTGCGCGCCAGCTGGCTGATTTACGGCGAAGGTTTCCGGCAAGGCTGGGGGCGTACGCTGGTGAAGCGGATCTTCGATATCGTGGCCTCCCTCGGCCTGCTCATCCTTGCCGCGCCGGTCATGGTCCTGGCGGCGCTGGCCATCGTGATCGAGGATGGTGCCCCGGTGTTCTATCGCCAGGAGCGTGTCGGCCTCGGCGGCCGTCTGTTCAAGGTCACCAAGTTCCGCAGCATGCGCCGGGATGCGGAGCGGGATGGCAAGCCGCGGTGGGCGTCAGCCAACGACGACCGAGTCACCCGGATCGGGCGTTTCATTCGCAAGGTGCGTATCGACGAGTTGCCGCAGCTGTTCAATGTTCTGAAGGGTGACATGAGTCTGGTGGGGCCGCGGCCCGAACGTCCCTTCTTCGTCGACCAGCTGACCCGCGACATTCCGTTCTATGCGGTCCGCCATTGTGTCAAACCGGGGGTGACCGGCTGGGCCCAGGTCCGTTACCAGTACGGCTCCTCTGTGGATGATGCGATCAACAAACTGCAGTACGATCTCTACTACGTGAAGAATCACACGCTGTTCCTGGATACCGTGGTGTTGTTTGAGACTGTTCGGGTGGTATTGACGGGTGACGGAGCGCATTGATCGTTCCATTGCGTTGTTTTCACTCCTGACGGGGTGAGTTGCGGTGCTCCCGCATGTCAGGAGCGCATGCTTTTCTGCTGAGAGCCGATGGAATCCGTCCTGTCCCAAGTATCGGTCTGGAGCTACGCGTTTGCGACCATCGTCCATGCGTTGTTCGGGCTGTATCTGGCGGTAGCCTGGAGGAAAGGGCAGCGTGGTGCCCTGCTGATCGCGGCCGCGGTGGGTGGGGCCTTGTGGGCGGGCGCCAACTGGGCCTTTTCGGTGTCGGGTTGGGGATGGTTGTTCCAGCTGGCCAACTTCTTCGATGTTCTGCGCCTGGCGGCCTGGTTTGGCTTTCTCGTCGCCTTGTTGTCCCAGCCGTCCGCCGATGGCGAAAAGAACGAGCTGCCGCGCTGGCCGGGGCCAGGGGCGTCCGCCGTCGTGGCTCTGGCGGCGGGTGGGGTGTTCTGCTTCAGCCTGGGGTTGCCGCTTTATGGCACCCCGATGCGAACCTGGGCTGCAACATCCCTTCTGTCCTCGGTGTTCGGCCTGGTTCTGCTCGAACTCTTTTATCGGGCGGTGCCCGAGCGCTACCGTTGGGGCATCAAGCCCCTGGCGCTCGCGCTGGGAAGCCTGTTTGCTTTCGATGTCTATCTGTACGCCGATACCTTGCTGTTCAGCCGCATTCATCCAGTCACATGGAGCGTTCGAGGCTTTGCCCACACGCTGACCATTCCATTGCTGGCGGTGTCGGCTTCGCGGAATCCTGACTGGACGCTACGGGTTTCCGTGTCCCGTCATGTGGTGTTCCATTCGACGGCCTTGGCTGGCTCCGGACTGTATCTGTTGTTGATTGCCGGTGCTGGCTACTACATGCGCTATTTTGGCGGTGAATGGGGGGAGGCCCTCCAGTTGGCACTGCTCTTCAGTGGTGCTTTGTTCTTGTGTGTGCTGGTTGTTTCGGGCGCCTTCCGGGCGCGTCTGAGGGTCCTGCTGGCCAAGCATTTCTTCGCGTATCGCTACGACTACCGAAAGGAGTGGCTTAGTGTGACCCAGGCCCTATCGGTGGCCGGCGATGGCTTGAGCCTCGGCGAGTCGGTGGTCAAGGCGCTGGCGGATCTGGTCGAGAGTCCGGGGGGAGGGGTCTGGCTTTGCGATCTGAACGGCAGTTACAGTCAGCAGGCGCGCCTCAACATGCCTGACTACGGGGTGCGCGAGCAGGCCGATTCGGAGCTCTGCCGCTTCCTGCTGGAGCGGGAGTGGGTGGTGAATCTGCAGGAGATGCGCAGCGGCATGTCGTCGGGCGCGGGCCTGCCGATGCCGGCCTGGGCGTCCGAGCTGTCCGACATGTGGTTGATCGTGCCACTGATTTCCTCGGGCGTGCTGGTGGGTTTCGTGATCCTCCTGACGCCGCGGACTCCGGTGGACGTCAATTGGGAAGTGCTCGATCTGCTCAAGATGGCCGGACGGCAAGCTGCCAGTTACATTGCGCGCATGCAGACGGCGGAGGCCTTGATCGAAGCGCGAAAGTTCGATGCGTTCAACCGGATGTCGGCTTTTGTCGTCCACGATTTGAAGAATCTGGTCGCCCAGCTCTCGCTCATGTTGCGCAACGCGGAGCGTCACAAGGACAATCCGGAATTCCAGGCAGATATGCTGGATACCGTAAGACATGCGGAGACGCGCATGCGGGGGCTGATGGCCCAGTTGATGGAGAAGACGCCGATCAATCAGCGTCGGCCAGTCCAGCTCAAAGGGGTCGTCGAACACGTAGTTCAGTCCAAGCGCATGTTCAAACCTTGCCCCCGGTTGCTCGGTTGTGCGCCGGATCTGGCAGTGCTGGCGCATGCGGAGCGGCTCGAGCGAATACTCGGTCACATCGTGCAAAATGCCCTCGACGCGACCCCCGAGCATGGTAGTGTGTCAGTCGAGCTATCCCAGGAGGGTAAATTCGCCTGTATTACAGTGCGGGATACCGGGTCGGGTATGTCGGTCGCCTTCATCCGGGAGCAACTGTTCAAGCCGTTCCAGACGACCAAGTCCAGTGGGATGGGGGTCGGAGCCTATGAGGCCCAGCAGTACGTGAATGAACTTGGGGGAAGCCTTACGGTGCAGAGCGAGGTGGGAGTAGGGTCGAGATTCGATGTCCGCCTGCCGCTCGCCGCGCAGACCCAGAATGCGAGTAACGAAGCATTGGCTGAGTAGTCATATGAGTGAGAAACGCAGGACTTTGTTGATCGTCGAGGATGATCCCGCACTGCAAAAGCAGATGCGCTGGGCCTTCGACCAGTACGAGACGGTGGTCGCCACTGACCGGGAGGAGGCGATTGCCCAGTTGCGCCGCCATGAGCCGGCCGTCGTGACGATGGATCTGGGGCTGCCGCCAGCGCCCGACGATGTGACCGAGGGTTTCAAGCTCTTGGGGGAGATTCTGGCCCTTGCGCCGGATACCAAGGTGGTGGTGCTCACGGGACAGCACGACCGGGAGAATGCGGTTCGGGCGGTGGGTATGGGCGCCTACGATTTCTTTGCGAAGCCCTTCGAGCCCGAGTTGCTGGCTCTCACTCTGGATCGGGCCTTGCGGCTGTACGATCTCCAGCAGGACAACCGCAAACTCAAGATCCAGCAGGGTAGCGCTCTGGCGGGTGTGATCACGCGGGATCCCGGCATGCTGCGGGTGTGTCGCCTGATCGAAAAGGTCTCGTCGGCTAACGTGACTGTGATGCTGTTGGGTGAGAGCGGGACTGGTAAGGAAGTGCTGGCCAGAGGACTGCACGAACTCTCTCCGCGCCGCAACGAGCGTTTCGTCGCCATCAACTGTGCCGCCATCCCGGACAACCTGCTCGAGAGCGAACTGTTCGGCTACGAAAAGGGTGCCTTCACCGGAGCGGTGAAGCAAACGCTGGGCAAGATCGAGGTCGCCAACAAGGGAACCTTGTTCCTCGACGAAATCGGTGATTTGCCGATGCCGCTGCAGGCCAAGCTGCTACGTTTCCTGCAGGAACGCGTCATCGAGCGCATCGGTGGCCGCGAGGAGATTCCGGTCGACGTGCGTATCGTCTGTGCCACGCATCAGGATGTGAAGGGACTGATCCAGGCCGGGCGTTTCCGGGAGGATCTGTATTACCGACTGGCGGAGATCGTGGTGGACATCCCCGCGTTGAGGGACCGGGATGGTGATGCGGTGCTGCTGGCGCATGCTTTCGTGCAGCGTTTTGCAGGCGAGCATGGTCGGGGGTCGATGACGCTTACCGACGATGCGGTTCAGTGCATCGAAGCGCATCGGTGGCCGGGCAATATCCGCGAGCTTGAAAATGCAATCAAGCGGGCGGTTATCATGGCAGATGCGAACTGCATTACGGCCGATGATATCGGACTCGGCAACAATGCGGACGAGGAGTTGGAGGCGCTGAACCTGCGCGTCGTGCGTGAGGAGGCTGAACGTCGTGCAGTGGTCCGGGTCATGGCCCGGGTCAACGGCAACGTGGCCCGTGCGGCCGAGGTGCTCGGTATCAGCCGCCCGACCCTTTATGATTTGATGAACCGCTTCGGTTTGAAGAAAGAGATTTCAACGTGACCCAAGGACCCCTGCAGATGCGTTTTCCGTTCAGGCATGGCGGCAAAGTACGAAACGTCGCCATCAGTGCCCTGTGTGCCCTTCTCCTGACTGCCTGTGGCGGCAATCCCGAGTCGATGGTGGCCTCTGCCAAAGAGTACCTGGCAAAGAACGATACCAATGCCGCGACGATTCAGTTGAAGAATGCCCTGCAGAAGAATCCGAGCTTTGCCGAGGCCCGCTATTTGCTGGGCAAGGTGAATTTCCAGCAGGGGAACTACGCCGATGCGGAGAAGGAGCTCAAGCGGGCTCTCGATCTCGGCTTCTCGCCCGACCAGGTTGTTCCGCCGCTGACCGAGAGCCTGTTGCTCAGTGGTCAGGCGACGCGGATTCTGACCGAACTTCAGGACCAGAAATTGTCCCAGCCCGAGGCGCGGGCGTCCTTGCTGGCTACGGTCGGCTTGGCGCAGATGACCCAGGGAAAGCGCGATGCGGCGACCGACGCATTCCAGGCCTCGCTCAAAGAGGTGCCCAACTACCCTCAGGCCCGCGTCGGTCTGGCCAGGATCAAGGCGGGCGGGCGTGATCTAGAGGGGGCGCTGGCGGATGTCGACGCCGTTCTCAAGGATGTACCGAAGTTGCCGGAGGCTCACTCTTTGCGCGGTGAGCTGCTGCTGGCATTGAACCGGCCCGACGAGTCCATCCCGGCGTTTGAGGCTGTGATCGCGGCCCGACCGACTGATCTGCCGGCCTATCAGAGCCTGATCTCGCAGCTACTGCGCAGCAACAAGCTGGATGTGGCGCAGGGCAAGATCAATGACTTGAAGAAGGCGGTGGGCAATCATCCTCTCGCACTCTATCTCCAGGCCTTCATCGATGCACGGAACGGCAAGACCAAGGAGGCGTACGACGGGGTCCAGCAGGTGCTGCGTGTTGCTCCGGACTACATCCCGGCCCTGGTGCTGGCGTCCAGCCTGCAATTGCAGCGGCGGGACTTCATCCAGGCGAGGGATAACCTGGGCAAGGTCCTCGAAAAGGCACCGACCATGCCGATGGCGCGCCGCTTGCTGGTTGCGTCACACCTCGGGCTGCAGGAGCCGGCCAAGGCCCTCGAAGCGCTGCAGCCCTTGTTGAAGGATTATTCCGAAGATATCGCCGTGCTCAACCTGGCGGGTCAGGTCTATGCGATGAACGGTGATTTCACGCGCTCGGAGGAGTATTTCCGCCGTGCCAGTGTGGCCGATCCCAAGAATGCCCAGTATCGCACCCGCCTCGGGGTTTCCCGGCTGGCGGCTGGTGAGACCGACCGCGCCTTCCAGGACCTGGAAGCCGCATCCGCCCTCGACACCGACAATATCCAGGCTGATATCGCCCTCATCATGGCCCACCTCCGCCGTGGCGAGGCAGCCAAGGCGATGGCCGCCGTACAGACCCTCGAGAAGAAGAGACCGAACGATCCGGTCACCTTCAACATGAAGGGCGGTGTGTTCATGGCCAGCAAGGATGTGGCAGGGGCACGCAAGGCCTTCGAGCGGGCGCTGGAACTGAAGCAGGACTTCCTCCCGGCCCTCAGCAATCTGGCTCGCCTGGACATCAGTGACAAGAATCCCGCGGCTGCCCGCAAGCGCTACGAGGATTTCGTCAATAAGAACAAGAAGCTCCCCGAGGCGTATCTCCAGTACGGCGAACTTCTGGCGCTGACCGGCGCGTCCGCCAAGGATGTGCAGGTGGTGCTGGATAAGGGCTTGGCCGAGGTGCCGAGCTCCTTGCCGATTCGTGTTGCGCTGGTGCGCCTGCTGGCCCAACTCGGGGATACCAAGAGGGCACTCCTGCTTGCCCAGGAGGCCTCCGCCTCGGCGCCGGACGATCCGACCGTTCTGGATCTGCTTGGCCGGGCCCAGGTAGCTGCCGGCGAACGGCAGCAGGCCATTGCCACGTTCTCCAAGCTGGTCGGCAGGCTGCCCAATTCGCCCACTCCCTTGCTGTCACTGGCTGATCTGCAGGTTGCGCTAAAGGACTATACGGCGGCGGAGCAATCCTTGCGGAAGGCGCTCACCATCAAGCCTGACAGCATCGACGCGCAGCAGCGCCTGATCGCCATCCTGGTGAATGGCAAGCGCGGTGATGACGCGCTGCGTATTGCCAAGAATATCCAGCAGCAGCACAGCAAATCCGCGATTGGCTTTGTGCTGGAGGGGGACGTCCAGCTCGCGCTGGGGCGGAAGAGCGAAGCCGTGGTGGCGTACAACGAGGCATTCCAGCGGGACAAGACGCCCCAAGCTGCTGTCAGGCTATATGGTGCGAAGGTTGCAGCGGGCCAGGTGCAGGAGGCAGCCAAGTTGTTTGCCGACTGGATCAAGGCAAACCCGAAAGACCTTACGCTGCGCACCTATATTGCCGAAAGCAACCTGGCCGCCCAGAAATATGATCAGGCCGTGCAGCAGTATCGCCAGATGCTGGAGATTGCGCCGAAGAATCCCATGCTGCTCAACAACATGGCCTGGGCGCTGGGTAAATTGAAGGACAGTAGCGCACTGTCGGTCGCGCAGCAGGCTGTCAATCTCGCGCCGAACAGCCCGGTCGTGCTGGACACCTATGGTGTGCTCCAGATTGAAAGCGGGGACGTCAGCAAGGGGGTTGAGACGCTGAAGAAGGCCGTCAGTCTCGGGCCCAATCTGCCCCAACTGAGGTTGAGCCTTGCGCGGGCGTTGATCAGGGCCGGGGACAAGGAGAGCGCTCGCAAGGAGCTCGATCTGGCCTTGAAGAACGCTCCTGAAAAGACACCAATCCGCGCCGAGATCGACAGGTTGCGGGCCGCGTTGTAACGGTTGTTGCCATCCGGTATCAATATTTCAGGAATTAGATCATGAGTATCATTGCTGTTATCGGCCTCGGCTACGTGGGTTTGCCGCTGGCCGTTGAGTTTGGCAAGAAGATGAAGACCGTGGGTTTTGATCTGTCTGCCGAAAAGGTTGCCGCCTATGGGCGCTTCGTCGATCCGACGGGTGAGGTCAGTAGCGAGGACCTGAAGGCAGCTGTTCATCTCACGTGCAGTACGGACCCCAAGGCGGTTAGTGAGGCGGATTTCATCATCGTGGCAGTGCCCACTCCGGTGGACGAGGCGCATCAGCCGGATTTCACTCCGTTGATCAAATCTTCCGAAAGCGTCGGCCGCAACCTCAAGCGGGGCGCCACCGTGGTGTACGAATCCACTGTGTATCCGGGTGCCACCGAGGAGGTCTGCATTCCGATCCTCGAGAAGTACTCCGGCCTCAAGTGGAAGGAAGACTTCTTCGTCGGCTATTCCCCCGAGCGGATCAATCCGGGCGACAAGGAACGCACCGTCACCAAGATCGTGAAGGTGGTGTCTGGTGATACGCCTGATACCCTCAAAAAGGTTGCTGAAACTTATGGTGCGGTGATTACCGCCGGGGTTTATCCGGCTAGCTCCATCAAGGTTGCCGAGGCGGCGAAAGTCATCGAGAACACTCAGCGCGACCTCAATATTGCACTGATGAACGAGTTGTCGGTCATCTTCCACAAGATCGGCATCGATACTATCGAAGTCCTGAAGGCGGCCGGTACCAAGTGGAACTTCCTGCCCTTCCGTCCGGGCCTGGTCGGTGGTCACTGCATCGGTGTCGATCCCTACTATTTGACCCACAAGGCTGACATGCTGGGTTACCACCCGCAGGTCATCCTGGCCGGTCGTCGCATCAACGACAGCATGGGCAAGTATGTGGCCGAGCAGACCGTGAAGCAGATGATCGGTGCCGGGCACAACATCAAGGGCGCGAGCGTCATCGTGCTGGGGCTGACCTTCAAGGAGAACTGCCCCGATCTGCGTAACAGCAAGGTCATCGATGTGATCCATGAATTGCAGAGCTATGGCTGCAACGTCGTGGTGCACGATCCGGTGGCGGAATCTGCGGAGGCCGAGCACGAGTACGGTGTGAGCCTGACGGCGTGGGACGACCTGCCTCGGGCCAAGGCCATCGTCGCGGCAGTGGCGCACAGCGAATACTCCGAGCTGGGCGTGGGGCGTCTTTGCGAGAAGCTCGAGCCGAACGGTGTTTTCACCGACGTCAAGAGCTTCTACGACCCGGCAGAGCTCGATGCTGCCGGTGTGACGGTCTGGCGTCTCTGAGGACGCCGACGGGGTTGGCGGCGATGCTGGCCTGGAAAAGACTCCTGGTCTTGCTTCTCGGATTCGGTCTGGGGGCCGTTGGCACGGTGCGTGCCGCCGAGCCGGATGCTGACGGCACCCGGATCGTCGAACAAGCCCTTGCCTACGAGCACGGCGAAGGTGTGTCGCGTGATCCCGAGCGGGCTGTCGAGCTGTATTGCGAGGCGGTCCGCATGGGCAATGCCGAAGCGATGTACAGCCTCGGCTGGATGTACGCCAATGGCCGTGGTGTGGAGCGGGACGACCGCTATGCTGCAACCCTGTTTGAAATGGCGCTCTTCAAGGGCCACGCCGGGGCCGAGAAGGCACGCCGGTTGGTTGGTGATTACAGCGGCGCGGTTCCCGACTGTCTGACATCCCGGGAGTCGGGGCGTGGATTCGTGGCCAGGGATACCTGGGATACCCAGAAGTACCTGGCCTCCCTGCCCGAGCAGAAGAAGAAGATGGTGGAGCTCGTGACGACGCTGGCTCCGAGGTTTTCCATAGAGCCACGTCTGGCATTGGCCATCGCGACGACGGAATCCAATTTCGATCCGAACGCGACGTCTCCTAAGAACGCCATGGGGGTCATGCAGTTGATCCCCGAGACGGCGAGCCGCTTCAACGTGAAGGACAGCTTCGACCCGGTGCAGAACATCAAGGGGGGGCTGGCCTATCTGCGTTGGCTGCTGGCTTACTATCGCGGCAATGTGGCACTGGCGGTGGCAGGCTACAACGCTGGAGAAGGTGCGGTTGACCGCTATCGCGGAGTGCCGCCATTCAAGGAAACGCAGAACTACGTGAAGCGCATCCTCGAGTTTTTCCCGCGCACCGAGCATCCCTTCGATGCCAGCGTCGTGAATGCTTCCCCTGTGCTGCAAGCGCTCAAGGTGGTGGGCCGATGAATGATGGCTGGTCGAAAGGCTGCTCCTTGGTTTCATCGGGAGCGATGCTCGTAGCATTGATTGCCAGTGCGCTAGCCGGCGCATCCGCCGATGTCAGGGCAGACCTGGCTGATACGGTGGCGGTCGTCAAGAAGTCGGTGGTGGCGGTTGGTACCTTTGAGCCGACCCGCAGCCCGCAATTCCGCTTCCTTGGCACCGGTTTCGTGGCGGGGAATGGCAATCAGGTGGTTACGAATGCCCATGTGGAGGGGGCTGTCGTCGAGAATCAGGAAAGCAAGGAGCAGCTGGTCGTTGCCTTGCCTGGCACGGGGCGAGTAGTGGCCCGACCGGTCCGGCGTGAAGCGATAGACCGTGACCACGATGTGTCGGTGCTGCGCTTCGACGGGCCGCCCATGCCAGCGCTGCGTCTGGGCAACTCCGATACCGTGCGCGACGGTCAGGATATTGCGCTGACCGGTTTCCCGCTGGGGTCGGCGATCGGCATTGTGCCGGTGACCCACAAGGGCATCATCTCGGCCATTACGCCGGTCGGGCAGCCCCTGCCAAGTGCTCGTCAGCTCGAGGCCCAGGCCGTGCGCCGTCTGGCGACGGGGAGCTATTCGGTGTTCCAGCTGGATGCGGTGTCCTATCCGGGCAACAGCGGTAGCCCGGTATACAATCCTGCGACGGGCGAGGTGCTGGGCATCGTGAACATGGTGTTCGTGAAAGGCAGCAAGGAGGCGGCCATCACCAATCCGTCGGCGATTTCCTACGCGATTCCGGCATCCTTCATCAAGGTCTTGTTGCAGCAGCCCTGAGTTTCTGCTGGTGGTGTGAATAGTCAAAAGCCCGGGATGTTGCCATCCCGGGCTTTTCATTTTCAGGCCAGCTCGTCCATGGGCACGCAGGAGCAGAACAGGTTGCGGTCGCCGTAGACATCGTCGATGCGGTTCACGCTCGGCCAGAACTTGTTGTCACCGACCCAGGGCAGCGGGAAGGCGGCCTCCTGGCGGGAGTAGGGGCGGTCCCAGTCGCCCAGGAAATCCGCCTGGGTGTGGGGCGCGTTTTTCAGCGGGTTGTTGTCTGCCGGCACGCGGCCTTCTTCGATTGCCTGGATCTCGTTACGGATGCTCACCATCGCGGCGATGAAGCGGTCCAGTTCGCCCTTGTCCTCGGACTCGGTGGGCTCGACCATGATCGTGCCGGCCACCGGGAAGGACATGGTTGGGGCATGGAAGCCGTAGTCCATCAGGCGCTTGGCAATGTCCACCTCGCTGATGCCAGTGGCAGCCTTGATCTGGCGGATGTCGAGGATGCACTCATGGGCGACGCGGCCCTGGCTGCCGGTGTACAGCACAGGATAGTGGGCGCTCAGCTGGCTGGCCACGTAGTTGGCGTTGAGGATCGCCACCTCGGTGGCACGCTTGAGGCCGCGGTTGCCCATCATCGTGATGTACATCCAGGAGATCGGCAGGATGCTTGCGGAGCCGAACTGGGCCGCGGACACCGCGCCCTGGCCGGCATTGGGGCGGTCCTCGATGCCGGTCGGGGCGACTGCGTGGTCGGCCATGAACGGTGCCAGATGGGCCTTCAGGCCGATCGGGCCCATGCCGGGCCCCCCGCCGCCGTGGGGGATGCAGAAGGTCTTGTGCAGGTTCATGTGGCTCACGTCCGCGCCGATGGTGGCGGGGGAGGTGAGGCCGACCTGGGCGTTGAGGTTGGCGCCGTCCATGTAAACCTGACCGCCATGCTGGTGCACGCTGGCGCAGATCTCGCGGATGGCTTCCTCGAAGACGCCATGGGTGGACGGGTAGGTGATCATCAGCGCCGCCAGCTTGTCGGCGTGCTGGGCGGCCTTGGCTTGCAGGTCGGTCAGGTCCACGTTGCCGTTGTCGTCGCAATTGACGACCACCACGTCCATGCCGCACATCTGCGCGGTGGCCGGGTTGGTGCCGTGGGCCGACCTGGGGATCAGGCAGACGTTGCGATGTTGCTCACCGCGGGATGCGTGGTAGCGGCGGATCGCCACCAGGCCGGCGTACTCGCCCTGGGCGCCGGAGTTGGGCTGCATGCAGATCGCGTCGAAGCCAGTGATCTCGCGCAGTTGCGCGGCGAGGCCGTCGATCATCTCCAGGTAGCCGGCGGTCTGTTCGGCCGGGGCGAAGGGGTGGATGTCGGCGAACTCGGGCCACGTGACCGGGATCATCTCGCTGGTAGCGTTGAGCTTCATCGTGCACGAGCCCAGGGAGATCATCGAGTGGTCGAGGGCCAGGTCACGGTTCTGCAGGCGCTTAAGGTAGCGCAGCATCTCGTGCTCGGTGTGGTGGGTGTTGAACACCGGGTGGGACAGGATGGCGTCTTCGCGCAGCAGGGCTTCCGGCAGACGGCCGCCACGGGCGACAACCTGGGCGTCCAGCGCAGCCACGTCGGACTTGGTACCAAAGGCGTCGAGCAGCGCGGCGATGTCGGCAACGGTCGTCTTCTCGTCGATGGAGATGCCGAGTGCCTTGCCGTCCACGTGGCGCAGGTTGTAGCCGGCGGCTTGGGCTGCTGCGTAGATTGCGCCGCTGCGTTCGCCGGTCGTCACCTGCAGGGTGTCGAAGAAGCTGTCGGAGGCCAGTTCGAAGCCGGCCTGCTGGAGGCCTTCGGCGAGCAACGCGGCAAGGCGATGGACGCGGGCGGCGATGGTGCGCAGGCCTTCCGGACCGTGGTAGACCGCGTACATGCCGGCCATGTTGGCCAGCAGCACCTGGGACGTACAGATGTTGGAGTTGGCCTTTTCGCGGCGGATGTGCTGTTCGCGGGTCTGCAGCGTCATGCGCAGGGCGGTCTTGCCGCGGACGTCCTTCGACACGCCGATGATGCGGCCCGGCATGGAGCGCACGTGGGCCTGGCGGGTGGCGAAGAAGGCGGCGTGGGGACCGCCGAAGCCGAGGGGCACGCCGAAGCGCTGGGCCGAGCCGAGGGCGATGTCGGCACCCAGCTCGCCGGGCGACTTGAGGAGCACCAGCGCCAGCAGGTCGGAGGCGACGGCCACGACGGCACCCTTGGCCTTGAGGCCAGCGATGGCGCCAGAGATGTCGGCAACTTCACCGCGCTCGTTGGGATATTGCAGCAGGGCGCCGAAGACTTCGTGGCGGGCGGCGTCGGCCACCGGGCCGACGATCAGTTCGAAGCCAAAGTAGGCGGCGCGGGTGCGCACCACGTCGAGGGTCTGCGGGAAGACGCCTTCATCGACGAAAAAGGCCTGGCTCTTCACCTTGGAAATGCGGCGCGCCATCGCCATCGCTTCGGCCGCCGCGGTGGCTTCGTCGAGCAGGGAGGCGTTGGCGAGCTCCAGGCCGGTGAGGTCGATGACCATCTGCTGGAAGTTCAGCAGCGCTTCCAGGCGGCCCTGGGCGATTTCAGCCTGGTAAGGCGTGTAGGCGGTGTACCAGCCCGGGTTCTCCATCACGTTGCGGAGGATGACCTTCGGCGTGATGGTGTCGTAGTAGCCCATGCCGATGAGGGACTTCTTCAGCACGTTCTTGCCGGCGATGCTCTTGAGCTTGGCGAGGGCAACGTGTTCCGGTGTCGGTTCGCCGAGGGCCAGCGGGGCGGGCAGGCGGATGCCGGCAGGCACGGTCTGGGCGACCAGGGTGTCCAGAGAGTCGACGCCGACGGCAGCGAGCATGGCCGGCAGCTCGTTGGCACAGGGCCCCAGATGACGGCGAATGAAGTCGTCGCCCTGTTCGAGCGTGGCGAGCGGGGCGGAAAGAAGGGTCTTCGACATGGGAGAAACTCGGGTTGGGTTACAGCAACAGCAGGGTGGGGCGCGCCGACCGGGCGCGCCCGCGAAGGGGTGATCAGCCGATGGAGGCTTCGTAGCCGGCGGCGTCGAGCAGGCCATCCACGTCGGCGGCGTTGGCCGGCTTGATCTTGAACAGCCAGGCGGCGTAGGCGTCGGCATTGACAGCCTCCGGGGCATCCACGGCGGCCTGGTTGGCTTCGAGAATCTCGCCGGCGACCGGCGCGTAGATGTCGGAGGCGGCCTTGACGGACTCGATCACGGCGATGGCCTCTTCTTGGGCGACGACGCGGCCGGCTTCCGGCAATTCGAGAAAGACCACATCGCCGAGGGCTTCCTGGGCGTGGTCGGTGATGCCGATTGTCAGCGTGCCGTCCGCTTCGACGCGGACCCATTCGTGGGAGGCGGTGTAGCGCAGGTTCGCGGGAGTGCTCATGGTATGTCCTTGTTCAAGTCGATAAAGGGAATAGGGAACGAAGTCGGCCGGGCGTCAGGCCAGTGCTTTGCCGTTGCGGGCAAAGGGGGCTTTTACCACACGGGCCTTGAGGCGCTTGCCGCGGATTTCCACTTCGACCGCGTCGCCGGCTGCTACGCCGAGCGGCAGGCGGGCCAGCGCGATGGATTTTTCCAGTGTCGGCGAGAAAGTGCCGCTGGTGGTTTCGCCCTCGCCCTGGGCGGCGATCACCTTCTGGTGCGAGCGCAGCACGCCCTTGTCTTCGAGGATCAGGCCCAAGGTCTGCTTGCTGGCGCTTTTGGCGACGAGGGCGGCCCTGCCGACAAAGTCGCGGCTTTCGTCTTTCAAGTCCACCGTCCAGGCCAGGCCGGCATCCAGCGGGGAAACCGACTCGTCCATGTCGTTGCCGTAGAGGGCCATGCCGGCTTCCAGGCGCAGGGTGTCGCGGGCGCCGAGGCCACAGGGCTTGACGCCCGCGGCGGCGAGGGCGTCCCAGGTGGCGGCGGCCTTGGCGACCGGCAGGGTCAGCTCAAAACCGTGCTCGCCGGTGTAGCCGGTGCGGGCGATGAAGATGTCGCCGAAAGCTGCGGCCTGGAACACCTTGAGGCCAGCGGATGCAGCCTCGGCGCCGGGAAGGGCGGCCCAGGTCTTGGCGCGGGCGTTGGGGCCTTGCACGGCAATCATCGCCAGGTCGCGGCGCACGCAGAGCTTGGCCTGTGTGCCGGTGGCGGCGAGGCGCTGCTGCATCCAGGCTACGTCCTTGTCGGCTGTGCCGGCATTGACGACGATGCGGTAGCTTGTGTCGGACAGGAAATAGACGATCAGGTCGTCGATGACGCCGCCCTGTTCGTTGAGCATGCACGAGTACAGGGCCTTGCCGGATTCGGTGAGCTTGGCCACATCGTTGGCGATCAGGCCGCGCAGGAACGCCTTGGCGTCAGCGCCTTCTAGGTCGAGGGCGAGCATGTGGGAAACGTCGAACATGCCGGCGTCGCGACGCACCGCATGGTGTTCCTCGATCTGCGAGCCGTAGTTGACTGGCATGTCCCAGCCGGCGAAATCGACCATGCGGGCGCCGGCGGCAATATGGGAGGCGTGAAGCGGGGTTTGTTGGGCCATGGGGCTCTCCGTGACAATCGTTCCAGTGTAGAAAAGCAAAGGGGCCGATGCGACGTGAATTCGCTTCGGCCCCATCTGTCCTTTGTACCTGAGAGATTGCAGCGGTCTCGACCTTCTGCGTGCCCCTTCGGTGGATGCGGCCTGCGCGGTGGGCAGGGGGCATCGCTCTCCAGATTCTTGATTCGTCGGCGGTCCTTTTGCCTGAGCGGTTCCGGGGGTTGCGCCTTCGGCGGTTCGCGGCATCAGGCCGGCGAACGCTCTCCCACACGACGGCGCGCACCTTACCATCGAGGGCGAGGCGCGACAAGGGTCTGATACACTATTGCGGATGATCCCTTCCAGAAGCCGTTTCGTCGGCATTCGTGGCCTGCGCTACCACCTGCGTGAGTGGGGGCGCGACGGCGCCCCGAAGCTCGTCATGCTGCATGGCTGGATGGATGTGTCGGCCTCCTTCCAGTTCGTCGTCGATGCCCTGAAAGCCGAATGGCATGTGATTGCGCCTGACTGGCGCGGTTTCGGCCAGACGGAATGGGCTGGCTGCGACGCCTACTGGTATCCGGACTATCTGGCCGACCTGGATGCGATTCTGCGTGTCGTGGTGCCGGATCAGCCTGTGACCCTCATCGGCCATAGCCTGGGTGGCAATGTCGCCTGCCAGTATGCTGGGGTCAGGCCGAACCGGGTCGCCACGCTCATTGCACTTGATGCTTTCGGCCTGGCGGACAATCTGCCCGACGGCGCGCCGGGCAGATTGGAAAAATGGTTGCTGCAGCTTGAGTCCGACTCCGCTTTTCGCGGCTATCCGGACCGGCACGTACTCGCTGCCAGGCTGCAGGCGGACAATCCACGGCTGACGCCGGACAAGGCCTTGTTCCTGGCCGAGCATCTTGGCGAGCCCGATGGCGAGGATGGCATCCGGATGGCTGGCGATCCTGCCCATCGTCGGATAAATCCGGTTCCTTATCGGCGGGCAGAGGCCCTCGCTTGCTGGCGCAGGGTAACTGCGAGTACCTTGTGGATCGAGCCGGCCGACCCCGCGCTGCGTCGGCGGCTCGGCGTCAGTGATGAAGCGCATGCGGAAGGCAAGGCCTGTTTCCGCCGCTTTCAGGAGGTCGAGGTTCCGGACTCTGGCCATAACCTGCACCATGATCGGCCGGAACTCGTCGCGCGGATCATCGAGACCTTTTTGTTGTCGAATACGCCATGAATGCTTTGAACGCCGATCTGCACTGTCACTCCACGGCCTCCGATGGAACGTTGGCGCCGGCGGAGGTTGTCTGTCGCGCCAAGGCCAATGGCGTGGATCTGCTGGCGCTGACGGATCACGATGAGTTGCTTGGCCTTGCCGAGGCGACGGCCGAGGCCGCTAAGGTCGGTTTGCGTTTCGTGCCCGGGGTCGAGATCTCGGTGTCGTGGCTGGATCAGACGGTGCATATGGTCGGGCTGGGTATCGATCCGGGCAATCCGGCCCTCGTCGCCGGGCTGGCCCAGGTACGCGGTGGTCGGGATGGCCGGGCCGCGCGCATCGCCGCCGAGCTGGAGCGGATCGGCATTGCCGGGGCGCTGGAAGGTGCGCTGGCTTATGCCGGCAATCCGGCCCTGGTGAGTCGTGCCCATTTCGCCCGCTTTCTGGTCGAGAAGGGCTGCGCCAAGAATGTCCACGATGTCTTCCTGCATTATCTGGCCCGCGGGAAGCCGGGGTATGTGGAACATATATGGGCGACTCTGGAAGATGCCGTCGGCTGGATCAAGGGCGCTGGTGGATTGGCGGTGATTGCCCATCCGGGGCGTTATCGCCTGAGTCACGCCGAGATGGATATCCTGCTGGAGACCTTCCGGGATCAGGGGGGCGATGCTGTCGAAGTATCCTGTGGTGCCCACGATGGTGGGCAGGTGTTGGCTTTCGCCCGCCTGGCTCGAAAATTTGGCCTGCTGGCGTCGCGGGCCTCGGATTTCCACGGTCCGGAAGACAGCCCCATCGACTTGGGGCGGGCGCCGCCGCTACCTTCCGACCTCACACCGGTGTGGACGCGCCTGGTGTAAATTTCATTGTCCTTGTCTGAATCATGGCCCAGTTTTTTTCCGTTCATCCTGAACAACCCCAGCCGCGGCTGATCAAGCAGGCCGCGCAGATCATGCGGGATGGCGGCCTCATCGCCTTTCCTACCGATTCGGCCTACGCCCTTGGTGGACGTACTGGCGACAGCCCGTTGCTGGCGCGCATCCGGCGTATCCGCGATGTGGACGAGCGCCATCAGTTCACGCTGCTGTGCCGCGATCTGTCGGAAATCGCCACTTATGCGCGCGTGGACAATACCCAGTACCGCCTGCTGAAGGCCACCACGCCGGGGCCCTATACCTTCATCCTCGAAGGGACCAAGGAGCTGCCGCGACGCGTCCTTCATCCGAAGCGCAAGACCATCGGCATCCGCATTCCGGATCATCCGGTGGTGTCGGCGCTGCTTGCCGAACTGGGCGAGCCGATGTTGAGTTCGACCCTCCTGCTGCCGGACGAGGAGCATCCGCTGACCGACGCCGAGGAAATCCGTGACCGTCTCGAAAAGGATGTGGACCTGGTGATCGAGGCGGGCGCCTGTCGCGGCGAGGCGACGACGGTCATCGACCTCACCAGTGGCGTGCCCGAGCTGGTACGCGAGGGGCGAGGCAGTCTCGAGCCCTTCGGACTGTGAATCGCGTGCAAGGCCTGCTTTCCTGCGTTGCTGCATGCGCGACGCGGGTGACGGCTTGCGGCTCTGTTAGAATCGCCGGCCGTCGGCGGCGTACGCTATGCAAGAACTGATCACCACCCTGACCATCTGGGCCTTGCCCGTTCTCTTTGCCATCACGTTGCATGAGGCGGCCCACGGCTATGTGGCGCGTCATTTCGGCGACACGACGGCGGAGCTGGCCGGGCGGATCAGTCTCAATCCGCTGCGTCACATCGATCCGGTGGGCACGGTGCTGGTGCCTGGTCTGATCGTCGCGGTGAGTGCGCTGGCGGGCGGCTCGCCAATGCTGTTTGGCTGGGCCAAGCCGGTGCCGGTCAATTTCGGGCGGTTGCGCAACCCAAAGGCAGACATGTTGTGGGTGGCGGCCGCGGGGCCGTTGGCCAACCTGGTGATGGCCTTCGGGTGGGCGCTGCTGTTCCGGCTGGCGGTCGCTGCCCCGGATAATGTCTATGCACTGCCGATGGCCAAGATGGCCGATGCCGGCATCCAGATCAATGCAGTGCTGATGTTCCTGAACCTGGTGCCGCTGCCGCCCCTTGATGGCGGCCGCATCATGGTCAGCCTGCTGCCGGCGAGGCTGGCCTACAAATTTGCGCAGATCGAGCCCTACGGCTTTCCGATCCTGCTGTTGTTGCTGTTCACCGGTGTCCTGGGTGACATTCTCGGACCGCTGGTGGCCTTGTTCCGTTTTGCTATCGCAATCGTTTTTGGACTCTGATATCCCATGTTCGCTGAACGCGTCCTTTCCGGCATGCGCCCCACCGGGCGGCTCCACCTCGGCCACTACCACGGTGTGCTGAAAAACTGGGTCAAGCTGCAGGCCGAGTATCCCTGCCTGTTCTTCGCGGCCGACTGGCATGCGCTGACCACCGATTACGATAATCCTCGTGGCATCGAAAACAGCGTGTGGGACATGATTGTCGACTGGCTGGCGGCGGGCGTCGATCCGTCCCAGGCGACGATCTTCATCCAGTCCCGCGTGCCCGAGCACGCCGAGCTGCATCTGCTGATGTCGATGATGACACCGCTGGGCTGGCTGGAGCGGGTGCCGACCTACAAGGACCAGCAGGAAAAGCTGGTGCACAAGGATCTGTCCACCTACGGCTTCCTCGGCTATCCGCTGCTGATGAGTGCCGACATCCTGATCTACCGCGCCGACAAGGTGCCGGTCGGCGAGGACCAGCTGCCCCACGTGGAATTCACGCGCGAGCTGGCCCGTCGCTTCAATCATATGTATGGCCGTGAGCCTGGCTTCGAGGAGAAGGCCAAGGAGGCGGTGAAGAAGCTGGGCTCCAAGCGCGCCAAGCTGTATGAAGAATTCCGCACCCGCTTCCAGCAGAATGGTGATGAGGAAGGTCTTGCCCTCGGCAAGGCATTGCTGGAGGAAACGCAGAACCTGTCGCTGGGCGACCGGGAGCGTCTGTATGGTTACCTGGAGGGTAGCGGCAAGGTGATCCTTGTCGAGCCGGATGCGCTGCTCACCGAGGCGTCGCGGATGCCCGGCCTGGATGGCCAGAAGATGTCCAAGTCCTACGGCAACACGATCTTCCTGCGTGAAGAGGCCGATTTGGTGTCGAAGAAGATCCGTACCATGCAGACCGATCCGGCCCGTGTGCGTCGCACCGATCCCGGCAACCCGGAGAAGTGCCCGGTGTGGCAGTTTCACGTGATCTACTCCGACGAGACGACCCGCAACTGGGTGACCCAGGGGTGCACCAGCGCCGGCATCGGCTGCATCGAGTGCAAGCAGCCGGTCATCGATGCGGTGCTGAAGGAGCAGGACGTGATGCGCGAGCGTGCTCAGCCGTATCTGGACGATCCTTCGCTGGTGCGCAGCATTGTTGCCGACGGTTGCGACAAGGCCCGCAAGCTGGCCCAGGAAACCATGCGTGACGTGCGTGACTCGATGGGCTTGAGCTACAACTGATGGTGGCGCGAATGCGGAGTGGGGCCCGGCTTGGGACGTGGGTCCCCCGCGTGCTAAGGTGAACGGCGTGGGTGGGGAGCTGACCTCGCCGCTGGATCTGGCGCCTGCCGCCGAGCCACCGGATGGGGCGGTAGGCCGGATGTATGGTCAGCCGATCTTTGCCGTGCCCAAGGATCTATATATTCCGCCCGATGCGCTGGAGGTCATTCTCGAAGCGTTCGAGGGGCCGCTCGATCTGCTGCTGTACCTGATCCGCAAGGCCAACATCAACGTCCTCGACATTCCGATGGTGCCGCTCACGGCGCAATATCTGGAATACGTGGAAGCGATGCGGCAGCACAATCTGGAACTGGCGGCGGATTATCTGCTGATGGCGGCTACGCTGCTTGAGATCAAGTCGCGGATGTTGTTGCCGCGGCCGCCGCGGGCTGACGAAGCCGAGGAAGTCGACCCGCGGGCTGAGTTGGTGCGCCGGCTACTCGAATACGAGCAGATCAAGATGGCTGCGGCGCGGCTGGACGCCGTGCCGCGGGTCGAGCGCGATTTCGAGTGGGTCGGCGTGTTTGTGGCCGAGAAGGTCATCGAGCGGCTGCCAGAGGTGAGTCTGCATGATCTGCAGCTGGCCTGGCTCAAAATTGCCCGGCAAAGCCGTCTTCGGCGGCACCATACGATCCAGCGGGAAGAGCTGTCGGTGCGTGAGCACATGACTTTGATCCTGCGAAAGTTGCAGGACGATGCATTCGTAGTATTTGAATCCCTGTTCGATCCCACGCTGGGCGTTGCCGGGCTGGTGGTCAGTTTTCTGGCCACCCTTGAACTGGTGAAGGAGCGCCTGGTGGTGGTGACCCAGAACGAGGCCTTTGCACCGATTTACGTGAAGCGTGCCTATAGTGAGCGTGCAGACGCCTGAGCAGTTCAAGCTGGTGCTCGAAACAGCCCTGCTGGCGGCAAGTTCGCCCTTGCGGGTGAGCGAGTTGAGGCAGCTGTTCGAGCCGGACCCCGGGGGCGAGTTGGTGCGTCGCCTGCTGGCCGAGCTGGTGGAGGACTGGCAGGGCAAGGGCGTGGAACTGGTGCAGACAGCCGGCGGCTGGCGCTTTCAGACCCGCCTTGAATACCAGGTGTATCTCGACCGGCTCAAGCAGGAGCGGCCGCCCAGGTATTCCCGGGCGGTGCTTGAAACCTTGGCGATAATCGCCTACCGGCAACCAGTAACCCGTGGCGATATCGAGGATATCCGCGGAGTGGTGGTGTCGAGCAGTGTATTGAAAACCCTCGAATCCCGAGGGTGGGTGGACGTGGTGGGTTACCGGGATACGCCAGGGCGGCCCGGCTTGTACGCCACGACCAGAAAATTCCTGGAGGATCTCGGTTTGAGAAGTCTCACCGAGTTGCCTCCGCTGACTGAAATCGAAAGGATCATGGATCTTGTAGAGATTCCTGTTTCCTCGGGTGTGAATTCAGAAAAATCAGAGGCTTAGTGGCGATATTTTTGTTCTGAATCTGTGCAAGTTGGGCCTGTGTACCCGCTGTGTACGCGAATTTCCTTGAAGTTCGTTCTGCTGTGGCTTATCTTTCACCTGTCCTCTTCGAAGACGGACGGTGAATAGGGATAAAGGGCGGTTGATCTGCGGATCGACCGCCCTTTGTCTTTCAGTGCTGGTCATTGGGTTGTTTTTTGCCCGGCAAAACGTAGCGACCTGCCCATGTCTCGAGCAGCACATCCCCCGCTTCGGCTCTCAATACAGGCCTGCCAATCAGTCTGCGAAGGTGCTCTCTGGCTTTCTGCACGTCCGACTGCAGCATGCTTGCCAAGTCTTCGAACGCTTTCGGGTATCGCGTGAGAACGGCTTCGGCGGAGATGGTTTGCTGGGGGACGCCTACGGACTGAATGGCTATCAGCTGCGCCAGCTCCGATTCAGCTTGTTGAAGTCGATCGCGAAGGGCTGGCGATATGCCAACCGCGGCTATGGCATCGACCAATCGTTGAATCTCTGCATCAAGTTCTTTTCGTCGGCCGCTCGATGAAGTGGCATGACTCCTGATGCTCCGCTGTCGGTCTTCCAGGATCTCGCCTACCGAGGCCTTTAGAATTTCGAGAGAAGCGGGGGTCATGAGCTCTTCCCGGATTGCATTCAGGAGTGCGGCGTCGACGTCCTTCCTGAAGGCCGTTACACCCCTGCATACGCTCTCTCCGCGATCCTTCCGCGCCACGCACCCGTAATGCCGGGCACTAGTGGCCACCACGGCGCCGCCGCAGAATCCACAGCGCAGCAAGCCGCCGAACAGGGTTCGGGGCTGGCATCCGTGGCCGCTGCTTCCGCCTTGGCCCGTTGGTCGCCCCATCCGGGATCGGACTGCGGACCACAGCTCATCGCTCACGATACGCAGCTCTGGCCGCTCTTCCACATACCACTCGTCCTGTGGGCGTTCTGTGCGTATGCGTTTGCCGCTATCCGGGTCCTTCACCCATTGGGAGCGGTTCCAGATCAGACGCCCTCTATAGATCTCATTGCACAACATGCCTGAGCCCTTGGCTGGAGAGCCGTAGAGTGCCGACACTGCCCACGTCGAGCCACGACCCGTCTTGATGCCGCGGACGTTGAGATCTGCCGCGATCCGCTGGCAACTCCAGCCGTCCGCATACTGCGCATAGATCCAGCGTACGTGCTCCGCCTCGGCCTCCACGATCTCCAGCTTGTGGATCTCACCGGCAGGCACACTCCGGTAGCCGTAGGACAGGCCGCCGGCGTGGCCACCGCGCGAGAGCTGGCCAGCCAGGCCGCGATGGGTTTTGTGGCGCAGGTCATCCAGGTAGATCTCATTGATAAGCCCGCGCATGGTGCGGTGGATCTTGCGGCCGGCGGATTCCGAGTCATACCCGTCGGCCACGCCGATGATGTGGATGCCTCGGTGCTCCAGGCGTCGTACGGTGCGTTCCTGCTCCACCTGATCGCGGGACAGACGGTCCAGGCCCTCGACAATCAAGACTTCGAAGCGGCCTGCCAGCGCGTCGGTAATGAGACGGGCGCCCCCTTGGCGTTGGATGACGGGCGTCGTTCCGGATGTTCCTTCATCCGAATACATGGCATGTGCTGCTGGCCAGCCTCGGGATTGAGCGTAGGTTTGGCAAACTCGTGCCTGATCCTCCAACGATGTTTCCCGTTGTCGATCGGTGCTGAACCTAGCGTAAATCGCAATTCTCATCATCAGGTGTCTCCTGGCTCAGTGTTGCTGCTTCCGCAAGGCATTGGTCGACAAGCTGTGCAGCGATCCAGCGGATCAGGGCGAGCCGAGCA
Source organism: Zoogloea sp. LCSB751 (assembly GCF_002028455.1). Taxonomy (GTDB): domain Bacteria; phylum Pseudomonadota; class Gammaproteobacteria; order Burkholderiales; family Rhodocyclaceae; genus Zoogloea. Next base: position 145,522 of record NZ_MWUM01000003.1, on the reverse strand, counting down.
TCGTCCCTTTCCTGCCCTGGAAAAATCGCATGCGTTGAAGAGGCGTCTGTGTCATCGGTCATGGTGTATCTATCCCCGGTTGGTGGTTCGGTGAGCAGGACGGGCTGCAAGCAGTCGTTCCCGATAATCGGTCCAGCTTTCGCCGGGGCGAGGTGGTTTGCCGAGTTGCACGCCCAACTGAAGCAGTCGGTTCGTATCGAGGCCTGCTTTTCGTGCCGTGTGTGTTGCTGCTGCCGAGCCATATGGCGGAGGTGGCGATTTATCCACAGCGGGGCCGGTGGGTTTTAGATTTTCCTGATACCTGATGTGTGCCCAGTTCGGCCATTGGCAGATCGCGTGAACCGGCCCAGAGTCTTCGAGCTTTTCCTGTGCTGGCGCGGCTTTCACGTTGCTGTTTCCTGTGGATAGATACGTGCCGCCACCGTGCCGGGTTTGTTCTGGACGTGCCGAGGCGACGAGGGCCAGAGGAAGCAAAAAAGTAAGTCGTTCTCCGCTTAGGCGGCGCAGAAGCCCGACGCGAATGAGGCGATCCAGTGCCGTTCGAACTGCCTTTTCGCTGGGCTGCTCGATCTGGAGCCCACCCCCTCTCGGGGTGTGGGTCTCGCAGTACGTCCGGAGCATGCCCAGGCTGACGGCGCGGCGTCGGCCGGTGATTCCGGTGCTGAAGTCCATCCAGGCGCGCAGCAGGATGTAGGTCTGAAAGGCGAGTGGGCCGGTGCCGTGCAGTGCGTCGAGTTCGGCATCGGTCATGGCAATCAGTTGAGGGGAATGGGGGCTCATGATCCCGCTCCCCTCGGCGCCTTGCTCAGCACCTCGATCAACTTGCCCCACGTGGGGTAGGGCAGGCTGACGGCGCCTTTGTCGATCTCCGCGGTGATTTGCCTAAGGATGGTCAGCATCTCGGGAGCAAGTTCGATCAGCGCTTCATTCTGATCAGCCTGCTCAATGCCTACGCCGCCTGAAAATATTTCGCAGATCGTTACCGCATTGGGCCCCGTGCCGGCAGCGATGGTGCGATGCCCGGCACGGTGCCATGGTCCTGGGGTTGGGTTCATCCTCAATCCCTCTCGATCTTGAGCTCGGAATAGAAGCGCTGATCTTCGACGGGAAAGCTCGTTTCGATATTCGTTTGGAACGATGCCCGATCATCGCGCCAAGGATGCGATTCCCGGATAGCAATCGCCTGCTGGATCACGAGGTTTCTGCCGTGGTAGGTCGTGAACCTCAGGAGTCGAATCAAGTGCTGTTCCTGCTCGTTGAGCAAAACCGAGCTCCAGTCTGTGCAACCTTCATTGCGCGAGGGCGTGCGCCGACGGCGCTGGCTGCTGGCGACCAGCTGAGCGGTTTGCGTGTTGTCCACCACAAGCCGAACTTGATGCTGCTGATCGCGCCCACTCATGCTTGCGTCCTCCCTGCAAGGGTCAGCCGGAATGCCAGTGCCGGGCCGGCAAAGTGGCGTAGCGCGCGGTAGAAGCGCAACCGGAGATGGAGGTGCGAGGTGTTACGCATAGCGTCCGCCCTCCAGGTTTGTAGCGATCGGGCCGTCGGCAGTGGCGATGAGCGCAGGCCACAGCAGGCGAGAGTTCGCCAGCTTGAGCGGGCGCACGCCGTAGAAGCTGGCGGTTGCGCACAGGCGCTGACGAACGGTGTTGGGCTTGACGTGGTTCAGCGCGGCAAATTCGGCGGTGCTGAGCGTGGCGGGGGTACTGGCCGCTGACTGCGTATGGGCGTGCGTGCCCGATGCGGAATGACGCATGGTGCTGCTCCTTGTTTTGCGGTTTAGACCCCGCTCCCCGAGACCAATCGGGGTGGCGGGCGCATGTGGAGTTGGTCTTACCGGAAACAAGGAACCGGCGAGCCTTTCGGCTCCCCCACACGGCCCGCCATTGAAAAGGCGCAGCAGTGCATACGGTGGACGTAAAAAATCCGCCAAGTAGGCGGATGCGTCCGCCTTGTTGTTTCCAGGAGACCAATCCCGGCTTCCTCTGTTTCGGAAGCGTTGCCATCATGCGTCGGATGGCATCCGGCCGTCAAGCCCCCGCAGCGTCATTCATCGGGGCAGGCGCGCACGCGGGCCCGCTCCCGCCAGGTGATCAGGTCGGGTAGTGGCAGGGCTGCAAGGGTATCGAGGGGCCAATGGAAGATGAGCGCGATGTCGGCAATCGCGTCATCCACGTACTCAGGCAGCCGGAGCGTCGCACGGGGTAGGCGGGCCTGGGCTTGTTCGAGGGCGGTAACGACTTGGGCCGCGGCTTGATAGCCAAACGTGATCAGTTGCCCGACGTCTGCCTCATCATCAAGTCCTGTGGCTTCGTCGATGTTCTGCAGCCGGCATTGGAGGCGCTGGATGGTGCTGGCCTCCATGTTCAGCAAGTCTGCGAGGTTGATCCCCAGCAGATCGGCTGTGCGGATAGCGCTGATTGGGGAGGTCATTGGGTGTCAGCGAAGATGCTGCGGCGCATGGCCTGCGCCTGGCGATCACGCTGGTCCAGGCGACGATCCACTGCGCGTGCAATCTCTTCAGGGGATTGACCTTGGGGGGCTGTGATGTTGAAGGTCGTGGGGGCGCTGTAGTTGAAGGGTTGGCTGAGAGCCGGCCGGAGCGGTTGGGACGGTGCGACAAGGTTGGCGCCCGCTCCAACCAGTGCTTTGGTTCCGACGGGGGCTGAAGCGCCGGTTTGGCTGAAATCGAAGGAGAAGGCGCGCTTGATGGCGGCAAACTTGTCCAGGATGAAGCGGATCTTCTCGGAGATGAAATTGCTGAGACGGTCCCACCATTCGCTGAGCTTTGGGCCGATCGCGTCCCAGTTCTTCCAGATGAGTGCAGCGGCACCTGCCAGGGTGGTGATCAGCAACAGCACGGGATGCCCGCGGGCAATGTTCGCAATGGCGAGCAGCGCATCCTTGACGAACGGGAGGGCCGTCTTTCCCAGGGCTGCAAGGTCGGGGAGGTATTTGCCAACGCCGAGGATCTCGAAGCCAGTTTTCAGGATTCCCAGGGGGCCGCTGATCGCCCAGGCGGCGAGGGCGAGTGTCCCCACGGCCCCCGCGAGTCCGGCAAACAGGGCGGTGCCGACCACCAGCACCTTGGAGAGTCCCGGGTACTCATCGATGAACTTGGTCAGCCCGCCAACCATGCGGCCCGCGAGGTCCATGATTTTCTGAGCTGCAGGCTCCAGCAGGGTGCCGACCTTGGTGCTGAATTCGTTGAACGTGCCTCCAAGGGTGTCCCATCGGTTCTGCAGGGTGCCAAGCGCTTCGTTGACGCGGTTGGTTAGATTCTCCTGTTTATCCATCTTCTCGATGGCGTCCTGAAACCCCTGCATGCCGCCTTTGAGGAAGATGGCGGCGGGCCGGCCGCCTTCAGTGTCGAATAGCTTCTTGAGGATGCGTTCCTGCTGCTGGGGATTGAACTGCTTGAGCTTCTCAAGCTCCTGAACCATCTTGCCGAAGCCGGCAAATTGGCCGGCGGCGTCGAAGAAATCGAACTTGATGTTCTTGGAGGCGAGTAGATCTCGGACGTACTTGCCTTCAGAGCCTCTAGCGTCGTCGAGTTTGTTGACGTTGGCCATGGCCTTGAGCATGTGGCCGAAGTTGGTGCCGAAGCTGGAGCCTTCGAGCCCGACGCCGGCGGCCATGCCTTGCAGGGCCAGGTATTCCTTCATCTTCTGAAGGTCGCCGACGAGGCCCTTGATGTTGATGTCTGTGCCCGAGTAAGACATTGCTTCGTAGATCTGATCGGGCTTGAGGCCGAAGCCGATGCGGGCGCGCTGCATGAGGTCGGCGCCAGCAGGTAGGTCGCGGTCTTGCAGTCCATGGACTTCGCGGGCCTTGGCGATGAATTCGGCGGCGCGATCCTTTTCCAACTTGAGGAGTACGGCGAGGTAACTGGTGGCTTCCAAGCCGCCGTCGACGATGCTCTTGAAGTTGACGCCCTGCTCTACCAGGGCTTTGCCGGCGAGCATGAAGTCTTGGCTGGTTCCCGGTAGGCGGGCGCCGAGTTCGCGGGCCTTGGCTGCGATCTTGTCGAACTCCTCGGGCACGCGTTTCCCGGATTCCATCATGGCGATCTTGAGATCGGTGGTGGCCGTTTGCAGGTCCGCAAAGTCTTTGACAGATTTGAGGAGAGGGAGGCCAGTGGCAGTTCCTGTTCCGACCGCCCCTGTGCCTGCGCCCAACAGCTGCCCTCGCATCTCCTGTGTTGCCTTCCAGTTCCGCTGGATGTCCCGAATTCTCGAAAGCTGGGCTCCCTGCCGTTCCAGTTGCCCGGTCGCCGAGGCGATCTGCTTCGCGAGATGAGCCTGCCGGTTTGCCAGCTCGTTGATCGGGATCTTGGCGCGCTCCATGTCGGCGGTCGCCGTGCGTTGAGCTTGGGCAGCGCGGTCATGCACGGTGGTGAGGGTGCGCAGCTCACGAGTGGCCGCCTTGTACTCGTCGGTCAGGGCCTTTGATGGGCGCTCCGCCGCGGCGATGGCGCTGCCCAGGTCCCGCACGCGGTCCCGTGCCGCCTGCAGGGCCTGGGCGGTTTCGGTAACGCGGGCAGTGGTGGTGCGGAAGGATTCGAGCTGCTTGTTCTGCGCGTTGAGGTCGCGCAGGCGGTCGCGGGTTTCCTTGGCCGCCTTGCCCAGTGCGCTGGTGCCCTTGAGGATGCCCTGCAGCGGCTTGGTGGCGTTGTCGAGTGATTCGAGGATGACTTTGAGGCGCAGGGTATCCATGCAGATCTCGCTTCAGATGAAGGGCAGCGCATTGGGAGCTCACGGGCTCCCGTTTGCCGAGGTGGATCAGTTCAGTCCCAGGTGTTCAACTTCCATCTGCACGTTGTCGGGCAGAAGGGTTGCCACCAGGCGAATGCAGAACTTGGCGAGGTCCGAGGCTTCGAGTTGATTGACCTCGTATGCCGTCAGAGTGGGGGTGCTCACGCGGGGAATGGTGGTCAGTACGGCATCCACCTTCATGTCAAAGAGATCGGAGAGCGAGATTCCCCGCAGCTCGCCTGCCTTCGGCTTGCGCAGCTGCACGGTGCGAATCTCCGTTTCACCCCGCGTGATGGGGTGATCCAGTTCAACAGTGGTCAGAGAGCCAGCATTGGCGGTGGTGGTGGAGGTCGTAGTCATTTCAGTTCGTTCCTTGGTTGAAGGTCGGGTGTAGCAGTTTCGGCCTCGGGCCTTGAGGGCCGGTTGTGGAGGTCTGGTGATGGTCGATCGGAGGGCCTCGCAAGGCCATCAGACCCCTCGGCGCGCAGTCGGGACCCCGCCACGCCCGCCCGCTTCATCGAGTGCTTTCTGTGCGCCCGTGCGGAGCCGTGGAGGCCATAACGGCACTGGCGGCGGGGCGATCGTGGTTTGTGCGCTTTCCTGTGCAGATCTGTGCACACTATCTGTGCACCCGTGTTCGGGAGGGGTAGGAATGTGCCGTCGGTAGCGGGCGAGGAAACGTTCATTGGCCCTCGGCAGGGCCTTATAGGACTCGTTGTGCTCGTTTTCCGGTAGCAGGCTCTCACCAACGATGCGCACTGCTTCGATCAGAGCCACAAAGACGCACCGGCATTTGGGATTGGTGCATACGATGTAGAGTTCGGACACGTCCTTGCTGAGCGGGCGGCTGGTGCGGACGTAGGGGTTCCGGCCTTCGCAGGCAGGGCAGACGGTGGCGACCATGGCGGCTATCCTTAAAGATCTTGGGCTTGGCGATTGGCCTGAGCGGCAGCGAAACGCTGCTTCATGGTCTCGTCGGCGGTTGCTCGGCTGCGGATGGCGTTCACTGGGAGTGCGCGCCAGTCTTTCAGGCCATCGATGATGCGCTGCATGTCCTGGTCGGCATGGATCAACACAGTCTCGGGCTGGATCTGCAGGCCTTCGGTCCAGTTGCCGTTGATCATGGCGGCCGTGTATTGGATGTACTTGAGTGCTTTGACCATGGAGGGATTGCGGGTGTCGCCGCCATTGCGGCGGCGGTGCTCGGGGTCCTGATAGTCGAAGAAGGTGCCGGCCATGGCTGCCTGGACGAGCATGTGCTCCAAGCACTCGCGGGTCATCGCTACCAGTTCCTGGTAGCGGATCTCGAGGTCTTCGAAGTTCTCCGTAAAGTACTGCTGCGCGAGTCGACGGGCGCGGCGGAGGCACTCGGTACGTTCGAACTCCACCGAGGAAAGCTCGGCTTGAAGTTCGGTCAGGGCTGCCTTCAGTTCCGCAGGGCTGGCGGGGAAGTCATCATCGAGTTCGTGCAACTCGGTGATGCGGCCTTCGAAGTGGATCCTGTCTTCCGGGTTCGGCTTTTTACCGGTCAGTAGGGCGCCCTTGATCTTCTCGGTTTGCTTGGTGAGAAGCCGGGCGGCTTCGGCGGACTTCCGTTCCGCTTTCGCCAGGTGTGCTGTTCCCGCGGAAATGGCTTTGTTCAGCCTACTGCATTGCTTGTCTAGTTCCTCGATGCGCTGGCGGTTCTTCAGCAGAGACGAGAAGTCCGGCCCCCGGTCGGTTTTCATCGCGGCCTCCATGGTCACATTTAGGCTGTTGACGGTGTAGTTGTGCATGTGGATCTCCAAGAGGGGTTAGCTGATGAACTCGATGTTCTCGATGAGGACGCACTGATCGGGCTGTTCGATTACGTAGTCTTCATTGATGGACTGGTAATCCTCGATCCGATTACGGGCGGGGTTGTCGACTACGCGACGCCGTCGAGTGCCGCGTTGCCAATAAATCGAAAGGTTGGACAGCGGGGTGATCATCAGCGATCGTTCGGGGAAGAACGGAACTTCAACCACGGGGATCGTTCCGGCCAGCTTCTTCGAATACCGGATCACGTCGGCTGCCATCATTTCAGAAGGGGGCTGAGTGGCATTAATTAGGGGAAAGAGGCGGTCGGCGCCCAGTGCGCGGCCCATGATGGCTACGTAGCCAAAGCTCATGTCCTGATACCAGGACGGAATCAGGTTGTTGAAGACGTCGCGTGCGAGGGAGTCGATGGTGCTGTAGTCGCCGGTCATGCCAACCAGAACCTTGCCGGAGCCGTGGAGGCATTCGGAGAGGACATTGCCGGGTCGCGCAATGCGCAATTTCTGGATCCAACCGATGTTGACGTCCTGCAGAAGGGGGTTCGCGATGCGGTTGGTGGTGGACGCGGCAGAGGTACCGTTCCAGCCGATCATTAGCCGATCACGCGCCATTTGCTGAAGGATGGCGTTGCGAATGCGGCTCTGAAAGTCGGGAAACTTGGCCCACTGATCTAGGTTTGAGTATTCGATATACGTATCGAAGTCGGTTTGTCGGCATAGGTAACCCGTTCCGTCCAAAGTGGTTGGATCCGCGGGCATGCGTACGGCGTTTGTGGGCGTCCGCCCAGCAATTGTGCTGGAGACGTTCAGTCCCAGCAGGTCTCCAGCCGCTTCATCAACGGCCTGGATGTTGATCAGGCTCAGAAACTCGGAGGTTTCCTGCATCTTCGTCTCAAGGGCCTGTGCAACCGAAGGGGCCACAGTGAAGTTGCGTTCTGCACTGTCGGCGCCGTTCATCCTGGCCAGGGCTTGGCGGTAGGTGTCCAGTTGTTTGGCTGTGCCGGGCTGCATGGCGTAGTGGTTCATGGTTTTCCTGTGTAAGTGTTCAGAGGCAGTCGGGTACTTCGGTGATGGATTGCCCATTGGCGAGAGCGGTGAGGAAGGCGTGATCGCCAGCCCTTTCGAGTTGTGCGTGAAGGGCAGCTCTGCGCATTTCTGCGACGAATAGCTCTATACGCAGAGCCATGATTTCGTTGTTGGTAAGAGGGGGCTGGTTAGACATTGGCTGGATTCCTCAAGGTAATTGCGGCGTGAGTCGGGAGGCGGGGCTACAAGTAATGGGGGGCCATTCCGAAGCTTTGTCGGATGAAGCGTGGGAACTGCAGCATTGGCCAGCAGAGGACTGGTGCCCAGCTGAGGACTGGTGCGTACAGTTATTGACACGAGTCCAAGGCGCGGCGGCCCGGGCGGGCCTTGCTTTGTCCGGGCTCGAAGCGCGGCGAATCTCCCACTTGAAGCGGCGACTCTCGAAGGCGCGGTCCTTGTGGGTATCGAGCACGCCATACACGCCCGCTGGGCGGGTTTCACCGTAGCGGGTGAGGGGAGCGGGCTCCGGCGCCTTCGTAATCGGGCACCACTGTTCGCCGGGGCGGGTCTTCGCCAGGGAAACGGCAAGATCCTTGCGGGCCACTGCCGGCCCGCCTTGGCATTTCACGTAGCTCGCCCAGTCGCCCGCGTCGGCGGCCTGGCGGGCGGTCTCGATCAGGGGCGTATGCTCGGGCGCGGCCTCCATGCGGCGCAGCTCGCGCCACACGCCGACCGGCGCGCCGCCAACCTGCTGAAACTGCCGGATACCCCACGTGGACGCCCACGCATTCACCCGCGCCGCGCCCTCAATGGCGTCGTCGCCGAACAGATCCTGCTGCACCTTGTAGCCGTCAATGTTCTTGGCGATGTACTTCAGGATGTAGCCCGTTGCCGAATGGGCCGAGTCCATCTTGATCGGCACGAACTTCACCCGATTCTTCAGGGCCCCGGGTTCGTCCGGGCTGTGTTGGGTCAGAAAGTAGCGGGTGACGGCTTCGCGCACCGGCCTGATGGCGGCGGCCGGCATGAACAGCAGCAGATGCCAGTGAGGGGCGCCGTCCTGGTGGGGCTCGGCGATCCGGAAGCCATAGAGACGGATGCCGCGGCGCTGCAGGTAAGCGCGAGTCTTCGCCCAGGCCTTGCACAGATGCTGCTGTGCTTCCCGCGGCGTGGTGCCATCGAAAGAAGGGTTGTCCCGCACCCGCACCGGCAGCCCCTTGCGGTACACCGCGCGCTTGGCGTGCATGGCAGAGGGGCAGGTAACGGTGATGAAGAAGGCTGCATGCTCCAAGCCTCGGGCGATCTCCTCGAAGCCCCGGGCGCGGGCCAACAGCTCCCCGCGGCGGATGGCGGGGTTGGCAGTGCTCTTCTCGGCCAGCTCGGCAAGGGTGGCTGCGTAGTCGTGTTGGTTGACCGCTTCCAGCCCCTCCAGGTAAGCAGCGTTGCGCCGCTTCTGCCGCTCCCACCGCCTCACGTTGGCGTTGGTCACATACTTCTGCTTCTTGGCATGCACGATGCCGAATAGCTCGATCGCGCAGGCTTCCTTAGTGCGCTGGTGCAGCCGGCCCACCTGGCGGCGCCACCACTTGCGGCAAACCATGCGAGCGACGGCACCCTTAACCTCTTCCTCGGTGCCGTCCTTCACGGCGGGTGGCTCAATGAAGTTGTCGACGCAGAAAGCGCAAAGCACCCGATAGGTGCCGATCAGGGAAAAGTCATTGGAGGCGCTCGCGGCCCTCTTGGGGCTCTGGCGCTCAAACGCTTGGCGGGCGAGGCGGTCGGCCTTGGCCTGGACGTCGTCATCGGTGGCGGACAGGGGCACCGGCAAGGGGAGTGCTCGCAGGCGCTCGCCGATCTCCCGAAGCCAGGTGTTGGCCGCGGCCTCACCCTTGGAGGTGCGCCGCAGCTCATACCCGGCGGTCACTTCCGGGCGCCATTCGGACGGGATGGGCGCCAGGCAGTAGGCGATGAACTCCTCATCTGCACGGCGCGTGCCGGCACTGCCTGCTGCAGGCCGCCATGGGGGCAGGCGGCGGAGGCGCGAAGGCTGGGCACGGAGGCGCATCATCGCCCGGCCTCGTCGGCTTCCGGCTCGGCAACGAATGCGCCCAGCCAGTCGTGCATCTTGCGGGCCCGTGCCGCGATCACAGGGCGGACCGCCGGGGCGATCTTCAGCCACGGCAGCGCGGCCACGTCCTCGGGGTGGGGCACCTGGGCAATCATCGCGAGTAGGCGCCGGTCCTGGGGCGTTCCCTTATCCCATGCCCGGCCGAATGCAGAGGCCGGCACGTCAGCCAGCCCGGCAGCCTTCCGGGCCAGCGGAAGCCAGCGGGCGGCGATGGCGCGGAAGGTGGGCACGGCCCGGAGCCTTGATCAGGCGTCGAGGGTGACGCGGATCGCGGGCCAGAGAAGCTTGCCAGAGGGAAGCTTCTGCGGGCGAACCCCGTAGTAGGAGCCTTTCTGGCTGTGATGCTTGTGGATGGTCTGGCGCTTGGCGCTCTGGAGCGCGGCAAACTCGGCCGTACTCAGTTTGAATTCGCTGCAGTCGTTGGCTTGGATATCTCTCGTCATCGTTCCCACCATCGTTGGATTGGTTTTGACGAGAGAAACCTTAAGCGAGACATGGACATGTCTCGCAACATGTCTATTTAAGTGATTGTTTAGTTAAAGAAATGTGCAGAACTAGACACGTGTCTAGTTTGGTAGACATGCCTTGCAGTCAGCATGTCTACTTCCTGGAACCTAGATTGTGGTTTTGCCTGCCTGCCGTCTTTCGTGGTCCGCCAGGATTCTTTTGATATTGCTCTCTGAGCACGGTTTTCCATTCCTCACCGCCTCCTCTTGCGCGAGTGCACGCGTGACTCCTTTTTTCCTAGTGCCTCCGAGTTCTTGAGATCTGCGATAAATCCGCTCGCCTCGTTCCTCTGGTGATTCCTCCGCCTGCCGCGCGTGTGCAGCGCCGCTTTCTTCGCCGACGGGCTCTTCCGGTTCTGCTTTGGTCGGAGCCTGCTGCGTCAACGAGAGGCCTTCGGCAGCCAAGTTCAGCAGAGGGAAAGCATCCGTCGCGATTCCCATCTTCTCGAGCCATGCCTTAACTTCATCGGTGCGCACCATCAACCGGTCGTGAGGCATCATTGCCGGCAGTGACGTGATGTCGTCGTTCTCCAGGCACCACGAACGATCATTTACGGGAATCCCACTCCCCTGTTCGCGGGCAACAAGGCTTCCGTCCAAAAGGGCCGCCTTTATTGCCCGGATGAAGGCCCTTCCGGACTCGCAAGCGGAGAGGTCCTTGCGCGATTCCAAGGGCTCTGCCTTGCGAGCAGCAAACGCTGCATTCCAGGCCAACTCCGCGATGGGAACAAGTCGGAAGTGCCCCGATTTGAGTTGCTTGATACGGGCTTCAAATTCGATCTTGCCGTCCTCAATTTCTTGGATTCCCTCTGCCCGGATCTGGTTGATCTTGGCCTGCGCCTCAGGAGGCAGCCCCACGTATATCTTTGAAAATATCTTATCGATTTCCGCTTGTTTCTCGGGAGAGAGTTTCACCATGGGGCGCCCCTTCGTGGCGTTCCTTCATTGGTATGCCGCGCCAGGTCGGTGAAGGTGTCCGGCTTTTCGCCCGGCCAAAGGCTAGGCGCGGCATGATCGGAAAACGTTGTGCTCAGACGGTCAGCGCGTCGATTACAGCCTTGGGGTTCCGTTCGATGACGTTCAGCAGGACGAGTGCGGGGCCGTGAGGAGAACGGTCGCCACGTTCCCAGTGGCGGAGGGTGGCCTTGGAGAAGCCAAAGCGGGCGGCAAACTGTTCCTGAGTCATTCCCACCTTGGCACGCAGAGCCTTCACATCCACCGGCCGGGGGCGATGGATGATGGTGTCCGTGGTAAGGCCTTCCGCGTGGTCGATAGCCTCCAGCAGGCCGCGCTTGATGCTTTCAAATGCAGTGCTCATTTCCGTTTCTTCCTCCATGCAGCAACCAGCAAGGTGACCAGTTCTGCCAATTCGTTGCGCTGAGCCTTTGTCAGATTGGCGCGGTCGCCCTTGGCAAATAGCGTCAGCAAGTAGAGCGGCATACCTTCATCGTGGAAGTAGTAGATGACACGTACGCCGCCGCTCTTACCTTGGCCCCCACGCCCCCAACGTAGCTTCCGGATACCACCGGTGCCCTCCATCAAATCGCCGTCCCGAGGGTGTTCAGCCAGGTAGCTGATCAGGTCTCGCCGTTCTGCTTCGCCGAGGAGCTTTTCTGCTTGCCTGGCAAAGCTGCCCAGTTCGGCAACGGTGATCATGTTTAAATTGTAATCCATTGGGACGGTTAAGTTCAGGTTGCAAGTTCAACTTTACTTTGCGACGAGACGCGGGCCGGCGGCTGCTTCTGCGGGGTGTTCCATGCCTGCTTGCTCGAGCAACCAGGCTTCAATCTTGGTGTGCCACATGCGTAGCAGGTCGAGCGGTCGGACCCGGTAATGTTTCTCCGCGGTGGCGCTGGGCTTGTGGCCCATGATCTGTGCCACAACGCCGGCGGGCGTTTCTGTCCATTCGGCCAGGGAGCCAAAGCTGCGGCGCAGGCCGTGCAGGGTGATGGGCTCTATCCCGGCGCGGCGGCAAGCCTGTTTGTGCTGGTTGCTCGGGTCCTGCAGCCAGCCGGTTGCAGATTGCGAGCTGCTGAACACCCACGGGGAGGGCTGCCACGGATCCGCGGCGGTGGCTTCTTCCTGTTGGCCCTTTTTTTTCAGCCTAGTGGGCTGCCGTGGCGGTGTCTCGTTCCTCGCCTTCAGGTCGCGCAGCAGCGCGGCGAAGTAGGGCGTCAGGGGTATTGTCCGGTCCCCTTCAACCTTATCGCGAAGGGTCAGGCTGTTCCACTGGAAGTCCACGTCTTCCCACTTCAGGATGCACAGCTCACCAGGGCGGGCGCCGGTCAGTAGGATGCCCTGTAGGTAGGCGGCCACCACGGGGCTGTGCAGGCACTGCACCTCCCGAAACCATGCCTCGAGCTGCTCCCGCAGCAGCGCATCCTTCCGGGCCTTCTTCTTCGGCAGCTCCTGCTGCACGGCCTTGGTGGTGCAGGCGGTTGGGTCGGCCTGGTCGCGGTACTCGGCAGTCTCGGCGCACCAGTTGAGAAACGCGCGCAGGATGCTGTAGGCCAGCCGGGCGCGGGTGGGGCGCACGGCGGCTTCTGCCTTCAGCCAGGCTTCGATGGTGGGCGCTCGGAGCTGGCTTAGCGGCTGCTCCAGCAAGGCACGCAGAATGCCGGGCTGTGTGAGGCCCTTCCGGCCCCGGGGGCGGGGCTCGCCACCAGGCTTGGCGGCATCCTCGTGGCAGGCAATGTGTGCTTCTCCCCAATGGTGGCGGCGTGCACGGATATAATGCGCCCACGCTTCGAGGGCAGGTGCCTGTATCAGACGGCCCCTTTCGAGCTGTGCGACGGCCTCGGCGGTCTGTTTTCGCTTCTCCTGGCGGGGGTCTCTCCCTTGATCCACAATCACCTGAAGTTGCCGTGCGGCTTCCCGCGCTTGGTCAAGGTCCAGCGTGTGCCAGTCGCCGATGGTGATCCGCACCGTGCGCCCGTCCTTCAGCTTGGACTGGAAGATGTAGGACTTGGAACCCGCCGTTGCGCGGACGCCCAGCCCCGGTGCGATCAGGTCGCGGAGAAAGGCTTGGGACTTGTCCGGCGGGCACGTGAAGCGGCGAATTCTGTCGGTCGTTAGCTTGATGCGCGTAGGGATCGGCTCCGCCGGTTGTTTCGAGGTTTCTGGGACCATGATGGTTTGCCCGCTTGATGTACGTGTACGCTTTGTGTACGCGAAGTCTATCAAGCTATGTCAAACCCGATCAACGAGCCCGGAATGTTTTTGTTACACCTAAGGCATTGATTTACCGTGATACATGAAAGTTGCGGTTTATCCGTCAAACTAGATCAATATTGATCAATGACGCTGAAAGCCTACAAAAAAAGGATCATGGATCTTGTCGACCTCCCAAAAACCGAAGAACCGGCCGTTTAGGCCCAAGACCGGCAAGCCGGCATCCGCGGGCGGTCGCCCGGCAGGGGCGTCGGACGGCGCTACCGCAGGTGGGCGCAGAGGGCGTGGACAATCTGGCGGCGAAGCTGCGCGTCGAGGGCGGGCCGAGTCCGATCGGGATGGTGAACGCCAGCCCAAAAGCAATGCTTCGGCCATCGGTCTGAGCGATCTCGGCGGTGGTCGCGCTGGCTGGCGAGGCCGCGGTAAGGTTGTGGGTGGTTCCGATTCGCCGTATCCGCTGGCCAGCACGGAATTGCTGCCTCCCCAGGAGGGAGAGCGTCGGCACAAGCCGCAAGACGCTGCATACACAGAGCCCCAGCGCCTGCACAAGGTGCTGGCTGCGGCAGGTATCGGGTCGCGTCGTGAAATCGAGGAGTGGATCGTTGCCGGTCGCATCTCCGTGAACGGCGAGCCCGCCGATGTGGGGCAAAAGGTCGGGCCCGGAGATCGGGTTCGGGTCAATGGCAAGCTGATGCCCTTGCGCTTTGCACCGCGGATTCCGCGTGTAGTGCTGTATCACAAGCCGGAAGGGGAGATCGTGTCCCGGGACGATCCCGAGGGTCGTCCGACGGTGTTCGACCGCCTGCCAGTCTTGCGCAAGGGGCGCTGGATTGCAGTGGGCCGGCTGGATTTCAATACGTCGGGTTTGTTGTTGTTCGTTAACGATGGGGATCTCGCCAACAAGCTGATGCATCCCCGCTACGAACTGGACCGGGAGTACGCGGTGCGTATTTTGGGCGAACTCGATGAGGCGCAGCGGAGCGTGCTCCTGCAGGGCATCGAGCTGGAGGATGGCCCCGCCAAGTTCAATACACTGCTGGATGCCGGCGGCGAGGGGGCCAACCACTGGTATCGGGTGGCGCTGTCGGAAGGCCGCAACCGGGAGGTGCGCCGGATGTTCGAAGCCCTCGGGCTGACGGTCAGCCGCCTGATGCGTGTTCGCTACGGTCCGGTGGTGTTGCCGTCGCGGCTGAAGCGCGGCATGTGGGAGGATATGGCTGTCGAAGAAGTGTGTGCACTGGCGGGGCTGCCAAAGCCCGACAATGCCGGTGGCAGCAAGGGGCGCAAGCCGAATCGGCAGCCTCGTCGGCAGCCGGTATCTTCCCGCGGATAGAGGGTTGAAATTGCGCCCGCTTCGGCGGGCTGCTATACTCTTCGTGTTTTATCGGTTCGAAAGAACCGACATCCGGTCGAATTTAAACAGGGATGGGCGTTTCGCCCATTTTTCATTTGTGGGCTAGGAAATGGAGTTGCTGAAACTGATCGAACAGACCGCGGAAGGCCTTGGCTATGAGCTGGTCGATTTCGAGACCTCGCCCCGTGGGCGCCTGATGCGGGTGTTCATTGATTCGCCGAACGGTATCACGGTGGACGATTGCGCCGCCGTAAGCAATCAGCTGACCCGGATCTTCGAAGTCGAGAACGTCGATTACGACCGGCTCGAAGTGTCCTCGCCCGGGTTGGATCGCGCTCTCAAGAAGCCCGCAGATTTTGAACGTTTCGCTGGTCAGGACGTGCAGGTGCGGCTTTGCATGCCGATCGCCAATCAGCGCAATTTTGCCGGCGTGTTGCAGGGTCTGAAGGATGGCGTCGTCGTCCTGGAGACGGAAAAGGGGTTGATGGAGATCCCGTTTGAAGAAATTGAAAAGGCCCGCCTGGTACCCAGGTTTTGAGGGATTTGGAGGTTTGCAGGTATGAGCCGCGAAATTTTGCTGTTGGTTGATGCGCTGGCCCGTGAGAAGAACGTTTCTAAGGAAATCGTTTTTTCCGCGCTGGAGTCTGCGCTCGCTCAGGCGACCAAGAAGCGTATTCACGACGAAGCCGACGTGCGTGTGTCCATCGACCGGGAGACCGGCGATTACGAGTCTTTCCGTCGCTGGCAGGTGCTGCCCGACGAGGAAGTGGACAATGATGAAGCCCAGATGGGGCTGATCGACGCCCGTGACGAATACCCGGACATCCAGGTTGGCGATTATGTGGAAGAGGCGCTTGAGCCCATCGATTTCGGTCGTATCGGTGCGCAGGCTGCCAAGCAGGTCATTTTGCAGAAGGTGCGTGACGCCGAGCGTGAGCAGATTCTGAGCGACTTCCTGGATCGCAAGGAATTCATCATCTCCGGCGCCATCAAGCGCATGGAGCGCGGCAACGCGATCATCGAAGTGGGTCGTCTGGAGGCTGTGCTTCCCCGCGATCAAATGATTCCGAAGGAAAACCTGCGCGTCGGTGACCGGGTCAAGGCCTTTCTGTTACGCATCGACCGTGGCGCCCGTGGCCCACAGTTGATTCTTTCGCGCACTGCCCCCGAATTCGTGATCAGGCTGTTCGAGCTCGAAGTGCCGGAGATCGACGATGGTTTGCTCGAGATCAAGGCGTGTGCCCGTGATCCCGGTCTGCGCGCCAAGATCGGCGTAAAGTCCAACGATCCTCGTATCGATCCGATCGGTACCTGTGTGGGCCTGCGCGGTTCGCGGGTCACCGCGGTCCGTAACGAGATCGGTGGCGAGAACATCGACATCGTGCTTTGGTCGCCTGAGCCGGCCCAGTTCGTGATTGGTGCCCTGCAGCCCGCAGAAGTGTCTTCCATCGTCGTGGACGAGGAAGCGCATGCGATGGATGTGGTCGTCGATGAGAACAATCTGGCGATCGCCATCGGGCGCAATGGCCAGAACGTGAAACTGGCTTCCGAGCTGACCGGCTGGACCATCAACCTGATGACCGAAGCCGAATCCGAACGGAAGTCCGAGGCTGAGCACAGCACGGTTCGCCAGTTGTTCATTTCCAAGCTGGATGTGGACGAGGAAGTGGCCGATATCCTGATCGACGAGGGTTTCTCGTCCCTCGAGGAGATCGCCTACGTGCCGCTGGCAGAAATGCTGGAAATCGAGTCGTTCGATGAAGACACGGTCAATGAGCTGCGCAACCGCGCCCGTAATGTGCTCCTGACCGAAGCTATCGTGACTGAAGAGCAGTTGGAGTCCGTCGCTGAGGACATGCTGGGGTTGGAGGGGATGGACAAGCCCCTGGCAGCCAAGCTGGCCCAGGGCGGTGTGCATACCCGTGATGAGTTGGCCGATCTGGCAGTGGATGAACTGATGGAAATGTCGGGGCTGGACGAAGAGCGGGCGAAGAATCTGATTACCAAGGCGCGCGCGCACTGGTTCGAGTAATACCCGGAGGTTCATCAAGATGGGACAGACAACCGTTACACAATTTGCCGGCGAACTCAAGATGCCGGCCTCCGTGTTGCTCGAGCAGTTGCAGAAGGCTGGCGTAGACAAGGCGAAGGAAACCGATCTGCTCTCCGAGCAGGACAAGAATCGTCTTCTCGACTTTCTCCGTCGTGCCCACGGCGACTCCGCGTCCAAGGCGAAGATCACCCTGACTCGGAAGCAGACCAGCGAGATCAAGGCGACCGATTCAACGGGGCGCGCTCGTACCGTGCAGGTCGAAGTGCGCAAGAAGCGCGTTTTCGTGAAGCGCGACGAGACACTGGTGCCCGAGACTGCGACGTCAGCCGCTACGGTTGACGCAGCCGATACCGAGGAGAGTGTTGTCGTCCCTGATGTCGAACTGCTTGCCGAACAGGCGCCGGTGGTGGAGTTGGAGCCTGTCGTTGCTCCAGAGCCTGAGCCCGTGCCGGAGCCTGTCGCAGAAGTCATTCCCGAGCCCGAGCCCGAGCCGGCTCCTGCCCCTGCCCCGGAACCCGTGGTCGAGACGGTAGAGCCTGCAGCGGTCGTCGAGACCGCGGCTGCTGAGTCGACGCCCGAGCCGGTAGCGCCCGAGCCTGCCGTTGCGGTACCTGCGAAGGAAGTTGCACAGCCGCGTCCAGTGCGTCGCGTCGTTGTCGGTTCGATCCTGTCGGCTGAAGAGAAGGCCTCCCGTGAGCGTGAAGCGCAGCGGAGTGCCGAACTGGCCGCCCGTCAGGCTGCTGATTTGAAGGAAAAGCAGGAGCGCGAAGCGCGGGCACGTGCCGCGATGCTGCAGCGCGCCGAAGAAGAGAAGCAACGCCAGGCGGCTGCCGAAAAGGCCAAGGCCGACGGCGAGGCTGCGTCCAAATCGGGCACGCTGCACAAGCCGGCCAAGACGGAAGACAAGGGCGTTCGCAAGGATGGCAAGAAGGTGGTTGCCAAGGACGCTACTGCTGACTCCAAGCGGCGTGGCGCTGGCATCAAGACCCGTGGTGATACCACTGGTGGTGCCGGCGGTTGGCGTGGTGGTGGTCGCGGTGGCGGCCGCAATGGTGGGCGTCAACAGGATACCCAGAGCTTTGTCGCACCGACGGAGCCCATTGTGCGTGAAGTTCACGTGCCGGAAACCATTTCCGTGGCCGATCTGGCCCACAAGATGGCGGTGAAGGCGACCGAGGTCATCAAGGCCCTGATGAAGATGGGGACCATGGTCACCATCAACCAGGTGCTCGACCAGGATACGGCGATGATCATCGTCGAGGAAATGGGCCACAAGGCGCTGGCTGCCAAGCTGGATGATCCCGATGCCTTCCTCGAGGACAGTGCGGAGCACAAGGACGTTGCGCTGGAGCCGCGTGCTCCGGTGGTGACCGTCATGGGCCACGTCGACCACGGCAAGACCTCGCTGCTCGACCACATCCGCCGCGCCAAGGTGGCCGCGGGCGAAGCGGGTGGCATTACCCAACACATCGGTGCCTACCACGTGGAAACCGAGCGCGGGATGGTTACCTTCCTGGATACCCCGGGTCACGAGGCCTTTACGGCAATGCGTGCCCGTGGTGCGAAGGCGACCGACTTGGTGGTGCTGGTTGTTGCTGCCGACGACGGCGTGATGCCGCAGACGAAGGAAGCCATCCACCACGCCAAGGCTGCCGAAGTGCCGCTGATCGTGGCGGTCAACAAGATCGACAAGCCGGGCGCCAATCCCGAGCGCGTGCGTCAGGAGCTGATCGCCGAAGGCGTGGTGCCGGAAGCCTATGGTGGCGACACCATGTTCGTCGAAGTCTCGGCCAAGACCGGTCAGGGCATCGACGACCTTCTCGAGGCCATCCTGCTGCAGGCCGAAGTGCTTGAGCTCAAGGCCCCGCAGGAGTCGATGGCCAAGGGTCTCATCATCGAAGCCCGCCTCGACAAGGGACGCGGCCCGGTGGCTACGCTGCTGGTCCAGTCCGGCACCCTGCGTCGTGGTGATGTGCTGTTGGCTGGCGCAACCTTTGGTCGCGTCCGTGCCATGCTCGACGAGAACGGCAAGCCCATCGAGGAAGCTGGCCCGTCCATTCCGGTCGAGATCCTCGGTTTGTCCGAGGTCCCGGGTGCCGGTGACGAAGTGGTGGCTCTTGCTGATGAGCGCAAGGCGCGCGAAATCGCCTTGTTCCGTCAAGGCAAGTTCCGCGATGTGAAGCTGGCCAAGCAGCAGGCAGCCAAGCTGGAAAGCATGTTCGAGCAGATGGGCGAAGGCGAGGTGAAGACCCTGCCGTTGATCATCAAGGCCGACGTGCAGGGTTCCCAGGAAGCGCTGGCCCACTCGCTGGTCAAGTTGTCCACCGACGAAGTTCGCGTGCAGGTCATCCACGGTGGTGTCGGCGCGATCAGCGAATCCGACGTCAATCTGGCCCAGGCTTCCGGTGCGGTCATCATCGGTTTCAACATCCGTGCCGATGCCAATGCCCGCAAGCTGGCCGAGACCTTCGGTGTGGATCTGCGCTACTACAACATCATTTACGACGCCGTCGATGAGGTGAAGAGCGCGCTGTCCGGCATGCTGGCCCCCGAAAAGCGTGAGCAGGTCCTGGGTATGGTCGAAGTCCGTCAGGTCTTCACGATCTCCAAGATCGGTACCATTGCGGGTTGTTACGTGCTGGAAGGCCTGGTCAAGCGCAACTCGCTGGTCCGTGTGCTGCGTAACCACGTGGTCATCCACAGCGGCGAACTCGAATCGCTCAAGCGCTTCAAGGACGACGTCAAGGAAGTCAAGTTCGGCTACGAGTGCGGCCTGCAGGTTCGGAATTTCAATGATCTTCAGGAAGGCGACCAGCTCGAGATCTTCGAGATCCAGGAAATCGCCCGGACGCTGTAAGCCATGCCGAAGGAGTTTTCCCGTGGTCAGCGCGTGGCGGAGCAGATCCGCCGCGAACTGGCCGAGCTGATCCGCCTGGAAGTGAAGGATCCCCGCGTCGGTTTCATTACGCTGACCGATGTGGAGATCACCCCTGACTATGCCCATGCCAAGGTGTTCTTCACCTCGATGAAGGGGCAGGAAGGGCTCGAAGAAATCCTGAAGGGGCTGCGTCGTGCCAGCAGCTTCCTGCGTCGCGAGCTGGGGCGTCGGGTGCGTATCCATACGCTGCCCGAACTGCATTTTCATTACGATCCCTCCGTCGAAACCGGCAACCGGATTTCTGCGCTGATCGACAAGGCTGTCGAAGCAGATCGTCATTTCGCTGCCGATGCCGGTGAAGAGCCGGAAGACGGTGGCAAGCCGGATCCGGCTGCGTGATACCGCCGGCAGTGCATTCCCGCATTGCCGACTTTTCTGGAATTTGTTGTTTGGCTAAAGCTCCCCAGCGTCGCATTCAACGGCGTATCGTCGACGGTGTGTTGTTTCTCGACAAGCCGGTCGGCTTGACGTCCAATCACGCCCTGCAGCAGGCACGGCGTCTGCTGAACGCAGCCAAGGCCGGTCATACGGGGACTCTGGACCCTATGGCTAGCGGCTTGCTGCCGCTGACCTTCGGTGAGGCGACGAAGTTTTCCCAGACACTGCTCGATGCCGACAAGGGCTACGATGCGACGATCCTGCTTGGCGTCACCACTACGACCGCCGATGCGGAAGGAGAGGTGCTGGCCCGGGCGCAGGTCAATGCGTCCGATGCGGATGTCGAGTCGGCCATGGATCGCCTGCGGGGTGAGATCGAGCAGGTTCCGCCCATGTATTCGGCGCTCAAGCATCATGGCAAGGCCTTGTACGAGTATGCGCGGGCGGGCATCGAGATTCCCCGCGAACCCCGCAGAGTGACGATCCATCGTTTCGAGTGTCTGGGGCGCGAGGGTGACAGCCTGCATGTCCGTGTGGCATGCAGCAAGGGAACCTATGTGCGTACCCTGGCTTCCGATCTGGGGGCGCTGCTGGGCTGTGGTGCGCACCTGACGGCGTTGCGCCGTACGCATATCGGGCCTTTTGTTCTGGATGTAACGACGGCGCTGGCAGATTTCGAGGCGCTGTCGCAAGAGGGGCGGGACGCCCGCCTGGCGCCGGTGGATGCCCTGTTGTCGCATCTGGCCGTCCAGGCCCTGGATGAGGCTCGCATGCGGAGCTTCACCCACGGTCAGCCGGTCGTGGTGGAGGCGGGCGTCGCAGGCGTGTTGTTGCGTGTTTATCATGACGAGCGTTTTCTCGGTGTGGGGACGCTTGCCGAGGGCGGTGTGTTGGTGCCAACCCGTCTGATGTCAACAGGCACCCAATGAAATTTCTTGAGCAATCGTGCCGGCGTTCGATATAATCGCGCGCTTCGCAAGGCTAAAACTAACCGAGTTAAACAATGGCAATCTCCACTGAACAAAAAGCGCAAATCGTTGGCGACTACGCGCGCGCCAAGGGCGACACCGGTTCTCCGGAAGTGCAAGTCGCTCTGCTTACCGCCCGCATCAACGATCTGACCGGCCACTTCAAGGTTAACGTCAAGGACCACCATTCCCGTCGCGGCCTGCTGATGATGGTGAGCCAGCGTCGCAAGCTCCTCGACTACCTGAAGCGCAAGAACGTCGACAGCTATCGTGAGCTGATCGGCCGCCTTGGTCTGCGCAAGTAAGCGGATAGAAGTAGCTTCGTTACTGAACGTGACATTCCTTGCGCATTTGGCGCGGGTTTGATCATGGGCACAGCCGGTGTAAGTCCGAGTGGCTTCGCCGGCTTTGTCACATCTGTGCGCCAGAGAGAACGGCGCTTTACCTCGGCTACGCGTGCGGTTGTGGTTTGCCGCCAGCCGATTGAATGAAAGGATATCCCTTGCCTACCGCAATCAAGAAGAGTTTCACCTACGGCTCCCATACCGTGACCCTGGAGACCGGCGAGATCGCCCGTCAGGCCCACGGTGCGGTGCTCGTCAACGTTGACGACACCGTTGTGCTGGCGACCGTAGTGGCAGCCAAGAACGCCAAGCCGGGCCAGGATTTCTTCCCCCTTACCGTCGACTACGTCGAGAAGTTCTATTCCGCCGGCCGCATCCCTGGCGGCTTCTTCAAGCGTGAAGGCCGTCCTACCGAGAAGGAAACCCTCACTTCCCGCCTGATCGACCGCCCGATCCGTCCGCTCTTCCCGGAAGGCTTCTATAACGAAGTGCAGGTCATCGCCCAGGTCGTGTCCCTGAATCCTGAAGTGGATGCCGACATTCCGGCAATGATCGCTGCCTCGGCTGCGCTGGCCATCGCCGGCATCCCGTTTGCGGGTCCGATCGGCGCCTGTCGCGTCGGCTATCTGAACGGTGAATACATCCTCAATCCGACCGCCACCCAGCTGCAAACGAGCCAGATGAACCTGGTGGTGGCCGGTACCGAGAGCGCGGTGCTGATGGTTGAGTCCGAAGCCCTGGAGTTGCCGGAAGACGTGATGCTGGGTGGTGTGGTGTTCGGCCACACCCAGATGCAGGCTGCCATCAATGCGATCAACGAGCTGGTCGATGTCGCTGGCAAGCCCGAATGGGATTGGCAAGCGCCTGCCAAGAACGAGGCGCTGATCGCTCGCGTGACGGAGATCGCCGACGCCAAGATCGAGGAGGCTTTCCGCATCACCGCCAAGCAGGCCCGGTCCGCGCAGTTGTCCGCCATCAGCTCCGAAGTGCATGCAGCTCTGGCTGCCGAAGGCGTGGAGTTCGATGCGAACACCGTCAACAACATCATCTTCGATCTGGAGGCCAAGGTCGTTCGTGGCCGCATCCTCAGTGGTGAGCCGCGTATCGACGGTCGCGATACCCGTACCGTGCGTCCGATCGACATCCGTGTCGGCGTGCTGCCGCGCACCCACGGTTCGGCCCTGTTCACCCGTGGTGAAACCCAGGCGCTGGTGGTCACCACCCTCGGCACCGGCCGCGACGAGCAGATCATCGATGCCGTTGCGGGCGAGTACCGCGAGCGCTTCATGCTGCACTACAACTTCCCGCCGTTCTCCACGGGCGAGTGTGGCCGTTTCGGTTCCCCGAAGCGTCGCGAGATCGGCCATGGTCGTCTGGCCAAGCGCGCCCTGGCTGCGGTGCTGCCGGGCAAGGAGGATTTCAGCTACACGGTTCGCGTGGTGTCCGAAATTACCGAATCCAACGGCTCCAGCTCCATGGCGTCCGTCTGCGGTGGCTCACTGGCCATGATGGATGCCGGTGTGCCGCTGTCCTCGCCGGTGGCGGGCATTGCGATGGGTCTGATCAAGGACGGTGGCCGTTTCGCCGTGTTGACCGACATTCTGGGCGATGAAGATCACCTCGGCGACATGGACTTCAAGGTGGCGGGTACCGAGAAGGGTGTGACCGCGCTGCAGATGGACATCAAGATTCTCGGTATCACCAAGGAGATCATGCAGGTCGCGCTGGCTCAGGCCAAGGAAGGCCGTCTGCATATCCTCGAGCTGATGAAGAGCGCGCTGGGCGAAGCCCGCGGCGAGGTGTCCACCTTCGCGCCGCGCATGATCACGCTGAAGATCAACCCCGAGAAGATCCGCGACGTGATCGGCAAGGGCGGTGCGGTGATTCGCGGTCTGCAGGAAGAAACCGGCACCATCATCGAGATCACCGACGACGGCAACGTGACGATCTCCTCCGTCAGTGCCGAAGGCGCTCAGGTCGCGAAGAAGCGCATCGAAGAGATCACCGCAGAAGTCGAGGTGGGCAAGGTCTACGAAGGTCCGGTGGTCCGTATCCTCGATTTCGGTGCGATCATCAACATTCTGCCGGGCCGCGATGGTCTGCTGCACGTTTCCCAGATCGCCAACGAGCGCGTCAATGCCGTGTCCGACTACCTCAAGGAAGGTCAGGTCGTGCGCGTGAAGGTGCTCGAGACCGACGAAAAGGGGCGTGTGCGTCTGTCCATGAAGGCACTCCTCAACGAGCAGGCTCAGCAGCAGTAAGCAGGACTGACTTGTTGTAAGTTGAAGAGGGGCGCGCAAGCGCCCCTCTTCATTTCGGGTAGTGCGAATTGCGCCAGCCTTGTGGGCAGGGGCTGTCATCGGCTTAGAATCGGGTGCGTGGGGTTGGGCGGACGCAGGGAACGCATTCCTGGTGTGCTTGATAAGGTTCAATGAGCGCAGGACATCGATCGGGTGTACCGGCGTGGAGTATAAAAATGATGCGTCAGATGTCTGCCTTGACGCCGTCACCATGGGTGACGCGCTTTGCCCCCCTGATCGCCGCCGGCGGGGAGGTGCTGGATTTTGCCTGCGGCAACGGGCGCCATGCGCGCTGGTTGGCAGGGCGCGGGTTCCGGATTGAGGCGGTGGACCGGGATGCTGTGGCGCTTGAGCTGCTGGCAGCCGTGCCCCATGTCACGACGCGGGAGGCTGATCTGGAAGTTGGGACCTGGCCCTACGAAGGGCGTCAGTTCGACGCCATTGTGGTGACCAATTACCTGTTTCGACAGCGTCTGCCGCTGTTGTTGACTGCGCTGGCTCATGGTGGAGTCTTGATCTACGAGACCTTCATGGTCGGCAATGAGCGCTTCGGCAAGCCCAGCAATCCGGATTTCCTGCTACGTTCCCACGAGCTCTTTGAGCGTGTTTCCGGTTCATGTACCGTTCTCGCCTACGAGCAGGGGGAGGTGGCCGAGCCGAAGCCGGCGGTCATTCAGCGCATCTGTGCAGTGAAGGGCCATGCGCCGTCGTTGCGCCTGCCTGCGGCGATGCCTTAGCGGAGCAGGGGGCGGAGTTCCTGCCAGACGGTGTCTACAATCAGTGGCTGAGCGGTGGCGACCGGATGGATGCCGTCCTGCTGGAAGTGATCTGGACGGTCGGCGAAGCCCTGCATCAGAAAGGGAACGAGGCGGGTCCGGTTGGCCTTGGCCAGATCCCGGAATGCTCCTTCGAAGGCACTGGTATAGGCCGGCCCGTAGTTGGGGGGCATGCGCATGCCGATCAGCAGCACCTTTGCGCCGGCCTGACGGCTGGCGTCGATCATGCTCTGCAGGTTGGCGCTCATGGCTTTGACCGGTAGCCCCCGGAGCCCGTCGTTGGCGCCGAGCTCGATGAGCACGATGCTTGGCTTGTGGGCCTGAAGGGCCGCCGGCAGGCGGCTGAGCCCGCCGGCCGTGGTCTCGCCACTGATGCTGCCGTTGACGACCTCATAGGGGAGCCTGGCTGTGCTGATTTTTTGCCCGAGCAGTACGGGCCAAGCTTCCTGCGGGCGCAGGCCGTAGCCGGCGGAAAGGCTGTCGCCCCAAACCAGGATCTTGCTGCCCGCCCACGCCGGGCTGCAGATGAGCAGCACGGCCAGGAACAGGGTGCGAAGGGGGTTCGCCGGCTTCATCGATATGCTCAGGCGCTGAGTTTGTCGCCGCAGTGGCCCTGGATGATCTGCAGCAGGGCTGGGAAGATCTTGGGCGTGCCGGCCACCACGTTGCCGGTGTTGAGGTAGTCGGCCTCGCCGGACAGATCGCTGATCAGGCCGCCGGCTTCGCTGATCAGCAGGCTGCCAGCAGCGGTGTCCCACGGCGACAGGCCGAATTCCCAGAAGCCGTCGAGACGACCCGCGGCCACGTAGGCCAGGTCGAGGGCGGCAGCGCCCGGGCGGCGCAGACCGGCCGTCTTTTGGGTGAGTTCCTTGAAAATCGCCAGGTAGGTGTCGGCGTGGGTGAACTGGCGATAGGGGAAGCCGGTGCCGAGCAGGGCGTCCTGCAGCTTGACCCGCTTGGAGACGCGGATGCGGCGGTCGTTGAGGAAAGCGCCGGCGCCCTTGGAGGCGGTGAATAGCTCATTACGGTTGGGATCGAAGACGACAGCCTGCTCGACCACGCCCTTGCGGGCCAGCGCGATGGAGATCGCGTACTGGGGGAAGCCATGGATGAAATTGGTGGTGCCGTCGAGCGGGTCGATGATCCACTGATACTCGGTTTCCGCCTCGGGGCCGGTCTCGCCGGACTCTTCTGCTAGAATGCTGTGGCTCGGATAGGCCTCGCGGAGCACCTGGATGATGGCTTCTTCTGCGGCGCGATCCACTTCCGTTACAAAATCGTTGGGGCTCTTGACCTCGACACGGAGCAGGTCCACGTCGAGGGAAGCCCGATTGATGACGGTGGCGGCGCGGCGCGCGGCCTTGATGGCAATGTTCAGTGTGGGGTGCATGGTGTCTGGCGAGCTCTGCCGGTACGGGCATCGGATGCCCACCGGTCGACTCTAATTCGGAAAACCGCTTATTTTAATATGAACAACGATGGCGCGCTTGAGCGCGTGCGTGTCGTCCTTACCCGTACCAGTCACCCCGGCAATATCGGTGCCGCAGCCCGGGCCATGAAGACCATGGGGCTGTCGCAGCTGGTATTGGTCAGTCCGCAGTTCTTTCCGGATCCCGTGGCAACGGCCCGCGCAGCAGGGGCAGACGATATTCTGGCGTCGGCACGTGTGGTCGGCAGTCTGTCCGAGGCGCTGGAAGGTACTGTCTTTGCCGCCGCGCTGACGGCCCGTCGGCGTGAGATGGCGGTGCCGATGAAATGGGCGCGGGAGGCAGCTGCCGATGTGGTCGAGCTTGCCGCCCATGGCGATGTGGCGCTGGTCTTCGGTAACGAGACGAAGGGGCTCTCCAACGAGGACGTGGCCTTGTGCCACATGCCGGTGAGGATTCCGGTCAGCGAAACCTATTCGTCCCTCAATCTGGGGGCTGCGGTGCAGCTGCTGTGCTATGAGCTGCGCATGGCCGCGATCGATCCGGGGCGGGCGCCGGCAACGGAGTTCGAGCCTGCGACCCATGAGCAGATCGAGGGCTTTTATGCCCATCTCGATCGGGCGATCACGGCGAGTGGCTTCTTCAACCCGGAAAATTCGAAGCGCCTGTGGCCGCGCCTGCGCCGTTTGTTCGGGCGGATTCGTCTTGAAAAGGACGAAATCAACATTCTGCGCGGAATGTTGAGCGCCTTCGAAAAGAAGTAGACTAAAATAGTCGGAAATAAATAGGCCTGCCGCGGGTTTCCGGCCTGCAGGTGGGCCGGCGTCAGTGCACTTCAGTTCAGGGGGTTCCCTTTCATGTTCAGTCATCTGCGTGAAGACCTGGCCAATGTTCTCGAACATGACCCGGCCGCACGCTCCAAGTGGGAAGTGCTTACCTGCTATCCCGGGATGCACGCCCTGTGGCTGCATCGTTTTGCCCATGTTGCCTGGCAGCGTGGTTTCCACTGGGTTGGGCGGTTTACCAGTCACGTGGCGCGGATGTTGACCGGTGTGGAGATCCATCCGGGCGCCACCATCGGGCGGCGGGTCTTCATCGACCACGGTATGGGGGTGGTCATCGGTGAAACTGCAGTGGTAGGCGACGACTGTACGATCTACCAGGGGGTCACCCTGGGAGGAACCTCGCTCTATCGTGGCACGAAGCGGCATCCAACCCTGGGGCGCGGTGTGGTCGTGGGCGCGGGTGCCAAGGTGCTGGGTGGCTTCGACGTGGGGGATGGAGCCAAGGTCGGCTCGAATGCGGTCGTCGTCAAGCCGGTTCCTGCGGGTGCAACGGCGGTCGGTAATCCGGCCCGCATCGTCGAAGCCGGCGACAGGCCGAGCCGCGAGCGCGAAGCCAAAGCCGAGCAGATGGGCTTCTCCGCCTATGGCGTGACGCGAGATCTGGATGATCCGGTTTCCAAGGCGCTGCATGGGCTGCTCGATCACGCAGTCGAAACAGACCGGCGTATTCGTGTCCTGGTTGAAAAGCTTGTCGATGCGGGTATTTGTGTCGAGGGTACGGCAAAGGCGGAAGACACCTTCGATCCCAAGGGGCTGGGAAAAATGGTGGACTGAGCGCCGCATGTAGGCTGGAAAATAGTTGATTGATTTTGTCGGGTTTGGTATTGTTGACCGAAATATTCAACTATTCTTTTACCAGCCCCCGGGAGCCGATATGAGACTCACAACCAAAGGTCGTTTTGCTGTCACGGCAATGATCGATCTCGCGCTGCGTTGCGCGGACGGCCCGGTGACGCTGGCCGGGATCGCCGATCGCCAGAAGATCTCCCTTTCCTATCTCGAGCAACTGTTCGGTAAGCTGCGCCGTTTCGAGCTGGTCGGGAGTGTGCGTGGGCCGGGCGGTGGCTACGCCCTGGCGCGGGACATGGCATCGATCACCGTGGCGGACATCATTGCAGCGGTCGATGAGCCGCTGGATGCAACCTCCTGTGGCGGTAAGGAAAACTGCCAGGACGAGCAGCGCTGCATGACCCACGAGCTGTGGACCAACCTCAATCGCCGGATGTACGAGTATCTCCATTCGGTGACGCTGGCCAGCCTCGTCGAACAGCAGCGGCAGAAGTGTGCCCAGGTGGCCGTGCTCCACGACGAGCGTGCGCCTTCGGCCGGCAAAGCGGCCGACAAGCTGCAACTTACTGCCTGAGCGACAAGGACGGCCCGTGTTCGCCCCCGTATACCTGGATCACAACGCGACGACGCCCCTCGACCCGCAGGTCAGGGAGGCGATGCTGCCGTGGTTCGGCAAGCGTTTCGGCAACGGGTCGAGCCGGCACGAATACGGCCGCGCGGCACGCAAGGCCATCGACGAAGCCCGCGCCCAGGTGGCGGCGGCCGTCAATGCCCATCCGACCGAGGTGATCTTCACAAGCGGTGGCTCGGAGGCCAACAACCTGTTCATCAAGGGCGCAGCGGCCAACCTGAAGCCGGGTCTGGTGGCGATCAGCGCTATTGAGCATCCCTGCGTGCGGGAGCCGGCGCGGCAACTGCAGCGCGCGGGCTGGCGCTGCGAAGAGATCGCCGTGGATGGGGCAGGGCGCCTCGATATGTCGGATTTCCAACGTCTGCTTGCCGACAAACCGAAGCTGGTGTCGGTGATGCTGGCCAACAACGAGACCGGCGTGATCCAGGACGTGCCGACAATTGCGGCGCAGGTGTGCGCTCGCGGTGCTTGGATGCACTGCGACGCTGTGCAGGCGCTGGGCAAGATCGGTGTGGATTTCCGGGCGCTCGGCGTGCATGGCCTCAGCCTGTCTGCCCACAAGATATACGGGCCGATCGGTGCCGGTGCTCTGATCGTTGATAAACGGGTCGAACTTGCACCCCTGATTGCCGGAGGTGGTCAGGAACGGAATCTGCGTTCCGGCACCGAGAACGTGATGGCCATCGTGGGTTTCGGCGTGGCCTGCGAGCGGGCCGTGGCGCTGCGTCGTGACCGCGCCGAGCGTCAGGCCAGGCTGCAGCAACGGTTCGAGAGCGGCTTGCACCAATTGGGCGCGACGATTTTTTCGGCGGATGCTGAACGTCTGGCGAACACCAGTTTCTTCGCCATGCCCGGCGTGGATGGCGAAACCCTGGTCGGCAAGCTCGATCGGGTGGGGTATGCGGTGGCCAGCGGCTCCGCGTGTTCCAGCGCCGATCCCGAGCCTTCGCACACGCTGCTGGCGATGGGTGTCGAGGCAGGCCTGGCGCGGTCGGCGGTACGCGTCAGCTTCGGCGATGGAAGTACGGAACAGGATGTGGATGGTTTTCTGGGGGCGCTTCGCGAGAACCTCGAAAACCTCCGAACGCTTGCCGCCATGGCGGTCTAAGTGACTGGAACGATTAAATTTTTGCAGTACGGAGAGGATTAAGATGCTCAAGTTCCCGATCTACCTCGATTATTCGGCAACGACGCCGGTGGATCCCCGCGTGGCGGAGAAGATGATTCCCTACCTCACGGAGCTGTTCGGCAACCCGGCATCCCGTAGCCACGCCTTCGGCTGGACGGCTGAAAAGGCCGTCGAGGAAGCCCGCGAGGAGGTTGCTGCGCTGGTGAACGCCGATCCGAAGGAGATCATCTGGACCTCCGGCGCCACCGAGTCCAACAACCTGGCGATCAAGGGTGCAGCGCACTTCTACTCCGGCAAGGGCAAGCACATCATCACCGTCAAGACCGAGCACAAGGCGGTTCTCGACACCGTGCGCGAACTGGAGCGTCAGGGCTTCGAGGCGACCTACCTGGACGTGCGGGAAGACGGCCTGATCGACCTGGATGTCCTGAAGGCGGCGATCCGCCCGGACACCGTCGTCGTGTCGGTGATGTTCGTCAATAACGAAATCGGCGTGGTTCAGCCGATCGCGGAGATCGGCGAGATCTGCCGCGAAAAGGGCATCGTCTTCCACGTGGATGCGGCCCAGGCCACCGGCAAGGTCGACATCGACCTGTCCAAGCTGAAGGTGGACCTGATGTCCTTCAGCGCCCACAAGACCTACGGCCCGAAGGGCGTCGGCGCCCTCTACGTGCGCCGCAAGCCGCGCGTGCGCCTGGAAGCCCAGATGCACGGCGGCGGCCACGAGCGCGGTCTGCGCTCCGGCACGCTGGCGACGCACCAGATCGTCGGTATGGGCGAAGCCTTCCGCCTGGCCCGCCTGGAAATGGCGGAAGAGAACAAGCGCATCGGTGCGCTGCGCGACCGTCTGTTGGAAGGCCTGTCCGCCATCGAGGAAACCTTCGTGAACGGCGACATGGCGCACCGCGTGCCGCACAACCTGAACATCAGCTTCGCCTATGTTGAAGGTGAGTCGCTGATCATGGCGATCAAGGACATCGCCGTCTCCAGCGGTTCGGCTTGCACGTCGGCCAGCCTGGAGCCGTCCTACGTATTGCGCGCCCTTGGCCGCAACGACGAGCTGGCCCACAGCTCCATCCGTTTCACCATCGGCCGCTTCACGACGGTCGAGGAAATCGACTACACAATTGATCTGCTGCAGCACAAGATCGGCAAGCTCCGCGAACTGTCGCCCCTGTGGGACATGTTCAAGGAAGGCATCGATCTGGATACCGTGCAGTGGGCTGCGCACTGACAGGAGAGCGAAAATGGCATACAGCGAAAAAGTTCTGGATCACTACGAGAACCCCCGTAACGTTGGTGCGTTCGGCAAGGAAGACGAAGACGTCGGTACCGGCATGGTTGGCGCGCCGGCCTGCGGCGACGTGATGAAGCTGCAGATCAAGGTGGGCAAGGATGGCGTGATCGAAGACGCCAAGTTCAAGACCTATGGTTGTGGCTCGGCTATTGCTTCCAGTTCCCTCGTCACCGAATGGGTGAAGGGCAAGACCCTCGACCAGGCGCTGGAAATCAAGAACACCGCCATCGCCGAGGAGCTGGCCCTGCCGCCGGTGAAGATCCACTGCTCGATTCTGGCCGAAGACGCCATCAAGGCGGCGGTCGAGGATTACAAGAAAAAGCACAACGGCTGAAAGGAAACGCAATCATGGCAGTAACCCTCTCCGACAAGGCTGCAACCCACATCGGCAACTTCATCGCCAAGCGCGGCAAGGGCGTCGGCATTCGCCTCGGCGTGCGTACGTCGGGCTGTTCCGGAATGGCCTACAAGCTGGAGTTCGCCGATGAGGTGCTGCCGGAGGACGTCGTCTTCGAAAGCCACGGTCTGAAGGTGCTGATCGATCCGAAGAGCCTGCCCTACATGGATGGCACCGAACTCGACTTCGTGCGAGAAGGGCTGAACGAAGGCTTCAAGTTCAACAACCCGAACGTCAAGGGCGAGTGCGGTTGCGGTGAGAGCTTCTCGGTCTAGGATGACGTCGTTTCGCGAACCGTTTTGCCCGCCGGGCGCGGGGGAGGGCTGACATGCTCGACATGAAGCAGGATTTCTTCGAGCTGTTCGGCCTCGAGCCGCGCTTTGCCGTTGACTTGGATCGTCTCGAGCAGGCCTACCTGGAGATGCAGGGCCGGGTGCATCCGGATCGTTTCGCCCACCTGTCGGACGCCGAAAAGCGTTTGTCTATGCAATGGGCGACGCGGGCCAACGAGGCCTTCCGGACCCTCAAGAGTCCGCTCGCCCGCGGCCAGTATTTGCTTGAGCTGAAGGGCGTCGATCCGGCTTTCGAGACCAATACCGCCATGTCCGCCGAGTTCCTGATGGAGCAGATGGAGTGGCGCGAGGCCTTGCAGGAAGCCCGCGAGGCGGCCGACGAGGATGTGCTGGACGACTTGTCGCGCCGTATCCGGCGGGATACCAAGGCCCTGGTCGAACAACTGGAAGCAGAGTTCGACACAGCCGGCGATCTGGAGGCCGCGGCCGATACGGTGCGTCGTCTCAAGTTCCTCGAGAAGCTGCAACACGAAATCAATGATGCCTTGACGGCGCTGGAATCCTGATGGCTCTGCTGCAAATTTCCGAACCGGGCATGTCCACGGCCCCCCACCAGCATCGGCTGGCGGTGGGCATCGACCTGGGTACGACCAATTCGCTGGTGGCCACCGTACGCAATGGCGTGCCCCAGTGCCTGCAGGACGAGAACGGCAAGATGCTGCTGCCGTCCGTCGTGCGTTACCTGCCGGACGGGCAGGTGGCGATCGGCCGTGTGGCCCAGACCGCCCAGGCGACCGATCCGCGCAACACCATCGTATCTGTGAAGCGTTTCATGGGCCGCGGTCTGAAGGACGTCGCCCACGTGGAGACGATGCCTTACGACTTCGTGGACGCCGAGGGCATGGTGCGCCTGCGCACCGTCCAGGGCGTGAAGAGCCCCGTGGAAGTCTCCGCTGAGATCCTCCGGAGCCTGCGTCAGCGGGCCGAGTACAGCCTTGGCGGCGAACTCACCGGGGCTGTGATTACGGTGCCGGCCTACTTCGACGACGCCCAGCGCCAGGCGACCAAGGATGCGGCGCGCTTGGCCGGCCTGAACGTGCTGCGTCTGCTCAACGAGCCGACTGCGGCGGCAATCGCCTACGGCCTCGAGAACGCCTCCGAAGGCGTCTACGCGGTCTATGACCTGGGCGGCGGTACTTTCGACATTTCCATCCTGCGACTGTCGCGCGGGGTTTTCGAAGTGGTGGCGACCAGCGGCGACGCGGCGCTGGGCGGCGATGACTTCGATCATCGCCTGTTCTGCTGGATTCTCGACAACGCCGGAATCTCGCTGCCGTCCGACCGGGATTCCCGCCGCCTGCTGATGAAGGCGCGGGAGGTCAAGGAGCGTCTGACCCTCGACGAGTCGGTGCCGATTCGCATGACCCTGGAGAGCGGTGACGAAGTGGATCTGGTGATCGAACGCCAGGTCTTCGTCGACATTACTGTCAACCTGGTCAGTAAGACCCTCAAGCCGGTCAAGAAGGCCCTGCGGGATGCCAACCTGTCGCCGGAGGACGTCAAGGGCGTGGTGATGGTCGGCGGTGCGACGCGCATGCCCCATGTGCAGCAGGCGGTCGGTGAACTTTTCGGGCAGACGCCGCTCACCAATCTCGACCCGGATACCGTGGTAGCCGTCGGTGCGGCCATGCAGGCCAATGTGCTGGCCGGCAACCGGGCCGGGGAGGATGAATGGCTGCTTCTC
Source organism: Zoogloea sp. LCSB751 (assembly GCF_002028455.1). Taxonomy (GTDB): domain Bacteria; phylum Pseudomonadota; class Gammaproteobacteria; order Burkholderiales; family Rhodocyclaceae; genus Zoogloea. Next base: position 112,478 of record NZ_MWUM01000003.1, on the reverse strand, counting down.
GACGTGATTCCCCTGTCCCTCGGCATCGAGACGATGGGCGGGCTGGTCGAGAAGATCATTCCGCGCAATTCAACGATCCCCACTGCCCGCGCGCAGGACTTCACCACCTTCAAGGACGGGCAGAGCGCCATGGCCTTCCATGTGGTGCAGGGCGAGCGCGAGCTGGTGTCCGACTGCCGCTCGCTGGCCCGCTTCGAGCTGCGCGGCATTCCGCCGATGGTGGCGGGTGCGGCGCGCATCCGCGTGACCTTCCAGGTGGACGCCGATGGCCTGTTGTCCGTGTCAGCACGGGAGCAGACGACCGGCGTCGAAGCACGGGTTGAAGTGAAGCCTTCCTATGGCCTGGCCGACGACGAGATCGCTGGCATGCTGAAGGCTGGTTTCGAGCACGCCCAGAACGACCTGGAAGTGCGCGCGCTGAAGGAGCAGCAGGTTGAAGCCGAACGCGTGATCGAGGCGACCGAGAAGGCCCTGCAGGCGGATGGCGAACTGCTCAACGAAGCCGAGCGCGCGGAGCTGGATGGCGCCGTGGCCGCCTTGCGGGCTGCTGCCGAAGGTCAGGAAGCACGGGCCATCAAGATTCAGCTGGAGGTCTTCAACCGCGCTTCCAACGAGTTCGCCTCGCGCCGCATGGACAAGAGCATCCGTGAAGCGCTGGCGGGCCACAAGATCGACGAGATCCGGATCTGAACGAATCCGGACGGATAAGAACCATGACGACATTGATTGTGCTGCCCCATGTAGAACTCTGCCCGGAAGGGGCAGTCATCGAGGCCGAACCCGGCCAGAGTATCTGCGACAGCCTGCTCGCCAATGGCATCGAGATCGAGCATGCCTGCGAAAAATCCTGCGCCTGCACGACCTGTCACGTGGTCGTGCGCGACGGCTTCAACAGCCTGGAGCCGGCCGAGGAACTGGAAGAGGATCTGCTGGACAAGGCCTGGGGGCTGGAGCCCACGTCGCGCCTGTCCTGTCAGGCCATCGTTGGCGAGACGCCGTTGACGGTGGAAATCCCCAAGTATTCCATCAACATGGCGCGGGAGGGCAAGCACTGATGAAATGGACTGACGTACAGGAAATTGCCATCCAGCTGGCCGACGCGCATCCGGATACCGATCCGGCGCGGATCAACTTTGTCGATCTGATGCGCTGGGTGGTCGCGCTGCCCGAGTTCGCCGATGATCCCAAGCACTGCGGCGAGCGTGTGCTGGAGGCGATCCAGCAGGCCTGGATCGAGGAATCCGAGTGAGCTCCGCGGCGCCGGCCACCATCCACGGTTTCGAGTTCCGGAGCCTGGACGGCGCGGCGCCGGTTCCGCTGGCAGACTTTGCCGGCAAGGTGGTGTTGATCGTAAACACCGCTAGCCGCTGCGGCTTCACGCCTCAATATGCAGGCCTGCAGCAGTTGCACGAAACCTATGCCGGGCGCGGGCTGGTGGTGCTCGGTTTCCCGTGCAACCAGTTTGGTGGTCAGGAGCCCGGCGATGCGGGGGACATTGTGCAGTTCTGCGAGCGCAACTACGGCGTGAGCTTCCCCCTGAACGAGAAGGTGGATGTCAATGGCGCCAACGCCCATCCCTTGTTTCGTTTCCTGACTGCGGCGCTGCCCGGTGTGCTCGGCACCCAGCCGATCAAGTGGAACTTCACCAAGTTTCTGGTCGACCGCCAGGGGGTGCCTTTCAAGCGTTACGCGCCGACCACGACGCCGGCGGATCTCGAGAAAGACATCGAAGCGCTGCTCGGCTAGCGCCTTCGAACGCTAGTGGGTCGTCGGTTCCGACGGCTCGTTCAACGAAAGCCAGTAGAGACCAAGCTGCCCGACAGCTTGCAGGAAACGTTCGAAGTCGACGGGCTTGCGGATGTAGCTGTTGGCGCCCAGCCGGTAGGCCTCGGAAATATCCTGATGTTCCTTCGAGGTGGTCAGCACCACCACCGGCAGCAGGGTGGTGCGTTCGTCCGCGCGGATGCGGCGCAACACCTCGAGGCCATCGATGCGCGGCAGCTTGAGGTCGAGCAGCACGAAGGCCGGCATCAGCAGTGGGGCGCGCGAGGCATATTGCCCCGTGCAGAAAAGGTAATCGAGCGCTTCGACGCCATCCCTGGCGACCACGACCTGGTTGCTGATCTTGTTCTTGCTGAATGCCCTCAGTGTCAGCGCTTCGTCGTCGGGATTGTCCTCGACGAGAAGAATCGGGCGATCGGTCGCCATACGAACTCCTTGATCCTGCCTTTATGTTCTTGTGCTTGTTTTTTCCGTTGGGCGGGGCCGGGCTCCGAAGAGTCCAGCCCCGTACAAGATCATAAGTACGGCAGGAGCAGGAAGAGGTTGACCGATTTCTCGCTGGAAATCACTTTGACGACAATTGACCGGCTTCGAGGACAAAAATCTTGTCGTCTCCGCTCGGTGCAGATACCCAGGTTGGGGCGAGGGTGGGGAAAGCCTCTTCGACGATGTGCCGGTTGTGGCCGACTTCGATGGCGAGGAGGCCGCTCGGCTTCAGGAAGCGGGGCGCGTCGGCCAGCAGCTTGCGCACCAGATCCAGGCCGTCCTCGCCGGAGCCGAGGGCCAGGCCGGGTTCGTGCAGGTATTCCGCAGGCAGTGCATCCATGGATTCCTGCGTGACGTAGGGCGGGTTGCTGAGGATGAAATCGAACTGCTGCTGCGGAACCGCTGCGAAGCCGTCGGAAAGCACCAGCCTGATGCGGTCTTCGAGACCGTAGGCGGCAATGTTCTCGGCCGCCACTTCAAGGGCGTCCTGGGAAATGTCGACGGCAACGATCTCGGCGTTGGGGAAGGCGTGCGCCATCAGGATGGCCAGGCAGCCCGAGCCGGTGCACATGTCCATTGCCGCGGTGACGGCCTCCGGATCGACGATCCACGGGCTGAAGCCGTCATGAAGCAGCTCGGCGAAGTAGGAGCGCGGGATGATGACCCGTGGATCTACCTTGAAGCGGAAATCCCCAAGCCAGGCTTCGCCGGTGATGTAGGCGGCGGGCAGGCGCTCGGCGGCACGCTTCTCGATGACCTCGAAGATGTCTACCCGCTCGTCGCTGGGAATGCAGGCGTCGAGGAAGGGCTCGAGGCGGTCGAGGGGGAGTGCGAGGGTGTGCAGGATCAGGTAGACAGCTTCGTCGTAGGCATCTTGCAGCCCATGGCCGTAGAAGCAGTCGGCGCGGTTGAAGCGGGTGACCGCGTAACGCAGCCAGTCGCGCACAGTGACGAGTTCGGCCAGCGGGCCATGCTCGTGTTCATGCTCGTCCTCGTGATCGTGATCGTGGTCGTGTTCGTCGTGGTGGGTCATGCCGGTTCCGATGCAGTCAGCAGGTTTTCGAGGGTGCGACGGTAGATCGCGGACAGGGGCTCGATGGCGTCCACCGCGATGCACTCGTTGAGCTTGTGGATGGTCGCGTTCACCGGGCCGAACTCGACGACTTGCGGGCAGATGTCGGCGATGAAGCGGCCGTCCGAGGTGCCACCGGTGGTGGACAGTTCCGTGTCGAGGCCCACGGTGTCGCGGATCGCGTCGGCAATGGCCGTCACCAGGCTGCCGCGGGGCGTCAGGAAGGGCTTGCCACCGAGGGTCCAGGCGAGGTCGTAGTCGAGGCCGTGGCTGTCGAGGATCGAATGAACCTTGGCCTTCAGGTCGTCGGCGGTATGAACCGTTGCAAAGCGGAAGTTGAACAGCACTTCCAGCGTACCGGGAATTACGTTGGTGGCGCCGGTGCCGGCCTTGATGTTGGACATTTGCCAGGACGTCGGCGGGAAGTACTCGTTGCCCTCGTCCCAGGTGACTGCGGCCAGTTCGGCCAGGGCCGGGGCGGCCAGGTGGATGGGGTTCTTCGCCAGGTGCGGGTAGGCGATGTGGCCCTGCACGCCCTTGACGGTCAGCTTGCCAGACAGGCTGCCGCGGCGGCCGTTCTTGATCGTGTCGCCAAGGGTGTCGACGGAGGTCGGTTCGCCGACGATGCAGAAGTCGAGCGTCTCGCCACGGGCCTTGAGGGTTTCGACGACCAGCGTGGTGCCATGGGTGGCATCGCCTTCCTCGTCGGATGTCAGCAGCAGGGCGATGGAACCGGTGTGGTCGGGATGGGTGGCGACGAAGGCTTCGATGGCCGTTACGAAGGCGGCGAGGGACGACTTCATGTCGGCGGCGCCACGGCCGTACAGGAAGCCGTCACGCTCGGTGGGCACGAAGGGGTCGGAATGCCACTCGGCCAGCGGGCCGGTGGGGACGACGTCGGTATGGCCGGCGAAGACGACCAGCGGGCTCTGTGTACCGCGACGGGCCCACAGGTTGCTGACGCCGCCGCCGTCGATGCGTTCGCAGACGAAGCCGAGCGGGGCGAGGCGGGCCGCAATGAGTTCGAGGCAGCCGGAATCCTGCGGCGTGACGGACGGGCGGGCGATGAGTTCGCGGGTCAGGGCCTGGGTCGGCAGGGCCGCGGTCTGGGGGGCGTTCATGTCTTGTTCTTAGTCGTCGTTGTTGAGTTCGAATGTGAACTCGCGGAAGGAAGTGCCGTCCGGCTCGGTTTGCTCGAAATCGATGGTGGAGGGCTGACGGGTCTTGTTCTTGTCGCCGTTACCGGTTGGACCAATCTGTGCGTTGTTGATCAGCCACGACAGGTTGGTGGGCGAATCCGCATTGGCCAGCGCTTCTTCGAGGGTGATGTACTTTTCCTTGTAGAGCCGGAACAGGTCCTGCTCGAAGGTGCGGGAGCCCTGGGCCAGGCTTTGCTCCATGGCTTCGCGGATCGCCGAGATCTCGCCGCGCTCGATGAGTTCGGCCACCTGGCGGGAGTGCAGCAGGATCTCCACCGTCGGAATGCGGCCGCCGTCAGGACGTTTGACGAGGCGTTGGGAGATGATGCAGCGCAGGGTCGCGGCCAGGTCGAGGGACAGCAGCGTGCGGGCATCCAGCGGGAAGAAGCTGAAGATGCGGTTCAGCGCGTGGTAGGCGTTGTTGGCGTGCAGCGTAGCCAGGCACAGGTGGCCGGTCTGGGCGTAGGCGAGGGCGGCCTGCATGGTTTCCCGGTCGCGGATCTCGCCGATCAGGATGCAGTCCGGGGCCTGGCGCATCGCGCTGCGCAACGCGTTCTGCCAGTCCAGCGTGTCGCTGCCGATCTCGCGCTGGTTGACCAGCGACATCTTGTGCTTGAACAGGTACTCGATCGGGTCTTCGATGGTCAGGATGTGGCCGGAGCGGTTCTCGTTGCGGTAGTCGATCATCGATGCGATGGTCGTCGACTTGCCGGAACCGGTGGCGCCGACCACCAGTACGAGGCCGCGCTTTTCCATGATGACTTCGGACAGCACCGACGGCAGGCCCAGGCTCTCGAGGCGCGGAATGTCGCCGAGAATATAACGGACGACGATCGCAATGCTGTTGCGCTGCCAGAAGATGTTGATCCGGAAGTTGCCCATGTCCCGCCGGCCGAAGGAGAGGTTCATCTCCTTGTACTTCTCGAAGCGCTCGATCTGCTCGGGCGACATCATTTCGTAGGCCATGCGGTGGATCATCGTCGGATCCATCGACTGCTGGTTGATCGGCAGCGTGTTGCCGTCGATCTTGATGTGGATCGGGGTGCCGACGGTAATGAAGATGTCCGAGGCCTTCTTCTCGGCCATCAGGGCAAAGAGCTTGTCGATGATCATCGGGCGACCCGGAAATGAACAGGGCCGCCCCTGGAGGCGGCCCCTGAAGGGGGAAAGGTCAGTCGCGCAGCAGTTCGTTGATGCTGGTCTTGGCGCGGGTCTGGGCGTCCACCTTCTTGACGATCACCGCGCAGTACAGGCTGTACTTGCCATCGGCGGAGGGCAGGTTACCGCTGACCACCACGGAGCCGGCGGGGACGCGGCCATAGGTGATTTCGCCGGTGGCGCGGTCGTAGATCTTGGTGCTCTGGCTGATATACACGCCCATGGAAATGACGCAGTTGTCTTCCACGATGACGCCTTCGACGACTTCGGAGCGGGCGCCAATGAAGCAGTTGTCGCCGATGATAGTCGGGTTGGCTTGCAGGGGCTCCAGCACGCCACCGATGCCGACGCCGCCGGAGAGGTGCACGTTCTTGCCGATCTGGGCACAAGAGCCGACGGTGGCCCAGGTGTCGACCATGGTGCCCTCGTCGACGTAGGCGCCGATGTTCACGTAGGAGGGCATCAGCACGACACCCTTGCCGATGAAGCTGCCCTTGCGGGCCGTGGCGTTGGGCACGACGCGGAAGCCGCCGGTGGCGAAATCGTGGGCATCGTAGTTGTCGAACTTGGTCGGCACCTTGTCGAAGTAGCGGGTGCCGTTGTCGATGACCTTGTTGTCATGGGTGCGGAAGTACAGCAGCACGGCTTTCTTGATCCACTGGTGGGTGACCCACTCGCCGTTGATCTTTTCGGCGACGCGCAGCTTGCCCTGGTCCAGCTCTTCGATCACGTGCTCGATGACCTCGATCTGCTCCTTGGTGGCGCTGGCGGCAGACAGGTCGGTGCGGCGTTCCCACAGCTCTTCGATGAGGGTTGCGAAGGGGTTTTCGTGATTGGGCATGATGTGAATGGATGCAGTCATGAATTTTTCGAAAGTCGTTGGGCGAAAGTGGCGACTCGGGTGGCCGCCTCGACACACTCTGCCAGTTCGGCCACCAGCGCGATTCGGACAAACCCTGCGCCGGGATTGATGCCGTGGGCTTCGCGCGCCAGATAGCTGCCGGGCAGAACCGTCACATTATATTCGGCCTGCAGGCGACGGGCGAATTCGGTATCGCTGAGGCCCAGCCGGTCGACCCGGGCCCACAGGTAGAAGCCGGCGTCGGGGCGTTCGACGTCCAGGTGGGCAGCAATGAGCGGGGTGATGCGGTCGAACTTCTCGCGGTACTGGCGGCGGTTCTCCGCCACGTGGGCTTCATCGCGCCACGCTGCCGCGGAGGCGGCCTGCACGGACGGGCTCATCGCACAGCCGTGGTAGGTGCGGTAGAGCAGGAAACGCTTGAGGATGGCCGCATCGCCAGCCACGAAACCGGAGCGCATGCCCGGCACATTGGAGCGCTTGGACAGGCTGGAGAACATCACCACGTTGCGGAAGTCGCTGCGGCCGAGGCGGTGCGCGGCTTCGAGGCCGCCGATCGGCAGGTTGTCGTCGTCGAAGTAGATCTCCGAGTAGCACTCGTCGGCGGCGATCACGAAGTTGTAGCGGTCGGACAACTCGAACAGGCGCTTCCATTCATCCAGCGACAGCACGCGGCCGGTCGGGTTGCCGGGCGAGCAGACATAGACCAGCTGCACGCGCTGCCAGTCGGTTTCCGGAATGGCGTCGAAGTTCGACCCGAAGTTGTCATCCGGTAGGTTGTTGATGAAGTAGGGCTGGGCGCCGGCGAGGTAGGCCGCGCCCTCGTAGATCTGGTAGAACGGGTTCGGGCAGACCACCAGCGCGCCGGGTTTCGAGCCGTCGACGACGCATTGGGCGAAGGCGAACAGCGCCTCGCGGGAGCCATTGACCGGCAGCACCTGGGTGCCTGCATTGACCGAGGGGAGGTTGTAGCGCCGCCCAAGCCAGCCGGCGATGGACTGGCGCAGTTGCTCGGAGCCCTGGGTGGTGGGGTAGTTGGCCAGGCCGCCGAGATTGTCGATCAGCGTGTCGCGGATGAAAGCCGGCGTGGCGTGCTGGGGTTCGCCGATGGACAGGCGGATCGGCGCGTACTCCGTCGGCGGCACGATGCCTTCGAACAGGGCACGCAGCTTTTCGAAGGGATAGGGGTGGAGTTCCTGGAGATGCGGATTCACTTTCGGCGGATGTCCTGTGTTTGGGCCCTCGACGGGCATTCTATGGCGCCGGCGCGGGGCCCGGCTTGGCCGCTGTCGCTGCGGCTCGGGGCAGGGCGGTCAGCCCTGTGGCCTCGTTTTGGGCCGGTGGTATTATAGCGGCGGCCGCCAATGCGGCACTGCAGCATCAACGGCGCTCCCGCCTCCTGTCCCTTGTTTTCTGGAATCCCGTGCGCCTCGCCAAACTCAAGCTTGCCGGTTTCAAGACCTTCGTCGACCCGACGACCGTGCTCACCCCGGGCAACCTGGTGGGCGTCGTCGGGCCGAACGGGTGCGGCAAGTCGAACATCATCGACGCGGTTCGCTGGGTGCTCGGCGAGTCGCGGGCCTCGGCGCTGCGCGGCGGGTCGATGCAAGACGTCATCTTCAATGGCTCGACGACCCGCAAGCCGGTGTCGCGGGCCAGCGTGGAGCTGGTCTTCGACAACGCAGAGGGGCGCGCCGCCGGCCAGTGGAAGCCCTATGCCGAAGTGGCGGTGAAGCGGGTCCTTGACCGCAGCGGTGAATCGACCTATTTCATCAATGGCGTGCAGGTCCGCCGCAAGGACGTGATCGACCTGTTCCTGGGCACCGGCCTGGGGCCGCGGGCCTACGCGATCATCGAGCAGGGGATGATCTCGCGCATCATCGAGGCCCGCCCGGAAGAGGTGCGGGGCTTTCTCGAAGAGGCCGCCGGCGTCACCAAGTACCGGGAGCGCCGCAAGGAGACCGAAGGTCGCCTGGCCGATGCCCGTGACAACCTGGCCCGCCTGGACGACATCCGCAACGAGCTCGGCCAGCAGCTCGGCCGGCTGGAGGCCCAGGCCGCGGTGGCCGAGAAATACCACCGGTTGAATACCAGCCTGTCGGAGCGCCAGAACCTGTTGTGGCTACTCAAGCGCAACGAGGCGCGCGCCGAACGGACGCGCCTGACCGAGGAGCTGGCCGACGCCACCCGCCGCATCGAAGCCGATTCGACCCGCCTGCAGGAACTGGAAGCCCAGCTCGAAGCCGCACGAGACAGTCAGATGTCCGCCAATGAGGGCGTGCAGCTGGCCCAGAGCGCGCTGTTCACCGTGAGCTCCGAACTGACCCGCCTTGAAGGCGAGCTGGCGCGGCTGCGCGACAGCCGGCGCCTGCTGGAAAGCCGCCTGGCCCAGCTGGAGCGGGACGACGCCCAGTGGCGCAGCCAGCAGGAGAACCTGGGCGCCGACGCCGAGCGCTGGCAGAGCCTGCTCGAGAACGCCAGCCTGCGCGCCGAACAGGCCGAGGCGCGGCATGCGGAAGTCGAGGAGCGTTTGCCGGAGGCCGAGGAGGCCCAGCGCACCGCCGATGCCACGGCATCCGCGGTGCGGCGCGAACTCAACCAGGCCGAGCAGCAGATCCGTGTCGAAGAAGCGCACCGGGTCAGCAGCGAACGGACCCTTGAAACCCTGACCCAGCGCCGGGCGCGCCTGCAGCAGGAGCAGGCCTCCGTGCAGGCGCCGGACCTGCGTGCAGTGGCCGAAAGAGAGGCGGCACTGGAGGAGGCCGAGGACACCCTGGCCCGTCACCAGGGTGAGATCGCCGATCTGCAGGCCAGCCTGCCGGCCACCCAGCAGGCCCTCAAGCAGGCATTGGAGGCGGAGCGTCAGGCCCAGCGCCGGGCGACCGAGTTGCGGGCGCGGCGTGAAGCCCTGGTCCAGTTGCAGAACAAGGTGCAGGCCCAGGGGCAACTGGGTGACTGGCTGAAGCGCCATGGTCTGGAGGCGCTCAAGCCCTTGTGGCAGCGCATCCGTGTCGAAGCCGGCTGGGAGCTGGCGCTGGAGGCGGTATTGCGCGAGCGCCTGGCTGCCCTGCCGGCGTCCGACGGCCGAGCTGCGCTGGCGGCGTTGGCCGACCGCGTGCCGGGCGCCGTCGCCTTTCTGCTCGCTGATTCCGCACCGGAGCCGGCCACGTCACGGGAGGTGCTGGACGGGACCCGCCCGCTCCTGTCCCTCGTGCAGGCGGACGACGAGTTGTTGCCCCTGCTCGCCAGCTGGCTCGCCCAGGTCTTCGTGGTAGGCGATCTCGGGCCGTGGCTGGGCCGGCGCGCGGAGCTGCAAGGCCTGCGGCTGCTGACGCAGGAAGGGCATCAGCTGGATGCCTGCATCCTCAGCCACTACGTGCCGGATTCCCGCACCCATGGTGTGATCGAACGCCAGAGGGAAATCGACCAGCTGGCGGCGGAAGTCGATGCGGCTCAGGAGGAGGCGTCCCTGGCCCACGCCGGCGTGGGGGAGGCGGAGGAGCAGGCGACCCGCCTGCAGGACTCCCTGACCCAGCTACGGCGCGAGGCGCAGGCGCTGCAGGCTCGCGTCCATGCCGAGCAGGTGGAGGTGCTCAAGCTCAACCAGGCGCGCCTGCGCTATGAGGAACGCTGCGGCCAGATCGACCGCGATCTCGGTGAGATCGCCCACAGCGAGCAGGCCGAGCAGGACCGCCTGATGCGCGCCGAGACCGAGCTGGAGCGCAGTCGGGAAATGGCCGAGCTGCAGCGGGGCCGTCTGGATGCGGCGGAAGCCGTACGGCAAGAGCGGGAAAGAGCCTTGCGCGAAACCCGCGCGCTGGAGCAGGCGCTGTCGCGTGAACTGCAGGAAGCGCGCCATTCCGAGCGCGAATGTGCCAGCAAGCTCGAGGACATTGCCCGCAACCGGGCGCTGGCCGCCGAGCAGCTCGAACGCATCGCCGACGAACTGGCCGAGCGGCGCGAGACGCTGATGGAGATCGACGAGGTCTCGGTAGCTACGGCCCTGCAGGAAGCCGTGGCCCTACGTTCGGCGCGGGAATTCGCGCTGGCGGAAAGTCGCAACATCCTCGAGGACGCCAACGGACGCCTGCGTGCGCTGGAGGAGGAACGCCAGCGCACGGAGCATGGCGCGGCGCCTCAGCGGGAACGGGTTGCAGACCTGCGCTTGCGCGTGCAGGCAGCGGAAATCGCCGAAGCCCAGCACGCAGCGCGGCTGGAAGAAGCTCAGGCTGACGAGGCCGCATTGCTGCCGCTGCTGATGCCCGATTTGAAGGAAGGTACGTTGCAGCGGGAGGTGGCCCGCCTCGGCCGGGAAATCACTGAGTTGGGCCCGGTCAACCTGGCGGCACTGGACGAGTTGAAGGCGGCGGCAGAACGTAAAAATTATCTGGATGTGCAGACCGAGGACTTGCTCGGTGCCATCGAAACCCTGGAGGATGCAATCCGCCGTATCGACCGGGAAACACGGGAGCAACTCCAGGAGACGTACAATACGGTGAATCGCCATTTCGGCAGCCTGTTCCCGATGCTCTTTGGTGGGGGCGAGGCCCGTCTGGTGCTGACCGGCGACGAGATCCTCGATGCGGGGATCACGATCGTCGCCCAGCCGCCGGGCAAGAAGAACAGTTCCATCCAGCTGCTTTCGGGCGGCGAAAAGGCCTTGACGGCGATTGCGCTGGTGTTTTCCATGTTCCAGCTCAATCCGGCGCCGTTCTGTATGTTGGATGAGGTCGACGCGCCACTCGACGATTCGAACACCGAGCGTTACTGCCAGATGGTCAAGCGCATGTCGTCGCAGACCCAGTTCGTCTTCATCAGCCACAGCAAGATCACGATGGAAATCGCGCAGCAGCTGGTGGGTGTCACGATGCAGGAGCAAGGTGTGTCTCGGGTGGTGGAAGTGGATATCGAGGAAGCGCTGCGCCTGGCCGAAACGGCTGCGGCGTAATCCGGAATACAAGGGAAATCGATGGCAATCAGTGAATTGCAGATAGGTCTGGTCGGTGCCGGTGGCGCCGTGGTGGTCGGCATCTTCGCGTTCAACAAGTGGCAGGAACGCAAGCACCGCAAGCAGATCGAGCAGGCCAACCCCACCGTACAGGAGCCTGTGCTCAGCGAGTTGCCGACGGGAACCGGGGCCGAGCGCGTCGAGCCGGTCATCAGTGCCGAGCAGGTGCGCACGGCGCCGAGCGCCCAGTCCGTCAAGGACGCCAGCGCGCGGCGGGTGCCGCCCTTGTTGCCGCCAGAGGTGGATGAGCGGGCCGACTGGGTGATCCGCATCGAGTCCATCGAACCGCTGGTGGCGGCGCGCCTGTGGCAGGTGGCAACGCAGCAGTGCGGCGATATTGCCAAGCCGGTACGCTGGTTCGGTTTTTCCGATTCCGGTAACCGCTGGGAGCAGGTGAGCGCCCATAGCGCCGGCACCTATCACTGGGTTTGCGCGGCGCTGCAACTGGTAGACCGGCGCGGGCCGGCGAGCGAGGGCGACCTGGTGCATCTTTCCGACAGCCTGCAGCGCATGTGCGACATCTTCATGGCCATCCCGTCCCTACCGGCCCGCACCGAAGCGCTGACGCGGGCGGCTGAGCTGGATCGCTTCTGCGCCGGCGTGGACATCCAGATCGGTGTCAATGTGGTGGCCCGTTCCCAGGCTTTTGCCGGAACCAAGCTGCGTGGCCTGGCGGAAGCCGCCGGTCTCGAACTGCTCGGCGACGGCTGTTTCCATGCCCGTGACGAGCTGGGCAACAGCCAGTTCGTGCTGAGCAACCTGGAGCCGGTGCTGTTTGCGGCTGAGGAAATGCGCAGCCTGAGCACCCAGGGCGTGACACTGATGCTCGACGTGCCGCGGGTGGCTGACGGAGTTCGGGTTTTCGAACGCATGATGAGCTTTGCCCAGCAATTGGCCGAGGCCCTCAATGGTGCGGTCGTCGATGACAACCGCTCGCCCTTCGGCGAGAAGGCGATGGGCCTGATCCGGGCCCAGATCGAACAGTTCCAGGGGCAGATGGCCGAGTGCGATATCGCCCCGGGCTCACCGCTGGCCCAGCGCCTGTTTTCCTGAGCGAGGTCCGGATGACTGTCAGTCAGGAAACCCGTGCCCGGGCGGCGGCGCTGCGCGCCGAGCTGGAACGCCATGAACATGCTTATTACGTGCTCGATGCGCCCACCGTGCCGGACGCCGAGTACGACCGCCTGTTCCGCGAGCTGCAGGACCTCGAAGCAGCGCACCCGGAGCTGCTGACGCCGGACTCGCCGACCCAGCGCGTCGGCGGCCAGCCGTCGTCCGAGCTGGCACCGGTGGCCCATGTGGTGCCGATGCTGTCGATCCGTACCGAGACGGACACCACCGACCAGGGGGCGCTCAATTTCGATCAACGCGTGCGCCGGGCGCTGGGCTTGGACGAGCAGGCTGCGCCTGTCGCCTATGCGGCGGAGCTCAAATTCGACGGCTTGGCGATCAGCCTGCGCTACGAAAATGGCGTGCTGGTCCAGGCCGCGACGCGCGGCGATGGCAGCACCGGCGAGGACGTGACGCGCAACGTACGCACTGTCCGCCAGATTCCGCTGCGCCTCAAGGGCGATGCACCTCCGGTGCTGGAGGTGCGCGGCGAGATCTACATGCGGCGCGACGAATTCGAGCGTTTCAATGCCCGCCAGGAAGCTGCGGAGCAAAAGATCTTCGTTAATCCACGCAATGCCGCGGCGGGTAGCCTGCGCCAGCTCGACCCGAGCATTACAGCGCAGCGGCCGCTGTCCTTCTTCGCCTATGGCCTCGGCGACGTGCAGGGCTGGGCGCAGCCTGACACCCACAGCGGCGTGCTCGATGCGCTGGCGGCCTTCGGCCTGCCGGTCTGCGAGCATAGGGCTCGCGTCGAGGGGCCGGAGGCGCTGGCCCGTTTCCACACCGAGATGGCGGCACAGCGCGAGCGTCTGCCCTTCGACATCGACGGCGTGGTTTACAAGGTGGACAGCATCGCCCGCCAGCTGGAGCTGGGCTTCGTGTCCCGCGAGCCGCGCTGGGCGGTGGCCCACAAGTACCCGGCCCAGGAAGTGGCGACACGCCTCATCGGCATCGACGTGCAGGTGGGGCGGACCGGAGCCCTGACGCCGGTGGCGCGACTGGAACCGGTGTTTGTCGGCGGGGTGACGGTCACCAACGCCACGCTGCACAACCAGGGTGAGATCGACCGCAAGGATGTGCGCCTCGGCGACTGGGTCATCGTGCGCCGCGCCGGCGACGTGATCCCGGAAGTCGTCGGCCCGATCGTCGAACGGCGCGAAGGTGAGCTGGAGCGCTTTGACCTGCTCAAGTCCTACCCGACGTGCCCGGAATGTGGCTCCCACGTGGTGCGCGGCGAGGACGAGGCGGTGGCGCGGTGCACCGGTGGCCTGTTCTGCCCGGCCCAGTGCAAGCAGGCGCTGCTGCACTTCGCGGGCCGGCGGGCGGTGGATATCGACGGGCTCGGCGAGCAGATCGTCAATCAGCTGGTCGAGGCCGGCATCGTCAAGACGCCGGCGGATCTCTACGACGCCAGCCGGGTGAATGCCGAGGTGCTGGCCGGGCTGGAGCGGATGGGCGAGAAGTCGGCCGCCAACCTGATGCAGGCCATAGATGCCAGCCGGGAGACCACGCTGGCGCGCTTCATCTTCGCGCTGGGCATCCGCAATGTCGGTGAAACCACCGCCAAGGACCTGGCCCGCCATTTCGGCGGAATCGAGGCCCTGCTGGCCGCCGACGAGGCCGCGCTGCTGGTGGTGCCGGACGTGGGGCCGGTGGTGGCGCGCTGCATCGCCGAGTTCTTTGCCGAAGCGCACAACCGGGATGTCATCGCCGCGCTGCGCCGGGAGATGCGCTGGCCGGAGACAGAGCCAGCGCCGAGTCGTCCGACCGAAGGTGGTCTGGCCGGCAAGACCTTCGTGCTGACCGGCACGCTGCCGAGTTTGCGGCGCGATGAAGCCGCCGCGATGATCGAGGCCGCGGGCGGTAAGGTCAGCGGTTCCGTCTCCAAGAAGACCAGTTACGTGGTGGCCGGGGCCGATGCGGGCAGCAAGCTCGAAAAGGCGCAACAACTCGGTGTCATAATCCTGGACGAGGACGCGCTGCGTGCCTTGCTCGCATCGGTCGAACCGGAACAGCCGGGCGACCAGGGCCAATTATTCAGGGAATAAGGGACGATGAAGAAAGTGACGAAGGCGGTGTTTCCTGTCGCGGGTCTGGGGAGCCGCTTCCTGCCTGCGACCAAAGCCAGTCCGAAGGAAATGATGCCGATCGTGGACAAGCCACTGATCCAGTATGCGGTTGAAGAGGCCGTGGCGGCCGGGGTGACCGATCTGGTGTTCATCACTGGCCGCTCCAAGCGGGCCATCGAGGATCATTTCGACAAGGCCTACGAGCTCGAGACCGAGCTGGAGATGCGCGGCAAGACCGAGTTGCTGAAGATCGTCCGGGACACCGTGCCGTCCCACGTCAATTGCATCTACATCCGCCAGGCTGAAGCGCTGGGTCTGGGGCACGCGGTGCTGTGTGCTGCGCCGGTGGTTGGCGAGGAGCCGTTTGCGGTGCTGCTCGCCGACGATCTGCTCGATGCCCGGGGCCAGACGCCGGTGCTCAAGCAGATGACCGATGTCTACAACTACCATCGCTGCTCCGTGCTGGGGGTGATGAACGTGGCGCCGGAGCAGACCCGCCAGTACGGTATCGTCAGTACCGAGCGGGATAGCGGCGAGCTCCAGCGCGTCACCGGCATCGTCGAAAAGCCGAAGCCCGAAGAAGCGCCGTCCACGCAAGCGGTGATCGGCCGCTACATCCTCACCGGCCGGATTTTCGACCATCTGCGCCAGCTCAAGCCGGGCGCCGGCGGCGAACTGCAGCTGACGGACGCGATTGCGTCCCTGCTGCAGGAGGAGGCGGTGCTCGCTTATCAGTTCAAGGGTGTCCGTTACGATTGCGGCTCCAAGCTGGGCTACCTGCAGGCCACCGTGGAGCTGGGTCTGCGTCACCCGGAAGTGGGAGCGGAGTTTGCGGCTTTCCTGGCATCGCGGGACGCCTGAGCCCGTAGAGCAGCACGGACGTCAGCAATGAAAAAGCGCGGCTCGATGAGCCGCGCTTTTTCATTGCGTTGCCGGCACGGGGGCCGGCAACGTGGGGCGTGCTTACGCGTCGTCGCGAGCAGCGCGCTTACGATCGTGTTCCTTCAGGAAGCGCTTGCGCAGGCGGATGGACTTCGGCGTGATTTCCACGATTTCGTCATCGGCGATGAATTCGATGGCGGATTCGAGGGTCAGCTGGATCGGGTTGATCAGACGGACGGCTTCGTCGGTGCCGGAAGCACGCACGTTGGTCAACTGCTTGCCCTTGATCGGGTTTACCACCAGGTCGTTGTCGCGGGTGTGGATACCGATGATCATGCCTTCGTACAGGGCATCGCCCGGGCTCACGAACATGCGGCCGCGATCCTGCAGGTTCCACAGGGCGTAGGCTACGGCTTCACCGTCGTTCTGGGAGATCAGCACGCCGTTGCGGCGCTCGGCCATGGCACCGGCCATCGGGCTATAGTCGTCAAACACATGGCTGGCAAGGCCGGTTCCGCGGGTCATGGTCAGGAATTCACCCTGGAAGCCGATAAGGCCACGGGCAGGAATGCGGTACTCGAGGCGCACGCGACCCTTGCCATCCGGTGCCATATCCTGCAGCTCGCCGCGACGACGGCCGAGTTCTTCCATCACACCGCCCTGGTGGTCTTCTTCCACGTCGACGGTGAGCATTTCGTACGGCTCGCACTTGACGCCGTCGATATCCTTGAACACCACGCGGGGGCGACCCACGGCCAGCTCGTAGCCTTCGCGGCGCATGTTCTCCAGGAGGATGGTCAGGTGCAGCTCACCCCGGCCGGCCACTTCGAAGGTGTCGGAGTCGCTGGTGAAGTTCACGCGCAGGGCGACGTTCTTGAGCAGTTCCTTCTCGAGGCGCTCACGGATCTGGCGGCTGGTGACGAACTTGCCTTCACGGCCGGCCAGCGGGGAGCTATTGACCATGAAGTTCATGGTCAGGGTGGGTTCATCCACGGCAATCGGGGTCATGCCTTCCAGACAGTCCGGATCGCACAGGGTGACGCCGATGTTGACCTGCTGGATGCCGGCCACCAGCACGATGTCGCCGGCCTCGGCAACTTCGGCGGGGGAGCGCTCCAGGCCCTTGAAGGTCAGGATCTGGGAAACCTTGCCCTTGCCGCGGTTCTCGTCGCCGTACATCACGACGACTTCCTGGTTGGGCTTGATGCGGCCACGCTTGATGCGGCCGATGCCGATCTGGCCCATGTAGGTGGAGTAGTCGAGGGAGCAGACCTGCATCTGCAGCGGGCCATCAGCGTCCACTTCGGGGGCCGGAACGTGCTTGAGGATGGCTTCGAACAGCGGGCGCATGTCCGTGCGCTCGTCCTCGAGGTTTTCCATCGCGAAGCCGTTGAGGCCGGAGGCGTAGATGATCGGGAAGTCGAGCTGTTCGTCGGTGGCGCCGAGCTTGTCGAACAGGTCGAAGGTGTGGTTGATGACCCAGTCGGGGCGGGCGCCCGGACGGTCGATCTTGTTGATCACGACGATCGGCTTGAGACCCAGGGCCAGGGCCTTGCGGGTCACGAAGCGGGTCTGCGGCATCGGGCCTTCGACGGAGTCTACGAGCAGCAGCACGCTGTCGACCATCGACAGCACACGTTCCACTTCACCGCCGAAGTCGGCGTGTCCCGGGGTGTCGACGATGTTGATGTGGGTGTCGCCGTACTGGATCGCACAGTTCTTCGACAGGATGGTGATGCCCCGTTCCTTTTCGATGTCCCCCGAGTCCATGATCCGCTCACTGACCTGCTGGTTGTCGCGGAAGGTGCCGGATTGGCGCAGGAGCTGGTCGACGAGAGTTGTCTTGCCGTGGTCGACGTGGGCGATGATGGCGATGTTGCGAATGGCGCGGGACATGTGGAGGGATACCGGAAGTGCTTGAATAAACCGGTATTTTAGCATGTCTTGCGCGACGCAGCATCGGAAGGCGACGGGCGGGGGCGTGCTAAGATGCCGGGCCAAGACGGATTTTCGAGGAGTGGCCGGAGATGCTGGCGATTATTGGCGGTAGTGGATTGACCCAATTGGCAAGCCTGGACCTGATTCGCAGGGAGGTGGTGCGGACGCCTTACGGCGAACCTTCCGGGGCGCTTACCTTCGGGCGTCTGTGCGGTCGTCCGGTGGTGTTCCTGGCGCGTCACGGTTACGGCCACACCATTCCTCCCCATCGGGTGAACTACCAGGCCAACCTGTGGGCGCTTCATCAGGCCAAGGCCGACGCGATCATTTCGGTGGCTTCCGTGGGAGGTATCCGGGCCGACCTGTGTCCGGGCACGCTGATTGTTCCCGATCAGATCATCGATTACACCTGGGGTCGCAAGAGCACGTTCCACGACAGCTCGGACGAGCCGGTCGTACATATCGATTTCACCGAGCCGTACGATGCCGCACTGCGCCGGCGGATTCTTGCCGCAGCGGCCGCTGCGTCGGAAACCATTGTGGATGGCGCCGTCTATGCGGCAACCCAGGGGCCGCGTCTCGAAACGGCCGCGGAGATCAACCGTCTGGAGCGCGACGGTGCCGACGTGGTGGGCATGACCGGCATGCCCGAAGCGGCGCTGGCCCGTGAGCTCGGCATTCCCTACGCGGCGATCAATGTGGTGGCCAATTTCGCGGCCGGCCGTGCCAGCAGCGCCAATGGCATCTGCTTTGACAGCATCGACGTGGTGCTGCGTGAAGCCATGCGGCGGGTAAGGCAGGTTCTCGACCATATCTGCGAAGCATGATTCGCGACGTTCTCCGCATGGGCGATCCGCGCCTGCTGAGGGTGTCGAGGCCGGTCGAGGCTTTCGGTACGCCTGAGCTTGCAGCCTTGATTGCCGATCTGCGTGACACCATGC
Source organism: Zoogloea sp. LCSB751 (assembly GCF_002028455.1). GTDB lineage: Bacteria > Pseudomonadota > Gammaproteobacteria > Burkholderiales > Rhodocyclaceae > Zoogloea. Next base: position 93,971 of record NZ_MWUM01000003.1, on the reverse strand, counting down.
GTCACATGAGCGGGGCGGGCATTGCCGCGCCTCAGATCGGTGTTGACTTGCGGGTGGTGATCTTCGGTGGTGGCCTCAGTCCACGTTATCCGGACGCATCGGCCGTGCCGGACACGGTGCTGATCAACCCAGTGCTCACTCCCGTCGGCGAAGACGAGGAGGGCGGCTGGGAGGGCTGTCTGTCCGTCCCGGGCCTTCGGGGCTGGGTGTCGCGCTGGACGCAGTTGCGTTATACCGGGTTCGACGAGCGTGGTGAGCTCATTGACCGGCTGGCGAGCGGATTTCACGCCCGTGTGGTGCAGCATGAGTGCGATCACCTGGACGGCATCCTGTATCCGATGCGGGTGCGCGATTTTTCCCGCTTCGGATTTACCGATGTACTGTTTCCGGATGGTTCGGTGGCGGCCGACGACTGAGCGCCGGCCGCGTACCAGGTCAGACGGCCAGTTTTTCCAGCAGGTCCGATTCGATCTTCAGCACTTGGGCGTCCTGGGTCAGGCCCGGGCCGCTGATCAGGAAGGTATCCTCCACCCGCTCGCCCAGCGTGGCGATCTTTGCAGTGTGCAGGTTGATGCTGTAGTGGGCCAGCGTTTCGGCGACGCCGAACAGCAGTCCGGGGCGATCGGCGGCGGTGACTGACATGATGAAGTGCTGGCCGCGCTCGTCCGGGCGGATGCTTACTTCCGGCGTAATCGGGAAGTGCTTGACTTCCCGCGACAGGCGGCCGTTGGCAGGCTGATCCACCGGCGCATTGGTGTGCAGGCGTTCGGTGAGATCGTGTTCCAGCAGGTTGATCAGGTCGCGGTAGTGCACTTCTTCCTGGCCCGGGTCGAGCAGCACGAAGCTGTCCAGTGCATAGCCATGGCGGGTGGTGTGGATCTTGGCATCGGCAATCGTGAAGCCGAGGCGCGCGAAGAAGCCGCACAGGCGCACGAACAGGTCGCGCTGGTCCTGCATGTAAACCATGACCTGCAGGCCTTCGCCTACATGGCTGAGGCGAGCCTTGACGACCGGTTCGCCGGCTTCCACGCGGTAGTACAGCATGCGTGCGTGCCAGGCGATTTCTTCCGGGTCGTGGCGCAGGAAGTACACCGTGTCGAGCTGGTCCCACAGCGCATCCTCGGTGCCCGGGCGCAGGCCGTAGTAGCGCAGCAGGTTGCGGGCGTCGTCCTGGCGAATCGGCGTTCCCAGGGCCTGTTGTGGCGTGGCGCCACGGAGCAGGCGCTGGGTGGTGAAGAACAGGTCCTCGAGCAGCTTGCCCTTCCAGCCGTTCCAGACCTTGGGGCTGGTGCCACGGATGTCGGCGTGGGTCAGGATGTAGAGTGCGGTCAGGTTGCGCTCATTCCTGACTAGCGCGGCGAAGCGGCGGATGACGTCCAGATCGGACAGATCCTGTTTCTGCGCGACATTGGACATCGACAGGTGGTGTTCGACCAGCCACTCCACCAGATCGGTGTCCGCAGCTTCCAGGCCGTGGGATTCGCAGAAGTCCCGGGCGTCCTTCATGCCAAGCTTGGAGTGGTCGCCACCGCGGCCTTTGGCGATGTCGTGGAACAGCGCGGCGATGTAGATCAGCCAGGGCTTCTCGAAGCTGGTGCACAGGCGTGTCAGCAGCGGATACTCGTGGGCATGTTCCGCCACCACGAAACGGCGTACGTTGCGCAGGACCTGCAGGATGTGCTGGTCTACGGTGTAGACGTGGAAGAGATCGTGCTGCATCTGGCCGACGATGCGCCGCCAGGCAGGCAGATAAAAGCTCAGGATGCCGTACTGGTTCATGCGCCGCAGTTCGTGCACGACGCCGCGCTTTTGCTGAAGCAGGCGCAGGAACAGCGCCTTGTTGGCCGGGTTCTGACGGAACTCGGCATTGATCAGTTTGCGCCCGCGCCACAGGGCGCGCAGCGTACGGGCGGTCATGCCCTTCAGCTCCGAGCGCTGTTCGAGCAGCAGGAAGCACTCCAGAAGGGCGCTTGGATGCCGATCGAAGACGCCCTCGTCACGCACGTCGAGGAGTTCGCGCACGCACTGGAAGCGCTCGTTGATGTTGATGGCGGCGGGGAAGCGGTTGGGGAAGAACTCGACGCCGAAATTCAGCAGCAGGATGGTATTGAGCTGGGTGACCTTCTTGGCCGTTCGGTAGTACTCCTGCATGAACACTTCAGAGGCCCGGCGCACGTCATTGGATTCGTAGCCGAACTGGCGGGCGAGCTTGTCCTGGTGGTCGAACAGCAAGCGGTCTTCGCGGCGGCTTGTTATGTGGTGCAGGCGGATCCGCGTGTGCTGCAGGAAACGCTCGACTTCGCGCAGCTCGGTGGCTTCCTCGTCGGTAATCAGGCCGTGCCGGGCCAGATCGCGCCAGTGGGTTCCGAAGCCGGCCGCACGGCTGACCCAGCCGATCAGCTGCAGGTCGCGTAGTCCCCCCGGGCTTTCCTTGCAGTTCGGCTCCAGGGAGTAGGGCGTTTCGTTGTGGCGCGTGTAGCGCTGCTCCTGTTCCAGGCGTTTGGCCTTGAAGAACTGGCCGGGGTTGAGTCGTTCCCTCAGCTGCTGCTCGAACTGTTCGTAAAGCGGTCGGTTGCCGCACAGGAAGCGGGCTTCCAGCAGATTGGTCATGACCGTCACGTCGAGTGCGGCCTCTTCGAGGCACTCCTCCTCGGTCCGTACGCTATGGCCGATATCCAGGCCGACGTCCCACAAGAGGCCGATCATCTGGGTCAGGCGATCCTGCAAGTCCTCGTCGGGCTGGTCTTTGAGCAGGAACAGCAGATCCACGTCCGAACAGGGGAAAAGTTCTTCCCGCCCATAGCCGCCGACGGCGACCAGGGTCGCCGAAGCGGGCAGTCCGAAGTCCTTCCACAGGTCCAGCAGTACGCCATCGACCAGATGTGAGCGGCCCTTGAGGATCGGGTCCGTCAGCGGCCGGGCCTCGTAAGCCGCGCGCAGTGCTTCGCCCCCGGTCTTGAGGCGGCTCTTGTAGCGGGCTATGAATTCTCTGGCGGCTTCGGGGGGGATGATGGAGGCGGTCTCGGGCATGTTCTGGCTGGCGCTCAGGGCTGGAGGTTGGCGACGATGTCCGGGCGCGGCGGCGAGCCGGCCGAAAGGGTCAGGACTTCAACGCCCGTCTCGGTGACAAGCACCATGTGCTCCCACTGTGCAGACAGGCTGCGATCGCGGGTGACAATGGTCCATCCATCGGGGAGTTCGGAGATTGCCGCCTTGCCGGCGTTGATCATCGGCTCGATGGTGAAGATCATGCCGGGCTTCAGTTCCAACCCTGTGCCCGGCTTGCCGTAGTGCAAGACCTGCGGGTCTTCGTGGAAGTTGGCGCCGATGCCGTGTCCGCAGAACTCACGAACGATGGAGAAGCCGTTTTTCTCCGCGTGCACCTGGATGGCATGACCAATATCCCCGAGATGGGCACCGGGCTTCACCTGGGCGATGCCGAGCCACAGGCATTCGTATGTAATATTGCACAGCCGCTTGGCCAGGATGCCCGCATCGCCGACGATGAACATGCGGCTGGTGTCGCCGTGGTAGCCGTCCTTGATGACGGTGATGTCCAGATTGACGATGTCCCCCTTCTTGAGGGCCTTGTCGCTTGGAATCCCATGGCAGACCTGATGGTTGATCGACGTGCAGATGGACTTGGGGTAGGGCTTGTAGCCGGGCGGGCAATAGTTGAGCGGTGCAGGAATGCAACCTTGGACATCTACCATGTAGTCATGGCACCGCTTGTCGAGTTCCGCGGTGGTGATGCCAGGCTTGACGAAGGGCGTGATGAAGTCGAGGACTTCCGAGCCCAGGCGGCCCGCGATGCGCATCTTTTCGATTTCTTCGGGCGTTTTTATGGAGACGCTCATGGAGGCATGCTTTGTTGGGTTTTGAGCCTATTAGGCTAGCTCAAGCAGACCCTGCGGGCAACGCGTGGGCCCGCATGGGCGGCTCGAGAGGGGCGGTCTTGAGAGGGGTCTGCAAATGCTGATATACTCGGAGGCTTGTCTGGCTGGATGCCGGGCAAAATTCACACGCCTGACCCTTTGGGGTTTGTGAATCCTTGTAATGGATTCAAAGCGGAGCCGTTTTGCAGAAAGGCTGCACGGCAGGTTGGGCGGCGGTTAAACCTCAGTATTGGAGTAAGAAATGTCTGTCACCATGCGTCAAATGCTCGAAGCGGGCGTTCACTTTGGCCACCAAACCCGTTTCTGGAATCCGAAGATGGCTCCGTTCATCTTCGGTCAGCGCAACAAGATCCACATCGTCAACCTCGAGAAGACCCTCGTCAAGTACAACGAGGCCATGGATTTCGTGCGCAAGCTGGCTTCCAATCGCGGCAACATCCTGTTCGTCGGTACCAAGCGCCAGGCCCGCGAAATCGTTGCTGAAGAAGCCCGTCGTGCTGGCATGCCTTACGTTGACGAGCGCTGGCTGGGCGGCATGCTGACCAACTTCAAGACCGTCAAGGTTTCCATCAAGCGCCTCAAGGACATGGAAGCCATGGTCGAAGACGGCTCCGTCGAGCGTCTGTCCAAGAAGGAAGCCCTGCTGGCCTCCCGCGAACTCGAGAAGCTGCAGAAGAGCCTTGGCGGCATCAAGGATTTGGGCGGCCTGCCGGACGCCCTGTTCGTGATTGACGTCGGCTATCACAAGATTGCGATCACCGAAGCCAACAAGCTGGGCATTCCGGTCGTGGCTGTTGTCGATACCAATCACACCCCCGAAGGCGTTGACTTCGTGATCCCGGGTAACGACGACTCGTCCCGTGCGATCCGTCTGTACGCCCGTGGCGTTGCCGATGCGGTCCTCGAAGGCAAGAACCAGGTGATCCAGGAAATCGTTGCTGCCGGCTCCGACGAGTTCGTCGAAGTGGAAGACGGCGCCGAAGAGCAGGCCTGATTTCCGTCGAATCCGATCAAATAGTTATTAGGAGCAAGCATGGCGGAAATTACCGCAAGCATGGTCAAGGAACTGCGCGAGAAGACCGACGCGCCGATGATGGAGTGCAAGAAGGCCCTGGCTGAAGCCGCTGGTGATATGGGCAAGGCTGAAGAGATCCTGCGCGTCAAGCTGGGCAACAAGGCCTCCAAGGCTGCTGCCCGCGTGACTGCAGAAGGTATCGTTGGCGTTTCTATCTCCGCTGACGCCAAGCTCGGCGCCATCGTCGAAGTGAACTGTGAGACCGATTTCGTCGCCAAGAACGACGATTTCCTGGGGTTCGCGAAGAGCGTGGCCGATCTGGTCGCCAGCAAGAGCCCGGCGGACGTCGATGCGCTGTCTGCTCTGGATCTGGGTGGTCAGTCCGTTGAGGAAGTTCGCAAGGCACTGATCGGCAAGATCGGCGAGAACATCACCATCCGTCGTTTCTCCCGTATCGAGGCGAAGGGCGCTGTGGCCAACTACATCCACGGTGGTTCCAAGATCGGCGTGCTGATCGACCTCGTCGGTGGTGACGAGGCTCTGGCCAAGGATCTGGCGATGCACATCGCCGCGTCCAAGCCGAAGTCCCTGGATTCATCCGGCGTGCCCGCCGAACTGCTGGATGTCGAGCGCCGCATCGCCATCGAAAAGGCGCGCGAAGCCGGCAAGCCGGAAGCGATGCTGGAGAAGATCGCCGAAGGTACCGTGCAGAAGTTCCTGAAGGACGTCACGCTGCTGGATCAGGTCTTTGTGAAGGCCGAGGATGGCAAGCAGACCGTCAGCCAGTTGCTGAAGGCCAAGGGCGCTTCCGTCGCCGGCTTCACCCTCTACATCGTGGGTGAAGGCATCGAGAAGAAGGTTACCGACTTCGCAGCTGAAGTGGCCGCCCAGGCCGCTGCTGCCCAGAAGTAAAAGAGGTGACAAGACGATGAGTCAGCCCGCTTACAAACGCATTCTCCTCAAGCTGTCCGGCGAGGCCCTGATGGGTGATGATGCTTATGGCATCAACCAGGAGGTGGTGACCCGGATCGTCAGTGATGTGGTTGAAGTCACACGTATCGGCGTCGAGGTCGGGATTGTGATTGGCGGCGGGAACATCTTCCGTGGAATGGCGGGCGCTGCGACCGGTATGGATCGCGCGACCGCCGACTACATGGGGATGCTGGCCACCGTCATGAACGCAATGGCCCTCGGCGACGCCTTCCGCGCCGCCGGGGTCAATGCCCGAGTTCAATCCGCGCTGAGGATCGACCAGGTGGTCGAGCCGTATATCCGCGGAAAGGCAATCCGCTACCTCGAAGAGGGGCGGGTGGTCATCTTTGGTGCCGGTACTGGCAATCCGTTCTTTACTACCGATACGGCCGCCGCGTTGCGTGGCTCCGAGATCGGTGCGGATATCGTCCTCAAGGCCACCAAGGTTGATGGAATCTACACGGCCGATCCCAAGAAGGATCCTTCTGCGACCCGCTTTCACAAGATTTCGTTCGATGAAGCAATTGCGCGCAATCTGGCAGTGATGGATGCGACTGCGTTCGCGTTGTGCCGTGACCAGCGTTTGCCGATCAATGTCTTCAGCCTTTTCAAGAGCGGCGCTCTGAAGCGTGTCGTTCTCGGCGAAGATGAAGGTACGCTGGTTTATTGCTGAGGAAAAAGTGATGATTCCAGAGCTGAAGAAAACTACCGAGCTCAAGATGCAGAAGTCCATCGAGGCGCTCAAGCAAGATCTCGCCAAGGTGCGTACCGGTCGGGCGCACGTGGGGATTCTGGATCATGTGATGGTGGAATATTATGGCAACCCTGTGCCGATCAACCAGGTCGCCAATGTCACGTTGATCGATGCCCGTACGATCGGTGTCCAGCCGTGGGAGAAGCCCATGGTTGGCAAGGTGGAAAAGGCAATCCGTGATTGCGATCTTGGTCTGAACCCGGCGTCGCAGGGAGAGGTCATCCGCGTGCCGATGCCCGCTCTCACTGAAGAGCGTCGCAAGGAGTTGATCAAGGTCGTTAAGCATGAGGGCGAAGGTGCAAAGGTTGCCGTACGCAATCTGCGCCGTGATGCCAATGCGTCGCTCAAGGATGCCGTCAAGGCGAAGACGATCTCGGAAGATGATGAGCGTCGCGCACAGGATGATGTCCAGAAGCTGACCGATAAGGCGATTGTCGAAATTGACAAGCTTCTTGCTCAGAAAGAACAAGAACTGATGCAGATCTGACCCTCGCGGTCGGATTTTTTCCGCTCTCCTTCAGACGGACAGATCATGGTGCGATTGCCTTTTCTCAGCTCCACGCGGGGCGTACCCGAGGCTGCGAAGATTCCGCGGCATATCGCCATCATCATGGACGGCAATGGGCGTTGGGCGCGCAAGCGCCTGATGCCGCGGGTTGCCGGTCATGCCAAAGGTGTCGATGCCCTTCGTGAGGTGATTCGAACCTGCCTTGACCGGGGGGTCGAGTACCTGACGGTTTTTGCATTCAGTTCGGAAAACTGGCGTCGTCCGAAGGATGAAGTTTCCTTCTTGATGCAGTTGTTCGTGAAGTCGCTCAAGCTGGAAATCGAGCGTATCCATCGCAACAACATGCGTCTGCGCGTTGTGGGTGATCTGGCTGGCTTTGACAAGCCGCTGGTCGATCTGATCCGTGACTCGGAAGCGCTCACGGCGGCCAACACTGGCATGAATCTGACAATCTGCGCCAACTACGGCGGACGTTGGGATGTCATGCAGGCTGTCGATAAGATGTTGGCCTCCTCGCCTGGTGTCACCAGCGGGTTCTCGGAAGACGATCTTGCCTCGCATCTCGCGCTGAGTTTCTGTCCTGAGCCGGATCTCTTCATACGCACAGGCGGTGAGCAGCGCATCAGCAATTTCATGCTGTGGCAACTCGCGTACTCCGAACTCTATTTCACCGACAAGCTTTGGCCTGAATTCGGGGAGGCTGCGCTGGACGAGGCAATTCTGTCGTATCAGCAGCGTGAGCGCCGCTTTGGGCGCACCAGTGAGCAGCTCGTGTCCGGCGAGCCAGACTCCTCCGTTTCCGGTCATGCTTAAAGCGCGGGTCATTACCGCGCTCGTCCTGCTTGCGGGGTTGCTGTCGGCGCTGTTCCTGTTGCCACCTGTCGGTTGGCTCGCATTTTCCTCTCTGATCTGCGCGCTTGCGGCGACCGAATGGGCGTCGATGCTCGGGTTTTCGACGGTGACGAGGCGCTTGTACGCGCTGTTGCTGGGGGCTTTGTGTCTCGCAATGGGGCTTGTTGCCGGTTTGCACAAGGAGGCGGCGATCGCCCCGTTTGCATTGGAGCCGGTCTACATTGTCGGTGCAATTTTCTGGTTGTTGTGCGTACCCTTCTGGCTGAGGGCCAAGTGGCGTCTGCCTGAAAGTGCTGCCGCGCCGTTGATAGGTTCGGTACTTTTGTTGCCGCCCAGTCTGGCCATCGCACATCTCCGTCTTCTCAGTCCTTGGCTGTTGCTCGGAGTCATGGCTGCGGTCTGGATTGCCGATATTGCGGCCTATTTCTCTGGACGGGCTTTTGGCAAGCGCAAGCTGGCGCCGTCTATCAGTCCCGGCAAGAGCTGGGAGGGGGCGTATGGTGCGGTGATCGCGGTCACGCTGTATGGCGTCGCTTGCATCTCGTACTGGGGATCCGTCAAGGGCGCAGGTCTGTTGTGGGTGGCCTTGCTGCTGGTGGGTTTTACGGCGCTCAGCATCATCGGTGATTTGTTCGAGTCGCTTGTCAAGCGTCAGGCTGGCGTGAAAGACAGCGGAAGCTTGCTGCCTGGGCATGGAGGCGTTCTCGACCGGATCGACAGCCTGACGTCTACCTTGCCGGTCGTCGCGCTGATTGCCCTCTGGATGGCACGATAAGACATGATTCAAGGGAAAAAGCTCATTACCGTGCTGGGGGCTACGGGCTCCATCGGCGTTAGTACGCTGGACGTTGTCGGGCGCCATCCGGATCGTTACGGTGTCTTTGCATTGACGGCTCATCGGCAGGTGGACAAGCTGCTGGCCCAGTGTCTTGTGCATCGTCCTGCCTATGCGGTCGTGGCGAGCGCCGACGATGCAGCACTGTTACAGGTCATGCTCGAGCGTGAAGGGTGCTGTACCGAGGTGTTGTCCGGCAGCAAGGCGCTCGTCGAAGTGGCGTCTGCTCCCGAGGTCGATATGGTCATGGCGGCCATCGTCGGCGCAGCCGGCTTGCCGCCGACACTCGCCGCGGCGCGCAGCGGAAAGCGAATTCTGCTGGCCAACAAGGAAGCCCTGGTGATGTCCGGGGCTCTTTTTATGCAAGAGGTTGCCGCAGGTGGCGCAACGTTGCTACCCATCGACAGCGAGCACAATGCGATCTTTCAGGGCCTCCCCGTGGGGTTCGAGCGTGGCCTTGATGGCAGTGGCGTGACCCGTATCCTGCTGACTGCATCCGGCGGTCCTTTCCTGAACAAGCCCATCGACGAACTCCCTGCGGTGACGCCGGACATGGCGTGTGCTCACCCGAACTGGGTGATGGGGCGCAAGATTTCCGTCGATTCCGCGACGATGATGAACAAGGGACTCGAAGTCATCGAGGCCCACTGGCTGTTTGGTGCGTCGGCTGATCGCATCGAGGTCGTGATCCATCCCCAGAGCGTGATTCATTCCCTGGTGGCGTATGCGGACGGTTCGGTGCTGGCCCAGCTGGGCAATCCGGATATGCGCACGCCCATTGCCCACGCCATGGCCTATCCGGAGAGAATCGATGCAGGGGTGAAGCCGCTGGACCTGTTCGAGATCGGTCGTCTCGATTTTCAACGGCCGGATTTTCAGCGTTTCCCGTGTCTGGGTCATGCGTACAGGGTGCTTCGTGAGGGCGGTGTCGCTCCGGCGGTGCTGAACGCTGCCAACGAGGTCGCCGTGGCGAGCTTTCTCGACGGGAAGCTGGGGTTCGAACGTATCGCCGGAGTCATCGCGGCGACGCTCGATGCCATCGAGCCCAGGGACGCGGACTCCCTGGATGGGGTTCTCGAGGCGGACCGTCAGGCCCGCGAATACGCCGCCCGTTTCGTTGGGCGGGCCTCGTGCTGACGAATATGAGTCTGCTGGACTACCTGATTCCTTTTGCGCTGGCGCTCGGCATTCTGATCGTAGTGCACGAATTCGGGCATTACATCGTTGCCCGTGTGTGCGGTGTGAAGGTGCTGCGCTTTTCCCTTGGCTTCGGCAGACCCTTGTTTGTCTGGCGGGCAGGAAAGGATGGCACCGAATGGGCGCTGTCCGTGTTTCCGCTGGGCGGCTATGTGAAGATGCTCGACGAGCGCGAAGCGCCGGTTGCCGAGGAGGAGCTGCATCGGGCGTTCAACCGGCAGACAGTCTGGCGCCGCATCGCCATCGTTGCTGCCGGGCCGCTGGCGAACTTTGCGCTGGCGATCATCTTGTACTGGGGGTTGTATTCCGGCGGCGTAGAGGAGTTGCGGCCGCGTCTCGGTACGCCGATTGCTGCCAGTGCTGCCGAGCGTTCGGGCTTCTCCGATGGCGAACTGGTGCGCTCCGTGGATGGGCACCCTGTGGCGACCTGGCAGGAGTTCCGCTGGCAATTGCTTCAGCACGCTTTTGAGCGGCGCACCGTCACGGTGGAGACAATCAATCCCAGGGATGAGATCGCATTCCGGCCGCTCGAACTGGCCGGTGTGAGTGTGGATCAGGGCGAGCAGGACATCAGCGCGCAGCTCGGACTCCGCCTCTATCGTCCGAATGTTCCTGCAGTGCTCGGTGCCCTGAGCAGTGGCGGTGCGGCCGAGCGGGCCGGTCTGAAAAGCGGTGACAAGGTATTGCGCATCGGGAGCAAGAAGATCGGCGGCTGGAGTGATCTGGTCGAGATTGTCCGCGATGCCCCGGGCGCTGAGCTCGAGGTGGAGGTCTTGCGCGACAACGTGCCACTCGTTTCGAAGGTGGTGCCGACATCCGTAGAGGAAAAGGGGCGGACCATAGGGAGGATCGGTGTTGCGGTCGCCGATGCGGACATCCGCCGGGATTTGATGTTCACCATCGTCCAGTACGATTTCGTCGATGCCTTCGTCAAAAGCGTGGCTCAGACCTGGGATACCGCTGCCTTGAGCGTGTCTGTGCTGGGGCGCATGATCGTCGGCGAAGTTTCCGTCAAGAATTTGAGTGGGCCCGTGACGATTGCCGATTTTGCCGGTCAGTCGGCAAAAATGGGTTGGGCCCATTACATCAAGTTTCTGGCCCTGATCAGCATCAGTCTTGGTGTGCTGAACCTGCTGCCCGTTCCGGTGCTCGATGGTGGGCACTTGTTGTATTATGTGATCGAGATCATCAAGGGCGGCCCGGTTTCCGAGCGGGTTATGGAAATCGGTCAGCAGATTGGAATGGCTCTGCTGGCGGCGCTAATGGCTTTTGCCTTCTACAACGACATCAACCGCCTTGTTGCTAGCTGAAATCGGATGAAATCCAAGCTTCTTCCTGGGCTGATCGCCACACTTTTTGTGGCATCGCCCGCCTTGGCCTTCGAGCCATTCGTAGTCAAAGACATTCGCGTTGAAGGGATTCAGCGGACCGAGGCCGGTACTGTTTTCAGTTACCTGCCGGTCAAGGTCGGCGAGCGCTTCTCGGATGAAAAGGCCTCCCAGGCCATCAAGGCGCTATTCGCAACGGGTTTCTTCAAAGATGTCCGGATCGAGGTGGATAACGATGTGATCGTTGTCGTACTCGACGAACGTCCGGCCATCGCGCAGGTCGATTTTGTCGGCATCAAGGAGTTCGACAAGGACGCGCTGAAGAAGGGGCTCAAGGAAGTCGGTCTTGCCGAGTCGCGTATTTTTGACCGTGCGGTACTCGAACGCGCCGAGCAGGAACTCAAGCGCCAGTACCTTTCCAAGGGTCTGTACGGCGTGCAGATCACGACGACCGTCACGCCGCTGGAAAGAAACCGGGTCGGTGTGAATTTCAATGTCGTCGAGGGCGACGCCGCCAAGATCCGTCAGATCAGCATCATCGGTAACCAGGTGTTCAAGGAGAAGGAACTGCTGGAGCTGTTCTCCTTGACGACGCCGGGCTGGATGACTTGGTACTCGAAGAGCGACCAGTATTCCAAGCAAAAGCTGTCTGCCGACATCGAGACGCTGCGCTCGTACTATCTGAATCGCGGCTATCTGGACTTCTCGGTCGATTCGACCCAGGTGTCCATCACGCCGGACAAGAAAGACATCTACATCACCTTGAGCATCACCGAAGGTGAGAAATACACCGTTTCCGACGTCAAGCTGGCGGGGAACATGGTGGTGCCCGAGGAAGAGCTGCAGAAACTGGTCAAGCTCAAGGCCAGTGACACCTTCGTGCGGGACAACGTCACTGCGACGACCAAGGCGATCAGTGACCGTCTCGGCAATGCCGGCTACGCGTTTGCCAACGTGAATGCGGCGCCTGAGGTGGACAAGGCCAATCGCACGGTGGCTTTCACCGTGTTCGTCGATCCCGGTCGACGGGTCTATGTGCGCAAGATCAATTTTGCCGGTAATGCCCGGACGCGGGACGAAGTGATCCGGCGTGAAATGCGCCAGATGGAAGGCGCATGGTATGACGGCGACGCCCTCAATCGTTCCAAGGTACGCCTGGACCGGCTGGGCTATTTCGACGAAGTGACGGTTGAGACCCCGGCCGTGCCCGGCTCGACCGACCAAGTCGATGCGAATTTCACGGTCAAGGAACGGGCCACAGGCAACCTGATGCTGGGTGCGGGCTTCTCCAGTTCCGAAAAGGTGATCCTGTCCGCGTCGATTTCCCAGCAGAACCTGTTCGGCACGGGTAATGCGATGACGCTGCAGGTAAATACCGGTCGCATCAACAAAACCATTGCCCTGTCCTTCACCAATCCCTACTGGACGATTGACGGCGTCAGCATCGGCTGGGATCTCTACCAGCGCAATGTGGACCCGACCTCGTTGTCGGTGGCAACGTACAAGAGCTCGTCCATTGGTGCGGGAATCCGCTTTGGCTATCCGATTGCCGAGGACGACCGGATCAATTTCGGCCTGGCCGTCGATCAGACCTCGATCAAGGTCTACGATTCCAGTCCGTCGCCCTACGTGGGCTTCGTGAATACCTTCGGTGATACGGCCAAGAGTCTGCTGGCAACCATCGGCTGGTCCCGTGACCGCCGCGACAGCTTCGTGTACCCGACGTCAGGTGTTTATCAGCGTGCATCGGTTGAGATCGCCACGCCGGCCTTCGACATGCGTTATATCCGCGCCAACTACCAGCATCAATACTGGATTCCGTTTGGCGGCGGCTACGCGTTGATGTTGAACGGCGATGTTGGCTATGCCCATGGTTACGATGGCAAGGAATTGCCGTTCTACAAGAATTTCTACGCGGGTGGTATTGGCTCGGTGCGCGGCTATCAGCAGAGCACGCTGGGGCCGCACTACACGGATTCGTCGGGTTATGTCCGGGCGCTGGGCGGTAACCGCCGCGTGATCGGCAATGCCGAGTATTACTTCCCGATGCCGGGTTCCAGCAAAGACAAGTCCATGCGTCTGTCGCTGTTTGCCGACGTGGGCAACGTCTGGGGGGCCGACGAAAAGGTTCAGGCTTCGGATTTGCGTTACAGTGCGGGGTTGGCTTTCTCCTGGAGTTCCCCGGTTGGGCCCTTGAAATTCAGCCTGGGTAATGCGTTAAAGAAAAAAGACGGCGACAAGACGCAGAAGTTCCAGTTCCAACTGGGTACCGTGTTCTGATTGCTGCCGCATGGCATGCAGATGGAGGTTTGAGTGAAAGGTATTGGTTTGTCCGCACTCGCAGCAGTGCTGCTTGCTGCATTCGCAACGACGGCTGCGGCCGAGGTGAAGGTCGGGTTCGTCAATTCCGATCGCGTCATGAAGGAAGCGACGCCTGCGAAGAAGGCCCAGCAGAAGCTGGAAAAGGAATTCGAGAAGCGCGATCAGGACCTGCAGCGCATGGCCAAGCAGCTTCAGGGCATGCAGGAAGGTCTCGAGAAAAACGGCGTGACGATGGGCGAGGGCGACCGCCGCAACAAGGAACGCGAATTCAACGAGCTCAACCGGGATTTCCAGCGCAAGCAGCGCGAGTTCCGTGAAGACCTCAATCAGCGCCGCAACGAGGAACTGGCCGGCGTTCTGGATCGCGCCAACAAGACGATCAAGCAGATCGCCGAGGCCGAGAAGTACGACATCATCTTCCAGGAGGCGGTGTACGCCAGTCCGCGCATCGACATCACCGACAAGGTGATCAAGGCGCTGAGCGAAGCGAAGTAAGCGGTTGCCAATGGAATTCTCCCTTGGCGAGCTGGTAAGCCGGCTCGGCGGCGAACTCGTCGGCGATCCGGCCACTGTCGTTCGGCAGATTGCTTCGATCGAAACGGCCCGGGAAGGCGAGCTGGCTTTCTTGTCCAACCCCAAATTCGGGGCGTCGCTGGTGACGAGCAAGGCCTCAGCGTTCATCCTGTCTCCGAAGGCGGCTGGGCTTACCGAGCGTCCGCGCATTCTGACGGCCGATCCGTACCTGTACTTTGCGCGGGTCGCGCAGCTGTTCAATCCGCCCAAGCGGGCGCCGGCAGGCGTGCATGTCAGCGCGGTGGTCGCCTCTGTGCTTCCCGCATCGGTGTCCGTCGGTCCCAATGCGGTGATCGGCGAGCGTTGTCTGATCGGCGAAGACTGCGTGATCGGCGCGGGGTGCCTGATTGCCGATGGCGTTCAGATCGGTGCGGGTTCCCTGCTGCATCCCGGCGTCAAGATCTACGACAATTGCGTCATCGGTGCGCGGACGATACTGCATTCCGGTGCGGTGATCGGCGCAGATGGCCTCGGTTTTGCGCGTGATGCGGACAAGCACTGGGTCAAGATCCCGCAGATCGGCCGGGTGGTGCTGGGCGACGATGTGGAGATCGGCGCCAATACCACCATCGATCGTGGTGCGCTGGACGACACTGTCGTTGGAAATGGCGTGAAGCTGGACAACCTCATCCACGTGGCCCATAACTGCCATGTGGGGGACGACACCATCATGGCGGCAATGGCCGGCCTGGCCGGTAGTACCCGCGTCGGCAAGCGCGTGATGGTCGGCGGCAAAGCCGGCTTCTCGGGCCATCTGGAGGTGGCCGACGACGTGGTGATCTCGGCGGACACCAATGTGACCAAGACCCTCGACAAGGCCGGCGTGTACACGGCCATGATCCCGCTGCAGCCGCATGCGGACTGGGTCCGGAATTTTGCCCATCTGCGTCGCCTCGATGCGATGGCGGAGCGGGTGCGCGAGCTGGAAAAGAAGCTCGCCGAAATGGAAAAGAAATCATGAGCGAAATCATCGACATCAACGAAATCAAGCGTTACATCCCGCACCGCTATCCCTTCCTGCTGGTGGATCGCATTACCGAACTGGAAGTGGGCAAGCGCGTCGTGGGCCTGAAGAACGTGACTGTCAATGAGCCTTTCTTCCCGGGCCATTTTCCGCACAACCCGGTGATGCCGGGCGTGCTGATCATTGAGGCGCTGGCCCAGGCAGCCGCAGTGCTGGCCTTCAAGACCGACGGTACGGTGCCGGACGAGAACGCGATGGTGTATTTTGCTTCCGTGGACAACGTGCGCTTCAAGCGTCCGGTGGTGCCGGGTGACCAGCTCGTGCTGGAAGCCGAGATCGTGCGCGTGATGCGCAACATCTGGAAGTTCAAGGGCACCGCGAAGGTTGCCGGCGAGCTGGCGACCGAAGCCGAATTCATGTGCGCGATCAAGCGATGACGATCCACCCGACTGCCATCGTTCATCCCGGCGCGCGCCTTGCCGAAGGTGTGCAGGTCGGGCCGTATTCGATCATCGGCGAACACGTCGAGATCGGTGAGGGGACCCGCATCGGTCCCCACGTGGTGATCGAGGGGCACACCCGCATCGGTAGCGACAACCGCATCTTCCAGTTCTGTTCGCTGGGCTCCGAGCCGCAGGACAAGAAGTACGCCAACGAGCCGACCCGGCTGGAAATCGGCGACCGCAACACGATCCGAGAATTCTGCAGCTTCAGTACGGGCACGGTGCAGGACGGCGGCCTGACCCGCGTCGGCAACGATAACTGGATCATGGCTTACGTGCACGTGGCCCATGACTGTCTGGTCGGCAACAACACGATCTTTGCCAACAACGCGACCTTGGCCGGCCACGTGACGGTGGGCGACTGGGCGATCCTTGGCGGTTTCACCGGCGTGCACCAATTCGTCCGTGTTGGCGCCCACAGCTTCTGTGGCGTCGGTACCGTGCTGCTGCAGGATCTGCCGCCCTTCGTGACGGTTTCCGGTAATCCGGCTGCACCGCACGGTATCAACAGTGAAGGCCTCAAGCGCCGGGGCTATTCGAGCGAAGGCATCACGGCCATCAAGCGGGCCTACAAGACCCTCTATCGCAGTGGCCTGACCCTCGACGAAGCGCGCCGCCAGATTGCCGGGGCCGCTGCGCAGGCGCCTGAACTGCAGCAGTTCTCCGACTTCATCGCCGAATCCGGGCGTGGCATCGTTCGCTGATCCATGGTCGTGCGCATTGCCATGGTGGCGGGTGAGGCCTCCAGCGATCTCCTGGCCAGTCATCTGATCAAGGCCCTCAAGCATCACCTCCCCGATGCCGAGTTCTTCGGCATCGGCGGTCCCAAAATGCAGGCGGTGGGTTTCCAGGCCCTGTGGCCCGCTGAAAAGCTGTCGGTCCACGGCTATGTGGACGCCCTCAAGAATTACCGCGAACTGTCGGGTATCCGCCGTCAGTTGCTGGACATGCTGGTCAAGAATCCGCCGGCTGCCTTCATTGGCGTCGATGCGCCGGATTTCAGCCTGTGGCTCGAGAAACGCCTGAAGGACAAGGGCATTCCGGCCATCCATTTCGTCAGCCCATCTATCTGGGCCTGGCGCCGTGGGCGTTTGAAGGGTATTGCGCGGGCGGTCAGCCACATGCTGTGCCTGTTCCCGTTCGAGCCGGAGATCTACCGGACGGCGGGCGTGCCGGTGAGCTACGTGGGCCATCCCCTGGCCGATGTCTTTCCGTTGGTGCCGGACCGCGAGGGTACGCGGGAGATGCTGCAGATCTCCCCCGGCGGGCCGGTTTTCGCATTCCTGCCGGGCAGCCGCCAGTCGGAACTGCGAAACCTGGCGGATACCTATATCGCCACTGCGGCGCTGCTGCACAGCCGCCATCCCGATGCCCGTTTCCTCGTACCGCTGGCAACCCGCGAGACCCGCCTGTTGTTCGAAGAGGCCTTGCGGCGCCATGCCCATCTGGACCTGCCGATCCGCATTCTCTTTGGCCATTCGGTCGAGGCGATGATCGCCGCCGACGTGGTGCTGGTAGCAAGTGGAACGGCAACCCTGGAGGCTGCGCTGCTCAAACGGCCGATGGTTATAACCTACAAGATCGGCAAATGGTCCTTCCGTCTCATGAAGCGCATGGCCTACCTGCCGTGGGTCGGGCTGCCCAACGTGCTGGCGGGGCGGGAAGTGGTACCTGAGGTGCTGCAGGACGCAGCCACGCCCCAGGCGCTGGCGGAAGCCCTCGACGGCTGGCTGGTGGACAAGGCACGTATCGCCGAACTCGAGCGAACCTTTACCGACATGCATCTGCAGTTGCGCCAGAACACGGCGGACAAGGCGGCGGCGGCCATTCTGCCGTACCTGAAAGGACGTTGAAGATGCTCCTGTGTGGCGTCGATGAGGCTGGACGCGGCCCCCTGTGCGGGCCGGTAGTGGCTGCGGCGGTGATCCTCGATCCGGCCCGGCCGATCGAGGGGCTGGCCGACTCCAAGAAGCTCAGCGAAAAGCGCCGCCAGCGTCTGGCGGTGGAGATCCGGGAGAAGGCTTTGGCCTGGTGTGTGGCCGAAGCCAGCGTCGCCGAGATCGATCGGATCAACATCCTGCACGCCAGCATGCTGGCGATGCAGCGTGCCGTGGCGGGCTTGTCGCAGCGGCCGGATAAGGTGCTCGTTGACGGCAACCGCTGTCCGCAGCTGGATCTGCCCTGCGAGGCCATCGTCAAGGGCGACGCGCTGGTGGCCGAGATTTCGGCAGCATCCATCCTCGCCAAGACGGTGCGGGACGAACTCCTGGTGGAACTCGACAAGCTTTACCCTCAATACGGTCTGGCCGGCCACAAGGGCTACCCGACGGCAGCTCACTTGAAGGCGTTGCGTGCCCACGGGGCCTGCGGAATTTATCGGCAGAGCTTCGCGCCGGTGCGCGACGTGATTTCCAATCCGCCTCTGTGGACCGAGGACGACCTGAGATGAAACATCACCACGTGCTGTTGCTCGTACATCTGGCCGGCGTGATCGTGTGGGTTGGCGGCATGGCCTTCGCCCATTTCTGCCTGCGGCCGTCTGCGCTGCAGTTGCCGCCGGCCCAGCGTCTGAGTCTGTGGCATGGTGTCTTCGGGCGCTTCTTCCCGATCGTGTGGGCTGCGGTGGCAGCCATCGGCCTGTCCGGCTTCGCGATGCTGCTGGAGGTGGGCTTCGCTCAGGCGCCTCGTGCCTGGCACATGATGGCCGGCGTGGGCTTGGTGATGATGGCGATCTTCGCGAGCATCTGGTTTGGTCCGTGGCAGGCGCTCAAGGCTGCGGTGGCGGCGGAGAGTTGGGCACGGGGCGCACAGGCGCTCAATACGATCCGCCAGCGGGTGACGCTCAACCTCGTCCTTGGCACATTGACGGTCGTCCTCGCCACGGTCGGCCTGGCATTCTGACGCGTGAAGCAGATCAGCTCACGGGATAACCCGACCATCAAGCATCTGCACGCGCTGGCGACGTCGGCGCGGGATCGGCGCAAGGAAGGATGCACGTTGCTCGATGGCGCACACTTGCTCGGTGTTGCGCTGGAGCGGGGCGTTGATGTGTTGCAGGTCGTCGTCAGCGAGAGCGGCCGCCGGCAGGCGGAGATTGAAACGCTGCTGGCACGCTGCCCGTCCGAGAGGCAGATCGAAGTGCCGGATCGTCTTTTCGCGCATATCAGTCCGGTGGATACGCCCAGCGGCGTGCTCGCGGTGATCGCAATTTCCGTCGCCGATGAACAAAGCCCGACGACCGACACTTGCGTGCTGCTCGACGGTGTGCAGGACCCCGGCAATCTTGGCACCATCCTGCGGACTGCCGCGGCGGTTGCCGTGAAGGAGGTGCTGCTCACTCCGGGCTGCGCCCAGGCTTGGTCGCCCCGCGTACTGCGTGCGGCGATGGGGGCCCACTTTGGCTTGTGCATCCGTGAAGGCGTCGATGCGGCGCAGGCGCTGCGGGATTTCCCCGGTGCCATTCTGGCTGCGGATCTGCGGGACGCCACTGAGCTGTATGACCTGGACCTGCGCGGTCCGGTGGCCTGGCTGTTCGGTTCTGAGGGGCAGGGTCTGTCCGCCGAAGTGGCGGCGCTGGCCACCCGCCGCGTGCTGATCCCGATGCCCGGTGGCATGGAGTCCCTCAACGTGGGGGTGGCGGCCGGCGTGTGCCTGTTCGAACAGCTCCGCCAGCGGCGTTCAGCCAGGTACTCAGTCGGGTAATTTGAGACCGGCAGCGCTGGCTGCCGCCGCGGCGTCGTGGTCGGTACGGAACGGCAGCACGCCCAGCAGTGGCGCAGGCAGACGACGGCTCAGGGATTCCAGGTTCTGTTCGAAGCGCAGCATGGCCGGATCCACCTGGTTGGCGATCCAGCCGGCGAGCCGCAGACCGCGCGCCTGGATGGCCTCTGCGGTGAGCAGGGCGTGGCTGATGCAGCCGAGCTTCATGCCCACCACCAGGATCACTGGCAGGGCCAAGTGCTGGGCCCAGTCGGCGGTGTCGAAATCATCGCCCAGTGGCACGCGGAAACCACCGACGCCTTCCACCAGTACCAGCTCGGCCTGGGCACGGAGTGCTTGGAGCGCTGCGTCGATTTTGCTTGGATCGATGCTCACGTCTTCTTCGGCGGCGGCGATGTGCGGTGCGATCGGGCTGGCCAGGCAGTAGGGGTTGAGCAGCGCCAGCCCCGGGTCGAAGCTGCCGGCCGCGCGCAGGCGTGCCGCATCTTCGTTGAGAAATTCCCCATTGATCATCTCCGCGCCGGCGGCGATCGGCTTCATGCCGACGGCGCGCAGGCCGCGGGTGCGGGCTGCGTGGAGCAGGGCGCAGGTGGAGAAGGTCTTGCCGATTTCGGTATCGGTGCCGGCGATGAAGTAGGCGCTCATTTCTTTTCTGCTATCAACCAGTAGGTATCGTAGGACGCCGGCAGTCCGGCGGGGGTCCGGTAGGCCTCGTAGGCCGCGCTGAGGCGGCCCCAGGCTGCTTTCCCAAGGGGCGCCTGGCGGCGCGGCGCGCCGGTCTGGTGGGCGCCGAGGGTCTTGATGTCGCGCAGCAGGCGGCGCAGGTCGGGTGCCCAGGCGTAGAGGGTGTCGCGCTCAGTCTCGACGATCCGCAGACCGGCGTCCTCGATGGCGTCGTCGATGACTTCCGGCGGCTGGAAGCGCAGCACATGCTCGTGTTGATCCACGTGGCTGAAGGCATCGCGCAACTCGCTGAGGGTGCCGGGGCCGAGGGTGGCGATCCACAGCTGGCCGCCGGGGCGCAGGCTGCGTGCCAGCTCCGGGAAGGCCTTGCGCGGATGGCACCACTGTAGCGCGTAGCTGGACCACAGCAGGTCCACGCTGGCTTCCGCCAGTGGCAGGCGTTCCATGTCCGCACACAGCGGTTCGGCCAGCCCGGCGGGATGACGGCGCAGCATTGAGGTGGCGAAGTCCAGCGCGATCAGCTGGGCCGCCGGGAAACGTTGCCTGAGGCCGGGAAGCGCGTAGCCGGTGCCGCAGCCCGCATCGACGATACGGCCGGGCTGCAAAGGCTGCGTGGCGGCGAGTGCGAACAGGCGGTCGCAGGCGCTGCGCTGGACGGCGGCAACCGCGTCGTAGGCATCGGCGGCCTTGTCGAAGGCGGCGCGGACTGCGTCTTTTGGGGCGGGGGCGTCAGTCAAGGGCGAAACCCTCGATCAGCGTCGCGCATTCTTCGGGGCGCGACAGGAAGGGGGCGTGGCCGCATTGCCCGAACACCGTCAGGCGTGCGTCGGGCAGCGTATCGGCCAGCCATTCGGCGGCGGCGGCCGGCATCAGCTTGTCCTCGCTGCCGTGGAGCAGGCGGACCGGCTGGCGGATTGTCGGGACGATGGCGCGCAGGTCGGTCTCGGCGAGCAGGCGCAGGCCGTCGGCGAGAGCTGTCCTGCGGGCATCGTCGGCGGGTGTGAGGCTGTCCGTGAGGGTTGCGGCGACTGCCTTGCGGGCGCTGTCGCCGAGGCTTTGCAGTGCCACGAAACGGCGCTGGGTGGTGTCAGGTGCGGTGTCGAAGTCCTGGCGGAAGGCGTCGAGGGTGCTTGCGGGCAAGGCTGCGGGCCAGTTGTCGGCCTGGACGAAGCACGGCGAGCTGCCGATCAACACCAGCCTGGCCACGCGCTCCGGGGCCTGCTGCGCGAGATGCAGCGCAAGCTGGGCGCCGAGGGACCAACCGACGAGCACGGCGCCTTCCGGTATGTGGGGAAGCAGGGCGTCCGCCCATTCGTGCAGGCTCGGCCCGACCGAGGCCGCGCTGCCGTGCCCAGGCAGATCGGGGGTATGCAGCGTGAAGGTGCCGGAGAGCGTTGCGGTCAGCGGCTTCCAGACAGTCGAGGAGAGCCCCCAGCCGTGCAGCAGGACGAGATCGCGGCTCATGCCAGCGCTCCTTCCAGACGCAAGAGGGTGGCAACCAGGCGATCCACCTGCGCCTCGCTGTGGGCGGCCGACAGTACGATGCGAAGCCTCGCGGCGCCCTTCGGAACCGTTGGTGGACGGATCGCCGGCACCCACAGGCCTTCCGCATCGAGGGCGCGGGAGACGGCCAGCGTCTCGTGGTTGTCGCCGATCACGACGGGCTGGATCGGGGTTTCCGACGGTAGCAACTGCCAGCGTTTCAGCTTCAGCCCCGCGCTGAAGCGGGCGATCAGGGCCTGCAGGTGGGCGCGGCGGGCGTCGCCGTGTTCGATCAGGTCGACGGCGGTCAGCAGCGCGTCGGCGAGCAGCGGCGGGGCTCCGGTGGTGAAGATGTAGCTGCGGGTCTTGTTGAGCAGCCAGTCGATGACGCTCCGCTGCCCGGCGATGAAGGCGCCGGACACGCCGGCGGCTTTGCCGAGGGTGCCCATGTAGATCAGGCGCGGCGAGTTCAGGCCGAAGTGCGTAAGGCTGCCGCGCCCCTGGGGGCCCAGTACGCCGAAGCCGTGGGCGTCATCCACCAGCAGCCAGGTCTTGTGCGCCTCCGCCAGTGCGAGCAGTTCGCGCAGCGGTGCGATGTCGCCGTCCATGCTGAACACGCCGTCGGTGACGATCAGCTTGCGCGGCGCGGTGGAGGCCTGCAGGCGGGCGGCCAGGGCCTGGACGTCGCAGTGGGGGTAGCGGATCAGCTCGGCGCGGGACAGCAATGCGCCATCCACCAGCGAGGCGTGGTTCACCTTGTCGGCGAAGATTGCGTCGCCACGGCCGACCAGCGCCGGCATCACGCCGATGTTGGCCATGTAGCCGGTGGAGAAATACAGCGCGTCGTCCATGCCGACGAAGGCGGCGAGGCGGGTTTCCAGCGCCTCGTGGGCGGCATAGTGGCCGCTGACCAGGTGGGATGCGCCGGAGCCGACACCCCAGCGGTCGATGCCCTGGTGGGCCGCGGCGGCCAGTGCAGGCTCGGCGGCCAGGCCCAGGTAGTCGTTGGAGCAGAAGGCGGTGACCGCATCCTCCCGGTCGGCGAGGCGCGTGTCCGGACGACAGGGGGTAGTGACGATGCGCCGGCGGCGGCGCAGGCCGGCGGTGTCGAGTTCGGCGAGGCCGGCGTCCAGTTCTTCGAGCGGATCGGGATACTCAGGCAAGGCTGGCCTCCAGGGCGGCAGCGCAGCGGCTGGCGAGGAAGCCGATCTCGTCGTCGCCAAGGATATAGGGGGGCATGGTGTAAACCGTATTACCGATCGGGCGCAGCAGAAGTTCCCGCTGCAGGGCTTCGGCGAAGAAACGGCGAGAGAAGCCGGCCAGTGCGTCGGCTACGTCGAAGGCCAGGATCATGCCTTGCTGGCGCAGATGGCGGACCGCCGGGTGGCCGCCAAGCGCGTTGCGGAAAGCCTCGCCGATACGCTGGGCTTTGGCGCGGTTGGTGGCGATCACATCGTCCTGCGCGAAGATGTCGAGGGTCGCCAGCGCGGCCCGGCAGGCCAGCGGGTTGCCGGTATAGGAATGGGAGTGCAGGAAGCCGCGGGCGGTATCGTCGTCGTAGAAGGCCTCGAAGACGGTGTCGGTGGTGAGGACGATGGACAGGGGCAGGTAGCCGCCGGAAATGCCCTTCGACAGCAGCAGGAAGTCCGGCCAGATGCCGGCCTGCTCGCAGGCGAAAAAGCTGCCGCTGCGCCCGCAACCGACGGCGATTTCGTCGGCCACCAGATGCACCTGGTAGCGGTCGCACAGCCCGCGCGCCAGGCGCAGGTATTCTGGATCGTACATGACCATGCCGGAGGCGCCCTGGACCAGCGGCTCGACGATCAGCGCGGCGGTTTCGTCGGCGTGGGCGGCCAGGTGGGCTTCCAGCGCGGCGGCGGCGCGGCGGGCTACGTCGGCGGCCGTTTCGCCGGCTTCGGCCAGACGCGCGTCCGGCGTCGGCACGCAGGTGCCACCGCGCACCAGCGGGGCGTAGGCGTCGCGGAAGATCGCCACGTCGGTGACGGCCAGCGCGCCGACGGTCTCGCCGTGGTAGCTGCCGGCCAGGCTGACGAAGCGGTTCTTGCCGGGGCGGCCCGTATTGCGCCAGTAATGCACGCTCATCTTGAGGGCGATCTCGGTCGCCGAGGCGCCGTCCGACGCGTAGAAGGCATGCCCGAGTCGGTGGCCGGTGAGGGCGGCCAGACGCTCGGACAGCTCAACCACTGGTTCGTGGGTGAAACCGGCCAGCAGCACGTGCTCGAGGGTGTCGAGCTGATTCTTGAGCGCTGCGCCGATGCGCGGATTGGCGTGGCCGAAAAGATTGACCCACCAGGAGCTGATGCCGTCCAGGTAACGCTTGCCGTCCATGTCGTACAGCCATGCACCCTCGCCGCGCTTGATGGGGATCAGCGGCAGTTGTTCGTGGTGCTTCATCTGGGTGCAGGGGTGCCAGACGGCGGACAGGGAACGGGACAACAGGCTGGCGTTGGAGGCGCTGGATGACATGGCGGTTCTGATTTTTCTCTGCGGATGGCTTCAGAAGTGCAAAGTGGAGCGGTCATCAGCTGACGGCTCCACTTGCTTGGCCGGGTCCGCTGCCTGTTGCCAGGTGCGGACCCGCGGCACGACTCAGTACGAGTAAATGCTGTTTCCGGCCGCACCGACGGCGGTGAAGATGTTGTCGGCGTGGATCACGCCATACATCGTGTTGCTGTTGGGGCTGGAGGCGGCGGCCCAGGTCGTGCCGTCCGTGCTGGAGTAGACGGCGCCGTTGTCGCCGAGGGCGGCGTAGCGGGACGAGGACGCGACGGCGTTGAGGTTGGCGCT
Source organism: Zoogloea sp. LCSB751 (assembly GCF_002028455.1). Classification (GTDB taxonomy): domain Bacteria; phylum Pseudomonadota; class Gammaproteobacteria; order Burkholderiales; family Rhodocyclaceae; genus Zoogloea. The sequence continues at coordinate 69,558 of NZ_MWUM01000003.1, read as the reverse complement.
GCCCTGAGTCTGGACATTCCAGGCCGTGCCCGTGGTGCTGCTGACAATCACGCCGCCGTTGCCGACCGCCACGATGCTGTAGGTCACACCGCCGGTGGTGGAGTTGACCGTCGACATGCTGGCTGCTGCCTTGAGCGTGGCCGTGGTGCCCGAACTGACGGCGGTCCACGTTACGGCATCGGAACTGGTGAGCAGGGTGCCGTTGGCGCCGACCGCCACCCACAGGCCGAGGGCCGAGTAGGTCACGCCATGAAGGTCGTTGGTGGTCGGAACGGTGGTGGCCGCGGTCCAGGTCGTGCCGTCGCCGGAGTGCAGGATGGTGCCGTTGGCCCCGACCGCGACGAGGGTCGACGAATTGGTGGCCAGCGCGTTGAGCTTGGCGCTGCTGCCTGAGGTGGCGGCCGTCCAGGTCGTGGTGTCGGTGCTGGTGAGCACGGCACCGCCATCGCCCACCGCGACGTACTTGGCCAGCGCATACAGGACGGCATTGAGCGCGGCACCGCTGGCGGGGCGAACCTGCGTCCAGCTGAGGGCGCTGGCCGACACGTAGGCTGGGCTGCTGTAGATCACACCCGTGTCGCCGACGGCAACGTAAGCGTAGGTGGTGGCGCTGCTGGAGCTCAGCCCATAGGCCACGCTGCGCAGTGCATTGGTGCTGCCGAGGGCTCCGCCGGCCAGCCAGACCGAACCTGCGGCCCGCGGCGTGGCCGTCTGGACCGCCGAGCCCGGGCCGCCAGGGCCACCGTTGGTGCGGCCGTTGATCGTGATGGCGTACTGGGTGTCGTTGGTCAGGCCGGTCAGGATGTACGGTGCGCTGACATTCAGCCGGTAGCTGGCGGTCTTCTCGCCCGCGCTGATCGTGTCGCCCGCCTTGAACCACAGCCAGTACTCGACGCCGGGTTCCTGGACCCAGTCGATGACGATCTGGGTGTCACCGGGAGTGACCGACTTGATGCTCGGGGCCGGGGCTGAGCCGCCACCACCGCCACAGGCGGAGAGAACGGCAGCACTGAGAATTGCGGTGATGAACTGTCGGCGACGGGGGAGGAACATGGAATGGACCATCGATGAAGGAAGCGAGATGGCATTCTACAACAGCCCGGCAGTCCCGCTCTCCCCCGACGTCGGTGGATGTCGGTGAGGCGACGGGACGGATCAGACGATTGGAACGCCGGCCAGCTCCTTCAGCAGGATTTCCTGCGCGGCGCGCCGGTTGGTGCGGGGATTCTTCCTGCGATAGGCGTTATCGGCATCCAGTTCCCAGGCCTGGCAGTTGTCGCCCAGATAGGGCCGCAGGCCTTCCTTCATGACCCGTCGTTTGACCCGCGGGTCGAGGATCGGGAAGCCGACTTCGATGCGTTTGAAGAAGTTGCGCTCCATCCAGTCCGCGCTCGACAGGTAGAGTTTGTCGGCGCCGTCGGCGTGGAAATAGAAGATCCGGTGGTGTTCCAGGAAGCGACCGACGATGGAGCGCACCCGGATGTTTTCGGACAGGCCGGGTACGCCGGGCTTCAAGGCGCAGACACTGCGGGCGATGATGTCGATCTCGACGCCGGCGCGGGACGCTTCATACAGCGCTTCGATGGTCTCCGGTTCGAGCAGTGCATTGACCTTGACGATGATGCGGCCCTTGCGGCCCGCCCGCGCGATTTCGGCCTCTTCGTGAATCGCCGCCACCACGTTCGGCTGCAGCGTGAACGGCGCCTGCCACAGGTGCTTGAGCTTGCCGGCCTGGCCGAGCCCGGTGAGCTGCTTGAACACTTCGGCGACGTCGGCGCCGATTTCGTCGTTGGCGGTCAGCAGACCGAAATCGGTATAGAAGCGGGTCGTGCGCGGATGGTAGTTGCCCGTGCCGAGGTGAGCGTAGCGTTTGAGCTGGCCTTCTTCGCGGCGTACGAGTAGCAGCAGTTTGGCGTGGGTCTTGTAGCCGAACACGCCGTACACCACGTGGGCGCCGACTTCCTCGAGCCTGGCGGCCCAGCTGATGTTGGCCTCTTCGTCGAAGCGGGCCATCAGCTCGAGCACCACCGTGACCTCCTTGCCCTTTTGGGCGGCGCGGATCAGGTGCTCCATCAGCACCGAGTCGGTACCGGTACGATAGACCGTCATCTTGACGGCAACCACTTCCGCGTCGTCGGCGGCGGCCTTCAGCAGCTCGATGACCGGCTCGAAACTCTGGAAGGGGTGGTGGAGCAGGATGTCCTGGCGGCGCATCGCCGCGAAGATGTTCTCCTGCTTGTCGAGGCCCTTCGGGCGCGCGGGCAGGAAGGGGCGGTATTTGAGGTCCGGGCGTTCGACCCAGTCGGGCACCTGGTTGAGGCGCACCGGATTGACCATGCCGGGAACCCGATAGACGTCAGCTGGCCCCAGGGCGAACTGCTTCATCAGGAAGTTGGCCATCGACTCCGAGCAGTTGTCGGCGAGCTCCAGGCGTACCGCGTCGCCGAAGTGGCGCTGCTGCAGTTCGCCCTTGAGGGTGGCTCGAAGGTCCTTGACCTCTTCCTCGTCCACGAACATGTCGGAGTTGCGGGTCACCCGGAACTGGTAGCAGCCGAGCACGTTCATGCCTTCGAAAAGCTCGCCGACGTGGGCGTGCAGCAGGGACGACAGGAAGACGAAGCCATACTCGACGCCGGTCAGTTCCTTCGGCAGCCGGATCACGCGGGGCAGGGCGCGGGGCGCCTGCACGATGGCGGAGCCGGAGCTGCGGCCGAAAGCGTCGCGGCCTTCCAGCTCGACGGCGAAATTGAGGCTCTTGTTGAGCACCCGCGGGAAGGGGTGGGCCGGGTCCAGGCCGATCGGTGTCAGTACCGGCATCACTTCGCGCATGAAGTAGTCCCGTGCCCACAGGTGCTGGGCATCGGTCCACACGCTGCGGCGCAGGAAGACGATGCCCTCGGCGGCGAGGGCCGGCAGGATGGTGTCGTTGAGCAGCGCATACTGCTCGGCGATGATGCTGTGAACCTTGGCGCTGATCAGGCTGTGGAGGGCGGAAGGGGTCAGCCCGTCGGTGGTGATCGCATGGCTGCCGAGACGTAGCTGTTCCTTCACGCCAGCCACCCGAACTTCAAAGAACTCGTCCAGGTTGCTGGATACGATGCACAGGAAGCGCAGGCGCTCGAGCAGCGGTACGGCGGGATCGGCGGCCTGGGCGAGGACACGGCGCTGAAACTGGAGCAGGGAGAGTTCGCGGTTGATGAAGTGATCCGAGTTGAAATGGCGGATGTTGTTGGTACGGTGCATGGGCTCTCCTCTTGATCCTCTGATTAGGCCCTGAGTATGTGACATTTTTGTTGCGTGAAGATTACGGTTGCCGCCGGGGCGGGATTGATGCGGAGCACCGTGCGGTGCAGTGCTAGAATTTCGAGCCTCTGCGCCGCCTGGTGCCATTTGTGCATGCTTCATGAATCGTGAATTGATTGCCGCCATCGATCTGGGTTCCAACAGTTTCCGTCTGCAGGTCGGGCGGATCGTCAATGACCAGATCTACCCCCTCGATGGCATCAAGGAGGCTGTCCGCCTCGCGGCCGGGCTGTCCCCCGACCGGATGCTGGATGCCGCGGCCCAGTTCCGTGGCATCAGCGCGCTGCGCTGCTTCAACGAGCGGATCCGCGACTATCCGCCGGAGGCCGTCCGGGCAGTGGCGACCAACACTCTGCGGGTGGCCAAGAACGCACCCCATTTCCTGGTGCAGGCCGAGGCCGCACTGGGCTTCCCGATCGAGGTCATCGCCGGTCGTGAGGAGGCGCGCCTCATATACGTGGGGGTCGCGCACACCCTGCCCAATCCCCACAGGCAGCAGCTGGTGGTGGATATCGGCGGCGGTTCCACGGAGTTCGTGATCGGCAAGAGTTTCCAGCCGATCAAACTCGAATCCCTTTACATGGGCTGCGTGAGTTATTCCCTGCGTTATTTCCCTGACGGCCGCATCGACAAGCGCGGCATGCGCGAAGCCGAACTGGCAGCCCAGAAGGAGATCCAGACCATCACCCACGCCTACCGGGAGGTGGGGTGGGAAGAGGCGGTCGGTTCGAGTGGCTCGGCCAAGGCGCTGGTGGACATCCTCGAGCTCAACGGGCTGTCCGACGGCGGCATTACCCGCAGTGGCCTGGATCGTCTGCGCACCCTGATGCTGAAGGCGGGCCATCTGGACAATCTGCAGCTCGAGGGACTGCGTCCGGATCGCATGCCAGTGCTGCCCGGTGGTCTTGCCATCATGTGGGCGATCTTTCAGGAATTCGGCCTGGAGCGGATGACCTTCTCGGAAGGCGCGCTGCGCCTGGGGGTGCTCTATGACCTGCTCGGTCGCTACCACCACCATGACCTGCGCGATGCGACCGTGTCGGCTTTCATGGAACGCTACGGCGTGGACATGGCGCATGCCCGGCAGGTGACCGAGACTGCGCTGGCTTTCCTGCTGCAGCTCGATCCGGCCGCCAACGATGCCGAGAACGCGGATCGGCGCTTCCTCGAGTGGGCCGCGCGGCTGCACGAGATCGGTGTTTCGGTGGCCCATTCGAGCTATCACAAGCACAGTGCCTACATTCTCGGCAATGCCGACATGCCGGGCTTTTCACGCATGGACCAGGGGCGCCTGGCGCGCATGGTGCTGGCTCACCGCGGCAAGCTGTCGCGCATCGGGGCCCTCGATCCGGAAAGCCCCGAGTGGCGCCTGATCCTGTGCCTGCGGTTGGCGGCGGTCGTTCACCGCGCCCGCGACGGCCGTGGGGTGCCGCCGCTGCGCCTCAAGCGTGACGGTCGGGGCCATGTCGCGGTGGCGGATGCGGAATGGCTGCGCAACCTGCCACTGACTGCGGCGGCCCTGGACGAAGAGGAGCGTCAGTGGCAGACCATCGGCCTGCCGCTGAAGGTGCGCGTGGAGCGGGCTGCGGCGCGCAGTCCGGCTGGCGCCTAGGCGTCGGCCGATGCGTTCGGAACCCCGTCCGCTCCCCGCGATCCGTCTCGAACGCGACGGCGGGGCACTGCGGGCCGTGTTGTCGGGGGACTGGACGCTGCGCCTGCTGCAACCAGATCTCGGTACGCTGCGGCGCCAGCTCGATCAGATCGAGGCAGACTGCATCTGGGACCTGGACGGCGTGTCGCGGCTCGACAGTTTCGGTGCGCTGCTGTTGTGGCGTTGCTGGGGACGACGCTGTCCGCCTGGCCTCGTGCTGCCGGACCGGCTGGACTCGGTCTTTGCGCGCCTGTCCGGTCTGGGCGAAGGCGGCCTGCCCGTTGAGCCAGGGTATCGGTTCCTCGACGGTACGGAAGGCGTCGGCCGCCTCTTCTTCAAGATGCTCCGCAATGTGGTCGGCTTTGTCGCGCTGGTTGGCCAGCTCGTCATCGACTTCTTCCATCTGCTGCACGCGCGCGGCCATTGGCCCGTGCTGGAGACGTCCGCCAACTTTTACAAGGTCGGAGTCCGTGCGATGCCGGTCACGGCGCTGGTGGGTTTCCTGATCGGTGTCGTGCTGTCCTACCTGTCTGCACTGCAGTTGCGGGCCTTTGGCGCGGATGTGTTCATTGTCAACATCCTGGGGCTCGGCATCATCCGCGAGCTCGGGCCGGTGCTGGTGGCAGTGCTGGTGGCGGGCCGCTCGGGCTCGGCGATGACGGCCCAGATCGGTGTGATGCGCGTCACCGAGGAGATCGACGCGCTGGCAGCGATGGGCATCTCGCCCTACGTCCGGCTGGTGCTGCCCAAGGTGGTGGCGTTGACGCTGGCGATGGCGCCGCTGACCCTGTGGGGTTCGGCGGTGGCCTTGTTCGGCGGCATGGTGTCGGCCAACCTCCAGCTGGATCTGAGCTTCGACTATTTCTTGAATGCCTTGCCGCGGGCTGTGCCAGCGGCCAACCTGGTCATTGGCCTGAGCAAGGGGGCGGTGTTCGGGTTGCTGATTGCGCTGGTGGCCTGCTATTTCGGTCTGCGCGTGAAGCCGAACACCGAGAGCCTGTCGGCCAACACGACGGCTTCGGTGGTCACGTCGATCACCGTGGTCATCCTGGTGGATGCGGTGTTCGCCATCGCGACCCGTTCCATCGGCCTGCCGCGATGAGCGACCAACCCGTTCAGGTCCGGGGGCTGGAAACCCGCTTCGGCCAGACTTGGGTCCACCGGGGCATCGATCTTGCCGTTCCGGCCGGAGAGGTAGTGGCCCTGGTCGGTGGTTCGGGGAGCGGCAAGACCACGCTGCTGCGTCAGATGGTTGGTCTGCTGCGGCCGACTGCCGGGGAGGTGAGCCTGTTCGGCGAGCCGCTGTTTGCGGGTTCCCGTGCCGAGCAGTTGGATCGCCGGCGCCGCTTCGGCATGCTGTTCCAGCACGGGGCGCTGTTTTCTGCGCTCAACGTGTTCGCCAATGTGGCTTTCCCGTTGCGGGAAATCGGTATCACCGACGAGGCGATGCTGCAGGATCTGGTGCGACTCAAGCTGGCAATGGTGGAGCTCGAGGCCGACGTGGCGCTACGCATGCCGGCCGAGCTGTCGGGGGGCATGGTCAAGCGGGTAGCGCTGGCGCGGGCCCTGGCCCTCGAGCCCGAGCTGCTGCTGCTCGACGAGCCGACGGCGGGCCTCGATCCGGATCGCAGCAGTGGCTTCGTGCGGCTCATTCGGGCCTTGCACCAGGCGCTTGGACTCACCGTGGTGCTGGTGACCCACGATCTGGATACCCTGGCTGCATTGGCCAGCCGCGTCGCGGTGCTGGCGGAGGGGCGTATACTGGCTTTCGGCCCGCTTGACGAGATAATGAACGTGCAGGACCCTTTCATTGAGCGTTTTTTCCATAGTGATCGCGCCCTGGCTGCCTTGGCGCGCGGACGGGGTATCGGCTGATGGAGAGTCGGGCCCACGCCATTGCCGCCGGTCTGTTCGTGATCCTGCTCAGCGCGGGTATCGTCCTGTCCCTGTGGTGGTTTTCCGACAAGCGGGAGGTCACCCGCGATGTCGTGCTGGTGACCTCCGGCAGCGTTAACGGCTTGAATCCCCAGTCCACCGTGCGTTACCGCGGCATTGTTGCCGGCAAGGTAGCGGACATCGCCCTCGATCCGGCAAATCCGAAAGACCTGCTGGTCAAGGTGCGGATTCGCAGTGACCTGCCGATCACCCGCGGTACGCGGGCGCGCATGGCCAATCAGGGGGTGACAGGGTTGGCCTACATCGCCCTCGATGATGCCGGCGACAAGCCTGAACCGCTGCAGGGGGAGGGGGGAGGGCTGCCGCGAATTCGTCTGGCCCCCGGCCTGATGGAGGAGGTGGCCGATGCTTCGGTGCAGACCCTCAGGCGCGTGCAGGAAATCGTCGACCGGCTGGCGGTGCTGACCCGCCAGGACAATCTTGTACATATCGAGAAGACCCTAGCCAATCTGGAGTCTTCCAGCCAGGGGCTGGACCGGACGTTGAAGGAGGCGCCGAAGACGCTGGCTGCCGTGCGTCAGGTGTTCAGCAAGGAGAACCTGGCACGCATCGACCGCTCCCTGGCCAATCTCGAACGCCTGAGCGCCGAGGCCGCGCCGATGGCCAGCGAGGGCCGCGCGCTGCTGGTCAGGCTGCAGAACGTGACGGAGCGGGTCGACGGTGTTGTCGGGGCGACCGGAGAAGGCTTTGCCACCAGCACACTGCCGCGCTTGAACGTGTTGCTGCAGGAGCTCACCACCACGTCGCGGCAGCTGTCCGATCTGCTCGACGAACTCGACAACTCGCCGCAGCTCCTGTTGCTGGGGCGCGGCAAACCGGCGCCGGGGCCAGGTGAGGCGGGTTTTCATAGCCGGCCCGTGCCGCGGTAAGGTCGGGATTGCCAACGATCCGTCCACTGTTGCCAGATTCGATGCGTATGCCCTCTCATCTTCGGTCTCTGCTGCCGGCGCTCCTGGCCCTGGGCTTGGCTGCATGCGGCAGCCTGCCCAAGGCCGCGCCAAACTACTCGGTGCACGATTTCGGTCCGCTCGATTCGGCGGCGTTGCGTCCTCTCGGTTTTCCGATCCGCAGTGCCGAGGTGGTGCCGGCGCCCTGGCTGGCCTCGACGGCGATGCAGTATCGCCTCGCCTACGCGCAGCCGACCCGGCGCCAGTTCTATCTTGAAAGCCGCTGGGCGGCGCAGCCCGGGCAGCTCGTTGAGCTGGCGGTGAAGCGTTCGATGAAGACCAGCGAGACGGCTGTCTCCTCCAGTGGCTGCCGGTTGCGGGTGGATCTGGACGAGTTTGTGCAGGTTTTCGACGAGGAGGGGCGCAGTCGCGGCATTGTCGAAGCCCGGGCGGCGCTACTGGCGCCGCGCACGGATCAGCTCATTGCGACGCGGGGATTCGCCGTTGCACGCCCGGCGCCGACCCCGGACGCTGTTGGTGGCGTGATGGCCTTGCGGGAGGGTGTGCTGCAGCTCAACCGCGAACTGCTCGACTGGCTGGAGGCGATCGACAGGGAAGGGGCGACGCGGCCCGGCGGTGGCGTCCGTACCCGCTGTTCAGCTTGAAGTTCGACCGGCAGGAACGTGCCGGCTTATCACATGAAGACCGAGGAGGAGAGCCCATGAATGCTGTTGCCGAAACCCTTACCGATCCCTTGCTGCTGCGCGAAGACGCGGACGGCGTCGTAACGCTGACGCTGAACCGGCCGGGCCAGTTCAATGCGCTGTCGCAGCCGATGCTGGAGGCCTTGCTGACGGAGCTGACCGGTATTGCAGCCAACTCTTCGGTGCGGGTGGTGGTGCTCGCCGGAGCCGGCAAGGCCTTCTGTGCCGGGCACGACCTGAAGGAAATGCGCGGCAACTACACCAAGTCCTTCCAGCAGGCCCTGTTCCGCCTGTGTGGCAAGGTGATGATGCAGATCGTGAACATGCCCCAGCCGGTGATCGCCCGCGTGCATGGCATTGCCACCGCCGCCGGTTGCCAGCTGGTGTCCATGTGCGATCTGGCGGTGGCGTCCGACGTGGCGCGCTTTGCGGTGTCCGGCATCAACGTCGGGCTGTTCTGTGCCACGCCGAGCGTCGGTCTGTCCCGCAACATGGGGCGCAAGGAAGCTTTCGAGATGCTGGTGACCGGTGATTTCATCGATGCCGCCGAGGCGAAGCGGCATGGTCTGGTCAATCGCGTCGTGCCCATCGAGACGCTGGACGAGGAGGTGGCAAAGCTCACCGCGTCGATCTGCGCCAAGTCGCCGGTGGCCATTTCGATGGGTAAGCAGATGTTCTATTCGCAGCTCGAGATGGGACTGGATGCGGCCTACCAGCAGGCGGCCGAGGTGATGGCCTGCAACATGATGTGCGAGGACGCCGCCGAAGGCATCGACGCCTTCATGGCCAAGCGCAAGCCGGTGTGGACCGGCAGGTAGATGCGGATCGCTGCCGCGTGCTGATCGATACTCACTGCCACCTGGATGCGTCGGAGTTCGACGCGGATCGGTGTGCCGTCGTCGATACGGCCCGGGCGGCCGGGGTTGGTGGTTTTCTGGTGCCGGCAGTCGAGGTGGCCAATTTCGCGGCGGTCGCCGACCTCGCAGCCCGACTGCCGGACTGTCGTTACGCCCTTGGGATTCATCCCATGTACGTGGCTGGGGCGCTGGAGTCCGACCTGGATCTTTTGCGTGAAGGCCTGTTGCGAGGCGGCGCGGCGGCGGTCGGTGAAATCGGTCTGGATGGCTTCATTCCGGACGGCGACCTGCCGCGGCAGACTGCGTTCTTCCTGGCTCAGCTCAAGCTCGCGCGGGAGTTCGACCTGCCGGTCGTGCTGCACATCCGGCGCGCGCAGGACCCGATCCTGAAATGTCTGCGGCAGGTTCCCGTACGGGGCGGCGTCGCCCATGCCTTCAACGGCAGCCGGCAGCAGGCCGAGGCCTTCATCAAGCTGGGGTTCAAGCTGGGCTTCGGTGGTGCCATGACGTACACAGGTTCGCGACGGATCCGGGAGCTGGCGGCTACATTGCCGCTTTCGGCCATCGTGCTGGAGACCGATGCGCCGGACATCCCACCGGCCTGGTGCGCCGGAGGACGCAACGATCCGGCCAACCTGCTGCGCTTTGCGCAGGAGCTGGCGGTGCTGCGCGGGATTGATGTGAATGCCGTGATCGTCGCAACGGGGGATAATGCGGCCGAAGCGATTCCTGCCCTGGCCGACCTGCCCGGGTTCAGGTCTGGGGGGGCGTCGTAGTCGGGCGGTTGCAGGCGATGAGCTGGCGGATGTCGTCCTTCATGCGGGCGATGTCGCCGTCGAACTTCTCGCAGTTCATCATCGACACGCCAAAGACGTAGGCATACAGCAGCATGCTGCGGGTGGACGCTTCGTGCATCGGCATGCCGGAGGCCAGGAATAGTTCGCGCGCGCAACGCAGGCGCCAGGCGTCCACTTCTTCGACGATCAGTGCGGCGGTCGCATCGCGGCGCGCCCATTCGCGCATCGCCAGCTCGATGAGGATGCCCTTGCGGTTGCGGCTGGCGCTATAGACGTCGATGACATGAAAGATCTGTGCTTCTTCGTCGCCGGTCGGCCTGGTCTGCTTGACGATGTCGCGGATGCGCCCGTCCTTCCAGGTCTCGAGGACACCGGAGAGCAGGTCCTGGCGATCCTTGAAGTGCCAGTAGAAGCTGCCCTTGGTGACATGCAGGCGCTTGGCCAGCACTTCGACGCGTACACCGGTGACGCCTTCGTCGGCGAGCGTGTCGAGGGCGGCCTGGATCCAGGCGTCACGGTCAAGCTGGAGGCGGGGCGGTTTTTCCATACGGTGTAGTATTGACGGGTACAGTTCCCATACGCTACCGTACGGAAAGTGACAAAGCAAGGTGCCTGTGAGAAGCTGGCGGCTTTGCTGGTCCGTCTCCGTGTCGGCACCGGATTGCCGGCGGATGCGGCGGTCGGAGAACAGGTTTGCCGACGGGAGGTCGAATCATCGATGCCCGCGGCAGATCCAGAATATGGTGGAGAACCTCTACAAATGGAAGGAGCGCAGCATTGAAGATTCTGGTGCCCGTTAAACGCGTGGTCGACTACAACGTCAAGGTGCGCGTGAAGAGTGACGGATCCGGCGTGGATATCGCCAACGTCAAGATGTCCATGAACCCGTTCGACGAAATCGCGGTCGAAGAAGCTGTGCGCCTGAAGGAAGCCGGCGTGGCGACCGAGGTGGTGGCCGTCTCCTGCGGCGTCGGCGCCTGCCAGGAAACCCTGCGCACCGCGATGGCGATCGGTGCCGACCGCGGCATTCTCGTCGAAACCGATGCCGAACTGCAGCCGCTGGCCGTGGCCAAACTGCTGAAGGCGATTGTCGACAAGGAGCAGCCCCAGTTGGTGATCTGCGGCAAGCAGGCCATCGACGACGACGCCAACCAGACCGGCCAGATGCTGTCCGCGCTGAAGGGCTGGCCGCAGGCCACCTTTGCGTCCAAGGTGACGATGGGCGAGGGCAAGGCCAGCGTGACCCGTGAAATCGACGGCGGTCTGGAGACCCTCGAAATCTCCCTGCCGGCGGTGGTGACCACCGATCTGCGCCTGAACGAGCCGCGTTATGCGACGCTGCCGAACATCATGAAGGCCAAAAAGAAGCCGCTGGAAACCGTCAAGCCGGCCGATCTGGGGGTGGATGTAACGCCCCGTGTGACGACCCTCAAGGTCGTCGAGCCGGCCAAGCGCAGCGCCGGCGTGATCGTGGCTGACGTGGCTCAGCTGGTGGAAAAACTCAAGAACGAAGCGAAGGTGCTGTAATGACGATTCTGGTTATTGCCGAGCACGACAATGCGTCCCTGAAGGGCGCAACCCTCAACACCATCAGTGCTGCTGCCAAGCTGGGCAGTGACGTTGCCGTGCTGGTCGCCGGCTCCGCTGCGGCGGCGGTCGTCGAGGCTGCCTCCAAGGTGGCTGGCGTCGCAAAGGTGCTGGTGGCGGACTCGACGGCCTTTGCCGATCAGGCCGCCGAGAATCTGGCTGCCCAGGTCATCGCCGTGGTCCAGGCTTCTGCCGGCGCCGTCACCCATGTGCTGGCGCCTGCCACCACCTTTGGCAAGAACGTGCTGCCGCGCGTCGCCGCGCTGCTCGACGTGGCGCAGATCTCCGAGATCGTGGCGATCGAGTCGGCCGATACCTTCGTGCGTCCGATCTACGCCGGCAATGCGCTGGCCACCGTCAAGTCGGCTGATCCGGTGAAGGTCATCACCGTGCGCACCACCGCCTTCGAGGCGGCGGGCGAGGGTGGCCCGGCTGCTGTCGAGAATGTGGCTCCGGTTGCCGATCTGGGGCTGTCCAAGCTGGTGGGCCGTGAGCTGACCAAGTCTGCGCGTCCCGAACTGGGCGCCGCCAAGATCATCGTGTCCGGTGGTCGTGGCGTGGGCAGCGGTGAGAACTACCACAAGCTGCTGGAGCCCTTGGCCGACAAGCTCGGCGCCGCCCTCGGCGCGTCCCGTGCCGCGGTCGATGCGGGCTTCGTGCCCAACGACTACCAGGTCGGCCAGACTGGCAAGATCGTCGCGCCGCAGCTCTACCTGGCGGTCGGTATCTCCGGTGCCATCCAGCACCTGGCCGGCATGAAGGACTCCAAGGTGATCGTCGCGATCAACAAGGACCCCGAAGCGCCGATCTTCCAGGTGGCCGACTATGGCCTCGTCGCCGACCTCTTCGAGGCGGTGCCGCAACTGACTTCCGCCGTCTGAGGACGACCGGATCCGGGGCTGGCTGAATGAACTTCGCGCCCGACCTCTTCTCTGCAGGCTGGCACATCTTTGCCTGTCTTTGCGGACTGGGGGGCGGAGCGTGGGTGATCCGGACCGCCCCATGGCGGCGCATGCTGGACGGGCATCAGTTGAATGCCCTGGCAGGCGCCGCTGTCATTCTCACCTTGCTGTGGAGCCTGAACGCCGGCGTGTATCCCGGCCTCAATCTCCACATTCTCGGGGCGATGGCCACGACTCTGATCTTTGGGCCGCAACTTGCCCTCGTCGTGCTGGCCCTGGCGCTGACCGGCGTGACGCTGAACGGCAGCATCGAGTGGTCCGCCATTCCCATCAATTTCCTGGCCATGGGCATCGTGCCGGTGGCGCTGGGTTCGCTGTACTTCCGTCTCGTGGAGCGCTGGCTACCCAAGCATTTCTTTGTGTACATCTTCATCAATGCCTTCATAGGCGCCGCAGTGATCGTCCTGGTTCAGGGGGTGATCGCTTCGTTGATGCTGTTTTCAGCTGGCGCCTATTCGGCTGACAAACTGCTGTCCGAGTATCTGCCCTTCTTCCTTCTGCTGGGTTTTGCCGAGGCCTGGCTGTCGGGCATGGCTCTGACGCTGATGGTGATCTATCGCCCGGAGTGGGTTGCCAGTTTCGATGATCGCCACTATCTGATGAACAAATAGCAGTGCCCTGGCCGTGTGGCCGCCAAAAACCAGATAACAACACCGTGTGGAGAAAAGAACGATGAGCAGCTACAACGCACCGATTCGCGACATGCAATTCGTCATGAAGGAACTGGCCGGCCTCGATGCTGTGTCAGCCCTGCCGGGCTGCGAGGAAGCGACCGCCGATGTGGTGGACGCGATCCTGGAGGAAGCCAACAAGTTCGCCAGCGGTGTGCTGGCCCCGCTCAACTGGAGCGGCGATCAGGAAGGTGCCCGCTGGGACAACGGCGAGGTGCGTACGGCTGCCGGCTGGAAGGACGCCTACAAGCAGTTCGCCGAGGCCGGCTGGACGGCGCTGGCCTGCGAGCCCGAGTACGGTGGGCAGGGCTTGCCGAAACTGGTGTCCACTGCGGTTATGGAGATGTGGAAGTCCGCCAACATGGCGTTCTCCCTGTGCCCGATGCTTACCACTGGTGCCATCGAGTCCATCAAGCTGCGCGGGACCGACGAGCAGAAGGCGGCCTATCTGCCCAAGATGGTGAGCGGCGAATGGACCGGCACCATGAACCTCACCGAACCTCAGGCCGGTTCCGACCTGGCAGCGGTACGCACCCGCGCGGTGCCGCAGGGTGATGGCACCTACAAGATTTTCGGTCAGAAGATCTTCATCACCTACGGTGAGCATGACATGACCGACAACATCATCCACTTGGTGCTGGCCCGTCTGCCGGATGCGCCGGAGGGCGTGAAGGGTATCTCACTGTTCGTCGTGCCGAAGTTCCTGCTCAAAGCAGACGGTACGCCGGGCGACCGCAATGACGTACATTGCGTGTCCATTGAGCACAAGCTGGGCATTCACGCCAGTCCGACGGCGGTGCTGGCCTTCGGTGACAAGGGCGGTGCCATCGGTACCTTGGTCGGCGAGGCCAATCGCGGTCTCGAATACATGTTCATCATGATGAACGAGGCCCGTTTCGCGGTCGGCATGGAAGGCCTGGCCCTGTCCGAGCGGGCCTATCAGCAGGCTCTCGCCTACGCCAAGGATCGTGTCCAGGGTACCGAGGCCGGCGTGCGCGGCGGCCCGAAGGTCAGCATCATCCATCACGCCGATGTGCGTCGCATGCTGCTGAGCATGAAGTCGCAGATCGAAGCCCAGCGTGCCTTGGCCTATGTGGTCGGGGCGGCAACCGACCACGCCCACTATCATCCCGACGAGGCGGTGCGGGCCCAGAACCAGGCTTTCGTGGATTTGATGATCCCGGTGGTGAAGGGCTGGCTCACGGAGAGCGCCATCGAGATCACGTCTACCGGCGTGCAGGTGCATGGCGGTATGGGCTTCATCGAGGAAACCGGGGCAGCCCAGCATTTCCGCGATGCCCGCATTACGGCGATCTATGAAGGCACGACGGCGATCCAGGCGAACGACCTGATCGGTCGCAAGATCGCGCGTGAGAGCGGCCTGACCGCCAAGGGGGTGGTTGCCGAGATGCGCAAGGTCGAGGCCCAGTTGGCTGAGGCATCCGGTGAGGAATTCGCGGCGATCCGCAACGCTCTGTCCGCCGGTATCGGCGCGGTGGAGGAGGCGGTGGCCTACATCGTGGCGACTTACGGCAACGACATCAAGGCGGCATCGGTGGGATCGGTTCCGTTCCTGAAGCTGCTCGGTATCGTGGCCGGGGGCTGGCAATTGGCGCGTGGCGCGCTGGTGTCGGCCCGTCGTCTGGCGGAAGGGGCGGGGGATGCTGCGTTCTACCAGGCCAAGATCACCACCGCGCGTTTCTACGCGGATCATGTCTTGTCCCAGGCCTCCGGACTGGCCTATGCCGTGGTGAATGGTGCTGCTGGGGCGCTTGCTTTGGACGAGGCACAGTTCTGATCCTCGAGTATTGACGTTGTTGCATTCTTGCCTGCAAGGCCGCCTCCTGTTGGGGGCGGCTTTTTTGTTTGTGGCTCCATCCCCTGGCATACCTCCTGGTATCGACGCCGGTTGTCGAGGAAAACCCTTTCAATTGAATGGCATGGATTCTGCGGCCGGGTGGTGGCCGAATGCGCTGTGCCTGTCTTCGTTCTGTAATATTTGATGCGCAGTATCCGGGTTCTCCGTGTTCCCGGTGAGCCGGTCCGGGGGGGCCAGGTGCGCCTCCAGGGCCGGCTCCGCAATTCATGAGCCCTACACCGTCCTCCTCCAGCCTCCTGCCACGTCGTGCGGCGTCTCTCTTCAACGGTCAGCTGCAGCAGCCGACGACCGTGCGCCAGCTGGTGCGCACGATGGAGGCCTTGTCCGTGCGTGCATCGTGTCAATGTGCGCTTGATCGATTCTTCGTGGATGCCGGCTTGTACGCCTTGCCCGTCGTGGATGAGCATGCCCACCCGGTGGCGCTGCTGGATCGCAAGTCCTTCGTCGAGTTTTTTGGGCGCCCTTACATCAGGGAACTGTTCGGCCGCCGCAGCATTGTCGACTTACTCGCGTACGAGCAATACGACAGTACCGCGCCGTTGGTCGTGGATGAAGGCAGTACCGTGGAGGATGCGGCACGGATGATCATCGATGCGGGCATGCAGCACATGGTGACGGGCTTTGTGGTCAGCCGGCAAGGGCGCTACGTGGGTATTGCCAATGGCCATGATCTGCTCGACACCATTACCCAGCGCAAGCAGGCCGAGCTGTATTACCTTGCCCATTACGATGCGTTGACCGGGATTCCCAATCGCGCGCTGCTGGCTGATCGCCTTGAGCAGGCCTGCCTGGAAGCAGATCGCAAGGGCAGCCTGGTCGCCCTGTTGTTCATCGACGTCGATCGCTTCAAGCAGATCAATGACTCCCTCGGCCATAGTGCCGGAGATGAGGTTCTGCGCCGTATCGTGGCCCGTCTGAAGGCTTCAGCCCGTCAGGTGGATACCGTGGCCCGCCTGGCTGGTGACGAGTTCGTGGTGTTGATGGAGGATCTTTCGAATCCCGGGCAGGCCGAACTGGTGGCAGACCGGATCGTGGCCTCGATGCAGGAGCCGATCGAGATGCTTGGTCATTCGTTGGTGGCCACGGTCAGCATTGGCAGCGCGATCTATCCACGGGACGATGATCAGATCCACAACCTGCTGACCAAGGCCGATGCCGCCATGTATGAGGCGAAATCGGCTGGCCGCAATGGCTTTTGCTCGTACACGCCGGAGATGCACACCTACAATCCGGCCAGCATGTCGCTCGAAAGCGAACTGCGGAAAGCCATTGAGCGGGACGAACTGGTGCTGTTTTTCCAGCCCCAGGTCGATCTGGCGAGTGGCAAGGTTCGCGGGGTTGAGGCACTGGTGCGCTGGCGCCATCCGCAGCGAGGCTTGATTCCCCCCATGCAGTTCATCCCGGTGGCCGAGGAAAGCGGGCTGATCGTCCAACTTGGGGAATGGGTGGTGCGGCAGGCGCTCGCCCAGCTCCGTGCCTGGCAGGCGCAGGGGCTGGAGCCCTTGCCGGTGGCGGTCAATATTTCGGCCTTGCAGCTGCGCCAGAAGGGGTTCGTGGGTTTTCTGATGGCCCAGCTCGCGGAGTGTGTGATTGACCCCGGCTTGCTTGAGCTCGAACTGACTGAGACGGTATTGATGAAGGACGTGGAGGAGGTGCTGCGTACCCTCAACGAGATCAAGGCGCTCGGCATCCGTCTGGCCATCGACGATTTCGGCACCGGCTTTTCGAGTCTCAGCTACCTGCGCCGCTTTCCGATCGATCGTTTGAAAATCGACCAGTCCTTCGTGCGCGACATCGACAACACGCCGGTCAATGAGTCCATTGCCCGAGCTATCGTGGCCCTGGCCAACAGCCTGTCGCTGGAGATCGTGGCGGAAGGAATCGAAAAAACCGCCGAGGTGGCGGTGTTGCGGCAGATGAATTGCCAGGAGGGGCAGGGCTATCTGTTTTCCAGGCCTATCGAAGCGGAGCGCTTTCCGGCCTGGCTGGCGGCACATGGCGCCCTCCAGCTGGCTGCGGCTTAAATACCCTCGCCGTGCTGGCCCCGGATGACCCAGTCTTCGAACTCCACGACTGGCATGGGTTTGCCGAACAGATAACCCTGGCCATGGTTGCAGCCGATGCTGCGCAGGAATTTGAGCTGTTCCACGGTTTCGATACCCTCGGCGGTGATTTCGAAACCGAGGGTCTGTCCGAGGCCGACGATAGCCCGGGTGATGGCCACGTCGTTTTCGTCGTGGGGCAGGTCGGAGACGAAGGCACGGTCCACTTTCAGGTTATTGACCGGCAGGACCTTCAGGTAGGCAAGGGAGGAGTAGCCGGTTCCGAAGTCATCGACCGCCGTCGTCACGCCGAGATCCTGGATCGCGTGGATCACCTGGCGGGCATGTTCGGGATTCTCCATGATCAGGCTCTCGGTGACTTCCACCTCTAGGACCTCGGGGGGCAGCGCGTAGCGGGCCAGCGCACAGGCCAGAGCATCCACGTAGTCGCTGCGTTCGATCTGCAGGGCGGCCACGTTGATGGCGATACGGCCCGTCTCAAGTCCGGCCTCCCGCCACAGGCGAATCTGCGCGCAGACGGTGTCGAGCACCAGTTCGCCGATCGGGATGATCAGTGCGGTGCGTTCTGCCAGCGGGATGAACTCGGCCGGCGATACCATGCCCCGTTCGGGATCCCGCCAGCGCAGCAGTGCCTCGGCCCCGCTGATGCGACCGCTCTTCAGGTCGAGCTTGGGCTGGTACCAGAGTTCGAATTCCTTCTGTTCAAGTGCTCGCCGCAGTGCGCGCTCCCGGGTCAGCCGGTCCTGGGCCCGACGGGTCATTTCTGCCTGGTAGAAGCGGTAGCTGTTGCGCCCGCCTTCCTTTGCGCCATACATGGCGGTATCGGCGTTGCGTACGAGTTCTTCCGGTGTGCTTCCATCGTTAGGCGCGATGGCGATACCGATGCTGGCCGTGACGAGGGCAGCATTGCCATCCAGGTCGAAGGGCTCCTGCAGGGCCTGGAGGATCTTCTTGACGACAGCGATGGCGTCGGTGTCCTGTCCGAGGTCGCTGAGGATCACGGCGAATTCATCGCCTCCGAGACGGGAGACTGTGTCCTCGACGCGCAGGCAACACTTGAAACGCTCTGCCGCGTGCTGGAGCAGGCGATCGCCAACCGGGTGGCCCAGGCTGTCGTTCACCGTCTTGAAACCGTCCAGATCCAGGATCAGTACGGCCAGTTGCCGGTCGTAGCGGATCGCGCGATCCAGGTCGTGCTGAAGGTGGTGGTGGAACAGGGTTCGGTTGGGCAGGTCGGTCAGCGGGTCATAATGGGCCAGGCGTTCCAGTTCGGCTTGGGAATGCTTGATCGCCGATATGTCCGAGAAGACTGCCACGTAGTTCACGTGGCGTCCGTCGTTGTCGGTGACGGCATTGATGGTGAGCCATTCGGGGTAGAGCGCTCCGTTCTTGCGGCGGTTCCAGATCTCGCCGCGCCAGATTCCCGTGGTGCGGAGGGTGTGCCACATGGCCCGATAAAAGTCGGTTCCCTGGCGGTCGGAGCGTAGCAGGCGAGGTGTCTGACCGACCGCTTCGTCAGCGCTGTAACCGGTGATGTCCGTGAATGCCCGGTTCACCGACAGGATGGTGCTACGGGCATCGGTGATCATCACCGCATCGGCAGTATTGGCCATGACGACGCCGGCAAGGCGTAGTTGTTCGGTAGTCTGCTTGATTTCCGTAATGTCGGTGGAAATGCCCAGGATCGCTTGCGGCTGCCCATCGGTGCCGGGTAACGGGCATTTTGTCGTCAGGTAGATGCGTCGCTGTCCATGGTCGTCCAGGTGCTCCTCGAAGCGCATGGCGCTTCCGCGGGCCAGCACGGCCAGATCATTGTTGCGATGCTGCAGCGCCAGTGAGGGCGGTTGGAAGCGCTCCCGCGGCATGCCCTTCATGGTGTTCAGCGAATAACCGACGGCTGTCTCGAAACAACGGTTCGACCACTGGAGAGTGCCGTCCTTGTCGAAGACGTAAATCAGTGACGGTGCGTGATCGACGATCGTCTGCAACAGGGCCTGTTGTTGTCCTAGCGCTTCTTCGGTGGCCTTGCGCTTGGAGATATCCCTGGCCACCGCGTAGATCATGGGTTTCTCACTGAGCCGGATGACACAGAGCGTGACTTCGGCCGGGAAGCTCCGGCCATCCCGGCGCTGGTGAATCCACTCGAAGCGATGCAGTCCTTCCCGGAGTGTGATGTCGAGTATCTCCCGGGCTTTCTCCGTGGAACTGCGGCCGTCGGACTGCCGTTCGGGGGAGAGCAGGTCGGGGGTCAGGCCTTTGAACTGCCCGTGATCGGCAAAGCCAAAGACAGCCAGCGCCGCATCGTTGCAGTCGGTACAGCGGCCGTCGCCATCGACGATCCACGCTGCGTCCGGGGAGTGCTCGAACAGGGTGCGAAAGCGGGCCTCGCTTTGGGCAAGGGAGGCCTGAGCTTCCTGCCGTTCGGCAATTTCCAGGGACAGGCTGTGGTTACGCTGTCTGATGAGGCGATTGCGCCGCATCAACTGGGCAATGAAGAAGAGCACCAGGACGGTGTTGGCAACCGAGATCAGGAACAAGGGCGACCCGGTTGGCGATTGATTTGGCCAGTCGTCGCGCGGTATCGCGGAAAGTTGCCAGATGCCGCCAGGGATCGTGATGGAAAGACTGACGGGATGCTGGTTGAGGATTGCGGCATCGCCCCAGATGACGTCACCGGCGCTCCCTAGACCGTCCTTCCCGCGGAGTGTCAGCCGAAGGGAGGTGTTATCGACTATGCCGCTGGCCTTGATGAGGCTGTCCAGGTCGGTGACGATGGACATCGTTCCCCAGTAACGTTGTTCGCCTTTGAGGGTCTGGGTGAAGATCGGTTGTCGGTAGACCAGCCCGATACCGCCCTGGATGAGCTTGACTGGGCCTGCCAGAAGAGCCCTGCTGCTTTCGCGGGCACGTCGGATGGCCGCGTATTGTTCGGGAATCTTGCTGAGGTCGGTTCCCAGGGCCTTCTCGTTGTTTTCCAACGGATGGACTTTGCGGATCACATCGTCGGGAACAAGGGCGATACTGCGGATATGGGGTGCCGAGGCAATGGCCATCCGGGCCATGCCCGAAAAATGGACGTCGGAGATACTGCCATCGATACTCAGGATGTGAGAAATGCCTTCCGCCGTGCCAAACGTGCTGCGGACCTGGCCTTCTAGCATGGCGCTGATGCGGGCCAGTTCGGTCATTGCCTTGGTGCGGGCATCGCTCGCCTGGCGTTCGGAATCCAGATGACCGAGCAGGATTGAGAGGAAAAGACCGCCCATGCCCACGGCAAACAGCAGCAAATAGGTAGTGGGTGCGTGCTGGTTCCTGAACCAGCGTAGCACTGCCTTGCCACTCGAAATGTCGGCCATGCTCCCTCGGCGTCCGGTTGTGTGCCGGGCGGATATCGATAACAGGTTGGGGTCGTTGTGCAGGTATTCAGGCTCCGCACGCACAGCTGAGAGCAAAACAGAAGCTTCAGTGGCGGCAGAGCCTAACCTCGATGCGGCATTTCCACAACCAGGCCAGGGATATCGGTGTGACGTGGTCGAACATTGCATGGCCTTGGTCGCGTGCCGCGGGAGGCCTTATCGACTCAATTCAGGAAAGCGCCATAGCCATAACCAGGCAACCAGAAGCTGCACGACGATGGTCAATGTCCAGGTCCCCGTTACGTAGCAGCAGGCGGCTGGAAGCACGACTTCGAGCAGTTGTTCGCAGAGAACGCCGAGAATGAAAAAAAACAGCGTCAGGCACGCCCACTTGGCGACAAAGCCGGGCAGGTGGTGAATGCCCATGCGGCGGTTGTAGCGGTAGTTTTGTTGTCGTTCGAGCAGGGTTCCGCGACTTACGTCCCGGAAATAGGGGAAAGGCCAAAGGTAGCGATACAGGAGACGCCAGATACCCTCCTGGCGCTCGAGAGGAGTCCTGTCCATCTTTGCTCTCCCGTGCGGCGCATCTGTGACAGTGTCGGCCGCATTAGTGTGCGCTGCTTTGCCAATGGATGGAAGGCATGTCGTGGCGGACCGGAAAAACAAAAGAGCCGGTCAATTGACCGGCTCTTCGGAATTTTTGGTGCCCAGAAGAGGACTCGAACCTCCACGCCTCGCGGCACTAGTACCTGAAACTAGCGCGTCTACCAATTTCGCCATCTGGGCAACGAAGGACGCCATTATAGGCAATATTTTTTGTATTGCAAGTTTTTTTTGACGATCTTGAGTGCTTTGCCCCTCTTTGTCTTCGCCGGTCGCAGCGGGCAAAAACTTGGCGGGGGCAAACAAAAGAGCCGGTCAATTGACCGGCTCTTCGGAATTTTTGGTGCCCAGAAGAGGACTCGAACCTCCACGCCTCGCGGCACTAGTACCTGAAACTAGCGCGTCTACCAATTTCGCCATCTGGGCAACGAAAGCGCTATTATAGAACAAGTTGAACCCAATGCAAGTCATTCAAGAGAACTTTCCTGCAGTGAGAAACGAGCCGAGCCCGCTTTCAGCCTGTTGCAGCGCCTTGCGCTTTGAACAAACAAACAAAAAGCCAGTCAAACTGACTGGCTTTTGTAAATGTGGTGCCCAGAAGAGGACTCGAACCTCCACGCCTCGCGGCACTAGTACCTGAAACTAGCGCGTCTACCAATTTCGCCATCTGGGCAACGATCTGAAAATTATAGAGTAGAAATTATCCGTGTCAATATCAAAATCAAAAAACACTAAAAAACTTAGCAAGCTGCGCCGCAGTGACCCTTTCTTCGAGCGCGAGTGCCAGAAGTACGATTTCCCGCTTCCTAGCCGGGAATTCATCATGCAGACGCTCGTCGAGCATGGTGTTCCGTTGGCGTTTCCCGACCTTGCGACTGCGCTGGATATCCTGCCGGTGGAACTCGAATTCTTCGAGCGTCGCATGTTCGCGATGGAGCGGGACGGTCAGGTCATGCGCAACCGGCGTGGCGCCTATCTGCTGCCTTCGAAGGCAGACCTGATCCGTGGAACCGTGCAGGGGCATCCGGACGGTTACGGTTTTGTTGTAACGGACGAGGAAGGACCTGACGTCTTCCTCAGTCCGAATGAGATGCGGGAGGTCCTGCACGGGGATCGGGTGATGGTTCGCCTGGCCGGCGTCGATCGGCGCGGACGTCCAGAGGGCAAGATCGTCGAGGTTCTGGAGCGCGCCAATACGCGCATTGTCGGCCGGGTCCTGGTCGAGAATGGGGTGACCCTGGTGGTGCCGGAGAACCGGCGCATCGCGCAGGAAGTATTGCTGGCCCCCGGCGGCAAGACGAAGGTGGTGGCCGGGCAGGTGGTTGTGGTTGAGCTTGTCGAGCAGCCTACCCGCTATGCCCAGCCGATCGGCAAGGTGGTCGAGGTGCTCGGCAACTATGCCGATCCGGGCATGGAGATCGAGATCGCCCTGCGCAAGCACGAGCTGCCTTTCGAGTTCTCGAAGGAGGCCAAGGAGCAGACCCGGCGCTTGCCCGCGAAGGTGCGCAAGATGGACTGGAAGGGCAGGGAAGACCTGACGGCGCTGCCCCTGGTGACCATCGATGGAGAGACTGCACGAGACTTCGATGACGCCGTCTACTGTGAAAAACAGGGGCGAGGCTTCCGCCTGGTGGTGGCGATCGCCGACGTGTCCCATTACGTGACGGTCGGCTCCGCGTTGGATGGCGAAGCCTACGAGCGAGGCAACTCGGTCTACTTCCCGCGTCGGGTGATTCCGATGTTGCCGGAGAAGCTGTCCAATGGGCTCTGTTCGCTCAATCCCCAGGTTGAGCGCCTGTGCATGGTGTGCGACATGGCGATCTCCCAGACCGGGGTGATCAAGCAGTACCGTTTCTATCCGGCGGTGATGTTCTCTAAAGCCCGTCTGACCTATAACCAGGTGGCGGCGGCGCTCTACGAGCAAGATCCGGCAGCCATTGAGGGCGTCGGCGAACTGTTGCCGCACCTCCAGAACCTGGACAAGTTGTTCCGGGTGTTGCTGAAGGCGCGAGCCAAGCGGGGGGCGATCGACTTCGAGACCCAGGAAACCCGGATGGTCTTCGACGACAACGGCAAGATCGAGAAGATCGTTCCGGAGAGCCGGAACGATGCGCACCGCCTGATTGAAGAGTGCATGCTGGCGGCCAACGTGTGTGCGTCGGAATTCCTGAGCGCTCATGAGCATCCGGCCCTGTACCGGGTCCACGAGGGGCCGACGGCCGAGAAGCTGACCAAGCTGAGAGACTTTCTCGGTGAATTCGGGTTGCAGCTGGGTGGTGGCGAGGAGCCCCGGGCTGCCGATTACGCCAAGCTGCTCGGCAGCATCCAGGATCGTCCCGACCTGCAGTTGCTGCAGACGGTGATGTTGCGCTCCTTGCGTCAGGCGGTATACAGCCCCGACAACGTGGGTCACTTCGGGCTGGCTTACGAGGCCTATACCCATTTCACGTCACCGATCCGCCGCTATCCGGATCTGCTCGTTCACCGGGCGATCAAGGCGGTGCTGACGGGCGGGCAATACACGCCGGCCCAGGAGGCAGGTGCCTGGGACGAGATCGGTCTGCATTGCTCGATGACCGAGAGGCGCGCCGACGAAGCCGATCGGGACGTGGAGAACTGGCTCAAGTGTTACTACATGCAGGACCGCATCGGCGAGGAGTTCGACGGCAGTGTCTCGGCAGTGGTACCTTTCGGCCTCTTCGTGGCCCTCGATGACGTATTTGTCGAAGGTCTCGTGCATATCTCCGATTTGGGCAGTGATTACTTCCACTTCGACGAGGCGCATCACGCGCTGGTCGGGGAGCGGACCGGCGAGCGCTATCGCCTGTCCGACCGGGTGCGGGTCCAGCTGGTTAGGGTGAGCATGGAGGCCAGCAAGATCGACTTCCGGTTGATCCAGGGGCCGCAGCGGGCGACGGAGCGGGTCGGCAAGACGGAACGTGAGCGAACGGCAGTGGCTGCTGCCGCGGCGGGCGAGGTCCCGACGGCTCCGCCGAAGTCCCGCCGGCGTACGGTCAAGGGCGAGAAGCCTGTTGCTACCGAGGCGCGCTCCATCGAGTCGACCACAACTGCCCGCCCGAAGAAGAGTCCGACCCGGGCCAAGGAAGCGGCGGCATCCAAGCCCCTCAAGGCCGGGGCAAGTAAGTCCTCCAAGACGACCAAGGCCGCCAAGCCGCGCAAGAGCGCCAGTGGCGGCGCCAAGAAGAAAGCGAAAGTTCGTGTCTGATCAGTCCAATTCCCGCCTCATTTACGGTTTTCATGCCGTGCTGGCCAAGCTCCGCCACGACCCCGAAGGCATCTTTGAAATCTATACCGATGTGCAGCGCAATGACGCCCGGGCGCGGGATCTTCTCCGGCACGCGGAGCAGCTTGGCATGCGTGTCATCCCGTCCGAAGGTGAGCGCCTGGACCGGATGGTGGGGACCCGGCGGCACCAGGGTGTCGTGGCCCGCATCGACTCCCGCCGCAAGGAGCTCAAGCTGCCCGACGTGCTCGACGGTCTGACCGAGCCGGCATTGCTGCTGGTGCTGGATGGCATCCAGGACCCTCACAATCTCGGCGCCTGTCTACGGGTTGCCGATGCGGCAGGGGCTCATGCGGTCATCGCGCCGAAGGACAAGGCTGTCGGCCTCAATGCTACGGCCGTGAAGGTGGCCAGTGGTGCTGCCGACACCGTGCCCTACATCACCGTAACCAATCTGGCGCGCGCCCTGCGCGAAATGCAGGAGGCAGGTGTGTGGATCCTGGGGGCCGCAGGTGAGGCCGAGAAATCCATCTACACGGTGGATCAGAAGGGGCCCATTGCCTGGGTTCTCGGCGCCGAAGGCGATGGGCTACGGCGGCTGACCCGTGACACCTGCGATGAGTTGGTGCGGATTCCCATGTACGGTACGGTTGAAAGCCTGAATGTGTCCGTTGCCAGCGGCCTCTGCCTGTTCGAGGCGCGCCGTCAGCGCACAGTGGCCTGAGCATGAAGATCGGCTATCGGGAGGCCCGCCGTCTGCTGCGTCAATGCAGTAACGGGGCTCTCGGTTCCAACTCGGTAGCCGAGCCGGGTTATCCCTATGTAACCCTGCTGCCGTACGTCCTGGATGGTGAGTGCCACCCGCTTTTCCTGCTCAGTGATCTGGCTGAACATACGCGCAATGCGCGATCCGATCCGCGGGTCAGTCTGTTGGTTGCCGATGGACGGGGAGGGCCGTTTCTGCAGGCGCGCATGACCCTTCTCGGGCGGCTGGAAATCACAGAGCCGGATGAGGCGACATGCGACCGTTTCCTGCGCTACAGCCCCGAGTCCACGGCATATCTTGCGCTTGGGGACTTCCGCTTCTATAAACTGGAGCCGATCAAGGTTCGCTTCATTGCGGGTTTTGGCCGGATGGGCTGGGGTGAGGCGGAGGCTTTGCCGATGGCCCTCAGTGGCATGGATGAGCAGGCGCTGCTGACGCGATTGGGGTCACGTGTGCCGGTTGGTGTCGAGCTCCTCGGCGTGGATTGCGAGGGGGTCGATGCTCGCGTGAGCGGCGTCTTCCGCCGCTGGGAGGTGGAGCCGCTCTCGCCGTCCCTGGACGTTCTGGAGGCGGCGGTCGGGCGAGTGCTCGATGCGCTGTCGGACTGTCTGCCGGGGCAGTCCGACACTCTGGCCTGAGTTCAATCCACCCGGTTGAGCTTGTCCATGTACTGCTTGGTGAACACCCGGTCGGGCAAGTCTTTGGGCGTCATCTGGGAGTATCGCAGGACTGAGACGTCGCCTTTTTTCAGGGCATCTTCCATGATCAGCTGGGTCGGGCGTACGCGTCCCCCCAGGCTCTGGAACTTTTCGTACCGGCAGACCTTCAGCAGGCGGTCGGACAGGGAGTAGAACTCCGCCCGATGGGGCCAATTGTTGGACTGTCGCACCCAGTACAGGACTTTGGCGTACGTGACGCCCCGGTCTACGGCGGTGAGTTCGAGCACGTACATCTTTTCCCCATCGACGGTGTCGGTCCGCAGGAGCTTGGGCTCATAGTCGCCGGAAAAGTTGGCGCGGGCCAGATCGCCGTTTGCGACCTGGCCGGTCAGGCGCTGAGCGAGAGACAGTCGGACCGGTTGCGAAACATTGGGCATGAAGACCCACAGGTCGCGTCCACGCATCAGCATGGCCTGCCCTTTGTCACTGGCCGGCTCCAGGGTCTGAACGATGGTGTTTTCGTTGCCTTTCGAAAGAATCCGGTATTTCCGTTCTTCCGCCTGTTCCCCCGGGCTGCTCGAGTTGATGTCGATCACGACCTGGAAGCCGTCGCGAGGGAAGCGCACCTCGTCGGCCTTGGATACGACGCTGCGGGCAAGGTCGGCGTCATCGGCATGGGATATTCCGCTGCCGCACAGGGCGGCGACTGCAAGCATGAGGCTTGCGTAGTGCGCCAGAGCGCGAGGAAGGCAAAATTTAAGGCTCATAATGTTATCCTTGAAAAGCAAACAACATAGACTCGCGCACCGATGCCAATTATTCGTGTT
This sequence comes from Zoogloea sp. LCSB751, assembly GCF_002028455.1. Lineage (GTDB taxonomy): Bacteria > Pseudomonadota > Gammaproteobacteria > Burkholderiales > Rhodocyclaceae > Zoogloea. The sequence goes on along the minus strand of NZ_MWUM01000003.1, from coordinate 42,786 downwards.
GACAACGTAAGCAAGGTATATCGACTCGGTGAGCAGGAGGTTACAGCTCTCGAGGGCGTGTCGCTGACCGTCGAGCCAGGCGTGTTCATGGCAATTGCCGGCCCTTCGGGGAGTGGGAAGTCGACGCTTCTCAATATCATGGGGTGCATAGATACACCAAGCAAGGGTACGGTGGAAATCGAGGGCAAGGATGTCTCGGGCCAGACCCCCGACGAACTTGCAGGGGTACGGGCCAGGACCATCGGCTTTATTTTCCAGACCTTTAATCTGTTGCCCGTTCTTTCCGCCGAGGAGAACATCGAATATCCACTGCTGCAGATGCCGGAAGTATCCAAGGAAGAGCGGCAGGAGCGAGTCGCCCGTTACCTATCCATGGTGGGCCTTACCAAATACGCTGGCCATCGGCCCAACCAGCTGTCCGGCGGCCAGCGTCAGCGCGTGGCCATTGCCCGGGCTCTGGTCACGCACTCTCGGGTGGTGCTGGCCGACGAGCCCACTGCCAACCTGGACCGACGTACAGGGGAGAGCATTCTCAACCTGATGCGCGACATCAATCAGAACTCGGGCACGACATTCGTTTTTTCGACCCATGACAAGCGCGTGATGAACCGTGCCGACCGTCTGGTACGCATGGAGGACGGGAAAATCACGGCGCTCGGCCTGAGGCGGGAAGGGGCGTGGCTCTTCGTGCAGGATCGTCGTACGCCCGGCGATGACCCCGATATTTGATTCATTTGATAAGAGAAAGCAAGGGGAAGGTGATGCGTTTCACTCTGAAACCTGGCGGCCTTGGGCTTGCATTGGCCTGGCTGTTCGCTGGGGGGCACGCGTTTGCGGCCGAGCCGGATTTCGGTGTCGATGACCTTGAGGACTCGAAGTCTGTTCAGACAAGCGGCCATCTGCAGTTCGATCTGGCGCGGACCTACGCGAGGCCGGAGCACTGGTCGATGGCGCGCGGGCGTGCCGAGGTGACGGCCCAGGGGGGAGGGGAGGGCTTCAAGTGGAAGATCGCCGGCCGGGCAGATGCGGATGCGGTCTTCGGAATCGATTCCGGCATATATCCGGATGCGGTCAGGCGTGATCAGCAATATCAGTTCGAGCTGAGGGAGACCTTTGTGGACTTCTCCGCTGGCGATGTGGACTTCCGGATCGGTCGTCAGCACATCGTCTGGGGAGAGATGGTGGGCCTGTTTTTCGCTGATGTGGTATCTGCACGCGACCTCCGGACTTTTTATCTGCCGGACTTCGAGCAGCTCCGGATTCCCCAGTGGGCGGCGCGCGCCGAGTATTATTTCGGTGATACGCACGCAGAGTTGATCTGGATTCCCGTGCCGAGCTACGACAAGATCGGCAAACCCGGTGCAGAGTTTTATCCTTTGCCGAAGGGCGTGAATGTGCGGGCCGAGGTCAAGCCGGACTCGTCGCTCGGTAACACCAATTGGGGCGGACGGCTGTCCCGCCTGGTGGGGGGCTGGGATCTGTCAGGCTTCTACTACCGTAGCGAGGACGTGGCTCAGACCTTCTACATGGTAGGTGCCAACGAGTTCGAGCCGCGCCACGAGCGAATCAGTCAGGCTGGTGGAACACTGGCCAAGGATTTCGGCGACTTCGTCCTCAAGAGTGAGGTCGTTCATACTCGGGGCCGGAAATTCAATAGCTACAATCCGCTCGTCCCGTTCGGTCTGGTGGCACAGAACACCGTGGACTACGTGGTGGGTGTCGATATCCCGGCATTCAAGGATGGTCGGGTGAATCTCCAGTATTTTGCTCGTCGCATGCTCAATCATGACCCTTACACGGGCCTGGAGCGCACCGAAGGCGGCGCCAGCATTCTCCTCAACACCAAGCTCACCAGAGCGTGGGAGGCCGAGGCGCTGCTGGTTTCGATGCTCAATCGTACCGATTACATGTTTCGTCCGAAGGTGACCTGGTCAGCGTCAAAGAGTTGGAAGCTGACTTTCGGTGCTGACGTGTTTGGTGGCAAGCCGGAGGGGATGTTTGGCCGTTATGACCGCCAGGATCGTGTCTACACCGAAGCGCGTTGGTATTTTTGACAGTGGTCCTTTTTTACGACATGTGCCTGCAGGCGGCATGTCGTCAGAATGCTATCTGCCATGGGTGAACGGCCTTTCTCCGGAGGCGTGATGTTTTTCTCCGGGCCCGCTCAACGGGCTACCGTAATATCCGCTTGTTATCATTCGACGGCTGTGGGTTGGCCGAATTAAGGGGAAGTACCTTATGAAACGTGTTTTCACGATGGGTGTGCTGGCTTGTGTCGCAGCCGGTCTGGTGGGCTGTGCGACTACCTACCCGCCTGCGCCGACTGCGGCTGCCAGTGGTGACTACAACTACCTGATCGGCCCTGGTGACGCTGTCAATATCGTCGTGTGGCGTAACCCAGAGTTGTCGATGTCGGTCCCCGTTCGTCCCGATGGCAAGATCACGACCCCGCTGGTCGAGGATTTGCCTGCTGCAGGCCGCGATTCGACGACTCTGGCTCGGGAGATCGAGAAGGCGCTGGCGAAGTACATTCGTGACCCGGTCGTAACCGTGATCGTCACGAACTTCGTCGGCCCCTATTCCGAACAGATCCGGGTGCTTGGTGAAGCTGGCAGGCCGCAAACCCTGGCTTATCGTCAGCAGATGTCACTGCTGGACGTGATGATTGCGGTTGGCGGCATCACTGATTTTGCGGATGGCAACCATGCGACCTTGCTGCGGACTACCGAAGGCAACAAGCAATACACGGTTCGTCTCAAGGATCTCATCAAGCGTGGTGACGTGTCGGCCAATGTGGAAATGAAGCCGGGCGACGTGCTGATCATTCCTCAAAGCTGGTTCTGATCCGTCTCTTGATGTCGCCCTGGGATCGCCCGGGGCAGTTTTCGGAAGTTCTTAATGGAAGACATTCTCCGACAGTTGTCGATCGTCCTGCGCAGCATGTGGCTCTACCGCTGGTGGGGCCTGGCCGTGGCTTGGATCGTGGGCCCCATCGCTGCAGCGACGGTCTATATGCTGCCAGACCGTTACGAGTCGTCGGCCCGGGTATATGTGGATACCCAGTCCATCCTCAAACCATTGATGTCGGGTTTGGCAGTCCAGCCCAACGTCGATCAGCAAATCAGCATTCTGAGCCGGACCTTGATCAGTCGTCCCAATGTGGAAAAGCTGATCCGCATGGCGGACCTCGATCTTTCTGTCAAGAGCAAGGAAGAGCGAGAGGCTCTGATTGCCAGTGTGACGAAGGCGTTGGAGATTCGTGTCGCGGGTCGGGACAATCTCTATACCCTGGTCTACACAGACACCGATGCCGAGCGTGCAAAGCGCGTGGTCCAGTCCCTCGTCTCCATGTTTGTTGAGTCGGGTCTTGGTGACAAACGGAAGGATTCCGATGTTGCTCGCAAGTTCATTGAAGAGCAGATCAAGAGCTATGAGCAGAAGCTCGAAGAGGCAGAAAATCGCCTGAAGGAATACAAGTTGCGTAACCTGAACAGCATCGGTGGTGGCGGACGTGATTACTTCGGGAAAATGAACGAAGCCAATGATCAGCTCAACCAGGCCAAATTGGCATTGCGTGAGGCCGAACAGTCCAGGGATTCCCTCAAGCGTCAGATTACCGGCGAAGAACCTGTCCTGTTGCCAGAGAATCCGTCAAGTGCTGCGCTGTCATCCATTTCCGTCCCTGATCTGGACGGACGTATCGATGCCCTGAAGAAGAATCTTGACACCCTGCTTCAGCGCTACACGGAGCAGCATCCCGATGTGGTGGGGGCTCGCCGGATGATCGAAAACCTCGAGGCCCAAAAGGCCAAGGAGGTGCAGGCACGGCGCAAGGCTGCGGCAAGTGGTGGGGCCACGCCAGTGACTTCCGTGAACTCGAACCCGGTGTATCAGCAACTGAAGATGTCACTGGCCGAGGCGGAGGCTAATGTCGCATCCCTCCAGGCCCGGGTGGCGGAGTACGAGAACCGGGTAAAGACGCTGGCCGCGTCATCCCGGATGTTGCCGCAACTGGAGACTGAATATACTCAGCTCAACCGCGACTACGATGTCAATAAGCGTAATTACGATGCGCTTGTGGCTCGCCGGGAGTCGGCTGCGATGGCTGTGGAAATGGGAGCGACTTCCGGCGTGGCGGATTTCCGCCTGATCGATCCGCCCACTGTCCCGAGCAAGCCGACCGCACCTAATCGTCTGTTGCTGATGCCGGCAGGCGGGGGCGTTGCGCTGTTGGTCGGTGCTGTGGTGGCTTTCCTGATGAGCCAGATCCGTCCGACCTTTGCCGATACCTATGCTCTGAGAGAAACCACGGGGCTTGCTGTGCTTGGTTCGGTAAGCCGACTGGCCGATGCTGATTGGCTACGCAAGCAGCGTCGTGGGAAGATCGCGTTCTTGGCGGGCGTTGGCGTTCTTGTCGGTCTGTTTGGTGCGATGACGGTCTCGTTGGTGTTGGCCAGGATGGCGTGAGGGTAGAACATGAGCATTATCGAGAAGGCCGTCGAGCGGCTTGAGCAGCTTCAGAAGGCCGGTGCCAGCGCGGAACCCCAGACCGAAATCCGGGAGGAAACTGAGTTGGCTCCTGAACAGCCCCCGGTCGTCGTCGCCGCACCCGCTGTCGAAGCGGCCAAGGTCGTGGCCCAGCCAGCCAGTCCTGCAAGCACGTCTCCCAGCAGTGACCGCTATGTCGAAATCGATCTTGATCGACTGAATTCGGTGGGTATCGTTACGCCGAATGCGCCTCGATCCCTGATCGGAGACGAGTATCGAATCATCAAGCGTCCCCTTCTGCGCAACGTACAGGGTAAAGGTGCGGGGGAGGTCAAGAATGCCAATCTGATCATGGTGACCAGCTCTCTTCCTGGGGAAGGAAAGAGTTTCAGTTCGATCAATCTGGCAATCAGCATGGCGATGGAGCTTGATCACACGGTGCTGTTGATCGATGCCGATGTTTCCAGACCGTCTGTGCTGAATGTTCTTGGCCTGCCACCGCGGAAGGGTTTGATGGACGTCATGACGTCGAATGATGTCAAGCTTGGCGATGTCTTGCTGAAGACAAACATCGAGAAGCTGAGCCTTCTACCTGCAGGTACTCCGCATCCGCGGGCAACGGAATTCCTTGCCAGCGATGCAATGAACAACCTGCTGGCTGAGCTGGCTGAGCGCTACTCGGATCGAATCATCGTTTTCGATTCTCCTCCGCTGCTGGTGACCACGGAGTCCCGGGTGCTGGCAACACACATGGGGCAGATCGTCATGGTCGTTGAGGCCAACAAGACGACTCGGGCGGCTGTCAAACAGGCATTGGCGACGATCGATGCCTGCCCAGTACGCTTGATGTTGCTGAACAAGGCCCAGCATGCCGGCGGTGATTCCTATGGTTATGGCTACGGTTACGGCTATGGATACGGCTATGGATACGGACACGGATCGAAGGAGAACACGTGAGAGTCCGTCGTCGATCAAGGTACAAACTGACCCTGTTCCCGTGTTGTCTGACAATCCTGGCCGTTTCCATCAGTGGCATGGCCTATGCGCAGCAGGCTCCGGTGGCCTCAGGATCGGGGGCGTCGGAAGCTTCTTCCGCAACTGATTCGTCCTCCTCTGCGTCACTGCGTTCTCCTTTTCGTTTGACCTCTTATTTTGCGCTGACGGAGACCTTCACGGACAACGTCGGGCTGACCAAGAGTGAGGAGGCCCGTTCCGACTTCATTACTCAGATCAGTCCGAGTCTGAGTGTCAGCTCCGGGGCCGGGGCGATCCAGGGGAGCCTGAGAGCCGCGTTCAATGGAAATTTCTATGGGGAGGATGCGAGCCGCAATAAGGGTTACCTCACCATGAATGGCTCTGGTCGGGTTGAGGCGTGGCGGGAGCACGGCTATGTCGATTTGAGTGCCTCCATCAGCCGAGAGGCAATATCGGCATTTGCTCCGAGGCCATCAGACTCAGTGACCGGGACCAGCAATCTCAGCGAAGTCCGCAATGTCATGATCGCACCGTACTTCGTCGAACGCTTTGGCGATGCGGGGAGCGCAGAGGTTCGCTATCTTTTCAGTGAAACCGATGGATCCGGACCTAATCTGAAGCAGACCAAGAACAATGCCCTTTCCTTCAACATCGGGGATCCCGCTGCTTTCGGAAATATTGGGTGGTATCTGGCCGGGTCGGATAGCGTGATGAGCACGTCGGGCCGGCGCGATCTGAAGCAGCAAAGCGCCCGTCTTACCGGCGTATTAAAGCTGACACCTCAGTTCCAATTGCGGCTTATCGGGGGGATTGAAGGCAATAACATCCGTTCCGTCGATACCCAGCGCTCGAGCATATATGGAGCAGGAGCCGATTGGTCACCCAGCCCAACGACCAAACTGACGGCCCTCTGGGAAGACCGCTACTTTGGTCCTGGACTCCAGTTGTCTGCAGAGCATCGTAGTCCGTTGCATGTCGTCAGAATGACGTATTCAAGAGACGTCAGCTCTACCAGCCAGTCACTTGCAGCGTTTTCATCGGTCGGTACCTACGATCTCCTGATGTCGTTGATGCAGAGCAGCTATCCCAATGCGCTGGAGCGTGATGCCTTTGTCCGTCAGTACATAGCTACTCGGGGTTTGCCTGAGAGCGTCGGGATTAGTCAGGCTGTGCTGTCGAATGGCTTGTATCTGGATCGTCGCCTGCGCCTCGAGATGAGTCTGATCGGGGTGCGCAACACCTTGGTTTTGTCGGCTTTTCATTCGGAAAGAAGCCGCTTCACCGAGCAATCCTTCTCAGTGCTTGGTGGCGATTTCCAAAATGCGAGTAGCGTTCGGGAAATTAGCGGTTCGGCCACGCTTAGTCATCAGCTGACGCAGAAGACGTCGGCCAATGTGAGCCTGACCGTTGCCAATAGTCATCGCGATGCAAGCGACGCGACACTGAATCCGTCCAGTCGCATGCGCCGCATCTCCGCGGGCTTGGTCTCCACGCTGGCGCAAAGGGCTAACGGTATGCTGACTCTCCGGAACCTTCGGGGTGAAGGCGCCAGCAGCTATAGCGAGAATGCTGCCGTTGCATCAATCGTTGTCACATTCTGATTCGGTATATGTACGAAGCCCATTTCGGTTTAAAGGGAAAGCCCTTTCAACTCAACCCGGATCCCAGCTTTTTTTACGGCAGTCGTGGCCACCGTCGGGCAATGGCTTACCTCGAGTATGGACTTCATCAAAACGAAGGTTTCATCGTCATAACGGGTGAGGTTGGTGCTGGTAAGACCCTGCTGGTGCGTAGCCTGCTCGAGAAGCTCGATCCGGGCAAGATCATCGCGGCGAACCTGGTCAGCACCCAGATCGACGCGGATGACATCCTCAGGCTGGTTGCTGCCTCCTTTGGGATTCCAAGCAGGAACCTCTCCAAAAGTGACCTGCTGCTCGCTATCGAGGCCTTTCTGGTTTCCACGACGGCCCAGGGCAAACGGGCCTTGCTGATTGTGGACGAGGCACAGAACCTAACCCAGAGAGCGGTGGAAGAACTGCGCATGCTTTCCAACTTCCAGCTCGAGGATCATGCGCTGCTGCAGAGTTTTCTGGTGGGGCAGCCGGAGTTCCGGACGATCATGCAGAGCCCTGAAATGATCCAGCTGCGGCAGCGGGTCATTGCTTCCTATCACCTCGGCCCCCTCGATCTGCAGGAGACTCAGGCCTACGTGGAGCACCGACTGGGCTGCGTTGGCTGGAAGGGAAATCCATCCTTCGATGCGGATGCGATGACCGGCATTTTTCAGTACAGCCAGGGTATTCCGCGTCGCATCAATGCGCTGTGCGACCGGATCATGCTGGCAGCCTTTCTGGGCGAGCAAAGGCGGATTTCCGGTGAAATCGTCGAGCAGACCGCCGCCGAGATGCGTGAGGAGCAGGTCGTGCCCGAGAGCGGCGCAAGCCTGGTCAATTCCGCACAAACGACGGGAGTCGTTTCGACTGCTGGAGTGGATCTGCAGCGCATTTTGGCCAATCCCCAGGCTGCACGTGCACTGGCGGGGATTGGGCCAGGCTACGACGCAGCGCGTATCGAGGAACGCCTTGCGCTGTTGGAGCGTACCTTATCGACGACCTTGAATGCGCTTACCCAGTTGATCGGGACAGCACAGAAGGCTGCCGGGACAGAAAGTGACGCGGGGTCAAAATGAATCATCGTGGCGCGCCGAGTGTGCGAAACGCATTGACGATCGATGTGGAGGACTACTTCCAGGTTTCGGCGCTGGCTCCGCATTTTCCCAAGGATGTCTGGAATAACACGCCGTGCCGCGTGGAGCGGAACGTTCACCGGATCCTTGAAATGCTCCACGAGCAGGAAGCCAAGGCCACGTTCTTTACTCTGGGCTGGATTGCCGAGCGCTATCCCGGCCTGATTCGTTTGATTGCGGCTGAAGGTCATGAACTGGCGAGTCATGGCTATGGCCACGAGCGGGCCAGCGAACAGACTCCGGAGGCATTCCTGGCCGATATCAAGTTGGCCAAGGTGGTACTTGAGGACATTGCGAGTTGCCAGGTGAATGGCTATCGGGCTCCCAGCTTTTCTGTTGGGCTGTCCAATCCGTGGGCTCACGACTGCATCGCTGAGGCGGGATATGGCTATAGCTCAAGCGTCTATCCCGTAAAGCACGACCACTACGGTGTGCCGGATGCACCCCGCTTCCCTTATGTGGTGGGCGGAGGGCTCGTTGAAATTCCGATCAGCACGGTGCGTCGTTGGGGACGCAATTGGCCGGTTGGAGGCGGAGGTTATTTCCGGCTTCTACCTTATTCCGTGTCAGCCTGGGGGATCCGGAAAGTTAACGAGGACGACGGCAAGCCGGCGATTTTTTACTTCCATCCCTGGGAGATCGATCCCGGGCAGCCAGTTGTGCAGCAGGCGAGTGCCAAAACCCGCTTTCGTCATTACGTCAACCTCGCGCGTACCGAAGCGCGTCTGCAGCGTCTCCTGCGGGATTTTGCCTGGGGTCGGGTGGACGAGGTGTTCCTCCCGCTGGCCGGGCCGACAGTTTAAGGTTCCTCCATGTCTGATGTGATTGTGCGTCCCTTCGTGGATAGTGATGCCGCGCGCTGGAACGAATTTGTTTTTGCCTGCCCCGATGCGACGTTTTTCCATCGGATCGAGTGGCGGGACCTCATGCAGAGGATCTTCCGGCATCGAACCCACTATCTGCTGGCTGAACGCAGTGGAAACATCGTTGCGGTTCTTCCGCTGGTGGAAGTCAAGAGTGCTCTTTTTGGCCATGCGATCACGTCGTTGCCTTTCGCCGTCTATGGCGGTGTCGCTGGGAGCGACGCGGATGCCGTGGGGGCGCTGGAGGCGGCCGCCGAGGTCTTGGCGCAGAAAGCTGGCGTACAACATCTGGAGTACCGGAACCTCAGTGAGCGCCATCCGGAGTGGCCGCGGCAGGATTTGTACGTGACTTTTCGCAAGGAAATTCAGGCTGACGACGAGGCCAACATGCAGGCCATTCCGCGCAAGCAGCGGGCCATGGTGCGCAAGGGCATCAAGAACGGGTTGCGCAGCGCCATCGACAGTTCCGCGGATCGTTTTTTCGCCCTGTATTCCGACAACGTGTTGAGGCACGGTACGCCGGCGTTGCCAAAGAAGTTCTTTGAAGCCCTGTTGCAGGTTTTTGGCAAGGATTGCGACATCATGACGGTCACCACAGATGACGGAAAACTCCTGTCGTCCGTACTCACCTTTTACTTCCGCGACGAGATTCTTCCTTATTACGCGGGGGACGATGTCGCGGCCCGTGATCTGGCCGCCAACGATTTCAAGTACTGGGAACTGATGCGCCATGCCGTCGCACGCGGCTGCCGTATTTTTGACTACGGGCGCAGCAAGGTCGGCACGGGGCCCTACAACTTCAAAAAGAACTGGGGTTTCGAGCCCGTGCCGCTGTCCTATGAGTATCGTCTTTTCAAGCGGGATTCGGTCCCGCAGAACAATCCGATGAACCCCAAGTATCGCGCCTTTATCGCCCTGTGGAAGCGTCTTCCCATTGGTGTTGCCAACCGGCTTGGGCCTGTGTTGGTGCGTAATCTGGGCTAGGCACGGGATGTCAATGAAATTTCCGGCCCGGCGCTTACAGTCAGGAGAGGCTTGGTGAAGACTTCGGTTCGGCATATTCTGATCGCCCTGGGGGTCGTGTTCGCCTGGGTTGTTGCGTGGTATCACGGCACGGCGGCGGAGATTCTCGAGATCTGGTGGCGCTCCGAGACGTTTGCGCATGGGCTGCTCGTCCTGCCTATATCTGCGTGGCTGGTGTGGCGTAGTCGCGATCGACTGGTCGGGGAGGTTTTGCGCCCCTGCTGGATCATGTCTGTCCCGATCCTTCTCGCAGGAATGGCGTGGTTGCTTGGCGAACTGGCCAGTGTCGCTTCCGTGACTCACGCGGCATTGGCGCTACTGCTCATTTTCAGCCTGGTTGGGGTTCTTGGCCTGCATCTGTCGCGGGTGCTGGCTTTCCCTATTCTGTTCCTGTTTTTTGGGGTGCCCATCGGCGAGTTCCTGCTGCCGATCATGATGAAGTACACCGCCATGTTCACGGTCGCGGCCGTGCGGACGTCCGGTGTCCCCGTATATCAGGAGGGGTTGCATTTCGTCGTGCCAAACGGAAGGTGGTCCGTGGTTGAGGCCTGTAGCGGTGTGCGCTACCTGATTGCCTCCCTCATGGTGGGGACGCTATACGCGTATCTCAGCTATCGGAGTTTGAAGAGGCGCCTGCTTTTTGTGGCCTGCGCGCTTGTTGTGCCGATTGTGGCCAACTGGTTGCGTGCGTACATGATCGTGATGCTTGGCTACCTGAGTGACAACAACCTCGCAACGGGAGTTGATCATATTCTCTACGGCTGGTTGTTCTTCGGCATTGTGATCATGTTGATGTTCTGGATCGGTGGCCGCTGGCGCGAGGACCTGACTCCCATCGACGCATTGCGCGAGGTCCAGACCGTCAGTGTAGAGAAGAAGCCGGAATTTTTTGCGCTGGTGCTGCGTGCAGCCCCAATTGCCATCGCCGTGGCTGTTTGGCCGCTTCTCCTGGGGGCGCTGGAGCGCACTGGCGCCGCGCAAGCACAGGTGGCATCCGCCGTGCCCGTTCTGAACTTGAGCAGCGAGTGGTCGGAGACGACAAGTGCGTCGGATGACTTCAAGCCTTCTTTCATCGGCTTCCAACAGGAGGCTTTGCGTCATTTTACGGATGGACGACACGAGGTCTCGGTGTATGTCGCCGTCTACGCACAGCAAGGCAGTGGCAGGGAGTTGGTGCATAGCTCCAACCAGTTGCTGCAGCCGTCCGACAACAACTGGAGCAGGCTGGCTGAAGGAGGAGGGCCGGATTCGGGGCACGGCTCCTGGTTGCATTCGGTGCTGGCAGGTCGGAACAGACAGGTCGTTGCCTTGTCGGGATACTGGATCGACGGGCGGCTGGTGACCAATGACTATGTGGCAAAGGCTCTGCTCGCGCTGACGAAGTTGCAGGGACGTCCTGATACGTCCGCTTACGTGGCCGTCTGGGCGAGTGGTCTCGATGAGCAGAGAGCAGAGGAGCAGTTGAAAGCGTTTCAGCGCGAAAATGGCAAGAATGTGCTTGAGATGCTGAGCAGGCTCAACACGCAGGGATGAGGCACGGGCATTGCACCGTTATCCTGGACAGAAAATGCGCGCTGCATTCCACCAAGGATCCGGCTGACTAAGGGTAGAATGCCGCCCCGCCGGAATCATTCAATACGCATTGGGCTGCAGTCGTGTGGCAGAGCGATGGATAACAGGTAGAGAACTATGTGCGGTATAGCCGGGCTCTTTGATACGAGGGGCAAGCAGACGTTTGCGCGGGAGCTCATCCAGCGCATGAACGACATTCAGCAGCACCGTGGGCCGGACGAGGGGGGCTATCACTTCGAGCCGGGTATCGCGTTCGCCCATCGACGCTTGTCGATCATCGACATCTCGACCGGTCAGCAGCCCCTGTTCAATGAGGATGGTTCGGTCGTCGTAGTCTTCAACGGCGAAATCTACAATTTCCAGGAGCTGATTCCTGAGCTGACCGCGCTGGGGCACCATTTCCACACCAGGAGCGATACGGAGGTCATCGTCCATGCCTGGGAGTCCTGGGGTGAGGAATGCGTCAAGCGGTTCCGCGGCATGTTCGCCTTTGCCCTCTGGGATCGTAACCGGCAGACCTTCTTCATGGCCCGTGACCGGATGGGGGTTAAGCCGATGTACTACGCGGTGCTGCCTGACGGGACCCTGTCGTTCGGCTCTGAACTGAAGGTCCTGATGCAGCACCCGGGGCTCGACAAAACCATGGATCCGCTGGCCGTCGAGGAGTATTTCGCCCTAGGGTATGTGGCGGAACCGCGCACGATCTTCAAGGGGGCTCGCAAGCTTGATCCGGGGTTCTCCCTGACGATTCGTCATGGTCAGCCGGTTCCTGAGCCCAAACCATACTGGGATGTGCGTTTCACGCTCGATAACCGCCTGAGTCTCCAGGATGCGACAGCGGAGCTGACCGAGCGTTTGCGGGAGTCCGTGCGTTTGCGCATGATTTCCGAGGTGCCGCTGGGGGCCTTCCTGTCGGGTGGCGTGGACTCCAGTGCCGTCGTCGCCACGATGGCAGGGATTTCCAGTGAGCCGGTGAATACCTGCTCCATCGGCTTCGATGATCCGGCTTTCAACGAGTCCGCCTTCGCGCAGATGGTGGCTGACCGCTACCGCACCAACCATCGCCTGGAAACAGTCCAGTCGGACGATTTCGATCTGATCGATACGCTGGCCGCGTTGTACGACGAGCCTTATGCCGACAGTTCGGCCATCCCGACCTACCGGGTCTGCCAGCTGGCGCGCAAGCATGTGACGGTGGCCCTGTCCGGCGATGGTGGTGACGAAAACATGGGGGGCTACCGGCGCTACCGCTTCCACATGATGGAAGAGAAGATGCGCAGCGGCCTTCCGTACTCGGTGCGCAAGCCGGTTTTCGGCCTGCTCGGCCGGCTTTATCCCAAGGCCGACTGGGCACCGCGGATGTTCCGTGCGAAGACCACCTTCCAGTCGCTGGCGCGGGATTCCGTGCAGGCGTATTTCCACTCGGTTTCCATTCTGCGCGACGACATGCGCCGTCAGCTCTTCTCCCAGACTTTCCGCAACCAGCTCGCCGGCTATAACGCGGTCGACGTGTTCCGGCGCCATGCCGCCAATGCCGGTACCGACGATGCACTGGCCCTGGTGCAGTACCTGGACATCAAGACTTACCTTGTCGGGGACATCAACACCAAGGTCGATCGGGCCAGCATGGCTCATTCGCTGGAAGTGCGGGAGCCGTTGATGGATCACCCGCTGGTGGAGTGGCTTGCCAGCCTGCCGACCCATTTGAAGATCAAGGGGCAGGAGGGCAAGTATCTGTTCAAGAAGGCTATGGAGCCGATGTTGCCCCACGACGTGCTGTATCGGCCCAAGATGGGCTTCGCAGTTCCGCTGGCGCGCTGGTTCCGTGGCCCGCTCAAGGAGCGGGTCCGCAATGCCATGCTGGGCGACACCCTGGCTGCGACTGGTCTGTTCAACCGCAAGTACCTTCAGCATCTGGTGGATGCGCATCAGAGCGGCGCGCGTGACTACAGTGCGCCCTTGTGGACGCTGCTGATGTTCGAGGCGTTCCTGCGCAACAGCCAGCTGGGAGCCGAGCCGGCTCCGATCTTGGGGGCCGCATGAGTCTGCGTATTCTGCACGTCCTGGATCACTCGCTCCCCCTGCACAGCGGCTATGCCTTCCGGACCGTCTCGATTCTTCGCGAGCAGCGCAAGCTTGGCTGGGAGACTTTTCATCTGACGACGCCGAAACAGGGAACCAGTGCAGGCGGCAGCGAGCAGGCCGATGGCTGGACTTTTCACCGGACTGCCAATTCCGGTCAGGAAGGGCTGGTTGCGCAAATGCGCCTGACGGCTGCACGGCTCGATGAACTGGTGGCCGAACTTCGGCCCGACATCCTGCATCCCCATTCGCCGGTTCTCAATGCGTTGCCGGCCCTGTGGGTGGGACGTAAACGCAGGATTCCTGTGGTCTATGAGATGCGGGCCTCGTGGGAGGATGCGGCGGTGGACCACGGCACCACGTCTGAGGGCAGCCTGCGCTACCGGGTGTCCCGGGGCCTGGAGAGTTTCGCCCTGAGGCGGGCCGACCAAGTGACGACGATCTGCGAAGGCTTGAGGGGTGACATCCGTGCCCGCGGGGTGCCCGACGAGCGTATCACCGTGATTCCTAACGCTGTCGATGTGGCAGCCTTCCAGTTCGGGGCCGAACCGGATCCGGTGCTGCGTTCCTCCCTCGGTCTGGACGGCAAGACCGTGCTCGGCTTTGCCGGCTCCTTTTACGGCTATGAAGGGCTCGACCTGCTCATCGAGGCGACCCACAAGCTCGTGCCGGCCTACCCGGACCTGCGTGTCCTGTTGGTGGGCGGCGGCCCGCAGGAGGCCAATCTGAAGGCACAGGTCGAGCGCCTCGGCCTCGGGGATCGAGTCGTCTTCACCGGGCGTGTGCCGCATTCCCAGGTTCAACGTTACTACGAGCTCATCGATGTGCTGGCCTATCCCCGTCTGCCCATCCGCCTCACCGAGCTCGTCACGCCGCTCAAACCACTGGAGGCCATGGCCCAGGGGCGGATGTTCGTGGCGTCGGATGTGGGTGGGCACCGGGAGCTGATCCGGCACGGCGAGACCGGCTTCCTGTTCCGGGCCGGCGATGCCGACGCCCTGGCGGCGGCGATCGACGATGTATTGACAAGGCGGGACGTCTGGCCCCACGTGCGGGTGCAGGCGCGGCGATTTGTCGAAGTGGAGCGGACCTGGGAAAACAGCGTGGCCCGTTATCGTGAAGTCTATCGACGTGCCCTGGCCAGCCAGGGGCGCGTCCTGAATTTCTGAGGTTGCAAGGTGTGCGGCATTCACGGACTTTACCGATTTGACGGGCAGCGGGTTGAGCCCGCGATGCTTTCCGCCATGGGCGACCGGACGGTCCATCGCGGGCCGGACGATGAAGGGCAGCACATCGACGGCCCTTGCGGTATCGCGATGCGGCGCCTCTCCATCATTGATCTGGCGGGTGGGCACCAGCCCATTTCCAACGCTGATGACAGCCTGTGGTTGGTCTGCAATGGGGAGATCTACAATTTCCGCGAGCTGCGGGATGAGTTGCAGGAGCTGGGTTTTCGCTTCAAGACCGGCTCGGACAGTGAAGTCGTACTGCATGCGTACGACGCCTTCGGGGACGAGTTCGTTCACCGCCTCAATGGCATGTTCGACTTTGCGCTGTGGGACGGTCGCCGCAAGCGCCTCCTGATTGGTCGTGACCGTATCGGCGTCAAGCCTCTTTATGTGCTGCAGGATGGGCAACGGCTGGCATTTGCTACCGAGGCCAAGGCGCTGCTGGCGCTGCCCGGTGTGAGCGTCGAGCTGGATCGGGCTCAGCTGGCCAGTTATCTGCACCTCGGCTATGCAGCTGCGCCGGGCTCCATGTTCAAGGGGGTCCGCAAGCTGCCACCGGCGACCTTGCTGGCGATCGAAAACAATCAGGTCAAGGAGTGGCGCTACTGGCGTCTGCCGACTGCGATCGAGCGTAGCGTCTCGGAGGCCGAATGGATCGAGCGGATCAAAGCGCGGCTTGAAGAGTCGGTGCGTATGCAGATGGTTAGCGACGTGCCCATTGGGGCCTTCCTGTCAGGGGGCGTGGACTCTAGCGCCGTGGTGGGTTTCATGGCCCGCCATTCGGAGCAGCCGATCCGGACGTATGCCATCGGTTTTGAAGGGGGCGTGGCCGAGAACCTGTACAACGAGCTGCCCTACGCGCGGCAGGTGTCCCAACTGTTCGGCACTGAGCATCACGAGATCGTCGTCAAGCCGGACGTGGTGTCCCTGTTGCCCAGGCTGCTGTGGCACATGGACGAGCCGGTGGCGGATACTGCCTTCATCACCACCTATCTGGTGTCGGAGTTTGCACGTCGTGACGTCAAGGTGATCCTCTCGGGCGTGGGGGGGGACGAGCTTTTCGGTGGCTACCGGCGCTATCTGGGCGGGCATTACGCCGAGCGTTTCCACCGTCTGCCGGGCTTTGTGCGGTCGGTGGCGCGGAGCGTCGCCAACCGTCTGCCCAGCGACCGGCATTCGGGCCTGCTCAATACCTTGCGCCTGGCGAAGGGTTTCATCGCTTCGGCGGACATGGACGCCGACGACCGCTACCGGAGCTATCTGCAGGTGCTGGCCCGCGATGTGGTGAATGGGATGTTGCTGGATCCCCTGGCCGGTGCGCCGGATCCGCTGGCCGGTGCCTTTGCCGGTGCGGGGCGCAATGATGATCTCAACCGCATGTTTGCGGTCGATGCGGAAACGCAGTTGCCCGACGACCTTCTGCTGCTGACCGACAAGATGAGCATGGCCGTCTCACTGGAGTGCCGTGTGCCCTTGCTGGACCATGAACTGGTCGAACTGGCGGCGTCGATTCCCGGCTCGCTCAAGGTGAAGGGCGGGCGCCTCAAGCATCTGATGAAGGAGAGCCTCTCCAGCCTGCTGCCAGGGGATATCCTGGATCGCAAGAAGCGGGGTTTCGGTACCCCTATGGGCGCGTGGCTGAAGCGCGACCTGGCGCCCGTGTTGCGACAGTTGTTGTCCAAGGAATCCGTCGCGCGGCGCGGGCTGTTCCGCCACGACGCGATCGCGGCACTGATGGCCGACCATGAAGCCAACCGGGCCGATGGCACGGACGGTCTGCTGTCCCTGATGAACCTCGAGATCTGGAGCCGGATCTATCTGGACCAGCGTGAGCCCGGGGACGTCGCGGCCGAGCTCAAGAGCTATACGCAATGAACATCCTCTACATTTGTCACCGTTTCCCGTATCCCCCCAAACGAGGCGGCAAGATCCGCCCCTTCAACATGATCCGCCACCTGACGGAGAGGGGGCATCAGGTGACGGTGTGTTCGCTGGCCCGTTCCCCGGCAGAGGCTGAGGAGGGGAAGGGGATCGCCCCCCATTGCCATGCCTTCGAAATGGGCCTGGTGAGCAATCCTGTCCAGGCCCTACGCATGGTGGCGCGCTTGCCCCTGCTCACGCCGTCGTCCATGGGCTTCTTTTATTCGCCTGAACTGAAGGGCAAGATCGATCGCCTGTTGGCCGCGCAGAAGTGGGATCTGATCTTCGTCCATTGTTCCTCGGTCGCCCAGTATGTGGAGCACGTCACCGACGTCCCGAAGATTATCGATTACGGTGACATGGATTCCCAGAAATGGCTGGAGTATGCCAATTACAAGCCCTTCCCGCTGTCTCTGGGCTACCGTCTCGAAGGCCTCAAGATGCTGGCTGCTGAAAAGCGCCTGGCAGGGAAGTTCGACCTGGGTACGGCAACGACCCGCGCCGAGTGGGAAACACTGAATGCCTACAATACCGGTCTGACCACCGATTGGTTCCCCAATGGAGTGGATGCCTCCTTTTTCAGTCCTGACGGTTCGTCCTACGATCCGGACACCATCAGCTTCATCGGGCGGATGGACTATTACCCGAATCAGGAATGCATGTTCCGGTTCTGCGAGCAGATCTGGCCGCTGCTCAAGAAGGATCGGCCGCAGATGAAGCTCCTGGTGGTTGGGGCGGATCCATCTCCGGCCGTTCGCAAACTGGGCGATCTGGATGGGGTTACGGTGACCGGCTCGGTGCCGGACGTACGCCCCTTCGTGCGCAGCTCGGCCCTCATGGTCGCGCCGCTCAACATAGCCCGGGGTACGCAGAACAAGATCCTCGAGGCGATGGCGATGGGGGTTCCGGTGGTGACCAGCAGCATCGCCGCGGGCGGCGTCGACGCGGAATCCGAGAAGCATTTCCTCGTCGCCGATACGCCTGAAGCTTATGCTGCAGCCATCAAACGGATTTGTTCCGATCCCGTTGAGCGCAATCGCCTCGCGGAGGCAGGGCGCGCACGCATGCTGAGCCACCATGCGTGGCCGCGTTCGATGGAGCGACTCGACGGCATCATTGAGCGGTGCGTCAAACAGTTTCAGGAAAACAAGGGAAAACGCAAATGAAGATCAGTATTTTCGGCCTCGGCTACGTCGGTGCGGTGTCGCTGGCTTGCCTGGCCCGGGACGGTCACGAGGTGATCGGCGTGGACATCGATCAGACCAAGCTTGATCTCATCCGTGACGGCAAGACCCCTGTGGTTGAAGAGGGGATGGTCGATCTGATGCAGAGCGTGGTGGCAAGTGGTCGCGTGTCGGTGACGACCGATTCCGTCCATGCGGTGCTGAACAGCGACATCTCCCTTGTTTGCGTGGGTACGCCGTCCGCTAGCAACGGCAGTCAGGATCAAGGCGCAGTCCTGCGCCTGGCCGAAAGCATGGGGCAGGCGATCCGCGAGAAGGGCACGCCACATGTGGTGGTGTTCCGCTCGACGCTGGTGCCCGGAACCGTTGAAGACGTGCTGCGTCCCATCATCGAATCGGGCTCCGGCAAGAAGGATGGAGAGGGTTTTCATCTGTGTTTCCAGCCGGAGTTCCTGCGTGAAGGTTCGTCCATCCGTGACTACGACAAGCCGCCGTTCACGGTCGTGGGGGCCAACCATGCCTATCCGATCGAGCGCCTGCAGGCGCTCTTTGGTCATCTGCCCTGCAAGTTCCTCGAAACCTCCGTCCGTTCGGCGGAGATGATGAAGTACTGTTGCAACAACTTCCACGCGCTGAAGATCACCTTCGCCAACGAGACGGCTCGTCTGTGCGAGGCGCTCGGCGTGAATCCGTTCGAGGTCATGGATCTGGTCTGTCAGGATACGCAGCTCAACATCTCCCGCGCCTACCTGACGCCCGGCTTCGCCTTTGGTGGTTCCTGCCTGCCCAAGGACCTGCGGGCCACGACTTATCTCGCCAAGAAGCATGACGTGGAAATCCCGATGCTGGCCGGCATCATGCCCTCCAATCGGAACCACGTGGATGTAGCCGTGCAAAAGGTTCTTGAAACGGGCAAACGCAGGATCGGCTTCGTGGGTCTCTCTTTCAAGACGGGAACCGATGATTTGCGGGAGAGTCCCCTGGTTACCCTGGCGGAGCAGTTGATCGGCAAGGGCTTGCATCTCCATTTCTACGATCCGGAGGTCAATCTGTCCCGTCTGCTCGGTGCCAATCGTCGTTTCATCGAGACGCACCTGCCCCATATCGGCGAACTCATGAAAGAGGACCTCGAACAGGTTGTCGCCGAGGCAGATGTAATCGTCGTTGGGTTGAACGACAAGGAGGTCTTCCGTCGGCTGGGGGGCCTGGTTCGTCCGGATCAGACGGTCTTGGATATTGTTAACATTCCGCGTGAGCTGCGACCCGCCGGGCATTACGTCGGCCTGTGCTGGTAAGCAGACGATGCTCGCTGGAGGCGTCGAGCAGGGGCGTTCGGCGCTTCCGCTCTGTGCTTTCAGCGAGAGCGCGATAGTCCTGATTCATTCCTCGCCTGCATGCTCTTCAATTCATACGAGTTTCTTTTCGCGTTTCTGCCGGTAGTGCTGGGCGTCTTCATGCTGCTGTCACTGCGTGGGTGGTGGCGGCTGAGTGGATGCTGGTTGGGCGCGGCGTCGGTTTTCTTTTACGGCTACTGGGTCCCCGAATACGTACTGTTGCTGCTTTCCTCGATTGCCATGAACTATCTGGCAGGCCGGGTGATCTCCAATTATGTGCAGGCGGGGCAGGGGCGTTCGGCGAGGAAGGTCATGATCGCGGGCGTTGCGATCAATCTGCTGTTATTGGGTTATTACAAATACGCCAATTTCTTTGCCGATGCGATACGCAGTTTGAGCGGATTGCCCTTGCCAGGCATTGATGTGGTATTGCCCATCGGCATCTCTTTCTTCACATTCACCCAGATAGCGTTTCTCGTGGACTGCCAGGAAGGGAAGGTCAAGGAATCCGATCCGGTTTACTACCTTCTTTTTGTGACCTATTTTCCGCACCTGATCGCAGGGCCCGTGCTCCATCACGCGGAAATGATGCCGCAGTTCGCACGCCGGGAAACGTATCGATGGATCCCGGAAAACATCGTTGCCGGGGTTGCCTTTTTCCTGCTGGGACTGTTCAAGAAGGTCGTTCTGGCGGATGGCATTCAACCGTATGTCGGGCCGGTTTTCGATCATGGCCCATCCCCCGATTTGGTGACCGCCTGGGGAGCAGCGCTGGCCTACACCCTTCAGTTGTATTTCGACTTCTCGGGATATTCCGACATGGCGGTGGGGCTGTCCCGCCTGTTCAACGTTCGCCTGCCCTTCAATTTCAATTCACCCTATAAAGCCAACAATATCAGTGAATTCTGGCGCCGTTGGCATATGACGCTTTCGCGTTTCCTTCGCGATTATCTCTACATTCGGCTGGGAGGGAATCGCAAGGGGCCCGTGATGCGCTACATGAATCTCTTGGTGACGATGGTGTTGGGCGGGCTATGGCATGGTGCTGGCTGGACCTTCGTTGTGTGGGGGGGGCTGCATGGCCTTTATCTCATCGTGAACCATGCCTGGCAGGCCATTTTTTCTTCCGCTGGCCGTGCTCCTTCGACTGCAGCGAATGGGCTGTCCCGTCTGGTGACGTTTATTGCAGTGGTGGTGGCGTGGGTGTTTTTCCGGGCGACTACTTTTTCTGACGCGGTGCGCGTATTGAGTGGCATGGCGGGTCTTTTCGAGATCGTGATTCCGGAGCCTACCGAAGAGGGCATGCGGCAGTTCGTCATTACGCTTGTGTTGCTGGCGGTGGCGTGGATGGCACCCAACTCACAGGAGGTTGTTGCCCGGTGGATTGAAGCCCGCCGTGGGACGGGCGCGCCAGCGCTCGCAGATATGGCCGCTGCCCGCTGGTCGTTTGTTGGTGCTGCACTTGTCATGGTTCTGCTGCTGGCTGTCATAAATGGAACGCGGGGCGCTTCTGAATTTATCTATTTCAATTTCTGACATGAAACGAGTTCTTGGTGCTGTCGCATGGCTGGTGCTGGGAGTGACTCTGTGTGTTTTGGCGCTGGAGCTTCTTTTCATGTTGCTGCCGGTATCCAAGGGATTGCTGAGGGTCGATGACCCCGCTTGGCCACTCAAGAACTATGAGTCCCATGTTCGTTACGCTTATTCGGCTCGCTGGGACATGCACCTTCCCCGCCGTGGCGTGACGAATAATTTCGGACATCTCGCCCCTTTTGATTATCGGCCGGATCAGCGACCCATCGTCGTGATTGGCGACAGCTACATCGAGTCGAAGATGAACCGTTACGAGGACACCCTTCAAGGTCAGCTGGGGGAACTTCTGGGGCAGCGGGAGGGGGTCTTCGGATTGGGGGCAAGTGGCTTGTCGATCAGCGACTATCTTGGAGTGGCGCAAGCTGCCAGAACGGCTTTCCAGCCTCAGGCCCAGATCTTTCTGATTGTCGATGGTGATCTGGCCGAGAGCTTGATTCCCCGTCGGGGATGGCGTCATTTCATTCAGATGTCCGACGGCGGGTGGGAGGTAAAGTATGAAGAAGAGCGTGCCGGTCCGCGGTCTTGGTCCAGCCGACTTCTTGCTCAGTCGTCGCTATATCGTTATCTGCGCGCCAATCTTGGATTCAGCATGCCTGAAGTGCACTTTCAGAGGGGGGCTGCACGTGAGGTCGGAGAGGGAGGGGAAAAACGTCATGACGACCGGCGTCTTCCTGCGGCGATCGATTACTTCTTTGAAGAGCTAAAACGAACGACGGCAGTATCGCCAGAGTGCACCGTCTTCCTCCTGGATAGCGATCGCTATCCGCTCTACGGTCTGCCGGCTAGCCCATCTGTTGATTCGAGGGAAATCAGAGCGTATTTCAGTGCCAAGGCAGAGGGGGCTGGCTTTCAGGTCGTGGATCTCGCCCCTGAATTTGCGGCAGCGTATGCGAGAACGGGAAAGCGATTTGACTATTCGCCCATAGATAGACACTGGAATCGCGAAGGCCATGCAGTGGCCGCTCGGGCAGTCAAGCAGGCCCTGACTCAGTGTAATGTGCATTGGAGCATCGAATGAGCAAGACCGCATTTCATACTCGCCTGCGATGGGGGGGGGCGTGGCTTATCGGAGGGAATTCCCTAATTCTTCTGATCATGATGTCCTACGCCCTGTCTCTGGCGTACCCTTCGACGGAGGCCGTTCGTCTCAGAAATGCCATCCTGATGGAGCCGACAAGGCCTGGGGATTTTTCCTGGACTCCGGACAAGGTCCCTGGGGATTTCCCGTTGGATAATGCTCCGGCAAGTCCTGCTTACAGAAAAATCGTGGCTGATCTGGGGCTGAATCAGAAATCCGGCGATTTGGATGCCGCGCTCACGCTCGCAGCTAACCTGACCCATAATGCGAAGAATGGGGAGGCGATTCAGTCAACCCTGGATGATACTTACGCGAAGATCCAGGAAGGATATGGCTATTGTTCGGATTTCACCAATGTCTTTCTTGGTCTCGCGAGAGCGGCCGGATTGTTTTCGAGAGAATGGGCGTTCTCGTTCGATGGCTTTGGAGGGCATGGCCATGCAATGGTCGAAGTGTTTGATCGTCAGCGCGGAAAATGGATCTTCATCGATGTATTCAATAATTTTCGCGTGATCGATGCGAGGACTGGAGAACCTTTGTCGGCGACGGAGTTTCATGCCTATCTGAAGGAGGGGGGGCGACGCGTACAGATCGTCAAGAACGGTCCTGGCCGCTTTGGCTTCAAGAACGACGACCATTTGTTCGACTACTACCGGCGGGGCGCAAATCAATGGTATCTGTGGTGGGGTAATGCCGTCTTTGCCTACGATGCTTCTCCAGTCGTGGAAGTCATCAGTCCCATTTCACGTTCGGCGGAGCAATTGGCTGCGATCGCGGTCGGTGTGCATCCGAAGATAAAGGTTCTGGAAGAAGCCGATAACCTCGATCTGCGCAAACGCATGTTTGCACTCAAGCATGAGCTCATTGCAATGTTTTGGATCGGGCTGGTCTTGTCTTTGATGCTGGCAGCCCAGATCTATTCGCTTATCCGTAGAAGATTCAAAAAATGCATATAGACCTCGGTGGATTGAAGGTCGGGCTGGTTGGCCCTCTTCCTCCCCCCTCCGGAGGGATGGCGAATCAGTGCCAGCAATTGCTTGACCTGTTTGGTCAGCATGGACTGAAAATGGAGTTGGTACGCACCAATCGTCCGTACCCATTTTCGTGGGTAGAAAATCTCCGTGGTTTTCGAGCCCTTTTTCGCCTCGTGCCCTATTTGTATTCGCTCTGGAAACTGGCGGGGCGCTCATCTGTTGTGCATGTGCTGGCTAATTCTGGTTGGGCGTGGCATCTATATGCAGCCCCCGCAATTTGGCTTGCGAAGCTGCGTGGGACGCCAGTCATCGTCAACTATAGGGGAGGAGAGGCGGATCCATTCTTTTCGGGCGCACCGCGTATCGTACATAGAACACTGGAGCTCGCAGACTCGCTGGTCGTTCCATCAGGTTTCCTGGAAAAAGTGTTTGCCAAGCATGGCTTCACTTCGCGGATCGTTCCGAACATCATCAATCTGGATCGTTTTCGGGCCAGAGATCCCGAGTGTCTGTGCAACGGTTCCTGTCACGTGGTTGTGACCCGCAATCTAGAGCCTATATATGGTATCCCGACGGTACTCGAGGCATTTTCCCGACTGAAGGCTGCGCTGCCTACAGCAAAGATGACTGTGGCGGGTTCCGGTCCCGAGCTGGTACGACTGCGCGCTTTGGCAAATGACCTGGGTATTATTGATTCGGTTGATTTTTGTGGTCGCATAGATAATGTGGATATTCCCAAATTATATGCCTCGGCAGACATGATGGTGAATCCCAGTACGGTTGATAACATGCCGATTTCCGTTCTGGAAGCGTTCGCCAGTGGGGTGCCGGTTGTATCTACCAGCGTAGGCGGCGTGCCATTCATTCTGAGGGATGGAGAAACCGGACTGCTGGTTTCTTCCGGATGCGTTGAGGAGATGGCCGCTGCAATGATCCGCATTGCAACTGATCGTGGTTTGGCACGACGTCTGGCAAGTGCCGCTGTGGATGACGTGCAACGTTATTCCTGGGCGCGGGTTCGTGATCTTTGGTTGGCTGAGTACGTCCGCGTAGCGAAAGCCAAACCGATGGAGTTGTCATGAGTGTCTATACTCGAATTGCTTCTGGTCTTTTGTTTCCTGTTCATGAGCGTTTGAAAGGTCACGACTCCGTTCGTCGTCTGAAAGTGCTCGAAGAGACGCAGTGGTGGTCCAGGGAGCGTATCGAGGCATTGCAGCTTGAAAATCTGCGCCTATTCCTTGCGGATATCGAGGTACATGTTCCGTACTACAAAAAGCTGTTTTCCGAGCACGGCTTCAAATCGTCGGAGCTCAGGTCTATCAAGGATATTCGGTCCATTCCGTTTCTTACCAAGTCTCTGATCAAGACGGCTGGGCAAGGCATGATGTCCTCTGACGCGGGGCCGGTGACGCGCTACAACACCGGAGGATCTGGCGGGGAGCCGCTGATCTTTTATATCGGAAAGGACCGCAAGAGCCACGATGTCGCGGCCAAATGGAGAGCGACACGTTGGTGGGATGTGGATATCGGTGATCCTGAGATTGTCTTGTGGGGATCGCCCATTGAGTTGGGGGGGCAGGACAGGGTCAAGATGGTGCGCGATCGTATCTTGCGCTCTTGGTTGCTGCCGGCCTTCGAGATGTCCGAGGCCAAGGTTCTCAAGATGCTCAAGAGCATCACCTCGCTGCGACCAAAGATGCTTTTTGGCTACCCTTCTGCATTGGCGCATATAGCGGATGTTGCGGCTTCGCATGGCATCAGGCTCGACAATCTGGGCATCAAGGTTGCCTTTGTGACGTCAGAGCGGCTTTATGAGCATCAGCGTGAGGCGATTGTCAAAGCCTTCAATTGTCCTGTAGCGAATGGGTATGGTGCCCGCGATGCTGGTTTTCTTGCTCACGAGTGTCCGGCCGGGAATCTGCATTTGACTGCTGAGGACATTTTGCTGGAAACCGTGGATGAGAATGGCCTGGCAACGGAGCCGGGTATTCCAGGGGAGATTGTAGTGACCCATATGGCGTCGCGGGACTTTCCCTTCTTGCGGTACAGGACTGGGGATGTGGGGCTTCTGAGCGATGAGCAGTGCAGCTGTGGCCGTGGTTTGCCGCTGCTGAAGGAGGTTCAGGGACGAACGACGGACTTCATTGTTGCCGAAGATGGAACTGTCATGCACGGATTGGCGCTGGTTTATACGGCCCGCGATATTCCTGGAGTCCGGAAGTTCAAGATAATCCAGCATTCTCTAAAGCGAACGGAATTGATGATCGTTTGCGGAGATGGTTACGAAAAGGACACCGCTGAGGCCCGGATTCGCAAGGATTATCGGGGGCGATTAGGGCAGGGCGTGGAGATCGAAATAACGTATTGTGATGGGATTCCTCTCGAAAAATCGGGAAAATTTCGTTATGTGGTCAGCCATGTTTCTCCGGCTCGGGGGTGATTGATGCGCGACATCATATTGATCGTCGTATTTGGCTACGGAGTGATTCTGTCCTTTCGAAAGCCATACTGGGGGCCTTTGCTTTGGGTGTGGGTCAGTATGATGAATCCGCATCGATTGACGTGGTCGTTTGCGTATTCATTGCCATTTGCGCAGGCTGCTGCTGCCTGTGCATTGCTGTGTTTTATCCTTTCAAAAAAAGCAAGGTATCCTTATCCCAATGCGAACGCTGCCAAGTTGATGGTGGTGCTATACCTGTGGATGTGCGTCACTTCTGTGTTTGCCATCAGTACGATCCCTGGTGTGGTGTATGAGAACTGGTCGAAGGTGACAAAGATACAGTTCATGCTATTTATTACCTTGATGATGCTACGGGGTCGAGAGCAGATTCAATTGCTGGTCTGGGTTCTGGTTGTGTCGATTGGTTACTTTGGCGTCAAGGGCGGTCTCTATACTGCTGTAGGCGGGGGCGGAATGGTGATGGGGCCGGCAGGTAGCTTTATCGAAGGAACAAATCACATTGCGATTGCCATGACCATGGTTGTTCCGTTTATGTACTACCTGTCTCAGCAATTGGAGCGCCCCATTTACCGCAAGATGATGTATGCGGCTATGGCGCTGACTACGTTGTCCGTTTTCGGAACAACGTCGCGGGGCGCATTGTTGGCAGTTTTTGCTATGTCGTTGTTCCTTGGGCTGAAGGGAAGTAAGCACAAATTCGCCACATTGCTGCTGATTGGCATGGCGCTTGCCATTCTTATGGCCGTGATGCCAGAGAGCTGGACCAGCAAGATGTCCACAATCAAGTCGCATGAGGATCATTCCGCTCAAAGCCGGCTATATACGTGGAAAATGATCTGGAATTTGGTCATCCACAATCCGCTGACCGGTGGAGGGTTTTCGGTAACCGAGGATTCGATGACGTGGATACGGTATGCAGTGACTGACTGGGCGAAGGCTTATTCGCCACATAGTATCTATTTTCAGGCATTGGCTGAGCATGGATTCATTGGGCTGTTCCTCTATATCGCGGTAGGGGTCAGTGCCTGGCGTCTGGCGAGCTCCATTGTTGAGCGCGTGAAGGATGATCCTGAGCTGCAGTGGGCGTCATTGCTCGTCAGAATGTGTCAGGCTTCATTGATGGGCTTTGCAGTTGGGGGTGCTTTCGTCAATCTGGTTAATTTTGATTTGCCGTATTACATAGTAGGGGCGATCATTCTTGTGAATGAAGTCGTGCGCGAGAAGGAAGCCGGTCTGGCTGTGAAGTCGGTGTCTCAAAACGGGATGGCAATGGGCGTGCGTGCTGTTTGACGGAACGATATCCGTGAATTTATTTTTCATGTGGACTTTTACGTGAGCTACCAATCGGTTGGCCTGAAACTCGGGGGGCTGCGATCGCTGGGAGGTTGGCGTCCGGACAGATTTACGGCATTGATATTTCACCGCGTTGTGCCGGAGAAGGATCCGATGGTCCCCGGCGAAGTGTATGCGGCAGTGTTCGATAGCCTGATTGGCATGCTGGCGGATACTTATAATGTTCTGCCGCTTGATGATGCGCTGGAGTTGCGCCGTGCGGGAAAGTTGCCTCCCAGGGCAGTGGTGATTACTTTTGATGATGGTTACGAGGATAACTTCTCGGTAGCGCTCCCCATACTCAAGAGACATGGCGTCGTTGCTGCCTTTTTTGTGGCGAGCGGCTTTCTTTCCGGCGGCATGATGTTCAATGACCGGGTCAGGGAGACTATCCGCCTGACGCAGCGTGATGAGCTGAATCTGGACTGGCTGGATCTGAGTGTCCGCAAGCTTGGTCCCGTGGAAACACGGGAGCGTCTTGTCGAAGAGTTGTTGCGGCGGATCAAGTATATGTCGTTGGATGTGAGGGAGGCTGCTCTGGTGCGCCTCGAGGCGGATGCCGGTGTATCGTTGCCTACCGGCATGATGATGAGTCCGGCTCAGCTGAGGGGGCTGGCAGATGCAGGGATGATCGTTGGCGGACATACGGTGAATCACCCGATCCTTTCTGTTCTGGATGACAAGGGCGCAAGGGAAGAGATAGAGAGAAACCGCGACGAGCTTGGGTCCATCTTGGGCCATGTGCCGCGTTTTTTTGCTTATCCGAACGGGAAACCCGGCGCTGATTATTCAGCTCGGGATGTCGAGTTGGTTCGGCAGGCAGGCTACGAGGCTGCATTCAGTACATCGATCGGATCGGTGGGGCCGGAATCCGACGTATTCCAGTTGCCTCGATTCACTCCTTGGGATCGCACGGCGGGACGCTTTGCACTCCGTTTGGCTCACAATTTCTTGCGCGTTGGTGCTCCGCAGCTTGTCGAGTCGGTGCGGTAACCTCAGAATTCATTTGATTTGCCCTGGAGATCGCCATGATTGGAATCCCGTCGATGAGTGCCATGCCCGCAGCAAGATCTTTGCGAATGCGGTTGTTGTTCTTCCTGTTTGGTCTCCATGCCTTCTCTGTCGGCGCTGCCGATTTGGGGGGGTGTACTCCCGGAGGAGTGACTAGTGGTCCTTATGATTATCGGGCTGCGCCAGGGGATGTGCTGGGGCGCGTGGAGCACTTTCACTTCAGTTCTCAGGTTGAGGCTCTGGTAAAAGGGGATAGTTCGGCTTATATCGGAGCAGATTTGGACTTTGTATTGCGATATTTTCCGAATCACCATCGGGCTTTGTCCGCGATGGCACGGCTTGCCAAGCGAGACAAGACTAATCGTCCGAGGGGCGCTGGGGTGAGCGTTGATTGTTATTTCGAGCTTGCAAGCAGGATCGCCCCGGATGATGGGATGGTTGATTTGCTGTATGGCATGTGGCTGTTGGATGCGGGGAATAAGGTCGCCGCGCAGGAGCGTCTCGTGCGTGCTCAAAAGACTGTTCCTCCGGATAATGCCAATTACCAGTACAACCTGGGTTTGGGTTGGTTTGCGTTGGGGCGGTATGACGATGCCCTGGTCGCAGCCCATGCAGCCTACGGGCGAGGTTACCCCTTGCCAGGGCTCAGGCAAAAGCTGGAAAAGGTTGGCAAATGGAAGCCCGTGCCGCCTGTGGAGTCAGGGGTGCCCGAGCCGAAGGAGGAGGGGAAGGTGGATGAGGCAGTTAAGCCTCAGGCGCCTTCGGGAGAGGGGGCGCGGTGATTCTTGGCTGGCTGAGGTTGCGCTCTTGCTTGGCACTGCTGGTGTGTTGCTTGACGGCATGGGCAGAGGCCGCCGATACGCTGGGAGACGGCCCCGATGGGGTTACTTGCCATGCCTTCAACCGAGGGGTTGGGGGGGATTGGGCGCGTAAAGGTGGGGATTGGCAGGATGCGTCGCATCAGCTGTTTGGAATGCGGCCTTATTCTAGAGTCACAGTTCCCGAGGCTTACAAGGGGAGGACCATACAGCTGGACCTTACCGCGCTGGTCAAGGATTGGATGCTGGGTAAGGCCGATGCCTCAAAGGGCATGATGATTTCGCCAATGGCGGGAAATGGCATCCTGGATGTGAGCAGTCGGGAGAATTCCGCGATTGCCGACCGTCCTGTCGTTACATTTGAGTTTTCCGATGGTGGCGCAGATATCGTATTTCCGTCTGCGGACTCCTATATGGACTGCTCCACATATGCGAGTCTCGGCCAGGAGAATCGTCTCAAGATAGGCGGTGGCGCGCGAGGTATTCTGGGATTTCCGTTGCCGAAAAGTTTGCGTGAACGACGTCTGGCCAGAGCAACGTTGACCCTGAGTCTTGTAAGGCAATACGGTGGTGAGGTGACGCTCGGTGTCTTTGCTGTCAGCCCGCCGTCTAGCCCCGATTCGGTATCGCGGCCGGGGTTGGCCAGCAGGTACGCCAACGAGGAAGCATTGGCGAAGGATCCGGATGTTTATTTTGTGTCAGGATTCGAGAGTGCCGCGTGGGAGTTTGGATGGTCGTATTATGATCCGCGCTCTTTTGCTGAGCGTGTGAGCAAGGATCCTGAGAATGGTTTTGCGCCTTTGTCGGGCAATGCCTTGAGGGTTCGGTTCAAAAAAGGCAAGAATCTAGGGCTTGACTTGCGCTATGGCTTTCGTGAAAAGCTCGGATTTGAGCCGGAAGAGGTCTATTTTCGGTACTACCTGAGGTTGGGAGCCAGCTGGTCGCCTGACGTCGACGGCGGAAAACTTCCGGGTTTTGGCGGTACGTACGGAAAGGCAGGCTGGGGCTTGCGTCAGAGCTCCGGGGATAATGGTTGGTCATTGCGGGGTTTGTTCTCGGTCATGGCGAGTTCGAGCAATCCCCTGGCGGGGACGACGCCTATCGGTACGTATGCGTATCATGCTGACATGGAGTCAGATTCGGGGGATCCGCTGAATTGGAGTCTCGATCGTCTCGGGGCCTTGCAGAGAAATCGCTGGTACTGCATTGAGCAATATCTGAAACTCAACAAACCAGGGCAGAAGAATGGGGTCTTGCGGGCGTGGGTGGATGGCCGCCTTGCCTATGAAAAGACGAATCTGCGCCTGCGTAATATTCCTGACCTGAAAATCGAAACCATCTGGTTCAATATCTATCATGGGGGCACTGCGCCGCCGCCAAGGGATATGGACGTTTACATCGACAATGTTGTCATCGCAAAATCTTACATCGGGCCGATGCGGCCAGCGGGGGCAAGGTGACTGGCTGACGGCGGATGTCGCAAGCCTGTACAATCTGGCAGTTGTCACTTAGAATGCCTCAGCGGTTTTCTATATTCGACGGCGACGAAAGTCGCCGTTTCGCCTTTCTGGTGCTGGCGCAGTGGGTTGCGTCAGCGGCGGGCGAGCATCGGAACAAGGTTGCTTCATGTCTCACCTGATGAACACTTACGGGCGACTTCCGGTGGCATTCAGCCACGGGGAGGGTTCCTGGCTGTTTGACTTATCCGGCAAGCGATACCTTGATGCCTTATCCGGAATCGCCGTGTCGACACTCGGGCATAACCATCCCCGCTTGGTTCGCGCAATTGCCGAACAGGCGTCCCGCGTGATCCACACTTCCAATCTGTACGGAATTCCCCTGCAGGAGGCGCTGTCGGACAGGCTTGCCGAGCTGTCAGCGATGGACGAGGTGTTCTTCTGCAACTCTGGGTGCGAGGCCAACGAGGCCGCCATCAAGCTTGCCCGGTTGTATGGTTACAAGCGTGGGATTGCGGAGCCAGTGATCATTGTCATGGAGCATTCTTTCCATGGACGTACTCTTGCCACACTGTCCGCAACCGGCAACAAGAAGGTACAGATCGGCTTTGAGCCGCTAGTGGGCGGTTTTCTGCGTGTTCCCTTTGACGACTTGGCGGCAGTCGAGCGCAGCCTTGAAGGGCGCGCCGACGTCGTAGGCATCCTGCTTGAGCCCGTCCAGGGTGAGGGTGGCATTCACGTGGCCCAGCAGGCCTATCTGAAGGCCTTGCGCACGCTGTGCGACGAGCGTGAACTGTTGCTGATGTTCGACGAGGTGCAATGTGGCGTCGGACGGACCGGCAAGTGGTTTGGTCATCAGAATGCGGATATCAAGCCGGACGTGATGTCCCTCGCCAAGGGGCTCGGTTCCGGTGTCCCGATCGGGGCATGTCTGGCTGCTGGGCGTGCCGCCGGTGTTTTCCAGCCGGGCAATCACGGGTCGACCTTTGGCGGCAATCCGCTGGCTTGCGCTGCTGCGCTGACGACCTTGTCGGTTATCGATGAAGAAGGTCTTCTCGAGAACGCCGAGCGTATCGGCCGTATTATCTGCAGCGGCTTGAGCAAGGCACTAGAGGGGGTTCCTGGTGTCCTCGACATCCGCAGCGCCGGTCTGATGATCGGCATCGAACTCGACCGTCCCTGCGGTGCCTTGGTGGCGCAGGCTCTTGAGGCGGGCTATCTGATCAATGTCACTGCGGACAAGGTTGTACGCTTGTTGCCTTCGCTGAATTTCAGCGAAGGCGAAGCAACCGCGTTGGTGGATGGATTGGTGCCGCTGATCAAGGGATTTCTTGCAGCACAATAACGAAGAACGAGTGCCATGAACGCACCGAGACACTACTTACAGTTCAACGATTTTTCCTGCGCTGAGTACGATTATCTTTTTTCCCGCACCCGCTGGATAAAAGAGCGTTTCAAGCGCTACGAGCCCCATCATCCATTGTTCGATAGAACACTGGTGATGATCTTCGAAAAGGCCAGCACGCGGACGCGCTTGTCCTTCGAGGCCGGGATGCAGCAACTCGGTGGATCGGCGATCTACCTGAACACGCGGGATTCCCAGCTGGGCCGTGGTGAGCCGGTGGAGGACGCCGCTCAGGTGATCTCGCGCATGAGCGATATCGTGATGATCCGCACCTTCGAGCAGTCCATCATCGAGCGTTTCGCGGAGTATTCGCGGGTGCCGGTGATCAATGGCTTGACCAACGAATACCATCCCTGCCAGATCCTGGCCGACATCTACACCTTCATTGAGCATCGTGGTTCGATCAAGGGTAAGACTGTGGCCTGGGTTGGGGATTCGAACAACGTCTGCAATACCTGGTTGCAGGCGGCAGAAGTGCTGGATTTCCATGTCCATGTGTCCACGCCGCCGGGCTATGAAGTCGAACCCGAGCGGGCCGGTTTGTATGGCACGGGTCACTATGCGCACTTCGATGACCCGATGGCGGCTTGCCGTGGTGCGGATCTGGTGACCACCGATGTGTGGACCAGCATGGGCTTCGAGGCGGAAAACGAAGAGCGGATGCGCGATTTTGCCGACTGGCAGGTGGACGAGGACATGATGAAAGTTGCCAATCCCGGAGCCTTGTTCATGCATTGTCTGCCGGCTCATCGTGGCGAGGAAGTGTCTGCAGAGGTTATCGACGGGCCCCAGTCCGTTGTCTGGGATGAGGCGGAGAACCGTCTGCACGTACAGAAAGCATTGATGGAATACCTGCTGATCGGAAAGATCGAGGGGGACTGCGCTTAGCGCGGTCGGAAACGGTTAGGACTCATTTACTCATATTCGGAAAGCGGGACATGAGCGACGTAAAGAAGGTTGTGCTTGCCTACTCGGGCGGGCTGGATACATCGGTAATCCTCAAGTGGCTGCAGGACACTTATCAGTGTGAAGTGGTCACCTTCACGGCCGATTTGGGGCAGGGCGAGGAGCTCGAACCGGCGCGCGCCAAGGCGCTGCAATTCGGCATCAAGCCCGAGAACATCTTCATCGACGATCTGCGTGAAGAGTTCGTGCGCGACTTCGTGTTCCCGATGTTCCGCTGTAATGCGATTTACGAAGGTGAGTACCTGCTCGGTACCTCCATTGCGCGTCCGCTCATTGCCAAGCGCCAGATCGAGATTGCCCGCGAGACCGGCGCCGATGCTGTATCCCACGGCGCCACCGGTAAGGGTAACGATCAGGTTCGTTTCGAGCTGGGCTACTATGCGCTGATGCCTAACGTGAAGGTCATCGCGCCGTGGCGTGAGTGGGACCTGCTGTCCCGCGAGAAGCTGCTGGCGTATGCCGAGAAGAACGGCATTCCCATCGAAATGAAGCACAAGCAGGGCGGCTCCCCGTACTCCATGGATGCCAACCTGCTGCATATCTCCTTCGAGGGGCGTCATCTGGAGAACCCGGCGGCAGAGGCCGAGGAGTCCATGTGGCGCTGGACAGTATCTCCGGAAGCGGCTCCGGATGCGGCCGAGTACGTCG
This sequence comes from Zoogloea sp. LCSB751, assembly GCF_002028455.1. GTDB lineage: Bacteria > Pseudomonadota > Gammaproteobacteria > Burkholderiales > Rhodocyclaceae > Zoogloea. The sequence goes on along the minus strand of NZ_MWUM01000003.1, from coordinate 9,627 downwards.
ATCTCGAATTCGAGAAGGGTGATCTGGTCGCCATCAATGGCACCCGCTTGAAGGCTCACGAGCTGCTTGCCAAGCTCAACGAACTCGGCGGCAAGCACGGCATCGGTCGTCTTGATCTGGTCGAGAACCGCTATGTGGGCATGAAGTCCCGCGGTTGCTACGAGACCCCGGGTGGAACCATCCTGCTGCGTGCGCACCGTGCCATCGAGTCCATTACGCTGGACCGTGAAGTGGCTCACCTCAAGGACGATCTGCTGGCCCGCTATGCCAGCCTGATCTACACCGGCTATTGGTGGAGCCCTGAGCGGCAGGCCATGCAGGCGCTGATCGACCATACCCAGCAGACCGTCAATGGTTGGGTTCGTCTCAAGCTCTACAAGGGCAATGTGATCGTTGTGGCTCGTGACTCCAAGACTGACTCCTTGTTCGATCCGACGATTGCCACCTTCGAGGATGATCAGGGGGCTTACAACCAGAAGGATGCTCATGGCTTCATTCGCCTCAATGCGTTGCGTATGCGCATTGCAGCCAATGCGAAGGCGAAGCGGGGCTGACTGAACAAAAATGGATCCGAATGCCCCAGTGATATTCGGCCTCACCGTGGCCGAGTTCGAGGATATCTCCCTCAAGGTGTGCGTAGGTGGTCTGATTGCCTACATGATATTCATCATCGGCCAGCTCGCCTGGGAGTCGAAAGCGGGTAAGTACGGTGCGATCTGGATGTTCGTGGGGCTTGGTGTTGGTTTCATCGGTTTCATGGCCAAGGGAATCATCCAGAAGCTGTTAGGCATTGAATAAACTTGTGAAGGTAGCAACATGACTCAGTCAGTTCAGTTTGACGGTGTTTCCGTCATCAAGAAGGCCAATGTTTATTTCGACGGCAAGTGCGTCAGCCACACGGTCATCTTTGCTGATGGCAGCAAAAAAACCGTCGGCGTGATCCTGCCGGCCAGTCTGACTTTCAATACCGGTGAGCCGGAAGTGATGGAGACTGTTGGCGGTTCCTGTCGCTATCGCCTCAAGGGCGAGGCCGAGTGGAGGCTGTCTGCTGCGGGCGAAAGCTTCAAGGTGCCGGGCAATTCCAGCTTCGATATCGAAGTGACTGGCGAACCCTATCACTACGTCTGTTATTTCGGCTGACCGGGAGGCGTCCATGCCATCTTTCGACATTACGTCCGAGGTCGACATGGTTGCCCTGAAAAATGCTGTCGAAGGGGCGAATCGCAAGATTTCCGGTCGATACGACTTCAAGGGGACGGATGCTCGCGTAGAGCAGCAGGAGAAGCTCCTTATCCTGCACGGCGACAGCAATTTCCAGCTGGAGCAGATGCTGGCGATTCTATTGCCCGAAATGACGGCCAAGAAGATCGATGTGCGCTGCCTCAAGCATGGAGATATCCAGAAGGTGGGCGGAAACAAGGTCAAGCAGGAGCTCACCGTCCGGGTCGGTATCGAGCAGGAGCAATCCAAGAAGATCGTCAAGCTGATCAAGGACAGCAAGCTCAAGGTCCAGGCCAGTATCCAGGGTGAGGCCGTTCGCATCAGCGGAGCGAAGCGGGATGTCCTGCAAGAATGTATTGCCCTGGTCCGGAAGGATGTGACGGACTATCCTTTGCAGTATGGCAATTTCCGGGATTGAGCGATGAGCGTTTCCGCGCTGGCATCCACGTCACAGGTGCAGACACAGGACTCGGTTTCCGTCCTGATGTTGCGTAAGGTGCTCGATCAGCAGCAGCAGAGCGCGGCGCAAATGCTGGAGGCGCTTCCCAGGCCGGTGGCAGCACCGGATCCGGCCGCCACGGTTGGGCGGACGATCGATACATTTGCGTGATCTGATGCTACGTGTAAGAACCGGCCTGCGGGCCGGTTTTTATTTGCCTGGGCGTCAGGTGTCCGCCTGAAGGCCTTTGATCCACTGGGAGTACAGCTGTTCGGCAGCACGGTTCAACGCTGCCAGGCGACTGTCGAGGTTTTCGGCCATCTGTTCGGGGGTTTGAACCGTCGGGGAAGGTAGACTGGCTGCGATTTCATCCACGCCGCTCTGGCACCAGTCGTGGATCATTTCAGTGGTCATCTCTACATGGCATTGCATGCCGAGGTGCTTTTCGCCCACCACGTAAGCCTGGTTGGGGCAGGCCGCGCTGGCGAGGATGCGTGTTCCGCCAGGTGGAATCGAGAAAGTCTCCCCGTGCCAGTGGAAGCTATCGAACTGGCGGGTATTGCCCAGCCAGCGGGACGTCAGGGGCGTGTCTACGGCAGTCACCAGACCCCAGCCGATCTCTTTTACCGGGTTGCGGGTAACAACGCCTCCCAGCGCCTTGCTGATCAATTGTCCGCCCAGGCAGTGGCCGATTACTGGGCGGTCGGCATGGATCATGCACCGTATGAGTTCAAGAAGAGGGGGGATCCATGGGAGATCGTCGTTGACGCTCATGGGGCCACCCATCAAACAGAGACCGGAGAATTCATCAAACCGTGATGGAACTCCGTCGCCCGCGTCGATTCTGAACAACTGCCACGGTACAGAATGACTGTCCAGGAATGTGGCAAAATGGCCTGGACCTTCTGTCCTGCTATGTCGAATGATTGCTACCGGTTTCATGATGACTCCCTTGATTGGTCGTTTGCTGCAGTGTAGCGGCGTGCTCCTGGGCTGCCTAGCGATCCCGGCAGGGGCAACGGAAGTGGCATTGGCCGGGGTTTTTCCCGGAAAGGCGCTCATGGTCATCAACGGGGGAAGTCCTCGGGCGCTTGGTGTGGGTGCCGTTACGCAGGAAGGGGTCAAGATCATTGCGGTTGATGGTGACGGAGCCGTGGTCGAAGTGGACGGGCGTCGTCAGCGTCTGGTTGTTGGGCAGCAGGCCCTTAATCTCGGCAGCGATGGCCAGCGGGCGCCTTCCGTAACCGTGCAGGCTGACAGCCGGGGGCAGTTTCACGTACCGGGTTCGATCAATGGTTCTGCAATCCGTTTCGTGGTTGATACGGGGGCGACATATGTGTCGCTGGGGCGTGCCGACGCATCGAGGGCGGGTATCGATGTCAGCAAGGCCGAGACGGTGGCGATGCAGACGGCCAATGACGTGGCTCAGGCCTGGAAGGTCAGGTTCGATACGGTGCGTGTCGGAGATGTCGTTCTGCGCAACGTTGACGGAATCGTTCAGAGTGCTGACATGCCTTTCGCATTGCTGGGTATGAGTTTTCTCAATCGCATGGAGATGCGGCACGATGGTGCCAGCCTCCGGTTGCGCCAACGCTATTGATAGTGACAGCGATGACAACAGCTCAGGATTTGTCAAAAATTGCTTCGGTGGAGTGGTTGCGCGCCTGCTTTGTGGACGGCGTTGTGTCGGATGCTGCTGTGGAGGAGGCCGGGTTAGCAGGGCCGCTGACGCCGGCAGCTGTGCTTGTGCCCATCGTTCTGCGCGAGAAGGAGCCTACGGTCTTGCTGACGCGTCGGACTGACCACCTTCATCATCACCCTGGTCAGGTCAGTTTCCCGGGGGGGCGTGTCGAGGCGCACGACGTGTCGCCCATGGATACGGCTCTGCGGGAGACCGAGGAGGAAATCGGTCTTGTCCGTGAAAAGGTTGAGCTGTTGGGGTGTTTGCCCCAGTACCGAACCGGGACAGGCTTCGATGTGACTCCGGTGGTGGGTTTGGTGAGTCCGCCTCTGGATTTGGCTTTGGATGCTTTTGAAGTTGCGGAGGCTTTTGAGGTTCCGCTCTCCTTTCTGCTCGATCATGCGAACCATCGTCTGCAATCGGTAGAGGTGCGCGGGGTCAGTCGCGAATACTATGCAATGCCCTATGGCGATTACTTTATTTGGGGGGCAACGGCGGGAATGCTCGTCAGTCTTCACCGATTCCTGCTCAGATGAGCCGTCTCCGTTTGTATTGCGTCCGTTTGGTGGTATCTTGAGGCCACACTTTATAGGCTTGAACCATGAGGGCCCACCAAAGCCCCCCGCCGCATGACCCTGTTTTCTCTGATAGCCGCCTTGCTCCTGGAGCAACTTCGTCCGCTCCCGGTGGAGCGTTTCGTAAAAGCCCCCTTAGGTGTTTTTGCCCGTTTTCTGGAGGATCGCTTCAACGATGGTGAGGCGCGCCACGGTGCGGTAGCGTGGTGGGTGGCAATAATCACGTCCTGCTTCGCCTCCGCATTGCTCTATTTCGTCCTCTGGCACGTTCATCCGGTGCTTGCTTTCGCGTTTAATGTACTGGTGCTTTACTTGACGATGGGTTTTCGCCAGGTCAGCCATTTTTTTACAGACATCCAATTGGCGCTTCGTATGGGGGAACTTCCCCAGGCTCGACGCCTGATCGCCGAGTGGAGGGGGAGGAGCCATGAAGGCGCGAGTTCCAGTGAGGTCGCCAGACTGGCCATCGAAGAAGCGCTGGTTGCTGCGCACCGTAATGTTTTTGGAGTAGCCTTCTGGTTCATTCTGTTGCCTGGACCTAGCGGAGCCGTCTTTTATCGACTCGCGCATTTCTTCAATGAGGCCTGGGGGAATCGGGATCGGTCTGACGAGTTTGGTGACTTCGGTGATTTCTCCCGAAGAGTGTTCGCCATTCTTGACTGGTTGCCGGTCCGCCTGACGGCCATAGCGTTTTCGATCGTCGGCGATTTCGAGGATGGGGTGTACTGTTGGCGTGCCCAGGCTACACAATGGAAAGACAAGGCTTCCGGTATACTCTTGGCGAGTGGTGGTGGCGCCTTGGGAGTACGTCTGGGTATGCCGATACACGAATCCGGGGAAGTGATAGAACGTCCGGAAATGGGGGTTGGCGATGAGGCCGACGCCGATTTCATGCAAAGTACTATCGGCCTGATCTGGCGTACGCTGGTGCTGGTGTGTCTTGTGCTGGCTCTGTTGGGCGTTGCTGGATGGGTTGGTAATTAACCGTAGCAATTCTGAGGAGGAGTTCACATGGCTAATCGTGAAGTGGTGGTTCTGAGCGCAGTACGTTCTGCTATCGGTGCCTTCGGAGGCGCGCTGGCGGAATTTGATTCCAGCGATTTGGCCGGTATCGTGATGAAGGAGTCTGTTGTTCGCTCGGGCGTGGATCCTCAGCTGATCAACTATGTCACCGTGGGCAACTGTATGCCTACTGACTCCCGCTATGCCTACGTGCCCCGCGTCGCCTCCATTCAGGCTGGATTGCCAATGGAGTCCGTCGCCATGCAGGTCGGCCGTCTGTGCTCCTCTGGCCTGCAGGGTATCGTCACGACCGCACAAAATATTCTGCTTGGTGATGCAGATTATGGTGTCGGCGGCGGGGTGGAGGTCATGTCCAAGGCGGCTTACTTCTTGCCGGCCCTGCGTTCCGGCGCCCGCATGGGTGACACCAAGGCAATCGACAGCATGGTTGCTGTTCTGACCGATCCGTTCGGCGTTGGCCACATGGGTATCACCGCTGAAAACCTCGCGGCCAAGCATGGCTTCAGTCGTGAAGAGCAGGATGCATTTGCTGTGGAGTCCCAGCGTCGTGCGGCGCTCGCCATTGACGAGGGGCGCTTCAAGTCCCAGATCGTTCCCATCGTCAAGCAGACCCGCAAGGGCGATGTCGTTTTTGACACCGATGAGCACGTCAAGCGCGGGACGACGATGGAGTCGCTGGCCAAGATGAAGCCGGCCTTCAAGAAGGATGGCACGGTTACCGCGGGTAACGCTTCCGGTATCAACGATGGTGCGGCATTCTTTGTGCTGGCCGATGGTTCGACTGCCGTCAATGCAGGTTACAAGCCTCTCGCTCGCCTTGTCTCCTATGCGATTGCGGGTGTGCCCAACGACGTCATGGGCGAAGGCCCCATCCCGGCATCGCGCCTGGCGCTCAAGAAGGCTGGACTTTCTCTCGACCAGATGGACGTCATTGAGTCCAACGAAGCCTTCGCCGCGCAGGCGCTGACGGTCGCCAAGGTCCTTGGCCTCGATCCGGCCAAGACGAACCCGAACGGTGGCGCGATTGCTCTGGGCCATCCGGTTGGATGTTCCGGCGCCTTCATTGCAACGAAGGCCCTCTATGAACTGCAGCGTACTGGCGGTCGTTATGCGTTGGTGACCATGTGCATCGGCGGCGGGCAGGGGATCGCGACGATCTTTGAACGTATCTGAGCCTGAGTTATTGAGCGGCTCGAATGCCCCGTGTGCCTGCGTACGGGGCATTTTCATTTGATGGAAGATCTTAAAAGGTCTTGCCAGAGAAGATGCTTGCCATTAAAATCTTGCCTTTAATGCATTTAATTTAGGATTACTCAAAGATGGCCAACTCGGCACAAGCCCGTAAGCGCGCCCGTCAAGCAGTCAAGGCCCGCGCCCTCAACATTAGCCTGCGTTCGCGTCTGCGCACTGCTATCAAGGCTGTTCGCAAGGCGGTTGTGGCTGGTGACAAGCAAGTGGCTCAGCAAGTTTTTGTGGCTTCTCAGAGCACGATCGACAGCATCGCTGACAAGAAGATCATTCACAAGAACAAGGCTGCTCGCCATAAGAGCCGCCTGTCTGCCGCTATCAAGGCGATGGGCGCTGTTGCCGCTGCTTAAACACATCTTCAGATGTGTGGCATGGCCTTCGGTCATGCGCTGCAGCAAAGCAAATGTGTAAAAGGCTGCTATAGCGGCCTTTTACCATTTTTGCGATGGAGATTAACGCGCGCGCCACGGCGGACGACGCGTGCGCAGCGAGTCCCGTCTTGACATCCTGATTTTTAGCGCGTTATATAGGATCAATCCCTGTGCGCATCGGCAGTCTCGTGATATTGCGCCAGCATTTGTCGTCGGAGTTTCCTGTTTGTTTTCTTTGATAACGAGGGGGCTTGTATGAACAAATCCGAACTGATCGATCAAATCGCTGTTGGTGCTGACATTTCGAAGGCGGCTGCGGGGCGAGCGCTGGATGCTGCTATTGGTGCAGTCAAGCAAACCTTGAAAAAGGGGGGGACTGTAACCTTGGTGGGTTTTGGAACCTTTCATGTTGGGGAGCGGGCGGCACGTAGTGGCCGTAATCCTCGAACGGGTGCAGCCATCAAGATTGGGTCAGCAAAAATTCCAAAATTTAGGCCTGGCAAAGCATTGAAAGATGCGCTACAATAATTAGCTATTGATTTCGAGAACTCTTCGATATCTGGGTGCTTAGCTCAGTTGGTAGAGCGTCGCCCTTACAAGGCGAATGTCGGCGGTTCGACCCCGTCAGCACCCACCAGTCATTAATTGGCTGAAATTGAGCTGGAGTGGTAGTTCAGTTGGTTAGAATACCGGCCTGTCACGCCGGGGGTCGCGGGTTCGAGTCCCGTCCACTCCGCCAACGCAATCAAGATTGCGAGATGAAAAAGGTCACTTTATGTGGCCTTTTTTCTTTTTTATCGCTGCCATCCTCTGGGCCTTGTCCCCTACGATTCCTGCATGTAGACTCGATCAATCATGCAGTGGCTACAGTTTCATTGAACGTCGGGCTGGCTGCCCGAGTTCCCTGCTGTATGTGCTCAAAGGGTGATCATACGAATGTCAGGCGAAAGAGGGCGAACTGAGGTTCGCCTTTTTTGTATTATCCCGCCGAGAGTCACTTGCCAATAAGCGCCGTAACTAAGGACCCCGCATGTTTGATGCTGTACGCAACAACAAGAAGATTGTTCAGGTTTTTCTGCTCTTGATCACGTTGCCCTTCGCCTTCTGGGGGGTGGATTCATATGTTCGCAACATGAGTGGTGGCGATGAGCTTGCGACCGTAGGAGGTTCCTCCATTGCACAGGCGGAATTCCAGCAGGCGCTGCGGGAGCAGCAAGAGCGGATGCAGACCGCTTTGGGGGCCAACTTCAATCCGGCGATGATGGAAACGCTGGAAGCGCGTCGGGCCGTTCTGGAAAATTTGGTGAACCAGCGTCTTTTGGCGCTGGATCTGGCCAGGAAGCATGTGACGGTGTCGGATCAGCGTGTGCGCGACACCATTGCATCTATTCCTGCTTTTCAGGACAACGGCCAATTCTCCTTGCCGCGCTACGAGGCCTTGCTGAAGGCCCAGGGCATGACCCAGGCTGTGTTCGAGGCGCGTCTGCGCCAGGATCTGGCTTTGCAGCAGCTGATCGGTGTTGTGGCCGAAGGCGTGCTCGTTTCGCGCAAATCTGCGGAAGGTGTCTACTCCGTTCAACAGGAAGAGCGTCAGGTCAGCGAGGTGCGTCTAGGTTCCGCCAACTATGCGGGGTCGGTCAAATTGCCCGAAGATGCCGAGCGTAAGTTCTACGAGGCAAATCGGAAGCGATTTGAACTGCCGGCCCAGGTTCGGGCGGAGTATGTCGCTCTCAATCGGGACGAGTTGGCATCGCAACTCGCGCTCAGTGACGCGGATCTCCGCAAGGAGTACGACGCTCACCCCGAGCGGTTTCGTCAGGGTGAGGAACGCCGCGCAAGCCACATCCTGATTCAGGCCGACAAGGCGGTGGGTGAAGCTACCTTGAAGGTAGCCAGGGAGAAGGCAGAAGGATTGCTGAAACAGGTTAAGGCGAACCCCGGTGATTTTGCGAAGCTGGCCAAGGATAACTCTCAAGATCCGGGGTCGGCTGCCAAAGGGGGGGATCTTGGCTATTTTCCGCGTGGCGCGATGGTCAAGCCCTTTGAAGAGGCGGTTTTTGCGTTGGACAAGGAAGGGGATTTGTCCGGGGTTGTCCAGTCGGATTTCGGCTTCCACATCATTCGTCTGACTGGTGTGAAGACGGAAAAGGCGCGCGCCTTCGACGAGGTCAAATCCGAGATTGCCGCCGAACTGAAACGCACTGAGGCTGCGAAGAAGTTTGCCGAGCTTATGGACGGATTCAGCAATACTGTCTACGAGCAGGCGGACAGCCTCAAGCCGGCCGCTGAGAAGTTCAAGCTACAGATTCGCACGACAGACTGGATTGCACGGGATGGCAAGATGGCTCCACCCTTTGATAATCCGAAGCTTGCCGCTGCCCTCTTTGCCGACGATAGCGTCAAGAACAAGCGGAACACGGAGGCTGTTGATGTCGGTGGTGGAACCATGGTGGCGGCCCGCGTACTGGAATTCAAGCCTGCGTCCGTTCGTCCGTTTGAAGAGGTGAGAGCGGATATTGCCAAGGTGCTCGTCAGTGAAGAGGCCGGCAAGCTGGCGGAGGAGGACGGTGCCGCCAAGCTCGCCAAGCTCGTCAAGGGTGAGTCGCTGGAACTGGTGTGGAATGCACCGCATGGTCTGCTGCGTGGTACGCAGGATCTGCCTCCTGATGCAGTGCGGGCGGTCTTCCGTGCGCCGGTCGACAAGCTCCCGAGCTATGTGGGGGCCAAGCTCCCGGGTGCCGGTTACGCGATCTTTCGCATAGAGAAGGTGACCCGTCCGACGGTTGGTGAGGGCGATCCGCGTCTGGATGCCTTGCGCCAGCAATATGCGCGAGTCCTGGCCGAGCAGGATTTTTCGGCTTACGTTGCAGCCCTGCGTAAGCGCTATGACGTCAAGATCAATACGGCGGCGCTGGAGCCGGCGAAAGAAAAGCAGTAAGAAAACAGTCTTGTAGAAATGAAAAAGCCCTTGTTAAACAAGGGCTTTTTTGTTGTGTGCGCCCAGCATGGGCGCACGCCTGCGGGTGCAAGTCCCGCTGCGAGCTGGTCACAGTGAGCAAAGTGAAGCGC
>NZ_MWUM01000039.1 GCF_002028455.1 Zoogloea sp. LCSB751 | reverse complement strand
TCGTGATCCTGGAACGTCGCCAGACGGCACCAGCCTTCGCCCTTGGAATCGCGCACCAGGTGCGTGATCTCCAGCGGAGCACAGACGAACTGCTCGACCTGTTCCCAGCCTTCGCCACGCCGCTCCACCTTCAGGCGATAGACGCCGCGGCCTTCGTTGCCGTCACGTAGTTCGAACAGCTCGCCGCCTTGTGCAGGCGTCTGCACGGCACCGGCTTTGCCCTTGCCTTTGGTCCGGTGGCGCTTTTCGGGCTTGGCGACGTCATCTGCTGGTGGCACCGGAGCTGTCTCCGGGGCGCTGGCGACGCTTTCCACATCGGGGGCAGGCGTGGGCACATCGACAGGGGCATCATCGCCCTGTAGGGCCGGCAGGGCTGCCGCCGCCGCTTCGAGGATACGACGCACGGCGGCCGGGCCTTCGCCTTCGTGGGTACTGGTCGCCAAGTCGTTGAAGTCGGTCGGGGCTTTGCCAGATTCCTGGTAACCCGCCCAACGTCCTTCCGGGTCGGCAAACTCGGGGAGAGCGACAACACCGCCGACTGCACGGGCCGCCTCATGCGCCCGGATCTGGCCGGCGTTGCGGCATTTGTGAGGCTTTCCGCAGCTCGGACAGGTGTCACCATCGGCCACCCGAACCGGCGCCTCGCAGGCCTGGCAGTGGCTGAAGGCATCATTGTCAGCGCACAGGATGAAGCGGGCCTGCGGATAGGCCTCCTGCAGGGCGCGGGCAACGGGTTCCAGGCTGCCGGCGTCGAAGGCCACGGCAACCGGCCAGCCGGTTACCTGGTGCAGACTGGCCGCGGTAGCGTAGCCCTCGGCAATGCAAACGGGCTGATCGGGGAGGATCTCGCCGATCAGGTGGAACTTGCCGCGCTTCTCTCCGTGCGTGAGAAAAGCCTTATCAAGGCCGTCCATCTTGTCGGCATAGATCGCCTGCAGACTGTGCAGCGTGCCGGACGGGCTGCGCATCGGCACCAGCAGAGCGTTGGGAATGCGTACCTCGTCCCATACCTCCGGACGGACTTCCGACCACTTAGACCAGGTTCCGACACGCAGGCCATAGGACGGGATGCCCTTGCGGACCAGGTAGGGATGATCGTCCGGGGCCGGCTTGGCGCTGTTCCAGATCCCGTTTGCCTTCCGGCGGGCCTTGTCGCGCTTGGCCTTGGCTTCGGCTTCCCGTTCGGCGCGCTGGGCCTCCATGCGGGCGCGGTGGGTGGCCTCTTCCTCGGGCGTGAGCTGACGGCCGATATCGGCCCGCCAGTTTTCCCACTCAAGGCCATCCTTGAAGTTCTGGAAGCCACCGGCCGGGATGCCGTCCAGATGCAAGATCCATGCTCCGTCCTTCTTGCCGTTCGGACCACCGATCAGCTCACACCGATGCAGCTTGCCGTCGGCGTCGATACGATCCGGCAGGAGCAGGCCCCGGACGGCCGCAGCCCGGCGGAACTGGTCAAGGATGCTAGCGAGATCCATCTCTACACCTCGCAGCTGCCTGCATCCGGAGAAGCTGAATGCAAGCCAAGGGAAGCCATGAACCGCTGGAAGCTTGCGTCACGGGCGATCACACGTTCAGCCCGCACCAAGAGCCGGATTTTTCCGGACTTCATAAGGATGGCATCGCCGCGCATCGTGCATCGCGACTGCACGCCGTTTTTGGGCAGATCTTTTGGGAGTAGCAATCCGCTGCGGGTGAGAACTGCAGCCGGTTGGAGGTAGCTATATCGAGTCCCGCCAATCGGGTAATCCCAGATCACGCGGGGAAGAGGTGGAACCCGGTAAAAGGCGAAAGCGGTCGCAGCCGGCTTGTCCGCACTCATTACTTCCGGCCCCGATTGCGCATCTCAGCTTTGCCTGCGGTCCCTGCAGAGTCGCGTTCAGCGATACGGGCCGCGAGCCAAGCGTCTATTTCGGACTGAATCCAGCCGACCGACTTCGAACCAAGCTGAATAGGGGCTGGAAAGGTTCCGGCCTTGATGCCATCGTAAATAGTGGAGCAGCCCAAGCCGGTACGTGCTTCAACTTCACGGCGACGGAGGATGACAACCGGGGCGGGAGGTACTGCTTGTTGCGTGGCCATGTTTTCCAATCCTTTTTGGATCGTTCCGGAAACGCCCGGAACACATGGCCGCAATACTGTTAGCGTTACTGAGGGATGTAATCCCGCGATCTTCGTCGTTTTAGCGGGATGACCATGTCACTTAAAATTAATCCACATATTCTTAGCGGCGTAGTAATACTCCTCAGCGAGAGTTGCTCCTAGACCAAGCGGCTTTCCGACACGCTCGAAAAGAGCCTTGTCTATTGGGAGATCCGGCTCCTTGAGTCGCAACTCGGTTACTGCGTTGTGTACCGCTATTGAGTGAGTTCGCTTCTTTTTCAGTGCAGAAAGATGAATCCCTTTGGGATACGGCCTTCCAAAAGCAGAATCCCAACTGCCAACACGGCAATTCAACACATTGTCGTATCTTCGATTAAATGCATACGCCAACCACTCTGGGGCGACAAGGCCATTTGTTACGCATATACGAACTGCTCCAAGAACAGAAAAGCCATCCCCGTCATCAATACTCTTCTTGAGAGCTGTGATTCGTTTCGCGCCAAACCATTGAAAAATAGGTCCTTCAGGATCAGCGTCTTTATTTCCCAATGACACCCAATACCTTTGAGCCTCTTGGGCATCATCAATGGTCAACGACTCATCCCACGGATCAAACTTCAGTGAAAAGCCTTTGATAGCATTGTTCATGCGGCCCCCTTTGTTTGCAGATTCACCACATCTGCACCCACCTTCAGCCGATCCAAGTAGTCCGCCCACTGTTGCATCATCCCTCGACGTTCCTTGATGAACTTCGTCCGGTTGTATGCGCTCCCCAGCGCATCAGGCACACGGTGCGCCAACTGGTGCTCAATCACTTCCGGCTTGAAATGCAATTCCTCATGCAGGATCGTCCGGGCCATTGCCCTGAATCCGTGCCCGGTAATTTCGGTCTTGGTGTCATAACCCATGCGACGCAGTGCGGCATTTACCGCGGCGTCGCTCATAGGCTTCTTCGGGTCGCGGCCTGCAAAGACATGGACGCCGCGTCCAGTGAGCGGCTGCAGGTCACGGAGGATCAGCACGGCCTGCGACGGCAAGGGGACAAGGTGAGGCTGGCGCCCCTTCATCCGTCCTGCCGGAATATTCCACTCTCCTTTGTCGAGATCGAATTCGGCCCATTCGGCTTTGCGCAACTCACCAGGCCGCACGAACAGCAGCGGCGCCAGGAGCAAAGCTGACTTGACGACAAACGTGCCCTGGAAGCCATCAATTGCGCGGAGCAGTTCGCCAGCTTCTTTCGGGGTTGTGATGGCCGCGAAGTTCTCGCCCCTGGCCGGCGGAATCGCGCCGCGCAGATCCGGGCAGGGATCGCGTTCTGCTCGACCGGTAGCCACAGCGTAACGGAAGGCCTGGCTGATCTCGCTCTTGATCTTGTGGGCGGTGTAGCGGGCGCCGCGTTCATCCACCCGGCGCAGCACCGCCAACACCTCCGGCGGAGTGATTTCGGCCATCGGCCGGCCTCCTAGCCAGGGGAAGACGTTCTTCTCCAGGCGTGCCAGGGATTTCGTGTATTGGGCTGGCTCGACCGTTGTCCGCCATTTCTCCAGCCACTCACGGCAAATCACCTCGAACGAATTCAGGGCACGGGCTTCGGTGGCGGCCTTCTGGGCTTTCCGCTGCTCTCCAGGGTCGATCCCATCGGCGAGCAGCTTGCGGGCCTCGTCGCGCCGGTTACGCGCATCCTTTAAGCCAACGTCCGGATAGCTCCCCAAAGCCAGGAGCTTTTCCTTTCCGCCCACTCGGTACTTGAGCCTCCACAGCTTTGCGCCGGTTGGCTGCAACAGGAGGTACAGGCCCTTTTCGTCGGAGATCTTGCGGGGCTTGAGATCGGGCTTGAGTGCCTTGATCTGCGTATCGGTCAGCGGCATCGGGGGTATCCATCCTTGAGGACAGGCGAATACCCCCAACCATACCCCCATTAGAGGCCGGCTTACAATGGAATAATCCGGAACACTACGGACGCAAAAAAGGCCGGAACCCTTGATTTCTCTGGGCTTTCCGGCCTGATTCGGAATACTGCGGAACAGCTATTGGTGCCTTGGGCGAGACTCGAACTCGCACGTCTTTCGACACTACCCCCTCAAGATAGCGTGTCTACCAATTTCACCACCAAGGCATCCCTGCCTGACCCGGCTCCGTAGATACAACAACCCGGAGCTGGGGCGCAGAAGGGAGCGGATTATAGCCGAGACGGAGCGAAGGTCAACAAGAACGAGCGAGCGACATCACGCCCGCTCAGGCCACAAGGTATGAATTCTGCTTGAAGCCCGTGATCCCTCAATTGCGAGTCGCGTTCACGACAATCCATCATGAAAACCATCGGCATCTTTTTCGGTACGGAAACCGGCACTACCCGGCTCATCGCCAAGAAAATCCACAAGAAGCTCGGCGACGAGATCGCCAGCAAGCCCGTCAATGTGAACCGCATCGAGATGGCGGAAATGCTCCAGTACGACGTCCTGATCCTCGGCACGCCAAGCTACGGCGTCGGCGAGATTCCCGGCAAGAGCGCCGGTTGCCTGGAACCCAATTGGGAAGAGTTCCTGGCCAAAAGCGGCACGCCGGATTTCACCGGCAAGCGCATCGCCTTCTTCGGCTTGGGCGCCCAGGAACGCTACTCCGATCGCTTCGCCAGTTCGCTGCTGCGCCTTCATGAGGTGTTCAAGGGCTTCGGCGCGGAAATCGTCGGCGACTGGAGCACCGAGGGTTACACCTTCGCGCATTCCGCGGCGGTGCAGGACGGGCGCTTCGTCGGCCTGGTCATCGACGAGCGGACCCAGGGCATGTTCACCAACGAGCGCCTCGACGCCTGGCTGGCCCAGGTCAAGCCGCTGCTCCTCGAAAAACTCACGACCCCGGCCTGAAAACACCACCGGCTCGGCCTTTATTGCGGCATCGGCAGGCCAGCGCCGTGCCGATGCATCAAGTGATCAATCGATACCAATAACTTATTCATCGATTAGATCATTTGATCAATGCGTAATTCTCCGCCTGCCGTCCCTACTGCGGCAAGCAACGCCCCGCATGCCGCACATCCCGCGTCCGGCCTGGGCCAGGCGCCTTTTCCCGACATGCCCTCCCCGCACTGGCACCGTTCCTGCTCATAAAGCAGCGGATAGCGTGAAATTAACCAGATGCTCAATCGTCCCCAGCACAGGCCCCTTGTGGGCGGGAGTCCCGACGACCCGCTGGAGGCTGGCGAGCATCATTGCCGCACGTTGCCTGATGTTTGCGTCTGTCCCCGATTCAGCGTCCTCTCCCTCCCGTTTCTGACATCCGCTCGCGCGTCGATCGTCCAGAAAAGCTGAATCGGGATTCGACCCGCGGAAGCGGGTCTTTTTTTGTCCGGACCTCGACGACAAACCCATTCCTGCCTCGCGACAAGCTGCCTGCCATGCCGAACTCTCCCATCTTCGACAAGACCGCCCTTCTTTGCCTGTCTGCCGTCCTCCTCGCTACCGCTGCAGCCGTGTTGCCGAACAGTGTTGCGCAGACGGCCTGCGCCGCGACCGCCGCCCTGTGTGCCCTGGTGGCCGGCCTGGACCATCGCTCCGAAAAGTTGCGCACCCACCGGCAACTGCTGCCGCGCCTGCACGACGAACTGGCAGTCATGCAGAACGCCAACCAGGCCTTGCGCCACGATCTGGAGACGGCACACCAGGCCCTGACGGTGGCAGCGGCCACCACGGAAAACGATCCGCGCAGCCCCGCCCTCGCCGCATCCATCGCCGATGCCGCCCGCCTGGCCGCAGAGCTGGGCGTGTCGGTGGACCAGGCACTGGCCGATATGGCCAACGCCAATCGCCTCGCCGAAGCCAGCGGGGCGCGGGTGGCGGCCGGGCGGAATCACATGGGCAGCGCGAAGACGGACATCGAGCGGGCCGGCGAATGCCTCGCCAGGGTGCAGGCCGACCTGGACACCCTCGCCGTCCAGTCCGGCCAGATCCCGGCCATCGTCGCGCTGATCACCCAGATCTCGGACCAGACCAACCTGCTGGCCCTCAATGCGGCCATCGAAGCGGCGCGGGCCGGCGATGCGGGTCGCGGCTTCGCCGTGGTGGCCGACGAGGTGCGCAAACTGGCCGAGCAAGCCAAGGCCGCCAGCGACCGGATCGGCAGCATTGCCTCGGAACTGCAGCACACCTCGTCGCAGGCTTCGACGTCGGCACTCAACGCCAGCACGGCGGTCAGTGCCGGACGCAGCGCCACCGCCGACGCCGAGGCGGCGATGCAGGCGATCCAGGAAGGGGCTCGCGAACGCGTCGCGGTGGTCACGCAGATCACCGAGGAAATCCGCAACCACCGGGACATCGGCCAGTCGCTGATGGTGGCGCTCGCCCGGGCCGAGGCCTGAGCGGCGCCACCATCGTCACGCCGCGCCGTTCGGGTTGCGGTGGGCCCAGCTGGTCATGCGCTTCTCGACGAAGGCGAACAACTCGTACATCACAACGCCCATCACGCCGATGACGATCAGCCCGGCAAACACCAGCGGCATGTTCATCGACGAGCTGGCCGACATCATCAGGTAGCCGATGCCCAGGTTCGAAGCCACCGTCTCGGCGATCACCGAGCCGACGAAGGCCAGCGTGATCGCCACCTTCAGGGACGCGAAAAAGTAGGGCATGGCCCGCGGCAGGCCGACCTTGCCGAGGATGTCGAGACGCGAGGCGCCCAGCGAACGGAGCACGTCCTCCAGCTCGGGCTCCAGCGTGGCGAGGCCGGTCGCCACGTTGACCACCACCGGGAAGAAGGAGATCAAGAAGGCGGTGAGGATGGCCGGCACCGTGCCGATGCCGAACCACACCACCAGCACCGGCACGAAGGCCACCTTGGGGATCGAATTGAAGCCGACCAGCAGCGGATACATGGCCCGGTAGAGCAGCGGCGACGAGCCCACCGCCATGCCGATCAGGAGGCCCACCAGCACCGCGATGGCGAAGCCGGCCAGCGTGGTGAGGAAGGTCTGGGTGGCGTGCATCATGATCGGCGCGAACTGCTCGACGCCCACATGCCATACTGCGCTGGGTGCCGGCAGCAGGAATTCGGGCACGTCGAAACCGACGCAGATCAGCTCCCACAGCAGGAACATGCCGGCCACCACCAGCCACGGGGCGGCCTTGACGAGATTGGGTTTCATGGCAGGCCTTTCAGGATGCGCGCACGCGGCCGATGTGCTCGCGCAGTTCATGGACGTAGCCGGCGAAGGCATCGGTGTAGGTCACGTCCAGGTCACGCGGGCGCGGCAGCTCGATCTCCCGGCGCACCAGCACGCGGCCCGGCCGCTTGCTCATCACGTAGACGGTGTCGGCGAGGAAGACCGCCTCGCGCAGGTCGTGGGTGACGAGGATCACCGTGAAGGGCTGCAGCTGCCACAGGTCGCGCAACATGCACCACAGCTCTTCGCGGGTGAAGGCATCCAGCGCACCGAAGGGCTCGTCGAGCATCAGCAGGCGCGGCTGGTGGATCAGCGCGCGGCAGATCGACGCCCGCTGCTGCATGCCGCCGGACAGCTCCCACGGGAACTTGTCCTCGAAGCCGGCCAGGCCGACCTTGGCGAGCAACTGGCGCGCCTCGGCCTCGTAGCGCCGGCGCTCCTTCTTCAGCGTGGAGCGGTAGGGCTCGACGATTTCCAGCGGCAGCATCACGTTGTCGAGGGTCGTGCGCCAAGGCAGCAGGTTGGCGTTCTGGAAGGCCATGCCGACGATCTTCAGCGGCCCGCCGACCTGGCGGCCGTCCACATAGACATAGCCGCCGGACGGCATACGCAGACCGGAGATGAGCTTCATGAGGGTGGATTTGCCGCAGCCGGACGGGCCGACCACGGCGACGAACTCGCCTTCGCGGACGTCCAGGCTGACATCCTCGATGGCCAGCGCGCCCCCCGGCGCGTAGGCGAGATCGACGTTCTCGAATTTGACGAAGGACATGGGTGTTTTCAGGCTTACAGGCTGCGCTCGGCCCTGGAGGGCAGGAAGGCGGCGTTGAACAGCTCGGCAGCCGACGGCACCTTAGGCAGCGCGTAGGCTTCGGCGGTCTCCGCCATCGAGCGCTTGAGGCGGTCCGGCGTCACTGCGCCAAGGCCGATCTGCTTCACTTCCGGCGTAACGATGCTCGACTCGATGGCCAGCTTGAGGCGGCGCGTCTCGAGGCCCGCGTCGATCAGCGGATCGCGCTCCTTCACCGCCGGAACCGCCGCTTCAGGCTTGGCGATGGTTTCCTTCAGCGCCTTGTTGAAGGCGCGCAGGAAGCCCTCGATGGCCTTGGGTTTCTCGGCGATCAGCTTGGGGCTGGCGATGATCGCGTTGCCATACAGCTCGACGCCGTGCTCCGGGTAGCGCAGCGCGACGATGTCGGCCGGCTTCACGCCGCGGGCTTCCAGGTTGAGCAGGCTGGTGAAGTAAAAGCCGGTGATGCCGTCCACGTCGCCGCGGGCCAGCAGCGTCTCGCGGATCGCCGGATCGACCGACTGCCACTTCACGGCGTCCACGCCCAGCTTGTTGGACTTGGCGAAGGCCGGCCAGGCCTTGCGGCCGGCGTCGAAGATCGGCGCGGCGAGGGTCTTGCCGGCCAGATCAGCGGGCTTGGTGATGCCGCTCTTCTTCAGCGCGAACACCGCCGCCGGCGTGGCGTTATAGACCATGTACACCGCCTGGATCTTGGAGCCCGGCGTCTTGGCGTCGTATTCCACCAGCGCATTGAAGTCGGCAAAGCCCATCTCGTAGGCCCCGGTCGCCACGCGGGTCACCGCGCCGGCTGAGCCGTTGCCCGCGTCGATGGTGACGTCCAGCCCTTCGGCGGCGAAGTAGCCTTTGCTCTTGGCGAGCAGGAAGGGCGCGGCCGGTCCTTCGAAGCGCCAGTCGAGGGTGAACTTGATCTTCACGGGCTCGTCGGCAAGCGCAGACACGGGCAGCAAAGGAGCGGTAAGGGCAGCAAACCCGGCGGACAGAAGCAGGCGGCGGGATGCGCGGAAACGGTGCAGCATGGGCAGAAACTCCGGAAATGAATGGGTATGAACGTCGAGCGGTGCGTCCTGCCCCATTTCCGCAATCTCCGTGCCAGTTTTTAAGTAATTGATTTAATTATATTTAAATCATGAAACCGAAATTCATGCGGCTTCAGCCCGGGATCTCGCAGAAAAGCCGCCAGAATACGCCCCCGCATGGTGCAAAACGCTATTCCGCGCACCCGCAGGGTGCATTCCAAAAACATATAAACGACAACAAAGATTCTTTATTTTCAAATGGATATACACCATCGACTATATCCTTTCGGTGATGATGGATATCGCCATGCCCATAGCGGGCTCCTGCTAGATTCGGCTCCAAGGCGTCACCGTGCCTAGCCACGCGGACCACCTGCAGATCCCCGAATCGACCCAATCAGGAGCCACCATGAAGTTCTCTCAGAAGACGATCCTCGCCGCCTCCGTCCTTGCTGCCTGTACCGGCACGGCCGGCGCCGCCGAGTGGAGCGACACCTCCATCGGCTATCGCTACGGCACCAAGTTCGGCGAGCCGTTCGAAAGCAACAGCATCAACAAGAGCATCGTCAATCTGACCCACGCCAGTGGCTACAAGTACGGCACCAACTTCTTCAACGCCGACCTGCTGATGGCCGACAGCAAGGACCCGGCCGCACCGGGCTCGAAGTCCGGCTCTCAGGAGATCTACATCGTCTACCGGCATACGCTCGACCTGGGCAAGATCACCGGCCAGGACTTCAAGTTCGGCCCGGTACGCGGCCTCGGCCTGACTGGCGGCTTCGACGTGAACACCAAGAACGACGCCGGCTACAACTCCCGCAAGCGCATGCTCGTTGCCGGCCCCACACTGATGATGGACGTCCCCGGCTTCCTCAACGTGAGCCTGCTGTACCTGTGGGAAAGCAACGCCCCTTACAACAAGTTCACCAGCACCCAGACCGAGCGCTACAGCTACGACGTCCACCCGATGCTGACGGCTGCCTGGGGCATCCCCTTCAACCTCGGCCCGATCCCGCTGTCCTTCGAGGGCTTCGCCAACTTCATCGCCAGCAAGGGGCAGAACGAGTTCGGCGGCGGCACCAAGCCGGAAACCAACATCGACATGCAGGTCATGTACGACGTCAGCCCGCACATTGGCGCCGCCAAGAACACCTTCAAGGCCGGCCTGGAATACCAGTACTGGCGCAACAAGTTCGGCAACGACCACACCAAGGCCGCCGGCGACGGCGCCTTCGCCAAAACCCCGATGGTCCGCGTCGAATACCACTTCTGAGCACACATCCGTGGGGGCGAATTCATTCGCCCCCACAGACGCAAAAAAGCCAACCCCGCGGGGTTGGCTTTTTGCTGGAGAAAACCGGATCAGGCGGAAGCAGCTGCCAGCGGCTTGCCACCGTTCGGCTCGTCGTCTAGACCACCGTTCAGGGCCTTGTTCATCTTGTCCGTGTCCAGCTCATTCTCGGAGCGGGAGACCACCACAGTAGCGACTGCGTTGCCGATGATGTTGGTCAGCGCACGGGCTTCGCTCATGAAACGGTCGATACCGAGGATCAGCGCCATGCCGGCCACCGGGATGGTCGGGACCACCGCCAGCGTGGAAGCCAGGGTGATGAAGCCGGCACCGGTGATGCCGCTGGCGCCCTTGGAGGTCAGCATTGCCACCACCAGGATAGTCAGCTCCTGGGTCAGGGTCAGCTCGGTGTTAGTAGCCTGGGCAATGAACAGGGCAGCCATCGTCATGTAGATGTTGGTGCCGTCCAGGTTGAAGGAATAGCCGGTGGGCACCACCAGGCCAACCACGGAACGGGCGCAACCCATCTTCTCGAGCTTCTGCATCAGCTTGGGCAAGGCAGACTCGGAGGACGAGGTGCCCAGCACGATCAACAGCTCTTCACGGATGTAGCGGATGAACTTGAAGATGCTGAAGCCGGTGTAGCGGGCGATGGAGCCCAGCACGATGACGATGAACAGGATGCAGGTGAGGTAGAAGGAACCCATCAGCTTGGCCATCGGAATCAGGGAGGCCACACCGTACTTGCCGATCGTGAAGGCCATCGCGCCGAAGGCACCCAGCGGAGCGAGCTTCATCACGGTATTGACGATGCCGAACATCACATGGGAGATCTGCTCGACGAAATCGAACACCGGCTTGCCCTTCTCGCCCATCGCCGCCAGCGAGAAGCCGAACAGGATGGCCAGCAGCAGCACCTGCAGGATGTCACCCTTGGCAAAGGCATCGACGAAGGTGCTCGGGATGATGTTGAGGACGAACTCCACCGTGCTCTGGGCGTGGGCCTTGGCAGTGAAATCGGCGATGGCCTTGGTGTCCAGTGTCTTCACATCGGCGTTGAAGCCGGCACCCGGCGTCGCCACGTTGGCCACCACCAGGCCGATCATCAGCGCAAAGGTGGACACGATCTCGAAGTACAGCAGCGCCTTGCCGCCGACCCGGCCGACCTTCTTCATGTCCTGCATGCCGGCGATGCCATGCACGACGGTACAGAAGATCACCGGCGCGATGATCATCTTGACGAGCTTGATGAAACCGTCGCCGAGGGGCTTCAGATCGACCCCCAGCTTGGGCTCGAAATACCCCAGCAGCACGCCGCAGGCGATGGCGAACAGCACCTGCACGTACAGAACCTTGTAGAACGGCTTCTTCATGACGGTTTATCTCCGGTGTTATATAGGACTCTGAGACGAACAATAGATCCCTCACCGAAGCCCCGAAATTGTGTCCTCCCCCATTGTGGACGGCCCTATTGTGGTTATCCGCAATAGGCCGACGGCCCCTGATCGGAGTCAGTCCGGTACGACAACTGCCAGCCGCCGGTTCAATTCGATGCCTTCCGGCGTGACTTCGGCCCCCAGCGCGAACACCTCGACGCCCTGCGCCAGCGCCTCGCGGAGCGCCTGCCCGTAGGCCGGGTCGATGTGATCCGCCGGCTGCACCGCGTCCACGTCGCCGCGCTGCACGCAGAAAACCAGCGCGGCCCGATGGCCGGCCGCCACCATCGCGCTCATTTCCCTCAGATGCTTGGCACCGCGGGTCGTCACCGCATCCGGAAAGAAGCCCACCCGCCCCTCCACCGCGGCTGTGACGTTCTTGACCTCCACATAGCAATCGGGCCGGCCGGGCTCCTGCAGCAGCAGATCGATGCGGCTGCCCTCGCCGTACTTCACCTCGGGACGGATCGTCCGGTAGCCGGCCAGCTCGGGCAACGTGCCGGCCTCGATCGCCTCCCGTACCAGGCCATTGCTGCGCCCGGTATGCACGCCGACCACGCAGCCCGGCGCCACCTCTACCAGCTCCCAGGTCCATTTGAGCTTGCGCGCCGGGTTGTCCGCCGGCGACAGCCACACCCGGCTGCCCGGCGCCTTGCAGCCAAGCATCGAACCGGTGTTCGGGCAGTGGGCAGTGACGAGTCCGGCCGCCGTTTCCACATCGGCCAGAAAACGCTGATAGCGACGCAGCAAACGGCCTTCGAGAAGAGGATGAGGGAAGCGCATGGTGAACAAATAGCCATGAAGGATGCGGTCATCAGCCTGTCCGCATGGAAAAAATCACATCGCAAGGGGCACGAATTCTCTTCCTCGCCGTATCATGCCCCTAGAAAGCAAGCGTGACGCGGCTTCGCGCCGGGCCACCCATTACAACCCGCCGAACAACGATCCACAACAATACCAAGCCATGCGCGATCCTTCCCCAGCGGCGGCCAGCGAGCTGCCCGATTATCTCCGCGAGACCTACACCTGGGCCTATCTCGATCACCGCACCGTTCCCTGGCTGGACCGACCGGTCGTGGTATCGGCGATCCTGTGGGGCAACGCCAGCCGCCTGATGGACAGCGCAGTGCAGGAATTCACCCCCGGCCAGCGGGTGCTGCAGGCAGCCGCGGTCTATGGCGACTTCTCGCCGCGCCTGGCGCACCAACTCGGCGACAAGGGTCAGTTGACAGTCCTCGACGTGGCGCCGATCCAGATCGCCAACACCCGGCGCAAGCTCGCCCCCTGGCCCCAGGCCCACGTCCAGGTGGCCGACCTGACCGAACCGGTGGGTGCCACCTTCGACGCCGCCTGTTGCTTCTTCCTGCTTCACGAAGTCCCGCCCCACGCCCGCCGGAGCATCGTCGCCAACCTGCTGGCGGCGGTGGAACCGGGCGGCAAGATCGTCTTCGTGGACTATCACCAACCGCGCTGGTGGCACCCGATGGGGCCGATCATGGCGCTGGTGTTCCGCTACCTGGAACCCTTCGCCAATTCCCTGCTGGCCGACTCCATCGACAGTCTGGTGCCGGAATGCGCCGACTTCGAATGGCGCAAGGAAACCTGTTTCGGCGGGCTGTACCAGAAGGTGGTGGGCGTCCGACGCTGAGGCTCGCCCCCGCCCTGACAGCGATGGGATGGGCGAATGAATTCGCCCCCACAGGATGGCCCCTGTGGCGGGACATCAGCCCTCCGCTAACTGATCCAGGCAGGCCGCGATCGCCGGCAGGCCTTCACGGATCGCCGCCGGCCCGGGGGCCAGCAGGATCGCCGACTTGATCTCGAAGACCCGCCCGTCGCGCACCGCCGGCAGCGCATCCCAGCCCAATCGCGACGTGACGTGGCCCGGCTGGAAATGCTTGCCGCACCAGGAGCCGATGATCACCTCCGGCACCCGCGGAATGACCAGCGCCGCGTCGGCGAGGATGCGCTGCTTCGCATTGGGATGCACCGACAGCTCGCCGAAGCAATCTTCCCCGCCGGCGATCCCGATCATCTCGGACACCCAGCGGATGCCGGTGATCAGCGGCTCGTTCCACTCCTCGAAATAGACCTTCGGCCTCCGCCCCAAACTCACCGCACGGGCCTCGCCGCGGGCACGCACGTCGGCAATCGTCGCCTCCAGTTCGGCCACCAGCGCCAGCGCCTTCTGCTCGGCTCCCACCAGCCGGCCGACGGTCTCCACCATCGCCAGGATGCCGTCCACGCTGCGATGGTTGAAGACATGCACCGCCACCCCGGCCTTCACCAGATCCCGCGCTATATCGCCCTGCAGATCGGAGAAGGCCAGCACCAGATCGGGCTCGACCGCCAGGATGCGTTCGATCCTGGCACTGCTGAAGCCGCTGACCTTGGGCTTCTCCTTGCGCGCCCGCGGCGGATGGGTGGTAAAGCCGGAAATACCGGCGATGCGCGCCTCCTCGCCGAGCAGATAAAGCACTTCGACGGTTTCGGTGGACAGGCAGACGATGCGTTGGGGAAGACGGGACATGGTTTCGCGTTATCGGGGATATGGGGCGGGGCAAGGCTGGCGATCACCGGCCGGATTGCACAGACGCACCTGGGACAGGAAGGCCTCTGCTGCCGCCCTGGGCTTTTCGCTGTCGGCCTTGAGGCGCTCGGCATCGTCCGCCGGCAGGCGCCAGGCGCGCTGGACCACATATAGGTAGTCCGGCCCCTCGATGGCCTTCACGACCGCCATCTCGGCGTAGTTGGTGTCGGGCACCCGGGGGCAGACCAGATAGGTCTGCACGGTCTCGCCGCTGGCCTCGTCACTTGGCAGGGCCTCCACCGGACCTGCCGGCAAGCCGCAGCGGGACTCGCGTGCCCGTTGCATGCCTTCGAGCAGCGCCCGCGCCTGACCCCGGCTGTTCACCCGCGGCAGGCCCTGCACGCCAATCAGCTGGGTCCATTCCCGCGGGCTGTCGCCGAGGGGTACGAAATCCGCACTCCAGCCCCGTGCGCCGGCGCTGTTGGCGGCCGGCACGCTATCCGGCGGCAGCGGCAGGTTGAGCCAGCGCACCAGGCCGGATGCCTCCTCGGTACTACGTGCCGCTGCCAGTTCCTGCAGGCGGCGCAGCGGGGGGTCGAGCTCGGCCTGGAAATCGGTGGCGCTGCTCTCGCTGACCTTCAGCTGGGAACGGCTGGCCTCGAAGCTGTACCACACGTCATAGTGGCGTACCACGCCGCAGGCCCGCACGGACCAGCGCTCGAGGGCATGGTGCACCCGGTACGGGCGGGTCTCGAGGAGGTCCGGCGCGGCCTGCACCGTATCGAAGACGATCAGGTCGCGGCAGGCCTTGCTACGCCGGCCTTCCAGTTCCTCGATGCGTTCGACGACCTTGTCCTGGGCACTCGCCTGCCGCCACGCACCGGCATAGCCCGGCACCTTGCGCTGGTCGGCGGGAACGGCCGCCACTTGGCCGATGCGGGTGACGACTTCGCCGGGCAGCGGACCGGCATCGGCCATCCGCAACGCCACTGCCAGTGCCAGACCCAGCAGAAAACGGCCTTTCATCGCTTGGCGCGTGCTTCTTCGAGCTGGCCGCACAGGCGCTCGGCGCCATCGAGGATGCGCGGGGTATGACGCTGGATCAGATCTGGCGGAATGAAGAACAGGTTGCCCCGGGCCACCGCTGGCAGCCTGGTCCATTTGCGCCAGTCGTCCAGCCACTCCGGCCGGCTCTCGCCCATCCCGCTGGCAACGAGGACATCCGGCGCAGCGGCGAGCACCGCCTCCACGTCGATGGTCGGCGCCAGCACCGGCAGCCTGGCGAATACGTTGTCGCCGCCGCACAGGCGGATCACGTCGGAAATGAGGTGCTCGCCGTTGATGGTCATCAGCGGCCGGTTCCAGATCTCGTAGAAGACCCGCAGCTTCGGCCGTCCGGAGTACCTGGCCGCCAGCGCCGCATGACGGCTACGGAAGGCCTGCGCGGCAGCATCGGCCACGGCCTCGCTGCCAGCCAGGCGGCCGAGCTGGGACAGGCTGCGGGCTACGTCCTCGATACGCCGCGGCTCGTTGATGAAGACCGGAACACCGAGGGCCTTGAGTTTGTCCAGGTGGGCGTCCCGGTTGCCGCTCTTCCAGGCGACCACCAGGTCGGGCTTGAGGGCGGCGACCTTTTCCATGTCCGGTGCGGTGTAGCTGCCGACTCGTGGGATCTTGCCCGCCGCCTGCGGGTAGTCGCTGTACTGCACCGCGCCGACCACCCGATCGCCGGCACCGGCGGCGAACAGCAGTTCGGTCACGTGCGGCGCCAGGCTGACGATGCGCCGTGCCGGCTGGGCGAGATGGAGGGTCTGGCCCTGGTCGTCGGTGACGTCGATGGAGGCCCGGGCGAAACCGGAAACGAGCAGCAGGGCGAGGACAAACCGGCGCATGGAGAGTTCTTTCGGAAATGGCGGTGATCAGAGTCGGGACAGAGCCGCGTCCAGGCGCAACCACTCGGTCTCGTTGCCCGGCAGGCCGAAGCGCAGCCCGGACGGCATTTCGAACAGGCGGGTCAGGATGCCCTGCTCCGCGAGGCGGGCGTGGATAGCGGTCGCATTGGGGCTCGGCCGCCACTGGAACAGGGCCGTGCCGGCACCGCCGGCGAGGCCGTAAACGTCCAGCAGTGCGGCAAGCCGGCGACTGTCGGCCGCCAGGCGCTCCCGCGCCGAGTGCTGCCAGGCCCGGTCGGCCAGCGCCGCGGCGGTCACCGCCCGCGCCGGGCCGGATACCGCCCACGGCCCGAGCCGCTCGGCCAGCTGCATGCGCAGCGCCGCCTCGGCAAACACGAAACCGACCCGCGCCCCGGCCAGGCCGAAGAACTTGCCCACCGAGCGCAACACCACCAGGCCGGGACTCCCCGCCAGCGGCACCAGGCTGTCGGCCGGCTCGGCATCGATGAAAGCCTCGTCCACGATCAGGCGCCCGCCACGGCTCGCCAGGTCTTCCCGCCAGGCCAGCAGTTGCCGGGGCGAGAAACGCTGGCCGTCCGGATTGTTGGGCTGCACCAGCAGCAGTGTGTCGGCGTCGTGCAGCGCGGCGTCGATCCGCTCCGCCGGCAGCGCCTGCAGTTCATGGCCGCGCCAGGCATGAGGATGCTCCGCGTAGGTTGGCGCCAGGGTGATCACGCGGCCGGGTGGAAAGCACGCCGGCAGTGCCTGGATCGCCGCCTGCGAACCGGCCACCGGCAGCAGTTCCGGGCTACCGTAATAGGCTGCAGCTGCGGCCTCCAGACCGTCGTCGTCTTCCGGCAGGCGCTGCCAGACTTCCGGCCCCAGCGCCGGCACCGGATAGGCCTGGGGATTGATGCCGGTAGACAGATCCACCCATTCGCCCAGGGGAATACCGTAGCGCTGCGCCGCGCTACGCAGGCGACCGCCGTGCTCAAGCATGGAGGAACACGCTGACGATAGCGACGCCCAGCAACCACAGCCACACGCTGTTCTGCACCAGGGCCAGGGCCTTGTCGATGTCCGCCGCCGCCGCCGGACGACCGGCGCCCAGGGACGGCCGAGTCTCCAGGTGGCCGTGGTAGATCGCCGGACCGCCGAGGGAGAGGTCCAACGCCCCGGCGCCGGAGGCCATCACCGGGCCGGCGTTAGGGCTGTCCCAGGTCGGTGCCTGGGTGCGCCAGCAGCGCAGCGCCGTTGCCGTGTGGCCGAGCAGTGCGTAGCTCAGCGCGGTCAGGCGGGCCGGGATGAAATTGAGCACATCGTCGATGCGCGCCGCCGCCCAGCCGAAACGCAGGTAGCGCTCCGTGCGGTAACCCCACATGGCATCCAGCGTGTTGGCGAGACGGAACATCAGCGCCCCCGGCCCGCCCAGCAGCGCAAACCAGAACAGCGCGCCGAAGATTGCGTCGTTGCCGTTTTCCAATACCGATTCGACGGTGGCCTTGGCCACGCCGGACTCGTCCAGCTCGGCCGTGTCGCGGGACACGATCCACGACAGGCGGCCGCGCGCACCGGCCAGATCACCAGCCGCCAGAGGGGTGGCCACGGCCCGCGCATGTTCGGCCAGGCTGCGGCCCCCGATCGCCGCGTACAGCAGCACCACGTCGAGCAGCATGCCGAACCAGAAATGCCCCTCCCGCAGTGAGCCGGCCAGCGCGACCCACGGCAGCACCGCCACACTCCAGGCGAGCAGGCCGACCGCCCGGTTGATGACGCCGATGCGGCGAAACAGGCGCTCGACGGCCACCGCATAGCGGCCGAAGCCCACCAGCGGGTGGTAGCGGCGCGGCTCGCCGAGCAGGTGATCGAGCAGCAGACCGAGGGCCATTGGAATGACAATCGGCAGCAGGGCGAGGAGGTATACAGCGGACATGGGATAATCGAAGGCTTTCTGCACCCGAGATTGTAAGTCATGCGCCACCCCAACACCCTGATGGTTCAGGGCACCACGTCCGACGCGGGCAAAAGCACCCTGGTCGCCGGCCTTGCCCGCCTGCTGTGGCGGCGCGGCGTACGGGTGGCACCGTTCAAGCCGCAGAACATGGCCCTCAACTCGGCGGTGACGGTGGACGGCGGCGAGATCGGCCGCGCCCAGGCCCTGCAGGCAGTGGCCGCCGGCCTGGAACCCCACACCGACATGAACCCGGTGCTGCTCAAGCCCTCCACCGACATTGGCGCCCAGGTCATCATCCATGGCCGCGCAGTGGCCAACCTGTCGGCCCGCGACTACCACGAGTACAAGCCGCGGGCGATGGCCGCGGTGCTGGAAAGCTACGGCCGGCTCACGGACCAATACGAAGCGGTGCTCGTCGAAGGCGCCGGCAGCCCGGCGGAAATCAACCTGCGCGACCGGGACATCGCCAACATGGGCTTCGCCGAAGAGGTGGACTGCCCGGTGATCCTCGTCGCCGACATCGACCGCGGCGGCGTCTTCGCCCACCTCGTAGGCACCCTCGACCTGCTGTCGCCCAGCGAGCAGGCCCGCGTGAAAGGCTTTGTGATCAACCGCTTCCGCGGCGACATCGGCCTGCTGCAGTCCGGCCTGGACTGGCTGGAGGCGCGCACCGGCCGCCCCGTGCTGGGCGTACTTCCCTACCTGCACGGCCTCTTCCTCGACGCCGAGGATGCGCTGGCCGACGCTCGCGCCGAGAAGGGCGAAGCCCGTCTGCGCGTCGTCGCACCGGTCTATCCACGGATCTCCAACCACACCGACCTGGACGCCCTGCGCCTGCATCCGCAGGTGGACTTCAGCTGGGTCGGCCCCGGTCAGTCCATCCCGCCCGCCGACCTGATCGTGCTGCCCGGTTCCAAGTCGGTGCAGGCCGACTTGGCCTGGCTGCGCGCCCAGGGTTGGGAAGCCGCAATCCAGCGCCACCTGCGCTACGGCGGCAAGCTGGTGGCGATCTGCGGCGGCTACCAGATGCTCGGCCGCCAACTGCACGACCCGCAGGGCCTCGAAGGTGTCCCGTCCAGCCTGCCCGGCCTCGGCCTGCTCGAGCTGGAAACCACGCTGGAAGCGGAAAAGCAGCTGGTCAACGTCACCGGCACGCTGGCACTGCCCGGCGCACCGGTGGTCAAAGGCTACGAGATCCACATGGGCGTCACCCGCGGCGCAGCCCTAGAACGCCCCGCCACCCACCTCGCCGACGGCCGCCCCGACGGCGCGCTGTCGGACGACGGGCAAATCCTCGGCACCTATCTGCACGGCCTGTTCGACCACCCGGACGCCCTCGCTGCGCTGCTCGCCTGGGCCGGTATCAGCGACGCGGAACGCGTCGACCTGGCCGCCCGCCGGCAGGCCGACCTCGACCGCCTCGCCGACAGCATGGAAATGCACCTGAATCTGGACCGCCTCGCCGCCTGCTTCGGCGACGGCCAGGCCGCCTGTGCCTTGCGTACGTCATTCCCGGCCAAGCTTGCTTGACCCCGTCCCCGCCCCTCTCTAACATTCGCCGCATGGACGCCGAACTCGCTTCTCTCGAACAGAAACTCGAACAGCTGATCAGCCATTGCACGGCTGCTCGGACGGAAAACCAAAGCCTGCGGGAACGAGTCGCCAGCCTCGAAAATGCCAACCAGGAGCTCAACGCCAAGCTGAGCCAGGTCGGCAGCCGTCTCGAGGCCCTCCTCGCCCGCATCCCTGAGGCCTGACATGGAACAGCTCGACATCAAGCTGCTGGGACGCGAATACCGCGTTGCCTGCAAGCCGGAAGAAAAAGAGGGCCTGCTGGCCGCGGTGGCTTATCTGGACGGCAAGATGCGCGATCTGGCCACCAAGACCAGCTCCGCCGGCGAACGGCTGGCCGTCATGACGGCGCTGAATATCAGTCACGAATTTCTGCAACTTCAGCGTGTCGGCGGGTTTGACATCCCAACGCTCAAGCGTAGAATCGAAAACATAAACGGTCGCCTCGATACCGCTCTGGCCGAACAGGAAAGCCTGTTCTAAGCCCCGGCAGCAGCCCGGCAACCCAAGGTTTGATAAATCCCCTGCGGTGTTGGTTAAGGCTTAAAACTCCTTGAACCAATGTCTTCGTGACATGGGTCGCTGCCCATAGAAACCGTTGGTGTGCGCGCTCCTCGTCGAACGTGCCTGATGCGGAAGGAAAGCGGCCCCCCTGAACTCCGGTTCAGGATGAAGGCCTGACGGCACGCGCGGGGGACCCATGAAGAAAAGGCGCAGACCGATGGTCTGCGCCTTTTCCATTTCCACTCCGGCTTTTGCCCCATAAGGCAGAAGCCGGCAAGGAAAACTTATTCCGGAGCCTTGAAGCTGGCGCCCGCCTTGTTTGCCAGGAAAGCCACGGCACGCTTCAGTTCGTCGTCAGTCAGATCGGCCGCACCACCACGCGGGGGCATGGCGTTCTTGCCAGCGGCGGCGGACTTCACCAGGCCTTCGAAGCCCTGAGCGATACGCGGACCCCAGGCAGCCTTGTCGCCAATCTTCGGGGCACCCGCCGCACCACTCTCGTGACACGCACCGCACACGGCCTTGACGATGTCCTCGCCCTTGCGGCTACCCGGAGCAGCGGCCGGCGCAGCAGCCAGCTCGATTTTGGCAACCGGCTGGACCAGCTTGGCAGCCAGTTCTTCGTCGACAGCGGCCTTCTTGCCACAGCCCACGAGCTGAGTGGTGGCGAGCGCAGCAACACCGATGGAAAGCGCGATCCGCGCGTAGGAACGAACAGGGGCAGAACGACCAAGATCCGACATGCTGAATTCCTCGAGTACTGGCAAATTTAATAAAGCATTGATTATAGCGGGGCTATTCACCTTCTGTCAGGCAAAGCATGGACTTCGCAGCCGTTTCACGCTATCCTGCGCGCCGCGCTTAAAAATGCGCAGCATTGTTTTCCTCCGCGCGCCCGTAGCTCAGCTGGATAGAGTACTGCCCTCCGAAGGCAGGGGTCGGACGTTCGAATCGTCTCGGGCGCGCCAATACATCAATGGGTTAGATCAACAGATCTAGCCCATTTTTGTTTTGTGCCCACGCCGTGCCCAACGTGCGCCCCACCCGTGCCCCACTGTTTAGCGGCCTTTCGCGGAAAGCTGCAGATTGACCGCTGCTTTCCGTGCCTGCTTTTTCACGCAGGCAGACTCCCCTTCACCCGCTCGAATAGATCTCCCACCTCACATGCGAACAGTTCGCAGAGGCGGTCGATCGTCTCCATGTCCACCCGGTTAGCCGTCTCGTTGTAAAGCAAAGTAATGGTGTTGCGATGAAGGCCCGTTTCGCGGGCAACGTCAGCAATCTTGAGCTTTCGCTCCCCCATCATCCTGGACAGGTGACATCTGATCATTCTTTCCTCCAAAACAAAAAGTCATCTTGAATGACAAAAAGAGATTGACAACGACCTTCTGAGAGATAGAATGTCATTCAGAACGACAAAAAACACAGCTAGATGTGTTTTTAAAGCTCTGCGTGATTTTAATTCTTGGAGACTGTCATGTCACTGACCTACCTCACCACCGATGAGCTGTCTGGCCTCATCAAGTACGACTCAAGAACGATCCGGGAGCGCCTCAAGGACAGCGTCCTGCTGGAGGGCACCCACTACATCCGCCCATTTGGCGGCAGGAAGATTCTGTACATCTGGGAGCACATCGAACGCGACATGGGCTTGAAGTCGGCCGACACCAGTTTCGCGATCCCGATGGCCAACGGGGGGGTGTGCCATGGGTAGCATTCGTCGGCGAACCGACAACAACCTGCTATTCCTGGATTTTCGTTTCAGGGATATCAGGTGCCGGGAACAAACCGCTCTTCCAGACACCCCCGCAAATCGAAAGAAGGTCCAGAAGGTACTGGACCGAATCGAAGCCGACATCGCCGCCGGCATCTTCGACTACCGCAAGTACTTTCCGGCCAGCAAGAACGCCGCCCGCTTCGATGCACCTCCGGCCATCAGCGTCGCCGTGACCGTGACCGCTCCGAGCGCACCGCCGGTCGCCCCGACGCCGCTCTTCAAGGCGTTCGCGGAGACCTGGTATCTGGAGAAGGAAGTGGAGTGGCGCAAGTCCCACCGGATCACGATCCGACGGGAGCTCGACAGCCTGATTTCCCGTTTTGGGGAGAAGGCGGTCGGCCAAATCGCCAAGGCTGACGTACTTGCCTACCGCGCCGAACTCGGCAAAGTGACTGCGCGGGGCAAGGAAACCAAGTTGTCTGCTGCACGGATCAACAAGATGCTGAATCCGCTCAGGCAAATCCTCAACGAAGCGGCCGACCGATTCAATTTTCCCACGCCCTACCAGAACATCAAACAGCTACGTATCAAGCGCACGGATGTGGATCCCTTCTCCCTGGAAGAAGTGAAATCCATCCTCGCCACGGTACGGCCGGACTTCCACGACTACTTCACCGTGCGCTTCTTCACCGGCATGCGCACAGGTGAGGTGGATGGACTCAAGTGGAAGTACGTCGACTTCGAGCGCCGGCTGATCCTGGTGCGGGAGACGGTGGTCCTCGGCGACGAGGAGTACACCAAGACCGACGGCTCCCAGCGGGACATCCAGATGAGCCAACTCGTTTTTGATGCACTCAAGCGTCAGGAAGAGGCGACCAGGAAGATTTCGGAATTCGTGTTCTGCAATCGCCTGAACAAGCCCCTCGATCACAAGAACGTGACGAATCGGGTCTGGTATCCCCTCCTCCGCCATCTGGGGCTGAAGAAGCGACGGCCCTACCAGTGCCGGCACACCGCGGCCACCTTGTGGCTGGCCGCCGGCGAGGCACCGGAATGGATCGCCCGGCAACTGGGGCATACGACCACCGAGATGCTGTTCCGTGTCTATTCCCGCTATGTGCCTAACCTCACCCGTCGAGACGGCTCGGCCTTCGAGCGGCTGATCACCCAGTCGATCGCCGACCAGCCCCTGCCTGTTCAGCATACGAAGGAGAGCAGCAATGTCTGATTCAAAACTCACTTCTGGCGTTCGCCAGATCCCGGGAGTCGATCATGTGGTCGATCGCCTCCCCACGGTGTTTCGCCTGCAAGCCATCGCTCGCCTCCCCTTCGATGAGCGACACAGTCTGTGTCAGGCCATCCTGTTCCATGAGCAGGCCAGTCTCAAAGTCGAATGGCTGTGCCGCCAACCTGACAACCGGCTCACCGTCGGCACCCTGGTGTCGGTCCGCTGGCTCGGTCGTCCGGTGACGACAGCAGGCGCGGTGCGGATCTCGCGCATCGTGAAATTGGAGCGGCCGGAAGCCAGCGTGAATCCCTTCTCCACGATTCTTCATGCGTGGGTCAAGGATCGCGAGCTCATCGCCCGTGCTGCCCAACTCTGGGAAGCCATGGGTCGTCCTCTGCAACACCTCTTCAATGCGGTGTTCTGGGACCACCACCGGTTCGAGCGCTACCTGGACGGGCCCAGTTCCCTGGCGGGTCATCACAATGGCCGTAACGGTAATTTCCGGCACGCCATCGAGGTCGCCGAACGTGCCCGGGCCCTCGCCAGCCACCACACGGAAGCACATTTGCCGGTACTGATCACCAGCAGTCTCCTGCACGATGCAGGCAAGGCCGAGGAATACCGTTTCAACGGCCGACACCGGCGATTCGAGATGACCGAGAGAGGGACCCTCCTTGGGCATAAGCACACCGTGCTGGAGTGGATCGCCGCCGCTCGCGCCCAACACCGGGTGATCGTGCCGGAGCCCCATTACCTGGCCTTGCTCCATGCCATCACCGCCGCCAAGGGAGCACCCGACTGGCTGGGACTGCGGGAGCCTCTCAGCCTCGACGCCCACATCCTTTCGATGGTGGATCGCTTGTCCGGTCAAGCCGATCTGGTGGCCCGGCATGCGCCGGCACAGGGCGGATTTGGTGCCTACCACCGGCATCTGGGCGGACGGCCTTACGTGCTAAGGGAATGAAGCCACTCAGGGCAGGCTCCGCCGCTCGGCCAACCCGCGGCGGCGGAGCCAAGTTGCCGCTTTGAGAATTGGGGCGTTCCGTTATGCTGATCCTGACAGCGGACGTCCCGTCATTCCCATTCTTGATATTGCCTGGAGATTCTCATGAATCCATATGAGGGTAGCGCTCGTCCCAACAGCCCATCACTGCGCGGTACTTGCATCGCACGAACCTTCGAATTGGCCAATCCACCTCTCATTGACACCTGGAAATGGAATTTCGAGGAAATCAGTGACCGCCTGTATGCCATTTCCGTCATCGGCCCCACGGTGCTGCGCAATGTCTATCCCAACGCATCACGCGAGGAGATCAAAGATCTCATTGAACGGCAGTCGCACAAGATCGAACAGATGATCAAGTGGGCCGATGCGCAACTCCTCGAGGAAAACCTGCAGATAGGCCAGCCCGGCCGACTTGAGTTACTCAATGCAGCAATCCGGACGCCCCTGGCCAATGCTTACATCGATCTATTGATTCACGTGGACTACGCGCTTCGCTTGCTTGACTCGCTCTGGCTACAGGGCGCCCTCACAGACGCAGGCCACACAGAAAGAGTATCGGCAATGCGGCGAATACCACGAAGGATCTTAGGCGAAATCAGAAAGGCGCATGCGCACTACCGCAGAGACATGCGGGCCCAGTACGCCAGGCAAGCCTCTTCCACGGCACGCAGCACGCTCACTCAGACTGCAGTTGACGGATGAAGAGGTGGAGCTGGTCACGGGAGCACGCTCCCAGAATCCGGATCTCATCAGGCAACCACGTTGATAGACCCCCCATGCATCTGAGTTGAGTGGATGCAATCGTTTCAATATTGGAACGCTGTATCTCTACAGATCACTTTCCCAGTATCAAATTAGCGAATAGGCTTGTTGAGTTGAAGCGTTGTATCGAATTTTGTGTGGCTTTGCTTTCCTTGATAGTCGATCACGCATAGAAGTATTAAAGAAGACGTTCTGAACCTGCTGGGCTCTATTGATTGAGGCGTTGGATAATTTCCGAGGTTAATTATGAGAAATATTAATACACTGGGTGGAATGAAAACTCCAACACTGTTGCTGCTTGGTGCTCAGCATGTGATGGTGATGTATGCGGGAGCAATTGCAATTCCGCTTGTTCTTGGAGCGTCTCTTGGACTCCCTAAAGATCAGGTGGCCTTTTTAATCAGTGCCGACCTATTTGCTTGCGGAATCGCTACAGTTATTCAATGCGTGGGCTTCGGAGGGGTAGGTATCCGACTGCCGGTAATGATGGGGGTGACTTTTACGGCGATAGGCCCCATGGTCGCAATTGGCAGTGATCCGCAGGCTGGATTGGCTGGCGTATTTGGTGCAACAATCGCTGCCGGCTTCTTCGGCGTCTTGGTGGCTCCGTTGGTCGGAAAAATGTTGAAATTTTTCCCTCCTGTAGTAACAGGCACTGAGATTCTGGCGGTCGGACTTTCCCTCATGGGAGTGGCCGCTGCTTGGTCGGCGGGAGGATACGGTAATCCTAATTTCGGTAGTCCGCTGTATCTTTCGATTGCTGGTCTAGTGCTTTTATTGGTTCTGGCTTTGGTTCGATTTACCAATGGTTTTCTCAACAACATTGCGATTCTGCTAGGTCTGCTCGGTGGGTTCATCGTCTCCAGCGCGTTGGGTCTTGTATCACTGGATGACCTCAACGATGCACCGCTGTTCGGCCTGATTCTGCCATTTCATTTTGGATTGCCGAAGTTCAATTTTTGGGCAGTTGCGGCAATGTGCGTTGTGATGCTAGTGACTTTTATCGAGTCAACTGGGATGTTTCTTGCGCTCGGAGAGATTGTAGAAAAGCCTTTGTCTGAAGAGGATCTGGTTAGGGGGTTCCGTGCCGACGGCGTTGGTACGGTTATTGGTGGGGTTTTTAATACATTTCCATACACTTCGTACGCACAGAATGTTGGGTTGGTTAGTGTGACTGGGGTTAAGAGCCGGTGGGTCTGTGTGACTGCTGGTGTCATCCTTATGGTTCTTGGACTTTTTCCGAAAATGGCAGTCTTGGTAGCCTCAATACCCCCGTTTGTATTGGGCGGGGTAGGCATTGTAATGTTTGGGATGGTCGCAGCTAGCGGCATTAAGGTTCTGGAGCGCGCTGACCTTAAGAAGGTTCACAACATGTATGTGGTTGCTGTCAGCATTGGCTTGGGGATGATTCCAGTTGTCTCGCCACAGTTCTTCTCGAAGTTTCCACGCGATTTAGCCCCCGTATTGGAAAGTCCAATTCTTTTGACCGCCATTAGTGCCATTCTTTTGAATCTACTGTTTAATGGGCTAGGTGACGATGGGGCTGCGCGGATCGAGTTGATGAAAGTTTCAAGAGAGGCGGAGCTCTAAGAAGCCCTAACAAAAAGACCAATGCGCCCCTGTTCACAATGGTCGGATTTCATTAACCTCGGCCTTGTTTCTTTGAATAGAGGACATGGCCAAAGCACTTCTCGATGACGATCTGTGGGCCTTGATCGAACCGTTGCTACCTCCCGCTAAGCCCCGTCGGAACAAATACCCGGGGCGCAAGCCGTCGGCCCGGGTTTCGCAGCGGGAAGCCGGCCGTGGAGGCACCGAACCATCTCAAGCGGGCGTTCGACGTGGCCGAACCCAAC
>NZ_MWUM01000392.1 GCF_002028455.1 Zoogloea sp. LCSB751 | reverse complement strand
CAGCACTAAGCTGATGAGAGTAAATAAACGCATGCAAAAATCCTTTTATCAGTAAGATAAGATTATCCAAGAGTAGTCGTTTTTTCATCAAAAATCATGGTGTTTGTGCATCAGTAATGAGGATTTATCGGCGATAAACGGGTTTACAAGATGACAAGGTGTCACTAAATGATGTCGCTAACGCCATTACAAATATTTCTTTAAAACTTGATGCCCCTAAGTGTGAGTACCCTTTGCCCCGTTTGAGGGAATAT
>NZ_MWUM01000391.1 GCF_002028455.1 Zoogloea sp. LCSB751 | reverse complement strand
AAGCACCTGCCGCCGACCCTGATGGCGCAGTACTATTTCGGTGATGCCAACAGTAAGGTGCGTCCTTATGTCGGTGCCGGTATCAACTACACCACCTTCTTCGATGAAGAGGGCCGTGGGGCCCTGGCGGGCACGGATGTGAGCGTCGACTCCTCCTGGGGGTTGGCGGGTCAGGTGGGGCTGGACATGGCGATCAATGACCGCTGGTTCGTCAACGCCTCCGCCTGGCTCATCGACATCGACACCGACGTGCA
>NZ_MWUM01000390.1 GCF_002028455.1 Zoogloea sp. LCSB751 | reverse complement strand
CATCGCAGTATCTACGCCGCGTGGTCTGGTAACACCAGTGCTACGTGACACCGATACCATGAGCTTGGCTGATATCGAAAAAGCAGTACGCGATCTGGCGATCAAAGGCCGTGATGGCAAGCTGACTGTGGCAGATATGACTGGCGGTAACTTCACTGTGACTAACGGTGGTGTATTTGGCTCGTTAATGTCTACCCCAATTTTAAACCTGCCACAAAGCGCAATTTTAGGCATGCACGCCATTAAAGACCGCC
>NZ_MWUM01000389.1 GCF_002028455.1 Zoogloea sp. LCSB751 | reverse complement strand
GCCGTCGACGGCCACAGCAACCAGTTGCAGCAGGCGGTCACCGCGGACTTCATCCGCGCCGGCCACTTCGCCACTCACCTGCGCCAGAGCCGTCTCGTTTACCAGAGTCGACGGGATCTGCTGCTGGCCGAGCTGGCCGAGCACTGTCCAAGGCTCACCCCCGTCCACAGCGGCGCCGGGTTGCAGTGCGCCGTGCTGCTCCCCGCCGGGGGAGAGGCCCGCTGGACTGAGGCGGCCAACGCCCGGGGGTTGGA
>NZ_MWUM01000388.1 GCF_002028455.1 Zoogloea sp. LCSB751 | reverse complement strand
ATCCAAGTTACATGGCAAGCCCATGGACAAAGCCTGTCCCCGCTGCGGTGGTACTGGACTTCGTCCGATCCTGGGCAGTCAGGTCAGGCGGCCTATTGAGGTGCTGGTGGGCCAGTTCACCCGCGGGCAGTGGGAGAGGGGGTGGCGCCCTCTTTATCTCGCGGTGTTGGCCTGGTGCCACCAGCAGGAGTCTACGACACAGGCGCGCTATGGGTATGTGACGCGATAGAGCCGCTTCTGGCTAGATTGAAAAGG
>NZ_MWUM01000387.1 GCF_002028455.1 Zoogloea sp. LCSB751 | reverse complement strand
GCCAAGTACTGCATGCGTTCACCTTCGGTTTGACTCATGCGGCCTCGATTCAATTTGTGCACCGCCATTTTGATGCCAGTCATCGCAGTCAAGGACAAGCCCTGTATGCCAGCTTAAGCTTTGGGGTTGGCGGCGCACTCGGAACTTGGATTTGCGGTTATATCTGGGGCGATGGCAGCGGCGCTGTGTGGTCTTGGGTATTCGCGGCGGCCTGTGCCTTTGCTGCTATGCTCGCGGTATTTTTGATCCCTAAGG
>NZ_MWUM01000386.1 GCF_002028455.1 Zoogloea sp. LCSB751 | reverse complement strand
CTCCTGATCCGTGGGGTTAGTGGAAGTAGTGCTCGCCATGGACATTGTCATGACGGATGTCTTGCAGCGGATCCTGTCGCTCGTTGGCAATGAGTTGTTGCTCCTCCAGGCCATGCTTGAGCATGCTGCGGATGTTGTGCAGCCGGTTGGCGCCGGTCAGGTGCCCCCGGAGGCAGGCCGCTTCCAGCCGCTC
Organism: Zoogloea sp. LCSB751; assembly: GCF_002028455.1. Classification (GTDB taxonomy): domain Bacteria; phylum Pseudomonadota; class Gammaproteobacteria; order Burkholderiales; family Rhodocyclaceae; genus Zoogloea. Next base: position 62 of record NZ_MWUM01000386.1, on the reverse strand, counting down.
CTTGCCATAGGTTTTGCTCTGCCCCAGCAAGGCCAGGCAAGGGCGCACCGCTTGCGTCGAAT
>NZ_MWUM01000385.1 GCF_002028455.1 Zoogloea sp. LCSB751 | reverse complement strand
TTCATTTGCTGTAGCAAAATACGCTCATGCGCTGCATGCATATCAACAATAATCAGCCCTTCTGTATTTTGAGCCAGCACATAAATACCATGCAATTGTGCAATGGCAATTCCCAACGGATGCTCATCGACTTTAGTGCTTTGCACTGTAAAATCAGCCAAAGACTGAGCTTGATCAACAGCAGATGAAGCATCACGCAGACGTGCTAAATAGCTTTGCAAGGCATTATTGAGCTGTTGTGAGCCCTGATAGCGT
>NZ_MWUM01000384.1 GCF_002028455.1 Zoogloea sp. LCSB751 | reverse complement strand
CATACTCGGCGCCAATTCACGACAAGACGGTGAACCGGCGCCCGGCGAGAAGGGAGTGACCCATGCCTTATCAAACCCTGTTGTCTGGTCTGTATCCTCCCTCGCCCCGACTGGGGCTGATCGAGGGCTTCTTCGGCAAGGGCTGGAGCTGGGAGGCACGCGCCCGCTACGCACAGTGGCTGCCCCGCCATGGTTATGGCTTCTACCTCTATGCCCCCAAGGAAGACGGCTATCTGCGCAAGCACTGGGCCGAGC
>NZ_MWUM01000038.1 GCF_002028455.1 Zoogloea sp. LCSB751 | reverse complement strand
TCGTCACGGGTTGCGAGCCAGTCCAGTACGAAGTTGGCGCCGATAAAGCCGGCGCCGCCGGTTACGAGAATCATGGAAGTCCTTGAGTAAACAATTCAGCGGGGATTATGACAAACTCAACTGTGCGCGACATCTGCCGTGAAAGCAGGGTGACATGTGTTCGATAAGCCGTTTCATTATCTCACCCATCGAAAACACTCGCTTGCGACACCGGAAGAAAGTGCCGGATTCTGAACGGAGAATGCCGTCAGGGTCGAGGAAGTCCGGCATGATGGCGAAGGACCGACGGTCTTTGAAGAGGACAGGATGCGCCGCTACCTGCAGCCCGCGATAATCATCCCGACCCTACTCGCGCTGATCCTGGGCACGGTAGCGGGTGGCATGGCGTGGCAGCGCATTGAAGCCGCGCACAGGGAAACACTGCAGCGGGCCTTCAATGCCGAAACCGGCGAGATCGCCCTCAAGATCGATGAGCGTTTCAAGGCCTACCGGCAAGTACTGCGGGGCGCCCGCGCATTGTTCGCCGCGTCGGAAGAGGTGACCCGCCAGGAATGGCGGCAGTATGTGGACGCCTTGCGCCTGTCGGAAGACTATCCGGGCATCCAGGGGGTCGGCTTCGCCGTGCCCTTGTCGGCTTCCGAAGTGAAGCACCACGAACGGGCCATGCACGACCAGGGCTTTGCCGACTACCGTTTGAGCCCACCGGGCACACGGACCGAATACTCGGCGATCATTTACCTGGAACCCTTCGACTGGCGCAATCAACGTGCCTTCGGCTTCGACATGTACTCCGAACCGATGCGCCGCGAAGCCATGGCCCGGGCACGCCAGTTGGGAACACCGGCCCTCACCGGGAAGGTGAGGCTGGTGCAGGAAACCGCCACGGACACCCAGGCCGGCGTCCTGCTCTATCTGCCGGTTTTCAGACAGCACGCAACGCTGAGCACCCCGGCGCAGCGGGAAGCGGCCTTCGTCGGCTGGGTTTACAGCCCCTTCCGCATGAACGACCTGATCACCGGCACCTTCGGCGAATCGGCGCCCCGCGTACGCCTGCGCATCTACGACGGCCATGAGACCACCCCCTCCGCACTCTTGTTCGACAGCCATCCCACGCTGCCCGAGCAAGGTCCGCTGCGCAGCCTCAGTACGCTGGAACTGGACAGCCGGGTGTGGACGCTGGCCTTCGACAGTGCACCGGAGTTGGGCATTGCGCCCCCCGCGTTGCAACTTGAGCAGGCCACCATCGTGCTGATCGGGGGCCTGTTCGTACTGCTGACCGCCTCCTTCTGCGCCGCCCGCCAGCGGGCCGTCGAACTGGCCCGGATCAGTACCTCCCTGCGCCGTAGCGAAGCCCGCTACAGCGCCCTGGTCAATCTGTCCCAGGACGGCATCGCCGCCCTCGACGCCCGGCTGTGCTTCACCTACCTGAATCCGCGCCTCCTTGCGCTCCTCGGCTTTCCGGAGACCGAATTGCTCGGCCGCCGCTTCGACAGCTTGTGGCCCAGCGAGGATGCCGTCCGCAGCCAGGTCCTGGCCGAACGCCTGCGACGTGGCGAGGTCGCGGCCTGGGAAGAGCAGCTGCACAATGCCGACGGACGGCTGATCACCGTCATCGTCACCCACGCACCGCACCTGGACGAGAATGGCGCACTGCAAGGCGCCATCCTGACCATCACCGACATTTCCGAACGCAAGGCATCGGAAGAGCGCATCCGCTACCTGGCCACCCACGACCCGCTGACCGGGCTGGCCAACCGGGCCATGTTCATGGAGCAGATGAACAACAGCCTGCTGATCGCCCACCGCCACCAGACGCGTTTTGCACTGCTGTTCCTCGATCTGGACCACTTCAAGGCGGTCAACGACAGCCGCGGCCACGCCGCCGGCGATGCGCTGCTGCTCGAAACCGCACGCCGCATGCGCCGCTGCCTGCGCGCCAGCGACCTGCTCGCCCGCCAGGGCGGCGACGAGTTCCTGGCCCTGCTGCACGACATTCACGGCGTGGATGAAGCGTTCACCGTCGCAGACAAGATCCGCCAAGCGATCGGCGCCCCCTTCGTGCTGGACGGCCAGACCTGCGTCATCTCGGTGAGCATCGGCATCGCGCTGTATCCCGACCATGGCCAGGATCTGGAAACCCTGACCCGCAATGCCGACGCCGCCATGTACCGCACCAAGCTGGGCGGCCGCGACGGCACCACGGCAGCGGCCGACACCCCCTGAGCGTGTCGCGATTTACTTGTCGCCAGACCTGCTTCTAGAATCCCCGCCGTCCGTCGCGCCCACACCTGGAGACCCCATGTCCCGCCATACCAAGATCGTCGCCACCCTCGGCCCCGCCTCCTCCGACTCCGCCGTGCTCGAACGCCTCGTGCAGTCGGGGGTGGATGTGGTGCGCCTGAACTTCTCCCACGGCAAGGCGGACGACCACATCGCCCGCGCCCGCCAGGTCCGCGAAGTGTCCCAGCTGGTCGGCCGGCCGGTGGGCATCCTGGCCGACATGCAGGGCCCGAAGATCCGCGTCGGCAAGTTCGAAGAGGGCAAGATCACGCTACAGAAGGACGCCGCCTTCATCCTCGACGCCCAGTGCGAGCTCGGCAACGCCCACCGGGTCGGCCTCGACTACAAAGACCTCCCCCGCGACGTAAAGCCCGGCGACGTGCTGCTGCTCGACGACGGCCGTCTCAAGCTGGGCGTCGAGCGCGTACTCGGCCACGAGATCCACACCAAGGTGAAAGTCGGCGGCGAGCTGTCCAACAACAAGGGCATCAACCGCCAGGGCGGCGGCCTTACCGCCCCGGCGCTGACCGCCAAGGACATGGAAGACATCAAGACCGCCGCGCTGATCGGCGTGGACTTCGTCGCCATCTCCTTCCCCAAGGGCGCCGCCGACATGTACATGGCTCGCCAGTTGCTGCGCGCCGCCGGCAGCAGCGCGATGCTGATCGCCAAGATCGAGCGCACCGAAGCCGTCGCCAACCTTGACGAGATCCTCGACGCCTCGGACGGCATCATGGTGGCCCGCGGCGACCTGGCCGTGGAGGTCGGCGACGCCGCCGTACCGGCGCTGCAGAAACGCATGATCCGGCTGGCCCGCGAGAAGAACAAACTCGCCATCACCGCCACCCAGATGATGGAATCGATGATCCACAGCCCGGTGCCGACCCGCGCCGAAGTGTCCGACGTGGCCAACGCGGTGCTCGACGGCACCGACGCGGTGATGCTCTCCGCCGAAACCGCCTCCGGCAACTTCCCGGTGGAAGTCGTCGAATCCATGTCGCGCATCTGTCTGGAGGCCGAGAAATCCGCCGAGGTGACGATGGACCGGGACTTTCTCGACCGGGTGTTCACGCGCATCGACCAGTCCATCGCGATGGCGGCGATGTGGACCGCCTACCACCTGAAGGTGAAGGCCATCGCTTCCCTCACCCAGACCGGCTCCACTGCGCTGTGGATGAGCCGCCTGAACAGCGGCGTCCCGATCTACGCGCTGACCCCGGAAATCTCGGCTCGCAACCAGATGACCCTCTACCGGGAGGTCTATCCGCTGCTGATGTCGCAGATCCACGCCGATCGCGACGTGCTGCTGTGGGAAGCCGAACAGATCCTGCTCGAACAAGGCGTCGTGCAATACGGCGACCTCATCGTGCTGACCATCGGCGAACCCATCGGCTCCGCCGGCGGCACCAATACGATGAAGATCGTGCGCGTCGGCGACACCCCCAAGCCCGGCCCCCTGCAAGCATTCAGCACAACGGCATGAAGTCCGGTATAAACTCCCGTCCCGCCGAACGCGCAGGCGGCATGCCGCCGCGCTAGAATTCCGTTTTTTACGTCTATACCCGGCCGATCTTCCGGCCCTCGGAGAAAAACCATGCCTCTCGTTTCCATGCGCCAGCTTCTCGACCACGCTGCCGAAAACAGCTATGGCCTGCCCGCGTTCAACGTCAACAACCTCGAACAAGTCCAGGCCATCATGGAAGCCGCTGCGGAAACCGACAGCCCGGTGATCATGCAGGCCTCCGCCGGGGCCCGCAAATACGCCGGCGAAGCCTTCCTGCGCCACCTCATCGACGCCGCCGTCGAAGCCTATCCGCACATCCCGGTGGTCATGCACCAGGACCACGGCCAGTCCGCCGCCGTCTGCCAGGGCGCCATCCGCTCCGGCTTCTCGTCGGTGATGATGGACGGCTCCCTGCTCGAAGACGGCAAGACCCCGTCCTCCTACGAATACAACGTGGACGTGACCCGCCGCGTGGTCGAGATGTCCCACGCCATCGGCGTCAGCGTCGAAGGCGAGCTGGGCTGCCTGGGCTCCCTCGAAACCGGCCAGGCCGGTGAAGAAGACGGCATCGGCGCCGAAGGCACGCTGGACCATTCCCAGATGCTGACCGACCCCGACCAGGCCGCCGACTTCGTCCGCCAGACCAACGTGGACGCCCTGGCCATCGCCATCGGCACCAGCCACGGCGCCTACAAGTTCACCCGCAAGCCCACCGGCGACATCCTGGCCATCGAGCGCATCAAGGAAATCAACGCCCGCATCCCCAACACTCACCTGGTGATGCACGGCTCCTCCTCGGTGCCGCAGGAACTGCTGGAGATCATCCGCGAGTACGGCGGCGACATGAAGGAAACCTACGGCGTACCGGTCGAGGAAATCGTCCGCGGCATCAAGTACGGCGTGCGCAAGATCAACATCGACACCGACATCCGTCTGGCCATGACCGGCGCGATCCGCAAGTTCTTCGTCGAGAACCCCTCCAAGTTCGATCCGCGCGAGTTCCTCAAGCCGGCCCGCGAAGCCGCCAAGCAGGTCTGCAAGGCCCGCTTCGAGGCCTTCGGCACCGCCGGCAATGCCAGCAAGATCAAGCCGGTGTCCCTGGACAAGATCGCTGCCCTCTACAAGAGCGGCGGGCTGAACCAGATCGTCCGCTGAACAAGGCACGGGGAGCCCGCTCCCTGAGCACGCAGGCAGTCATGGAACGGGGCCAAACGGCCCCGTTTTGCATGGTCCCGCAGCCCAGCATTCCATAGCGGCGAACTTGTTCGGCCTCCCGCCTGCCCAACGGCCATCCATGGGGGCGAATTCATTGGCCCTCGATACATCCAGCAAAATCAGCCGGCGAACGCACTCGCCCCCCGTTCCGAAGGAGTCCCCGATGGCCGCCCCCTGGTCCACCCTGTTCAGCGCAATCCCCTGGTCCGACGTGATCGCCCACGCCCCGACCGTCGCCAAAGGTGCACGCAAGCTCTGGCAGAAGGTCGGCAAGCACCATGAAGACGCCACCACCGCACCCGTCGCGCCAGAAGCTGCAGCTGCCGATCCCGATGCCCGCTTCGACGCCATCGACACCCGCCTGGCCGAACTCGAGGCCCGCCAGCAGGACAGTGCCGAACTGCTCGCCGCCCTCGCCGCCCAGAACGCCGAACTCGTGCGCGCCACCGAAGCCCTGCGCCGTCGCGTGCTGATTCTCGGTGCCGGCCTCGGCGTGGTCGCCGCCGGCCTCATCGCCAGTTTCTTCCGGTGATGGCTGCTGCACTGCAACATCCAGCGTGATCCGCGCCACGGCACCGCGGCCGCCACCCTTGCCAGCGCCCCTGCCGTAACGGCAAGATGACGGCCCGACCCAGCCCGGCCGACAGTGCCGCAGAGCCGCCACCATGACCCTGCCCGACCTCTTCAGCGAGCACGACCAGCGCCAGGCCCTCAACGACGAATTCCACGCCCGACCGCCGGTGCCGCTGGAAAGCCCCCAGCTGATCAGCTATCTGGCAATGCATCACGGGGAGGACGCCCCCGACGCCGCGCTGCAGCACCTGCTCGCCCTCGGCAAGCTCCTTGAGCGCCCGATCGACAGCGACGGCCGCCACAGCCTGATCGACTTCGGCAGCTTCCAGCTCAAGTGGGAACTGCACAACGAGTTCTCCAGCTACACCTTCTTCCGCAAGGTCACCCACGGCGAGGGGCTGGAGCAGCCCACCTCGGCGCTGGCCGTGGTGCCGGAAGCCTGGCTGCGCAGCGTGCCCGGCAAGCTGATCGTCGCCACCCACGTGGAACTGCGCAGCGTCGCCGAGATCACCCCCGAAAGCGTGATGGCCAAGCTGTCGCCGACCGGCAACCAGATGGTCGGTGCCAAGGTCGCGGACGGCGCCGCCTGGGTGTTTACCGACTTCCTGTTCGAAAAAGGCTTCTCGCGCTTCCTGATCATCGACGTGTCCCTGACCCGCCGCCAGGCCGGCCGCACCGTGCAGCGTCTGGTCGAGATCGAGACCTACCGCCTGATGGCCCTGCTGGCCTTCCCGGTGGCCAAGGACGTCGGCCGCACGATCGGCGCCGCCGAGCAGCGCCTCGCCGACCTGATGGACCGTACCGGCTCGGCCCGCAACCCGGAAGACGAGCGCAGCGTACTGGCCGACCTGACCACCATGGCCGCGGAAATCGAGCATTCGGTGGCCCGCACCACCTTCCGCTTCGGCGCCGCCCGGGCCTACCACAGCCTGGTCATGCAACGGATCGCCGAGCTGCGCGAACAGCGCATCAGCGGCCTGCCGACCTTCCACGAATTCATGGAGCGCCGCCTGCTGCCGGCAATGAACACCTGCGTGACGATGGCCCGACGCCAGGAGGACCTGTCCAGCCGCGTGGCGCGCAACAGCCAGCTGCTGCGCACCCGCGTCGAGGTCGAGCTGGAACGCCAGAATCAGGAACTGCTGGCCCAGATGAACCGCCGCGCCAAGCTCCAGCTGCACCTGCAGGAAACCGTCGAAGGCCTGTCGGTGGTGGCCATCACCTACTACGCCTCACAGCTGGTGCAATACCTGGCCAAGGGCGTCAAGCACTACATCGAGCCCTTCACGCCGGAAGGCATCACCGCGGTGGCGATCCCGGTCATCGCCGCCCTGGTCGCCTTCGGCACCCACCGCATGCGCAAGCATCTTGCCGCCGCCGAAGGTCACGCATAAACGGGAACCGCTAGGCGGACTACAGTTTCATATCCCCACCAGAATCGCCTGCGCCCCGGCCGCCACTACCAGGAACGTGAGCATCCCTCACCTCCCACTGCGCCGGTATAATCGCGTTTTGTCCAACGGACCTGACAGACCGTGACCACTCCGCTCTTCGAATCCTCCATCCGCAGCCTTCCCCTGCTGGGCCGCGGCAAGGTGCGCGACATCTACGCCATCGACGCCGACAAGCTGCTCATCGTCACCTCCGACCGTCTGTCGGCCTTCGACGTGATCCTGCCGGATCCGATCCCGCGCAAGGGCGAAGTGCTCACCGCCATGGCCAACTTCTGGTTCGCCAAGCTCGGCCACATTGTCCCGAACCAGCTGACCGGCATCGACCCGGCCAGCGTTGTCGCCGCCGACGAAGCCGAGCAGGTGCGCGGCCGCGCGCTGGTCGTCAAGCGCCTCACCCCGCTGCCTATCGAGGCGGTGGTGCGCGGCTATGTGATCGGCTCCGGCTGGAAGGACTACCAGGACACCGGCGCCATCTGCGGCATCGAACTGCCGGCCGGCCTCAAGCAGGCCCAGAAGCTGCCGTTCCCGATTTTCACCCCGGCCAGCAAGGCCGACGTGGGCGACCACGACGAGAACATCAGCTTCGAACAGGCCCAGGCCCGCACCGACGCCCTGCTCGCCGACGCCCTCAAGGGCACCGGCAAGACCGGCGCCCAGCTGGTAGCCGAAGCCCGCGACGCGGCAATCCGTCTGTACACCGAGGCTGCCGACTATGCCGCCACCCGCGGCATCATCATCGCCGACACCAAGTTCGAGTTCGGTATCGACGCCGCCGGCACGCTGCATCTCATCGACGAGGCCCTGACGCCCGACTCCTCGCGCTTCTGGCCCGCCGACAGCTACGCCGAGGGCATCAGCCCGCCGAGCTACGACAAGCAGTACGTGCGTGATTACCTGGAAACCCTCGACTGGGGCAAGGTCGCCCCGGGGCCGAAGCTGCCGGAAGAAGTCGTTGCCCGCACCGCTGCCAAGTACGTGGAAGCCTACGAGAAGCTGACCGGCAACACGCTGTAAGGCGAACAACACGCGAGGGCGAATGAATTCGCCCCCACCGCTTCGACTCCAGGCCTGCATGCAGCCTGGAGGCTTTCCGGACACAACCCGCCACGGCGGGTTGTGTCGTTTAACGGGCCGTCCTCAGCCCACGTGGAAGATGTCGATCAACGCCTTGCGCTCTTCCGACGACTCTTCCAGCACTTCCGCCAGCTTGACTTCATCCAGGCCCAGCGTTGCGGCCTTGGCCAGACCGTGGCGCAGGTTCTCGGTTTCCGTCTCCGGCGTGAAGGGATTGCGCGTCTCGGCGACCAGATTGGCGATGAAGATCAGGTCGGGAATGGTGGTCGGAGGCCAAGAGCCGCCATAGAGCTCGGGGTTGTCCACCGCATCCACCAGTTCCCGCGGCATGTTCATCGCTGCCAGCACCGCCCGCCCGACCGGCGCATGCCAGATCCGCACCAGATCCGACAGGGGGCTGTCCTGACTGAGCATCTCCGGATACTCCCACACCCGCGCCAGCAGGAAGAACTGGCCGATATCGTGCACCATGCCGGCAAAGAAGGCCGCGTCCGGATCGAGCCGGGTGCACCGGCGCGCCAGCACGCAGGCGGTTGCTGCCACATCCACGCTGTGTGCCCACAGGTTGCGGATCAGCGGCTGATAGGGGCCGAGCACATCCCGGTGCAGCAGCTGTTCGGCCGCCACCGCCATAGCCAGCGCCCGCAACTTGCCGAAGCCGATGCGCACCAGCGCCTTCGGCACGTCGGTCACCAGGCGGCCGCCCGGGTTGTACCAGACCGAATTGGCCAGAGCCACGGTACGCGCCGCCAGCAGGGGCTCGGCCGACACCATGGCAGACAGCTTCGCGACCTCCATGTCGGGCACGTCGAGGGCCTCCAGCACCCGCATCGTGACCTCCATCGACGTCGGGAAGCGCAGCTCACCCTCCTCCAGCTCCTTGGTTACGGTATGCAGGAAAGCCTGCTCCGCCAGATTCAATGCCTTGTCGCTCACTGTTCGTTCCCCCTCAACCCGACCGCTCCGCACCTGTCGCCAAGGGCGACACTCCGCGCAGAATTCGGCACAATAAAACCACTCAACCGATCACCCAAAGAACATGACCAACACCCCAGCCACCTCGCCCCTGCTCGAACTCTCCGGCCTGCCGCGCTTCGACGCTATTGAACCGGCCCACGTGGAACCCGCCGTCCGCAGCCTGCTGGACGCCCTGCGCGCCACCGTCGACCGTCTGCAGGACGACCCCGCCGTGCCCACCTGGGCCAACTTCGTCGAGCCCATCGAGAACGAGGGCGAACGCCTCGGCCGCGCCTGGGGCGTCGCCGCCCACATGCACAGCGTCATGGACACACCCGAATGGCGCGAAGCCTACAACGCGATGCTGCCGGAGGTCACCCGCTTTTATGCCGAGCTGGGCCAGAATCTCAAGCTCTTCCAGAAGTATAAGGCCATCAAGAACGGTCCCGAGTTCGCCACGCTGAGCCCGGCCCGCCAGCGCATCATCGACAACGAACTGCGCGGCTTCCGCCTGTCCGGCGCCGAATTGCCGGACGAGCAGAAACCCCGCTTCCAGGCCATCCAGGAGGAGCTCGCCGGCCTCGGCGCCAAGTTCTCCGAAAACCTGCTCGACGCCACCAACGCCTTTTCCCATGTCGTTACCGACGAAGCCGAACTGGCCGGCCTGCCCGACGACGTCATCGCCGCCGCCCGCGAGGCCGCAGAGAAGGCCGGCACCACCGGCTGGAAATTCGGCCTAAAGATGCCATCCTATCTGCCGGTCATGCAGTATGCCGACAACCGGGCCCTGCGCGAAACCCTCTATCGCGCCTACGCCACCCGCGCCGCCGAGATCGACAACGGCTACAGCAAGGCCGAATGGAACAACGGCCCGCTGATCAAGCAGATCCTCGCCCTGCGCGCCGAAGAGGCCGCGCTGCTGGGCTACAAAAACTACGCCGAAGTCTCGCTGGTGCCCAAAATGGCCGACACGCCGGAACAGGTCCTGGGCTTCCTGCGCGAACTGGCCGCCAAGGCCAAGCCCTTCGCCGAGCGCGACCTGGCCGAACTGAAGGCCTTCGCCAAGGACCAGCTGGGCCTCGACCCGCTCGAGCCGTGGGACGTGGGCTATGCCTCCGAGAAGCTGCGCGTCGCCCAGTACGCCTTCTCCGAGCAAGAGGTAAAGGAATACCTGCCCGAACCCAAGGTGCTCGACGGCCTGTTCGGCGTGGTCCAGAAGCTCTACCGCGTCGACATCAAACCCGACACGGGCCCGGTGTGGCACCCGGACGTACGCTTCTTCCGCATCGAGCGCGACGGCCAGTTGGTCGGCCAGTTCTACCTCGACCTCTACGCCCGGGACACCAAGAAGGGCGGCGCCTGGATGGACTCGGCGATCACCCGCCGGCGCCTCGCCAGCGGCATCGAAACGCCGGTGGCCTACCTGGTGTGCAACTTCCCCGGCCCGGTCGGCGGCAAGCCGGCCACCTTCAGCCACGACGACGTGATCACCCTGTTCCATGAGAGCGGCCACGGCCTGCACCACCTGCTGACCAAGGTGGATGACCTGGCGGTGTCCGGCATCCACGGCGTCGAGTGGGATGCGGTCGAGCTGCCCAGTCAGTTCATGGAAAACTTCTGCTGGGAATGGGACGTGGTCCGCGAAATGACCGCCCACAGCGAAACCGGCGCCCCGCTGCCGAAGGAACTGTTCGACAAGATGCTCGCCGCCAAGAACTTCCAGAGCGGCATGCAGACCGTGCGCCAGCTGGAATTCTCCTTGTTCGACCTGCAGATCCACATGGACTTCGACCCGGCCCAGCGGGACGTGCTGGACCTGCTCGCCGAGGTACGCAAGGAAGTCGCCGTGCTGGTGCCCCCCGCCTGGCACCGCTTCCCCAACAGCTTCAGCCACATCTTCGCCGGCGGCTACGCGGCCGGTTACTACAGCTACAAGTGGGCCGAGGTGCTGTCGGCGGACGCCTTCGCCGCCTTCGAGGAGGAAGGCCGCCCGAAGGGCAGCGTGCTCGACGCCCAGACCGGCGAACGCTTCTGGAACGAGATCCTCGCTGTCGGCGGCAGCCGCCCGGCGCTCGACTCCTTCAAGGCCTTCCGCGGCCGCAAACCGCAGGTGGACGCCCTGCTGCGCCACAGCGGCATGGTGCCGGCATGACGGCCCGGCGGCTGTTCGGCCTGCTGCTCCTGGCCGCCGCGCTACCGGCGGCGGCCCAGAACGCCTACCGCTGGGTGGACGAAAAAGGGCGCGTGCAATACAGCGACCAGCCGCCCCCCCAGTCGGTCAAGAAGTTCGAGGAGCGCAAGCTGCAATCCAATCGCGCCACCGCCCAGCAGTCCTACGCCACTCGCAAGGCGGCCACCGATTTCCCGGTGACCCTCTACGTCGGCAAGGACTGCGGGCAGGCCTGCGACAACGCACGGGCGCTGCTCGACAAACGCGGCGTGCCCTTCTCCGAAACCCTGCTGCAGACGGAAGCCGACGTGGCCGCCTTCAAGAGCCGCTTCGGCAAGGAACCATTCGTCCCCAGTCTGCTGGTCGGCAAGACACTGGAAAGCGGGTTCGCCGATGCATCCTGGAACGCGCGGTTGAACGAGGCCGGCTATCCGGCTTCGAAGCAGCCCTGAAGACGCGCGCGCCACCCTCACCCCCACCGATACCCCAGGCTGCGATCCGTACGCAGGGGCGCAACCAGCCCCGTACTGCGGGTAATCTTGCTGCGCAGACGACTCACGATCACCTCGATGCGGTGTTTGTCGAGTTCGTCCGGGTGGGTGCCGAGGGCCACGCCCAGTTGCGCGTAGGAGCACGTCTGGGACACGGAACCGATCAAGGCACGCAGCAGCCGCATTTCGGTCAACGTCAGGGCACACTTGCCGCCGTTGGGGGCCAGGAGCTCATGTTCGCTCTCATCTAGACGCCAGAGCGGGCGATCCTCCGGCGCGGCCCGTCGCTCCACCGCCGGCCAGCTGGCCCGCTCAGCGAGGCGACGCAGAATCAGGGCCAGCTCATCGATGTCGATGGGTTTGACCAGATAGGCATCCGCCCCAGCCTCCAGCCCCTCGATGCGCTGGTCGCGCAGGGCGCGGGCGGTGACGAAGACAATCCCGATCCGGCTGTCGTGCGTCCGCAGATACTGGCAGACGCTCAAGCCGTCCTCGCCGTCCAAGCCGATATCCAGAACCACCAGCGGGGTGCTCGATGCGGCAAGATAACGGTACAACTGGCTGGCATTCTCGAAGGCGTCGACGGCAAACCCCATATGGCCGAGCTGAAAGGCAAGCTCTTCACGGAGAACCGGTTCGTCCTCGACAATCACGACAGGAATAGTGGCAGGCTGAGCGGACATGGTTTGCAAGGGATTGAAACACGCAGGCAGTAGTCGCTGGAAGGCGCCGCATTCTAGCGGAGAATTGTCGCCCTCCACTCAGCCCCCAACGCTCCACTGCCCATGCTTCAGCTGATACTGTGCTTTCTGATTCTCATCGGCCTGCCAACCGACACCTGGGCCGAACGGGTGCCCATAGATGCTGGTATCACGACGCTTCCATTGAAGGGGTTTCTTTCTGCCAGCCCGGCAGGAGCCAGTCCGGCAACACCTGAAGAGGCCCTCGCCCTGTATCGCCGGGGCGGCTTCGAACGCCTCCCCGGCTATCTGGGACGAGGCTTCAGCAAGGACACGGTCTGGCTGGCCGTCGACATCGATCTGGCCCCGGGAGCCCCGCGAACGCTGATTGCAGACGTCGGCCCCGCCTACCTGGACACGGTCCGGGCGTACCAGGCGGACTCGGCAGGACTCATTACGCAGCTGGGCCAGGCCGGCGACCAGACTCCCCTGCATGAGGTCGTGCTGCGCGGCCTGCGACCCGCCTTCACCGTCCGGCCCATCGAAGGCACCACGCTCCTGCTGGAGATCCGGACCAGCAGCACCCAGGCCGCCATCGTCAAGCTCCACTCCGGGCCCCACTATCTCTCGCTCAGATCTGCAGAAGGCCTGATCTTCGGCGCCGTCTCGGCGATCAATCTGATCATGGCCATGGGCGCCCTGACGCTCTATCTGTTGTTCCGGGACCGGGCCTATCTGGTGTGGATGCTGTATGTGCTGCTCACCTGCGTCCAGTGGCTGGCACTGGACGGCCTGCTCTACCTCTACATCCCCTGGGAGCACCTGAGCCATCTGAATCTGGCCACCAACATATTCAGCGTCCTGCTGTTCTCAGTCGGAGCACTGCTGTCGACCACGCTATTCCAGTTTCAACAGATTCACCCCTGGCTGCACCGGATCTTCGTGGGCTGGGCCATCGCCATGATCTTGCCGTTGATCGCGGTGCCCTTTGGTGGCGCCGCGATCGTCGGCACGCTGGGGCGACTCGGTCTTCCCCTTTTTGTACTGGGAATGGCTGCCGTCGTGATTCAGATCCTGCGGGGCCATCGAGCCAGTCGCATTTACGGCCCGATGTATGTCATTCACATGATCGCATCGATGATCAACATCCTCGCGGTGATCGGTCACAGCCCCTTCTCGGAACTCACGCTGTACGGCTGGCAATTGACGAACTTCTTCAACCTGCTTTCCCTCCAGGTCAGCATGTTCATGCGCATGCGCAACCGACTGCACGAGAACGAACGCCAGCGCCTCCTCCTGATGCAGGAGCTCAGCCACAAGAACGTGGAGCTTGAACACCAGGTTGCCGAACGAACAGCAAGCCTCGCCCAGGCCTTGCGGAATGTTCAGCAGGCCGAATCGGAACAGCGCCAACTACTGTCCATGGCCTCCCACGAATTCCGGACACCGGCAGCGATGATCAAGACATCCCTCGACTCCCTGCGTTTCCTCGTCAGCCAGATTCCCCCGGAAGTTGCCCGTCGCCTGCACAACATCGAGCACGCAAGCACCCGCCTGACTCGCCTCAGCAACACCCTCATCCACCAGGACCGCCTGCGGGAGCTGGCCCTCCGCCCCACCCTGGTTCAGGTGGACCTCCACGCGCTCATGGAAGAGGTCGCAGCCCGGTACATCCATGCCCTGCCTGACGCCTCCACGCCCTTGGTGACGCTGCAACACCCCGCTGGCACCAGGCCAGAATTGCATATCAGCACCACGCTGGCAGACCCTGCGCTACTCAGCATTGCCCTGCACAACCTCATTGATAACGCCCTCCAGCACGGCCGCTCCGGCGACACGCCGACCCCCTATCCCGTCAGCATCGCCCTCGATGCCCGGACGGACCGCCTGGAACTACGCGTCGCAGACCGTGGGCCCGGCATTCCCGACAGCGACAAGACACGTATTTTCCAACGCTTTCATACCCTTGCCAAAAAGCAGCTGAGCGACTTCGCCAATCCCATCCGAACCAGCGGTGACGGCCTCGGACTCTCCATCGTGCACGCCATCGCCACCGCCCACGGAGGATGTGTATATGCCACCGACAACCCTGGTGGCGGGGCCATTCTGGCCATCCGTCTACCCAGGGTAACGGAGCCCTCCCCCCTCAAAAAATAACCCGAACGAATCACTTCAAAGCCATAAATCTCTCATGAACGAGAGAATTCGAGAGCTTAAAATCAACCGTATTGAGTAGTTTTGATCGGGAATTTCCCTACTCTTGTTGTGGAGCCCGATCATGTCCGTTGCATCCATCAGTGCCATCCCTTCCTCCCAGTCTGCCGTATATGTCGTGGACTCCAGCCTGGAGGACCTGGCCTCCCTTCTCGCCGGCCTGCCCGCCGGTGCCGAGCTTGTCCTGCTCGACCCGAACCAGGACGGACTCACCCAGATTCTGAACGCCCTTGACGGACACAGCGGCGTCGACGCGCTTCACATCCTGACCCACGGCTCCGCCGGCAATATCAATCTCGGCAACACCAGCCTCAACAGCGGCACGCTCCCGAGCGCGAGCGCCAGCCTCGAAGCCCTTGCGCAACACCTTTCGGCCGACGCCGACATCCTGTTCTATGGCTGCGACGTGGCCGCCAACGATGAAGGCAAGGCTCTTGTCAGCCTGATCGCCGATCTGACCGGGGCCGACGTAGCCGCCTCGACCGACCTGACCGGAGCGAGCAGCCTCGGCGGCGACTGGCAATTCGAATTTGCCGTCGGTAACGTTCAGGCTCTTCCCGTAGAGATCCTCAATTTCGACTCCACGCTGGGCAGCGACTCGTCGATTCCCTCCGGTCTGGTATCCGGCCCCCCGTACTCCTGGGGCGGCAACACCTTCCAGACCCGGATCAACGCCGAGCTGACTTCGTCAGATCCGGTCAACAGCCTGCGCTCGGGCTGCTACTGGGACCGCTATACGCTGAGCGACATTCCCAACGGCGCCACCGTCAAGGTGTACATGGGCAACTCGTCCACGGTGGACGACTACATCCAGATTGAACGCAATGGAACGGTCATCACGCAGAACGACGACGGCGGCGACGGCGAACGCAGCTACGACGCCTACGTATCCTGGACCTACCAGACCGGCGACATCATCCGCGCAACCACTTACAGCGCCGGCAATACCGGCACCTATTCGTTGTGGATCGGCACCTCGGCAACGATCTCCGGCGGCAACCCTCCGCCGCCCACCGACATCGGCAGCTCGACGCCTCCTCCCGCAACCGCCCCGGCCTTCACCGACAGCAACAGCAACCTGGGCACCGTAGCCGACACCCCGGCCAACGACACCGCCCTCGCCAACATCACCGGCACGCTGACCGCATCCGACACCACCCCGACCGGCACCCTCAGCTACTCGGGTGGCGGCACCCAGACCTACGGCACGCTCAGCGTCTCGAGCAACGGCGCCTTCACCTTCAATCCCAACGAAGCAGCCATTAACGGCCTCGCCGCCGGAGCCAGCGCCAGCCATACCTTCACTGTCACCGTATCCGACGGGGCCCTGAGCAGCAGCAAGAACCTCACCGTCAGCTTCACGGGCAGCAACGACCTGCCCACCGTCGCCGGCAATGCCACCATGCCCGGCATCCTGGAGGACGCTGGCAACACCAGTGCCACCAACGCCGGCACCACGGTCGCCAACCTGTTCGGCTCCCGCTTTGCCGATCTGGATAACGGAGCCAGCTTCAAAGGCATCTACATCGCCAGCATCGGCGACACCACGGGCCAGGGCACCTGGCGTTATTCCACCGACGACGGAGCCAGCTGGAACGACCTGAGCGCCACCACGACCCTGCTCGCCAGCCACAAACTGCAATTCGTGCCTGCCGCCGACTGGAGCGGCACGCCGGGAGCACTCACAGTCAAGGTCATCGACAACAACGACGGACAATCGCTGGCAACGGCCACGGTGTCGATCGCTGTTGCGGCGGTAAACGATGCCCCCACCTTCACGGACGCCACGACGATTACCGGCACGGTCACCGACTCCGCGCTCTATGACACCAACTGGAGCGGCAGCACCACGACCGGCACGCTGGCGGCTACCGACATCGAGAACGATGCGACCAGCTTCAGCATCCGCGGCGGCACCCTGAGCACCGGAGTATGGACGGCCCACGGCGTGTACGGCACGCTGACCGTCGATGCCGCCACGGGTGCGTACACCTACACCCCCACCAATACCGCCGGCATCAACGCGCTTCCCGCCGGCAAGACGGTACACGACAGCTTCGAGTTCAAGGTCAGCGACACGGCCGGTGCTTACAGCAGCCGCAGCCTGGACATCAGCATCAGCGGCACCAACGACACGCCGGAGCTCAAGGCCGGGGTCAACCCGGTCCCCGATCAGAGCTTCAGCGGTGCCGGAGCCTGGCAATTCCAGATTCCCGCCGACAGCTTCACCGACGCCGAAGGCGCAGGATTGACCTACACCGTGCAGGTCGTCGATGGCAGCGGCAACGCACTGGACGTCGGCGCAGGCACCGGCAACCTGCCGACCTGGCTGACATTCAGCGAGTCCACCCGCAGTTTCTCCGGTGATCCCCCCGCCAGCTGGAACAACGCCAGCCTGAACCTCAAGGTCACCGCCACCGATCCGACGGGCGCCAGCGTCAACGACACCTTCAGCCTGGCCCTCAGCAACACCGGCAACCAGCCGCCGGTGGTCGCCAGCCCAATTGGCCGCCATGTCGCCAGCCCGGCAGCTGAAACGACCGAGATCACTTTTACGGAAGCCCTCGGCGGACAGACCCTTACCTTCAACAACCTGACCGGTGGAACTCCCGGCGACGACACCAGTGTCACCTTCGGTTCGACGGTGACTGCGGCTCAGGTCGCCGCCGCCGTCGTGGCAGCCGGCGCAACGGGCAACTACACCGTGGCGTTGAAGGCTCCAGGTTCGGATACGGTGGTGTTTAAGGCCAAGACAGTGGGCGATGTCACCGATGCCGACTACGCCAACGTGATCAATGGCGGCACCTTCAATGGCTCAGCCGCGGTGACCAAGATCGCAGACGGTGCAAACCCAGGCACACCTGAATCGTTCACGATTGAATTTGGTGCATACGCCGGAAATCCCGATGCCACACTCAGGTTTGATGGTGCGAATATTGTTGTCGACGGTCGAGACACTAATGGAATTGGATCCACTGGCCCAGATGTAGCCAATTACGTCGCCAGCGTCACCTACACCAACTGGACCGCCGCACAAGTCGGCACCACAAACGCCGTCATCTTTACCCAGACGTCTGTCGGAAACATCAGCGACGTCACGACAGCCGCATTTACCGGCACATATGACGGCGCAAAAACCATCACAGCCAAGACCGACGGCACCGGCTATGAAACCTTCGAAGTCCAGTACTCCGGCGGCCTCGGCGGCTCCACGCTGATCTTCGATGGGGTCACCACCACGGCCGGCTCCGGCGTCACGGCCGCCAACGCGGCCGCCGCCTTCCTGGCCGCGCTCAATTCGAACGGCGCTTACACCGGCGCCCTCAAGAACGGCGACAACACGACCGTCATCCTGACCAACAAGACCGGCGGCAACGCAACCGACATTCAGCTCAGTGACTTCTCCGGCACTTATACCGGCGTCACGGCAGGCACCCCCACCGACGGCGGCGCCTGGACCTACACCTTCCCGGCCGGCACCTTCAGCGACCCCGACAGCGACGCGCTGACCTACACCGCCTGGACGGTCGACACCAATGGCATCGCCACCCAGATCACGACCACCGCGGGCAGCCACCCGATCAATTTCGATGCCGCTTCCCGCACCTTCACCGGCGACGGCACAGGTGGCCCGTACCTGATCGAACTCCGCGCCACGGATGCGAGCGGCTCCAACACCGAGGTGAGCACCCGCTTCCAGCTCTACCTCGACGATGGCGTGGATAGTGATGTCACCGTGGGCGCCACAATCCTTACACAAACCTGGACCGGGGCCGGCCTCAAGTCCTTCCAGATCCCGGCCGACGCCTTCAACTTCAACGATGGCGCCCCCGACACCCTGGAGTATTCCGCCAAGCTGTCGGACAACAACAATCTGCCCAACTGGCTCAGCCTCGACACGACGACCGGCCTGCTCTCCGGCAACCCGCCAGCCGACGCGCCCGCATCCCTGAACATTGTCGTCACGGCCACCGAGAAACAGGGCGGCACGACCACCGCCTCTTCCAACAGCCAGCCCTTCACCCTCAACATCGCCACCCCCAACGACGCGCCTACGGTCATCAATCCGCTGGCCGACCAGTTGGTCGCCGAAGGCGCAGCGGTTGCGATCTCCACCGGCGCCGTCTTTGCCGATGCCGACGGCAGTGCGATCACCTATACCGTCACCCAGGCCGACGGCTCTGCACTTCCGACCTGGCTGAGCTGGAACTGGAACGGCTCCAACCTGAACTTCAACGGCAACCCCCCGGGCAACCTGCCCTACCTCAACCTCAAGGTCACGGGGACCGATACCGGCGGCGCCAGCACCAACTCCACCTTCACCCTGTACCTGCAGGATCCGGGCGCCACCGGCTCCACCGGGGCCCTCACGGCCAATAACCCCGGCGCCGTCGGCATCGTCGGCAACCCGGCGTCGATCAACGAAGGAGACACGCTCACCGCCAGCACACCGACCGATACGGACGGCTCGCCGCTGCCCGGCAACGTCACCTACCAGTGGCAGGTGCAGATCAGCGGCACCTGGACCGACATCGCCGGAGCACGAGGCCAAGGCAACAGCCTGACCCTCACCAACGACGAAGCCGGCAAGTCGGTGCGCGTACAGGCCTTCTACACCGATGGCGGTGGCGTGGCCGAAGCGCCGGTGTCTGGCGCCGTCAGCGTCATCAACGTCGAAACCCCGGGCGTCGCGACCATTTCCGGCAACACCGCCATCGGCGAAGTCCAGACGGTGACGCTGACCGACGGCGACGGCCTGATCAACGTCACGCCCACCTATCAGTGGTACCGCTCCGCCGAGAACTCGGACAGCGGCTACACCGCGATCAGCGGTGCCACCAACAGCAGCTACGTCACCACTTCTGCCGACGGGGATCGCTACCTGAAGGCTGTCGTCGGCTATACCGACAACCAGGGCACCACCTACACCATCGCTTCCGGCACCGTCGCGGATCGCACCAACGCCGTCATCCAGCGCGGTCAGGTCGCGCCTGTCGCGCATGACGATACCGGCAGCGTGACCGAGGCCAGTGGCGTCAACAACGGCACGCCGGGTACGAACATCGTCATCGGCAACAACGCCTCGCTGTTCTCCAACGACACCGACGCCAATGCAGGCGACACCAAGACCGTCACCGAGGTCCGCCTCGGCAGCGATCTCGGCTCGGGGGTCCTGGCAACGGAAGCCGGCAACACCTTCACCCTGAGCGGCAACTTCGGCACCCTGACGGTCGACAAGAGCACCGGGGTCTACACCTACGCCGTCAACCAGGCCAACAGCCAGGTGCAAGGCCTTGCCCCGGGCGGCACCCTCAGCGATGTCTTCAACTACACGATCGAAGACAGCACCAGCCTGAGCGCGTCGGCCAAGCTCACCATCACCATCAATGGCGCCAACGATGCGCCGACCGCCGACGCGATCCCGGAATCCAGTACGGTGGTCGAAGATCTCGCCGGTTTCATCAGCACCGGCCTGCTACTGAACGATCCCGACCTCGGGGCAGGCACCAGCTTCGCGCTGAAGCTGGCGGTCAGCAGTGGTCGTCTGCTCGTGGTCGACCCAACGGCGGCCGCTAGCGCGGGCGTCACCATCAAGGGAAGCGATACCGGTACCCTCACCCTTACCGGGAGCATGAGTGACATCACGAACTGGCTGCAGGGCGACGTGATCAAATACGCCGCGACGCCCAATGCGCTCGGCACCAACGTCGCCACACTGACACTCAGCGCCAATGACGGCTCGGGGTTCGTCAGCCTGGGCACCCAAACGCTGGATGTGACCGCCAGTAACGACGCCCCCATCCTCGACCTGGACGCCAACAACAGCAGTGGCAAGGATGGCAACAACTTCATCACCACCTTCCGCCCGCGGGGCGAGGCGGTGGCCATTGTCGACGGGGATATCTCGATCACCGACGTGGATAGCGGGGATACCCTGGTATCCGGTACCGTAAGCATTGCCACCGGCGCTCTGGACAATGAATTCGGCACGACCTGGGAGACGCTGAGCTCCAGTGCCGGCAGCAGCTACACCGGCAGCCTGGGGGTGATCACCATCTCCGGCAACGGCACCCCCTCCATCACCCTGAGTGGTGCCGGCAGCCACGCCGACTATGAGGCGGTGCTGAAAACCATCACCTACACCAACGCCAACCCCAACGCGTACTCCGGCGACCGCACCATCAGCATTTCCGTGACGGATGCTGCAGGCGTCAACGCTTCGGCTTCCAATCTGGCGTCCTTCACCACCTCGGTCGCCAACACCGGGATTGCGGTGGGCCAGAAGATCTACCTGGGCGGAGTGGATACCGGCCAGACCGTGGCGGCTGTACTCGACAGCCAGCATTTCGTGGCCAGCGGCCCGCTCACGGGCCTGACGCCCACGGCCAGCCTGTCTTTCGCCACCACGGCCGCGGTCGGCAGCCCTGTCACCAACACGACCAGCTTCGCCGTCGAGACAGCCAGCGCGGCCATCAAGGCCGGACTGACCATCTACAAGAACGGCGTGAATACCGGGCTGACCGTAGTCAGCGCAAGCGGCACCAGCATCACCGCCAGCGGCAACATCACCCTGGCCGTCACCGATGTCCTGAGCTTCCAGACCACCGCCACCAACAACACGCCGGTGCCGGCGACAACCACGGTACGCGTACCCTGGACCTCGGTGGTGGACATGGACGGCACGGCGTCCTCCAGCCGCGACTACACCACCAGTTATACGGAGGACGCGCAGCCGGTATCGATTGCCACTTCGACGGCGAGCATCGACAACCAGGCCATCAATATCAAGACCTTCACGGTCACACTGACCAATCCGCTGGACGGCACGAATGGCAATTCGGAAGAGTTGTCCATCAGCGCCAGCATGATCCAGACCCTGGCAGCCAAGGGCATCACCGCAACCGTCGCCGGCAACAAGCACAGCATCACCTTCAGCACTGGCGGCAGTGGCGCCACCGCCACCGACATGCAGCTCGGCCTGCGGGCGGTGAAATACGTCAACAACGACCAGAATCCGAGCATCACGCCGCGCACCATCTCCACCCACGTGGTGGACGTGGCCAACGAAACCGGCGTGGCGGCGACCACGACCATCAACGTGATTCCGGTCAACGACGCCCCTGTGAAGGGCGGCGACTTTGCCGGTACGCTGAATGAAGCGGCGGTATACGTCTTCACCGCCGCCGACCTCAACAGCACCGACGTGGACAACGCGGCCGGCACGCTCAAATACGTGCTGACCGCCGCCCCCATCCAGGGCACGCTGTTCCGCGACACCAACAGCAATGGCATCGTGGACACGGGCGAAGCGATCGCCACCGTGGGCAACAGCACCAGCGTCGCCAGCATCAATGCCATCGGCACTGCCGGCTACTTCACCCAGGCCGAGGTGAACGCGGGACAGATCAAGTACGCCCACAACGGCCAGAATCCGAACGCCACCAACCCCACCGGCACAGACACCTTCGGCTTCAAGGTGGTGGACGGCATGGAAGACTACGCCTTCGCCAACATCGCAACCAACCAGGCTGGCACGGTCACGCTGACCATTACCGAAGTCAACGATGCAGCCACCGGGACTCCGGTGGTCAGCGGCACGCTGCAACCGGGACAGGTGCTGTCAGCCGATGTGAGCAGCATCGCCGATCCGGACGGCCCCGTCAGCCCGACCTTCAACTATCAATGGAAGGTCAGCAGCGACGGCACCAACTGGACCAATGCCAGCGGCGCAGGCAGCACCACCGTCAACTACACCCTGGCGGCTGCCGATCAAGGCAAGCAGGTTCGCGTCGAAGTCAGTTTCAACGATGCCTTTGGTCGCCCGAACACGCTGACCGGAAACGCCAGCGGCACCGTCGCCTTCACCAACACGCAGGGCGCCGGCGGCGTCACCATTACCAGCGATGGCACGCCCCAAGCCGGCGAAACCCTCACGGTCAATACCAGCGCCCTGACCGACGCCGACGGTCTCGGCCCCTTCAACTATCAGTGGCAGATCAGCACGGACGGCGGCAACACCTGGGGCCCCATCGGCGGCGCCACGGCCACGACCTACACACTCCCGGGCAATGCCGGCACGGGAGCCCAGTACAAAGCCGTCGTCACCTACACGGACGGCCGCGGGAACAGTGAGCACATCGATAGCAGCACGGTGACGGTCGTCGCTCCGGCCAGCGACATCAACGACGCACCGTCCCTGACGGGGAGTGGCGCCTTCCCTGCCAACACGGCCCTGTTCTCTGACGTGACGGTCACGACGGTGGAGTCCGGTCAGACCATTCAGACTCTGACCCTTACTGTCAGCGGGCTGCAAGACGGCGGCGCCGAAAAGCTGAGTATCGATGGCATCGAGATCGACTTGGTCACGACCGGAGCAACCGCCCTGGTCTACCCCACCCCGGCCCCTGCTGGCAGCGTGGGCGGTATCGGCTATGCGGTCACCACGGCTTCGGGCACGGCCACCGTCACGATCACCCACGCCGGCCTGAGTGCCGCACAGACCAAGACCCTGACCGAGGGACTGGCCTATGCCAACACCGCGGCCACACCCACCGCAGGCCTCCGCGTCGTGACACTGACCAGCCTGCAGGACAGCGGCGGCACGGCCAGCGGTGGACTGGACACGGGCGCCATCGGCCTGAGCGCAACGGTCGATGTCGGATCTTCCCTGCCCGCCAGCAATACGCCACCGACGCCGGGTGGCGATGGGGCCGCCACCGTAGCCGAAGGCGCGGTGGTGACGCTGACCACCGCAGACCTCAGCGCCACCGATGCGGAACAAACGGGCCTCAAGCTTGTACTGGCCTCGGCACCGGCCAACGGCACGCTGTTCCGCGACACCAACAACGACGGGGTCGTCAATGTCGGCGAGGCGCTTGGCGCAAACAGCCAGTTCGCCCTGGCCGACATTGCTGCGGGTCGCATCAAGTACGCCCACGACGGCGGTGAAACCACGGCTGACAGTTTCTCTTTCAACGTCAGCGATGGCCTCGCACTGAGCGACTCGAACACGGGCAATGGCACAGCCAATGAGCCGACGATTTTCACCATCACCGTTACGCCACAGGACGATGCCCCCACGCTGACGGCCACTGCGCTGGGCAGCAGCGGCATCCCGGTCGCCTACGCCGAAGGTGCGGCCGCTCAGGCGATCTTCACGGGAACCGCGGCCAGCCCGGTGGAGGCCGGCGAGAACATCACCGGCATCACGGTGATGATCAGCGGCCTGCGCGACGGCGCAGCTGAAAAGCTGGTGATCGACGGTACGGCGGTAGCCCTGACCAATGGCACGGCAGGAAGCAGCACCGGCGGCCATGCCGTGGCCTACTCCGTCAGTGTCACCGGCGGCACGGCTATCGTCACGCTGACCCTGGATGCGAGCGCGGCAACCTGGAACGCACTGGTCGACGGTCTGAAATACGACAACACCAGCAACGACCCCGCGGCCGGCCATCGTACCGTCACCCTCACCAGCGTGACGGAAACGGGCAACACGAGCACGGCGCTGGCCCTCACCAGCCACGTGGCCGTCGTCACGGTCAACAACGCACCGACGCTGACCCTCAGCCCCATCACCGTGACGGAGGGCGGCTCGAAGACCCTGACCACCACCGACATCGCCGCTGCCGACCTGGATACGCCGCTGGGCAACCTGACCTACACCCTGTCCACCGCTCCCGCCCACGGCGCGGTTTACATTGATGCCGACGGCGACGGCGTGCAGGACAACGGCGAAGCACTGTCCACCGGCGGCACCTTCACCCATGCCCAGCTCAGTTCTGGCGTGGTGCGCTACCAGCACGACGACGGGGAGAATTCGGACAGCTTTGCAGTCACTGTCAGCGATGGCCAGGGCGGCATCTCGACTCCAGTCACGATGACGGTCAACCGCATCGCCGTGAACGATGCACCTGGGATCACCGGTCTCGGTAGCGACGTACTGAACTACAACGCCAACTCCGGCGCCCGCCTCCTGGAACAGGGTGGCAATGTAGTCGTCAGCGATCCGGACTCCGCCAACTTCAACGGCGGCAACCTGCGGGTGTCCATCACCTTCAACCGGGACCCGGCTCACGATGCGTTGAGCATTGCCAGTGCCGGCACGGGAGCTGGCCAGGTCAGCCTGGACGGCAGCAATGTGAAGTACGAAGGCACCACCATCGGCACCGTTACGGGTGGCACCGGCACCAACGATCTGGTGGTGAGCTTCAATACCAGCGCAACACCGGTGGCCGTCTCGGCCCTGATCAAGGCGGTCCAGTTCGCCAACGACCAGGCCGCTCCGGCACACACGACGCGTACGGTCAGTTTCGCCCTGAACGATGGCCAGGCCGGCGGGCAGGCCGCACCGGTCGCCGTCAATGTGAACATCGCCACTGGCGTAACACCCAGCATCTCGATCGCCAACGGGTTCTTCATCGTCGAGAACACACAGTTGATCACCGCACTGTCCGCCACGGACCCGAATGCCCGGCCCATCACCTTCAGCATCAGCGGCACGGTGGATCCCACCAACAATCCGGACAACGGCAAGTTCGAAATCGTCTCCGGCAATCTGCTGCGCTTCAAGGCTGCACCCGATTACGAAACCCCGGCCGACAGCGGCGCGAACAATGTGTACAACGTCATCGTGCGCGCCACCAACGACCTGGGCTCCTATGCGGAGCAGACCCTGAGCGTCACGGTGCTGGACCAGAATCCGGAGAACGCCGCGGTCGGTGACACCGACGGCCCCACCTTCGGCTACGCCACGGTCAGTGGCAGCAGCCTGGTCCTGACTTACACCGACGCAAGCCCCCTTTCCACCAGCAATCTGCCGGCTACGTCGGCGTTTGCGGTCAAGGTGGGTGGCACCCCGGTGGTCGTCAATACCGTCACCGTCAATGCCAGCGCCAAGACCATCACCCTGACCCTGGCCACGGCCGTAACCGCCGGCCAGAACGTCACGGTGGCCTACACGGACCCGACGGCCGGTAACGATATTGCAGCCCTGCAGGATACGGCGGGGAACGATGCGGCCACGCTGCCGGAAACCTCAGTGACCAACGTGACCCCCTCCAGCGGCGGGAACGGCTCGGGCGGCAGCTCCGGTGGCAGTTCGGGCGGCGGTGGCTCCACGGGCGGAACGGGCGGCGGCACGACCACCGTCACCAACGAGGGTATTCCGGTCACGACGGTCACCCAGCCCGGCGTGAATGGCACCTCCAGCACGACCCAGAGCGTCGATCCGATCATCCCGCCGAACGCGGGAGGCGGCTCGGGTGGCAACACGCCAACCCAATACACCGTCCCGCTCGCGGTGGACCACACCGGCAACACCGTCATTCAAGTCGGCCTGCCGGCAGGCGTGGGCATCCAGTCCATCGCCACCGAAGGTGAAAACCTGACGCTTCGTCAACGCTTGGTCGGCGCCT
The DNA here is from genome assembly GCF_002028455.1 of Zoogloea sp. LCSB751. Lineage (GTDB taxonomy): Bacteria > Pseudomonadota > Gammaproteobacteria > Burkholderiales > Rhodocyclaceae > Zoogloea. The sequence goes on along the minus strand of NZ_MWUM01000038.1, from coordinate 3,348 downwards.
CGAACCCGCTGGTCAGCAATGACTCGGAATTCACCCAGATCGTCCAGAACGGTATCGACCAGTACGTACCCACGGTGCTCAACCCCACGACCGTCACCGTACGGGCGCTCACCCTCACCGTACCGAGCGGCTCAACCGGAGCCCCCCTGGCACCGGTCCTCATCACGGGCAACACCAGTGATCCGTCGGCGCTGGTGATCGATGCCCGGCAGCTTCCGAGCGGAACGGTGCTGCAAGTCAATAACGTCACCTTCGCCGTCGTCATCGGTGCCGCACACCTGACCGGTGGGGCCGGCCAGAACTTCGTCGTCGGTGACGACAATGCCCAGTACATCGTGCTGGGCGCTGACGATGACACACTCCACGGCGGCGGCGGCAACGACACGGTCGGCAGCCTGGGAGGGAACGACACCACCTTCGGCGACAACGGAAATGACATCGTATTCGGCGGCACAGGCAACGACAAGCTGTCCGGCGGAGCTGGCAACGACCAGCTGAACGGAGGGCTCGGCTACGACGTGGCGACCCAGTCGGGCATCCTTGCCGACTACAAGATCAGCGTGGATGGCAATGCGGTGGTGCTGACCAACCTCGCCACCGGCGAACAGGACCGTCTGCTGGATGTGGAGCGGGTTGATTTCGTCAGTGGCCCGAGCCTGACCATTGCCTACAGCGAAGCCGACGCAGCCGCCCAGCACTTGGTCACGACCTGGCTGGGACGCAATCTGACGGCAGATGAAGGCGCAGTCGTCCGCGGCTGGGTAGGCGCCACGGCCGAGCAGGTGGCAGCCCTCTTCCGGACCCTGGCGATCGCCGAATCGGTGCGTGACAAGAGCATTGCCGAACTCCTGGCAGGCCTGGACACCAACCCGAACATCCTGCGTCTCAACGTTGCCGACCACTACTTTGGCAGCGCCCAGGATGAACAGGGCTACCTGCCGATCGGCCTGGGCGTGGTGATCGATGCAGGCGGCGGGCATGACATCCTGCAGCTTGCCGGCCAGCGCTCTGACTTCCACCTGGAGGGCGTCAGCGGGGGGGTTGAACTGACCCGCCTGAGCGACGGAGCCATGTACAGCCTGAAAAACGCCGAGATGATCGCGTTCGACAGCGGCGAACGGGTGGTACTGGCCGAGACCCAGGAAGATGCGATGCTCGCCCGTTTGTTCCAGACACTGCTGGACCGCGACGCAACCACGGACGAGTGGAAGCTGGGCCCGAAGGCACTGGACGAATATCACGCCGGCCACTTGAGCATGGACAACATCTTCTCGTGGTTCTACGCTCAGACGGATATCGATACGCTGAACAACAGCAGCTATGTCCAGCGTCTCTACACCAACACCTACGGTCGCAGCGCAAGCGATACAGAGCTCAGCAACCAGCTCCACCGACTGAGCAGCGGTGAGGTGAGCCGTGACGGGCTGGCAATCGAAATCGCCAGCAGCGCCGAGGCCGTTCAGGTCGTCGGCAGCGTGATCGCCATCACCGAGGTCTGATTCGGCCGCAGCAGGATGGGCCGGTAGCAACACCAAAGAGTCCTCCCCTCCCCCAGGGGAGGACTCTTGCCGATAAACGCACCACCCCCTAAATCGTCACAGTTAGACAAACACTGCCTGTGGCAGGATGATCGAAAATATTGTTTTTCCCAGATTCACAATTCAAACGCGGCGTGCCCTTCTCCGAAACCCTGCTGCAGACGGAAGCCGACGTGGCCGCCTTCAAGAGCCGCTTCGGCAAAGAACCTTTCGTGTCCAGTCTGCTGGTCGGCAAGACACTGGAAAGCGGGTTCGCCGATGCATCCTGGAACGCGCGGTTGAACGAGGCCAGCTATCCGACGACAAAACTGCCCTACCCCGCACTACGGACCCGCAAGGCCTGATACCCACGGTGCTTGCCACCACAAACGGGCGGCGCCACAAACTCCGACCGAATAGCCTCTCCTCATACCGAGGAGAGGCCATTTTGGTGTTCAGGGACGCACTGACAATATCGTCACGCTAGCAATAGCGTCAATTATGCGAAAACCATCAAAAACAATACTTATAACACCATTTAACGAATCGCTACCGATCCGTAGTTGATCATTCCAAAGCTTCGGCCAGTTCCCACTTTTAGGTAATGCCCGTGAGGCCAGCACTTGCTGAATACCGCCCTTGCGCCGTACGAATGAAGGAAACCCATGAGCAATACTGTATATAACGCCAACAATCAGCAACTCAATTTTGACAGCACGAATGTTCTGAACATCGTTGGCAACGGCAAGGGCAATGGTGATGTCGTCCGCTTCAACAGCGTGATCACTATCGGCGGCCAAGCGATCGACGCTGTAGTCACGACAACGCTAAGCGGTGCAAGCGTCAACCCATACGACGGAACTTCGGCGGCACCTGGTCAAACAGCGTTCTTTCAGCCTGACCTGAATGTGGCGGACCCTGGAGTAGGTGGCATTGGGGGCGTACGTTTCAAGATTGACTTTTACAAAAGCGGCACCTTCACTGGTGCGGGAACCGGCCAAGCGGTAACACTTCAAAACGTCGTCGTCAATTCATATGACATTGACAGCACAAGCAGCACATCGTCCCAGCGCCAATTTCAGGACTTTAAAGGCTTCGCTCAGTACGAGTTGGCGACTGCGACGCAACTAACGGCAACGGTGCAATCGGATGGCTCTGTGCGTTTTCAGTACAGCCCTAGCGGTAGTCCGACAAATAATGGCACGTACTCCGCCGATGGCTATCGCGTAAAAGTCTATTACGACTCCATCAGCTCCTTTGAGTTACTCACAGGCGCAACCAAAGCCGCATCAGGCACTTGGAACGGAACAGCCTATTTCGCACTTGACTTTAGCGTCGGCCCCAACTGGACAGGCGCAACGACGTTAACTGGCACCCCTAGCGCCAACGTCTCATATAGCAGCGGCACCTTCACGGAGGGAGTAACGAACGACGGCTCTATCAGCAATGCCATCACTCTGACGTTAGCCAACGATACATATGCTTCGGACGTCGTTAGTTCCAACAGGATCGTCGCGACGAATGTGCCAGCAGGACTAACCGCCACGTTTGTTCGTAACAGTAACACCGTCATTACTGCGACACTCACGGGCAATGCCAGTGCCCATGCTAACGCCAACGACATCAACAACCTGACGTTTAGCTTCCAGAACGGCGCCTTTGTTACGCACGCCACAGCAGCGGATGTAACCGGTTTTACAAAGGGGGATTTGATAGTCAATTTCAATGACCCCTCTCCGGCCCTGGGCTACAGTACCAGCACCTTCACCGAGGCGGTCGCCAACGACGGCGCCATCAGCAACACCGTCACCATCACCCTGACCAACGACAC
>NZ_MWUM01000383.1 GCF_002028455.1 Zoogloea sp. LCSB751 | reverse complement strand
AATTTTCCAACTTTTACAGTGGAAACATAGTTTTTTAAAAGCCCTGCAATATTTTGCAGGGCTTTTTGTTTATATGTGGCTTATCTTTCTTTGAATAATTTTATTTGCTTAATTGTTAACAGTTGTTGCGGTTTAGGGTAGATTGTTTGAGTCCGCTAAAGGGCTTGAACTTTTGAAAATAAATTAACGTTATGACGACTACTAAAAGAAAGGAATTCTTCCATGGAAGATGTAATAAGTCAGGAAAATAATCCA
>NZ_MWUM01000382.1 GCF_002028455.1 Zoogloea sp. LCSB751 | reverse complement strand
TCGCGCCCTTACTGAGTCAACGAATCGCCCCCGTTCTGCATCGTCTTGAATTTTTACCTGGGCGAACTTATCCGCGACAGCGTACACGCTTGCGGCATCCTGGATCGCCTTATCGCCGGGATACTTCTTCAGAAGCTCTTGGTTTGATAGCTGCCTGAAGTCTTCGGCCTTCGCCTGTTCTGGCGTTAACTCTTGCTTTCCTGGGCGTTCAGGCGCTTCAGCTCCGCTTTTGCCCATTCCCCAGCCTGCCGCATC
>NZ_MWUM01000381.1 GCF_002028455.1 Zoogloea sp. LCSB751 | reverse complement strand
CCCTGAGCCTCGTCGAGCACCTGCGAGTGAGCGGCGAGCTGACCGCCCCCGTGCTCGTCATCGCGCCCACGTCCGTGATGGGCGCCTGGAGGGGCGAAGCCGCCAAGTTCTGCCCGGGACTGAAGCTGGCCACGATCGAGCGGACGAGTTCCAAGTCGGGTGAGAGCCTGCGCGCGGCGGTCGGCGATGCGCAGATTGTCATCACTTCGTACACGCTCGCCCGCCTGGATGCCGAGGAGTTCCAGTCCATGACGT
>NZ_MWUM01000380.1 GCF_002028455.1 Zoogloea sp. LCSB751 | reverse complement strand
TATCCTGATAGGCGGCGACAACCCGGCCACGAATGCTGCCACTGTCATTTAAGCCGCTGGATAAATCGACCATGCCACGCAGATTGTTCCATGAGCCGACACTCACTGAGGTGTTGCCCATAAATTCTTGTGTCGGGCGTTTACGCACAAGGTTAATCGCAGCCGAAGGGTTACCTGCGCCAGTCATTAATCCTGTGGCGCCACGGACAATTTCCACCCGCTCGTAGATGGCTGTATCGATAAGGTTATCGCCGT
>NZ_MWUM01000379.1 GCF_002028455.1 Zoogloea sp. LCSB751 | reverse complement strand
AATGCTTCTAAGGCTTTTATTATTCCTACAAGAATAATAGTTAAAAAAATATCACTTGATGTAAAAAAAGAAAATATTATACATAAAATTATTGCAAAAAAAATACTGTAAAATCTTAGCGAAAAATAATTCTCATATGAAAAATTATTTTTTAAATTATAATTAGTTACAACTAGTGGTCTTAATTGTAAGTTAGTAAACATAAAAATTGGAACCACTAAAGCTAAAGCATAGGCATATTCGCCAACCGTTTTG
>NZ_MWUM01000378.1 GCF_002028455.1 Zoogloea sp. LCSB751 | reverse complement strand
ATCTTGTAGTCAACCGCAGTGAATGAACCTGAAAAAAATGATGTCTGGGCAGTTGAAACCGCACGTTTCGCCCTTATTACAGGTTCACAACCACATGTTGAATGAAATTTTAGTGGAGACGTTTAGATGGGTAAAATTATTGGTATCGACCTGGGTACTACCAACTCTTGTGTAGCGATTATGGATGGCACTACTGCACGTGTGCTGGAGAACGCCGAAGGCGATCGCACCACACCTTCTATCATTGCCTATACC
>NZ_MWUM01000377.1 GCF_002028455.1 Zoogloea sp. LCSB751 | reverse complement strand
ATCCCGTGAGTCTCTACTAGCGTTTCATAGGCGCCTTTTACACGATTAAGTCTAACTGGTTCATGTCTCTCATAGACTCCCATAATGTCCCATGCAAATAACGTCTCTTCATCGCTTCCGCCAACGACATCATCTGGCTCCCGGCCGCCTACGAATCGCTCTCGCCGACCTCCTCTTCCTCCAGACACAGCAGCGTCCGGTATCAACGACTTACCCCGTCGGGAATTCTTTTCAGAAGGTAGCGATGGTGAAGACT
>NZ_MWUM01000376.1 GCF_002028455.1 Zoogloea sp. LCSB751 | reverse complement strand
TGAACGTCACGGACCTCCATCTGGGCGCGGTCACGGGAGATACCGCCGGGGCCCAGGGCCGACAGACGGCGCTTGTGGGTCATCTCGGCCAGCGGGTTGTTCTGGTCCATGAACTGCGACAGCTGGGAGGTTCCGAAGAACTCCTTGATGGCAGCGGTCACCGGGCGGATGTTGATCAGGGTCTGCGGGGTGATGGCCTCGATGTCCTGGGTGGTCATCCGGTCGCGCACCACGCGCTCCATCCGGCCCATGCCGG
>NZ_MWUM01000375.1 GCF_002028455.1 Zoogloea sp. LCSB751 | reverse complement strand
TGGGTCCTGGCGAAGTAACCGCCTATGTCCAGGATGATGAGACGCTCATGGGGTTCCACCAGGGGGGCTATCTGGACAATGACGCCCTCGGGATCCGAGGTCCAGTGGCGATTGAGCGGCAGCACTGGGTAGTGCTGCTGGGCCCAGGCAAGGGTCGGCCCGTGCACGGACTTCGGTTTGGGCAGGATGGCGCCGACGCGCCCCACCCCATCGAGCACCTGGATGAACTGGGGCCTGTCGGGAAGCAGGTGAGTCA
>NZ_MWUM01000037.1 GCF_002028455.1 Zoogloea sp. LCSB751 | reverse complement strand
GCCAGCAGAACCGCTCGCTTGTTCAACCGCCGATCGCCCAGCTGTATCGTCCCGAACTCGTCTCTCGCCCAACTCATTAGCCAGCCTCGTCAATTATTTGGCATGAAGCATACAGGCTGGAGAGTTGTGTGTAAGGGGATGCGTCAAGTGAGCTCACGGCACCTCGGGCAGATCGCACCAATTTCGACCTCCTGGCTTTCCAGTTGATGCCCAGCAGCCGCAAGGCTGGCAGCAAGAGCGCGAATCACACTTTCGTCCTGCAATTCGGTCACCCCATTACAGCGTGGGCAGACAAGAAACAAACCCGGCATCTGTTCCTGATGGCACTGCTGACTGCATGCCACGAAGAGGTTCATCCGCCCAATTTTGTGGGCGAGTCCTTGATCAATCAGGAAATCCAGCGCGCGGTATACGGTTGGTGGTGAAGCGCCAGGTCTGTCAACTTTCATCCGCTCCAAAAGATCGTACGCCTTGAGCCCGCGCGGATGGCGGTGAAGCATGGCCAGCACCATCCTGCGAATCGGCGTCAGGCTGGCACCCCGTGCTCGGCAATGGGCTTCTGCGCCGTCCAGGAAATCGGTTTCATCGGCGGGCGTTTCAACAGGAACGTAAGTGGTTTTCATCTGCCTGCTTGGCCCCACAAATGCAATGTTATAACATTGCATTTGTGGTCCATATTTGAGTGGATCCCGATGTTAACTCGACTCACCTAACTCACGAGCCCTCGGCGACGGCATCTCCACCAGGATCTTCCCGATGCCCTGCCCTGGATACGAGACATCGGCATCCACGACGAAATTTCATGAGAAAAACAACCTTTGCGCTAACCCAACTCATTCTGATCAGCCCAACCCTGGCCCAAACGGAAGCCGACACCAAGCTACCCGCCCTGGAAACGGTCGTTGTCCGTGGCGAGAAGGCCGCCCACCCGGCATCTCTCGATTTTTCGAGTACCAGCCTGCCGACTACGGTCACGGTGATCGACCGCGCCGAGATTGAGCGTACCAATGTAGGGCAGGATGCCGGGGACCTGCTCCGCCGGGTGCCGGGCATCCTGGCCCACAACCTGGGCCAGGGGAGCATTGGTACGGCTATCAAGATGCGTGGTTTCCTCACGGCCAGCCACGGCGCCGATGTCGCGGTTTACGTAGACGGCGTTCCCCAGAACGTCCCCTCCTCGGTGATCAACCATGGCATGAACGATCTCGGCTGGCTTTCCCCGGAGATGATCGAACGCATCGAAGTCATCAAAGGTCCCTTCTCCGCTCTCTACGGAGACCAGAACCGGGCCGGCGCCGTCAATATCGTGACGCGAAGCCGGGCTCGGAGCAGCATCGGAGTCAACGTCGCCAGCTACGGCGCAACACGTGCTACCGCAGTCATCGGCGGAGTGCAGCAATCCATCGATGCGCTTCTCATCGCTGATGTCTACCGCATCGATGGCTATCGGGATAATTCAGATGAAACCCGGGGTACCCTTTTCCTGAAGGGCAGCCAGGCTGTCGCTGGACGGAATCTGAGCCTTCGCTTCCTGCATCACAAGGCAGACTGGAATACTCCCGGCTTCCTCAATCTGAAAAAAATCACCAGCGGCACCATTCGCTCAACCGACCGGGATGCGTCCGCTCCCGCCCTGGATGGCGATGCGGAACGCAGCAGCCTGGTCTTCAACCTGGCCCCTCAGTACGGTGACGAAGGACTTTCCGCAACCCTGTACGCCGAAGACTATCAGCGCCGCCGCAACGTGGGTGCCAATACGACGGACATCAACGTGCAGGAGGATGACCGGCGCATTCTTGGCGGCAGGGTCGTGAACAACCTCCGCATCGGAGACCGGGCCAACCTGGCCCTGGGAGCGGAACTGCGTCAGGACCGAGGCGATGGCATCGTCCGCCGCTGGAGTGACGGCCAGCCGACCCGGAACTACCTGACCAACCAGGATCTCGATCTGCTGACCTACGGAGTATTCATCCAAGGCCAGTACAAGCCCTGGCAGACGCTCAAACTGCTCGGCGGGCTGCGCTGGGACAGCTTCGACTATTCGATCCGCAACCGCAAGCTACTGGCGGCCTCCACGGATTATTCCGGCTCTGTGGCCACGCCACGGGTCGGCGTCGTATGGTCGGTGGTCGACGGCGTGGATCTCTTCGCCAACATGGGGGAAGGGTTCCGCTCCCCAAGCCAAGCGGAGCTGAGCCCCAGCGGCACGCCAGGGCTCCTCGGCACTGCGGGTGGTGCGGCCAATTCGAGCTTGAACCCTTCCAGGGTCCGCTCCCGCGACGTAGGGATCAACGCCCTCTTGGGCAATGAATGGCAACTCACCGGCACCTTCTACCACACGACTAATGGAGACGAGATCAGCCAGACAGCCCCAGGTGTTTTCGCCTCCGTCGGGGATACCACCCGAGACGGCTGGGAACTGGAGGCGCGCTGGCTTGGCGATGACACCTTCAGTTGGTACGGCAGCTTCGGCAAGCTCATCAAGGCCCGCATCAACAGCGCAACGCCCGGTGCCGCAGACCGTCTCGCCCTGCCGGAAAACACCCTGAAAACCGGTATTGCCTACGCTCGGCCCACCGGAGCAAGCCGCCTGCTGCTGAATGCCGACGTCGCGTACATCTCGGCAACCCCGTACTTTGAGGGCACACCTCTGAGCCTGCATCATGCCAAGCAATACATTCGCTACGACCTGCGGGCCAGTCTGGAACACGGCGTTGACCGCTACACCACATATGCCGTCCTGCAGCCTCTCAAATACAGCAGCGAATCGATCATCGGTTCGGCGGGCGGCCAACTCCTGGACCCGCGCCCCCAAGTCATCGTCGGTGCCGCTTGGCAACGGCGCTTCTGAGCGTTGCCGAGGAGACACGAGTTCATGCTTGAGGCCCGCAGCCTGACCAAACTCTATGGCGCCCACAAAGCCCTGGATCAGTTGGAGCTCACAGTTGAGGAAGGTGAGGTGTTCTGTCTTCTTGGCGCCAACGGCGCTGGCAAGACGACCACCATCAACCTGTTTCTCGACTTCCTTCAACCCTCCAGCGGTCAAGCTCTGATCCAAGGCAAGAGTGTCCAAGAGCCGGCGAGCAAACATCTGTTGGCCTACATTCCTGAAACGGTGATGCTCTATGCCAGCCTGACCGGCATCGAGAACCTCGACTATTTCAGCCGCCTGGCCATCGGGCGAAAGAACAGGAAGGAGGACTTGAAGGATCTGCTGATCCGCGCAGGCTTGCCCGCCGAAGCAGCGACAAAGCCCGTCAGCAACTATTCGAAGGGGATGCGCCAGAAAGTCGGAATTGCCATCGCCATGGCCAAGGGCGCGCGTGCCCTGCTGCTCGATGAACCCACCAGTGGTCTCGACCCTCAAGCCGCCAATGAGTTCGCCACGCTCATGGAGGCACAGCGCGCGCTCGGCACGGCCATCCTGATGACGACCCATGACCTGTTCCTGGCCAAACAGATCGGGACAAGAGTCGGCATCATGAGCCAAGGCCGGCTGCTCTCTTGCTTCGCTACGGCCGGCGTGGACCATGTGGAGTTGGAGCGGGTATACCTGGACACCATTGGCAGTCGGATGAAACTGTAATGGAGCGCGCGAACAACGACGCCATCAGCGACATTCTCGTCATTGCCCGCAAGGAAGGTCTGGAGCTATCCCGGGATCGACGCCTGCGCTGGCTGTTTGCCTGCCTGCTGGTACTCCTCGTCGGCGCCCTCGCGCAGGGCTGGCAAACAAACGACGCTGAGAGCCAGGAACGGGCCTCGGCCCAGCATGCGAATTACCAGCAGTGGCTGGAGCAGGGAGCGCGGAACCCTCATAGCGCCGCCCATTACGGGGTTCACGCATTCAAACCCATCAATCCCCTGGCCTTCATTGATCCTGGGGTGAGCGCTTTCGTTGGTATTTCCGTATGGCTCGAGGCCCACAAGCAGAACGAATTCCAGTTCCGCCCTGCCCGGGACCGTAGCAGCCTGCATCGCTTCGGTGAGCTGACGCCGGCCCTGCTACTCCAGACCCTCGCCCCTCTCCTGCTGATTCTGGTGGGCTTTGCAGGCTTTGCTGGCGAACGGGAGAACGGCACACTCCGGCAGCTTCTCAGCCTCGGCGTCTCGCGCCGACGGCTGCTGGCTGGCAAGGCCTTGGCACTCGTCGGGCTGATGGGGGCAATGATCGTGCCCATTACCGTCGCGGGGGCTCTTCTATCGATAGGTACGGGGGATGCATCCCAGCGACTGTTAGCCCTTGTCGGCGCCTATCTTCTCTACCTGGGAGGCTTCGTTTTCCTCACGCTTGGAGTCTCTGCGTTCGCTCGCAGCGCCCGTCAGGCCCTGCTTGTCCTGCTGGCCTTCTGGCTACTGAACTGCTTCGTACTGCCACGGGCCATGACTGATCTGGCAGGTCACCTGGCTCCTGCTCCCACTGGCGCAGCCTTCATCCAAGCGCTTACCGACGCCAGGCGGGCCACCTTCGGCCACGATGAAAGCCACCCTGCATTCATCGCCTTCCGTGAGAAGGTGCTACGGGACTATGGAGTCAGTCGCACGGCGGATCTCCCAGTGGATTTCCGTGGTCTCGCCCTACGGGAGGATGACCACGCCGGCTACCGTATACACGACGAACATTTCGGACACCTTTGGGCCATTTACGACGATCAGGATAGCCTGCGCCAACGCCTCGGCTGGCTGTTTCCAGGCTCGTCCATCCAGGCCGTGTCCGCCGGCCTCGCAGGCACCGACACCCGCAATCATGTCCACTTTGCCCGCGCAGCAGAAGCCCACCGGCGCGTGATCCAGGAAACCATGAGCGAAAACCTGATCCAGCATCGCCGCAACGGCGATCCGGACTACAGCGCCGACCGACGGCTCTGGGCCCACATTCCCCCATTTGCCTATACCCCGCCAAGCCTGGACGAGCGCTTGACTTGGCAAACCGCCAGCCTTGGCCGGCTCAGCCTGTGGCTCGGCGGCTGCATCGCATTGTCCCTCTGGGCAGTCCATCGTCTGCGCCCTTGAATGCCCAAGCCATGAACCCGAACTCTCCCTTTCTCGTCAGCCTGAGCCATGAACTGCGTCTTCTACGCGCCGAGAGTCTGTCCACGCTGATCGGTTTGATCCTGGCTGTCGCGTTCTCATACGCAGCCTGGAACGGTACCGGCTGGGCCCAGCGCCAACAGCGGGCTGTGGCCGTCGCCGTCGCCTCACACGACTCCCACGTTCACGACACGCTGACGCATTTGAGCGCCATGGAAGCGGGCACCTACCGCCCGCCTTCCGCCTTTCTCAATCCCGCCAATCCCCTGTGGATTGGACTGCGCCACGCCAGCACCCCGGCCGCCCTGCCAGCCACAGCCCTGCAAGCAGCCGCAGTCGGCCAGAGCGACCTCTTTCCGCCTTATCTGAATGTATCGGCTGACACCCGGGACACTTGGAGCCTGCAGGAGGACGTGGAGAATCCCAGCAACCTTCTCGCCGGCGCCTTCGATCCGGCCTTCGTTGCGGTTGTCCTGCTGCCCTTGATGCTGATCGCCTTATCCTACGACCTTCTGTCGGCCGAGCGGGAAGGCGGAACGCTGGCTCTGCTCCTGACGCAGCCAGTCTCCCTGACGACCCTGCTCGCCTCCAAGGTAACGGCACGCGCAGTCGTAGTTCTCGGCGGGGCCAGCCTGTTCAGCGCCCTGGCCCTGGTCAGCGCAGACCCGTTTTCGACAGACTTTCTCCTACGCATTGGGCTGTGGACCACCCTGATCTGGGCATACGGACTGTTCTGGCTGGCCCTGTGTGCAGCAATCAGCAGTCAGGGAGTCTCGTCAGCCGCCGGTGCGCTGATCCTCTGCGGTATGTGGCTGTTGTTCCAACTGATCATTCCAACTCTTACCGGAGTTCTTGCCCAGACAGTCCGGCCTTCGCCCTCAAGGGCAAGCATGGTCAGTGAGATTCGGACCGCTCAGGATCAGGCCCGACAGCGGAGCAACGCGTCCCTTGCCCACTACCTTCGGGAGCACGGAGACGAACATCCTGACACACCGGTCCTGCACGGCCATGACCTAGACGACGCCCGTCGTCGGGCCCTCATTCTTCTCGACAGCAATACGCGGATCGAGCGCATCCTCGACGAACAGGAAATGCGCAGACAAGACCAGCTTGGCCTGGTCGCCTGGCTCCGTTTTCTCTCACCTCCGGTACTGATGCAGGACGCCCTCAGCGAGGTGGCGGGCTCCGGAGAGATCCGCCTACGTCACTTCCACGCTCAGGCCGACTCCTTCGGTGCGCGTTGGCGCACGTATTTTCTGCCCAAGGCCCTACGCAACGAGGCTCTTTCCAGTGGCGATTACGCCCATTTCCCGGTTTTCGATTATCAGGGACTACCAATCTCCAAACTCATTGGCGAGATCGCCTCGATTCTGACGGGACTGCTCGTGTCAGCGGCGCTGCTCGGCCTCATCACGCATCGCCGCCTCAAGAAACCTGCAACCCGTGAACAGCTGTTGTTTGCACCACGACACCTGATGTCATCCACGTAATTGAATGCTGGAAATCATCCCGATGAGCCCGCTCACCCACCTCCTACTCGCTTGCCTGACTGGCGGACTGCTCAGCATGGCAGCCGCAGCCCTTCTCACCTTCGGGCTCCCACGCCGCTGGCTAACGCGAATGGTCAGCTTTTCGACCGGCGTCCTGCTCGCCACCGCCCTGCTCGATCTTCTGCCCGAAGCCTCAGATACCGGCCTGTCACCCCATGTTCTGTTTGCCCTTGTTCTAGCCGGATTGATCGGCTTCTTCCTCCTCGAAAAGGCCACCCTACGGCGTCACAGCCATGACGATACAGCGGGCATTCAGTCCCTGACTCGCACAGTGCCGATCATCCTTATCGGCGACGGCGTTCACAACTTCACCGACGGTCTCGTTCTGGCTGCCACCTTCATGGTGGATCTCCATCTGGGCTGGGCAACAGCCCTGGCCATCATCGCCCACGAAATTCCCCAGGAAGCGGGCGATTTCGCCCTACTCCTCGCCGCAGGCTGGAGCAAGGCGAAAGCCTTTCTCTGGAACGGGCTATCCAGTCTCACTTCCGTCTTGGGTGGCATCGCCGGCTACTTCTGGCTAGCCAACTCCCAAGCCTGGCTGCCCCACATCCTCGCTGTTACGGCAGCCAGCTTCATCTACCTGGCTGTGTCCGACCTGATGCCTTGGCTGCGCCACGAAAAGGGAGACTTTGTCTGGCACACAGGCTTCATGGCCGCCGGCATCGCCCTCATCCCGACGGGCATGGCCGTTTTCCACTAAGCGTCTGTAGAGCCCCTTCCCATGAATGCCCCCACCAATCTCTTCACTCCCACATCGCGCACAGTCATCACGAGTAACCCCGCCGCGCTTATCGACATTTTCCAACCGGACGTGCAGCTCGCCGTCTGGCAACGCCCCATCGATCAGGCCATCGCCGACTATCTGGAGGCAAACCGGCCGCACCTTGGTCGCGGCTTGCGTAGCAGTCTAGCTGCGGATGAATGCCCTCACCTCGCGGAGCTACCCGTCGCCCCGGGGCGCGACGCCCTCGCTGCAGACATGGGACGCCTAGCTGAACTCCTCAGGGACCTCCTCGACTGCCCACATATCGGCCTCCGCCTCGAAGTGATCGGCAGAGCCATGTGCCCACGCTTTCATGTGGACAGGGTTGGCATCCGCCTGTTATGCACATACCGCGGACCGGGCACTGAATGGATCGCGGACACAGGCGCCAACCGTGCCAGGCTCGGCAGCGGCGCCTGTGGCGTGCCCGACGATGTCTCGGGACTGATGGGCGCAGACACCCGAATCGAGTCCATCGCCAGTTTCTCCGTCGCTCTGCTGAAGGGCAGCCTATGGCAGGGCAATGCTGGACGCGGCATCATCCATCGCTCTCCAGCCGTACCGGTCGATGCCCTGCCACGTGTCGTACTTGCGCTCGATGGAATGTGGTGAGGGCCTTGGACCCAGTGATCCGCATCCGCGATCTGTGCTTTACCTGGCCGGGCAGCCAGACGCCCTGCCTCTCACAGTTAGCCTTCGACGTCAGTCGTGGCGAGCGGTTATTCTTACACGGAGAGAGCGGTGCCGGTAAAAGCACCCTGTTGAATCTGATCGGCGGCGTCATGCTGCCCGAAAGAGGGGAAATCGATGTCCTGGGTCAGTCCCTCAGTCAGTTATCGGCCCGCGCCCGGGACCGCTTCCGGGGCGACCATGCCGGCTTCATCTTTCAGCAGTTCAACCTGATCCCCTACCTGTCGGTTCTCGACAATGTGCTGCTGCCCTGCCGTTTCTCCACCGAGCGGGCTCGACGGACCGGGGGCTCCCCAACTGCCGAAGCTCGGCGTCTCCTCGCCGCCCTCGACATGGACCCTCAGCTCGCCCATCACCCGGCAACTAGCCTGTCGGTCGGCCAGCAGCAGCGGGTATCCGCCGCACGTGCCCTGATCGGCCGGCCGGAACTGATTCTCGCCGACGAACCGACCTCGGCGCTGGACCCCCAACGGCAAGCCGTTTTCATCGAACTCCTGATGAGCGAGGTCGCCGCGAGCGGCGGGACCCTCGTTTTCGTCAGTCACGATCAGCGCCTGGCCCACCTATTCGACCGTTGCATCGAACTGCTCGCACCGTGAAGACACTCCTCCCGCTCGCGCTTGCCAGTGCCTGGAATCGCCGCCTGAGCCTGGCCCTGACGGTGTTCTCCATCACGCTTGCCGTCACGCTGCTGATCGCCGTCACCCGGGTCCGTGACGCAGCCCAGACCGGCTTCGCGCAGGCCGTGGCGGGCGTGGACCTGGTGGTCGGACCGAGAGGCAGCCCCATGCAATTGTTGCTCCACGCCGTCTTCCACCTTGGCGATGCCACCCACACGATGCGTTGGCAGAGCTACCGAACGCTCGCCACGGACCCGCAGGTCGCGTGGAGCATTCCGCTGGCGCTCGGCGACTCTCACCGGGGTTTTCCTGTGCTGGGAACGACACCGGAGTACTTCCGGCACCTTCGCTACGGGCAGCAACACCCCCTGGGCTTCTCCAGCGGACAGCCCTTCAGCGGACTCTTCGAGGCTGTTGTCGGAGCAGAAATTGCGGCCCGTCTCGGCTACCGGCTGGGAGAACTGATTACCCTGCACCATGGAACAGTCCACCTCGATGAGCTTCAAGACAAGCACCGGTACGGGGCTGAACACACGGACAAACCCTTCCGCATCGTCGGCATCCTCTCTCCAACCGCTACGCCAGTCGACCGGACGATTCACGTGAGTCTGGCATCGCTAGAGGCCATCCATCTCAACTGGCAGGGCGGCCTGCCGTTGCCAGGCCTGGATATCCCACCCCAACTCGCCACCAAGTTCGACCTAACCCCCAAGACCCTTGATGCCGTACTGATCGGGCTGCACCAGCGCACCGATGTACTCCGGGCCCAGCGGCAGATCGCCAATTTCACGGGCGAACCATTAATGGCCATTCTGCCCAGCCTGATCATGGACGAACTCTGGCAACTCGTCGGCAGCGTCGAGCGCAGCCTACACGGCCTTGCCTGGCTGGTCGTAGGAGTCGGCCTGGCCGGCATGGCCGCAGTTATCATCGCCGGGCTGGGCGAACGGCGGCGCGAACTGGCAATTCTCCGCTCAGTGGGAGCCGGCCCCTGGCATATCGTCGCGCTCGTGATGCTGGAGGGCGGCACACTCACGGCTGCCGGCCTGCTGACGGGCCTCGGCTTCGTGGAAGGTGCCGGTTACCTGTTCGCGCCGTGGGTCAATGCACGCCTGAGCCTAGATCTGGCGACAAACGCGTTTTCTGCGGACGAGCTCCGGCTTATCGCTGGCATCCTCGCAACAGGTCTGCTGACCAGCCTCCTGCCAGGCTGGCGTGCCAGCCGGATGTCTCTGGCCGACGGTCTGATTCCCCGCCTTTAGGGCGCCCATGAACCATCCGCTCATCGCGATCCTCCTGGTGCTGCTTCTTGCCCACGCTGGCAACGCCAGGGCAATCGGGCCCGAAACCGCATTCCAGGTGGGAGACCGTCTGCGCAGCGCTGCAGCCGTCGGAGAAACGGGCTACCGGGACATCACCTGGGACGGACTCCTGCCAAAAGGCTGGAACCCGATGGCGGCCTTCAAGAGTATCGATTTCTCCAAGCTTCGGGACAATGATCCGCGCGCCACCGCCGCGCTCGAAAAGATCAAGGAAGCCTGGAACGACGCGCCCGTGGAAACAACCCTTAGCGGCCAGCGTATTCGCCTGCCCGGCTTCGCGATTCCCCTGGAACGCAAAGGAGATCTAACCAACGAATACCTTCTCGTGCCTTACTTCGGTGCCTGTATCCACGTGCCACCGCCACCCTCCAACCAGATGATCCACGTAATCGCCCGCAAACCCGTGCGCGGACTTAACACCATGGACCCTGTTTGGGTGCGTGGCACGCTGCTGATCCACCGCGCTGATACGGGCATGGGGATGGCCGGCTACCGCCTTATCAGTGATATGACAGTACCTTACTCACACCACCCCCAACCTATCCGGTAACTGCCCGCACCTAAGAGAAGACCATAACCAGTTTGGCAATCTCTAGACGCCGCCACGCGAAGTAATCAGAAAGCACTTCCTTGTCCGTCCGGAACTTGAACTTCCTCTTTGCCTCCACATCGGCCGAGAAGAACCCTGGCCCGACAGCGAGGTAGAGCTTGTCTGTGACTCGCTGGACGAGCTCCGGCACGAACCGACAGTCGTTCCATTCGCATTGAAAGATCTCCAGATACTCGATGAGTTTCAGGAGCGCCGCCAACTCCAAGGGACTGTACTCCGTCACCGTACAGTTGTTGGTTCGCCGATGCTCCACCGTAACGAGTCCGTCCCGTGCCAGGACTTTGAGCGCCTCTCTGACTGGCGTGCGGCTCACGCCCAACTCCCGTGCCACTGCACATTCGTCAATCGGCGTACCGGGAGGTAGTTCATGGGTCAGGATCCGATCACGCAGTGAGTCGGCAATGGCTTCAAACAGTGCCTTGGGACGAGGAATGATGTCGAGGTTGTGCATGCTTCACCTTCCGGTTATGTATAAAGAGCGCCGCACCCGTGCGGTTCCAAGCCTGCCTCGAAACACGCGGCGGTAAGGCGGCGCGAGCGGGCGGGCGCGGACGAGCCTCCAAGAGGCGAGTCAGACCCCGGATCGCAGGCACCGGCTGAATAAAAAAAGCCGACCGAGCCCCAGTCCTGGAGAGACCGGCTAGGGAGAGAAGAGATGGCCCGGCGGCGAAAAAACGATTCAAATCACGGCAACGCAGCCACCTTCAGGGATCGCCCGATCCCTGCCTGCTTGAAGCTGTATTCATGGTCTTTGAGCGCGGCGTTGGCACTTCGCTGCGAAGCAGCCTCAATGCCTTCGCCACCAGCTGGCTCCCGGTGACGTGCCCCACTGACAACGAGGACAGCTCCATTCGCGCCAGCAATGCCAACGCCGCATGCAGCAACTCGACGTGCGTCCTCCATACACTCGGATGACGCCTAGGGAGGCGCAGGGATTCAGCGAGATCAATGGTCTTGTCCGCGACTTCCAGGCAACGTGCCTGGTCCGGCAGATCGGCCGCCAGGGCCTTCGCAAAGAACTGAAGTGCAAGATCAGTATGTCTTGATTCGACCGCGACCCTTACTGCGTCAAACGCATCCCCCGTTTCGACATGCAGGATCAGCGTTTCAAGCCAAGCACGGGCCTGCTTCCCTCGTCCCAATTGATTGCAGGCTTCCACAGTCATGATCAGGAGTCTTGAGCGGGTGAGCCGAGGGTCACCGTCAAGCACAGCCTGATGACAGTGCTTGAGGGAAAGCGCTCCACCGCTGCCCAAAGCCGCCCTGATTGCTGCTTGCCAATCTTGATACGCCTCGCACTGCAGTTGCATGTCCTGCCCCGTCATCCTGTGCCAAACCGTCAGGCATAGCGCTTTTCGAGGGCATCCCACTCCGGCTTGCCGACCAGGCGTTGGCGCTCGCCGAAGGGCGTCACCAGCCCGCTGGACTCCTTCACCTCCTTCTCGTCGCGCAGCACGGTTAGCGCCTTCTGCATACCCATCACCGCGCCCTGCAACGCCGCGTTGGCGTAGAGCACGATGCCGAAGCCCAACTGACCCAGCTCGTCGGCATTGAAGATTGGGGTCTTGCCGCCGATGACCATGTTCATCAACTGCGGCGTGGCCAGGCGCTGCGGCAAGGCGCGGATTTCTTCGGCGGTGGTCACGGCCTCGACGAACAGGATGTCGGCGCCGGCCTCGGCGAACTTCTGCGCCCGCTCGACGGCCGCCTCGAAACCCTGCACGGCGGCGGCGTCGGTGCGGGCCATGATCAGGAAGTCCGGATCACGGCGGGCATCCACCGCGGCCTTGATCTTGCTCACAGCCTCCTCGGTGGAGATGACGTCCTTGCCGGCAAAATGGCCGCAGCGCTTGGGCGCCACCTGGTCTTCGAGCTGGATGCAGTCAGCGCCAGCGCGTTCGAGCGTACGTACCGTGTGATAGACGTTGAGGGCGTTGCCGAAGCCGGTGTCGGCATCGACGAGCAGTGGCACCTCGACGGCGTCACGGATGCGCGCGGTGTGCTCGGCGATCTCGGAGAGCCCCATGAAGCCCTGGTCGGGCATGCCGAACCACATGTTGGTGACACCGGCGCCGGTGACGTAGATGGCCTCGAAGCCGAGGTCGGCGATGACCCTGGCGGACAGCGCATTGAAGGCGCCAGGAACGATGACGCCACGCTTGGCGGCCACCAGTTCCTTCAGTTTCTTGCGGGTAGACATGTCGGATTCCTTGCTCAGAATGCGTCGCCGGGCACGCGGACCCAGCCTTCCATCAAAATGCGGGCGCTGCGGCTCATGACGGCCTTGGTGACCGTCCATTGGCCATCGACCCGCCGGGCTTCGGCGCCGACGCGCAGCGTGCCGGACGGGTGACCGAAACGGACGGCACTGCGCTCTCCTCCGCCCGCAGCCAGGTTGACCAGCGTGCCGGGCACCGCCGCCGCGGTGCCGATGGCCACCGCCGCGGTGCCCATCATCGCGTGGTGCAGCTTGCCCATCGACAGCGCGCGCACCAGCAGGTCCACTTCGGATGCAGCAATCGCCTTGCCGCTGGAAGAAACGTAATCCTTGGGTGGCGCCACGAAGGCGATCTTCGGGGTGTGCTGGCGCGTGGCGGCTTCTTCGGGGCGCGCGATGAGGCCCATCCGCAAGGCACCAGCGATGCGGATGGCTTCGAAGCGGGCCAACGCTGCGGGATCGGAATTGATCGCCTCGCGCAGCTCGGCGCCGGTGTAGCCGATCTCCTCGGCGTTGACGAAGACGGTCGGGATGCCGGCCGAAATCATCGTCGCCTTGAGGGTGCCGATGCCCGGTACGTCCAGATCGTCCACCAGATTACCGGTGGGGAACATCGAGCTGCCCGCCTCGCCGTCGTCCGACGGGTCGAGGAACTCCAGCACGATCTCGGCCGCCGGGAAGGTGACCCCGTCGAGTTCGAAGTCGCCGGTCTCCTGCACCTGGCCGTTGCTGACCGGCACATGGGCAATGATGGTCTTCTGGATGTTGGCCTGCCAGATGCGCACGGTGCAGATACCGCTCTGCGGCAGGCGCGAAGCATTGACGTAGCCCGCGTGGATCGCGAAGGCACCGGCGGCGGTCGTCAGGTTGCCGCAGTTGCCGCTCCAGTCCACGAAGTCCTTGTCGATGGCGACCTGACCGTAAAGGTAGTCCACGTCGTGGTCGGGCTGCGTGCTCCGGGAGACGATCACGCACTTGCTGGTGCTGGAGGTGGCGCCACCCATGCCATCGATGTGGGCGGCGTAAGGATCGGGGCTGCCGATGGCACGCTGGAACAGCTTGTTGCGTGCCGTACCGGGCACGCGGCAGCGCTCCGGCAGGTCTTCCAGACGGAAAAACACGCCCTTGCTGGTACCGCCACGCATGTAGGTGGCGGGGATACGGACTTGTGGGGCCGAGGTCATCGGCAGTTCTCCTTTTCCGAAGCCAGGAAGTCCTGGGCAAAACGTTGCAATACGCCGCCCGCTTCGTAGATCGACACATCCTCGGCGGTATCCAGGCGGCAGGTGACCGGCACTTCGAGGGTATCGCCGTTCCGGCGATGGATCACCAGGGTCAGCGTGCAACGGGGCGCACGTTCGCCGACCACGTCGTAAGTCTCGGTGCCGTCGAGGCCCAGCGTGAGGCGCGTGGTGCCCGGCTGGAACTCCAGCGGCAGCACGCCCATGCCGACCAGGTTGGTACGGTGGATGCGTTCGAAGCCTTCGGCGACGATGGCTTCCACACCGGCCAGGCGTACGCCCTTGGCGGCCCAGTCGCGGGACGAGCCCTGACCGTAGTCGGCGCCGGCGATGATGATCAGCGGCTGCAGGCGCAGCATGTAGGTCTCGATGGCTTCCCACATGCGCATCACCTGCCCTTCCGGCTCGACGCGCGCCAGCGAACCCGGCCGCACGCTACCGTCGGCATTGCGCACCATCTCGTTGCGCAGCGTCGGGTTGGCGAAGGTGGCGCGCTGGGCCGTCACGTGATCCCCCCGATGGGTCGCGTAGGAGTTGAAGTCCTCCTCCGGCAAGCCCATCTTCGCGAGGTATTCCCCCGCCGCCGAGTCCAGCAGGATGGCGTTCGACGGCGACAGGTGGTCGGTCGTGATGTTGTCCGGCAGCAAGGCCAGCGGACGCATGCCCTTCAGCGCGCGCTCATCGGCCAGCACACCCTCCCAATACGGCGGACGGCGGATGTAGGTGGACTTCGGGCGCCACTTGTAGAGCGGGCTGATCGCCTCTCCGTCGTCGCGCTGGATGGCGAACATCGGTTCGTAGATCTGGCGGAACTGCTCCGGCTTGACGCTGGCCGAGACAATGGCGTCGATCTCCTCGTCGGACGGCCACAGGTCCTTCAGACGGATTTCCCTGCCATCGACGATGGCCAGCACATCCTGCTCGATATCGAAGCGCACGGTGCCGGCCAGCGCGTAAGCGACAACGAGTGGCGGCGAAGCCAGGAAGGCCTGCTTGGCGTAGGGATGGATGCGCCCATCGAAGTTGCGGTTGCCGGACAACACGGCGGTGGCATACAGATCGCGGTCGATGATTTCCTGCTGGATCTTCGGGTCAAGGGCACCGGACATGCCGTTACAGGTGGTGCAGGCGTAGGCGACGATGCCGAAGCCGAGCTTTTCCAGCTCCGGCAGCAGGCCGGCCTCCTCCAGGTACAGCTTCGCGACCTTGGAGCCAGGCGCGAAGGAGGTCTTGACCCACGGCTTGCGGACAAGGCCCAGCGCGTTGGCCTTCCGGGCCAGCAGGCCGGCGGCGACCACGTTGCGCGGATTGGATGTGTTCGTGCAACTGGTGATGGCGGCGATGATCACCGCCCCATCGGGCAGCAGGCCTTGCGCCTCCTCGGCCTTCGCGGCGGCCAGCTTGTCCGCGTCGGCGATGCCGCGCTCGTGCAGCGCCGATGTCGGCAGGCGCTTGTGCGGGTTGGAGGGGCCGGCCATGTTGCGCACGACGGCGGACAGATCGAACTCAAGGACCCGCTCGTACTCGGCCGTCGCCAGCGCCTCGGCCCACAGCCCAGTCGTCCGGGCGTAGTGCTCCACCAGCGCCACCTGTTCCGGTGCACGGCCGGTGAGCTTCAGGTAATCGATGGTCTGCGGGTCGATATAGAACATCGCAGCCGTCGCACCGTATTCCGGGCACATGTTGGAGATGGTCGCCCGATCACCGATGGACAGGCTATCCGCCCCCTCGCCAAAGAATTCCACCCAGGCGCCGACGACTCGCTCCTTGCGCAGGAACTCGGTCAGCGCCAGCACGATGTCGGTAGCGGTGATGCCCGGCTGGCGCTTGCCGGCGAGGCGGACGCCGACGATGTCGGGCAGGCGCATCATCGAGGCACGGCCAAGCATCACGGTCTCTGCTTCCAGTCCGCCGACGCCGATGGCGATGACGCCCAGTGCATCCACGTGCGGCGTGTGGCTGTCGGTGCCGACACAGGTGTCGGGGAAGGCAACCCCGCGGCCGTTTTCGTCATTTCTGACCTGGATGACCGGTGACATCTTCTCCAGGTTGATCTGATGCATGATGCCGTTGCCGGCCGGGATCACATCCACGTTCTCGAAGGCACGTTTGGTCCATTCGATGAAATGGAAGCGGTCCTCATTGCGACGATCCTCAATGGCGCGATTCTTCGCGAAAGCGTCGGGGTCGAAGCCGCCGAATTCCACGGCCAGCGAATGGTCGACGATCAGCTGCGTCGGCACCACCGGGTTCACCTTGGCTGGGTCGCCGCCCTTGTCGGCAATCGCGTCGCGCAGGCCGGCCAGATCCACCAGCGCGGTCTGGCCGAGGATGTCGTGGCAGACCACGCGGGCCGGATACCACGGGAAGTCCAGATCGCGCCTGCGCTCGACGATCTGCGTCAACGCATCGCTCAGCAGTGCCGGATCGCAGCGGCGTACCAGCTGCTCGGCCAGCACGCGGGACACATAGGGCAAGCCGGCATAGGCGCCCGGCCGGATGGCATCAACCGCGGCCCGGGTGTCGAAGTAATCGACCTGCGTGCCGGGCAGCCGCTTGCGGAATTGGCTGTTCATGTTCATGAGCCCTTTACTGACGCTGGTCGATGGGCAGGAACGTGCGGTCGTCCGGCCCGATGTAGTTGGCGCTCGGGCGGATGATCTTGTTGTCGATGCGCTGCTCGATGATGTGCGCGGCCCAACCGGAAGTACGGGCAATCACGAAGAGCGGCGTGAACATCGCGGTGGGCACGCCCATCATGTGGTAGCTGACAGCGCTGAACCAGTCCAGGTTGGGGAACATCTGCTTCACGTCCCACATCACGGCCTCCAGGCGGGCTGCGATATCGAACATCTTGGTGGAGCCGGCATCGACGGAAAGCTGATGGGCCACGCCCTTGATCACCTGGTTGCGCGGGTCGGACACGGTATAGACCGGGTGGCCGAAACCGATGACGACCTCCTTGGCCTCGACGCGGCGGCGGATGTCCGCCTCGGCCTCGTCCGGATTGTCGTAGCGCTTCTGGATCTCAAAAGCCACTTCATTGGCACCGCCGTGCTTCGGCCCGCGCAGCGCGCCGATGGCGCCAGTGATGGCCGAGTACATGTCCGAGCCCGTCCCGGCGATGACCCGGCCGGTGAAGGTCGAGGCGTTGAATTCGTGCTCGGCGTAGAGGATCAACGAGGTGTGCATCGCACGCTCCCACAGGGCCGACGGCTTGCGACCATGCAGCAGATGCAGGAAATGGGCGCCAATGGAGTCGTCGTCGGTGTCCACATCGATGCGCTTGCCGTTGGTGGACCAGTGGTACCAGTAGAGCAGCATCGAGCCGAGGGAAGCCATCAGGCGGTCGGCGATATCACGGGCGCCGGGAATGTTGTGATCGTCCTTCTCCGGCAGCGCACAGCCGAGCGCCGACACGCCGGTCCGCATGACGTCCATCGGATGCGCCGAAGCCGGCAGGCATTCCAGCGCTTCCTTCACGTTGGTCGGCAGGCCGCGCATGGATTTAAGCCGGGCCTTGTAGGCCTTCAGCTCGGCGGTGGTCGGCAGTTTGCCGTGCACCAGCAGGTGGGCGACCTCTTCGAATTCGCAGCGCTCCGCGATATCGAGGATGTCGTAGCCCCGGTAATGCAGGTCGTTGCCGCTCTTGCCGACGGTACACAGGGCAGTATTGCCAGCCGTCACACCCGAGAGGGCAACCGACTTCTTGGGCTTGAAAGTGGATTCTTGCGTAGCGTTCATCCGAGTCTCCATTGCATTTGTGTTCACTGAATTCCAGAAAGCGCGTCTGGCGCCTCCCCCTCCACCAGAATGGCCTGGGGACGCCCTGTGTCGTCCACCGCCACCATTTCGAAGCGCCCTCGCAAAGCTGGAACCCGCTCGCCACCCGGCAGGGTTTCGGCCACGCCTTCCACCTCTACGCTCATGGAGCTTCTCCCCACACGCACAACCCGCCCAGTCAGTTCGAGCATCTGCCCCAGGCGAACCGGGGTATGAAACTCGACCCGTTCGGATGCGGCCATCACCACTGATCGCCGGGCAAAGCGGGTTGCGGTGACGAAGGCTGCCTTGCCGAGAATCCCCAACGCGTTGCCACCGTAAAGGGTGCCGTAGTGGTTGGCTTGGTCAGGAAAGACCATTTCCACGAAGGTGGTAGTCCGGCACCTGCCTCCAGGTGCCTCACCGGATTTTTCGTTCAGAGGATTCATATTGGCTTGCGTTCGACATCAGGTATTCGCAATATACGCACCTCAAAAATGCTGTAAACCACTGAAAAAGCGAAGGATTGCGAATGAAATTTTGCACACTTGCAAATCTTGCGAACATTCGCCAAAGGCATCCGAGATGAAAAAGACCTTCATGGGCATCCGCCTGCGACGCTTCCGGGAGGAGCGCGGCCTGACCCAGGTGGCGCTGGCGCGGGCGCTGGAGCTCTCCCCAAGCTACCTGAACCAGCTGGAGCAAAACCAGCGCCCCCTCAGCGTGCCGGTGCTGCTCAAGTTGAATGCGGTGTTCGGCGTCGATGTGCAGCAGTTCTCTGAGGACGACGAAGCTCGCCTCACCGCCGATCTGCGCGAAGTGTTCCTGTCAGCGCAGGGGGATACGCCGGTGTCGACCGCCGAGATCCGCGAGCTCGCTGCGAACATGCCGGCGGTGGCACGTACGCTGATCGCCCTGGACCGCAGCCTGCGCGACCAGCGGGAGCGGGCGGAGGTGTTGGCCGCCCGCCTGGGGGACGACCGCAGCGGCGTGGCAAGTCCGGCACCGATGCCCTACGAGGAAGTGCGGGACTTCTTCTACGCCCGCCACAACCACATCGACGAACTCGACCAACTGGCGGAGACGATCTTCGAATCCTGCAGCGACGGCATGGATCTGGCCACCGCACTCACCCGGCGCCTGGAGGACATCCACGGCGTCCGGGTCGCTTTCGACCGGGAAGATGCCGGCGTGCAGCGCCGCTACGATCCGGCAGCGCGGCTACTGCGTCTGTCCTCGCACCTGGAACGGGGTCAGCAGGCCTTCCAGCTCGCCACCCAGCTCGCCTTTCTGGAGGCCGGCGACATCATCGACGGCATGGCCGCCTCGGGGCGCTTTACGCTGGACGAATCGCGGGCCCTCACGCGTATCGGGCTGGCCAGCTACTTCGCCGGCGCGCTGGTGCTGCCATACGGGCGCTTCCTGGAAACGGCCGAAGCCCTGCGTTACGACATCGGCCTGCTGGAGCAGCGCTTTGGCGTCGGATTCGAGACGGTCTGTCACCGGCTATCCACGCTGCAGCGGCCGGCCGCCCGCGGCGTGCCTTTCTTTTTCATCCGCGTCGACCGGGCCGGCAACATATCCAAACGGCAGTCAGCCACCGACTTCCATTTCTCGCGCATCGGCGGCACCTGCCCGCTGTGGAACGTTTATGAAGCCTTCACGGTGCCCGGCCGTATCCTGACCCAGCTGGCCGCCATGCCCGATGGGCGCCGCTACCTGTGGATCGCCCGCAGCGTGGCGCGGGAGTCCGGCGCCTACGGCGCACCGGGCAAGACCTTCTCCATCGGCCTCGGCTGCGACCTGCGCCACGCCGACCGCCTGGTCTATTCCCGCGGCCTGGACCTCAGCGATCCCGACGTGGCCACACCCATCGGTGCCGGCTGCAAGGTCTGTGAACGGCAAGACTGCCCGCAGCGGGCCTTCCCGCCGATGGGCCGCAGTTTGTCCATTGACGCCGACCGACGCTACTTCGAGCCCTACCGGCATGGTTCGCGGGAGCCTGCCGGGGCGACGCCGCAAGATTAGCGCCCTTGCGGATCGGGCTTGTCTGTGTCGCAGAACGACGCCGACAAGCCACTACGGCCCCACTCCTTCGGCTCAATCCCAGGCCAGCGCCCCTCCCGTCTGATATTCCGTAACGCGGGTCTCGAAGAAGTTCTTCTCCTTGCGCAGGTTGGCCTGTTCGTCGAGCCACGGGAGCACGCTCTCGGCGCCTGGGAAGGGTTCGGCGAGGCCGACCTGGCGGGCGCGGCGGTTGGCCATGAAGCGGAACTGGGCGGTGTGCAGCTCCGCGTTGTAGCCGAGGATCGGGTCGCGCAGGATGTAGTCGGCGTAAGCGTGCTCGGCGGCCTCGGCCTCGTCCCATAGCGTGCGCAGGGCGGCGGGGTCGAGGGTGAGCTGCTCTTCCTTGAGCAGTTCGCGCACCACGCGGATGCCGAAGGCGCAGTGCAGAACCTCGTCGCGCATGATGTACTGGAGCTGCTCGGCGGCGCCCTTCATGAGGCCGCGGCGCTGCAGCGCGAAGATCGGCGAGAAGCCGTTGTAGAACCAGCAGCCCTCGAAGATCGCCGCGAAGAAGAAGTAGGACAGCGCGAACTCGTGCAGATTGTCCCGCTCGCGCAGGTCGAAGTCCGGGCGCATCACCCGCTCCAGGCGCCGGTTGGCGAGGGCGATCTTGCCGTGGATGGCCGGCACCACGCGGTAGCGGTTGTAGATCTCCTGCTGGTCGAGGCCGATGGATTCGATGCAGTGCTGGTAAGTCCAGGTGTGCAGCGCTTCCTCGTACACCTGGCGGGCCTGGTAGATCTGCAGCTCCGGGGCGCTCATTTTCTCCATCACCGCCAGGCCGATGTTGCGCATGGCCAGGATGTCGGAGGTGGTGAGGTAGGCCAGCACGTTCTCGAAAACGTGGCGCTCTGCGGACGTGAGCTTGTGGTGGTAGTCGTGCACGTCCTGGGCCATGGAGATTTCCAGTGGCGTCCAGTGGTTGCGGTTGGCCTTGAGAAAGAACTCCCAGGCCCATGGATATTTGAAAGGCGCGAGCTGGTTGATGTCGGTGTGGCCGCCGACGATGCGCTTGTCGGCGGCATTCACCGGGGCCAGTGCGGATGAGACAGGAGCACTGGCGTCCGTGCTGTCCGATTGTGCGTCGTGGGGCATTGCAAGTTGTCGGGCGCTATCCGGTTTAGCGGGCGTTTCCCAGTCGTCGAAACGGTAGGCATTCATGTTCATCCCTCCCGATCAGCTGCCGAACGTGGCCATCTTCTGCCGCAGTTCTTCCAGGCCCTTGAGGAAATCGGGGCCCGGGTTGGTGAAGTACTCGCCAGTCAGCGGCAGGATTGGAATGCCCGGCTGGGCAATGGCCGGATTGCAGGTGGCACCGCTATGGTCCTGCAGTGCCACCAGGAGTTCGGGCCGACGCTCGGTGATCCACGCTGCCACGTCGCCATCCGCCGTGCCGGGCTTGAAGTTGCGGATGCTGTCGTGGTCGGCGACAACCTCGAACCCGGCGGCAGAGAACAGCTCGAACAGCGTTGTCCCCTTGCCGTAGGAGTAAGGCGCGGCGCCGCAGGCCGACAGGATCAGCACACGCCGCTGGCGACTGTCCGTACGCGCCGCGGCGGCATGCCAGGCCGCATCGAAGCCGGCGACACGCTGATCGATATCGGCGACACCTGCCGCACGGCCGATATCCCGCAGCATGGCCTCGACGCCCGCCATGCCCTTGAAGCCGCTGACACGCAGCGCCGCGGCTCCCGCCGGCGTCGCAGCCTGGGCCGCTGCAGCCCCCGTCCATTCCGAGAAAATGACCAGGTCCGGCTTCAGATCGGCAATCGCTTTTGCATCGGGATCAATGACGCCGCCGGTTCGGGTCACGGCCAACTTGTCATAGCGGCTGGCGCCGACGATGCACTTGCCCAGCCCCAGCCAGTCCAGCGCGTGGCTGATGTAGGGCGATTGGCTGACGATACGCGGGCACTCGGCCGCGTGAGCCAGCCCGGTCGAACAGACGATGCACAGGAAGAGAAGACTGCGGAGATTCACGATAATCCTTTTCTAAACGGGAGCATTGGGCGTGCTTGGGATGGCAGGGCCAGCCACGTGGCACGTTTGGGCAGACAAACCTGGCTTATTGGCAAGACTCGCAGTCCGGGTTGTCGATACTGCAAAAACGGGGTTCTTCGTTCGCCGTCGGCTCATCGCGCCCACCGGCTTTCTCCACCTGGCTGGCGCCCAGGGTGCGCAGGTAGTAGGTGGTTTTGAGGCCACGCACCCAGGCCAGCTTGTACAGTTCGTCGAGCTTCTTGCCGGACGGCAGGGCCAGATACAGGTTGAGGGATTGGGCCTGGTCGATCCACTTCTGGCGACGGGCCGCAGCTTCGATCAGCCAGGCGGGGTCGATCTCGAAGGCGGTGGCGTAACGGGCCTTGAGCTCGTCGGGCACCCGCTCGATACGAGCGAGGGAGCCATCGAAATATTTCAGATCGGAGACCATCACCGCGTCCCACAGATTGAGTGCCTTCAGGTCCCGGACCAGGGCTTCATTGACGACCGTGAACTCGCCGGACAGGTTCGATTTGACGTACAGATTCTGGTAGGCCGGCTCGATGCTGGCCGACACGCCGACGATGTTGGAGATGGTGGCGGTCGGGGCGATGGCCACGCAGTTGGAGTTGCGCATGCCGTGGCGGGCGATGCGGGCCTTGAGGGCCGCCCAGTCGAGGCGTACGTCCGCGTTGGTCTCCAGGTAACCGCCGCGCGCGGCAGCGAGGGCGACCAGGGTTTCGTGAGGCATCACGCCTTGGTCCCACAGACTGCCGGGGAAACTGGAATAGGCGCCCCGCTCCCGGGCCAATTCGGTGGACGCCCAGTAGGCCTGGTAGCACACCGCCTCCATGCTGCGATCGGCAAACTCCACCGCGGCCTCGGACGCATACGGAATGCCCAGGCGGTACAAGCAGTCGGCAAAACCCATGATGCCCAGCCCCACCGGACGGTGACGCAGGTTAGCGTTGCGGGCCTTGGGCGTGGCGTAGAAATTGATGTCCACCACGTTGTCGAGCATGCGCATGGCGGTCTGCACCGTGCGTGCCAGCTTCTGTTCGTCGAGCGCCCCGTCCTTGAGGTGAGCCAGCAGGTTCACCGAGCCCAGATTGCACACTGCCGTCTCGGAATCGGAGGTATTGAGGGTGATCTCGGTGCACAGATTGGAGCTGTGCACGACACCCACGTGCTGCTGGGGCGAGCGCAGGTTGCAGGCATCCTTGAAAGTGATCCACGGGTGCCCGGTCTCGAACAGCATGGTCAGCATCTTGCGCCACAGCTGCACGGCCGGCACCTTCTTGAACAGCCGGATCGTCCCGGCGGCAGCCTGCGCCTCATACGCGCAGTAAGCCGCTTCGAACTCACGGCCGTACTTGTCGTGCAGGTCGGGCACATCCACCGGGGAGAACAGCGTCCATTCGGCGTTCTCGTGCACCCGCTTCATGAACAGGTCGGGAATCCAGTTGGCGGTGTTCATGTCGTGGGTGCGGCGGCGCTCGTCGCCGGTGTTCTTGCGCAGCTCGAGGAATTCCTCGATGTCCAGGTGCCAGGTCTCCAGGTAGGCGCATACCGCGCCCTTGCGCTTGCCGCCCTGGTTCACAGCGACTGCGGTGTCATTGACCACCTTGAGGAAGGGAATCACCCCTTGGCTCTGCCCGTTGGTGCCCTTGATACGGCTGCCCAGGGCACGTACCGGCGTCCAGTCGTTGCCGAGGCCGCCAGCGTACTTCTGCAGCAGCGCGTTCTCCTTGATGGATTGATAGATGCCTTCCAGGTCGTCGGCAACGGTGGTCAGGTAGCAGGACGACAACTGGGAATGGAGGGTGCCGCTGTTGAACAGCGTCGGCGTCGAGCACATGAAATCGAAGCTCGAGATCAGGTCGTAGAACTCGATGGCGCGGGCCTCCCGGTCGATCTCGCCGAGGGCCAGCCCCATCGCCACCCGCATGAAGAAGACCTGCGGCAGCTCGATGCGCTGTCCGTCGATGTGCAGGAAATAGCGGTCGTAGAGGGTTTGCAGGCCGAGGTAACCGAACAAATGATCCCGCTCAGGCCTGAGAGCAGCCGCCAGTTTGGGCAGATCGAAATCAGCCAGGCGGGCGTCCAGCAAGCCGGCTTCAATGCCGCGCCGGACAAAAACAGGGAGGTATTCCATGTAGGCATCGGCCAGCCCCTGGGCCGGGATAGCATGGTGCAGCACTTCCCGGGCCAGCCTGGCCAGCAGCAGTCGGGCCGTGGCGTAGTCGTAGCCGGGATCGCTCTCGATGAGGGTGCGCGCCGACAGGATCAGCGCCTGCTGGACATCGTCGATGGACACGCCGTCGTAGAGGTTGCGAAGCGCGTGATCGAGGATCAGCTGAGCCGAGACAGCCTGGTCGAGACCGGCACAGGCCGCCTGGCACGACGCTTGCAGCGCGACCAGATCGAGCGGCCTGCGCACGCCGTTCTCGATGACGTGCAGCACCGTGGACGCACTTGCGACGGTCTGCGCGCTCCGCTCCCCAGCGCGGCGCTCGCGGTACAGCACATAGGCCCGCGCCACGTCGTGCTCGCCGGATCGCATCAGCGCCAGTTCGACCTGATCCTGGATGTCCTCGATATGCACCGTCCCGCCATCCGGGAGGCGGCGGGTCAGGGAGCGCACGACGGTTTCGGTAAGGTGGGCAACCACTTCACGCACGCGGGACGAGGCAGCGCTCTGGCTGCCTTCAACCGCCAGGAAGGCCTTGGTCATGGCCACCGATATCTTCTCGGGATCAAAGGCGACCACCGCGCCATTACGGCGGATGACTTGAAAAGCGGCAAGGGCCGACTCACTGCCGGCGTTGAGGGCTAGAACGTTCGAGGACAAGGCGACTCTCCGGATCGGGGGGCAGAGAGTCGAAGGCGCATGGGCGATTCCGCAACATCGGCACAAGGGGCAGAGCCCGTACCGGCACGGATCGCGGAAATACAGTGAGAACACGACATGCACAAACCTTTCGCCAGGGACACCCCGCCCCATCGTTACAAGGAAAAGGTTGTGGCAGGTCTCCTGGCTCTCGGGTCAGCGCGCTTCACCCACCTTCCCGGACGCATCCAGTGGCAGAGAATGGCGAAGCACTCACCGATGACAGTTGCGGGGGCAGCTCCGGGTTTCAGGCTTTGGCCTGGCACCGGATTCCCTTTTAATCCCGGTCAAGGGGGAACCAACAACGAGGCTGCAGTATGCCGGCCAGACGACCGGCTCGTCAATAAAGCACTATATGTAGGACAAAAATGAACGAGAACACTATATGTACCGAGGTCAGCATCTTGATGCGGTTTGCCGGATGTCGGTTCTAGAGGAGAGCGAGGAATGGGGCAGATGCTCAAGCAGCCCTTAACCGTGACTCTCTCCCTCATAACAAGGGACCGATACAGCTGCACCCACCGGGAGCCCGACGACCTCACCGGTCGCCGATCCCGGACCAGCCCTGACATCGGTTCATGCCGTGTCGGGGCTGTTCTTTTTGAGCACGTATTGAAGCGCAGAAGTATGGCTTGTTGAGTTAGCTGTATTTATATACAGTCAACTCATGCCCCAACAGGATCCTCCCGCTTTTGCCGAACTCTGCGCCCGCTCCAACTTCAGCTTCCAGACCGGCGCTTCGCATCCGGAAGAACTCGTCGAGCAGGCCGTGGCCCTCGGCTATACCGCGCTTGCGCTGGCGGACGAATGCTCCATGGCCGGCGTCGTGCGGGCTTACGCAGCCTGGCAGGCCCACAAGGAACGGCTGCAGCTGATCGTCGGCACCCGCATCCAGCTCGAGGACGGCCCGCAGCTCGTATTGCTGGCCGAGAACCGGGAAGGTTACGGCCAGCTATGCCGCCTCATCAGCCGCGGCCGGCTGGCGACAGAAAAGGGCCAATACCGGCTGCATCGGCACGATCTGCGTGGCGGTCTCAACAGCTGCCTGGCCCTGCTGATTCCGCCGGACACCACCTCCGCCACGCTCACGGATGACGCCTGCTGGCTGGCCGCCCTATTCCCCGACAGCGCCTGGATTGCCGCCCTCCTTCCAATGGGCGCCGACGACCGCAGCCGGCAGGCGTGGATCACCGAAGCAGCGCATACCGCCGGCATCCCGGTCGCCAGTACCTGCGCGCCGCTGATGCACCACCCGTCGCGCCAGCCCGTGGCCGATGTGCTGCACGCCCTGCGCCATCATTGCAGCCTCGACGAGGCTGGCTACCGGCTGGCCGCCAATGCCGAACTCCACCTGCAGAGCCGCCAGCGCCTGGCCCGCCGCCATCCTCCGGAATGGCTGGCCGAAACGCTGGTGATCGCTGCCCGCTGCACATGCCCGCTCGGGGAGCTGGGCTACGAGTATCCGGAAGAAATCGTGCCCCCCGGCGCCACGGCGGGATCCCATCTGCGTGCACTGGTTGACGCCGGCCTGCAGCGCCGCTATCCGCCTGCCGCGCATGGTCGGGATCGGGTTCCGGCCGACATCCGCGCCCAGGCCTTCAAGGAACTGGCGCTGATCATCGAGCTCAAGTACGAAGCCTTCTTCCTCACCGTCGAGGACATCGTCCGCTTCGCCCGCAGCAAGACCATCCTGTGCCAAGGCCGCGGCTCGGCCGCCAACTCGGTGGTGTGCTTCGCACTGGGCATCACCGAGGTCAAACCCGAGGAAGGGCATCTACTCTTCGAGCGCTTCGTGTCCAGGGAGCGCCGGGAGCCGCCCGACATCGACGTGGACTTCGAGCACGACCGGCGCGAGGAGATCATCCAGTACATCTACAACAAGTACGGCCGGGATCGGGCCGCACTGGCCGCCACGGTGATCCGCTACCGCCCCCGCAGCGCCCTGCGCGACGTGGGCCGCGCCCTCGGCTTCGACCTCGGCCAGCTGGAGCAGCTCAGCCGCCGCCTGGCCTGGTGGGACGGCAGTCGGGTGGCGCCGGAGCGCCTGCGCGAGGCCGGCCTCGATCCTGACGCGCCGCGTACGCAACGACTGCTCGAACTCGCCAACACGCTCGTCGGCTTCCCTCGCCACCTGTCCCAGCACGTGGGTGGCTTCGTCATTTCCCGCGGCCCGCTGGCCGAACTGGTCCCGGTGGAAAATGCCGCCATGGCCGAGCGCACCGTCATCCAGTGGGACAAGGACGACCTGGAAACCCTCGGACTACTGAAAGTGGATGTGCTGGCCCTCGGCATGCTGTCGGCGATCCGCCGCAGCCTGGACCTCATCTCCCGCTGGCGTGGCCGCCCCTTTGCGGTTGCCGACATCCCGCGGGAGCAGGCGCCCGTCTACGACATGCTCTGCGAAGCCGACGCCATGGGTGTCTTCCAGGTGGAGTCCCGGGCCCAGATGAGCATGCTGCCCCGCCTAAGGCCCCGGAAATACTACGACCTGGTCGTCGAGGTGGCCATCGTTCGCCCCGGGCCGATCCAGGGCGGCATGGTCCATCCTTACCTGCAAGCGCGGGAAAAGGTGGCCCGCCAGGAGCCCATCGACTATCCACGGCCGGAGATCGAGCCTGTCCTGTCCCGCACCTACGGCGTGCCGATCTTTCAGGAACAGGTCATGCAACTGGCGATGGTCGCCGCCGGCTTCAGCCCCGGCGATGCCGATCAACTGCGCCGTTCCATGGGTGCCTGGGGACGCCAGGGCGACCTGCAGCACTACCAGGAACGCCTGACGGCCGGCATGCTTGCGGAAGGCTATCCGCAGGAGTTCGCCGAGGCGCTGTGCCGGCAGATCCAGGGCTTCGGCAGCTACGGCTTTCCGGAGTCCCATGCGGCCAGCTTCGCACTGCTGGTGTATGTCTCCGCCTGGCTCAAGCGTTTCGAACCGGCGGCCTTTCTGTGCAGCCTGCTCAACAGTCAGCCGATGGGCTTCTACGGCCCCTCCCAGTTGATCCAGGACGCCCGACGCCACCGGGTAGAGGTTCGCCCCGCCGATGTCAGCGCCAGTGACTGGGACTGTACGCTGGAGCCCTCCCACAGCGCCCCGGACATCCCCGCCGCCCGACTCGGTCTACGCCTCGTCAGTGGATTCAACTCTGCCGCTGCGCAGCGGATCGGCGACGCCAGGCAAAACGGTGTCTTCATCTCGGTCGACGATCTGGCCCGACGGGCCGAACTTACCCCCGGAGAACTCCGCGCACTGGCCTCCGCTGGCGCCCTGGCCAGTCTGGCCGGACACCGGCGTCAAGCCTGGTGGGCCGCCAGCGGCGCCCAGACCACCCACGGCCTGCTCCAGCAGGCCACGGCGGCGGCGGACGGACTCACACTCCCCGCCCCGAGCGAAACCCAGGACCTGATCGCCGACTACACGCGCCTGGGCTTCAGTCTGGGTCGCCATCCGCTGGTCTTCCTGCGCTCGCAATTACGGGCCGAACGCTTCCTGACCGCAACGGAAATCTCGGACAGTCCCGACCGAAAGCTGGCCCGGGCGGCCGGCATCGTCACCTGTCGCCAGCGCCCCGGCACGGCCAAAGGCACGATGTTCGTGACCATCGAGGACGAAACCGGCTGGGTGAACGTCATTGTCCGGCCGGAACTCCTGGAAGCCGAAAGACGCATTCTGCTAGGCACCAGCCTGCTCGGCGTCTATGGGCAAATCGTCCGTCAGGGCAAGGTGGTACACCTGCACGCCAAACGCGTCGTAGACCGCTCCGCTCTGCTTGGCCAGCTGGTGCCAAAGAGCCGGGATTTCCATTGAATCCTTCAGGCTTTTGGCGGTCTCACACACGCAAAAGCAAATTTCATAGCGCCCGGAGTCCGCCATGCGTCGCCGTTCCCTTTCCGTACTGACACTTTTCATACCCTGCATGCTCTTGCTGACTGGCTGCGCCACCAGCACCATCAAGTCCAGCTGGCGGGATGCCAGTACGCCCGCAATCACGCCCCACAGGATTGCCGTCTTCGTCTCCGTAAAGGACGACAAAAACCTGCGCAAGATGGCCGAGAACCGGGTCGTACAGCGCATGCCCAAGAGCGTACAGGCGACCGCCGGACATCTGCTTGAACTGCCCCCCGCGCCCGAGAGTGACAGCGTGCGTCGCCGCCTGATCGACAGCGGCTTCGACAGCGCCCTCGTCGCACGCCTGGTGTCCGTGGACAAGACGCAGACCGTCGTTCCCCCGCAAACCCGCGTCGGGCCCGACCCTTTGTTCTGGCGAGTCGGCCCTTACTACCGCCCCTACTACAGTCCCTTCTTCACCTACTACCCCTACAGCTACGAGACACCTGGCTACACCCTTGAAACAACCCGCGTTGTGGTCGAAACCCTGCTGTACCGCCTGCCGGACGCCAAGCCGATCTGGTCTGCGATCAGCGAATCCGTCAACCCCGAGTCGTCCATCCGCCTGGTGGACGAGTTGATCGAATTGCTCGGCAAGCGACTCAAGGACGAGGGCCTGCTGCCTCCCGGCTGAGAACGCTCCTCCCCTTTCCACCAGCAACCTGGAACACCCCTATTCAGGTCAGGGGCATTGACCATTTCAGGCACCAGCCTTAATATAGGATTCATTCTCATTTGCGAATGAATCCTATTTTTTCATTCGCAAACGCAAGCCAGCCACGCGATTCACCCTGCCCAGCCAGCCAGCGCAAAGGAGAAAGCCTGCCGACACCGACGTCGGCCAGGTTCCTCGCCGACGCCGACTGACTGGAGCCATTCGATGCAGCGCCTCCCCCGCCTTAGCTGTGCCCTTTCACTTGCCCTGTTGCTTGCCGCCTGTGGTGGCGGAGGCGGTGGTGGAGGAAGCGGAAGCGGTGGCGGCACCGACGCCACGAGCAGCATGTCCGTCGCAGCCCAGGTCGGCGAGAAACTATTCAATGACACCATCCTGTCGAGCACCGGGGCCATGTCCTGTGCCACCTGCCACGACAAGGGCAATCACCACGCAGCGCCCGACACGCGCTCCGTTCCTGCAGGCGCCGACTCAGGTCACGAAGCCGGCCGCCAGGCCCCGTCGCTGCAATATCTCAAGTTCAACACCCGCTTCTACTTCGCCAAGGACGGCACCCCAACCGGCGGTTTCACCTGGGACGGCCGTGCCACAACCCTGGGCGATCAGGCCTCCGGCCCGCTGCTCAATCCCAATGAGATGGCCAATACCAGCGTGGAAGACGTGGTCGCCAAGCTCAAGCGTTCAAACAACGCGGCGGAGTTCAAGAAGGTCTTCGGCAGTGACATCTTCGACCGCCCGGCCGACGCCTTCGCACGGCTGCAGTACGCCCTGCAGCAATACCAGCTGGAAGACCCGGACTTCGCCCCCTTCAGCAGCAAGTTCGACCTGTGGCTGGCCGGCAAGGTCCAACTCACCGCCACCGAGTTGAAGGGCTGGTCCCTCTTCAACGATCCCAACAAAGGCAACTGTGCCGCTTGCCACATCAGCACCGCCGCGGATGGTCATCCGCCTTTGTTCACCGATTTCACCTACGACACGCTCGGCGTACCTCGCAACCTTGAGATCCAGGCCAATGCCGACGCGAGCTACTACGACCTCGGCCTGTGCGGCCCGGTGCGCACGGACCTCGCAGCCCGCACCGACCTGTGCGGCGCCTTCCGTGTCCCGACGCTACGCAATGTGGCCAAGACCGCACCCTACTTCCACAACGGTGCGCTCAAGACCCTGACCGATGCGGTCCGCTTCTACGTCCGCCGCGACACCAACCCGGAAGAGTGGTACCCGACGGATGGCGCAGGCACGGTCCAGAAGTTCAACGACCTCCCGCTGGCCTATCGCAAGAACGTCAATACAACCGAAGCGCCTTACAACCGCAAGCCAGGCGAATCTCCCGCGCTGACCGAAAGTGAGATCGCCGACGTGGTGGCCTTCCTGAACACGCTGACCGACGGCTACACGCCCTGAGCTCCGCCCCTTCCCGCCCGCTTGCCGATTCCGGAGAATCCCAATGAAGAGCACCCCGATCTGTCTGGCCATTGCCGCCGCACTTGCCACCGGCAGCGCCCACGCAGCCACCGATGCCGAACTGATGGCCCGACTCGAGCGCCTGGCCGCCGAACTCGAAGCCGTCAAGGCTGAACTGAAGACGGTTAAGGCACAAACCGCCACCAGTCAGCCGGCCACCGCCGTCGCTCCGGCCCCGGCCTCCGCCAGCGCCGCGACGCTGCCCACCGCAGCGGCGGCAGCGCCAGCACAGGCCTATCAGGCCCCCCTGGCCGTCAGTGGAAGCACTGGCCAAACCAGTTTCTTCGGCTATGGAGAGGTAAATTACAACCGTCCCTTCCGCGATCAAAGCAACACGCAGATGGACGTTCGTCGCGCGGTTCTCGGCGTAACCCACCAGGCATCCGAACGCACCCGCATCGTCGCCGAATTCGAGTTCGAACATGCCATCGCCTCGTCATCCGATCAAGGCGAAGCCGAAGTCGAACAGCTCTATGTCGAACATCGCCTCAACGACAACATCGGCCTGAAGGGCGGCCTGTTCCTGATCCCCCTCGGCTTCATGAATCTGAGCCATGAGCCGACGTCTTACTACGGTGTCGAACGGAACTTCGTCGAGACGGCCATCATCCCGACCACCTGGCGCGAGGTCGGCCTGTCAGCCTTCGGCGTGAGCGACGCCGGCCTGCGCTGGGATGTCGGCCTGACCAGCGGCTTCGACCTCAACAAGTGGGACGGCACCAGCACCGAAGGCAAGGAATCGCCCCTCGGCGCCCTGCATCAGGAAGGCCAGCTCGCCAAGGCCAACAACCTGTCGGCCTACGGCGCCATCAGCTGGCGCGGCACGCCGGGTCTCGACGTGGGCGCCAGCGTATTCTCAGGCAAGGTCTCCCACAAGAACACCGCAGCGGACACCACCAAGGCCGGCCTGTATGCACCGGACGCCCGGGTGACGCTGTGGGATGCCCATACCCGCTGGACCCCGGGCAAGTGGGACTTGTCCGCCCTGTATGCTCGCGGCACCATCACCGACACCGACCAGTTCAACCTGCAGTTCGCCGGCGGCACCCTGGTGCCCAAGTCCTTCTATGGCTGGTACACCCAGGCTGCCTACAAGCTGTGGGAAGGCGGTGAGTACCGCCTGAGCCCCTTCGTCCGCTACGAAGTGTTCAACACGGCGGCAGGCTATGCCGCAATGCCGGCTGGTCTCGAAACCGATTCTCAGCGTGATGAAAAGGTCGTCACGGCCGGCGCCAACCTGCGCGTTGGCGACAACGTGGTGCTGAAGGCCGACGTCCAGCGCTTTCAGCTGGATCGCACCCGCGATCGCCTGAACATCGGTATCGGCTACCAGTTCTGATCAGGGAACGGAGCCTGTATCCTCCCCTTGCCCGGCGGTCCTCCCCGACTTGCCGGGCTTTGTGCTTTCAACGAAGGAACAACGATGAGCAAGTCCTGTGACAGCTGGAGCACGGTTTCCCTGGTCAGCCTGGCCGGTGCCAGCCTGAGCGTCCTGTGTCCGCCCACCGTCGAAGCTGCCCAGTACATGAGCGTTGAACAGGCCGAAAAAGCGGCCTTTCCCGAGGCCGATCGCTTTGATGCCCGCGTCCTGCGCCTGACACCTGAACAACTCCGCAGCCTCGATGCGGTGGCCAGCGTGCGCCAGCGTGGCGAGGTACGCCAGATCGACGCCTGGGCCGGCAACAAACTGCTCGGCACACTCTACGTGGATGATGTGCTGGGCAAGGTCGAATGGGTAACCTATGCCGTGGCCGTCGGTGCCGAAGGAGCCGTCCGGTCCCTCGAAATCCTCGAATACCGGGAGACCCACGGTTACGAAGTCCGTACCCCCAGCTGGCGCAAGCAGTTCGCCGGACGTCGCCTGGAAACACCCTTCCACTTCGGCGAGGACATCAAGAACATCAGCGGCGCCACCCTGTCCTGCTCCCACCTCACGGCCGGCGTCCAGCGCCTGCTGGCACTCCATGCACAACTAGCCAAATCTCGATGAGCACCTGCACCTTGCGACGGATCCGTCCGTGGCTGGGAACCTATGTACACATCGACGTGACGGCCCCGAACGCCCACTGCGCCGAGACGGCCTTGCAGGCAGCCTTCAGTGAGATCGCCACCATTCACCAGGCCATGAGCTTTCATGCGCCAGGCAGTGAGGTTTCCCACCTGAACCGGGAAGCCCATCTGCACCCCGTGGTGGTGAGTGCTCACACCTTGGCCGTGCTCGTCGCAAGCCGCCGCTTTGCACAACAGTCCGGGGGCATCTTCGACCCGACGATTGCCCCCACCTTGGTTCAGCACGGACTGCTGCCCTGTCCCGTGGCCGCCGATGCCGACGGCCGAGCAAGCTGGGAGGACATCGAAATCAGCACAGACGGTCAGGTGCGCTTCCTGCGCCCCCTGTGGATCGATCTCGGTGGCATTGCCAAGGGCTATGCCGTCGACTGCGCAATCGACGCACTTCAACATGCCGGTGCTCAGAATGCCTGTGTGAACGCCGGCGGCGATCTCCGTCATTTCAGCCGTCAGGGAGAACGTCATCCACTTGCAATCCGTCACCCGGCTGATGCATCCCTTTCCGTCCCCCTCGGCCACATCGCCAACCAGGCCGTCGCCAGTTCAGGAAATTTCCTTCTCGGTCGCCGCGGGCATCAAACAGGCGCATCGCCCATTGTTCATCCCCACCATGGCGTTGCACAATCCCGCCCGCGCAGCGTGACCGTCATCGCCAATACCTGCTGCGAAGCGGATGCGCTAACCAAGATCGTCAGCCTGCTCGGCCAGGATGCCAGCCCCTTGCTGGCCAGGCTGAGCGCCAGCGCTGCCATTATCGAGGCGCCGGATACACTCCAGGCCAGCCCCGGTTTCTGGTCAGCGCTGGGACATGACTCCGCCGAAGGACCACCTCGCCATGCATGAACATCCCCATTCACGCCCCCGGAAAGCCGTCAGACCGGGCCGCCGCCAGCGCCATACCGTCCATCTGGCAACGCTGCTGCTCCTGGGCAGCGGTGTCGCCTGGATGCTGGCTCACTACCTGCTCCCTCTGCCGGAGGATGCGGCCCGCCATCCGCTGGAGCCCTGGGCCATGCGTGCCCACGGCGCCGCCGCGATGTTTGGTCTGGCCGTGCTGGGTAGCATCTGGACAACCCACGTACAGCCCGCCTGGCAACGGGGCACACATCGACTCTCCGGCGGCGGCCTATTCCTGCTGTGGGGCGTACTGACGCTCAGCGGCTACGGCCTCTATTACCTTGCCGACGAATCTCAGCGCACCACAAGCAGTTGGGTGCACATGGCCTGCGGGCTGATCCTGCCCTTCGGGCTCGTCGTGCACATTCTGCAGGCCATTCGCGCACGCCGCCATCCGGGCTGAGTCATCAGTTCAGGACGATCCGTCGGC
This sequence comes from Zoogloea sp. LCSB751, assembly GCF_002028455.1. GTDB lineage: Bacteria > Pseudomonadota > Gammaproteobacteria > Burkholderiales > Rhodocyclaceae > Zoogloea. Next base: position 3,164 of record NZ_MWUM01000037.1, on the reverse strand, counting down.
CCCGGCTCGTTCGCGCCGACGGTAGTGGATGACCGCGGGCGCAACCAGCGCAACACCCAACACGCCCACCAGGATCAAAGGCCACAAAATGGGAGCATTCCATTCAGCGCGCTTCTGCTCCCTGGCAGCAACGTCGATGCGCTGGTACTTCAAGGTGTTCCGAATGATCTTGCCGGGCTTCCGGTTGTAGATCCAGCCATGCTGTAGCGTGTAGGCCTTTTCGTAAAAGCCCCAGACCCACGGTGCGTCATGCTGCAGGATGGTCAGCATGCGCTCGATGATGGCCATCCGCTCGGGCCCATCCGGCATCGCCTTCATGCGCTCGAACAACCGATCGTATTCAGCGTTTTCATAATTGGCGGCGTTTTCGCCCTGGCTCTTGACCTTGCCCTGAGGGCCGTAGAGCAGGAAGAGAAAGTTCTCGGGATCAGGGTAATCGGCGTTCCAGCCCCAATAGAAGAGCTGGGCATTGCCCTTTCGCATCTTGTCCTGAAAACGGTTGTAATCGGTCGCCCTCACGACCAACTGAATATCCAGCTTTTTGAGCTGCTTGGAGAGCCAGTCGACGGAGGATTTGTCGCCCAGTCCGCTGCCGGTGGTATCCAGGTTGATGACCAACGGCTCCCCGTTTTTTGCATCCCGCCCCCCTGGATAGCCCGCTTCGGCGAGAAGCCGGCGGGCCTCATCGACAGACTTGCGACGAGGCTTGCCATCGACCCAGTCGTATACGTAAGGATTGATCCCTGCCTTGTCCGCACGATACCCGGAAATACCCGGCGGAATCGGGTGCATGGCCGGCAAGCCACGTCCGTTGAGGAAGACGGAGATGAACTCCTCCTCGTCGATGGCGATCGATAGCGCCAGACGCAACTTGCGGGCTCGCTCGCTGTTGCCCCCAAACACGGGATCGAGCATGTTGAAACCCATGTACATCACGCTCGGTGCCACTGAGGTGTTGAGCTTGATGCCTTTGTCCACCATCTCATCCGACAGTGTCACATCCCCCTGCCCACCCATCTGCACCGCCTGATCGAAGTTGTCCGACGAGACACCCGACGCATCGTAATAGCCCTGTAGAAACTTGTTCCAGTACGGGATGCTCTCCTTTTCCCGCGTGAACACCACTTTGTCGACGAACGGCATCGTCTTGCCACAATCGGCGAGCAGACCGCCCTCACGATCCTCCCGTTCCCCTTCGCAGGGGTAAGTTTCACCATGGAAATTCGGATTACGGGCCAACACCATGCGGGCATTGGGATTGTTTTCCACCATCATGTAAGGCCCTGTCCCGACGGGCCACCAGTCCAGCGTCAGATTGCGCTCTGCCATGCCTGGCTGCGAGAAGAAGCGATCGACCTCGTACGGAAGCGGCGCGAAGAAGCTCATGGCCAACCAGTAGGGAAACTGGGGGTATGTTCCCTTGATCCTGATCCGGTAGGTGTAACGGTCCACAACCTCCACACCGCTCAACGGATAACTGCGCATATCGATCCAGGCTCCCGGAGCCGAAGAACCCCTCGCCTTCTCATCGGCCAGCAGGTGTGCATGCAGTTCCTTCAGGCCGATGATGTAATCCCCCATCAGCTCAAGCACCGGGGAGTGCAGCCGGGGATGGGCCAGTCGCTTGATTTGATATACGAAATCATCGGCCGTCAGCTCACGCGTGCCGGTCTGAGGAAAATCACCCAGCACGCGCTTCCCGGTCAGATCCTTCTCCTGCAGGCCCACATAGACCGACTCGCCCTTGGAATCTATAGCGAAAGCCGGATGGGGCTGATAGCGAATGCCCGGACGAATCTGGATCTCGTACTCACTGCGCACGACCTTGCTCGGATCACTACCCTTCTGCAAAAGTCGTCCTTGGTCGTCGTACTCGCGAAGGATGGGTATCTGTCCGGCCGACAGCGGCTCAAGCTGGAAAGGACGCCTCAGATAGTGATATTGCAGGGGCGGCTCATAGATCTGGCTCAGGAAGATCGCCTCGTCTTCACTATAGGACTGCACCGGGTCCAGATGCTTGGGGCGCTGGGTGAAGGCCGTATAAAGAATGTTCTGCCCCCGCTCCGCAGCAGGGAAGGGATCGTTCCACACCTGGCCGCATCCAGCCGCAAGCAGGACGAGAAAGATCAGGTAGAGATGATGGAGTATCGCGCGCATCCTCCAAGTCTAACGGATAGCCTGACCGTCCGCGGCAACGCACACCCTGGACGCATCCGCTATAATCGTGCGGTTATTCACTGGAGACACCTTACATGGGCTTTCTCGCCGGCAAACGCATTCTCATCACAGGATTGCTGTCCAACCGCTCGATTTCCTACGGGATCGCCAAAGCCATGCACCGGGAAGGTGCCGAACTTGCGTTCACCTACCAAAACGAACGCTTCGTTGACCGCGTTTCCAAGATGGCTGCCGAATTCGGGAGTTCACTGATCTATCCTTGCGATGTCCAGAACGATGGCGAAATTGCCAACCTGTTCGTGGAGCTTGGGAAGCAATGGGATGGGCTTGATGGGCTCGTCCATTCTATTGCCTTTGCCCCCAGTGAGGCCCTCGAAGGAGACTTCCTCGACAGCGCCAGCCGTGAGGCCTTCCGGATCTCCCAGGAAGTCAGCACCTACAGCTTCCCAGCCCTTGCCAAGGCCGCCCGGCCCTTGATGAAGGGCCGCAATGGGTCATTGCTCACTCTATCCTACCTGGGCGCAGTACGCACCATGCCCAACTACAACATCATGGGCCTGGCCAAAGCCAGCCTCGAAGCTGCCGTCCGTTACATGGCCGTCAGCCTCGGACCGGAAGGTACGCGCGTTAACGCGATTTCGGCGGGCCCCATCAAGACGCTTGCGGCTTCCGGTATCGGCAGTTTCGGAAAGCTGCTGGCCTTCAACGAACGCAACGCTCCGCTTCGCCGCAACGTCACCATCGACGAAGTCGGCAACGCCGCCGCATTCATGTGTTCCGATCTGGCCAGCGGTGTCACCGGCGAGATCATGTACGTGGATGGTGGCTTCAACACCACGGCTCTGGGCAATCCCGACCAGGGCTGACCCACTGCCAAATCGGCATAGGGGGCAACCATCATTGGCTGCCCCCCTGCCACACCACCCGGCATGCGGGTCCGCACCGGGCGGTTCGAGAGCTTGAGGTCAGGACAGCCTCGGCACTCC
>NZ_MWUM01000374.1 GCF_002028455.1 Zoogloea sp. LCSB751 | reverse complement strand
AAAGGCGTGGATCTGAGCGGCTCCTCTTCTCACGACATCCTGCAATCCATGCTGGATCAGCACAGCCTGATCATCCAGCACCCTTGATGGGACAGATGGCGGGACAAGCTGAATGAAAAGAGCCGGCGCTTGCCGGCTCTTCCTTTATCTGGTTTTTACCTATCGACCCCTTTGCCGAGCGGGCCATCCGGCCTGGCGTTGCAAGGGGATCAGGCCAGGGCCTGGGCCAGCAGATGGATCGGGTGTTCACAGGGGA
>NZ_MWUM01000373.1 GCF_002028455.1 Zoogloea sp. LCSB751 | reverse complement strand
CGCTGCCGACCGGCGCCAGCACGGAGATCTTCGACTCATCCCCCTGTACGTCCTTCGGGTAGACCAGGGTCAGGCAGAAGTCATTGCCGCTGTTTTGCATCTTGAAGCGCACAGTGCTGTTCATGGTCACCACGTCCGGCGGCATGTCGGCGGGGTCGCGGATCTCGGCGCGGTTCAGCTCCTCCTGCAGGGCCAGGTGTTGCGGGTGGTTGCCGAGCAGTTGCTCGATGCGATCCAGATCCAGGTTGGAGATGAC
>NZ_MWUM01000372.1 GCF_002028455.1 Zoogloea sp. LCSB751 | reverse complement strand
CACTATCGAATTCATAAAACATGACTCATTACAAACGAAGCCTATCAATGCAACCAGCTGTCGTCCTCCCAGACCTGCTGCATTATTTCCATCACTCGCTTTTTATCTTCATCCAGTTTTAACCCGCTCAGCTCAACGCCGTTGGCGCTGCCCTTGCGGATACGAATTGCTGTTTTGGGATACAGAGGGCGCAAATTACGGTAAAGCTCGGATTCAAGGGCGTCCAGCGTAGCCTGGCTAATCTTCTGCTCTTTAT
>NZ_MWUM01000371.1 GCF_002028455.1 Zoogloea sp. LCSB751 | reverse complement strand
CTTTATGGCTTGTACATATGTGCAGGAGTCGTTGGGCTGATCGTGTTTCAAGTTTTCCAAAACGTAGGGATGACAGTCGGTTTAATGCCTGTGACGGGACTCGCGCTTCCTTTTATCAGCTATGGAGGCAGTGCGCTATTGACTAACATGATCGCCATTGGCCTCGTGTTTAGTGTCAATATCAGGTCATCATCCTATATGTTTGGAGACAATTGGAATTGAAGATGGTGGTATTTCTTCTATCTCATCTCAAAAG
>NZ_MWUM01000370.1 GCF_002028455.1 Zoogloea sp. LCSB751 | reverse complement strand
GACGGCATCAGCCTGCTACGCAAGCTGCGCCGGGAGGGACAGACGCTGCCGGTGCTCATCCTCACCGCCCGTGATGCCCTGGACGACCGGGTGCTGGGGCTGGACGCGGGCTCCGACGACTACATGGTGAAACCCTTCGCCCTGCAGGAGCTCAAGGCCCGCCTGCGCGCCCTGGTGCGCCGCAGCAAGGGGCAGGCCCAGGCGGTGCTGGAGTATGGCGATATCCTCATCTACCCCGAATCCCAGCAGGTCACAT
>NZ_MWUM01000369.1 GCF_002028455.1 Zoogloea sp. LCSB751 | reverse complement strand
CTGGCGGCCGCGGACATCGCAGCCCGCCGCCGTGCCCGGATGCCCGTGGCGAGGATCCTGCACCGCGGTTCGGACTGGGGCGCGTTGGAGGCGACTCGACACCCGGAACAGGTGCCGGAGGGGCTGAGCTACCCGGCCGACAGCCTCGGCGCCGATCAGGCCGGCTGGCTGAGGCTGCTCGAGACAGGCCGGCTGCCGAGCGAGACCTCCTCCTTCATGGTGGACCCCAGCTGGCGTCCGTTGCTGGAGGCCAGCC
>NZ_MWUM01000368.1 GCF_002028455.1 Zoogloea sp. LCSB751 | reverse complement strand
ACCTTTGTCTTCGGTGAGTACGGCGCGATAGTGCCGGGTCAGTTGGTCCAGCGTGTGGCCGATGGCAAAGCGTTGGCGGGTCTGGGTGGCCGCCTGCATCGACATGGCTCGACATTCTTCCGCATGGGAAGACATCCAGGCGACGGCATCGGCAAATTCGTCCGGAGTGTTCACAATTAGTCCGGTTTCCATGTGCTGCACCAAGTTTCGCTCCGCCGGGTTGTTCAGGACAATGGGCACGACGCCCATGGCCATG
>NZ_MWUM01000367.1 GCF_002028455.1 Zoogloea sp. LCSB751 | reverse complement strand
CCTTCTCGGTTATGCGACGCTCGCCTCCGCCTGGGCGATGTTTTCCGGTCCGACACGTTATATTTCGCTCGCCACCGTCGCCTTCTTCGGTGTCGGGGCCTATACGGTCGCGGTGCTGAGCGAGGTTTTGCCATGGCCGATGGTGCTGTTGTGCGCGGCTCTCGTCGGCGCGGGGCTGGCGCTTGTCGTCGGGCTTTCGACGCTCAGGGTTGCGGGCATTTATTTCGTGATCTTCTCCTTCGGTCTTGCCGAACTC
>NZ_MWUM01000366.1 GCF_002028455.1 Zoogloea sp. LCSB751 | reverse complement strand
AGCGGTGATACCACTCCCGCGCATCCGGCGCCCGGCCGTAATGGTGCACGGCCGCGGGCGGAAACAGCAGCAGGTCCCCTGGCTCCACGGTGAATGCCTGATCCCCCTGGAAGATCTGCCCCTTGTCCTTGATGGTCAGGTTGACGATGAAGCCCTTCATTCCCTGGGGCCGGTCGATGATGAAGTCGAGCGCACTCCCCTGCTCGATGGGGGTCATGCCCGAGACCAGGAACACATCGAAGGCGTAGCCCGGCAG
>NZ_MWUM01000036.1 GCF_002028455.1 Zoogloea sp. LCSB751 | reverse complement strand
GGCTGTGCTGGCCAAGCACGCCGACGAGCTGCGCGGCATGGCCTATAAGCCAATGCTGGTCGGCCCCGATTTTTTGCGCAAATCAGGGCTGTTGATCGAATGGGGCATCTACGCCATTTGATAGGTATATATATACCTACCGACAAACCATCACCCGGCGATCTCGTTCAAGCAGCGCGTCTCGGCGCGCTGCCGCACCCCGTGCAGGAAGGCGTGCAGCGCGCGGCGCTGCTCGGCCTCTTCTAGCTTGCGGTACTGGGCTTGCAGGGCCGCGATCTGCTCGGCGATCTCCCGCATCTTGGGCGTCATCTCGACCCGCATCATGCGGTGGTCAGGTCTGCACGCGGTGTAGTCAGTCTTGGGCATGGGCGTCTCCGTCAATGAGTTGAATGTTGGTGGCGGCCATCACGATGGCTCGCACTTCGATGGCGTAAACGATCAGCTCCGCGCCATCGTCGGCTTCCAGTCGAAGCATGTCCGCGCCGCTGGCAACGAACTCGGCGCGCAACGCGCGGCCAATGTCGAGCAAAGCTGCTTGGTCGATCTCGCCGGTCAAGCTGGCCAACTGGCCTGCACCCGACTGGGCGGCAGGGATGTGCAGCACCTCAAGCCCGGAGCCGGGCAGCAGGTCTGGAATGCAGACAGGCCCCCGGCGAGCGCGAAGCGCGACCGCCTGCAAGGCTTCGAGCGTGGCGGCAATGCTGCGCGTGCTTGCAGTAGGGCGGACGCGCGCAGTCACCCAGCGGGCAGCGGCTGCAAGCTCGTCGGCCGAAAAGCCTTGTGGCAGTGCAGGTGTGAGCGTTTCTGCGCGCGGCATCAAGAACCCATCCTTGGCCCTTCAAGGGCTGGATCGCGGCCTTCAAGCCGCAGGAAGTCCTCCCGGTAGCGCTCGATCTTGGCCAGCATCCGGGAGCCGTCCGGGCCGAATGCGTAGCGCGCTGTCCGCTGGGCATAGTCATGCCAGTTCCGGCCCTCGTCTGCGGTGCGAATCGACGGCGCGCAGGCCTCAAGGACGGTGGCGATCTCATCCTGACCGTGCCCGGTGGCCCGCAGCCGCACGGCGATCATGGAGTCCACGCGCGACAGGTCGATCCCGTCGCCTTTGTGTCGCGCAGCGATGTCGCGGTAGTGCGACTCGTAGGCATTGGCAGGCGGCGCAGTGCGCGCAGCAGCAGGCATGGCAGGCCTCCGCTCTTGTGCCACGCGGACTTCCTCGTCGAGCTGGCGAGCAACGACACAGCTCAGTGCGTATGCCTTGTCGCATGTGCAGGCCACGGCGTGACGCAGCTCCACCACCGGGAAGGTTCCGTCCGGCCGCTGGTACTTCGGCGCAGGCGCACCCGGCTCCCATTTGCGGTTCTCGAATCCCGGCGCACGATGTGGGTGGATGCAGGCTTGCAGCTTCGGGTCGCCATACTGCTTGTTGAGGGCAACGATAAGGCGATTGCCCACGTCCTGATCGTCGGGGCGGCCCAACTTGGGCACGTTCAAGATGGCCTGCAACTTGCCCCGACTGGATTCCATCACCACCGCAGGCCGGTAGCCATCAGCGAGCATCTGGCGCAGGCTGGCATCGCTCAGGTCATCGACCAGCACATGGTGCATCCGCTCGCTGCGCGGCGTGTAGTACAGGTTCTCGCCGCGTGCATGGAAGCGCAACAGCTCCCGCATCCGGCGCTCCACCGCTGCTGCTTCCACGCCGTCCTTGCCACCCAGCACAAAGGCCTTGCGATGGTCAGCCGCCATCTTGATCGAGGTGAGTGTGTACCTGTCAGCACCGACGGCCGCGTGGTACTGCTCAAAGAGCTTCATCTGGGGCGTGCGCATTGCTTCCTCCCGTGCTGCCTTGCGTGCTTCCTTGGCCGCCTCCACCTGCGCTTGAAGCTCGGGGTTCGCGATGCGGATGCCGTGCTCCGCAGCCAGCCGAACGCAGGTGGCCTTGTATTCCTCCGAGCCGAACACCGTGACCTTCCCCCACTTGGCAGCGCCAAGCTGCAAAGCGGCCAAGGTCGCAGCCTCGTCGTGGGCCTCCTGAACGTCGATGCGACGGCCGTGGTCAGTGAATGAGACGGACTCAGACACACCCCCCGCCGCCCCTTGGCGTCGGTACTCGACCGTGCTGCCAACGATCTCGCCCCTGAAGGCGCGAAGGTCGCGAGGCAAGGCCTCGTTGTCACCATCGCCTTCAAGACGCAGCGGCTCGTGCCGGTGGTAGCGGAAGTCGCCCGCGTCCTCTGGGCTGAACCACTTGGACAGCCATTCGTGGTATTCGGGCCATGCTTCTCGGGCATCCCGCAGCGCCTTGGCTTCGCGCCGATGTCGCTCCCGGATTTCCAGCTCGACCTGCTTGGCCTCGGCCGCTGCCACGCTGCGCATGGCGTTCAACAGCTCGCCCTTACCCTTCCAGTTCTGGGCAGCAATGGCCGCGCTGCGCTCCGCCTTCTGGGCACGGAACTGGGCCAGCTCGCGCTCGTAGCGCTCCTTCTCTTCGCGCAGCCTTTGCGCAAGGTGTGCGCGATGATGCTTCGCGGCTGTGATGTAGTCATCCCAGCCGGGCAAGTCCGGCCGCAGCGGCTCAGGCTTGCGCTCCACAGGCACGACAGCAGGGTCAGCAGGCTCAAAAGCGCCAAGCCGCTTGGTGAGCTTCGGCAAGCTGCACCAGTGGCCCGCCGTACTGGCCTTCACGGCTTGATCGCCAACGTAGATGTGCGCTCCCACGCCACCCGCCCGCTCATAGCGCATACCACGCTCGGCAAGGCCTTGGTGCAGTTCGGCCCAGCTCGATGCAGACCGGATGAGTTCACCAGCCTCTTCGATGGCGATGCGTGCTGCGCTCTTTTGGCCCGTTCGGCTTTCCATGTCACCGGCACGAGTCGGTACAGTGGGGACGCCATCGAACTTACCAACGCGGGCAACGGTTCCATCGTCCATCACCGTGTAGCGTGCCCGTCGCTCCGGCCGCCAACCTTGGCGGTGCTCAATGATGGCGACCGTGCGTTGTGCCGCCTCCTTCCACCAGCCCTTGGCTGGCTTCACGACGAGATAGGTGTCCGGGTTGACCTTGTTGATGGCGATGTGCAAATGGATGTTGTCCGTGTCGCGGTGTAGCGCCGCAATGACTTGGTGCTTCTCAAGCCCAAGCTGCTCAAGGAACACGTCCAGCAGTTCCTCCACCTGCTCAGGTGTCGGCTGCTCGTCCTCGGGCCAGCTAGCCACCCAGTGCTGAATCGGATACTTGGACTTCTTGCATTCCATCGAGAGGGCGACCATCTCGGCCTGCTGGCCCTTGAAGGTTCGCGTGTTGAAGCCGCGACTCGTCAGGTAAAGCACCTTCTCCGGCTGCTCACCATCCCCGCCGTGAATCACGCCGTCTTGGTCGATGTGATACCCGATCCTGTTCAGGCGGGCCGTGTCATCAGGCGCGGCGATGTACTCGGTCAAGTCAGCGATGTTGGTCGCCTTGGACTTGCGACCGGCCTTATCCAGATCGAGAGGGATCAACTTGAGGATCATTGGTCAGCTCCCTTGTTGGCGAGCTGGTCGATGAACGAATAGACCTGCCGCAATGCACGCGCCGTCTCGGCGCTGTAGGTGCCACCCGATTCGAGATGAACGTGCTTGAGTAGGCCGCCGATGCGGTTCAGGTGCCGGATCATCTTCTCGTCGGCGCGCGCCACGATCTTGCGGCCGAAGTACCTGCGCCTGACCAGCTCGCTCACGGACAGGCCTGCGTCGTCAGCATCTGCCCGCAGCTTCACCTTCTCGGCGGCTGTCAGCCGCACACCGATGCGCTCGGTGAGCGGCTCTCCTTCCTTGACCTCAAACGGCATCGCTGGCTCCTTCAAATGGCCCCGTGGGCGGCGGGGTGTGTCTGTTTGTCTACATCGCTGTCACCGGCCCCCGGCAGGGCAGGAGGAATGAGCCACGGATCGAGACGCGCAAGCGTCGAGGACACGGCGTCCCGTGGCGGGCACATGGCGCGGAGCGCTATGTGTTCGACACGGGCCATCCTGTTACGCGCTTTGGACACGGTACGTATCTCGATGGGGGCAGCTTCCCTTTCCGGTTGGAAGCAAAAAAGCTACTCGCGGCGATGCACATAGTATGGGTTTTTGTGTATGCGTTTGCAAGTCCTAAACGCTTCCCATAATTTCTATTATGGGAAGACGTCAAAGCAGGACAAGGCTTTACAGCTTGCGAAGCATGAAAAAGGACGCCAGAATAAAAGCGTATTTTTCAGACCAAGGAGCAGGCATGGCCATAACGATTGAAAAGGTGGAAGCCATCGCCGCAAAGCTGCGGGCGATGCCACCTGTCGAGAACAAGAAGCGGGAGATCAGCAAGCAGGAGAGCATCAAGCTGCTAACCGGCGAGATCACCGCAATGCGCGAGCGTGGCTACACGCTGGAACAGATCGCCGCCCTGCTGACCGAGGACGAATTGCAGATTGGCGCGCCCACACTGAAAAGCTACTTGCAGCGTGCCGCGTCCTCCAGCAAGCACGGAAGCAAACAGCGCTCGACGAAGCGCAAAGCCGCATCTGCTGCCACCAGCCAGAGCAGCACACCGGCAGCACCGACTGCGACCAGCCCGGCGCAAAGTCAGCCGCCCGCGCTGACCATCGGGGAGCGTGCCGCCGCCGCTCTACCGCAATCGACGGGAAACACCACCAGCGCAGTCGCCGCGATCACCCGGCCTGATCGCGAACGCATCTGAGGAGACAGAACATGAACAAGATTTATCTGTGCGCAGGGAACAAGGGCGGCACCGGCAAAAGCATGCTGGCGACCGCTCTGATCGACGCCTTCTTGCAGCGTGGGGTAGAGCCGCTTTTGATCGAAACGGACGACGCCAATCCTGATGTTTTCAAGGCGCACGGGGAGCGCATCCAGTGCGCAGCCCTGAGCCTCGACGAAGCAGATGGGTGGATTGAACTGGTCAACTCACTCGACAAGACACGCGGCGTCCCTGTCATCGTGAATACGGCAGCTCGGAACAGCACTGGGGTGGCACGGTATGGCCAGACCCTGAAAAGCACCTTGGGTGAACTGGGCAGAACGATGGTCACGCTGTGGGTCATCAACCGACAAAGAGACAGCCTCGAACTGCTCGCGGACTACCTTGATGCCATGCCTGCGGGAGCAGACCATCAAGTGCATGTGGTGCGTAACGGCTACTTCGGCAGCACTGAGAAGTTCCAGCTCTACAACGGCAGTCAGCTCAAGAAGCGCATCGAAGAAGCTGGCGGCCTCACGCTGGACTTTCCCGACCTCGCCGACCGAGTGGCGGATCAGATGGCAACGCAGCGCCTGACCATTCAGGGAGCACTCAAGGAGATGCCTCTGGGGCACCGCGCCGAACTCATCCGATGGCGCGATGAAGCATTCAAGGTGCTTGGACAGGTGATGACATGACGTTGGCGGTTGCTGCCGCGTTTGAGGCGGCCTTTCGCCGGAAGCCGACAGCCGAAGAGGTTGAACGGCTTGAGCGAGTCATGGACGTTCTCGACGTGCGCGAGAACGACGCGATCATGACGCTGATGGTCGTGCTTGAGTTCTACCTCGGGCTGTACGGCAGCGTGCCGGGACGCATCGAGGCAGCGGCCAAGGCAGCAGTCGGTGAGACAAAAGAGACGACCGAGAAGATCGCCGCGACAGCAGCGCAACTGGCACACGGCGACCTTGTGGAGCAGCTCGGCAAGGCGGTCAACCAAGTGGCCTCCGACGCCGCGAAGAAGCAGCAGTGGAAGGCCTTGGGAGCAGGAATTGCAGCCGCCGCGATCAGCCTACTGGTAACTGGCTGGGTGTGCTTCGACGCTGGCAAAGAAGCCGGTTACGGCGCAGCCATCAAGGTAGCGCGCAATGAGACAGCCGCTGCCGCTTGGGCGAACACACCAGAGGGGCAATTGGCATACAGGCTCGCGCTCGCAGGGAGCTTGCAGCAGGTGGCAAGGTGCAGCGCACCCGGTTGGAAGATTCGGAACGGGGCGTGCCTGCCCCAAGTGGATGCAGAGGGGACTCTGCACGGATGGGTGATGCCTTGATTCGGCGAATGGCAAGGGAGCACTGCGGGAGCAGCCCACCCTCGCCAGCCAACAAGCTACTTGCCGAGTCTTGCCCAGTCGCAGACCGTCACGGGCACTTGCAGGTAGCCATGCTGATGCAGCCACAGCAGACCCAAGATGGCCACGGCCTGCACTGGAAAAAACCACGGCTGACGGGCAATGGAACTCAAGCGCGAACCAAGCGCCTTGACCGGCCGCAGCGCCGTGTCGGCCAACGCTGTCACACGCTCGCGCACGGCTCGAATCGCGGCCTTCACGTCAGGCACCTGCGCACCCGGAAAAACAGACTCGATCTGCATTTTCGACTCCTTCAAAAAATACGATTTATAAGGCACAACCGAAACGCCGCATCAATGTGTCAAACACTGTGCTAACAGTGTGTGAAGCATTGTGTGTCGCGCAAAGAGCATAGGCTTTTTGCTTTTACTGCGTACAGTTGCACTTGTATGCAGTATCGCCTAAAATTCTCCCAAGCGCAAAAGAACTGAATTGGAGTCGTGCATGGCCCAGATGCCTTTTTCACCACCTGCGGATGACGTGACAGTCGGCATCCTCCAACACATCTTTGGGCCAATCATTGATGTGCTGGTGAAGGGTCAAGACCCGAACACCGTCGCCGCAGCAAGCAACTTGCTGGCGACGCTGTTCAGCTTCTTCAACTCCGGCATCCTCGTGGTCGGATCGATCATCGTGTCCTACGTCGCTTCGATGGGAGCGATCAATACCGCCAACGATGGCGAAGCAATGGGCAAGGCGTGGAGCACGGTCTGGACACCTGTGCGAATCGTGGCTGGTGGGGCAGTCCTACTGCCCTCTGTTTCTGGCTACAGCTTCATCCAGATGATCGTGCTGATGATCTCTTTGTGGAGCATTGGCTTCGCGACTGGCATGTACAAGTTGGGCATGACGCTGGGCGTGCTCAAGCCCGATGGCATCGTCGCCACCGCCTACCAGACCGGCACCTACTACGGAATGCGGGACTTTGGGAAGCAGTACCTCGCAGCGGCTTACTGCGCTCGTGCTGCCAACACCATCTACGCAGACGCGGCGGGAAACCCCGCCGTGATGGCCAACTCCGCAGCAGCCGACAAGCAAACTGTCACCGGCACGCGCACCGACTACACCTTCTTCATCAAAGATCGCAACGCCGCAACCAATCTCGGCGGCGGCGAGCCGATCTGCGGCACCGTGACGCTGACGGCCTACACGCCGTCCGGCAACTACAGCGACACATCAGGGTCGCAGGCAGCGCTGGACAGCATGCGTGCAGCCTTGATGGCCCAGAAGCTCCAAGCCGCTACAGGGCTGATGCTGGACATCGACAACTGGGTGAACACGATGCCCAGCGACATCAACCAGCCCGGCTGGGAGAACGTGCAGTCTGCGCAGTTCAACGCCATCGTGAAGAACCGCGAGGATCAAGTGGCAGGAGCCATCGCGACCAGCGTGTCGAATAGCGAAAGCTCCGTGAATGCGGGCGTGACGGCCTTTGTCGATGAAATGACAAAAGGCGGCTGGGCAATGGCCGGTGGCTGGTATCAGCGGGTAGGCCTGTTGCACACGAAACTGAGCACGATCACGGGCGAGTCTGTGGGTGCAGTCACCACGCCTTCCCTAGCTGGCCTTCCAGATGATCCTCGCTCCAAGCTCTTGAAGTACAGCGTCACCACCGTCGCTGAAACCATCTCCAAGAAGTCAGAAGAAGCGGGCAAGGGCTACGACGCTTCAACCTCGGTTAAGCCGCAGGACATCGCCAGCATGTTGCCAACAGATGGCAACTCCGACATCAACGTCGGTGCGCTCGATGCCGACATGAGCACCAAGGCCACGCTGCTCATGAACGGCATGATGCAGAAGGCCACAGACTTCACCATTGGCAGCGGATCGGGGGTCGATGCCGTCTCGCGAATGAAGATGACGGGGGACTTGCTGTACTCGTATCAAGCGATGCTGTGGGCGACCGAGTTCACGATCAAGACCGCAATCACTGGGGTTCGTGTCGTCTCCAACGGGCTTGGCGTGACCAAGCTGGCCGGTGTCGATATGCACGGCATGGTTTCGGACATCTGGGATTGGGCGCTCCAAGTCCCAGTACCAATCATCGCCAAGATGGCCCAATACGTCGGCTACCTCGCGTACTACTTCGGTGTCGCGATTCCCAGCCTTCCCTACACCATCTTCATGATTACGGTCGTGGGTTGGGTGCTGGGCGTGGTTCAGACCGTCATTGCAGCCCCTCTGTGGGCAGTCATGCACATGCGCCCAAGCCAAACCTTCGTTGGCTCGGAGGCGCAAGGCTACCTGCTGCTGCTAGCGCTCTTCGTGCGCCCTGCACTGGCGGTAATCGGGCTGTTCGCAGCCTTCCTCGTCGCTGACCCCATCGTTGACTACATCGCTAAGGCCTTCTTTGCGATGCGGGGTGACGTAGCCTCATCTACGGGCTGGGCCGGCGTCCTCGCTCAGTTCTGGCAGTTCTTTGCGTGGTACGCGACTTTCGGCTTCCTGCTGGGTGCCGTTCTGACCATGATCTTCGGCTTGCCTCAAATGCTGCCGGATAAGGTGCTCGCATGGCTCAACGTCGGCGTGCACGACTTGGGCGCAACCAGTGCGACAAATGAAATGCGCGCAGGAGTCAGCCAGCACGGTCACGGAGCAGGTAAAGCAGCGTTGGATCGACTTGCCGACAGCCAGTCGCGTGGCGGTGGTGGTCGCGGTAGCGCGAGTGGGCAACTGCCCGGCGACGGCCCAAGTGGTGGCCGTCCTCGTGGTGGTGGAGCAGGGGCAGCACCTGTTAACGCAGGTAGCCAAGGTGTTGCGCCTCCCCTCGATGCCGCTGAGAGCACTGGTGCCGGTGGAAGCCAGGGCATTTCGAGCCGCAGCCTTACAGCTACCGCACAACCAAGCTCTGGCTCGTCGAATGCTGCGCCGCTCTCCGCTGGAAACACACCGCCCACTCAAGAGAGTGCAGCCCCACAACGTCGATTCATGGACAAGATTTCGGACGGAGTAGGGGTGGCCGCTGGTCATGCTGTGCTGGGTGCAGTCGATGCCGTCAAGTCCGCTGGTCAGCGTGGCAGTGAAGCCATGCGCGGTGCCAGCAGCTCGGTTGGCGGCGTCATCGCAGGTTCGGTTGCAGCAGCAGCAGGAGCAGCCGAAGCGCTAGCCCGTACCGCTCCGATGGTGGGCCGAGAAGGTGTCGCTGCCTTCCGCGAGGGTGCTGACGCCCGAATTTCGGCACTTAAAGACAACCCATCCTCTTCGAGTGAGGAAGCAGCGCAATCCGCAGATCAACCCATCAGCGCTGGTGAGCAGCGCCCCAACAAGGAGGACTGAACCATGCCGGAAGACTATTGGAGTTCGCAAGCTGCCACCTTGGCCGAGCGCAGCATCGGGTACGACGAGGGCCACACACAAGGGCGTCATCAAGGGCTGCGTCAAGGCCGCTCTGAGGGCTACCAGCAGGGTGTAGTCGAAGGCCGTCAGGCTGCACTCAACGAGGTGCAGCCGCAACTCGCTGCCGCTAACGAGATGGTGCAAGGCATGGCCCAGATTCTTGCTGCTGCTGCGGATGCCCTCCTGCAAGGCGACGACGCTGCAAAGGTCGCCTTCGCCGTGAAGTACGCCGACCGGCTCGACAGGGCGATGGCCAAGGGCCTGATCCACACCGCACCTCACAACAACCCCCAGCTCGCTGGTTTGTCCGTGGTCATGCGTCTGGTCGATGAATCGCGCCGGGCCTGCCTGCAAGCCACCGAAGCCACCCCTACCCCATAAGGAGTCACCCATGCGCCGCCCCTCGATCCCCTTCCTGCCAGCGACCAAGCCCAACCGCCGCGTGCGCTGCGTCACTCCATCCGCCGTTCGCACTGCTCGCATCGTGGTCACCGGCGACGGCTTCGAGCTGCACGCGACGCTGCAAGGCAGCACTGACCGCTGGGTTCTGACCTCTCCGGGCGGCATCGCCAGCACCTTCGGCGACCTGCCGGGCTTGCGCCAGTTCGCTTCCGTTGTTCTCGGCCGTGATCGCGTGCCCGTGTCTTACCAAGCAGCTTGAAAGGCCCGCGCACCATGAAAGCCACCCGCACCCTGATCGCTTCCGCCCTGCTGCTGGCCACCTCGCTGGCCAGCGCGCAAATGCCCGCCGCCCTGCGTGATGCAAACGCCCCCGCATCCGGTGACTGGGCCAAGGCCTCGGCAATCCTGCGCGCCGCCATCGAGTGCCGCGAGCCACTTCCCCCTGTGGCGTCGGTGCTGGGCACCTTCGGCCTGACAAACCGTCAGCTCGATGGAGACCACAAGCTGCCAGAGGCATTGACCGTGTTCGGGTCGCTCAAGGTGGCCTCGATCTCGATCTTCAACGGCGACGAAGAGGAAGGCATCTCGTACACCGTCCAGCCCGTTGGCGCGAAGATGGCCGATGTGGTGAAAGCCGCAAGCCTCAAGAAAGACGGCCCGCGCTACGTGCGCAAGGTCAAGGGTGGCATCGTCGAAGCCAGCGAGCCGCAACCCGGCACCGTCCAGCTTGCTTGCATCAGGGGCGGTGGCCATGAATAAAGCCTTCACCAAGCCCGCCATCGGCGTGCTGGTGGGCGCGTCCTTCGCGCTGGCTGCCAGCGCAGGCGCGTCCCAGACCAGCGGCAACTGGTTCTCTTCCATGTTTTCGACGGGTGGCAGCAGTGCCACCACCGGGGTGTCAGCGTCGATGGCCGCCGTGGACGCGGCGATGAACCAGAAGATGCAGGACGATCTCAAGAACTGCGACGACGTGGGCATTGGCGCGAACATCAAAACCGCCATCGGTGTGCATACCGAGATGGCCTCGGCCACGCCGAACGTCGAAAGCCTCTTCGACGTGAACGACTCGTGCTTCGCCAGCGTGAGCCAGATCATCGACCTGTCGTTCTCGATCCCTTCGCTCGGCTCGATCCTGTCCTCGGCGCAGGACGCGGTGTTGAAGTACGCGCAGAAGAAGGTGTGCAGCACCGTAGGCAAGGTGTCAGGCATGGTCACGTCGCCGATCAATCAGGCAATCGGCCAATGGAACACCTTGGGGTCGCAGTTCAGCGACATCAACGGGATGGCTAACTCTGCGGTGGGTGGCTCGATGAGCACGCTCGATCCCCAGCTCGGCAGCAACTACAAGCCCGCCTCGGCCGCGACCAGCTACAGCGTCAACGCCAACACCTTCGGCGCGAACCAAACCGTGTTCAGCAGCGGCGGCACGCAGCAAGGCGCGCAGGCCGCGCCCGCGACCTCGGTGCAGCCGCAGGCCAGCCAGCAGGCTCAACCCACACAGACCGAACCCCAGAGCTTCACCGCTTGGGCATCGAGTCTTTTCAACTGAGGACAAGGGATGCGCAAGCTGCTCAGTTTGACCCTCGCACTGTCGATGAGCGGCAGCGCAATAGCCGACACCTGCATGGTGTCGCCGACCTCGAAAGAGCAAGTGTCCGGCCGCTTCGGCAAGTTCCGGGAGGGCGGTGCAGCCAACTTCGGCTCGGGCAACGCCAAGCCGCACATGCATGACGGCCTCGACTTCTCGACAAGCGGGCAGACCGCCCCGCTGTATGCCACCTCGGCAGGCACCGTGACGTGGGCCAAGTTGCGCGGCAGCGCAGGCAACACCGTCATCATCAAGCGGGACAACGGGCAGTCGGCCGTGTACTACCACCTCTCTTACATCGCGGTGAAGGAAGGCGACAAGGTAAAGGCCGGACAGGAGATCGGCCGGGCCGGTTCCACCGGGATGAAGCCGGGCGGCGCAGTCCACCTGCACTTCATCTATGGCGTGCCCAACGCGGACGACGCCCGCGCCAAAACCTTCTCGGCAGACGCCAACAAGAACCCGACATTCAACCCGGCGCAGCTCCCGAACGCGATCAGCAAGCAGAGCACGGCCTTCAATTACGCCACCGACCCGTCGCCCTACTTCTGCAAGACGTACCCGATCCAGAACGACGGGCTGTATCCGGTGCTGGGCAGCGACACGATGGCGCAATACAACAAGCTGTTTGGCGCGGCCCCGCCGATGGGCGTGCCGCCGACCACCCAGTTCGATCCGGTGCAGGTGGCCGCAGCCAACGGGGACGCCTTGCAGGCCGCCGCCAAGGGCGCAACCTCGATGTCCAGCGTGCTCAACGATGCGGACGGCTACGGCTCACTGCCCTCCCCGCCCATTGGTGACTACGAAACCATGTCACCCGCCGAGATGATGAGTACCGAGGCGCAACGTCGCTTCGCCGACTCCGAGTGGAACAAGTCGATCACGCAGGTGAGCAGCCGCGCCCTGTGGGTGGACTACCTGCGGGCGATGGGTGTGTCTGCCCAGCTCAACGCGGCGATCCGCCAAAAGAAAGAGCGCATGGAAGCCCTGATGGCGCTCTACACCTCGCAGAAGCTCGCCGCGAAGCGGCAACAGGTGGACGCCGCCCGTGAGCGGGCGCAGCGCGCCGACGTGCAGCGCTCCATCCAGTAACCCCACGGGAGAACCAAATGGAAAACCTCGACCTGACCGCCGTCACCCGCATGGGCCTGATCCTCGCGCACCTGCTGGCCTTCGCTGCGGCTTTCGCGGCCGTGGCCTTCGGCGACTTCGCCATCTTCTACCGCCGCCGCGTGAACATCGAGCTGCTGACCAAGGCGGCCAACGGTGTGACCTTGGCACTGATCGCCCTGTGGATCACCGGCATCGCCGTCATCCTGCTCGACACGCGGCTTGACCTGACCCTGCTGTGGGGCAAGCCCAAGCTGCTGGCCAAGCTCACCATCGCAGGCCTGCTGACGATCAACGGCATCGCCCTGCACCGCTGGGTGTTTCCCATGTTCAGCCAGCCGCAGGACGATCCGCACCGTGCGGCCCATCTCCCTGCCGTGCTGGGAGCCATCAGCGCGACGACGTGGGTTTTTGCCGCCTTCGTTGGCGTCGGCAAGGCCGTGGCCCCGGCGCTGGGCTACAGCGGCTTCATGAGCCTGTATGCGGCTTCCGTGGCGGTTGGCGTCTGGGTATCCATGACCTACGTCCGCCCTCGCCTCGCGGCCCAGATGCTGCCGCCTGAGCCTGTTCACACCATCCTTGAGTTGCACACCCGTCAGGTACTTGGCCCGGTGGGCATGGACTACCTGCATGGGCAAGGCATCCAGTCGGCCGACATCGCCACCGACCCAGTGGCGGCCGTGGGCCGCATCGGGGCGGCTCTGGAAAACCTCGCGCCGGAAGCTCGCGAGCAGTTCGACCGGCTGGCCCACGCCACCCTGCGCAAGCATGAGCTGCTGCAAGCGGCTTGAAGGCCACGACCATGATCCTTTTCTTCGACTTCGAGCGCCTGCTGTACGGGCAGACCATCGGCGACATCGGGCCTGCTGCCCGGCTCGCCAAGGTGCTGATGCCCTACCCGCAGGTGGATCTCGTGCTGACGCGGTGGCGCATCGGAGCGATGCGATCCATCAAGGACGTGCGCGGTGAGGTGCCTGAGCTGGGCGACCGCATCAACGACGTGGCGCACCGGCCGGTGCGCTCGGATGAGCAGCCGGAACGCGAGATCACCGGCACGCTTCGCCGGACGCGGCAGCTCTACTGGGCGGCCGTGGTGCCGAACTGGGATGCACAGGGCTACATCGCGCAGGCAACCCGCTCGGGTGCGCCGCTGATCCTGTGCCCCTGCGGTTTCGATGAGGAAGCTGCGCAGCGGCTGCAAGCCGCCTTGGCGCGTGTTGTTTTCAATGAGGAGCTGGTCAGCGGCGTGCGCCGCCCGCTCCGTCACTCACTGGGGGAGGCCCTGCCATGCTGATGCTGATTGAGCACGATTCGATTCTGTCCACGCCCGAAGCACGCCAGAGCTTGGCGGCCTTCGTGGCGCACCGTCCGAACATCAACGTGGCGGTGTTCCACTCGGCCAAACTCTCGGCCGCCGAAGTCTGCGAGGCCTACCCGCCCGAGCTGCGCGAGCGCCTGATGTTGACGCCGGACACCCCGCGCGACCGCGATCTGCGGTTCTGGATCAGCTATGAGGCCGGGTGTGTGTTTGCAGCCCTGCGGAGCAACGGCCAACTGGCCCAGTGCGAGGCCGTCGTGTGTCTGGTGCCCCCGGCATGGGGCGCACCGGCCCGCGAGCAGTTCGGCGAAAAGCGGGTGGTGGTCATCGGTGAGCCGTTCAGCATGGACGCGGCCCGCCGTCTGGCCCGCAGCCTCTCGACCTACCGCCGCACGCCGGTTGAGTCGTCGCCGCGCAGCTTGCCCAGCAAGGCCTCGGTGGCGTCGATGGCAGCGACCTCAGCCGGTGTGAAAACCTCTTCGCGCGGCAAGTCCTCGGGCCACTCCACCCGCTCGGCTTCGCTTTCCCAGCGCGTGGCCAGCTCGCACAGCATCTTGGGGTAATGCTGGATCATCTCTGCCCCCGGCCCGGCGATCTGGCAACCGTCGATGACCTGCTGCAAGCTCGATGCGGTCAGCCGCAGGTCGTCGATCAGCGCCGCGATCCTGCGCGGCGTGCTCACTTGGTGCCCTTCCCTGCGCCCTTCTCCCCCGGCCGCTCGGCCAAGACCTTGACCAGCTCGGCGCGCTGCCCCTCAATGGCCTCGACCTGACCGCGCAAGCGGGCAGCTTCTTCACGGGCCTCTGCCGCCTCGTCGCGGGCCTGCGAGAGTTCCGCACGGGCATGGGTCAGTTCCGTGCCCGATGCTGACAAACGCTCACGCAACTGGGCCAGCTCGACCGCCTGCGTCTGCGCTTGAGCCTGCGACTCGGCGAGCTTCGCCTTCAAGGCCTCGACCTCAGCCAGCGCGTCATCACGCTCCGCCTTGAAGCTATCAGCTTCGTCAGTGGCTGCATCCACCTCGATGGCGGCGGCTCGTTGGGCTACTGCAATCTTGCGCTGAGCGTCCTCATCGACGCGGGCATACAACCCAGCACCAAGCGTCGCAAGCTGCTCTGTCAACGATTTGGTGACTTGAGCCAGCGCGTCAGCGATCTCTACCGGCAGCTCAACGACTGGCTGAACCTTGGCCAAGTGGTCGTCCCACACTTGCTTGAGTCGCGTCGGGTTGCCCCCGCCGACCTTCTGGCGCAGTGCGAACCCGGTGACGTTGCGCCCGGCAGCTTGCAGGGCTTGACCGGCTTCGATGATGGCTTCTGCTGGAAATTCGGCTGGACGCATGGTGTCTCCCCCTTAGTCAGAACTCGTAGACCAGTTCGCTGCCCTCTTCTTGGCGCAAGAGGTTGCCGGTACGAACAGCCGTCACAAAGCCTGTCACCGAGCGCACACCGTTGACGGCAGCACCAAGCACACGCTCCAAGACTTGCTCAATCGACAGCGGGCACTGGATGTCCACCTTCCGACCGGCTTCATCAAAGCCTTTGAGACGCACCTTCACCTCGTCCAACGAGATGACCAAACGCTCCTCGTTAGCACCCTCGCGCGGCGAGGCGTAGCTTCGAGTAATAAGCAAGCCGCTTGCGCCGACCTCCGCATGACCAATGTGGCCATGCCAGTTCGGTGGGGTTCGGTCGTCGTAGTTCAGCACCTCGGCGATCTGCACCGCCAGCGTCATCTTGGAAAAGTCCATGTCTTCGATCTCCACTGTGGCGCTCGGGGCCAATCCCCTCACCAGCCATGCCAGCATTATAGCACAACAAACAAAGAAACAAACAAACTAATAAACAAATAAAAGGGGATTTTTGAGGTGCGCGACGTGCTGGCCAGCCTGCTCGACCACGGCCCGGTCGGTGGCGCGCTGAGGCGTTTTTTCATCGCTTGCCAGCGAAAACGCCAAATAAACGTGGAGGTCATTCATCGACCCCAGAAAGGAGGAAGTTCAGATGGTCATCGTCATCAAACACAACGGCTACCCGTTCAGGAACAACGAGAACGCCGTGCTGCTCGCCACGGGCATCACGCATCACATCGTCCTATTGCTGAAGCAGTAAGCCAGTCGCCCCAGCTCATCACTGGGGCTTCCGGGGCGGCCATCCGCCCTACCCCTCGGCCGTCAGCGGGCAGGTCGCAACCTTCGGGCAGCGGCTGGCCAGCGCGCAGGCCTCGGCGAGCACAACCGGCTCGGCATCGTCTTGGCCAATCCCGCTCACCCACTCGACGCGCTGGATCAAGGGCACAGAGCCCCGCAGCTCGGCGCAGTGGTACTGGGTCTTGTTGAGGGTCTGCATGGAGTCGATCTCCGGTCGTTGAACAAGCCACCATCCTTGCGTCACGACTCCCCGAGCACCACAACAAGCTGCTTGCGGCGTATCTATGTATATACCTATATACCTACCAACAAGGCATTGGCCGGGCATCGACCCGGCCGGTGTTCGGCTGTTGGAGAGAGAGCCGGGTCAAGGGCCGTAGGGGTGGCTGGCGCGGCCCGCAGCGCAGCGAGGACACGGGCCACCCCGAAGGGCGCAGCGCACCCTTGACGTGGATCGAGCGACCGGAGCCTCAAGCCGTGGAGCAGTGGAGTCCAAAGGCCGCTAGGCCGTCCCCACTGCTCCCACGGCGTGTGGGGCCAAGACCCCACACCGGGGAGTCCAGAACCCCAGAGGGGGGTTTTGGTCGCCGGAACGGCGAAAGCGTCAGCCGACCGAAGGGAGGGAAGGATGGAAGCCCGCAGGGGTCGAGACGCCGCAGGTGGCTCGATGCGCAGCACGACAGCCCGGCCCGAAGGGAGACGCCCGGCTGCTACTCGTGGCGAACTGGACGGCGCTGGCCAGCCACACCGGCACCGGCAGCAAGCAGCTTGACCGACTGCACAAAATCCAGCGACAGCAGGTGCATCACGAGGTCGATGCCACCGCCGCCGCCCTTCTCTGCCCGCGTGTCGAACCACTTTGGGCCTGTGACCAGCAGCTCCCAAGCATGACCCTCCGGCGACGACACGTAGAGCCGCACCGTGCGCACGTCCTTCTCGGGCTTGAAGTCAGCGTCCCGCCGCCAAAACAGCTTTCCGGCATCGCGCAGCCGGTCGAGAACCTGCGACAAGGGCATCTCCCGCACCCATCGCAGCGTCTCATCGTCGAAAGATTTTCGAGCCATCCTCTACCCCTCCAAAACGACACTCAACTGACCCAGCCACCACGCCGAAAACTCACGGGGGGGCCGCGCTGACGCGCGGCGGAACACCCTCCGGGCTTCGCCCTGCGCGGGATGATGGATAAGTCCTACGGACTTATCCACAACCCTTGCGGCTACTCGCGTTTGATAAACGCTGGGGCTACTCAAAACCACAAACACCTCAGCTCGAATCGAGATCAGGCGGCGCACCACCGACCACAAGCCTCAACCGAGCACCCCGAACAGGCCGGTCAACCCCAGCCATGCCGGACTCGCCTGCGGCGGCCGGGGGGGCGGGCATCTGACATGCAGCAAACTTAACAACCACCGGCTGGCGAGCGGCCTCCTCCTTCGGCGCGGGGGCCTCTGGTGCGAGCCAGTCGAATTCGTCGATCAGTTGCTGGTACTTGGCCACGGTCTGGCGTGAGAGGCGCGTCAGCGCCGCGACGGCCACCTGCGTGAGCTGCTCGCCCTTCTGGCGCAGCACGCGGCAAGCGATCAGGACGCGCTCGCCGGTCTTTTTGGTGCGTTCAGAGTGGGTGCGCTCGGCCGCGAGGCGCTGGCGATCAGGCAGCGGCAGCGACTTGTCGAGGGCCATGACGCCCCGATGGCAGCGGCCGTCGCCCGTGTACTTGTTCCACGTCCACCGGGCGATGGATCGCACCGTGGCGCGAACTTGTGAGCTGCGCAGATCGGTGTGGGGCACCATCCGCTTGAAGTCGAAGAAACCGCGCTTGCTGCCATAGTTGTTGAGGCGCTGGGCCTCGGCCATCAGGCGGTTGAAAAATGCGTCGTAGGTGCTCTGTTCCCGCATCCCGCCGACGATGGAATAGGCAAAGTAGCGCAGCTCGTGGAACAGGGTCGCGTGCCGGGCGTGATGGTGCAGCGACAGGTCTGGCACCTTGCCGAAGCGGCGCTCCCTCTTGGGCAGCTCGAAATACTCGTTCAGCTCACCCAGCGAATACTCGTGTGCGTGCAGCTCGATGGTGTGCCACCACGGATGGCCGGGCGTCTTGGTGACGCCACTGCCGTGATAGTTGGGGTCAGCACCCAGCAGCTCGACCATCCGATCACGGATGGCGCGCATGTAGTCCTGTGGGCGCGAGCGCGCAGCCTCGGTCGTGCAGACCGGCGTGATCGCGTAGAACAGGTGGAATCCGTCGCCCCGGCCTTCCCGGTTGGTGACGATGAGATTGGGAGGGGGCAGCCCGGCTGCTTCCCAGCGGAAAACATCCGCATGGTCACAGTCAAAAACGAGCCATGACACCATGCCTGGTCGGTTGACCTGCATGTAGGGCCAGCGAACCGCATAGACGGTCGGCCGCTTTTTGGTCGCAGTCTTGTCGTCCGAGCAGCGCGGAATGTATGGAGCCTGTTCCATCACCCGCTTCATGGGCGACGCAGGCTCATCAAACCGCGATTTCAGTGTGTTTTCGCGGACTGCGCTTTCACGGTCGTCATCGTGTGATGCTGTTGCTGTCTGTCCCATAACCCCTTTTCACTCGTCCGTATGGACGAGCGCACGCTTGCGCGCAGGGGCTAAGACACGTACAATGAAAGCATTCTGTGTCGCTTCATTGCGATGATACGGAGACCACCCGCCAAGATGGCCTCTGTACTTGTCTGGGCACCCTGCCCGGTTTCTCTGTCAAAGCCCGCTCGCCAAAGCGGGCTTTGTCGTTTCTGATCGTCCAGTTTCTTGCTGTCTGGTCAGCTCTCTCCTTCGCAGTCACCACGGATCACTCGTCGGCATCCACCGACGCAGGCGCGCTCTTGTAGCCGCGCACCATCGTCTTGGGCACCCAGTGCTCCGTGTTCACATCAAACTTCATGATCCCGTAGCCTTGGAGCACGCTTGCAGCGCCATCCAAGCTCTGGAAGTACCGAAGGCCGCCACGGGCAGCACCCAGCACCCTCTCATTCATCCCGGCTCGCACCACGATCAGGAGGCCCTTATCGCCGGGTTCCACGCGGGCGGCGGAAACCGACCCAGCGGCGATGAGTTCCTTCAAAACCTTCGGCGCGACCACACTAGCAGTTGTCGTCAGCATCGTTTATACCCTATTCCGCGCCCAATCGCAACAATATCAGAATTCGTTGCGCTTGTCGCTGCATGGTGTTGGTGTCGTCACTTGTATGGACTATATTCCATACTCGAAATCGTTATGTATATACATAGATAGGTATATACATACCTATCAGCGCTTGAGGAAGGCTTCCAGCGCCTCGACCACGATGTCCTTCTCGGTGACACGGCGGCCGGTCTGCTTGGAGCGCGCACTGGCTTCTTCGCGCAGCCGATCAGCCAGCTCTTCTGGGAAGTTGAAGATTTTTTGCACCCGAGCACGCCCGTAGCGCGGGCCTTCCTCGACCACGGGCGGCGTTGCTGCCGGTGCAGGCGCGGCGGGTGCCGCTGGCTTTTCAGCGCGGTCAGCCGCGCCACTCTCCAAAAACTCGTTCAGGTCTTTGCGCTGGGCAAAGCCAATGTCCGGTTTTGCCTTCATGCCATCACCTCACGGAAGAACGCTTCCATCTCGCTGATCGCGGCCTGATCGCGGCCCAGCTCCTGCACAGTCGCGCCCTCGCCGATGGCGCGCCGGAAGGCCACGCGCTCACAGACCTTGGTGGGCAGCACGGTCAGCTTCTGCTCGGCCAAAAATTCGAGCATCTCGGCCGCATCCTTCGTGCGGGGATCGACACGGGTCAGCAGCACGCGCACGTCCAAGTCTGGGTTGTAGTCACGGGCCAGCTCGACGACTTCCAAGAGGTCAGTCATGGCCGCTGCATCCAGATTGGAGGCACCGACCGGGATCACGGCACGCTGGGCCAGCAGCAGCGCGGAGCGCAGGCCCACGGAGTCACGGCCGCCTGCATCCACGACGACGTGCTCAAAGCCGGTGGCCAGTTGCTTGCCTTCGGCCAAGATCGCCTTGCCCGCGAGGCAGGTGGTGGTAGGCGACGGGTCGAATTGCGTCTCGCGACGCCATGCGGCCCAGCTCGCGGCCGAGGCCTGTGGATCGCCGTCGATGAGCAGGGTCTTGCCTTGGCGGGCCAGCATCACTGCCAGATGGACGGCGGTCGTCGTCTTAGAAACGCCGCCCTTCGTATTGACACACGCGAAAATCATGGGTGCTCCTATCTATGTATATACCTACCGATTACAGCAGCATAGCTGCTCGCCATCGCCCGCGAAGGTCTGCCCTTCATCTGGCTAGTAGGTATGTATATACCTACCGACCACAAGCGAATAGTAGCAGACTTTTGCGCCATCGCGTATAGTTTTAGTTGTACGCAACAACAAGCAGAAGAGAACGCACCCATGCAGTTCAAGATCATCCGGCACCGCGACAAGGACGGCACTTACCGAGAGGGGCACAGAGTCCAGTGCCTGCGCCGGGTGCGCGAAGTAACGCCGGATTTTCCCGAGGGGAAGAACGTGCAGCGCGTGGTGGCCAAGTTCGACCGCGAAGCGCGCGAGCTGCCTGCCGATGCGCTGGCCATCCTCACCCCGGCCGAAGTCGAAGAGTGGCGGGAGTGGCGTGTCCGTCAAGACGAAGAGGAATTGAAGGCTGCGGCTCAGTTCGAGCTGGACACGCTGGCCGAAAGCACGCGGGTGGCTCGGGTCGGGTTGGCCAAGGGCTACGCCACCACCACCACCGAAAACGTCGCCGCCATCCGCAAGGAAATCCGGGCGCTGATACGGGTTGCCAGCGAGCTGGGCCTGATGCCGGAGCCGGTGAGAGGGCGGCCGGTCATCGAAGAGGAAAGCGAGATCGGCCTGCTGCCGAACTTTGCACCACCCGGCACGCCCGCCTATGAGTCCTACCAACGGCTGCTCGATGAGCACGAGAGAAGGAAAGCACAGACCAACGAAGGAGGCTGACATGCGCTACTGGACATTCGACCCCAACACCTGCCGCTTCGAGCGCGCGAGCAGGCAAGCCGCTTTGCACGACGCCGACGTGGCCGTGGTCAACGACGACACCGACGTGCGGGTCATCAGCGATCACCAGCCGCCCCAGCGCTGGCCCAGCGGTGAGCCGCTGGTGGTGGCTGGCATCGAGTTCGAGCGCGAGCTGTTCGAGTAGGTATGTATATAGGTAGGTATATACATACATGAGAACAACCAAAGCCATCATCTTTGATGCCTTCGGCACACTGATCCGCTACACAACGCGCACGGCCCCCTATGGCGGCCTCGTGGATGCGGACGGGCAGCCGGTGGATCGGCTTGCCTGCCTGACCCGCAATGTGCCACTGGCGACCCTCACCACCGAGATTGGCGCGGGGGACAAGCTCGACGTGATCCTGCCCGACTTGGCCGATGAGCTGTCCGGCCTGCGCCTGTTCCCCGAGGTGGCGGACGTGCTCGCCAAGGCACGGGCCGCAGGCCTGCGGCTGGCCGTCTGCTCGAACCTTGCCTATGAGTACGGCCCGGCCGTGCGCGGCCTCGTGCCCGAGCTGGACGCCTACGTCTTGTCCTACGAGGTCGGCGTGGCCAAGCCGCACCCGACGATGTACCGGCTCGCTTGCGCCGAGGTGGGTTGCGCTCCGGCTGAGGCGGTTTTCGTGGGCGACAGCAAGCGCTGCGACTTCGACGGGCCGCAGGCCTTCGGGATGCAGGCGCGCTGGCTGGATCGCAGGGGAGGGCAGTCGCTGGTCGATGCCCTCGCGGGGGTTCTGTGACAGCCCCCGCCACTGACCCAGACGTATGGCACGCGCTGCACCGGCTGACCGACTATCCCGTGCTGGCAGGTTTGGCTCGTGAGGGCACCGCTGCAACCAAACTGGACGGCAGGGCTTGTCGGTATATCTACGAGTCGGCGCTGCCTCGGATCGACTGGCCCGCCGTGTCGGAGGGCGAACGGGCATTGATGCGCTCGCTGGGGATCGAGGTGACGCCGTGATCCTCTTTCTCGACTTCGACGGCGTGTTGCACCCAGACGCGGCCTATCTGGTGCGCGGACGGCCGGAGCTGCGCGGCGAGGGCAGATTGTTCATGTGGGCTGGCTATCTGGTAGACGCGCTGGCCAGCGCGCAGCATGTTCGCATCGTTCTGAGTACGAGCTGGGCGCGCGAGCTGCGGTACGCCCGCGCCCGAGACTACCTGCCTGCCGAGTTGAGGCAGCGGGTTATTGGAGCCACTTGGCACTCCGGGATGGCTACCGACGACGAGCACCGCCCTCTGGGAAGAGACACATGGTGGGACACGTCCACGCGCTACCAGCAAATCCGCCGCTACGTGGATCGCGCGGGCATCACTGACTGGATCGCCGTCGATGACCAGCCCGAAGGCTGGGCCGACGCTGACCGGGACAAGCTGGTGGTCACTGACAGCAATCTTGGCCTGTCCGCGCCTTCGGCGCGCGTTCGCCTCGCGGCGGCCGTTGGCAACATGACCGGCGCGTTGGCCGTGGCCGACGCGATGGCTGACGTGCTGACGATTCCGCAGGTCGCGCGCAGCGCGTCCTGCGTTGACTTGATGCAGTGGGTCGATTGGTGGCAGTCCTCATACCTCGATGCGATCCAGCTAACACCCGACCAAATTGCGCACGCGAAAGCCGGTCGCTGGTGGCCACCAGTGTCCGAGGTGCACATCGGAGAAATGCCACCAGCAATCGCTCAGAGGCGCATCCCATGATGCTGGTCATCGACCTTGAGGCCACCTGCGACGAGGGCGATGGCCTCCCTGCAATTGACATGGAGATCATCGAAATTGGCGCGGTGTGGGCCACGGCTGAGGGCACCGTGCTCGACACGTTTCAGGCGCTGGTGCGCCCCGTGCTACGCCCTCAGCTCACGCCGTTTTGTCGGCAGCTCACCAACATCCAGCAAGCCGACGTGGACGGTGCCGAGTTGTTCCCAGTGGTCGCGGCACGGCTGGCCAGCTTCGCCCAACGCCATCAGGCACCGGGCGCAACGTGGGGAAGCTGGGGCCAATTCGACTTCAAGCAGCTTGCCCGCGACTGCGAGCGACACGGCGTCCAAAACCCGCTCGCAGCCTTCGAGCATGTCAACCTCAAACGCCGGTTCGCCAAGGCCCGCAAGATCAAGGAAGTGGGGATGGCCCGCGCGTTGCAGATGGTGGGCCTTCCTCTCGATGGCGCTCACCACCGAGGCCTCGACGACGCGCGCAACATCGCCAAGCTGTTGCCGTGGTCAATATAGGTATGTATATACCTACCTATATACATACCTACGAACAAGAAAGCCGGGGGGGGAGGGTGTCGCCTTGCGATTGCCGATGATCTGCGATACAATGTATCTCAAACAGTCGCAATAGGAGGCCGTCATGGCTGCTACCACCACTATGGTCCATGTTCGCGTGGACGAGCACGTCAAGGCGCAGGCAGCGGAAACGCTGGCCTCGATGGGCCTGACCGTCTCCGACGCGATCCGCGTGTTTCTGACCCGCGTTGTCGCCGACAAGGAACTGCCGTTCGCGTTGCGTGTGCCAAATGCAGAAACACGCGCGGCGATGGCCGAGGCCGATGAAATTGCTCGCGCACATCGTGCTCGCTTTGCCACCGCCGACGAACTCTTCGATGACCTCGAAAAAAAGGCTATTCGTAAAAGTGGGTTGAAACGGGATCAAAGCTCTCCTGCCTCGATCATGCGGATGAGTGTTGAAATGTCCGCTCCGTAGTTCTTGGGCGGCGGTGGTGCCTTGTGTTGGTCAGCCTCCTTCGGAGGCTTCATTGCCCGCACCTTCTCAAGCACGGGCGGTCCATAGCCCATCGCGTCATCTGGCAACGCTCTGCCCATCTCGACAGGCTCCGACGCACGCTTTCTCTCGAACTTGGGGCGTGCCTGCTTTCGGCTATGGATGCCCTCTGTGAAGAGAATCTTGGCCCGTAGCGCCTCGAACGAGTAGCCGCGCCCCAGCCGGTTCATCACCCGGATCAGGCTGTTCAGGCTCTCGGTGTAGGCATTGGTGACGGGGTGCTCGAAGTAGTTGAGGATGAAGGGCTGCCAGTTCGTGAAGGCGCGGATCAGGTCGGCGAAGTAGGGTCTGATCTCGGTCGATATTGCCCTGTACCACGCCTCGTAGCGCCGCATGGCTTCCTCTGGCGTCCCGGCCTCGTAGATGCCGTAGAAGTCCTCTTTGAGCCGGTAGGCTTCGCCCAAAGCTGGGTAGTTCTTTGTCCAGCCGTCCATGAGCAGCCGTTCCTGGTCGTTCAGGTCGCGCTCGCGCTTCAAGAGCACAAAGCGGTCGTGCATCAGCCCGCGCTTCTGTTTCAGTGTCAGTTCAGCCCGCAGCCCTTTGCGGGCCTTCTCCATAGCGTCGTTCGCCATCCTGACGACGTGAAACTTGTCGATGACGATGGTGGCGTCCGGCAACACCGCAGTCACTGCATCGCGGTAGGGCGTCCACATATCCATCGCCACGTACTGCACCTTGTCCCGGTTTGGCATCTTGAACAGGTACTTCGCCACCGTGTCCTTGTTTCGGTTGTGGAGCATGTCC
Source organism: Zoogloea sp. LCSB751 (assembly GCF_002028455.1). Classification (GTDB taxonomy): domain Bacteria; phylum Pseudomonadota; class Gammaproteobacteria; order Burkholderiales; family Rhodocyclaceae; genus Zoogloea. The sequence continues at coordinate 14,394 of NZ_MWUM01000036.1, read as the reverse complement.
ACGATGGTGTTGTTCTGGATGTTCGAGACGACGCAGCGCGGCTTGTTGATGATGTGGATTTCGTCGATGCCCATCCACTTCGGCGTCTCGAAGCGGACGGTCTGCTCAAGCTCGTTGATGTAGTCGCGGAAGATGTTGCGGATCGTCCCTTCAACCACGCCGGTTTCGTCAGCCAGCGAGGTGAAGGTGCGTTTCAACGACTGTTGCCCGATCCACTTCACCAGCCGTTCGGTCATCATGCGGTTTTCCGCCAGCAGCGGCAGCGCCTGCGAGAAGGTCTTGCCGCAGGCTTGGCAGCGCAGCCGTTTGGTGTCGATATAGATGCCGACCCGCTTGCCGTGCATGGGCAGGTCTTTGAACACCTGCTCGCGGGTGCCCCACGAGTTCAGACGGTCAGACTGGCAATGTGGGCAGGCGGCGGTCACGTCCACCGGCTCGGCGGTGACGTGGTAGTCGTGATCGGTTTCCTGCACGCGCAGCACCCGGTACTGCGGGAGGTTCAGGATGTTGGCGGGCATGGTCAGACCCGCCGCATGTATTCAAAGAGGTGATCGCCGTAGGCGGTACTGCCATTGCAGCCAAACGGCTCGGCAAACTCATGCAGGACGATCAGGGAGGCAGCACGCTCATCCATCGGGAAGAACGCACCTTGCGGCTCGCAATACATCTCGAAGTCGCCCTGCTTCATGCCGCAGTGTTCGCAGTGGTTCATCCAGTACGAGCTTTGCGTGGTCTTGCTGAAATCGACGCGGTAGTGCCGCGAGAATGCTTTGATCCGGGCTGCTACGGCAGGCAGAAGATCGGTGACATAGTGAACGATGGTTGGCTCGTCATACCGATACCACGCATCCCGCTCGTCATCCTCTTCATCGGGTTCCAGCGTTTCATGCCCGGCAGGCAGGATGAAGCCGAACACGCTTGTGTGTTCGCCGCACTTCCAGCACGCCTTGGTGGTCTGGGCGATGAAATAGCTGCTTGAGCGAACGCCGATATCCGGCTCGCTCGGCAACCAACGCCCAAATGCGCCCGCATCTACGCCGTCTGGCACATACCAGAGCTTGCGCTCACCGTCCCAGCGTGCGCCAAGCCGCTTGGCCTCATCCTTCTCTGCGAAGGGTACTGCGAGGTCGATGCGTGGCATACCGGCTCCTCAGTCCAGTCCTTTCGCTTCCCAGCCTTGGCTGGTCAACTTGATGGCGTGCTTGGACTCCTTGCTGCCTGCGCCATCAAGGATGCTTTTCACAAACGGGAAAGCGGCTTGCACCTCTGGCTTCTTGGCCCAGTCGGCGAGGTTGTTGACCTTGTAGGTGTAGGTGATGCCAGCCTCTTGGTAGTCGCCGAACTTCATCGGGCCTTCCCACTTCACGATCTTGTCCAGCGCCTTCTTGCCCCAGCACAGATCGGTTTGTTTCTCGGTGGTCTTGCCGTTAAGGCCGATGGACGCAACTTCCTTCTCCTGCGCGAAGGGCTTGGCCGCGTCAGTCAGCGTGTAGCGCTTGATCTTGGCCTTGGCACCCGTGGGCTTGCCCATGATCCCCATGATGTCCACCTCGGTGTCCTCGCCCTTGACCAAACCAGCGGCTTCGAGTGCAGCCATCTGGTTGGCGCTCCCGGCCTGCATGGTCTTTTGCAGGCGAAAGTCCATTTCGGACAGATCAACCGGCCAGCGCTTGGTGTTGAGGCAGAGGTCGCCCTTTTTGTCGAAATACTGCGTCATGGCCGCGCCGAAGTTCTTTTCGTTGGCGTCGGTTTTGCTGCCGCAGGCGGTCAGCATCACGACGCTGAGGGCGGCGAGGATGGCGATGTTCTTCTTCATGAATTTCCCTTGTGGTTGTTGAATGGAGTTACGACTGATCCCAAGCGTCAATGGTCAGGGACGCATCAGTTGGGCAGGTGCGGATGCTCTCGGGCCGCAGGTTGACCTTGCCCATCCAGCCGGGAGGCTGGGTGTACTCTTCGCCCTCATCCATGCCGAACACCCAGATGCCGTCGTCAGCAGGCTTGATTGCGTCACCCGTGATGAGCGGCAGCACGATGTTTGCCGTGGACGTGTAGCGGTTCGGATAGCCGTCACCGCGCAGCTTGGTGGCCTTGCCTTCCTCGACCAGCTTTTCCAGCCAGCGAATGCCGCCAACGCCGGTTTCCCATTCCGCGAGCACTGACTTCTTGCGGTCGATGATGGCGTCCCGTTCTTCGGGGGGTTGCGTTGAGACGACGATCCAGTATCCGAGCATGATTGGGTCAGGTGGTTGAAATGGGCGCAGGGGTAGAAGCAAGGCCGGTCAGTGCTCCATTGAGCCTGTCGGGCAGAAGTGTCAATGGGTCTATGCGGCGCAACGCGGCCAATAGACGTTCGCCCTCTATCGAGGTCGCGAATTTGTTGTAACGCTCAATGTCGCGCAGGTTGCCCGGCGAAGGCTGGTCATTCCATCCTTTGCCATGCTTTGCGCCTCGCACAGAATTCATGCCGTACAACTGGGCATAGCGTTGCGCGATCAGAACCTCGGCCCGCTCGTGTGCGCAATCTGTGCGAATCTGGTAGTCGCGAAGCTCAAACACCTCTTCAATCTCCAGCGCCCGGCGCTCTTTGGTTGCCACAGCACCGCCCTTGCCGAAATGGCTGCGCATTCGGCGCTCGAAGCTCTGTGTCGAGCCTACATACCAGCCGTTTCCCTCCACCCGGAGGACGTAGATGTAGTAAAGCTCGTCTTTCGCGACGGACAGTCCCATTAGCCCTATCCCGGATGACAAAGCTCGTCAAAAGGGAGAATGGAACGGGCTGACTCAAGCCAGCTATCTTCTTCGGGATCAATCCCGATCAACTCGTATTTGCCGTCGTTGTTGCGATACCCGACGCCCATTACTAGCGAAGTGTTCCGTGCAGCGATGTACGCAGCCGTTGCCTTGCCTTCGGTCGAGTATTCATGGCCGGTGAAAATCAGGGCGGCCAGCCCAAGGGCATCGTTGTCCCGGCGCGTTTCGTCACGGAGAAACTGAATGAAGGATTGCTGTTTCAGCGCCAATTCCGGCTTCAAGCCCTTCGGGCATCCATCCTCGAATTCGATGCCATAGATGAAAGCCGTGCCATTGGACTCGACAAATAGGATGTCCTCGAACACCTCGCACTGAACATCGTGGCGGCACGCTTTCAAGTCTGCCATCCAGAGTTCATCCGACCCTTGCGGGAAATTGGAGACGAAGCGTGCGTTCTTCGCTGCAAACGCGATGGGTGGCCTTACCGCGCTCAGATTCATATTCAAATTATTCATATCAGGCATTGCAATCTACTCTGCTGGGAAGGTGACGGTCGCCAATGCCTCGTGCTCGCTCACGACAGGCAAACGGTCGCGAGGCACGGGTTCAGGCGATACCCAATCGGTTTCGCCAACTGCGATGAAGCGATCAATCGCAGCCTCGATGGATGCCTGATTGATGAAATCCACATCAAGCACGATCTTCAAACCGATACCGTAAACGTAGCTGCGGTCGAGCTTGAAGGACTCATGAATAACGGGCGGCTCGTTGCGGGCAATCTCTGCTTCCAGCTTGCGCCACTGCTCATGAAAGGTCAGGCCACCAAACTGCTCGAAGCGCATCTTTTCGCGCTCGGCCAGCTTGTAGGTCAGGATTTTTCCGGTGCTTGAGCGCTGTGCAGGCACGAACTCCAACTTGGAGTTCTCTTCCCGCTCTTCCGGCGACAGCATCGCGGCCACGCGGGTGTGTGCAATGTCGTGGGCCTTGTCCCAGAATGCTTTTCGGGCGGTCACGAAACTGGCGTTCCAGATCGTGAACCGATCCGTGCCCGGAAAGTAGAAGTCAAACCACTGGTTGTATAGGTCGGGACGGCCCGGCTCATTCAGCACGAGGCGGCTGGTGAACCGGCCACCGTACTCCGCTGCATCGCGGCGCATCTTTCCCTTGAGGCGAATGACCTCGTGGCTGCGCTTGTGCCGTGGCAGCGTCACGAAAGGAGGACGGCGTTTGGCTCCGGGGAACTTCATGGCTCGCACCCTTTCGCGCCTCGCGCCTTGGCATATTGCGCTTGGAGTTCAGGTGCAAGCCTTTCAACCAAGGCACGCACGTCGTCTTGCCTTGCCTTCGTCACGGCCCCCGGACTGTGCTGGCAGATCACATCCGCAACATCAGAGGCGGGTTGCCCATGCTCCGAGATGCTTTCGACGAAGGTCTTTCGCTCGACATCGGCCCAGTCCACGCCATCAGAGCCATGCGCTTTGATGGCCTCGGTGGCGTACTGCCAGAAGGTGAGTGCCGCTCCGGCACGCTTTTCTAGGCGAGGCAGTTCTGCCAATCGCAGAGCCGCAATCCGCTCGCTTTCGACCTCGCGAGCTAAAACGACCGCATCCCGCAGATTCAATTTCAGCATGGCCTGACCGCCGATGTAGCCCGCCAAGGCGCTTGTGGCGCGTTGCTCTATCTCGTCCGCGCTCGTCAGGCCAAGCCGAACCAAAGCGGCGATATCGTCCTTGTCGTTGTCGGCAAACCGGGCAATCTTGCTGACAGCCAAATCAAGGGGGGAGAGGACGTGAAGCCGGATGTGCTCTATCCCCATGTCCAATGGAATGGCATCGTCCGTATAGTCCTCGTGCATCAAAGCAAAGGTCGAGTTGTAATTGGTGTCAAAATGGACGGCCTCGCGAGTCCCGTCCTCCAACGTAACATCGACGATCAAATCGTTGGGGATGAACACGCGAGCACCGAACTCCGCATCGACATCCGTTGTGACACGATCTGACGTATAGAGATGAACGGCCATGCCCCCAGCCAAATAGACATTCACTGGGCTGCGGAGCGATAGCCTTTCTTCAAGTTGCTTGAACAGTTCTCTCAGACCTTCGGCAAGGGCGGTTCGGGTATGGAATACAGGGCTTTCTGGCATCGCCTCAGCCCCATTGCAGTTGACGCGAAAGCATGTCGCGCAAACGCGGCAAACTCATTACCCAGCCTCGTCTGACGACTTCAGCCGAAGCCAGCCGCTCGTTCGGATGTGAAGCGAAATACCGTTCGCTTGCTTGCGTCAAGCACTTCGACTCGGCTGGAAACTGCGACTGAACAACCATTGCCGCCAACTGAAACACGTTAGCCTCTCGCTGATCTTGAGCCGCTTGCGTGGCTTCCCGAGCGACGGCAGAGCACCGGGCAAGAAGTGCCGATTCAACATCTCTAGCAGCCATTTCAGTCACCTCCTACACAACAAGAATTTACGATTTTCGATAGCGTAACTGTACAGTGAAGCGACGATGCTTGCAACATTGTTTTGCGATTTCTGGCTGGCGTGACATACATCAGCCCATTGTTGGCGCCCACACGCTTTTACGAATAGCCGAAAAAAACAGCAGCAAGTAAGCGGGCGTCCCTTCCGCGTTTAGCAGATTACGCAAAGTCCTTCCTCAAGGACTGGGAGCGTCTTTCACACTCCGGCCGGTTCAACATGAACCAGCTCAAAGAGGCCATGATGCTCCTGATCGCCAACAACGGCCCCTTGGGGCCAGAGTGGTTGGATCACCCGCTTACGGGCAACTGGGAGGGCCACCGGGAATGCCATATCGGTGGCGACTTCCTCTTGGCCTACAAGCTCGACGACACCACCAAACAGGGATTAGTGGTTTTCATTCGGGCAGGGACGCACGCTGAGCTGTTCGAGTAGATAGGGGAGGGGGCATGGGCACCCGTTTCGGCCGCCGCGCTGCGGATGGCACTTATGAGTACCACGACAGCAAAGAGTCGCTTGTCGCCGCCGAGCGCCGCGACAACAGCGATGCACGCGCAGGCCTCTTCGGCTTGATCGGGCTGCTGGTCGGCGGCGTGCTGACCTACGTCTCCTTGCTCAAGGTCGGCATGGACTGGCCCAAGTGGCTGCGCTTCGGCCTCGTGATCGTTGGTGGCGGTGGGCTTGCCTACGTGCTGGCCAAGTTTGCCGATCTCCTCTGGAACATCATCCTGACCCTCGTGCTGCTGGCCGTGCTGTGGGGCATCGGTTCATGGCTCTGGAAGGCCGTATAGGGCCACCACGCAGCATAAAAAGAGCGGCCCCACCGGGGCCGCTTTAACTTCGCCGGGCGAAGCCCGTCCAGGGAGGTAAGACGGGGGCCAAAAAAGGGAGGAATGGCCGAAGCCGATTATCCATGCAACACACTGGGGTGTTGCATCTGGAAACCACCCGGCCACGGATGCCTTGGCCCTGTCAGAACTGCGGCATCTTGCCCGGCGTGCAGTTGTAGAGGATGGCCAGCACCGGAGCCACGATGGTGACAGCGGGCACCTGCATGTCGTCGCTGTCGGCCTTGGTGCGCAGGTAGGCCACCACGCGATCCGTCACCTGCTGCGAGTTCGTGCCCTCCGGGACGCACACCTTCACCTTGGCGAGCTGGTCGTTTTGCATCATGGCCGCCACGCCCGTGATGAAGCCTTCGCACTGTCCCAGTTCCGCGCTGCGGCTCGACGTGCAGAGGTTGTAGAGCCCCTGCGTTTTCATGAAGGCCAAGACCCTGCCGGGTTTGGTGGGTTCGGCTGCGTTGGTCGCCATCGCCGACAGCAGTAGGCCAAAGGTCAAGATCGTTCTTCTCATGCGCTTCCTTGTGGCGGGTTGGCCTCGTCTAGCGATGAGGCGGGCACCCAGCGATAGAGCGTAGGCACAGACACACCCAGATTTTCGGCGACCTCGCGCGGCGGCACGCCGCTGGCCAACAACTTGCGCGCGGAAGCTACCTTGCTGTCGGTCATCGAGCGCTTGCGACCGCCCACTCGTCCCTTGGCCCGCGCTGCGCGCAGACCTTCCCGTGTGCGCTCCACGATCAGCTCCCGCTCCATCTGCGCAAGGCTGGCCATCACGTGGAAGAAGAAGCGCCCAGCCGGTGTGCCGGTGTCGATGTTGTCGGTCAGGCTGCGGAAGTTGATGCCACGCGCCTCCATCGTGGCCACCAGCTCAACAAGGTGCTTGACGCTCCGGCCGAGCCGGTCGAGCTTCCACACCACCAGCGTGTCACCCTCTCGGGCGAACTCCAAGGTTTGCATCAGTCCCGGCCGGTCTGTCTGGCTGCCCGTCGCCTTCTCCTCAAACAGCTTGCCGCACCCGGCCTCGGTCAGCGCCTTGCGCTGCATGTCGAGGTTCTGGTCTTGGGTCGATACCCGCGCATACCCCACTAGCATGGTCGCCCCTCTTATTCTCAAAACTCGTGTTTTGGCGATGATTCGATAAAACAGTTTCGAGAACGGTTATTGAGAATCGTAACCCCCTGTCACTGTCTTGACGCCTGTCATTTTCAGAAGGCGACTGCACGGAATGTCAGGAGTCGGCTGCACGGCCTGTCGGGGCTATTTTTTGCGGGAGCGTTCCATGTGCAGAACAGCGTCAAGCAATGCCATTGAATCGCAGGTGTCGGATGCGTAGACCGTGCGCGTCCTTGGGTCATACGACACCATGACGAACGGGTCTGAGGTACGTTCCGTGCTCCGGGGCGCTTGACGCTTGGAGCGGTAGGTTCTGCATACCTCCCTCTTTTCGGCAAGCTGCTGGCCGATCTTCTTCCAGTCAAAGAGATAGTCGGGATACAACCGGCGCATGTCTCGCTTGTCCTGCGGCTCAAGCGTGTAATTGCGAATCCGCATGATGTTGTAATTGCTCCTGCCGACTTTGACCGTGAGATAGCAAAAGCCCTTTCTGGTCGTGACGAAGGCACTGCTTTGCTTGCGGCTCATGGTTGCTCGCTCCCGCCTTGCAGCGCGGCGTATAGGGCCGTCTTGCTCACCTTGAGCCGTGTAGCAGCCTCCCGGACGTTCAGCCCGTTGGCAATATGCTCCTGCGCCCGCTGCAACTTGTCGGCAGTGACAACCGGCTTGCGCCCGCCCTTGCGCCCGCGAGCGGCGGCAGCGGTCAGCCCGGCCTTGGTGCGCTCACGGATCAAGTCGCGCTCGAACTGGCCCAGCGCGCCGAACACGTGGAAGATGAGCCGCCCGCCCGGTGTGGTGGTGTCAATGCTTTCTGTCAGCGACCGGAAGCCGACGCCACGCGCTTCCAGCGCGCCGATTGTCTCGATGAGGTGTGGCATCGAGCGCCCGAGCCGATCCAGCCGCCAGACGGCCAGCACGTCGCCGTCGCGCAGATAGGCCAGCGCGGCGGCCAAGCCGGGCCTGTCGGCCTTGGCCCCGGAAGCCGTGTCCTCAAAGACGCGCTCGCAGCCCGCCTTGCGCAGTGCATCCGTCTGCAAGGCGGTGTCCTGTTCAGCCGTCGATACCCGCGCATAGCCGATGAGTGCCATTACCGCCCCTTTTGTCCGTTTTTCCGTCCGCCTATCATAATGTCCGACAACCCGTTATTCAAGCGCATTGCCGGACAGTGACCGGCTTGGCCGACTAATGATCGTTTGACGGACAAGGCGGCGCATGTGCCGCCATCCCGGCGCAATGGAACAGCGAACCGACTTAAGCCGGAACCGCCGAAAATTCCGGCGCGATACCGAGTAAGCCGGAATCCCAGATTTTTCCGGCACCGGGTCAAATAACGCCAACGACCAACAGGAGCGCCCTATCTATTGCTTTCATTCGCTCATCGTCGAGGCGGCCAAACGGTTCACTGATTTTGGTGCGCGGTAGCGTCGAGAGCTTGTCCACCATAACTTGCGATAGTGCGCGCAGCCCGTTAGCTGGATTCGGTTCCACGGTGACGCGAAACGCGGCATTGCGCAGGTCGCTTGTCACTGGGCACAGCACAACGCTTTCCAAGTCGGTTAGTAGGTCTGATTGAACGATCAGGGCTGGTCGTGGTTTGCCGTAGTCACCCTGCAATGAAACCGTCACGAGGTCGCCTCGCTGCATCACTCCCAGCCCTCAACGTGCGATGCCGCCTCTTCGGTGAAGCGCAAAACCTCTGCTTCTGCTGGGTCGCCCTTCAGGCTTTGGCATTGCTTGCGCACTTGCGCCGTGAACTCAGGCGAACGGGTGTCCGGCACCCAAAACTGCACAGGCCGCAGCCCCGCCGCGCGCATCCGTTCGCGGTGTCGGGCTACCTTTGATTCGTGAATTGATGGCATGGTGCTCTCCATTGGTTCCATGTATGGTTACATGATACTGCGCATGAAACCATAGCGCAAGCCAAGCCGTTCCGCAACGTCGTGCAGGGAAGTTCTGCGCAATTTCCGCCCTTCTTGGAGTTTCGTGCATAGGACTGCTGACACGACCCGGTCAGAAGTCGGCTGCACACGGGGCGGCCAGCCTCATGAACTGGTGCAGTCGTCTTCTGAAAATGACAACGCCACTCGCTGTCTCATATCTTATCGAGAACGAAGGATTTTGATAAGCTATGCCATCTTGATAAACAAAATGGGAGGATGGCGTGGCGATCATCGGATTCATCGTGCTCGGCGACCGCACATCGCATGGCGGCGTGGTCATCTCGGGCGACCCCACGTGGACGATTGATGGGCAGCCTGTCGCTCGCCAAGGAGACAAGGTGACATGCCCGCGCTGCAAGCGGGTATCGACCATCGTCAGCAGTCGCTTCCCCACAGTCATCGACCTCGGCAAGCCGATGGCCTACGACCAAGACATGACCGACTGCGGCGCGGTCATTTACTCCCGGCACAACAATCATGCGGGTTGGGGAGAGAAGGGCAGCGACGACGAGGCCGCAGCCACGCCCATCGAGGACTATGTACCCAAGCAAGCCCCGCGCTTTCAAGAGCACTTTGTGCTGCACAACAACGAGACGGGCGAGCCGCTGGCCGGAGTGCCGTACACCATCAAGACCGGCGACGGCAAGACCTTCGAGGGCGAGACCGACTCACAGGGACGCACCGACGTGGTGTGGACGGACTCACCGCTGCCTGTCGAAGTGGTCGCCCATCCGAAGCCAGCCGACGATGCCGACCCGTACCACTACGCCGAACTCAACTACGAGGGCCTGTAACGATGGCAGGCGCACCCATACCCGGCCGCACTGTCGGCCGATCAGCCACGCGCACGTCATCGGAAGGGCGAGAGGTCGGCCTTGATGATCCGGTGGACAAAGGCTACCTTTGCGAGCACATCTGCGAGTGCAGCTCAGGGACAGCGATACGAAGCAAGAGCGGGCAGGAACTCAAGCAGCGTTGCGTGACAGCACGCATCTGGCTTGACGAAGAAGCCAACCAGCTTGTCTGGCGCTACAAGGCCGAGGTGGGCTTCAACATGAAAACCAACCCGCCCGCCCCACTGATGAGTCGCGATCAGCCGAACCGGCCAAGCCGCTTCCCCCTAGGGCGTGCAGTTGGCGATGGCATCCTGACGCGCGATCTGGAAGGGCGACCTCAGAAGGGGCTGCTGCGCATTCCCGATTGCATCATTCTCAAGCCGACTGGGCCAGAGCTGGCCGCCATGCGCGCCAGTGGGCGCATCGACTGGAAGCGCCTCATCCCGGTCAAGGCCAACATCGAGACGGTTGTCGAAATCAAGTTTGAAGGCGACAAGCTATCACCGGGCCAGCGAGATGCGTATCGACGGATCGCAGGCCCGGACCGATTCCGCTTGCTGAATGCGAACGAATGCGAGTGTGGAACTAGACGACGGCGCCCGGCCGAAGAGCCTGTGCGTGCGCCTGTCACAACGCCGATGCAACGAGAAAGTACCGAGCAACGACGCTGGTATCAACCTGCGCCGCCACAGCCCGCGCCTGCTCCCGCTCCGCGCCCTGTCCGCCCACAGTACGGGCCAGAAGTTCCCCAAGAGGAAGGGTCGTCGATGAGCAGTTGGCTCAAGGCGGCGGGCCTCGCTGCTGGTGTTGTTCTGGTTGGCGTCATTGCCGTTGCCGCGCTCCCGGCCGAGGCGGTAGTCGCCGGCGTAGCGCTGCTTGTTGTTGGGCGAACTGCCACAGCAGCTCCAATCAATAAGGATAAGAAGCCATGAGCGACAGCCTTGCAAAGATCGAGGCGCTAGTGCCCGATTTCCAATACGTCGATTCCGATCACAACCGCATTGTCTTGACGGTTGGCTTCTCCGCGTCGTTCTACTTCTGGGGAGGGCACACCCCAGAAAAACGGCAGGCTCTCATCGAGTGCGTTGAAGCCTTTGAGGCCGCCTACAGGGGTGAACTGAAGTGGGGGTGCCACCCTGACACTTGGAAGACTTTGCGCGTTGGCGACAAGAGATTGCCCTCCTTTCGCGATTACGTCATGACGCTCGACGAGGATGACTCAGTTGAGTGGTATGTGGCATCAGGTGACGACGACGATGCAGCGAACGAATACGCTGTGTCGTGCCACACCGAGCGAGGTTGGATGGAGGGGCAAATGTCTGCCCTCAAGTTCCGCGTCCCCCGTGCCCTCATTTTCGAGGCAGACCATCAAAAGGTGCTGTCCGATCTGATCTTCTTCTGTCACGAACGGCTCGCGCCGTTTCACGGGCATGCCGGGTTGTCAGCCATTACCACTGAGCAGCAAATCGAGTGGGAGCCGGAAGAGCTGGATTTAGCAACGCGGTACTTGGCTCTCTATTGCGGGGACAGCTTTGATGCGCTTCAAGCACAGAATGGCATCAAGAGCGTGGACTGGCTGACCTTCATCGGGAGCGCGCTGGCCCAGCGTCTAGGTGGCGCAGATGCCTTCATCGCGTACTGCCGCCGCTTTGGCGTGGAATCCACACCGCACGGCTCAGGCTTCTTCATCCGTGCAGGCGAGTACCCTCAGCTTGGCCCAGTCGATGAGCCAACACCTGATGCCTATGTGCGTGTAAACGCCGCGCTGCGACCTCTTCGCAATGGCAATTTCGGTTCGATGGGCACCGGTTCAGTGAGCGGTGAGCGTAGGTTCAACCGCTGCACAAGTGACTTGTGGATTCGCCGTTTCGATGCCCCCGGCATCTGGCCGCCTGCCACCTTTATCGGCCTGCCCCGCACGCCGGTTGGCAAGGTTCCGAGCAAGAAGGTCAAACTCAAGACCGGCGAGACATGCGCCGTGCATGGCCGGTATCGCCATCCTGCCTTCGAGACTGTCGCGGCGGGTGACGATGACGACGCACCGCAGGTGGTGTTGATGCCCGGTGATGTCGCACCGCACTGGCTCAAGCTCGGGCCGCACGGTGAGTACCTTGGCCGTGATGTCGTGGCGTGGGAGTTAGTAGCCGAACTATGAGCGCACAACCCTCCCTCGCTGACATTCGAGCGCAGCTCCACGACTCGCCAGATCACGTCTTCTGTTGCAATCTCCCGTTGTACGTCCTGCTTGAAAAGCGCCCGCGCCCGGATGCGCCGGACTGGGTGGAAGTCGGCTGCTGGAAGCAAGGAGATGCCGAGGGCATGATGGTGTACCTGTCGCTCATCGACGCGATGATCGACCTCTACAGCCGCAATCGCGAGAGTCGCCGGTATCAGATTTTCCCCTTCGAGGCCATTGACCCGAGGCCCTTCATCAAAGGGCATGAAGGCTGGCTCACCGTGTATCTCGCATACGGCTTCGCTGCCAGAAGTGACGGCCTGCTTCTGAGCGAGAAGGGCGAACCGATGTCGCTGATGCAGGGGATGCACTTCCAAATCAGCCCAGACTCGACCGAGCACTTTCATCTTCAGTTCGGTGACAAGCTGTTGGCATGGCTTGATCGCTTGCACCGGACGGCCGGTATCCCAGACTACGGACGGGTTGCTCAGGAACACGCTGAGGCAGCGTCAGCAGAACTGAATGCGATGGCTCAAGAAGCCCTGAGCCGAATCAAGGCTCACAGCGGCGGGCACGCGGAAAGCTCCCATTGCGCACTGTATGACCCTATCGAGCAGCAATGGCGGCTGGTGGCCTTCGACAAGCTGGGCAAGGACTGAGCATGCTGGGCTGGTGGATCGTCATCTCGATGCAGACCCCGGAAGAACGCGACCGGGCCGACCAAGACACCAGGCGGGCCGCACTCTTGGCCAACTGGGAAGCCAGCGTCAACGGCAGCCGCTGGGTGCATCAGCTCGTCGAGCAGGGCAAGGCCACGCAACTGTCATCCGGTGGCTACCCCAACCGTTTCACCGCCAAGGCCTGCGACGTGTTGCCTCTGTTCGCCAACGGCCTGCCCCAGCACGGCGGCCCCCCAGTCATCGGCGAAGATTACGTGTTGCCCGGTAGCTGGACGGGCAACGTCATCATCCACCCCGACCGGATCGCGGCCTGTCCAGCGGACAAGCTGCTGACCATCGACGTGTGGGATCAGTCATAACCCATCAAATCAAGGGAGCCTATGAGAACGAAAAAGCAACTTGCCATCCTCGCCGCCCTCGGCACCGTCACGCTGGCCGCCTGCGGCAGCAAGACCGACGCGAACGAAAAGAACTTCGGCGCGGCACTCACCCAGTATTTCGACAAGAAGGGCGACCTGTGCCTCAACACCAAGCGCTGGCCGGTTGACCTGTCCGAGATGGACTTGCGCCTGCAAAAAACCATGCAGGCCGGGAGCGCCAACCAGATGGCCGCGCTCGAAGCGGCTGGCTTGGTCAAGGGCGAGGACACCGAGGTGGACATCATGGGAATCATGGGCAAGCCCACGGGTGCCAAGGCCAAGATCAAGCGCTACACCCTGACCGATGGGGCCAAGCCGTTCGCCCAAGAGAAGGAGGTTGCCTCCATCGGCCTCAACGGCAAGACCACCGAGAAGCAGACCGATCTGTGCTGGGGCAAGAAGGCGCTGGACAAGATCGTGAAGTGGGAAGGCCCGATGAAGTTCGGCGACTATCAAGAGGCAGGCATCACCTACACCTACAAGGTCAACAACCTCGCTGACTGGGCCAAGAAGCCCGAGGTGCAGGCCGCCTTCCCCGTCGTGAAGAGCATCCTCGATGGCGCTGGCAGCAAGGAATCCAAGCATGCCGTCAAGCTGACCTCCCAAGGCTGGGAAGCGAAGGGGTTGGACTGATGAGCTACGCAACCGAATGGGCGGCCGCCATCGAGCGGTCGAAGAAATTTGGACTTGAAGTGCCGCCGCACGAAGTGCAACCCGCGCACCGCTATCTGACCGATGCTCGGCACGCCGAGTTTCCCTACGTCGTTCAGCAAGGCCTTGGCGATCTCGACTTCCCGGACGTAGTTGCGCAGTGCATGTCCATCCACTACCGCTTGGTGCCCGTGTTGCAGGAATGGCTGGGGTGCCCGGTTCTCTACACCATCGGGTGGGTGGACGACGGCACTGACAAAGGCATGTTCAAGTTCGATGATGCCTTTGTGGCAGACAAGCTCCAGAACGGGCACAGCGGCAGCACTGCGAACATCCACGCATGGCTGACGTTGCCCAGCATGGAAGTCATCGACGTGGCCTTGGCCACTACCATCGCGGTCGTGCAAAAGCTGCCTCAAGGGCATGGGGCTGTGCTGGCCAAGCACGCCGACGAGCTGCGCGGCATGGCCTATAAGCCAATGCTGGTCGGCCCCGATTTTTTGC
>NZ_MWUM01000365.1 GCF_002028455.1 Zoogloea sp. LCSB751 | reverse complement strand
CCTCGTTGGAGGTACGGGTGGTGTCGTACTGGCGGTTCGGGCAGTCCGCCGCCGAGATGCCGTTGGCCTTGCAGTAGACATAGTCCTTGGCCCAGTCGGCCGAGTAGGAATCAGCCGCGTAGAGATCGCTCAGGCTGGGGGCGCGGAACGAGCGCGACCAGGAGGTGCGCAGCATCAGGTTGTCCAGCGGCTGGTAACGCAGGCTCGCCTTGGGGGAGAAGGCGCTGCCGAAGTCGCTGTAGTCATCGAAGCGGCCG
>NZ_MWUM01000364.1 GCF_002028455.1 Zoogloea sp. LCSB751 | reverse complement strand
TGAAGCCCATAACAGCTTGCCCAAGCGTGTGGAGCGCGCCGCTTCCATGCTGCGCGACGGTAAGGAGGCGACGGCCAAGACTAATGCGGCCATCGGAAACACCCCGAACGCCGAACGTGACATCGGCAACCGCCGCGAAAACCGTAGCCAAGAACGCGCGCTGGAACGCGAGAAGCTGGGGTCAGACCTGCGTCAGCGACATGGCGGCACACCCCAACATCCGAGCAAGCAGGAGTCAGACGACGATGAAAACTATG
>NZ_MWUM01000363.1 GCF_002028455.1 Zoogloea sp. LCSB751 | reverse complement strand
TCTTTTGGGTGCGTTTGCACTAAATGGATTAACTCAATTTATTTATAAAAACGTTGCAGTTATACATCGTTTAGAATATTTTCACTCAATTGTAGCGTTTAGGATGTTTACATTACTTCTTTGCATTTTCTGATCGTCGACGAATCGTTTACCAAGCTAAACTAACTTAAATTTTTATAATAGATGATAGGCTTACTATGCTGAGTGAATTAGAGGGTCTATCGTTTTAACAGCTTAAATGTGTATTTTATTGAAAG
>NZ_MWUM01000362.1 GCF_002028455.1 Zoogloea sp. LCSB751 | reverse complement strand
CCCCATCGTCTAGAGGCCTAGGACACCGCCCTTTCACGGCGATAACCGGGGTTCGAATCCCCGTGGGGACGCCAGGAGCACCAGCAGTATCGTGGGGGTATAGCTCAGCTGGGAGAGCGCTTGCATGGCATGCAAGAGGTCATCGGTTCGATCCCGTTTACCTCCACCACAGACAGAAGCCCTGCAGCAGCAAGCAGGCAGTTTCAGCCAGTGTTGGCTGAAGCAGAAGGTTAAAGCGCGGAGTGGTAGTTCAGTTG
>NZ_MWUM01000361.1 GCF_002028455.1 Zoogloea sp. LCSB751 | reverse complement strand
AGATCTCATGTACCACTTATTAGTGCTGCTTGAAGATCAACAACTGAGCTTAAGTGATATCACGGCTAATCTACTCGCTCGCCATCAAAAAGCACTGCGAAAATAAGCTAAAAACTAAGCACTACTGCACCAGTATCTGCCGCAAGCCTTTTTGGTCTGCGGCAGACAACCTTCTATTTACGCAGTGTTAGCCAACACCACATCCCACCCTCTATCATGCGCCTTAAAACCCTTCCCCCAAAATAGTGAATCCTAAA
>NZ_MWUM01000360.1 GCF_002028455.1 Zoogloea sp. LCSB751 | reverse complement strand
CGAGTCGCCGCTGCCCATGGCCATCGCCATCGCCGCCTGTGGCCTGGGCTCGGCGCTCAGCTACTGGCTGCTCACCGGCAAGCGTGCCAGGGCGGCCTGACGATCCCTTCGGCTCACCGCTATGCCGACACGAAAAAGCCCTGTCCACCGGACAGGGCTTTTTGCATCAGGGACGCGGCTCCTCAGGCGTCTGCCGGCAAGCCGCTGCGGGCCAGGATCTCGCTCTCCACGCCATCCAGGCTCAGCTGATTCTTCTT
>NZ_MWUM01000359.1 GCF_002028455.1 Zoogloea sp. LCSB751 | reverse complement strand
GACAAATAACCAAATCTGTTCATCCAAAAGGTAGGATGCGGTATCAGCAAAGAGTCCAAGGCTTAAATTAACTAACCCGAGTAATAACAACCATAAGCCCTCAAAACCTGCCACCCAAGCTAAGGGGATAATGGCTAATGCCCACAACGCAAATAGCTGCCAAGGATCCGCTCCCGTTTGATAGGTCTGGCCCACCAAGGCTAAAAGTCCACCAATTAACATACTCACCACTAACAGTGCCACGTTTGCAAGCGTGG
>NZ_MWUM01000358.1 GCF_002028455.1 Zoogloea sp. LCSB751 | reverse complement strand
TGTTCAGGGTTGAAACGACTCCTGTAAACATCTGCATAATATTATCAACGTGATAACATGAATTGCGATACTGCGCCCGTGAATAAAAATACTTCAGATGATACCCGGCGAAGAGAACATAAAGTTTTTTGTAAAAGACATTGTTATTAACGCTGTTGTGATGATGGGTTATAAATTTATCAACAACATGTATAGACTTTTCCTCCTGAGATAAAACATCAATAGCACTCATAATTTTCTCCATTTTTTGTTTTTAT
>NZ_MWUM01000357.1 GCF_002028455.1 Zoogloea sp. LCSB751 | reverse complement strand
GGCCAGGTTGACCACTGTACGATCACCAGATGTTCCGCGCGGTTGACCATAATCACCTGGCCGTAGATACCCAGCGCCCACAGCGAACCTTTCAGGCCCTGGCGGGCGCTGGGGTCGACATGCTGTGCGTTGGCCGGAATCGCGTTATTCCACCATTGATAGCCGTAAATGCCCTCCGGGTGTGCCGGGGAGACTGATTTCTGCGCCTGGGTCCAGGCGGAGGATTGGTCAAACCAGCCTTCAGGCACCAGCCGTTG
>NZ_MWUM01000356.1 GCF_002028455.1 Zoogloea sp. LCSB751 | reverse complement strand
GCCCGAAGCCGAAACGGTCAAAGGTCTCAATGATAAACCTAAGCTATATGACAATACTGCTAATCGCAGAGCTATGGATTCAAATCGTCTTTCCGTGTTAGAAGCGGAAAATATTGAGCTGAAAGCCAAGGTTAAAGAACTAGAAGGGAAACTTGAGCGCTTTGGCGAGCTGTCTGAAACACTTTCTGAAATGGGGTTCATGCCACGATGAAAATTGCTTTGCATGAAGATCAAATTCGGATTACCAGTATCCCATT